>CAWDEY010000016.1:0-351503 GCA_963801505.1 uncultured Nitrospira sp.
GGGTATGCTGTGTAAAACGTATGACTTGCTGGTTAAAGTCCAGCGGTGGGAATTTGGTAGTTCACCCACGTAGCTTGAAGGAGGTGTAAAGGGTAACCTGAAGCACTGAGTTTCTTGACAAAGGTTCCGAAAGGGAACTGAGCGAACCTGCGGGTTGTAGCGTAAGCGAACCCGGATGTAGCCTCGACAAAACGTAATTGGAGTTGCCGACCCTGTCCTCCATTGGGGAAGGCCGAAGCATCTATCCTAACAATAACTGCCATAACCGATAGATGGACTCCCGGGGTGACAGGGATGACACGCAGGGGAAGCCATACGACAATGAACACAGGAGGCCCGCATCGATGCCCACAGGGGGCAACTGGTGTATATAAGGGAACGAAATTACACTGGGTCGGTGCGGGAGTCGGAGTTGCCCATACTACCGTCTGTATCTCAAAGACAGCATAACTTTGGGAGAGGGAAGGGGCAATGCCTTTATCATGTTTCTTAAGAAGAGAAGGAAAGGAGATTGCGTAATGCTGAAAACTCCAGAAAAGATTCGGGAACTTCAGAGGAAACTATACCAGAAGGCCAAGCAGCAAAAGGAGTACCGATTCTATCTCCTTTATGACAAGGTTTGCAGGCTGGATATCCTGACCCATGCCTATAATCTTGTCAGAGCTAACAAGGGCGCACCGGGAGTAGATGGCGAGACCTTTGAAAGCGTAGAGGAGAGGGAAGGAGGAGTCGAGGGGTATCTCGAAGTAATCGCCGGGGAACTGAAGCGGAAGGAGTACAAACCTCAACCTGTACGAAGGGTTTATATCCCGAAGGCAGGTGGAGGCAAACGACCGCTTGGAATACCGACGATCAGGGACAGAGTTGTGCAGATGGCAGTAAAGATAATAATCGAACCCATATTCGAAGCTGATTTTCAGGAAAACTCTTACGGATTTAGACCGAAACGGAGTGCACATCAGGCGGTGGACGACGTGAAGGCGCATCTCCTTCAAGGCAAGATGGATGTAATTGATGCCGACATCTCCAAGTATTTCGACACTATTCCCCATGACAAACTTATGCAACTGGTAGCAAAGCGCATCGTGGATAAGAACATACTGAAGCTGATCAAGATGTGGTTGAAAGCGCCAGTTGTGGAAGAGCATGAGGATGGAAAGAAGGAGTACAAGGGAAATGATAAAGGGACGCCACAAGGAGGGGTGATTTCGCCACTTCTGGCCAACATCTACCTGAATGTTCTGGACACCTTATGGAAGACCAAGAAGGTTCAGGAGAGATTAGGCGCACGAATCGTCCGCTATGCGGACGATGTTGTCGTATTGTGCGAAGGCAACACCGAGCGGATACTGAAGGGCATGAAAACGGTGCTCAATGACCTTGGTCTGACCCTGAATGAGGTAAAGACGAAAGTTGTTGATGCACGGCGCGACAGCTTTGACTTTTTGGGATTCCGCATCGTAATGAGGAATGGACGAAAGAGCGGTCGTTTATTCCCTTTCACTGAACCGTCGAAGAAATCGATGAAGCATATCCGGTCAGAAATCAAGCAATTGACCACTGAGCGTTATAGTGCGACACCGACAGAGGTGGTAATCCGGAGGGTGAATGAAGTCGTCAGAGGATGGGTTGGTTACTTCCACTATGGCAACTGTACTAAAGCAATGTCTGCATTGAGATATTATCTTAGCTATCGGATGCGTGTGTACATCCGTCGGAAGCATCATTATCACAGCCTTGGCTACAGGGCGTTTCCGGACAGATATTACTACGACACCCTTGGCCTTTTCAAAGTGCCTACGACTGCTCCTAAGGTTCGACCTGCGAAAGCCTTTGGAGGAAGATAATTGGAAAGCCGTATTCGGGAAAACTGAATGTCCGGTTTGATGAGGGGGAACTGGAGATAGAGCCTATGAGCCACTACGCCAGTTCTCTACTCTACTGAAGTCTTTACCAGCTTAAAAAGTTTGAATCCCCTACTTGATATATTATGTTAACTTGCTGAATCTGAAAAGTTTCTCTTCAGAGATTCTATAGCTTCTTTTTTTGTCCGTATTTTTCTTGTAAATTCAGCTCTTAAGATAAATTCTTTGGCCTTCCCTAAAATTGAACCTTTATCTATCCCGATAATGTTCATTATCTCATGAACAGATAAAAGTGCATTTTTCTGCAGCTTTTTAAATCTTCTTAAGTCAGGCAATTTCTTCATCAAGCTGTTAATAATCAGAAAATCAAGCGAAGCGCTACCGGCAAGCCTAAATGCATTAAAAAGTGCTTCACCTTCATCTTCTCTCATGTCTTTTATTACGTTAGTTGCCTTCTCGACCTCCATTATCCTTTTCCTGATTTTTGAACTTAGATTCAGTGAATTCGCCGGTGATCCCATCAGCAAAGCTTCTAACCTTAAGAGACCTTTATATGACAGGTTTTGTGAAAAAATATTGCCAAGTTTAAGTGAATACTTAAAAGACTTTTCGTAAATTATCCTATTAAGATCATTAAGAACTTTAAGTTTTGCAATTAACTCGCTGTTTGATAGGCATATAATATGGGTCAATATCGCATGTCCAAGCATCGCATTAAGTGGCAAAAAGGGGTCATAAAGGTTCAATATTCTAAAAAACTCTAAAGTAATTCTTTCAGGTTTTGCCTGCTTTATTTTATATCCAATTCTTTTCAATATTTCTTGGGTGTTTTCATTAATTTCAAGAGATGTCTCCCCTGATATCCTGTAAGCCCTGATGATCCTGACAGGGTCGTTACTCAGATTTTCTTTTTTAATAGCATTAATAAGTCCATTTTTAATATCCTCAACTCCACCATGCAAGTCAATTAATCCAGTCCTCGGTGACCACGCCATTGCGTTTATTGTAAAATCTCTTTCTGATAGATCCTTCTCAATATCAACATCTATTAACGTAAAATCCATACTCATGCCATTTTTCAAAAGAACCCTATAAAGATTCCTGTTGCCTATTTTTATAAGCTTACCGTCAGTTTCTGCAACAATTCGGGCCGTTATTTTACTTAAATCTCCTTTTACAATATAGTCTCTGTCCATTACTTTTTTCCCTAGCATGACATCCCGAACATATCCTCCTACAATATATACTTCAATATCTCTTAGGGTACTGAACACAGTATAGTTACATGGATCGCTTAGAAAAAGTTCATCCCATTT
This sequence comes from uncultured Nitrospira sp., assembly GCA_963801505.1. Classification (GTDB taxonomy): domain Bacteria; phylum Nitrospirota; class Thermodesulfovibrionia; order Thermodesulfovibrionales; family UBA6898; genus JAOUFP01. The sequence goes on from CAWDEY010000016.1 coordinate 3,182, forward strand.
TTTTAAATCATATATCATCACCTAAATATTATCCCTTTGTAGATGCCATTTAAACAGCATTTTATCACTATTCCTTGACATTTCGTAATAGTCTGATTTATAAAACATTATCGCGGGCGTAACTCAGTGGTAGAGTGTTAGCTTCCCAAGCTGAAAGTCGCGGGTTCGAATCCCGTCGCCCGCTCCAAATTAGAAGACGAAAAAATAACGGCGCAAAAATAACAGAGATTTAATGTATTATCTAATCTTATTATTTGTGACATTCCAGACGTAATAAATTCTTTGCATAACAGTAAAGTTTGTAAGCACCACAAGCACCCATAATGCCGGGATAATTAAACCAGAAATTGCCCCAAGACATATGAGAATTATCCTTTCAGGTCTTTCCATAACACCATATTTGCATTCTTCCCCTATCCCTTCTGCCCTTGCTCTTGAATAACTGGTCATAAATGATCCAAGAAGTGTTCCGATGCACAATATTACACCTGTGGTATTTGAAGCACGCCCCAGGTTATAAGCGATAGCAAGGAAAATAAAGGCATCAGAATAGCGGTCTAAAACAGAGTCAAGAAATGCTCCAAAATGTGTCATCTTATTTTGGGTCCTCGCAACAGCGCCATCCAGCATATCAAATAAAGCGCCGACAACTATCAGGACACCACCAGTCAGGAGATCAAAGGAAAGTCTGTAACACGCGAATAAGGTTATCAGGAAACCTGTAATTGATAAAAAATTTGGGCTAAAGGGGACTATTTCAGCAATTCGCCTAAAAGTCTTCTCAAACGCATGCCCGTATTTATTGCTGAGCATAAGTGTCTATCAATTCTTATCTTAATCTTTTGCCGCTGATAAAATCTTCAACCATATCCTGGGCAAGATCATCTGAAAATTGCTCAGGAGGATGTTTCATAAAATAAGCAGAAGGAGATGTAAGGGGGCCACCGACTTTCCTGTCACGGGCAATCTTGCAGCACCTTATTGCATCAATGACAACACCTGCACTGTTTGGAGAATCCTCTACAGACAACCTTATCTCGAGATTAAGAGGGACGCTGCCGAAACCCCTGCCCTCTATTCTCAAAAAACATACTTTATTATCATTGAGCCATGGAATATAATCGGAAGGACCGATATGTATATTCTCGCCTGCAAGAGGCACCTGTATCTGTGACTGAACTGCCTCAGTCTTTGATATCTTCTTCATTTTAAGCCTAGTACTGTTAAGCATATTCAGAAAATCTGTATTTCCACCGACGTTAAGCTGGTATGTCCTGTCAATCTTTACCCCCCTGTCCTCAAAAAGTTTGGCCAACGTTCGATGGACAATAGTTGCGCCTATCTGGCTTTTTATGTCATCACCGATAACAGGTATCCCTTTTTCTTCAAAACGCTTTGCCCATGATTTATCCGATACTATAAATACCGGGATACAATTTATAAAACTTACTCCGGATTTCAGACAAGACTCAGCATAATATGAGGTTGCGTTTTCCGAGCCAACAGGAAGATAATTCAGCAAAACATCAGTCTTCGTTTCTTTTAATATTTTTACAACGTCAGCGGACTTATTGCTTGCAATAACAAATCTCCTCTCTTCAGGGTAATCAATCATGTGTTCTGCAACACTGTCCAACACATTACCCATGTGCACCTTGACATTATCTTTGTTATTTATTCGATGAAATATTTTTGTACAGTTGGGCTTAGATAAAATGGCCTCGCCTACAGACTTTCCTACTTTTCGCTTATCAATATCAAAAGCAGCTACAACCTTAATATTGCCTGGGGTATATCCACCCAGATTAAAATGCATCAACCCAGGGGGACTATCCTCACTTTTCTTGGCTTGTTTGTAATAATGTATTCCCTGAATTAAGGCGCTGGCACAATTTCCAAGTCCGGCGATAGCAATTCGAATTTCTTTCATCTCAGCTTCCCTTTCTTCTTTCTGCGATTAACCAAATTTATATATTAAAGATTATTTACGTGTCAAGGATATTTACGAGTCGGTAAAATTCATTTCGTGTCATTTTACTGTAACCAGTTCTTTTCTTGCCATTCTTTTTCTTCTAATCTATAATACTTAACTTATGAAAGCAAAGATATCAATAATAGGCGCTGGGAATGTCGGAGCAACAACTGCTCAGCTTATAGCATACGCAGGATTTGCAGATGTTGTTCTCTTTGATATTGCAGAAGGCATGCCTCAAGGGAAAGCACTCGATATTGCAGAGTCCTGCCCATTGTGGAATTCCTCGGTATCAATTACCGGCACAAACGCTTATGCGGATACAGCTCATTCAGACGTCATAGTTATTACGGCCGGTTTTCCCAGAAAGCCCGGGATGAGCAGGGATGATCTTTTGCACGCTAATGCCGAGGTAATAAAGAAAGTCACATTAGAAACCTCAAGACTTTCTCCTGAAAGTGTAATTATAGTTGTAACAAATCCGATGGACGTAATGGCTCAAATAGCCTGGAAAATATCAGGCTTCTCCTCAAAGAAAGTGATCGGAATGGGCGGCGTACTGGATTCTTCACGATTTAGGACCTTTGTTTCTATGGAATTGGGGGTATCACCTGAAGATGTGGAAGCAATGGTGCTGGGAGGACATGGAGATCAGATGGTTCCCCTGCCAAGATTTACAACTGTTAAGGGAATACCCGTCACTGAATTATTGGACAAAAATAAAATTGACGAGATCATTCAAAGGACCAAGAACGGAGGAGCTGAGATAGTAAGTCTTCTTAAGACCGGCAGTGCATATTACGCTCCAGCGGCTTCTTCATGCCAAATGGTAAAAGCAATACTGTTTGACGAAAAACGCGTCTTGCCGTGTTCTGCTTATCTTGACGGACAGTACGGCATATCAGACCTTTTCGTCGGTGTTCCCGTTGTTCTAGGTAGCGGCGGCGTACAGAGAATTATCGAACTTAAACTGAGGGATGACGAAATCAACCGGCTTAATAAATCAGCTTCAGCTGTAAAAATATTAGTTGAAAAAGCAGTCTTATAAATAGAACAAGCGTAAAACTTTAAGGATTTTAAGTAAAACCTAAAAAGATTCAAAAAAAAATCATTCCGCGATCTGATCGGGATAACAAATACGTATAAAAGGGAGTTTATATATGCTGCAAGAAAAGATTGAACAAACACTTATACTGATTAAACCTGATGCACTAAAGAATTCGTTGACAGGTTATGTGCTTTCTCTGCTTTCGGAATTTCATACAGGAATGCGCTTTGCCGGTGCAAAAATAGTTCATGTAAGTAAAATGCTGGCGGAAGAGCACTATTCCGAACACAAGGGGAAGATCTTTTATCCCTCATTGATAGATTACATTAGCGGACGTCTTCATTATCCCGAGGAGCCTCAAAAGCGTAGAGTGATAGCATTTGTATATCAAGGGCCTGATGCAACAAAAAAGATGCGGGATATATGTGGCCCAACAAACCCTCATATCGCGCGTGAGACAAAACCGGGATGCATTCGTTCTCTGGGTACAATTGTTCCGCTCAAAGATTCTGATGGAAAAATAATTGGTGATAGAATGGATAATCTGATCCATGCTTCTGCTACTGACAGTGAGGCTGAAAGGGAAATAAAATTATGGTTCAGGCCTGTTGATATTCCTCCATCAATGCGCGCATACCCCACAGTCATAAACGAGGAGCACTATTATTTCAAGAATAACAGGCTCTATATGACACATGAGCCGGAAAGTGTTTGTTTGCTGGCGCCTGGTGATATCGTATGGAAGACTGATATGGATACAATCAAAATGAGATACCAAGGGGTGTCGAGTGCTTTTACTCTTGAAGCAGTTGCTGCCAAGTATCTAATCAATGTATGTCAGGAGAATAATTAAGGGTTTATTTTTGTCGCATATCCTCTAATTGCCTTAATTATCAGCCATTACCCTGCTTCTGAAAAGCTGCTGTCTGTCATGCTCTTTATTGACATTGCACTCTCAAAAAAAGTATCATTTTAATAGATACAATGAAGTCCTGACAAGGAGTTAAAGATGTTTGAGAAATTCACCGAGAGAGGCAGAAAAATAATAATATTTGCAAAAGAAGAGGCCGAAAAACGCCAAAATGATTACCTTGGCACCGAGCACCTTCTGCTTGCCATTCTCAAAGAAGAAGACGGTCTTCCCGTAGCAATATTAAAAAAAATGGGTTTAACACTCGAAGAGCTTCGCATGGAAATTGAAAGGAATTTACCTGCTGGTATGAATTTATTAACCTTTGGAGATATTCCTTTTACTCCAAGGGCAAAAAAGGTCCTTGAATTGGCAGTAGAAGAAGCCAGGCTTTTGGGACACAATTACATAGGCAGTGAACACCTTCTCCTGGGATTAGTACGTGAGGACGAAGGAATTGCTGGAAAGATATTGCGGAACCTGGGAGCAAACCTTCTGGGTGCAAGGCAGCTTACCATCAATCTTTCGATAAAGTCCTTTGTCCATACTCGCGAAAAACGGAATGCCACACCTGCCCTGGACGAATTCGGCCGCGACCTTACCTTAATGGCCAAGGAAAACCGCCTTGATCCTGTAATTGGGAGAGAAGATGAAATAGAAAGAGTCCTGCAGGTTTTGGGAAGAAGGATCAAAAATAACCCGGTGATAATCGGTGAACCTGGAGTCGGTAAAACCGCTATTGTTGAAGGTCTCTGCCAAAAAATAGTTTCAGGTGACATCCCAGAGACCCTTATTGGTAAAAAAATTATCTCACTAGATCTCGGGGCCCTGATTGCCGGCACCAAGTATCGAGGACAATTTGAGGAAAGATTGAAAATCGTAATGAAGGAAATTAGCCAGTCAGACAATGTCATCTTGTTTATAGATGAACTTCATACGCTGATTGGGGCAGGGGCTGCTGAGGGGTCCATAGACGCTTCCAGCATGCTTAAGCCGGCGCTTTCACGCGGAGAGATTCAATGCATTGGGGCCACAACCCCTGATGAATATAGAAAATACATACAGAAAGACAGGGCTCTGGAAAGAAGATTCCAGCCTATAATTGTACAGCCCCCGGATGTCAATACTGCTATCGAGATTTTAGCAGGGTTAAAACCCCGTTACGAAGCACATCATAAAGTAAAGATAACCAATGATGCGCTGACTGCTTCTGCCAGGCTTTCTGACAGATATATACCTGACAGGTTTTTGCCCGATAAGGCGATAGATGTCATTGATGAAACAGGGTCAAGGATAAAATTAAAAAGATTAACTCCATCGACGGAATTAAAGGAACTCGAACTTGCAATAAACAAACTCGCAAAAGAAAAGAACCTTTACATCAAACTGCATGACCTTGAAAAAGCCTCTTCCGTAAGATCAGAAGAGGAAAGAACCAGAAAATTATTTGAGCAACTCCAAAATCAATGGAAAGAAAGTCTGAATAATGAAATACCTGTTATGAAAGAGGAAGATGTCGCATATACAGTATCAAAAATGACAGGTATTCCAATAGTCAGAATCGAAGAAAAAGAATCAGAAAAACTGATCAGGATGGAAGAGGAAATCCATCAAAGAATAATAGCCCAGGATGAGGCCGTTAAGGTTGTATCCAGAGCAATAAGACGGTCCAGGGCGGGACTGAAAAATGCCAAGAAGCCGATTGGATCATTCTTCTTCCTTGGCCCTACCGGAGTTGGAAAAACAGAGTTAGCGAAGGCGCTTGCAGGATTTCTTTTTAACGACGAAAACGCGCTTATCAAAATTGATATGTCTGAATATATGGAAAGATTTAATGTGTCGAAACTAACAGGGGCACCACCAGGCTACGTTGGCTATGATGAAGGCGGAATGCTTACTGAAAAAGTGAGAAAAAAACCGTATTCTGTAATACTATTTGATGAAATAGAAAAGGCCCATCCTGATATATTTAACATACTTTTACAAGTTCTTGACGAGGGTGTTCTTACTGACAATTATGGCAGAAAAGTCGATTTTAGAAATGCGGTAATTATCATGACTTCTAATGTGGGTGCAAGGATAATAGAAAAGGCGACCCCACTGGGTTTCCAGAAAAATGAGGCAAATGAAGTCTATAGCAATATGAAAGACAATGTACTCAACGAATTGAGAAAAAACTTCAATCCTGAATTTCTTAACCGTGTTGATGAAGTAGTAGTTTTCCATCCACTGGAAAAAATACATTTACTGTCTATAATCGACCTTCTTATTAAGGAGACAAACAGGCAGCTTTTTGAGCAGGAAATGATTATTGAAGTAACTCGCGAAGTAAAAGAATGGATACTGGAGAAGTTTTATAAGCCTGCATATGGCGCCAGACCTATGCGCAGAGCCATTCAAAAAGTTATTGAAGATCCTCTTGCGGAAGAAATACTTAAAGGGAATTTCAGAGGCATCTATAAAATTAAAGTTATCCTGGAGTCAGGCACCACTGTTTTTGTGGCCTCTGAAGAAGCTGCAATTCTTTCCGGAATTAACTAAAGAATTTAATAGGGATTGAATCAAGGACATCAATGAATAATAAAAAAATCGTATTACTGCTGGTTTTTTTCTTGACTGCTTTTATTCTGATTTTCACCTTTGTAAATAGTAAACCCAAGCACGATGTTGCTGTAGGTCTTTATGCCCCTTTACTCGAAATCAAGGACGATATGACAGGCCGCAAGCTTGTTTTAGGAGATTTAAAAAATAAAGTTTTGTTCGTCAATTTCTGGGCCACATGGTGTCCGCCCTGCAGAGAGGAAATGCCTTCGATAGACTCTCTGTGGAAAAGTATGCATGGGAATGAGAAATTTCAAATGATCACGATCCTCTATAAAGACCCCTACCAGGCTGGAATTGCTTACATGAAACAATCCGGATATACATTCCCGGTATATTCAGACAGCAATGAAATGACTGCCAAGAATTTTGGAGTAACTGGCGTACCTGAAACATATATAATTGATAAAAAAGGAATTTTAAGAAAACGTGTTCTGGGCCCAGCAGAATGGAATTCTCCCGAAGCTAAGAACTTAATTGATTCACTGCTGAATGAATAATGGGAGTGCCGCATCTTGTTGAGGAACCTATAGTTTTTATAGGCGCACTTTTTTCTGATGAGACTGTTTTCGATCAAGTATTGCCTCTGTTGCAAGATAAATTCGGAAAAATTTTATTTCAAAGTGATATCCAGCCCTGGGAATATTCAGATCATTACAACAAGGAGTTAGGAAGTCGGATATTTAGAAATTTTATTTTCTTTGATGAAATTATTGATCCGTCAACCCTTTCAGATATAAAGCTGCTGACAAATGATATTGAAGCTATTTATTCTCAAGACGGTAAAAGAAGAGTTAATCTTGACCCGGGCTACATTACACTTGCAAAAGTAGTACTTGCATCAACAAAAAATTATTCTCATAGAATCTATCTCGGCAAAGGCATTTACGCGGAGCTTGCGCTTTTTTTCAAGGACCGTCAATTCATTGCTATGCCTTATACGTATTACGATTACAAAGACCAGTCTTATCTGGTTATGTTTATGAACGTTAGAAATCTTTTAAAAAGAATGCATGGGAAAAAAGCATATAATCTTAAAGAATAGCCATGTTGTCTCTGTGGATGGCCTCATCAGAGTACTTATAACCAAGAATCTCTTCTATTTCAGATGTTTTTTTCCCCATAATCATTTTAATATCCGAAGATGAGTAGTTGATAAGCCCCTTTGCTACACGCTTTCCGTTTGAATTCAGACAATTTACAGAATCACCGACTTCAAAGTTCCCTTCAATACGTATAATCCCTGTCGGCAAAAGACTTTTACCCATCTCTGTTATTGCTCTTACAGCTCCATCATCTATGCTGATAGATCCCTTGGGGCGGCTGCTGTAAGCAATCCAGCCCTTTTTATGAGAAATCTTTTCTTTGCAGGGATTGAAAAAAGTGCCGCTCACTTTACCTGCGACTATCGACATTAGCAGTTCAGGTTTATTGCCGTTTGTAATATTCACAGCTATTCCATGAGAAGTGGCTTTTCGGGCAGCCAGAATTTTTGAATACATACCGCCTGTGCCTACGGCGCTGCCGGTTCCACCCGCAATATTTTCAATTTCTGAAGTTATTTCCTCAACATATGGAATCAACTTTGCAGTTGGGCAGACTCTGGGATTCTCCTGATAAAGGCCGTCAACATCGGAAAGAATTACAAGCCTTTCGGCTTCAATGAGAATTGCGACAAGGGCAGCGAGGTTATCATTGTCGCCAAATTTAATTTCATCGGTTGTAACAGTATCATTTTCATTGATCACCGGAATGATTCCGTACGCCAATAACGTTATTATTGTATTTTTGGAGTTGATGTATTTTTTTCTATCGGAAAAATCTTCCCTTGTTAATAAAATCTGTGCTACTTTATAATCATATTCCGCGAAAGCTTTTTCATAGGCCCACATCAGGGTGCTTTGTCCAATAGCCGCTGCAGCCTGTTTCAACCTAATATCTCTGGGCTTGGATTTCAATCCGAGTTTCTTCATTCCGGCTGCAACAGCCCCTGATGATACAACGACCACTTCATATCCCATGGCTGCGATTTTAGATATGTGTTCTGCAAGACTCCGTATAATATCCGCATCTATTCCGACGAGTTTATGCGATAATATATTACTGCCGATCTTAATAACAAATCTTTTTCCCATTATTTAATTTCAAGTGCTTTGCTCAGATAATTCAAAAGCTTTCTTATCCCCTTGCCGGTCACTGATGATATTTTTAAAAAATCAATATTGTTAGTCTTACAGTAATTTTCAAGCATGTCAAGCCTTGTTTTATCTGTAACGCTATCTATTTTTGTAGCCACGACAGTCTCAGGTTTTAAGAGCAGATCAGGGCTGTACATACCCAACTCCCTTCTTATCTTAAGATAGCGTGCTACAGCATCATCGGCCGTATCAGATACGTCAACCAGATGAAGAAATATGCGTGTGCGTTCTATATGTCTCAAAAAACTGACCCCCAATCCAGCTCCCAAATGGGCTCCCTCTATCAATCCAGGAATATCAGCCACGACACAACTCTTATGATCTTTCAGCTTTACAACGCCGAGGTTTGGAATCAGTGTTGTAAAAGGATAATCAGCAATTTTCGGCTTAGCAGATGAAATAACTGAAATTAAAGTTGATTTACCAGCATTGGGGAATCCTATAAGACCGACATCTGCAAGTAATTTTAATTCAAGAATCAGCCACTTCTCTTCATTATTTTCTCCGGGTTGTGCATACATCGGTACCTGCTTTGTTGATGTTGCAAAATGAGAATTTCCAAGCCCTCCTCTGCCACCCTTAGCGGCAATAAAATAATCACCATCCTTGATAAGATCAGCAATTGCCTCATTTGAATCGGCATCCCTAATTATTGTCCCTGCGGGGACAATTAAAACCAGATCATCCGAGTTTTTCCCATGCATTTTTTTCCCCATACCGTTCTGGCCATTTTTTGCATGATATTCTCTTTTGTATTTAAAATCAAGGAGCGTATTAATCTGGCTTGTAGCCTTGATGATTACATCCCCGCCTTTGCCGCCATCTCCACCATCAGGGCCGCCCCTCGGAACATACTTTTCCCTGCGAAAACTTACACAGCCTTTGCCACCTTTTCCGCTTGTCACAAAAATTTTTGAATAATCAATAAATTGCATTTCTTTACAAATAAAAAAAGGCAGAGGTTAATCTGCCTTTTCTATCCCTATATATTTTTCTTCTATTCCTGGATTTGCGGATATACGCTTATTTTCAACCTGTTTCTGTCTTTTCTTTCAAAGTTAACAATACCATCAATAACCGCAAAAAGCGTATCATCAGAACCCTTTTTTACGTTATTGCCTGGATGGAATTTGGTTCCTCTCTGACGTACGAGTATATTTCCGGCTTTGACAAACTGTCCGCCAAATCTCTTTACTCCCAATCGCTGTGATTCACTATCACGACCGTTTCTTGAACTTCCAACGCCTTTTTTATGTGCCATTCTATCCTCCGAATACTATATCGGTTATCTTTAAAACCGTGTAATTTTGTCTATGGCCCCTAAGCTTCTTATGGCCTTTTCTGGGTTTTTTCTTGAAGATGAGGTCTTTTGCTCCCTTTTCATCGCCCTGAACTTCCGCCTTAACTATCGCATTTTTAACAAATGGATTGCCCATAGAAACAATTTCATCTTTTGAAATGAAAAGTACCTTATCCAGGCCTATTTCTTTTCCGGTTTCAGCTTCAATCTTCTGCACTTTAACTGTGTCGCCAGGAGAAACTCTATGCTGATGACCACCATTTTCTACTATCGCATAAATCATATTTATCACCTCCGAACTCTTATTAAAAACTATATTTACATGAAAAGTCAATATGTTACGTTACAAAATCAGGTTAAAAAATAAAGCCGCATCCGGCTACAGGAGATATTCTGCCAGATTAATTTTGTATTTGTTTGGATCCATCGTCTTTTGTATAGACCGAATATAATTATCCTGCTCATCTTTTTCGGTCAAATCAACAACACGTCCTTCAACCCTGTTGCCTTGTCTGTCCATTATCAGCAACACTCTGGGCCTTGTCGGAAAAATCTGATTGCTTTCGGTAATGAGTCCCAGTTCTTTTGAGTCAAGCATAACCAGGGTACCGATAGGATAAAGTCCTATCATATTAATAAAGAACTTGAATAGTAACGGATCCAATTGCGTACCCGATCTTTCCATCATAATACTGAGAGCTTTGTCCGGGGCCATGGGAGTTCTCGAATAAACTCTTGCAGAAGTCATGGCATCATATTGATCAGCAAGGCTGACAATTCTGCTTAATAAATCCAGGCCCATTTTTTGACGTATTGCCGGATATCCCGAATGGTCAAAATTCATATGGTGCTCAAAAGAAACTATTGCGGATTTCATTGTCAGTTCATCCAGTTTTTTTAATTTCAATATCGCCCTGACTCCCCATACAGGATGTTTTTTGATAATTTTCCACTCTGCATCAGAAAAGTTTGTTGGCTTATTAAGCACTTCGCTCGGGACCTCTGTTTTGCCAGCATCATGAAATAATGCAACCATTCCAAGCTCTGTGAGCAACTTCCGGCTTAGGCCAAGTCTCTGTCCCAAAGCTATTGACAGTATGCTCACGTTAACGGAATGGTGATAGGTGTACTCATCATAGTCTTTTATCGCGGTCATACACAGTAAAAGCTGCTCTTCCTCCAGGATATGGTCCACCATTGTTTCCATTACCCTTTTTGCCTTTTTAATATTTACCTTTTCGCCGCTCTTCATTTTATTCATTATGCCTTTCGTGTAAGAAACAGCGTTGAAATAGGTTTTCTTTATCATCTTCCTTACGTCAAGCGAATTTTCCTCCTCAATGACGTTTTTCAGTCTTCCTATTTCTATGCTCTCTATTCCGGATATTTTATCTTCAAAAGCGTTGAACGGTTCATCCGAAAAAGGCGATGATATAAAAGCCTTGGTAAATATTTTTACGTCATCTATTTTTATCTGGTTTTTAAAAATCACGCTCCCCAGTTCTCTCTTTTTGAACTCCCTGACAAGAAAGTCAAAGTTAAGTAAATATTCCAGAGAGTAACGGATCCTGTATTCATTTATGTAAAAGAATTCTCCCCTTAATTCAAGACTGATAAGATTTTCTTTATCGAGGAGCATGTTTATCATAGATACAAGTCTGCTTACCGAGGATGAAATTGCCACATTATTTGCGTCGTGGATCTGTGCCGTGCGCACTACTATGGAGATTTGATTTATCAAATCTTTTGCGTTTTTGTGCAGGTCTAAAACTTCCTTATCACTCATGTTCCAGCTTTCTTATTGAAGTAAAAATAAACTCTTTTATCAATTTACTGCCATCATTCTTATATTTATTAAGAATATTCAGGGCTTCCTTATTTCCCAGCAAACCAAGACTGAAAGCAGCGCAAGCCCTGTTTTCATCATTCTTTGTGCTTCCAAAAAAAGTTTTCTGCTTTAACCTCTGGACAAGAAAATCAAAAACTTCTTTATCCTTCCACTTTGAAATAATTTCAAAATAATCTTTCTTCTCATCAAATTCTTTATCTTTAAATTTTTTATCAGTTATTCGATCCAGAATAATCCTTTTAGCAGCTTCTGAACCAATATTGCCAAGAGCCTTTAAGGCAGCAATTCGCACTTGAACCTCCGGGTCATCCAGAGAATCTCTCAGTGCTACAATAACGCCCGGACCTCCAAGCTCTCCAAGAGCTCTGATAACCTCTTTCTGTACACGAATATCCCCATGCTTTACTGTTTTCAACAAAAAGTCTACGGCCCTTTTATCAGCAATCTTCCTCAGTATATAAATTATATTTCTGACAACATACCATCGTGTATCGTTCAGTCCGCTTGCAAGCAGCGTGATATCTTTAGGGCCCAGATAGGTAAGGGCATCAATAACCATTTTTCTTGCATGTATACTCTTTAGTTCACCAAGCATTTTCATAAAGGAGGTAATTGAATTTTTGTCGAGAAAATTGACAAAAGCAACGAATGATTTTTCATCTATGTCCTGTCCGCTGTCAAGGAGTTCTCCCAGATGTGTTACCACCATCTCGCTTCCGGCAAACAACAGGACCTTTTTTATGTATTTCTTTATCTCTTCGGAAATATTTTTATCTCCAACAAGATCTTTGAGCCTTAAAAGGATATCGGTAGCGATGTTAATATCCCCGTGCAACACGGCGTAATCAATAGAATTCATAAGGAAAACAGAAATATCCTCAAAGTCTTGTCGTGTGTCTGCAAGATACATCATTTCAAACAATATATATACAAGCTTGCCCAGCTTCTCCTTAGTGTCTTTTTCAAACTCTTCAAGGAGGGAATGGAGATCCTGGTCTGTCAGAGGAATAATTGAGGATTCCTTAATCGCATCACTTTCATTAAGGGCATCCTCATAGGCCTTCGTCAGATTGTTAGGTTCATTTGACTCTTCTTTTGCCCTACTGACAGCAGGCGTCTCATAATCTTCTTCATCGCCAAGGACAATCTCATCAACAACATACTGGATGTTCTGAAAATCTTTTTCCCAGAAAAGCGTTACAATGTCATCATCGATTACGTCAGTGTCAAAATCAAGGGTAATAACAGTTAAAAAACCTTCTATTTCATCATTTGTCAGGCCTTTTCTGAAGGTAAGTTCACGAATACCGTCTTTGAAAAAAAATAGAGCGAGATTGTCTTCTTTTTCAGTACTGCTGTAGACCTGCTCAGAGTCGCAATAGATTTCGTTTTGCTTTATTTTTAGTTGCAACTCATCGTTATAATAAAAAAATTCCCTGAACTTAGTGCTAGCATCTTCAAGGGTTTTAATGTAAATAGGATTGTTTGAAGGATACATCCTCAAAATCTTCTTTGATTTTAGGATCGCCTGAATTATATCCTTTACTGCCCTGATTTCTTCAGTAGTTTCCATGATTAGCGCTAAGCAAGCAACAGTCTTCTTTCCTTTGCAAAATTCCTGATGATCATTGAGGCCGAGTGTAATCTCTGTAATTTGAGATTTCGGAGCCTTATCGCAGTTAAATCATTCGTAGGAAATCTTTCTCCTCTTATATCATTTAGTGTTTTGGCTATTTCCCTGTAAATATCCTTCAATTGTTCAGACTCAAATGACTTTAGGAATATCGGGTTGACTGCTATATACCCTTCAGCGATATCAACAGTTAGCGCTTTTAAGCTTTTCCCTCTTATATTAGGCATCTTTCTTTTTCCTGTATATAATCCTAGATAAAAGTATACCAATTTCATATAAAATAATAATAGGAACAGCCATTAAGGTCTGATTGAAGGCATCAGGTGTCGGTGTAAGAATTGCTGCTGCTATGAAAGAAACCAGAACAGCGTATTTCCTGTTTTTTGCAAGACCTCCCGGCGTTACGATCCCGAATTTCGCAAGAAAAATTATCGCAAGCGGCAGCTCGAAAATTGCACCAAATGCCAGAATAAATTTCATGCAAAAGTCCACATAACTTCCGACAGAGATCATTGGCGTTAAACTTCCGGTTTTATATCCCAGAAGAAAAGTCATAGCAAAAGGAAGAATGATGACAAAACAAAATAGAGCCCCGGTCAAAAACAAGAGTGTCGAACTAAAAAGGAAAGGTATGAGATATTTTTTTTCTTTTGCCAATAATCCCGGTGAAATAAATCTCCATATCTGATAAAAAATTACAGGCAATACAACAATCAAAGATGCAAAAAAAGAAACTTTCATATGCATCCAGAAGGCCTCGGCAGGAGCAAGGAATACAAGTGAAACCGGGGTTTTATGAATAATATGAATGTACGGATTTGTAACATCAAGTTTAATCTCTGCTTTTAGCGGGAAAACAAGAATGTTAAACAGCTCTTCAGAATAGTTAAAAATAAAGAGAAAGGCCGTAAACAGAACTGCCACGGATATTAAAATTCTTTTTCGCAGCTCAGAGAGGTGTTCCATTAAAGGCAATTTTGAATTTTCCAATTAAGACTTTTCCTCTGGATCACCTTTTTTATCCGTTATTTTCTCGTCCGACATTTTCTCGATTGCTTCGTCCTTTGGGAGAGATTGGATAATATCTTCAGGCATTTTGAATTCTTCCTTCATTTCTTCTTCCATTTGACTCTTTGCTATATTAACGCCTCTTCTGATCTCAACAACCCACTTTGCCAGTGTTTTGGCGATCTCAGGAAGTTTATCAGGACCAAAAACGAGCAGTGCAACAACAAATATGATTATTAACTCCTGAAAGCCGATATCGAACATTCAACAACTCCTAAAAGATTCTTACTCTTCTTGAATAAATTTCTTTATTTTCTTCTTTTCGTCTGGGGTAGTTATGTTAACAGAGATGAAAAATCTATATTCAGGATTTATTTTTCTAATATCCAGGCCTGCACCTAATGTCGTATAAATATAATCTGTTGTTTTTATCCTGTATCCAAAGCGTGCTTCAACTTGATTGCGTTCATGTGAGTGGAAACTATTTTTTACTACTATTTCACTGAGTATTTTAAAATTGTGCGCAGCTGAAAACTCTATCCCGCCCAGCAGGGAGATTTCATCTTTAAAACTGGAATTGCCGGGCTTTGTATAGAAAATATTCAGGTGTCCGTTAAACGGCCCCACTCGTTTGCTTACAATAATTCCTGCCCCCACCCTGCCGTCTGAAGTGGTTTCATCACCTCCGCTTGGAATAGAAGCAGTAATTAGATATGCCAAAGAAGGACCATATTTACCTTCATCATGGAAACGGTACTTAAACCCTGCTGCAACGTCTTCAAGCCCAGTTATTCTATGTAAGTAATTGTAAACATAAGGCATTGTCAAATTAAATTCCAGCTTATCAGTGACACCGTAAGCTGCCTTTAAAGAAACTCGGTAAAAGTCCGGACCACTAGATTTTTCGGCTGATATTTCTACTGAAGACTTGTTTTTTTGAAGGCTTTCAGCGCTAAAAGTTGAAAAAACTCCATGCGGAGCAAGGGGTTGAAGTCCTGAAATATCAAAAGCATATAGTTTTTCAGATAGGGACAGCAATAAAAGGATAAAAAGAAAAGTTCTCTTCATTTATTGAAAAATAACAAATAAAACTATAACTGTCAATCAATCTATGGATATATTATTACCTTCACAAGAAGATTTCAGTTCAACAGTGATACAGAATCATAAAATTAAACCCATGCTGGTTACTCTTACAGGGGGTGTTAAAATAGTTTAGACGCAGATAATCATTATAAAATCATCCTTCCTTAAGTCGAAGACATGAAAGCTTAAGCCCTTTTTGGGCCTGGCTTAGCGAGTTTTGCCAGCTTTTTTGACCATCAGTTATTCTTTCGTGAATAGGTGTCGAAATATTGAAGACTCCCTGCAGTTAGTTGCAAGGAATACGCTCGTTATGCATTTATCAGATTCGCCCTTCCGTACGCCTTTCTTAATTTATTCATGAATTATGATGCGTCTGTTTCATTGACAAAAGGTAAAAGCACAAAATATAATTATTTAATTCTTGTTAGGAGGTTAGAAATGTCTGAAGGAATAACAGAAGCTTCAACAGCCACGTGGGAAAACGAGGTTCTTAATGCAAGCGGTTTGATAATGATTGATTTCTGGGCAGTATGGTGTGGCCCTTGCCGCATCATTGCACCAACAGTTGAAGAACTGGCAAAAGAATATAGCGGCAAAGTCAAAGTCATGAAACTCAATACAGATGAAAATCCCGATATTGCAAGCAGATACAAGATAATGGGAATACCTACTCTCATGTTTTTTAAGGACGGTCAAAAAGTTGATCAGATAGTCGGTGCTGTTCCTAAACCTCAATTGAAGGCAAAGATAGATTCCCTTCTGTCTTCATAATTAATAGCAATCTCAATCTAACTAACATCAATGCTATCATTATCGCATTAACAGGAGTACGCTTGAAAAAATTGCTTTATATGTTTTTTTGTGTCGGATTTTTTTCTATTTTTTCTCCCTGTAATTCGGATGCTTACAGGGTAAGTCCTACAGTCAAGTCAGGGAATACCCCTGACCCCACACTAATGGATATTTTCGGGAATTCCGCTGCTTTGCAGTACGGGCTTTCAGCACAGACAGAGAAGATCATTTAATGTTCGACAGCATCAGCGAAAAGCTGGATTCCATATTTAAAAAGCTGAAGGGCAAGGGCCTTATTAAAGAGGAGGACATCGACCTTGCCCTCAAAGAAGTAAGGATCGCCCTTCTAGAGGCAGATGTTAATTTCAAAGTAGTCAAAGACTTCGTACAGAATATTAAAACAAAGGCCTTAGGCAAAGAAGTTCTTGAAAGTCTTACCCCTGGACAGCAGGTTGTCAAAGTTGTTCATGAAGAACTCTGCGGCCTCCTGGGCATTTCAAACAGCAGAATAATACTTTCACCTAACCCTCCTACAGTTATTATGATGGTTGGTCTCCAGGGTTCCGGCAAGACAACTACTTCTGCGAAGCTCGCACGACATTTCAAGAAAGAAGGAAGACGGCCGCTGCTGGTGGCCTGCGATCTGCAAAGACCAGCGGCTATCGATCAATTGATCACTCTCGGCAATCAGATAGGAGTACAGGTCTTTTATTCCAGAGAAATAAAAGACCCCGCATTACTGGCCTCTGAGGCTGTCAAGAAGGCAAAAATCGACGCAAACGATATCTTGATCATTGACACCGCGGGAAGACTCCACATAGATGAACCTCTTATGTCTGAACTGAAAGTGATAAAAGCCAGTGTCTCACCAAAAGAGACGCTATTTGTTGCAGACGCCATGACAGGACAAGATGCGGTCAATATCGCAAAGCAGTTTAATGACCAGATCGGACTAGACGGGATAATCCTCACGAAAATGGACGGAGATGCCAGGGGGGGTGCTGCACTGTCTATAAGGTCTATTACCGAAAAACCGATTAAATTTATTGGTGTCGGTGAAAAAATTGATATGCTCGAGCCGTTTTATCCTGACAGAGTCGCCTCCAGAATACTGGGTATGGGGGATATGCTCAGTCTGATCGAACAAGCCCAGCAATCTTTTGATCAGAAAGAAGCTGAAACACTTCAGAAAAGGATATTGGAAGATACATTTACTTTCGATGACCTCAGGGAACAATTAAAAAAAATCCGCAATATGGGCCCACTTGAAAATATATTAGGAATGATTCCAGGCTTCAATAAGATGAAAAATGTAAGCGTCGATGAAAAAGAATTCGTAAAGATTGAAGCAATAATCAACTCGATGACAAAGAAGGAAAAATCCAGTCATAATATTCTTAATGGTAGCCGCAGGAAAAGAATCGCCCTGGGAAGCGGGACCAATGTTTCAGATGTCAATAGGGTAATAAAGCAATATGTTGAACTTAAGAAAATGCTCAAGATGTTTAAAGGCAAGAAAAATTTAAAGATGCCGAAGTTTTTCTCTTTTTAACGTCTTTACTTTATAATCTGGAATATATTAAAATTTAAGACATTTAAAAGGAGGTATTTACTTGGTAAAGATTAGACTAACAAGACTTGGTTCACACAAGAAACCATTTTACAGAGTAATTGTAACTGATTCGAGGACTAGAAGGGATGGACCTTTTATTGAAATTTTAGGAACTTACGATCCTTTAAAAGAACCTTCTGAGATTAAATTGGATTTGGACAGAGCTAAATCATGGCTGCAAAAAGGGGCGCAACCAACTGATACTGCAAGGAAGCTAATGCAAAAAGCTGGGCTATAAATAGCCAATATTTCACATGGAGGTAGATTTCGATGAAAGAATTAGTTGAGAGAATGGCAAAGGCTCTAGTAGACAAACCGGAAGATGTTGCTGTTAATGAGATTGACGGAGAAAAGACAACGGTATATGAACTCAGAGTTGCCTCCACTGACCTAGGGAAGGTAATCGGAAAACAGGGCAAAACAGCCCGTGCCATGAGAACCATACTCAGTGCGTCCGGAACAAAGATCGGAAAACGTTGCGTACTTGAAATTCTCGAATAGATAATCACAGGAGCATTTCCTTAAAAATTTCGAATCTTACCGCATTAGCAAAAATCATAAAAGAATGGGGGGTTAAAGGGCAAATGAAGGCCCTCCCCCTCATGGATTCTTTCTATTTACTTGTCCCTGAAAATGAAATTTCAGTAAGTCTCCCGTCAGGCTTTACAGAATCAATGAAAATTAAATCCTTGAAAAAGCTAAACAGATATGCGCTCGTTTCTTTTTACGGCATCAATGACCCCGAAGCGGCATTGAAATATCGGGGGGCTATTCTCAGTGCTGATAAAAGCCTGCTGCCGGCGTTACAGGAGGAAGAGTATTTTTATGATCAGATTATTGGTCTTACTGTCTATACAACAGATGGAAATATCATAGGAAAGGTATCAGACATATTTGAAACTGGCAGCAACGATGTCTATGTGGTCAAAGGACCAGACCGGGAATATTTGATACCTGCAATACGTGATGTTATCAAGGAAATTAACCTCGATGAGGAGAAGATAACCATACAGACAGTTGAAGGATTACTGGATTAAATTCCTTTAGGCAAGAAATCTTCTTGTACTTTTTCCGGATATGACACATCCGGATTTTTATTTTATGCTACTATACACGATGATAAAAAAGTTTCATGTAGTGACAATTTTCCCTGATATGTTGAAGGCTTATCTCGGGTTCAGTATCTTAAAAAGGGCCATTCAAAACAATATGCTTTCAGTAGAAATACATAATTTACGTGACTATTCTTATGATAAGCATAGGAAAGTAGACGATTATCCTTTCGGCGGAGGGGCCGGCATGGTCATGAAGCCGGACCCCTTCTTCAGCATAGTAGAAGCATTATGGCCGGAAAAGGGAAAAAGAAAGATCATTATGCTTTCTCCCAGAGGCCGTTTATTCAATCAAGATACTGCAATGGAACTTTCATGCGAAGAGAAAGATATTATATTCCTCTGTGGCCGATATGAGGCCATAGACCAGCGGGTAAGTGATCATCTGGTCGATGAAGAAATTTCCATTGGCGATTACATATTGACTGGCGGAGAACTGCCTGCTTTAGTTATAATAGATGCCGTTGCCAGATTGATACCTGGTGTCCTCGGGGATTTTAGTTCCACCGAAGAAGAATCTTTTTCGTGGGGACTGCTTGACTATCCCCATTATACAAGACCTGAGCATTTTCAGGGCATGTCGGTGCCGGACGTACTTATGTCAGGCAACCACAGTGAAATAAACAGGTGGAGGAAAAAACAGGCGATTAAAACAACTCTGGAGAAGCGGCCTGATCTCCTGGCAAGATACATATTGTCAGACAAAGATAAAGAACTTTTGGAAGAAATAAAGGAGGATAACAATGAACTTGATAGGAGCAATTGAAGAAGGTTTTAAAAAAGAGATTGCAGATTTTAATGTCGGCGATACGGTAAAAGTATTCGTCAAGGTTGTTGAGGGTGACAAGGAAAGGATCCAGCCTTTTCAGGGTGTTGTAATAGCTAGAAAAGGAAGCGGCGCCAGAGAAACATTCATGGTTCGCAAAATTTCATTTGGTGTCGGTGTTGAAAAAATATTTCCGGTATACTCTCCTAACATAAACAAAATTGAGGTCATAAAACAAGGGTCAGTAAGAAGGGCCAAGCTGTATTATATAAGAGAGAAAAAAGGTAAAGCCGCAAAGATAAAAGAAAAAGAATTTTCAGCATAGAAGTATGCGATGGATATTTATCAGCATGATAAAGCCTTTAGGGAACTAGGGTTTAAATCCATAGCTGGTATTGACGAAGCTGGAAGGGGGCCTCTTGCAGGCCCCGTTGTTGCTTCGGCAGTTATTCTGCCCGCGGATCTCAAGATAGCTGGTTTGCGTGACTCAAAGAAAGTGCCTGAAAAAGAGAGGGCGTCGCTGTATTGGGACATACTTATATCCTCTCTCGATATTGGGATCGGCATTGTGGAGCACGATGAAATTGACAGGATAAATATATTGCAGGCCACCAGACTGGCAATGAAAAAAGCAGTAGCTGAGCTATGCATTAAACCTGATGCACTTATCATAGATGCTGTTGCCCTACCCTCAGTCGACATAAGGCAATTCTCAATTATCAAGGCGGATTCTAAGAGTGCATCAGTTGCTGCTGCTTCTTTAATCGCAAAACATACCAGAGATATGATTATGCTGCGCTACCATTCCCTGTATCCGGAATATAATTTCAACAAGCATAAGGGTTATGGTACCGAAGAACACCTTCGCCTTCTTAATCTGCATGGACCGTGCAATATCCACAGGAAATCGTTCCGAAAGGTAATGGACCTTGAACTTCCATTTTGATTCAGTTTTTTATTGTTTAAAATTTAACTTTTACATATAATTTAGCACATGGGAAATATTGCTGACAAAGAAAGAATCGATGAGGCCCTTGAGTTACTGTGGGTCCTTGATGAAGAAGGACATAACGAACTGAACCGCTTTTCCTTAAGTTCTGACGATCCTGATACGGCCTTGATCGTTGAAGCCCTGATCAATGAAGGCCATGCAGTTTTATCTGACAATAAAATACTGTTCACCGAAAAAGGCCGCAAGACCGCCAAAGGCCTTGTAAGGAGACAGCGCCTCGCTGAAAGGCTCTTTAGTGATGTATTTGAAATGTCAGACAATTCAGTAGTTGATGATGCCTGTAAAATGGAACACATCCTCAGTGAAGAGCTGACAGAAAGCGTCTGCACTTTCCTGGGTCATCCGCCGACCTGTCCTCACGGTAAACTTATTCCCAGGGGAGAATGTTGCAAAAAATTAAAGATTGAGGTCACGCCTGTTGTAACCAGACTTCCTGAGTTTGAAGTAGGTTCAGAAGGAAAAATCACTTTTATTGTACCCTCTGATCCGTCAAGAATCAGCAAATTGAATTCGCTGGGCATATCAGCAGGAAGTGTCATAAAACTGATCCAGAAAAAACCGTCCTGCGTCCTCCAGATAGACGAAACAACCGTAGCAATTGACCCGGAGATAGCTAAAGAGATTTATATCAAGAAATTAAAGTAAATAACACTTTTTATCTCTCCTCCACTCTCATACAATTCAGTTGAATAACCTATATCAGGGCACGCAAATGCCTGTAATGATCAAGCTACAAATGATTCCGGCTTATCTATTGGAATTTGCGTTACAATATCACTATGTTATCGCATGATGATAAGATGAAGCTTGCTCGTACTGCAGATAGTGAAGACCTGTGGAAGTTGGTCGGGGATTCCAGTCCGGATATTGTTTGCAATACCATTTTCAATATGAATCTCACTGAAGACATGGCGGTATTCATAGCAAAGAAGAAAAATTCTTCTCCAGAGGTCCTTGGGATGCTCGCAGCTGATATCAGATTCAAAGGAAGCTATAAGTTGAAGCTGTTAATATGCAATAATCCCAAAACTCCGCTAAAAATAACGTTGTCTCTGCTGAAGTTCCTGAGGATATTCGATATGGGAGATATAACAAAAAACCAGAATATTCCGATGAGTGTAAGACAGAAGATAGAATATTCTATTATCGAAAAAATACCTTCACTTCCCTCCGGAGTAAGAGTTGCCCTGGCTAAAAGGGCAAGTGTCAATATTATTATCCAGCTGCTGGAAAAAGGGGACAGGAATGTGGTCCTGTCCTGCCTGGAAAGTCCCCTCTTAACAGAAGACCATCTATGCAAATCAATCAATAAGCCAATAACAAAACACCTCTTGATAAAGACTATCGCAGAGCATCCGAAATGGTCATTGCGCTACCGGATTAAATATGTATTGGTAAAAAATTATTTTACACCGATGGCATGCGCAACAAAATTCATCGGCTCATTAAAGACTGCTGACCTGAGAGAACTTTATTTTGATACATCTCTTCCTTCGTCTACAAGGCCATACATATTCAATGAACTCAATTTGCGGCATGAGTCAGCGGAAATCCCTCAGGAAGAAATGTATAACCTTTCGGGAGATGAAGATTCAGACTTTGCCGACAATGACATGCAATCGTAAATTTACGGGACCGGACTAACAAATTAGCTGTCCAATTGGCACAAAGTGGTTGCATATTACATCTGAGATCACGTAATTCCTAAAATACCTCTCTCATAGTGCGTAAACCTGTCTTGGGACCTGCATGTGCGAGCATTCTGAACATGGCAAGCTGTTTGATATAACTGATCCCCGCAATCCCGGAGTAAAATTCAAATCCGTTGCCTTCAAAAAACTTCAGGCTTTGTTTCTTGCACACAGGATTCCAGAGGTCCTCAATGGATTGCAGGTCGTGCAGTTTTATTCTCGCCTCATCTTGCCTGTGCTGCAAGGCTTCGATAGACTTGTTGTATTCAATCTTTGCCTCGGCCCTGGCTTTGGCCGCTTTGGCCTTGAGCAGAGCTATCTGCGCGTTCCATTCCTCCAGCTGCGCATCGAGCTTCTCTTCGTATGCTTTTAGCTTGTCCTTCATAGCCTCCTCCTCGTAGTTGAAGCGTTTTACTTTCTGTCAGCCCTTTTTGTTTCCCATGACCAGCAATACAATGCCGCCCACGAGCGCAATACCTCCTACGATCGGCGGCAGGGGAAGCGTTTTTGTCTTATCAGCAGTCACCTGGAGAGGACCGATATCAACGACCTTCTCTCTGGACGTGTAGGTGATGCCCTGATACGCAAGCGCGACGATTCCGATCACGATAAGGATGATTCCTAACAGTGTATTCGTTTTCATTTTGCTCCTTTCTGCTTCCACCCTGTATGGGTTGAAGACCTCCTGCAGGCTATCCTCTGCGTCCCTGAATAACGTTGAGCAAAATCACGATAATAGCAATTACCAGCAGGACGTGAATCAACCCGCCCATCGTGTAACTGCTCACCAGCCCGAGAACCCAAAGGATTATCAGTATCATTGCGATTGTCCACAACATATCATCCTCCTTTTAGTTTGCCTTAGGTCCACTGCCGGCTTGCACACCTGGCGCCAGCCGGCAACGGGCCAGAGTCAATTTTGACTCCCTGACGGGCATAACGTCCTTTATGCCCTTCACGCAGTTTACATCGCTATAGATACGGGTCTCTTTTGCAGTAGGACGGATTTTTTATCATCCTACTTTCCATCCTGTTTTTCTTCCTCCCCTTTTTCACGCTTACCTCGAGGTTGTATCTTTTGCTCCTGAGCTTTCTCCTTAGGTTGTTGTCCCTGCTGCCTGACCTTAGGTTGCATTTGTTGTTGCCCCTGAGCTTTCTCCTGTGGTTGTTGCCTTGGCTGCTGTACCTGGGGTTTTTTCTGTTGTTGAACCTGAGGTTTCTGAACCT
This sequence comes from uncultured Nitrospira sp., assembly GCA_963801505.1. Lineage (GTDB taxonomy): Bacteria > Nitrospirota > Thermodesulfovibrionia > Thermodesulfovibrionales > UBA6898 > JAOUFP01. Next base: position 26,999 of record CAWDEY010000016.1, read on the forward strand.
GTGGTTGTTGTCTTGGCTGCTGCACCTGAGGTTTCTGAACCTGTGGTTGTTGCCTTGGCTGCCGGACCTGGGGTTGTAGTTGTTTCTGAACCTCAGGCCTCTGTTGATACTGCTGTTGCCTCTGTTGTCTTAGTTCCTGTCTCTGTGGTTGTGGCCGGGGCTGATAGCCCTGGACGCCCCAGGTTCCTTGCCTTTCCCAATGCCGATCATTTTGCCAGCTTTTCCAGTTCTGTTGAAGTTGTCTCTGAGGAATCGGTTCATAGTTCCATGGGTGCCCGTACCAATTATGCTCTCTGTAGTGTCCTCTCCACTCCGGGTCTACATCAAAATAAAATGTTGGAACTCTGGAATAATGACGCCAGCCCCGGTCATAATAATGCGAGCGATACCAACGACCTTCCCAAAAACGCCACCACCAACCATCCCAGAAATAGAGGTCTTCATCAATGTCAGGAACAACGTATACCCCGACCGTATCAGGCAGCACTATCACAGACGGTGGTGCGGCAAAAACGAGTGGCGGCAGGCCAATATTAACGCTTATATTTACCTTCGCCATCGCTGGAGCAGGGACTAAACTTACCAACGCCAACAGCATTGCTCCAAATAATAACTTTTTCATTTTGTTTCCTCCTTTACATATCATCTTCTGTCTCCCAATAGCCTTTCCTGCTTTCAGCAACTGGCAGCATAATGCCGTCCTCGATTGAAGGGACAGCCCAAGAATCCAGGAGAAATGAGTAGTGCTCTCACTAAATGCCCCTTATCCATCTACTTTCTCTCTTCCACCTTCAAGAGGCTCTTAACAGATTTCACTCCCCTTATTTCCTTGATCTTTCCTATCAGCCGTTCCTCTGTAGCTGCGTTATTCACAAAACCAGTAAGCACTACATCTCCCTGTGTTGTTGTCACATCGATTTTAAAATAATGAGCATCCGGATCTTTTACTATATCCGCATTAACTTGGGTAGTGATAGTCGAGTCATCGATATATTCGCCAATTGTTTCCCCTGCCATGGAGACGCTGGCCGAAAACATGGCCAATCCAAAAACCATTAACATTGTAATAAAAATAATCTTTTGGCTTAAGCCCCTGCTGTTGATCATTTCTATCCTCCTGCCTTTATATGTGCAATCATAAGGTTGCGACGTTAGTAAATGTAACTACGGGTAATTAATACCCTCACCCAGTTAGAAGACCCTTGTCCTGCTAACAGGGCTCACTTCCCAATACGGATCGTTGAGAGTTCTCCTATTAGTCCAAAGACACTCAATAGCCAGAGAACCACACAAATAATCACTACAACATTCAAGATCTTCTTTATGGTGGATTGCATCGGTATATAACTGTTAATCACCCATAGGACCACTCCGACAACAACCAAAACAATCACTAATTGAATCAACGGCATGGTGTTTCTCCTTTCAATCTGTTCATTTAAGGAAAAGGGCTGCTTTTCCCGTGAAGCAGTGAGAAGTCATAAAATCCAAAGTTTTAGAGGCATCCCGGAAATTCAGTATAAAGGAGGAGTGCTTTCACGGAATGCCCCTTGTCCATCTACTTTCTCTCTTCCACTTTCAGGAGGCTCTTTACGGATTTCACACCCTTGATCTGCCTGGTCTTTGCTACGATCCGGTCCTCGGCCTTCCTGTCATGTATGAAGCCCTGAAGAGTAACGTTTCCATCTAATGAGGAAACATCGATCTTCAAATACTGGGCGTCAGGGTCCTTGACGATTATCGCATTGACTTCCGTTGTAATGGTCGCGTCATCGATATGCTCGCCTGCTGTTCTGCCCGTCATTGAGGCGCAGCCCGAAAACAGGGCCAGTCCAAAAACCATTAACATTGTCATAAAAATAACTTTCTTCATTTTCTCCTCCTGTCTTTACATATGCAATCATGGGATTGCAATGTTAATAAAACTAACTATGACAAATTAATACCTGCAAACGACTTACACAGGCCTTCAATCCTATTCGCAGCCTACCCGAAAAAAAGAATCTACTTATTTCGATTCAGGTCCGTTTCCAATAAATCAAGCCTGCGGGAAATGTCTGCTCTTTCCTCGTGCGTAGCGTACCTGCCTCCTTCCGTTATCCGCAAATACTCACGCCGAATTGAGTCAAGTCTGGATTGAAATTCTCGCTCCTCTGTCAGAGACCAGCGCCTGTTCATTCTTCCATCATCGATTTTCCTTTGGAGTGCGCCTATCCTGTCCCCATTCCTCGGTTCTTCAATTCTTGTGGTCCGGGCCAGCGCCGTATTAATCTCGTCTCCAAGCGTATCGAGTCTTCCGAGAAGACTTTCCCACTCATTCCTGTAGACCCTCTTTTCTCTTAGTACCTCATAGTCTGTTCGAATTTCCTTCAGTCTCGTTAGATACATCTGCGACTGGTCTGGGGAAAGCGCGCCGGTTTTCAGCCCATCTCCAATCTTCTCCTGGATTATAACCATCTTGTTCTCTGCATTTCTTTCATAATCCGGCCATGTCTGGGTAGTAGCGCAGCCCGAAAACAGGGCCAGTCCAAAAACCATTAACATTGTCATAAAAATAACTTTCTTCATTTTTCTCCTCCTGTCTTTACATATGCATTCATACTATTGCAATGTTAATAAAACTTAAGACTCCCTTGACCTTCTGCTTCTATTTTGCGGTTGCCTCAAAGTGTACGCGTCTGTTTGCCTTTGCTTCCTTTGACTGCTTGTTTTTAGGTGTCGGTATCTCAGGCATCGCGAGTCTTGTTTCGCCATAACTGATTGTTGTCATCCTGTCAGCTGCGATTCCCTCATTTACAAGGTACTCCTTGACAGCATTGGCCCTTCTCTCTCCAAGCGCCATATTGTAGTCTTCAGATCCATGCGCGCAGGTATGGCCCTCTATCTGGACATTAACGCCCGGATTTTCCTTAAGGGTCGCTATGTCCCTTGCCAGAATTTCTCTTGCTTCTTTAGTAAGAGTGGCCTTGTCAAAGTCAAAATGTATGTCCTCAAGGGTGATCTTCAACGGCTCGGCAACTGGAGCAGGCGGAGGCGGAACCGGCGCAGGCTCTGCTGCCGGTGTCGGCACTGCTACAGGTTCGGGTTTAGGTTCGGCCTTCTTCTCTACTACAGCCTTCGGCGGACAAAGGGCCTTGATTTTGGCTATCGCCGCATTTGCCATATCAATGGCCTCCTGGGTATTACATGCCATGTAGGTCTCATAGGCCTTGTCTACCATAGCTTTTGCAGCATTAAATTCTTCCGGGCATTCCTTGTCTTTGCCTGCTGCGCGGGCTTCACTGAGGGCCTGGTCAGCATCGACTAAGGCAGCCGGATAGTACAGGTATCCGGGTGATCTCTCGGGTGTTGCCTTCTTCATGCCCGCACAACCAACCATCAAACTTATGGAAAATAAGGCAATTACGAATATGAGAACTCTCTTTGTATATATTACTTTCATCTTTAGACCTCCTTACAGCTCTTTTTGTTTTCACAACCTCAATCAGGATTGCTACATTGAACGTCTAAAGCATAGTGACCTCCTTTTTTTTATATGACCTCATACCTCAGGCACACTGATCCGGACCGAATGGCCTTCCCATATCATCTCGACGCCCTGAGCAGGACATTTTCTATGAGTTCCATCCCCTCTGTGTGTGCCACAGTGTTGAACTGCATTTCCGGTGGCTCACTCAGAAGATCAATGAGCGCAAGCAACCGCCGCTGCTTGTCTTTAGCAATGTGTCTTTCAAGATCTCCCTGTGTAGCCCATTCCTCATGCAGTAAAAATGCATTTCTGTTTTCTACGTCTTCATAGAGACGGTAACTCAGGCAGCCCCTTTCGACCCGTGCGGGTTCAAGCATCCCCCTCATCGTTTCTAAAAGATCACTCCGCCTTTCAGACCGGACAATCATTCTTAATGTCACAAGTATCTTCTTGTCCACCTGTCCTCCTTAATATTCCGACATCAGATCCGGATTAATCATTGCCTTAATAAGGCTCTGGTCTTTGCTGGTATATTTAAAAGCAGAATGTGTGCCAGGACTGTTGTTGACAGGACAGGATGCTCTATCATATTGATAACATTGAAATTTCAGCTAAAACTACGATGGGGAAATGATTTTGTGAAGGCTGAAGGCTTCTGATATTTCAGGAGTCTCCTGATATATCAGATATTCTTATTCCTTTGGATGCCCAGTCTTTGCATCCTTGATTCAAGCGTCTTGGGATTGATTCCTAAAATCTCTGCTGCACCGCCCTTGCCGCTTACCTTCCATCCGGTAGTGTTCAGGACCTCGACAATGCGCCTTTTCTCTACTTCTTCCAGAGTCACGGGCTGCTCTGTACATGACTGCGCAATCCTTGGCATATCCAAATGCAGCACAGCTCCGGTAGTGATGATCATCGCTCGCTCAATAACATTCCTCAACTCCCTTACATTGCCCGGCCAGGGATATGCCTGCAGCGCTTTAACGTCATTCTGTGGTATTGATTCTATCCGCTTGCCCATCCTCTTGCTTAACTCCTGTACAAAAGACCATACGAGCGGCAATATGTCCTCCTGACGCTCACGAAGAGGCGGCACAATAATCTGAAATACGTTCAAGCGGTAGTAAAGGTCCTCACGGAACCCACCCTCACCTACAACCCTGGCAAGATCGCTGTTCGTTGCTGTAATTATTCTGACGTCTACCTTCACTGTCCGGGGATTGCCCAGACGCTCAAACTCTCCGCTCTCAAGTACCCGAAGCAGTTTTGCCTGCAGGTCCAGAGGCAAGGCATCGATCTCATCGAGGAAAATAGTTGAAGCGTCCGCGAGCTCAAAACGGCCTATCTGCTTCGACAGTGAGCCGGTAAAGGCGCCCTTCTCCCGGCCGAACAGTTCACTTTCAATGAGGGTCGGAGGCAGGGCCGCACAGTTGACTTTAATCATCAACCGGTCCTTACGGGAACTCATGCTATGGATGGCATTAGCGACCAATTCCTTTCCCGTGCCTGTCTCCCCCTGGATCAGGACCGTCGACTCTGTTGTCGCCACTTGTTCTATCTGCCTTAAAACTTGTCTGATTACTTCACTGTTGCCTACGATTTCCTTATGTGAGTGCGACAGATTAAATTCTTCCTTGAGATAGATATTCTCCTCACTTAATTTGGCTTTTAACTGCCTGATTTCGCCGAGCGTTTCTCTCAGTGAATCCTCTGCCTTCCTGCGTTCAGCTATTTCACCTACGAGTTGCTGGTTTGCTTCAAGCAAATCTTCAGTCCGCTCCTTTACACGCAGGTCCAACTGGTCATAAGTATTTTTTAAAGCTTCTTCAGCGCGGCTACGCAATGCGATATCACGCATATTGCATTGAATGACTTTGTTGTGTTCATCAAAATATCCCCTGCCGGAAAACTCCAGATCAAGCATATGTCCTTCTTTTGTTTTAATTCTTAAATGCCCGATCTTGAAATGTCCTTTCTTGTACAATTCTGAAAAGCTATTCCTTAAGGTTGTACAGTCGCTGAAAGCATCGACTTCAAAGACCTTCTTTCCCAGAAATTCCATTGCCGGAGAACCCAGCATTTTTGTCAGAGATGGGTTAACGTCAATTATCTGTTCTGTATGGGCATCGACAATAAATATGCCGTCCTCAGCTGTTTCAAAAAGCCGCCGGTAACGGGTTTCAGATGCTTTCAGCTCCACTTCTGTCTTTTTTCGCCCGGTAATGTCAGTAACTGCCGCCAGGCATTCATTTTCATCTTCTGGAACCGCTGCTTCGATGTGCGCCACGAAAGGCTGCTTATCTTCTTTTATCATCGGCACTTCACACGATCCCTTCTCACTGGTCTCAAATAACTTCTTGATAAAGTCCGTGAAGGACCGTCGTGCTTCCCCGGAAACAAACTGCCCGAATCGTCTCCTTAGCAGGTGCGACCGTTCCAGGCCCAGTATAGCTGAACCTGTCAGATTGACGGAAAGGATGCTCCCGTCTTTGCTGAGGCTAAAGTAGCCGACCGGAGAAAAATCATAGAGATCAGTATACCTCTGCAGTCCGACCTCGACCTCTTCCCTGGATTTCAGAAGTTCTTCATTCTGCATTTCCAGCTCTATCTGATGGACCTGCAGTTCGTGGATAAGCCTCAGCATTTCTTCATCTTTCAGCGGCTGTCTGGCTTTACCTTTTTTCTTCTTAAGCAACTCCTCTGCGCGACGGCGGAGTTCAGGGTCGGCCTCAGGCCTTGCTTTGTTCTGTTTCACTTGTTACTCCCTCCTGTTTGCCCGGCTTCCTGCTTTTTGTGGTCACTTATGTCGCTATGCAGCATCGCATTGGCGCGGCGCAACTCTGTCTCGAGGTTCTTGGCTGTCGTAATGTCCGTGAAGGTGATGACTAAGCCGTCGATCTTGTTTTCCTGGGTGCGATAAGGCATGATGCGCGCCGAGAACCAGCGGCCATCGCTGGCAGGGACTTCTTTTTGCGCAAAGACCAGCGTCCGCAGCACCTCGCGCGCCTCATCAGGCAGCTCAGGATACTTCAGCTCTGAGACAATGTCTGTCAGTGGCCGTCCCACGTCGCCTGGAATAAGCTTGATGATGCTGGTAGTCTGGGGGGTAAACCTGCGTATCCTCAGTTCATTGTCTAGAAACAGGGTCGCGATATCAGTGCTGTTGAGCAGGTTCTTCATGTCGTTGCTCGTACGCGAAAGCTCATCCACCTTCGCCTGCAGCTCCGCGTTGACCGTCTGGAGTTCCTCATTGAGAGACTGCATCTCTTCCTTGGAGGTGGTCAGTTCTTCATTGGTGGACTGGAGTTCCTCATTAGTGGACTGCATCTCTTCGTTGGAAGACTTGAGCTCTTCCTGCGAGGACTGCATCTCTTCGCGGGTGGCCTGCAGTTCATGACGTGTTTCCTGGACCTGTCGTTCCAGTTCTGCAATCGCCGAGCCGTGCGTCGATATCTTTTCGGAACGGGACCGGCCCTTCGTTTCTCTGGGCTGTCCGGCTTCCTTAAAAACGATCATCACCATTCCCCTGAGCGCCGCAGGTTCGTCGATCGCCTGTACCACAAGGTTGACGAGCCGCATGTCTCCTTCCGTGCCGACATGTAATCCATCGACCGCAACAACGCCCTTTTGCCTGAGGGCCTTTTTAAATGCCGCAGCGAGTTCATAGCGCAGGCCCTCGCGCGCCATGGCAAAGATGTTCCAATTGGCCTTGCCGGCCGCGGGTTCGATATATTTGCCGGTCCGTCCGTTGATATAAACGATATCGCCCTGGTTGTTGACCAGCACAGCTGGAAGGGAAAAACGCTGTAAGAGCAGCTGGTCTGCAAGGGACTGGAGGTTTTCAGCCGGCTTCATCATAAAGGGTTTTGCGGCAGGTTCAGCAGAGGACGGGAAGAACACGGTCGGAAACTCGATCTGTTCGGAACGCACAGTTGATTCGTTGCGCCTGTACAACCTCGCTTTCCCTTTATACGGAACAAAAAAGTCGGTAAAGCTACCGATGCTTTCCGCGCTGCCAAGGAACAGAATGCCGCCGGGACTCAGAGAGTAATGGAAGATCGGCAGGAGTTTCTTTTGCAGGTCCGCAGTGAAGTAGATCAGAAGATTTCTGCAACTCAGGATATCAATCTTTGTAAAAGGAGGGTCCATAATAACGTTCTGTGTTGCAAAAATGACCATCTCCCGGACCTCTCTGACGAGACGATAGCCGCCCTCCTCCTGCACGAAAAAACGGTCTAGACGCTCCTCCGACACGTCAGCGACAATATTGGAAGGGAACACACCCTGGCGTGCCTTCTCTACTGCGTCGCGGTCCAGGTCTGTTGCATATATCTGAAGAGAAAACCGGTCCTTCATTCTTGCCTCTTCCAGTGTCTCCCTGAAAATCATCGCCAGGGAATAAGCCTCTTCGCCTGTCGAGCAGCCGGGGACCCATGCCCTAAGCAGCTGGCCCGGTTTTCGGTCCTTCAGGAGGCCAGGGATGCACTCTTTCCTGAGCTGCTCCCATGCGGCCGGGTCACGGAAAAAACTCGTCACTCCTATAAGCATCTCCTTAAAGAGGAGTTCCAGTTCCTGCGGGTTTTCCTGAAGATAGCGGACGTATGAGTCTATTTTATTGATCTGATGGATGCCCATACGCCGTTCTATTCTGCGGTAGAGGGTGCTTTTTTTATACAGGGAAAAGTCATTACCTGTCTTGCTCCGAAGGAGTATGACCACCTTTTCAAGCGAGCTCTGGGTCTTGTTGTCAAGGCCTGGTTCAGGCCTGTTAATGTGCGGGGTATGGTTGAGATATGCCATGAGTTTGTCGGGCAGGGCCTCTGCGGGCGCTGTGAAGTCAGCGAGACCTGCCTCAACAGCGCTGCGCGGCATGCCGTCGAATTTGGCCGTTGAGGGGTCCTGCACCAGTGCAAGTCCAGCTTTTTCCTTAATGGCCGTGAGTCCTCTGGTGCCATCGCTGCCCATACCTGAAAGTATGACGCCGATGCTCAGGTGCTGCCTGTCGTCAGCCAGGGAACGGAAGAAGAAATCTATTGGCAGGCGCAGGCCGCGCGGAGCTGACGGCTCAAGCAGATGCAAGACCCCTTGCAGGATTGACATGTCCTTGTTGGGAGGGATTACATACACGCAATCGGGCTGGACTTTCATACGGTCCCTGACCTGCGTGACATTCATGGGGGTAGCGCGCTGAAGAAGTTCGGTCATCATGCCCTTGTGGTCCGGATCGAGGTGCTGGACAATGACAAAGGCCGCTCCGCTTTTGGCAGGCACATGGCCCAGAAACTGCTCCAAAGCCTCCAGCCCTCCGGCCGAAGCGCCGATACCGACAATGGGGAAGGTGTTTTTATTGGTTGAACGTATTTCAGTCCTTCCCTGATATTTCGCCTGAGATTGCGCTTTTTTTATTTTATTTGACGCACCGGAACGTACAGGTTTTTTTGCAGCGGGCTTAGGTCTGTCTTTTGCTACTGCATTGCTTAGCTTCTCCCCCATTGTCCTCCCTGTCAGCTGCCGAAGATTTTAAAACAGGCATCTGCAATATATTATACAGAATTCCCATTAATTCAATTAAAGTAAAGTTGCAATAGCCTCCCAGGTCATCTGATAAACACCTGATGTATTCATCTGATCACCTCATCCAGGGCACTCAGATTACCATTGGTTCAGGCCCATCGGCCATCACCTGATTAAAAAAACTACTGTCTAGATTCATCCACCTTTTTTTTGCGATGCTGGACAAAGGCATCACGCATCGATATGTAAGGATTGATGGCCGAGGCCTTGAAAGACTCATAATCTCCGATTTTAAACGATGTTTCATTCACCATTTCGTGTGCGGCGATTTCAGTTTTTTGGGCAAAGGTCAGATGGGAACTGTCTACATAAGTCAGGGGATACATTAACTGGTCTCCCACAAGACCCACCCCGTCACGGAGTGAAGAAGGCCCGAAAACCGGTAATACCAGATAGAAGCCATGACCTATACCGTAATGACCCAGGGTCTGTCCGAAATCAGCCTCCTGTTTTTTAATGCCAAAGGGGTCCCAGGCAACATCACCGATGCCCCCAATACCTACGACTGAATTCAGTACAAACCTGACAAGTTCATTGCCTGCCCCTTTGAATCTTAGCTGAAGCAAATTGTTCAGAATCCTTGAGGGGGCCCACAGATTATCGTATATGTTGCCAAACACAATCCTGAAATCCTCCGGAATATGGGAATATCCCTGAGCAACAGGCTTAAGCACCCAAAAATAAAGCCTGTCATTCACCGTAAACATTGCCTTGTTTACCGGTGCCAGGGGGTCAGGAATTTGTGGAGACTCTTCCTCGTATTCCATCCCTGATTCATCTTCTGGCACGTCTCCTGCCCCATTGTACTCATTTCCGGACTCAGTCCCGGATAGCTGGACAGAATGTTCTGCTGGAGCCGGAGGCGGCCCCTCTGCCCTGAGCAGGGCAGGCAAAAAAACTAAAACAAAGGCCAGAATAAAGTGAGGTATAAGTTTCATCCGTTTCTCCTCATGTGCTTTTATGTACGGGTTGTTATATAAAAACTCAGCCCTTGCCGACTTTTTTCCTCAGGGTTTCAATTAACGTCTCAGGCGGATTATTCGCGAGTATATCTTTGAACTGGGTCCGGTAATTATTGATGAGGCTTACCCCTTCGATGATAACATCGTAGACCCTCCACTGGCCATCTTTCAGTATCACTCTGTAGTATACCGGGATAGCTTCGGATTTTCTCAGGACCGCACTCTGGACCTCAACCGTCTTTGAGGTGAGCGGGACCTCTTTTGTAAAGGTGATCTTTTCATTACTGTACTCCAGTATCTTATCTGAATAGGCGTCCCCAAGAAGAGTGGTATAAAGATTGATAAACTCCTTCTGCTGGTCCGGACTGAACTTTTTCCAGTTAATGGTCAGGGTCCTTTTGGAGAGTTCGGTAAAGTCAAACATCTTCTCTGCAATGGCCCGAAGTTTGTCTTTTTTGGTCTTCTTTGCAGCTTCAGTCTTGAGGGCCGGGTCCCGAAGAACATCAAGCACCTGGTCGGAATAGCCCTTTACAGTATCAAGCGGCACCCCTGCAAAGGCCGGGACCGCATAAATCAGGCAAACAATAAAGGCCATACTCATAAATATTTTTTTCATTACTTCTTCCTTAAAGCTCATTTGGTCTCCTTTTTATCGTCCTTCTTGACATCTCCAAACGCATATTTGCTGATCAGGTCTTCTATATCGACCGGCGACGTTGTCTCTGTGATGACCCCGCCTGGTTTTAGAATTTCCCCGCCGCCTCCGGGATCAATCTTGATGAACCTGTCACCGATTAAACCTGCTGTCCTGACTGACGCACCAGCGTCATCATAGACCTTTATGCCTTTTCTGATCTTCAGTTGCACCACCGCGATCTGTTTTTCCTGGTCCAGGCTCAGTCGGTCCACCCGTCCTACCTCGATGCCTTCAATCTCCACTGGATTGCCGACCCTCAATCCGGATACTGAAGAAAAACTGGCATACAGTGGATAATATTGATTTTCCAGCAGGGAAACCTTGCCAAGTTTAACGGTCATGTATGCCACACACAGAAGACCGACGACCACAAAAATACCTACACCAGTTTCTATTGAGTACTTCTTCATTGAGAACCTCCCTCCCCGCTGCACTTGTAGTGAGCTATTATCTTATTGTTATCCTCTGCCCTTTTCATGATATTTTCAATGTCGTCCGTTATACTGCCTACAGTCATGCCTGCGGTCACCGATATTTCCAGACAGCTGCCAGTCGCCCTGGCGGCAATAATTGATTTCATTTCCGGCAGGGCCTTTTGTTGAAGTTCCAGGGCAATATCATGTACCAATTGAGCAGCATCTTCAAGCTCTGTATGAGGCAAAATTGAGAGGATCCTGTCCCTGCTGTGGCGTGCTGAAAAACCTCCTAACGGAACAAAATATTTGTTTACATACGCTCCGAGGGTCTTGAGGACCTCCAGCGCTGTTTGAGACCCGAGTATAACAACGATCTGGTCGACGTTTACGCCGAAGAGCACTGCAGTGATCTTTGTATCTATAGTTCCACGGCCAAGCGTAAGTGCGTAGCGTGACCTGAAGATTTCCTTTGAGAGCAGTCCGGTAAGTTCATCCCTGAGACCATCGAGGCTCTGAAGAAACTCGTCGATCATGGGATGCCTGAGCCTGGTCAATTCATCATAGGTGCCGTGAAAGGCGATCTTGCCTTCCCACAGGAGGAGTATCCGGTCAGAGATGAAGAAGACATCAGGGATCTCATGGCTGATAAGAACAGCGGTAAAACCAAATTGTCTTCTGTAATGGGCAATCAGGCTCAGGATGATATTTTTCCTGATAGGGTCTTGCCCGGTCGTCGGCTCGTCAAAGAGCACTATCGCCGGGTCTGTCACCAGTGCCCGGGCCAGTGCAACTCTCTTTTGCATCCCACCTGAAAGCTCTGATGGATAGTTCCGGGAAGCGTCAGAGAGTTCCATCTGCTCGATGCGCGACATCACCTTCTGTCTTATCTCCTTTTTCTTAAGCTTCGTAGTCTGCCTGAGCGGAAGGGCTATATTTTCAAAGACTGTCATGGAATCAAAGAGGGCATTGTTTTGAAACATATAGCTGATCTTGCTCCTGTATTCGTTCCACTCTCCCTTTTTCATCTTGCCCACCGGCTTTCCCCTGAAGAAGATGTTGCCTTCATCCGGTGAAAGCAGTCCGATAATATGCTTCAGAAGGACACTCTTGCCGCTGCCGCTCTTCCCTATTACCGTCGTAATCTGGTTTTCATAAATTTCAAGATCAATTTTGTCGAGAATGGTCTTCTCGTCAAAACGTTTGGTTACCTCTTTAAATTCTATTAATGGCGTTTCCACATTCACCTCTACATCAGAAAAGATGTCACAACATAGTCTGAGACCAGGACCATAACACACGAGAAAACAACTGCCGCCGTGGTCGCAAGACTGACACTTTTTGCGCCATGGCTGTCCGTAAGAAGGTGGGCAAAATAGCCCTGATAACAGCAGATCGCAGAGACCAGTCCTGCAAATACGAGCGACTTGATAAACCCGCCGCTAATGTCTGCCATCTCAACATATGCGTGGATCCTATAAAAGTAGGCGCCTTTATCCACACCGAGAAGGAGAACGCCGGTAACATAACCGCCGAATATTCCGACCAGATCGAAAAAAGCGGTCAGAAGGGGAAAGCTTATGATAGCAGCCGCGATACGGGGACTGATGAGATACCGGAGCGGATCTATCCGCATGGCATACAGGGCATCGATCTGTTCAGAGATGCGAAGGATACCGAGTTCAGCAGTCATTGCAGAACCGGCCCGGGCGGTTATCATTATCGCAGTGAGCACAGGGCCAAGTTCTCTGATAAGTGTAAAGGCGACTACTGAACCGAGGACCCCCTCAGAACCGAATTTTGAAAGCGTGTAGTAAAGCTGAAGGCCGAGTACCATTCCCGTAAACAGTCCGACAAGCAGCACAATGTTCGAGGACCTGGCCCCGATATAGAAGACCTGATGAATAATCTCCCTGAGCTGTCTGCGCCGGAATATCTTAATAAAGGCAAGCGTAAAAAAAATAGCAATAGCGCCGAGATTGTCAGTAACGTACATTGTCCTTTTACCGATGAAATGGAAAAATGACAAAAATGGGTTTTGCTTAATTATTGTTATCATATCCATGAAAATCTTATCATATTTTGCTCTTTTCCACGATCTTCGTATCCTCGTGATCCTGTTTTGTTCATCAATTTATTGATATGCTGACTTTTCCGGAAAGGTCATGAAATCCAAAGTGTCAAGAGTGTCCCGGAAATTCAGGATAAATAAAGAACTTACTGAATGCCCGAACCACATTTGCTTTTTTTCTTCCACCTTCAAATTGCTACGCAAGGATTTCACAACCTTAATCTGCCTTTGTCAAGATCCGTTTCTGCCTTTCTGTCATGTATGAAATCCGGAGAACAACGCTTCCGCGGTAATGCCCGAGTCATCTTGTTGTAAGACATAATGCATAAAGTACGTTGGACCTGCTTGCCATGCCTTAACGAGGCATGGGTGAGATATGATCGTCATGACCTCCGCGGTCCCGTTCACCGTGTTCTCCGCGGTCCTGATCGCTATCTCCCACGCGGTCTTCGTGGCCGTGTTCACGGTCCCGGTCATAGTACCCTCTTCTGTCGGGGTCCCATCCCCAAATACAGCCAGAACACGTAATAATCAGGATAAAGGCAAATATTAAACTAAGATGCCCTCTCATATGTCCTCCCTTGGACAGATATTAATACTTTTTTTGACGCACCTAGAGCATCAAAAGAGAACATGATTTGGTGTCCGCTGGTATATTTAAAAAGCAGAATGTGTGCCAGAACTGTTGCTGCCGGGACAGGATGCTCTATCATCTTGATAACATTGAAATTTCAGCAAATATTATGATAGGACAATGATACTGTGAAAGGCGTCGGATTCTGATATATCAGGAGTCTCCTGATATATCAGGTATTCTTATGCCTTTTGGATGATTCCTCCTGACACTCACGAAGGGACTACACAATAATCTGAAAAAGTACAAATGGTAGTAAAGGTCTTCCCGTAACCTGACTCGCTGCTCCCCCTGGCAAGATCGCGGTTCGTTGCTGTAACGATCCTGCTTTATCTCTGTTTTTTCTTTCATGCTGAAGGGAGAGAGAATTTCTCCTCCCTTCAGCATGATTTGTTTATCTTTCTCGTCCTGTTTTTCTAATGTTTTGAGGACACTTGTCTGGATTCTTCTCGTCTTTCTCCCCAAGGCCGCATTGAGGTACCTCAGCTTTCCCTTTCTTATCCGGCTTGACCTGCTGTCTTTCGCCTCTGGAAGGTGGACTGGCCACAGGAGCAGCGGGCTTTACCCTTTCTGCAGGCTTCATCTGCTTTTCCTCTCTGCCAGCAGGTCTGGTTACAGGAGCACTGGGCGTCACCCTCTCTGCGGGCTTCATCTGCTTTTCCTCTCTGCCAGCGGGTCTGGTTACGGGAGCACTGGGCGTCACCCTCTCTGCGGGCTTCATCTGCTTTTCCTCTCTGCCAGCAGGTCTGGTTACAGGAGCACTGGGCGTCACCCTCTCTGCGGGCTTCATCTGCTTTTCCTCTCTGCCAGCGGGTCTGGTTACAGGAGCACTGGGCGTCACCCTCTCTGCGGGCTTCATCTGCTTTTCCTCTCTGCCAGCAGGTCTGGTTACAGAAGAGGCAGCTGGGAGTTCCCCGTCTCTGCGGGCTTCATCTGCTTTTCCTCTCTGCCAGCAGGTCTGGTTACAGGAGAGCGAGCTGGGCAGTCACCCTCTCTGCGGGCTTCATCTGCTGTATCATTGGTTTTCCTTTGCCAGGGGTCCGCGGCGTTGTAACTTTATTGACTGGTAAGGTTGTTGGCTTTATGCTGGGGTTAATAACAGATTTATCGGATTGTCTGATTAAAGGCCTTGATTGTCTCAACGGCGCAATCTGGATGTTTCTGACAGGCAGCGGCGGCCGTTTGGCTACCGGAACAGGCCTGGAGGAGGGAAAATAACTCGCCTTCGTAGGTTTAATTGCCGGTGTGCCTAAACTTATATTATTTCTTGTAAATATCTGTCGCTGGATGACACTTTGGTCTACCCTAACAACCCTCGGCGAACCGGTTGCAAAGGTATTACGATCGACTATCGTGACCCCGTTGTTTACTCTTACGTTCTTAAATACATTAGGGATGACCCGCTTGGTACTTACATTGGTAATGTTTACGCTGTAGCGGCCGTAATTGCCGCGTCCGTAATATATCTCTCCCGGCGCCAGGGGGACCCATCCAACATAATCAGCAGTCCTGACCCAACCGACATATCCCGGACTCCAGTAAACCTCTTTGGCAACAGGCGGCACCCAGAACCAGCCAATGTTTACTCTAAAGCTCCATCTGCCATAATGGTAGGGTGTCCATCCCCAGGGTTCGGAACCCACCCACACGTAATCACCACCCCACCAAATCCATCTGCCGTCCCTGTAAGGGGACCAGTTCCACACCGATATCAACAGTAGGGGTCCAGACATTGCCGAATTCGGGAGTAGAGACCCACCTACCGTAACTGTCAAAGTCGTAAGAATACGACCTGAGTTCAACAGGAAGATAGCGCGTGCTTGCGCCCGTTCTTGTTAAAATCCTGTCGTTCCGCGTCTTGTTCCAGATTTCCCAATCATCAGGTTGACCCATCGGGGCAAGCTCTCCGTTGGTGTCCCAACCCAGGGATATCATCTGTCCCGCGTTTATCCTTGTCCTTCCTACATTGTTCTCTGTTTCAACATATCCATTGTAAACCGCCACATCGGTATATTGGTCGGACATGTCAATTCTGAAAATAGCATTCCTGAATGCGCGGGTCGAGGCATCGGGGGTATCTACCTGTATTACACTCTTGCCGGGCGCATCATAATATATATACGCATAGCCCTGCGATAGATAAAACTGGGAAGAATCCTTATCTATCGAAAGTATCTGGAGAGCAGAACTCTGATCCAGTCGGATATATGTCCCGCTGTTAAGCTGGAGTTCAACCCTCCCGTCCTGAGGGACCCAAATCTGATCACCCTCTCTGAGGGGAGTGTTAAGAGACGCGAACCCCCAGTCATCCGCTTCGGGCGTTTTTACCTGGACATCGCCTTCGATAAGGCTTATGCGCATATAGCCTAAATTCGCAGAGATGGCATAAGCGGGCACTGATAGCAGTACAAACACAAGTATTGCTGTCTTTAAGATCTTCATATAGTCCTCCTTTAAAGCTGGTATCGGCAAAATACATCATCCTTGAAAAATACCCAGGCATAGCAAGCCTTGGAGGCCCCTCCTACTTTACCTTCTGACAATGAGTACAGGGATTTTTGCATCCTTGTGGATTACGCCATAGGTAATACTTCCGAGTACCGCGGCTGCCAAAGCGCTCTTTCCATGAGAACCTATAATAATTAGGTCAGCCTTGGCCCTCGCAGCCTCTTTCACAATACTCTCAACAGGATGACCTGAAGTTATAACCGTCTTTGACGGGACCCCATGTTTATCGCACAGCTTCTTTATTTCTCCAACATACCCCTGGGCAGCCTCTCTCAGGTAATCCTCGATAGGCTCTATTACATGTCTTGAAGTCTTCCCGGCCGGAACTGTCTGTCCGGTAAATGAGCGCTTATCAATAACACTCAGGACAATTACCGAGGCTTTTGACTGTACTGCGAGGTCAACTGCATACATGGCAGCCTTTTGGGCTGTCTTTGACCCGTCTGTCGGAACAAGAATTTTTGAAATCATACGTCCTCCTATTGATTTTATTGAAAAATACAACCATATCTGGCCCAATTCCGATTCCACCTGAGCGCGGAAACCCTCGGTCCCATACGCGCGGACCGGATAAACAAATTCGGAATCGCATCGCGCATTGAAGCCATACATCCGCTTTACTCAATTATATCACGCTCAGGTGATTTTTCCTCTAGTGCGGGTTCCGCGGTTGTGGCCGCCGGCTCAGGATCGGCGCGCGGCAGGGTCGCTTCCACAGGCAAAACCACCACCCGGTTGCCGTCTTCACCGGAGTACCGTTTCCCCAGCAAATCCATTATCGACTCGCTCTGTTCCGCATCCAGCAAAATCCGCATCAGCACTTCCCCCTCGGATAATCGGACCTGCCTGTGTTCGAGCACCTTATGCTCCCTGAGAAGCTCGCGGAGTTCTCCACCGTCCTTCTCCCGCTATACCATCTCAATTAAGCGCAGCGCCATCGTGGTATCATCCTTTCCATTTCCAGTTTCGAATTTCCGGCATATCTTCGCCGTGTTTGTTGATGTAGGTCTTGTGGTCCAGCAGCTTGTCGCGAAGAAACTGTTTGACATACGCTGCCCGTGGACCCAGATCAGGCACACGGTCGATCACGTCTCCTGCCAGGTGGAAGCGGTCGAGATCATTCAACACCACCATGTCAAAAGGGGTGGTGGTCGTCCCGTTTTCCTTGTACCCGCGTACGTGGAGATTCTTATGATTAGTCCGTCGATATGCCAGACGATGAATCAGCCAGGGATAGCCGTGGAAGGCGAAGATAATGGGTTTGTCTCTGGTGAAGAGGACATCAAAGTCTTTATCATTCAACCCGTGGGGATGTTCGCTCTGTGGCTGAAGCGTCATCAAATCCACTACGTTAATGACGCGGACCTTCAGTTCCGGGAAGTGCTGCCGCAGGAGCTCGACTGCTGCCAGCGTCTCCAGGGTCGGCACGTCGCCGCAGCAGGCCATCACCACATCGGGATCGCCGCCCCTGTCGTTGCTGGCCCAGTCCCAGATACCAAGCCCGGCCGTACAATGCCTGATTGCTGCATCCATCTCCAGCCATTGGAGTTCCGGCTGTTTGCCCGCAACGATAACGTTGACGTAATTGCGACTGCGCAGGCAATGGTCTGTGACCGATAGCAGGGTGTTGGCGTCCGGAGGCAGATAAACGCGGATGATTTCCGCCTTTTTGTTAACCACGTGGTCGATGAACCCCGGATCCTGATGACTGAATCCATTGTGGTCCTGCCGCCACACGTGAGACGAAAGCAGGTAGTTCAGGGAGGCAATGGGACGCCGCCACGGTATGTGGCTCGCCACCTTGATCCACTTTGCGTGCTGGTTGAACATTGAATCAATGATGTGAATGAACGCTTCATAACATGAGAAAAATCCGTGTCTGCCTGTCAGCAGGTAACCTTCCAGCCAGCCCTCGCACTGGTGCTCGCTCAACATCTCCATCACCCGGCCATCAGGCGAGACATGGTCGTCGATGTCGATGATTTCCGCGGTCGAGCAGCGGTCGGTAATCTCGAAGAGGTTGGTCCAACGGTTTGACGCGGTCTCATCCGGGCTGAATATGCGGAAATTGCGTGACTCTGTGTTGAGTTTGAGCACATCACGGATGAACTCTCCCTGGACTCGCGTGCTTTCTGCTTCAACAACGCCGGGCTTCGGTACTTTGACAGCGTAGTCGCGGAAATCCGGCATCTTCAACTCTTTAAGGAGAAGGCCTCCATTGGCATGGGGGCTAGCTCCCATACGCCGCTCTCCTTTGGGCGCCAGTTCAGCCAGCTCAGGAAGGAGCTTTCCATTTTTGTCAAATAACTCCTCAGCTTTATAACTTTTCATCCATTGTTCCAGAATCTTCAGGTGTTTGGGTTTCGCAACAAAATCTGTAATCGGCACCTGATGGGCCCGAAACGTGCCTTCGATGGGCAGTCCGTCTACCACCTTCGGGCAGGTCCATCCTTTCGGCGTGCGTAAGATTATCATAGGCCACTGCGGACGCTTCCTGAACCCTCTGGTGCGCGCTGTATATTGAATGTCTTTGATCTCTGCGACGATGGTATCTAATGTCGCAGCCAGGAGTTGATGCACCCTCATGGGATCGTCACCCTCAACGAAATACGGCTTGTAGCCATAACCCCGGAAGAGCTGGTCCAATTCTTCGTGATCGATGCGACCCAGCACAGTGGGCCCGGCTATCTTGTAGCCGTTTAAGTGCAGGATCGGCATCACAGCCCCATCAATAACGGGATTTAGGAATTTATTTGAGTGCCAGCTGGTGGCCAGCGGCCCGGTTTCAGCCTCGCCGTCGCCGACAACGCAGGCAACTATCAAATCAGGGTTATCGAACGCAGCGCCGTAGGCATGGGACAAAGAATAACCGAGTTCGCCGCCTTCATGGATGGAGCCGGGTGTTTCCGGCGCCACGTGACTGGGGATGCCGCCGGGGAAAGAAAACTGGGTGAAGAGCTTTTTCATGCCCTGTTCGTCCTGTGATATGTTCGGGTACAACTCGCTGTATGTGCCTTCCAGATAAGTGTTGGCCACCAGTCCCGGCCCACCATGTCCGGGACCTGCGATATAAATCATGTTGAGATCATACTGTTTAATAATCCGGTTGAGATGCACGTAGATAAGGTTCAGCCCGGTCGTCGTGCCGAAATGGCCCAGCAGTCGCGGTTTCACATGCTCCAGCTTTAGCGGTTTTTTCAGCAGCGGATTGTCATAGAGGTAGATTTGGCCGACGGACAGGTAGTTGGCAGCGCGCCAATAGGCGTTCATTTTTCGCAGCAGATCGGGCGGCAATGGATTATCCGGTACCTTCATCTTTTCCGCCCTCAAGGCGAAGTTCTCCTCAAACCCCTTTTTTACCTTCGTGACAATGTTCTTTTCAGACATTTTTTTTGTTTTCATGATCATATTCCCTTTCACATGTGAGACCTAAAACGCCGCAGACCATGTCTCGCGATCATCCATTCCTCGTCCGTATGAATCACGCGGACCGCTACCCGCCCGACGTCCGCGGAAATTACGCCTTCATTCGCACGCGTTTCGCTTTTCTTCGAGTTCGATTCCAAGAAATCCCAGCCCATCGCAAATCCTGGCGCGGACCAAGGGCGCATTTTCTCCTATACCGCCGGCGAACACCAGCGTGTCCAGTCCACCGAGCGCTGCCGCGAATGCGCCGATCCATTTCTTGACCTGGTAGCAAAACAGCGCTACTGCTTCAGCTGCCCGCACGTCCTGCGTTTCACGGTCGAGCAAGTCATGCATGTCCGAACTGGTCTCCGACACACCGAGCAGCCCGGACTTGGAATTGACCATCTCGTTGAATTGCTTCGCGCTCATTTTTTCGGTGTGCGCCAGATACCATACCAGTCCGGGATCGAGGTCGCCTGAGCGGGTGCTCATAGGCATCCCGGCTGTCGGGGTGAAACCCATGCTCGGTGTCCACAGATTTGCCGTCACGCACTGCCGTCAAGCTCGCACCATTGCCGAGGTGGGCGAGGACAACCCGGCCTTGCGCTGCTTCCAATCCGGCAAGGCGGGCCAGTTCTACCATCAGAAACTCATACGACAACCCGTGAAACCCGTAACGCCGCACCCCCTGCGCTTCGTAGCGGCGAGGGATCGGCAACAACCGGGCCACGCGCGGCAGGTCATGGTGAAAGGCCGTATCGAAACAAGCCACTTGGGGCAGGTCTGGAAATCGGCGATGAAACGCTTCGGTCAACAGGATCTCCTCCGGCAGATGCTCAGGATCGAACGGACTGAGCCGGTGCAGTTCCTCAACCATTTCCGCAGTGATTCGCTGCGGCTTGCTATACTTCGGCCCGCCATGCACCACACGATGCCCCACCGCAGTCAATGCATCACGCCCGACTGCGTTCCTCGATCCAATCCATCAGAGCGCCTACTGCCCCCGTGTGGTCCGGCGCCGTCACTGACCGCGAAAAGTTATTCTCATTTGCTGCACCTTTCACCCAAAAAGTGGCTCCTGGCAGTCCAATCCGGTCTATCGCTCCCTCAAGAATCCGTCGGAGCGGGTCACCGGCCTCGAAGAGCGCAAACTTGATACTCGACGAGCCGCCATTGATCGTCATGATGAGTGGGTTAGCTGGTTTCATGGATGACTCCCTCGTCATTTTGCAATCCGAACGAAGCCAGTTTCGCACACGTGGACCTGTAATCCGTATGAAGAATGCTTCGAATCCCCAGACTTTCGGCAATACTGACGAACATCGGGGTGTTTTCGATATAGAGTATTTGCCCGGCCGGTACCTGGGCTATGTCCATTGCCAGCCGAAAGATGTCCGCGTCAGGCTTTCGCAAATGGACGAAACAGGAGGAAATAAAAATATCCATGAACTCACCCAGTTTGAACTTCCGAATTCGGTGGGTATTCAGTTCCCGTGCTTCGTTGCTGACCACGACAATCTTCAAGCCATAATGCTCCTTAAGCCGGCGGACCAGCCCTATCATTTTGGGATATGGCTTTGACTGATCGAACATGAATTTCCGAAACTGGACCGGAGTAAACAGCCGCTTCTCGTAGAAAACTACCCGTCTCAGGTATTCATCAAGGGTGAGCTTGCCTAACTCGTATGTGTCGAAGGTCTGTTTATGCCGGGTTTCCATCTCATACGGATTAAGATCAAACACCTCGGCCGCCAGTTTGCGGGACTCGTGACCCCATCCGTCGGTGAGCAGGACGCCGCCGATGTCCACAAACAGTGCTGTGACTGGCAGCTCTTTTTTTATTTGTTCGTTTTGTTTCATTCCTCTGCCATTCGA
Source organism: uncultured Nitrospira sp. (assembly GCA_963801505.1). Lineage (GTDB taxonomy): Bacteria > Nitrospirota > Thermodesulfovibrionia > Thermodesulfovibrionales > UBA6898 > JAOUFP01. The sequence goes on from CAWDEY010000016.1 coordinate 48,613, forward strand.
AACAGAATCACCGCTGCCACAGGATGTGAGCTTCTTCCAGGGGGACCGAAACGCCGTCACAATACGGGATTACCCGCGCTGTATAATCCGTCGCCGGGCGGTTCGCAGGCACTGCGCACGATAAACGTAACCGCCGTCTGCAGCCGCTGGTTGCCGGGCGAGCTTCATCTCCTGCCGCACCGGAGCGCTACCGTTGACGCCGTCGGCATAAAGCTCTACCCGCACGGCCTTCGGGTCGAGTTCATTGAGATAGACCTGAACCTCGAATACATGCTGCTTCCCGTTGGTCTCGATCTTCACTTCGCCGAAGCGGAGTGTGCCCATTTTTGCTCCACCATATGCCGCCAATCGACCACCTGTCTTCCCTCGGCCCCTTTATTTTCAGCTCGTTTGCGATAGGTTAGAGCAGCCGGGAGATAGTGTTGCTCGGTGTATTCCCGCACGGTCCGGTTGCTGGAAAAGCGGGGTGTCAGCCGGGCCATGCTCTCACGGATGCGCGCGACCCAGGCCACGGGGATGCCGTTTGTGTCACGGTCATAAAACTCAGGGATCACCTTCTGTTCGAGCAGTTCGTAGAGCGCCTCGGCTTCAACGGCATCCCAGGCCGGATCGTCCCCATGTTCCTTGCCGTCCCCGAGCGCCCATCCCACTTCAGGCGTGTAGGCTTCCGCCCACCAGCCGTCCAATTCCGAAAGATTGAGGCCTCCATTGACGAGCACTTTCATGCCGCTCGTCCCGCAGGCTTCCCAGGGCCGTCGCGGTGTATTGATCCAGACATCCACTCCCTGCACCAGTTGTCCTGTCAGAAACATGTCGTAGTCGCTCAGAAAGACCACATGGTTGCGCGTCTCGTTTCGACGGATGAAATGCGTCCATTCCTGAATCAGGTCCTGCCCTGCCTGGTCCGCCGGATGGGCCTTGCCGGCAATGATAAGCTGCACCGGGCGCTCTGGATCGTTCAGGATGCGAAGGAGCCTCTCAGGATCGTGGAGCAGCAGGTTTGGTCTCTTGTAGGAGGCAAAGCGGCGTGCGATGCACAGCGTCAGGGCATTGACGTCAAAAATCTGCTTTGCACGTTCAACTTCCGCGGCTGATGCTCCCTCGGCTTCCCGCTGTCGGAAAAGCCTGCCGCGCATATATTCAATCAACGTCTCGCGGGCGGAAGCGCGGCACTCCCAGAGCCTGGAGTCGGGAAGCCTGCGCATGTCCTCTTCCAGGTTTTCCAGCGTTCCATGCCATCGGTCCTTTCCGCATGCATCTGTCCAGAGAGAGTCGGTTTCCTCCGAATCCCAGCTTGACATATGGACCCCGTTCGTAACATGTCCGACCGGGACTTCGTCCTCAGGCCACCGCGGGAAGAGAGGCCCAAAGAGATGCCTGCTCACTTTCCCGTGCAGGCGGCTCACCCCATTGACCGCCCCGCTCCCTCGTACAGCAAGGTACGCCATATTGAAAGGGTTCAAAAGAGTCGTTCGGGTTTTGGCGGCCAAGCGCCATTAAATCGTGGAGCGGGATGCCGAGCTTGTTCTTGGCATACGAACCGAGGTATTGGTCGATAAGGGCAGGAGCGAAACGGTCAAAGCCGGCGGCCACCGCAGTGTGCGTGGTAAAGAGGTTGCCCGCTCGCGTGACGGCCAGCGCGACTTCGAAGGGCTGCCCGGTCTCTTCCATAAAGGTCCGGGCGCGTTCCAATACTGCGAAAGCGGCATGCCCTTCATTGAGATGGCAGACCTCGGGCTTGATGCCGAGTGCTGTGAGCAGTCGCCATCCGCCGATCCCGAGCACCAGCTCTTGATTGAGACGCAGGTCCGGGCTGCCTCCGTAGAGCTCGCTGGTGATTCCTCGACGGATCGGGAGGTTCGCTGCGTCATTGCTGTCGAGCAGGTACAGCTTCACCCGGCCGACCTGGACTTGCCAGGCGCGCAGCCATACTGAGTAGCCGGGCAACTCAATCTCCAGCCGCAGCCAATCCCCGTTCGGTCTGCGCAGAGGTGTGATCGGTAATTGGCCGGGATCGTTGTACGGGAAAAGGGCCTGCTGTGCCCCATCCTTGTCTATCACCTGGCGAAAATAACCTTGCTGGTAGAGCAGCCCCACGCCGACCACCGGCACACCAAGATCGCTCGCGGCTTTGAGCTGATCGCCGGCCACATTGCCGAGTCCGCCCGAGTAAATCGGGAGAGCTTCACTCAGCATGAATTCCATGCTGAAATAGGCGACAGAGGTGAGCGGCGTCCGCGGATGTTCTTGCTGAAACCATGCGGGTGACTCTGCATCGCGGCGCTCGGTCCGCAAGAGGTCATCCACCTTCTTGCGGAAAGCGGGACTCGGCTAATGCACGACGGAGCTGGTCCCGCGAGACTGTTTGCAGGACGACCCAGGGGTTATAGGTAATCTCCCACAGAGCGGGATCAAGCTGCCTCCATACTTCGTCGGCAGAATGATTCCAATACCAGTGCATATCCAGCGCCAGCTCAGCAAGGGAATCGAATCCCTCGACGTCCGCAGGCAAAAGACTGTAGAGAGGCTTGCTGACAGGTGTTTGTTTGCTCATAGTTTCTCCTTAACAGTTTGGCTGGTTTCAACTACCACCTCATTTCAAAAGTCCCGGTTCTTTTTTCACCAGAAGGACCGAACAGGGCATCTTGCTGATAATCTCTTCGTTGTGTCCCTGCTCACAACCAAAATTCTTTTTACATCTTCCATGACTGACCTCCACAACAGAAGAAGCTCTTTTTTTCAGATCGATATAACGCAATGGGTTATCCGGTCGCTGTCGCGCATTTAAAGAGAATACGGGCATCCACCGCCATAGTGCCCTTCCCCCTGTCAAAGACCATAAGCGGATTTATTTCAACTGCGGCGATCTCGGGAAGGTCCTCTATGAGCGCTGAAAACCGGAGGAGCACTTCCCTGAGTGCATCTATGTCTTTTGGAGGGCTCCCGCGCCAGCCCTGAAGCAGGGGGAACCCCTTAAGTTGCGAGAACATATAATCGGGGTCGATGTCCGTAAGAGGGTGGATAGAAAAGGCCACGTCCTTCATAAGCTCAACCTGTATACCTCCCAGGCCGACCATCACGAGGGGACCGAAAACAGGATCAAAGGACATGCCGAGAATGACTTCCTCTCCGCCCTTTACCTGAGGCTGCAGGACAACGCCTTCCATCGCTTCACCCTGCCCTGTTGCTTCAAGACGTGTCTTGATCTCTTTGTAGCCCTGGATTACCTCATCTTCACTTCGGAGCCCCAACAGAACTCCGTGGACATCGGTTTTATGGGTGATTGTTGTCGAACGGAGTTTCATCACCACAGGGAACCCTATCTCCAGGGCCGCCTCTGCCGCCTCTTCAGCGCTGAACGCCGCTTTTGTCTCAGTTGCCGGGATGCCGTATTCCTTTAGCAGCCCCAGTGCGATTTCAGGCGGAAGCCAGCCTCCTTTTTTGAGTATTTCTGAGGGTTCCAGATATTTCCTTGCCTTTTCCTCGTCAGCCCCCGGAAAGACAGGCACAAGCCCTGCTTTGTGTGTCCTGTATCGGGAGTAAGTGTAGGAATGAAATAAAGCCTGCACCGCATCTTCCGGAAACATATAGATCGGAACAAGACGGTCCGGCATGTGGAGGCTCTCGATGGCATTTGTCCCGGACATCATAAAACAGGCGATTATCGTCTTTTCTCCGGCATATTCGGCCAGCTCCTTTTGTATGCCCGAGGCCACTTCCTGGTTTGCTCTGACGGGGATATTGATGACAATTGCCGCATCTATCGACGGATCTTCCAGAATTATTGCAAGGGCTTTCCCAAACTGCTCTCCTGTGGCTGAGGCGATCATGTCCACGGGGTTTGTCAGGGACGCCTCCTTCGGAAGTAATTGAGAGAGTTTCTGCCTGGTCTCCTCTGAAAGGGGAGGGACCGAAAGTCCGTAGCCGATGGCAGCATCAACCGCCAGCACACCCGGGCCGCCTGCATTGGTGAGGACCGCGAGCCGCGGACCTTTTGGGAGCGGCTGGTGGGCGAGGGTCTTCGCTACGTTGAACATCTCCTCAATCGTATTTACCCTGATTACGCCCGCCTGCCTGAAAAGTACGTCCACAGCAATGTCCGAACCAGCCAGCGCCCCTGTATGTGAGGTCGCGGCCCTTCCTCCTACGTCGCTTCTTCCTGCCTTGATAGCAATAATCGGCTTCCTGCGAGTAAGTCTTCGAGCAATGCGGCTGAACCTCCGCGGGTTGCCGAAGGTTTCAAGATACAGGAGGATCACTTTTGTATTGTCGTCGTCCTCCCAGAATTCAAGAAGGTCGTTGGACGATATGTCGATGCGGTTTCCGATGCTTGCGAAGTGGGCGATACCGAGATTATTACTCTTTACATAGTCCAGAAGCGCAATTCCGAGTGCTCCGCTGTGTGAGCTTATGCTGACAGTTCCCCGCTGCGGCATCTGGCCGGCCATGGCGGCATTCAGACTGATCTCAGGGTCCGTGTTCATAATACCGAGACAATTGGGGCCTATCACCCTCATACCGTAGGCCAGGGCCTTTTCCCTCAGGAGCCTCTGTCTTTCACTGCCTTCGGGGCCGGACTCACCAAAGCCTGCGGAAATGATTATCACGCCGATGACGCCCTTTCTCGCGCATTGGTCGATCACTTCAAGCACCTGTGCGGCAGGCACAACTATCACTGCAACATCAATATCCCCCGGCACGTGCTCGACTGTGGGATAACTCAATACCCCGCCGACAGAGGTGGTCTTTGGATTGACGGGGAAGACTACGCCGCTGAAACCCGCAAAGAGCAAGTTTCTGAAGACCTTGCCGCCGACCCTCTCAGGGTCACGGGAAGCGCCGATGACCGCGATGCTCCTGGGATAAAAGATCCTGCGGACGCCAGCAGAGCCTGCAATGTGTTCGCGATACGCCTGCCGCTTTGAAAACTCTTCCTGTTCCTCAAGGTTGAAAATCAGTTCAAACGCGCCTTCATATATCCTTTTGGTGATTGAGAATCCGCTGCTTTCAAAGACCTCGAGCATCCTGGTATTTTCCGGCAGGACGCGTGCGACAAAACGCTTAATCCTGTATTTCGCTGCTGCCGCGGCGAGTTGTTCAAGCAGGGAGGTGCCTATCCCTCGTACCTGTATAATGTCTTCAACTACAAAGGCGATCTCCGCGGTCCTTCCGTCCGGAGAAAGAAACCAGCGACCGACCCCAACGATCCGCTCCTCCTGTCCTTCGCCTGCGAGCGCCACATAGGCATATGTATCCGGAGGGTTCACGACAGTGAAATAATCGAGTTCCTGATCACTGATATAGCTCTTCATGTACCCGAAACGCAGATACCTTGTCTGGGGACTCAGTCTGTAGAAAAGGTCTTTCAGTTTCTCCTTGTCCGAAGGAGTGATCGGCCGGACCTTGAGGCTCTGGCCGTCTCTTAGTATGACTCTGATTATCGAGGATCCTGCTGTATTCGGTGTCATTAGTAGCGCTCCTTAAGTTTTATATAGCCGGTGGTGTTGGCATCAGGACTTCTAAAGTGCCTTTCTGTTGCGTCACCAAAGGATTCAGGAGCCGGGGCCTATTCATCCTGTGAAAAAATTACCACAGTGTATGGCCCAATGCCGATTTCGCCGGAACACGGAAGCCCATCGCTCCCTTCCGCACGGGTTTCGACGTCCGGAGTGGGGTGATTGGCGAAATTTGCACCGTAGTTATAAGAGTCACTGTTAAAACGCGTTTTCCACAAGCCGGGCCGCGGAAAACCGATGACATACCCGTCGCGATTATCATTCGTCATATTCACCACCACCACGACGCTGTCATGTGGTCCTGCTACGTCCCAACGATGGAAAGCGATGACCTTGGCCTCATTGTTAACATGATAGATATGGATGTTTTGACCGCACAACCCCCGCGTCACGCCTGAGAGGTTGCGCCGCAGGGCGATCAGGTCCCGATACATGCTGAGAATGCCGTTTTCTCCCTCGATCCGGGCCCAGTCGATCGGGTCCTTATCCTGGAACCACCGATCTTCCAGTAACTCCTGTCCCTGAAAAATCATCGGGATACCGGGCGAAGTCAGAACAAGAGCCCCGCCCAACGTAGAGCGTTTCTTGGAAAACCAGCTGTCCACTTTACCCGGCCAGATCTCCTCCGGCACGCGTGCACTGCCATTGGCAATCTCGTCATGCGACTCAGTATAAATGATACGTTTGAAGACGTCTGAATCGTAGCGGTGCTCGATAGCCTGGCTGACCACGCCCACATCACGTGATGCATCATCACGGACGATAACGGCCTGGCGGACGGGATGAACAAATTCAGCATCCCATTGCGCATTGAAGCCTGCTCCGCCTGCTCCTACATCTTTAGTGACCCAGGGGTTATTCCTCAAACTTTCGCCAATGCTGATCTTGCCGGGAAACAGTTGCTGTATTTCCACATTGATCCACTGCATCAATTTCCAGCCGTCGGGAATGTCATTAGCCGGATTTCCGTCATTACCGTCAACGCTTTTGATATAGATGATCATGTCCCAGCGCAGGCCGTCGGCGTGATACTCCTCAAGCCACATCAGGGCGTTATTGCGCAGATATTGGCGCACTTCATCCCGGCCATAATCAGGCCGCGTATCGCCCCAGGGTGTTTCCGAGCGGCAATCATTGTAAAAGTAAATTCCCCCCTTCTCATTTTCGCTCCAGCCATCAAATCGCCACAGATCGAGATCACCCGGACCAAAGTGGTTGTAAACAACATCTACGATGACAGCGATACCTTGCTCGTGGGCCGCTTTTACAAAGAGCTTAAAGGCATCCGGTCCACCGTAAATGCTTTCAACAGCAAAAGGATGGGCAGGATTGTACCCCCACGAAAAATCGCCTGCAAACTCTACAATCGGCATCACTTCGATGGCATTTATTCCCAGTTCTTTAAGGTAAGGAAATTTTTCAATGGCGCTTTCAAACGTCCCTGGGTGCCCCTTCTCTTTAACATTAAAGGTGCCGATGTGCATTTCGTAAATGACAAGCTCATTGCCCGTGGCCATGTGGAAGGAATTATCACCCCAATCAAAGGCTTGCGGCTCATAGATAATTCCGTTGCCCGCTGCGTTCGTCACTTTTCTGGCATAAGGATCAATACGAGAAAGTGGAGGGAGATTCCAATCAGCAGGGGTGTGAATCATATATCGGTACTCATCGCCTGCTTTTGCGCCCGGCACATCAATCGACCAGTAGCCGTTCTGCTCGCTGAGCAGAGATGTAGACGTTTCGTTCCAGTCATTGAAGGAGCCGATCAGGTAAACCTTTTCGGCATGCGGCGCCCATACCCGAAAGGCCACACCCTTTGCATGGGGAATGGCGCCCATGCCCGATTGTTTTGCTATTGTTAGAGTTTTTTCTGCCATTTTATCCTCCTGATTTAGAGATGCGGCGCGTCAATATGTAAACTAACCTTCTTTGAGAGAAGGCTATCGCCCCTGAATGAGGCCTGCCATAAAGAGCATACTTAAACTGTACCTTATTTCCGGCTAATGTCAAGAATTGGTGTTTTCTGAGTTTTTTCAGATATAAGTAGCTAAAACTGATAAAAGCATCCGAAACAGTGCGTTCTTCGCGGCATCACGACAGCGTCCCGCGAGAACCAGACTGAGAAATCGCTCACGCCAATAAGGCAACTCCCTTCAGGACATCTTCGAACCGCGATGCGAAGTAATCGGGGACTTTTACTTTCGTTTCATCATAAAAGCGACAACCAAAACAACGAGAATAACGATAATTATCCCAAAACCCCATCCATAGCCCATTCCCCATCCCCAACCACCACCCATCATGCCATCACCCTGACCGCCGCTCATCTGTGCAAAAACATAGGGTGAAAGCAAGCACCACAAAAACCCTGCCAGTAATATCTTTTTCATCTCAGTCCTCCTTATACTAAAATGTCTTCCTCTTAATTCTTCTCTTCCACCTTAAATTAAAGGCGCTTCTCAAATACCTTCCTGAAATGGAAACCGTATATTGCAAGGGTAACGGCCTGGGGAAGGAGACGGGGACGAGTAGACATGGTCCAGAGCAAAAGCTTCCAATAATGGAACCTCTCTTTTCCGATGATCCCAAGAATAATGATCGACTTGATAAATGCTGCAATGTAGTTGCAGCGGAAATGAAACAACTTTTTATTGGGTGGGATGTATTCCCTGAGGAAGGTCCTGACCCTTTGATAGTAGTGCCTTGGCGAATACAGGGTGCTGAGGACCTTTTTGTAGCCGCTGATCAGCAGGTCATAGTCCATCCTTGGGACAAAATTGGTCGCGAAATCCGTATTGTTCCCTGAGGTCTCCTCCAGCAGCCGCCGCTCCTTTTTGAGTCTCTCGTAGAGCTGCGTGCGCGGAAGGGCGATGAGTATACCGACCATGGCAGTGGCAACCCCGCTTTTCTGGATGAACCTAATCTGGGTATCAAAAATTGTGAGGGGATCGTTGTCGAAACCGACGATGAACCCGCCCTGCACCTCAAGGCCGGCCTTCTGGATATTCCTTACGCTGGCGAGGAGATCCCGGTTTTTGTTCTGGAATTTGCTGCATTCCGCAAGGCTCTGCTCATGAGGTGTCTCGATGCCGATAAAGACACCATCAAACCCCGCCCTCACCATCATCTCCATGAGGTCTTTGTGATCAGACAGTTCTATGGATGCCTGCGTATTAAAGGTGAAGGGATGCCTTCTTTCTTCCATCCATTCGACGATGGCAGGGAGGACCTCCTCCTTCAGCCTTTTTTTGTTTCCGATAAAATTGTCGTCAACAAAGAAGACCTGCCCCCTGAACCCCGACGCGTAAACGCTTTCGAGCTCCCTTATAATCTGGTCCTTATCCTTTGTTCGGGGCGTGCGACCGCAAAGCAGGGTAATGTCACAGAACTCGCAATTGTAAGGGCATCCCCGGGAATACTGGATATTGATCGAGGCATAGTGCTTCATATTAATAAGCCCCCAGAGCGGAATCGGGGTCTTCCGGATGTCCGCCCACTGCTCAGTAGTATAGAAATGGCCTGCAGCGCCATTTTCGAAATCTTCAAGGAAGATGGGCAGGGTTATTTCAGCCTCGTTCAGCACCAGATGGTCTACCTCACCGAATGTCTCATATTCGGTCGTAAAGAGAGGACCGCCTGCAACAATCCTGACCCCCGCTGCCCTGCACCTGGTAAGCACTTCGTTCACCGATTCTTTCTGGACAGACATTGCGCTTACAAAGGCGAGATCAGCCCACTTCAGGTCCTCATCATCAAGGCCTTCCACGTTTATGTCGACCAGTCGCTTCTCCCACGCTTCAGGCAGCATTGCAGCAATGGTCAACAGGCCAAGAGGTGGACTGCTCGACTTTCTGTGAATGAATTTCAGGGCATATCTGAAACTCCAGAAGGTATCCGGGAATTCAGGATATATAAGCAGGGCTTTCACGTACTCTCTCCTATCATCATAACAAAAATTGACACAAGTAATAGAACAAATTATTTACACCCCTTTTATGACAACAAAAAAGCTGCCGCATATTATGCGTTTAATAATTAAATTGTACCTCGTTTTCAGGAAATGTAAAGAAGGCCTGAAAACATAAAAGCTATTGGGAGCTGGATGTTCTGATACCCCGCCTTCCTCATGTTCGGGAATAGGTGACGAGGTCCTTTTGAAATGCTTCAATGACTTCATCGGCCAGCGACGGGCGGATTTCCGGAGCAATCTGCGTAAAGGTTTCTGTCGTAACCTGGTAATCCTGTTTGAGACCATACTCCTGTTCAAAAGCAAATTGAGCTACCTGCTGAAACAGATATTCCACATCTGCCGGTGTAAACCCGGTAGTCATCTTAACAATAAGATCTATGTCGATGTCCCCGGTATTTAGCCTGAACAGGTAATGCTGAAGGATGGTTTTTCTCCCTGCTTCGTCCAGACCTCCTACAGGGATAATACAATCAAACCTGCCGGGACGAAGTAACGCGGCATCCAACTGTCTTATATAGTTGGTCGCGCAAACGAGCAGCACCTTGTTTCCCTGATTTTTAAGCAGGGGGACTTGTTTGAGAAATTCGTTGGTAATGGACTTGTCAATCCTGTTTGCTTCATCCCGGCTGCCGGCAATCTCTTCAAACTCGTCAATGAAGATGACCGCTTCTTCCAGGTTTCGTGCCTTTTCCATAACATTATGCAAATTAGCGCCGATCTTCTCCATGCCGTCCACCATCAGCATGCTGGGCAGAATCTCAATATACCACCAGGACAGGACGCCTGCTATGGCCTTCACAAAATGGGTTTTCCCTGTTCCCGGCGGGCCAAAGAAAATGATTGTCTTCGGGGGTGTAACGCCGTGCTTTCGGGCGAGACCCTCTTCCATAAGGGGAAGGATAATTCTTCGCTGAACTAGTTGCTTTGGGGGCTGGGAGTCGGAAATGGTGTCCCATACATCCCTGCTGATTCGTTGGGCTCCCATCTCAGTCAGTATGTCCCTTCTCTTATAGTCCATGAATTCCTTAAGGGCCTGTTCCATGTTTTCGAGAAAGTCGGTACAGGCAGTTCTCAAGCCCACATCCCGGTGGAGTTTTTCAGACATGAGCCATTTGTGCTGTAATATTTTGGGCCACAAGTCAGTGGCTATTTCAGGCTCGAATTTCGTGCCGCTGATCTCAAATATTTTACTTGCACATACCTCTGGTGACGGTATTTCCGATTCGTTGTTGGTCATAATTTACCTTCGCCGTAATTGATAATCATTCCACTATCGGTCTTTGCCTTAGTTCCGAATTTCTGTCATTCCCAACTTCCGGCGACTTTCTCATGTTGCGTAAACTTTTTTTTCGCCAGGCATTCGCTGGCATTCTGAACATGGCAAGCTGTTTGATATAACTGATCCCAGCAATCCCGGAGCAGAATTCAAAACCGTTGCCCTTAAAAAACAACAGGCTTTCTTTCTTGCACACAGGAGTGCTGCAAGGCTTCGATGGTCTTGTTGCATTCAATCTTCGCCTCTGTCTTGGCTTTGGCCGCCCTGGCCTGCAGCAAATCGATCTGTGCTTTCCATTCCTCCATCTAGGCTTCTATCTTTTCTTCATAAGCTTTTCGTTTGTCCTTCATGCCAAGCTCCTCGTAGCTGAAATGTTTTGCCTTTGATCAGTCTTCAGTCTAGCTGCCTGAGTAGTTATCTTTATTTTTTATAGGCTCGTTTTTCCACATGGGCCTCTTCTTCAGGAGTCGAGTCTGACAAGGTTTCACGTACTACTTCAACAGGATTTGTTCCCTCTGGTTTCATGCTGCTGAGGAAAAGATCTATCTCCTTTTTGGTTTGTTCGCTCGTGTACCCGTATCTTGCCTGCAGCAGGCCCGGCAGCTTAGCCAGTTTATCATCGATCGTATCAAGGTCTTTGTCGGTTAACGCTCCCCACCGCTGTTTTATTGAATCTCTTAATTGTTTCAACTTATCCTGCATTATGTCGTCATTCATTTGTGTATTCCTCCTTTAAGATTTCAAGTTGACTACCGGCACTTTAGCCGCAGTAAACTCCGCGATTAAAGTGCTGCCTGAGACTGCTTACCTTTTCTCTTGGTTTTCAAGAGGCTCTTTACGGATTTTACACCCCTGATTTCCCTGATCTTTGTTGTAGACTGTTCCCCGGTCTCACCACTATTTACAGAACCCTGTAAAGTAGGGTTCCCCTGAGCAGTCTTAACATTGATCTTCAGATAATGAGCAATAGAAAACAAGACCAAGGAATAAGCTATTAACACTGCCATAAAAATAGACTTCCGCCTTAAGCCCAACTGTCGGCAGCCATCCGTACTACTGTTTGTCATCTCTCTCCTTATATCTTTACATCTGCAAAAACGATTGCAAGGTTAATACGGCAAAGTCTCGTTATATCCTCCCAAGGAGCAACAGGATGATCAGAATCAGAAGCACCAGTCCCAATCCGCCGCTGGGATAGTAGCCCCAGTTTCTGCTATGAGGCCAAGTGGGAAGAACGCCAACCAACATAAGGATCAAGATAACAATCAATATGGTTCCCATGATTTCTCTCCTTTGTCTTTGAACATTTGCTAAGTATCAGCATATGTTATGCCAGCTGTCGTTGCCAGGACAAGATTCTCTATCTAGCTGATAACATTGAAATTTCAGCGACGACTTCGATGGATGAAGTATACTGTGAAGATTGCGGATTCTGATATATCAGGAGTCTCCTGATATATCAGGCATTTTTTTATTTCTTTGGATACATTTTCCGGATGGGTCGATTAAGGTTTGAATTGACTGTGCCTCTTCAATAAAATGCGACAGCACAATCGGGGCAAGGATTGACATGGGCAGAATTGACATCAGGGTATGATGGGCCACAGCGCCCGGCCAGCAGCAGCCCCTGATTGCGTTTGATACTGAGAAATACCCTCAGCAGGAAGCTGAAAAGCCGGTCGGGGCTTTTATTCTCCTGTCCCGGATTCCTCATGCTCGACAGCAGATGATGCTGCCCTTTTGAAATTCTTCGATGACTTCATCGGCAGAGACGGATGAACCTTCATCACAAGAAGAAGCCCTTTGATCCGGGTAATGTCTGGGGCATAACCGACCATAAAGTATGTCCTCATAGACTCTTAATCGTTCTTCTTGTCATCAACGGGCGCCTCTGGGGGCACAGGGGGGTCGACTTCTGCCTTTTTTCGCTCGCCCGACATTTCTACTGCAATGGCCGCAGCCTCCTGAGCCGGCATGCCTTCTGTGCGGCGCTCGTACTCCTGTTCGCCCTGGTCGTCCCTTTTTTTCAGTTCCGCATCCTCACCGAGCTCTATCTCTCCCGGCAGCTCCACGCGCAGTTCCTCGATGAGCATCAGTATAGCTGCCGCGACAGGTAGTGCGAGGAGAGCCCCCGCGATTCCCAGCAGCGTTGCCCCCACGATGAGCGAAAAAAGCACGACAGAAGACGGGAGTCGCAGCGCGCGACCGTAGACCACAGGCACGATCACGCGGCTTTCGAACTCCTCGTAGACAAGCATCAGCACGAGAACGATCATGGTGATGACCGGGCCTTTGGCAAGCGCCGCCACAATCGCGGGGCCCATCGTGAGGAAAATGCCGATATACGGCAACACGTCCGCGACGCCGCCAAACACCGAGATCGCCAAGGCATTTGGCACACCACAGGCAACCAGAAGAATGAACATAAAGACAGCCATGAACGCGCTCGTCAGGGCCTGTCCGCGGATATATCCGCCCACAATGGTCTCCAGGTTCATCATGACTCGGGAAAGCCGGATGTGGTGCGAGCGGGGCACGATTGCGAAAAGGCCTCCGCGCAGGCGGTCCCGGTCGATCATCATATAAAGCGCCAGGAAGATGGAGCCCAGGCTGTAAGCGATGACCTCAAGAACGGCTGTCGACATTGTAAATACCGTAGCACCGAAGGATTGCATCACCGCCCCGTATTGCATGGTGCGCAGGGACTCCGAGAGAGGGGCTGTCAGACGTGAACCGGCGAGAATAGACACGAGACGCGCCCGAAGTGCCGGCTCTTGCTCAATGAGGCTTGTCACCTGGGTCAATAACTCCGGGATCGTAAGGGTGACGACCAGAAGGGTGACGACCAGAAGCGTTACAAAAACGACCGCAATGCTCCATCCGCGTCCCAAACGGCGCTCTTCGAGCCACGAGACCGCCGGGCCCAGCGTGCCGACGATGGCGAGCGCCGCGACGAGCACGAGAACGACCGGCAGGATACGGACCATCACCCATAAGCCTGCGACAACGACAATCAAAGTGAATATGGTCGAGTAAGAGAGTTCAAAGCGCACTACTCTCCCTTGGGAGTGCCGATCTTTCGTCCGCAGCTCGTCGGATTTATGAGGCGGGATCATAGCGATACCCGTCCGTCGCCTGCTACTCTGCGCATGGGGAGTTCTCAAACCATGATAAGAGCTTCAATACATCTCTTTCTTTGTCAGATAATTCCAGTATCATAATTGCCGCCTTTTAAATAAAACATATCAAATCCATAGGAAAAGTCAATTAAGGTCCTTGTCCGAATCGTTATAACGGGAGGCACTGGCGCGGAACTCTTCAACGATCTCGATGAAGGCATCGACAATCTCCGGGTAGAAGTGGGATGCCTTGCCGGTCTGGCCCATCTCCGTCCTGTTCGTCTACAACCATAATAGAGCAAGTCTCCCTTCTGAGACTGCTTTTTATCTGAAACATTATGCGGGGGCCTGCATTGTACTGCCAGCATTAGAGGCAAAGCCGGCCCGTGGCATCACTGTTTAATTTCGTTTTCTCTTTTGCTGCGTTCTTAAAACATTCTGCCGAATAAAAGGATGTGAGGATGAGATATGCAAGCGGGGAGAGCCTCCCCGCCTGCGATGCTGCGTGTTAATCGGTCTTTATCTTTGTGAACTTTGCGCCTTTTATGGAGACTCCGGCCATCAGCCCCTTCTGATCAATTACGAAGCCCAGGACAGGATGCTGACTCACCAGGGTACTGACCGGCGCGTCAACACCAGAGTCAACCAGGGTCACCTCGGCGTCAGCTCCTGCTTCCCAGCCTTCGCTGCTTTGGAACTTCTTCAGCGCCTCTTCTGTAGCAAAAATAATTATCATGTCAGACTTCTCAGCGCCGATCTGCCAACCTACTGATCCCGCGGCCAGGCTGTAATAGTCAACCGTCGTGCCTCCAATCTTCAAAGCACCCTGACCATATTGGCCACCAATAACGAATGCGGCTTTGGTGACGTTAGGTATGACGAGCACTCCCTTTGCCACTTTTAGGTAATCATTAGCACCCTTTACATCCTTGTTAAACCTGTCCATTGCTGCGTTGACACTTTCGTCAATCTCTCCCTTTGACTTGGCGTAGGAAACATTAGCCAGCAGTCCAAAGACCAGCATAAAGCAGAAAATCAACCCCAATTTTTTGAATAATACTCTCTGAATCTTCATCGTGTAATTCCTCCTCTTTTGATATTAATATTGGTCGCCAAAATGACGACCTGCCCGCATGAGCAAAGATTTTTTCTGAATTATTTGCGCTGACATTTTTTTATGCTGTTGCTCTCCTTTCTGTTAATAAATTTCAGTGCGCGCCTGAAACTCCACAGTTAATTTCTTTTATGCAACCTCCGGAGACTTTCCTATATTGCGTAAACTTGTTTTTCTGCCGGCATTTGCGAGCATTCTGAACATGGCAAGCTGTTTGATATAACTGATCCCCGCAATCCCGGAGTAAAATTCGAATCCGTTGCCTTCAAAAAACTTCAGGCTTTGTTTCTTGCACACAGGATTCCAGAGGTCCTCAATGGATTGCAGGATTATGGCCTCGGCAAGACTCCTGGCATGACTATTGGCAGTGAGGCCGGTTGTCTTGCTCATTTGAACTTTGAGGCCGCAACGTGAAAGGCTGTTTGACGTCATCCCAGACCTTTTCTGCGCCTGTCTTGAGGTCTTCCCATGCCTCATCGCTCGTAGTCTTGAGCTCGTGCAGCTTTATTCTCGCCTCATCCTGCCTGTGCTGCAAGGCTTCGATAGACTTGTTGTATTCAATCTTTGCCTCGGCCCTGGCTTTGGCCGCTTTGGCCTTGAGCAAAGCTATCTGCGCGTTCCATTCCTCCAGCTGCGCATCGAGCTTCTCTTCGTATTCCTTTCGTTTGTCCTTCATAGCCTCCTCCTCGTAGTTGAAGCGTTTTACTTTCTGTCAGCCCTTTTTGTTTCCCATGACCAGCAATACAATGCCGCCCACGAGCGCAATACCTCCTACGATCGGCGGCAGGGGAAGCGTTTTTGTCTTATCAGCAGTCACCTGGAGAGGACCGATATCAACGACCTTCTCTCTGGACGTGTAGGTGATGCCCTGATACGCAAGCGCGACGATTCCGATCACGATAAGGATGATTCCTAACAGTGTATTCGTTTTCATTTTGCTCCTTTCTGCTTCCACCCTGTATGGGTTGAAGACCTCCTGCAGGCTATCCTCTGCGTCCCTGAATAACGTTGAGCAAAATCACGATAATAGCAATTACCAGCAGGACGTGAATCAACCCGCCCATCGTGTAACTGCTCACCAGCCCGAGAACCCAAAGGATTATCAGTATCATTGCGATTGTCCACAACATATCATCCTCCTTTTAGTTTGCCTTAGGTCCACTGTCCCGCTACAGCGGGGCAACCGTCCGGCGTCTATCTGGGTCGCTCGACTGTCATCTGGTTGTTTATGCTCTTGACACCCTTTATATCGGTGACGAGTTTAGAGACCAGGTCTATTTCAGCTGCATTTCTGGCTTTGCCACCCACGGTTACCACTCCGCGCTTCGTCGTGACCGTGGTGTGGAGGTAACTGGTAGAGCGATGAAACAGCAAGGCCAAGTTGACCTGGGCGGTGATGGATTCGTCATCGATCGTTTCAACTATTGTCCGGGGGGTCTTTTCCCCGGTATTTGACACGGTCATTTCATTTCTTACGTCTTTGACCCCCTCGACATCCCTGGCATATTCAGTGGTCAGGTCTTTTTGTGCATGGCTGGTGGCCTCGCCTCGCAGAGTCACGATTCCGTCCATGCTGCTGATCTCCGTCACGTTGCCCACGTTTTGATGAAGCAGGAGCGTGGTTTTCACTTTCTCGCTGAGCAATGCATCGGACTTCTCGGCGGGTTGACCATTTTTGACTTCCAGTCTGTTGTCTACGCTTACCACCCCGGGGAGGCCCGCTACGGTCTCCTTGGCCAATGATCTGTGGGATTCTTCTGAGACAGTCCCTGTCAGTAAGACGACGCCATCCTCAGACTGGATTTTAATATCATCGTCCTTAAGGTAGGTCTTAAATACATACGAGTTCTCGGCTGATGCCAGGATGAGATCATCCAGCGTAGAAGCTTGCACAGGGCTTCCGACCAACAACATAACGATAGCGGCCGCCATCAGCGCCATATAATACCTTCTTTTCATTGTACACCCTCCTTTTTGTCGATGTGTTTTGTTATTGCTTTTTTGACTGCCTCACCCTAAATATCTCATGTCTACTTCCCGAGGACCTTCTTGACCTGGCCTACCTTTTTCTGAACTTTGCCGGTTAACATTTCGACCTTGCCTTTGGCTTTCAGTTTGGGATTATCACTGAGTTTCCCGGCAACCTCCTTAATCTTTCCCTTTGCAATGTGAAACTTGCCTTCTGCCTGGTCCCGCATACCTGATTTCATGTATTTCCTCCTCTTTTTTGCTAACACAATGTGTTAGAGTTTGCTTCGTAGCCAAAGCTCCCCGCAAGGAATCACGGATTGCACTCAAATATAATTCTAAAGTTATCTACAATGAATGCAGCATTCGTGCCTGAAAGAGCCCCGGGGGGTCAATAGTGTCTATCTTGCTAAATTCATTGAAAATATATGAGATACTATAATGCTGAAATGATAATCCGGAAGATGCTTATCCCTGAAATATCAGGAGATGTCTGAAATATCAGGAATTATTCCTGCATCATGGGGAAATCTTAGTGGGAAGCATGGAAGGAAAGGGGACCGCCTTTTCTCTGAACTTCCAGTTAGATGGCAGTGGCAGATGGCAGGAGCAGAGAGATATGGCCAACAGTGTTGATTTCCCCAGAAATATTGGTTTGCGACTATCCCTTGACAGCTTAGAATTATTTGCTGAATGCATGAGGGATGAGAGTTATTGAAATGATGATTGCCTAAAACAATTCATGGTATGATGAAAATAACATTATTGTGTGATGCGAGGGGGCTGAAGGAATGGATTCAACCGATAACTTCCGTGAGGAAAAACTACGTCAAGAAAGTCTTGAAAACTATAGTGCCATGCTTATGGCCTCCTCTGACTCTATCATCATAATTTTGGCAGATGGCACTGTCGTTGATCTGAACAATGCGGCGGCGCAAAGACTGGGAAGAAGCAAGAATGAAATAATTTCCTCTTGTATCTACAATTTTCTTCCGCTTGATGTTGCCACGTCAAGAAGAACCCATGTCAAAAAAGTTCTGATTGACCGCACTCCCATAAATTTTGAAGATATACGTGATGGGCGATATTTTAACCACACAATCTACCCAGTCAGCGATATTCATGGAAAATTCAAGAGATTGATTCTGATGGCCCGGGACGTTACCGAACAAAAGAACGCTGAACAGGCAGTGAAGGAATCAGAGGCGCTTTTTGTATCTTTTATGAGATATTTGCCCGGGGCGGCGTTCCTGAAAAAAAACAGCGGTGAGTTTGTTTACGTCAATGAAACATGGGAACGCGTTTCTCATAAGAAAGGGAATGATATTTACGGTAAGAGCGCTTATGATATATGGCCGGAAGATATTGCTGCACAGTACAAGACAAACGATAAGACAGTGATAGCGGAAAAACTTCCACTTCATTTTTTGCAACCCGTTCAGCAGGATGACGGAGTGCACAATTGGTATACAGTTAAGTTTCCGCTATTTGATGATAGCGGTAACGTTGTCATGCTGGGCGGCATAGGAATTGACGTTACAGCGCGAGAGCACACAGAAAGAGAACTGCAAAAGACCGAAAAACGTTTTAAGCTTCTTGTTGACACCATGAACGAGGGGACGGCGATCACCGATTCGCATGGTGTAATAATATATGTAAATAGGAAAACCTGTAGCATGTTGGACTATCCTGAAAATGAGCTGATAGGACGATCCGCATTTGATTTTTTGGATACAGGCAACATAAAAATTGTCAAAGAGGAACTGGGTAAAAGATCTCGCGGAGAAAGCAGTAACTATGAGGTAAACTGGACGAAAAAGAACGGCAGTTACTGCCACACACTCATGTCTGCGATACCGCTTTTTAGCGAAGATAAAACGTTTGATGGCAGTTTTGTTGTCATGACCGACATCACAGAACTTAAAAGAACGGAAGAATCGCTTCGTTTGGGCAGTCAGATTCTTAACAGCCTGGAAGAAGGCGTTAGTCTTGTGAGGGCTGAAGATCTGATAATTGTGTATGCTAACCCGAAGCTTGAGGATATGCTGGGCTATGACAGGAATGAATTGACCGGGAAGCACATATCTGTCGTTAACGCTTCAAAAGAGAAAATGCCTAGAGAAATTGCGGAAGAAATCCGGCAATCACTCCAAGAGCACCATGTATGGAAAGGCGAAGTGCTTAACGTGAAAAAAGATGGGACTATTTTGTGGAGCCTGGCTAATATCTCTGAATTCTATCATGGGGAATATGGCGCAGCCTATCTTACCGTGCAGTCCGATATCACGGACCGAAAAAAAGCTGCCGATGAGTTGAAAGAATACCGTGACCACCTTGAAGACATAATTGCAGAGCGCACAAGAGAATTGTCAGCCTTAAATGACCAGTTACGACAGTCACAAAAGCTGGAGGCGGTTGGTCTTCTTGCCGGAGGGATCGCCCATGACTTCAGCAATATACTGAGCACATTAAAAGGGTCTATGTATCTCATACAGAAGAACCTCGGCAACAACAGTCCTGTGATGAAATATGCCGAGCAGGCACTTTCCTCAGTAGACAGAGCAACTAATCTTACGCAGAGTCTTCTTGCATTCAGCAGAAAACAAACGATCACTCTGCAGCCGGTAGATCTTAATGAGATTATACAGAACGCATCAAAGCTGCTGTCTCAGCTTGTCGGTGAAGACATTGAGTTGGTTTTGATGCTGACGGACAGAAATCCCACAGTCATTGCAGACAGAAACCAGATTGAGCAGATTCTGTTGAACCTCACAACCAATGCCAGAGATGCAATGCCCGATAGAGGAAAACTTACCTTTAAGACAGAGGTAATCGAGATTGACAAAGTGTTCAAGAAAGAACACGGGTACGGGACCTTCGGGCAATATGTTCTGCTGTCCGTATCTGACACCGGGACAGGCATAAAAGAGGAGATAAGAGGCAATATATACGAACCGTTCTTTACCACAAAGATGTTGGGAAAGGGGTCGGGCCTTGGACTTGCGGTAACGTACGGAATAGTAAAACAGCACAACGGGTACATCGACATGGAGTCATTGCCAGGGAGAGGCACAACCTTCAAGATATACATACCCAAGGTGGAAGCAAAGGCCATATATCCGGAAAGCCAGGGCAGACATCCGGTAACAGGGGGGCGAGAAACAATTCTTTTGGCAGAAGACGACACCGACACAAGGGAGACAATGAGTGAGGTGCTGAAGCTGTCGGGGTACACAGTCATAGAGGCAAAGGATGGCGAGGACGCTCTCAGGCTGTTCAAGGTCCAAAAAGACGTTGTGGATCTTGTCTTGCTTGATGTGAGGATGCCTAAAAAAAATGGCATGGAAGTCTATGAGGAGACCAGGAAATTGAGTCAGGGAACCAAATTTCTTTTTATGAGCGGATACACGGATGAAATAATTAACAGTCAGGGAATCCTTGAAGAAGGACTCAACTTCATATCAAAAGCTGCCTTACCCGATGAGATCTTGCTGAAGATAAGGGAGGTATTGGATAAACTGCAAGACGAGTGAGATATTTCCGCTAAGCCACAAGGTTTCTCTTATAAATCATCATGTGTTCCAAATATTTCTAACTGTTTCTTCCTTGATATTCTTTGCACCCCGTAATCACTTTATTTCCGGAAGGTTTTCCATAGCGGGCCCTTCCGGTACAGAAAACTGAAAATCCTGTTCCCTATCCTTGAACTCCAGACCATCTTACCAGGGAAAAACCAGTTCCTCCTTCCGCCAACAGTCTCATTAACAATCCTCAGAAGTGGTTGCGCTCCGGGAGGAGAGAAATAAAACTGTGGCTCAAGCAGGGATTGACCCGCGCTGATGACTCCTTCCCTGGTTGCAATCTGCTCCATTTCAGTACCAGGATATATGCGAATGCCGGTCATGGCAATGACTGCCCTGGGAGCAATCTCATCCATCAGGCTGACTGTTTCGGCAATAGTCCCGGGCGTCTCTCCCGGGCCGCCAAAAATAAGGGAGTGGCAGAAATCTATATCGGCTTTTTTGCAGGCCAGGGATACCGCTGAAATATCATCCTGTGTAAAAGGCTTTCGGAGGGAAGAAAGTATCGCAGGGGAGCCTGAGTCAGTACCGAAATCAACCGCAACACATCCCGCTTTTTTGAGAAGTCGAAAGATACCGGGATCTGACATCTTTGGCTGCATATAGCAGGAGAAACGGACCGGAAGGTCCTGTTCCTCAAGCTTTTCTAAAACCCGCACCATATGGCCCTCATCTCCGTTGAAGAGGGAGTCGACGATATAATACATATTGATGCCAAAATCCTTATAAAGCCTTACGATGTCCTCAACAACGCTTTCCGCTGAGCGCGCCCTTCGCCTGCTTCCTTCCAAAGAAGGATAGGTACAATAGATACATTTATTGGAACATCCCCGTGCGGTCTGAATGCCCATGGTCTTATAGCGGTGAAATCCGGGGAAAAGGTCCTTAATATTTTTTGGAAATGCAACATCGGTCATATTCGCAGGGTTCGTTGCTATTATTCGCGCCGGCTTGAGTTTGAACTCCTGAAACATCCCTGCTGCGTTTTCTCCTTCTCCCTTTATTCCCCCGTCTGCTTCCAAATAGGCTGTTATTTCATCAGGAAAAAGAGAAAAAGCAGATCCTCCAAGAATAATAGGGACTTTAGATATTCTCCGTATGGATTTTACCTGGGCCGCATATGAAGGAAGATAGAAACGCGCAGCGGGATATGAGGCATTATCGACGTTCCGAAGAGAGATGCCTATGCAGTCAGGCTGAAAGTTTGCTATCTCCTTCTGCACGGACGACGTACTGAAGTGGTGTCTCATGTCGAATATCCGGACACTGGCACCGGCCATCTGGAGGGCGTTGCCAACGTACACTGATCCGATCGGGAAAACCGGCTCCGGGAAGGACTCCCGATTGGCTGATATCAGGAGGATGCGCTGATTGCCGTCAGCGGGCATCAGGCAAAAGGACCCAAAACAGACATGCGTTATTCACGCACTTCAATAATGCCTTCCATGCCCTTTTCCCGATGGCTTTTTGAGAAGGGCATTTTCTTGTTGCAGAAGAAGGTAAATTTTCCGGTTTTTGTCGGGGTAAACTTTATAGTGACAGGCTCCGTGCTCAGTGATTCCGAAAAATCTATACCAGCCTCAGGTGCGTGTAGTGTGATGTTGTGCGGGACGAACCCCTCCTCCTTCTTTATACTGATTTCAACGGGCACGTTGGCCTTGACAATGATATATTTGGGGGCAAAGGAATATGAAGTGGCCAGGACCTGCACCTTCTGAATGCCGTCACTACTGATCTCGGCCTGATACTCTCCGGTCTCCGCCAACGCATAAACCGACGGGAAACAGAGAAAAATGTATAACGTCAGAGCAATCACCTTTTTCATCATATCTCCACCTCCTGGAAATTCAAATGCGATAAGACAGTATGTTTCCCTGCCAAACCTTCATCCTGACGAAGGCTTTTCCAATCCGCCTGATTTAAAGCAGGACAGGCAAATGCCCACATCCTGCTTAAATGCAATAAGTTAACTCAGCGAAGAAAGCAAACAGCCGGAAATGGGGCCTATTACTTTCTCGCTGCCGGTCTCTTGAGCTTCATCGGTGTTTCGCAACATATCAAGAGGGTCTCTTCCATAGTTCCACAGGTACGGTCCACAGTAAGGGCAAAGCCGCAAACCTGGCAAGCAAGCTTGCTGCCCTTCTTTATTGACGTCAGCTTATCCTCAGCCGGCTTTTTCGCTACCGCTTTCTTCGCAACAGCTGTCTTTTTGGTTTCTGCTTTAGGCGTTGACATCTTCGTTGCTGCAGTTTTCTTTGTAGCAGTCTTTTTTGCAACAGCCTTCTTTGCTGAGGTTTTCTTTGTGACTTGCAACAGTCTTCTTTTGAGTTGCCATAACTGTATTTCCTCCATTCATTCCGCCCAATGTCAGCGGTTAATGCTTACAGTATATCAAAATCTGCCTTACAGTGTTACCGAATATTGAAATATCGCTAATCACACGACTCTTATAGCAAGGGGCCTGAAAGTTACTTTGCTGAGGTGGAGCAATCCGCATTCTCCTATCACCATCAGATGTACATAAATACGCACCACACGAGGCTTTGTCGGTTAGGCAATGGTCTGTGACTTGCAGTTTTTTCTGTTGCCCTTGTGAATAACTCTGTGCGGAGGCAGCTGAGCATCCAGCCGAAAGTGAAATGCAAGGGCGGTCAGTTCGGCACGCTCTTTTGAGAGAGCTTCCTTCCCGTCTTCAGGTCTTTTCCATACACCATAATAAAGTGTACTTTCGGCCCCGTCAGTCCATCGACGGCATTTATGTAAATCTTCTCTAAAACAGCGAGCCGGCCGTTTATGACTACCTCGGCACGGGTGGTTTCCCCGCACTTTTTCACGACGATCTGCTGCTGGGGGGCGGCCATCAAGGTCATTTTATAACCGTTTACCGACGGGTCAGGCTTAATGTCAAAGCCGTAGCCCTTCTCTTTCTCCATCCAGTTGAGTTCCTCCCTTCGGCCATCTTCAGCCCGCATGATCCAGTAAGCGCTCACCGGGTCCCTGGAGTCCAGTTTACCGTCGGAGGTGAGCCGGGCGTCATAATGCACAACATTGGCGTTTTTGCTCCGCTCGATGGTGAATAGCATCAGGTTTTTTTTCCTGGACACAGTCGGAGCGACGGCCTTCTTAGGGACCGGGACGGAAGACTGGTTTCTTTGCCTCTTGCATTGCCCAGCCAACAAAGGGAAAATGACACGACCAGCAATACAGTAACTACGGACCAACATATTGCCTTTTTCAATGGACCTCCTTCAATTAAAACCCATATTGTCCCGGCCGGAGGAAGAAGTCAGAATCCCAGAGACACCCCCATGCCATAGTATTCAACCTTATTATTGTAAAACTGGCCGTGCGGATCAAACCCCTTGTACCATTCTGCAGTAAGGCGCAGGCGACGCTGCCCCGGGTTGGGATGACCGAACTCGAGGCCGGCCTTGACGCTGGTATCGATGGCCCAGTTATGTTCCTCCAGGCTCTTCATGTCCACCCCGACAATCGGCCTGCCGTTCCACACAAGAGGCTTGCTGCCGTGATACTCGATCCCCCAGTGGCCGCTGCTCGGCTTTAGATCAGCCGGTTCCTTGTGTACCAGGTACTCACCGCCGCCGTACACCCGCCATCCCCGCCACTGGCGGGAATAGATCAGTTCAATGGCTTCGTAGCTGAGGTTGACCCGGTCCGGAGGATTTACACTTAGGAGTAATTCATCCCCCAGGTGCGAGCTCTGGTGATAAATGCGGAGGCGGAGCGAATTGTCGCCATGCCGGTAGGTGATTGGAATGCCGATGGTGTAATCCGCATTTATAAGGTCAGAGGAAGGGGCGCTCAGGTTGAACTGGGCAAACAGGGCGCCTTCCACGCTCAACTGCAGGCCGTTGCCCTCGCTGGCACCGAAGAACCTGTACAGACCGAAGGTCTCTCCGAAGCCTACTGACGCCATGTAGTATCCAACGCCCGCTGACCTGAAGCGGTTTATGTTGACAAAGAACTGCGGCTGCTTCGGGTCGGCAAGGAGTGGCAGAAACAGATCGCCCACTGGAAAGGCTTCTGCTTCGCCGGTTAAACCCATAAACCTGCTTATTGCACTCGCCTTACCAGCCCCTGCAGGCTTCACCACTATCGTCATCCCCTGCAGTCCGTCGATATTTCGCAGCTGCTTGTCGGCCGTCTCCCGTCGCATCGGGTCATCTTTAAACAGGGTAATCGTGGCAACCCCGTTGACGATCTTCAAAATATAGCTGTCTCTCTCCCAGCGCAGGTCCCGCTCAAGGATAGAGGCTACATAACCCGTCAGAAACTCATCGCCGCCCCTGTCAGCAGCTTTCGCAGGGGAAGAGGTGAGAAGCAGCATGATACATAAAGAAGCTGCGCACAGGCTGCTGCTAACTTTACGGCAGTTGCTAAGCGACAGTATGGTCATTTTTTTCCCAGTTTGCTTTGAGTTAGTTTTTATTTTTATCTTCTTTTCCCCGGCTTCTTCTCTGCCGACCCGTGCAAAGCACCACGTCCCGCAATTCACTACAATTCTAAAGCCATTTATTAATGAATGCAGCATTCATGCCCGTAACAGTCCCGAGGGACAATCGTGCCTATTCCATTGAATTAATTGAGAATATACAGGAGACGTTAATGCAGACATGATAATTCAGTCGCTGTTTGTCCCTGATATATCAGGAGATTTCTGAAATATCAGGAGATACTCCTGCATATTGAAGACTCCCTCCGGCAAGACCGCAGGGAATCTCAATGCAAGGAATGTTTTTTCATTATATTCGCTCGCTAACCCCGCGGCACCAACAGTAGGGGCCTTAGGCCAGACCACGGGGAATATCTCTCGCTATTCATTTAAATACAGGTCTTTGAGCCTTACACTTGCTAACACACACTTGACACACACTTGCTAACGCACTTTTCAAAAAAGTGATAATAGTGTAAGTTATTATTTGGTATTAAACTTCGGGCAAAGCCGAGATTTATCTGAAGGAGATGATAGTGGGATGAAACTGCAGTGGACCGAGTACCTCTCTGTAGGGGTGGAAGAAATCGATGATCAGCATAAGGAGTTATTTGACAGGATAAATAACCTGGATTCAGCGATGAAGCAAGGCTGGGCAAAAGAGGAGGTTGTCAGGTTAATTAAGTTCTTAGATACATACGTAATCATACATTTTGGCGCAGAAGAAAAATACATGACTGATTATGACTATACAGGATATGCGCTTCACAAAACAAAACACGATTGGTTTAAAAATGAATTTTCTGATATACATAGGAAGCTTGACGCCGAGGGGATAACCCCGGAAGTGATCGTACTTAGTAATAACCTTCTTATCACCTGGTTTTCCAACCATATCAGGAGTCTGGATATGATGCTTGGAAGTTTTTTGAAGTCCAAAATACAGACAGCCTGAATTTGGTTTTCCATCTCTATTTTCAGACCAATCATTTCAGGCCATTTGATTCCAACAAAAAGGGGCAAGCCTCTCATGAGGCCTGCCCCGGCTATTATTTCTATCCTCCTATGTCACTCGGAGAAATCGTATTCCATACCTTGTCCAGTTTTGCTCTGCTATTTTCCCACGCTCGCCAATTTGTCTTATTTGACCGATATCCCAATGGAATATTGAGGCCGTGCATCCGCTGCCCGGAACTCGCCTACTGAACTTCACCTGCGGGCATAGCCTCTAACTTGCTGATGAGACCCTTGAGTGTCGCTTTCTCGATCTGGACACCTTTTTCATCGCCCATCTTCTCAACTTCCTTCTGATAATGCTGCACTGCAGTCAGCACGGCAACAGCTTCCGTATTAGTCAATTTTAAATCCATAGTCTTGCTCTCCTTTCATTTAAAATAAATTTTACAGAATTCGCATTGCTTATATCTCACTCTATCATAAAATCTACAGAAGTCAAGTCAGGCGGGACAGTCAGGCGGGAACAACAAGGGCAATAAAAATGTTTCTTTGCATGGAAAATGTCAAAGAAACTGCCATCGTGAAAAACTAGTGTGCAGCGATTTTGTTCTCAAGAGGACGTGAGGATGAGATATACAGGCGGGGAGAATCTCCCCGCCTGCCGATGCTGCGTGTTAATCGATCTTTATCTTTGTGAACTTGGCGCCCTTGACGGACACTCCGGCCATCAGCCCCTTCTGATCAATTACAAAGCCCAGTACCGGATGCTGACTCAC
This sequence comes from uncultured Nitrospira sp., assembly GCA_963801505.1. GTDB lineage: Bacteria > Nitrospirota > Thermodesulfovibrionia > Thermodesulfovibrionales > UBA6898 > JAOUFP01. Next base: position 75,343 of record CAWDEY010000016.1, read on the forward strand.
CAGGGTACTGACCGGTACGTTAGCACCACTGTCAATCAGGGTCACCTCGGCGTCGGCGCCTGCTTCCCAGCCTTCACTGCTCCGGAATTTCTTCAGCGCCTCGTCAGTAGCAAAAATAATTACCATGTCATACTTCTCAGCGCCGATCTGCCAACCCACTGATCCCGCAACCAGGCTGTAGTAATCAACCGTCTTGCCTCCAACCCTCAGCGCACCCTGTCCATATTGACCGCCCAAAACGAATCCGGCTTTGGTAACGTCAGGCATTACCAGCACACCCTTTGCCACTTTGAGGTATTCATTCGCACCTTTTACATGCTTTTTGAATCTCTTCATTGTCGCGTTGACACTGGCGTTGATTTCACCCTTTGTCTTGGCGTATGAAACAGTCGCCAGCAATCCAAAAACCAGCGTGAAGCAGATAATCAACCCCAAGTACCTGAACAATACTTTCTGAATCTTCATCGTACAATTCCTCCTCTTTCGATGTTAATATTAGTCACCATGATGACGGCCTGTCCTACAGGCAAAGCTTTTCCCTGGGCCTATCTGTGCTAACTCTGTAATGAGTTCATCTTCTGAAACCATTGTTTGCAAACACGAGCTCTCGGGTTTTATTATTTAAAACCTATCACACTTTAAATCCATTTACAAGAAGTCGGCAATAACTTTTCTTGCGAAGCTTCTGAATGTCACGCTCCGGACTTACACCTCGGCCCGGAATACGTCAACAGAAGACGGATATTTACCGGTAATGTTATATTGCCACAATAGCAGGGGTGTCGGGTAGGAGGTGTTACTAGCTGCCTTCCGGGACGGCAAAGGGCGCTGATTTATCAGGCGTGTAGCCCTCCATACCAAAAAGGGCATGCCTCTCAGGAACGAAAGCCATAATTGGGTCAAGTGGATATTCGCTGCTACCATTTGAAGTTTTTTCAAAAGTGAACTCTTACAGTCCTGCTGTCGGGATGGCCCCACCTGCAAAGGGTTGCGGGTTCTTCAGGCCATTGAAATAACGTTTACGGGTAGATAGATTGATCCCGGCGTACACCTGGCAGCCAAACAGGGTCCTTTTCCATGGGCTCATGCCAAAGAACCGTTTTGTAATCGCGCCGAATGAATAGGCCTGTCTGTTCAAGCGGGCGAACCCGTTAAGTAGCTCCCCGGCAGTCATGCCCACGGGTTGATAAAGAAGTGTATCAGGAGGGTAGCCACGGAGCCACCAGTCAGGCTCAAAAAGCCTGCCTTGGCTTAAGAGACGGTCATATAACCGTGTCCCCGGATAAGGAGTGAGAATCCTCAGCTCGGCACAATCTATACAACTCTTCATTATGAACTCAAGGGTCTGGTCAAACACATCCCTGTTTTCGTGATCAAAGCCAAGGACAAATGCGCCCAGTACGCCGAACCCTTCTGCATGGAACCGATGCATCGCCTCATAAAAGTCGATCTTCAGGTTCTTTATTTTCCTTACCTCATCCTGTGCTGCTTTCTGTACTGATTCGAACCCGATCAAAAGCCCCAGGCACCCCGAACGTTTCATCAAACTGAGCAACTCCGGATCTTCAGCTAAAGACACGGTCCCCTGTCCCAGCCATAGCCGCCGAAGAGGTATCATTTCAGTAAAAAGCTTTTTGGCTGCATTCCGGTTCAGAGCAAGGGCGTCATCGACGAAGAAGATATGAGGGGAATCAATTGCCTCGATCTCGGCAATCACCTCCCGGACCGGTCTGACCCGATACTGAGACCCCAAGGTCCGGCTGATGGAACAGAATTCGCAGTCGTTCGGACATCCACGGGATGTTTCGACGCCGATCGGGATTGGAATATGACCTTTGCCTTTGCTGCCTGGGAAAAGATCCCGTCGTGGTTTCGGCAGGCCACGGATATCGGTTATTTTAGAGGCACGATAAAGTCTTTGCATCCGCCCCAAGGCGGCATCAGCTATAAGTCGTGGCCAGCTATCCTCCGCTTCTCCCGCAACTACTGCGTCCGCGTGTCCTAAAGCTTCCTCAGGCAATACTGTGGGGTGTATTCCTCCCATGACCACAGTCACTCCATTCCTGCGATAGACATCAGCGATTTCATAGGCCCTCGGCACAACGTCGGTCATGACGGTGATACCCACCAGATCCACATCCTGATTGGTGTCATCGGGCCCAAAGGCTTCGTCGACAATTGTGACCGTGTGTCCGGGCGGCGTAAGAGCTGCAAGAAGAGGAAGATTTACCCTCTGGAGTTTAAGAGAGCTCGATAATGTGTCTTCACGCTGTTCACGCGGTGCGATAAGTTTTATTTTCATAATTCAGACTTGCGGTTCCATCAAAAAGTATGTAAATGGATAGCGAACGTATTCCCTGCAGCTTGCTGCAGGGTCAAGCGAGCGAATAAAAAAATAAACGTTCCTTGCATTGAGATTCCCCATGGCTTGCTGAGGGGAGTCTTCAATAGATAGTATGCGGGGTATCCTTTAAAGCAACAAAACAAAGGAAACAACACCGAGAAGAAGTATAGCTGGAAGACGGCAAGGTCGTCAAGAACGGCAACTTCGCACTGGAGAAACTGCGTTACCAGTAGGGTGTGCAACAGAAGACGGTGATGACGAGTTGGGAAGGGCAGTTATTTTATGTAACTGCTTCTCAGGTGTTTAGGCTAAAGGCTGAAGACTGAAGTTGCGCACGGGTACTGTCATGTGCTCACAGAAACAAACGGGCGAAGCTTCCCAGACATTCTACTGAGTACTAACAGCAAGTATTAAGACGACGAGAACATTTGTAATTTAGTCCGGACAACATAGGCCCAGCATTTGCCTATAGTTCACCACTGACAAAATAATCCGCCAGCAATTCGGCCTGCTTCAGAACTGTATCAACTGCCTTTTGCTGCATGTCAGGCGGATAGCCGTATTTGGTCAAGGTCCTTTTCACCAAGACCATAAGCTTTGCCCTTGCGCTTTCCCTGATCGTCCAGTCAATGGACGCATTGGCCTTGACCTTCTCAGCTACTTCGATCGCGATGATTCTCAGCTTTTCATCTCCAAGGACATCGACCGCTGACTTGTTTTCAGCAAGGGCATCATAAAAGGCCAGTTCTTCTTTTGACAGTTTCAGCTTCTTTTCTCTTTCATCGTGCTCCCTGATCTTCTTTGCAACTTCATCAACCAGGAACTGTATGATTTCCGCCGTAGTCATAAGGCCGTTGTTATACTTTTTGATGGCATTTTCAAGCATTTCAAGCAGGGCCTTGCCTCGCACCAGATTCGTTTTCGATCTGGTCTTGATTTCGTCATTGAGAATTTTCTTTAACAGCTCAAGGGCAAGGTTCTGGTGCTTCATCCCTTGTATCTCTAAAAGAAACTCCTCAGACAGGATGGATATTTCGGGTTTCCTGATTCCCGCAGCATCGAAGATATCTATTACCTGATCAGAACTCAACGCCTCATCAACGATCTGCTTTATTGCTGTTTCAATATCCGTATCAGACTTTCCTGTGCCAATCCCGACAAACTTTACAAGCCTTGCCTTTACAGCCTGAAAGAATGCAACTTCATCCTTTACAGCCAGTGCCTCTTCGTGGGGAATGGATAAGGCAAATGTCTGACTGAGCAAAGTCACTTCCCTGATAAAGCGGTTCTTTCCGTCCTCAAGACCTAAAATATGCTCTTCCGCCTGAAGGATAATTGAAAGCTTTTCCTTGTGAGATGCTGAGAAGAAGCGGCGGTAATTGAAGCCTGTTTCAGGATAATCGTTAAAATAGGCAGATGGCTCAGCCGACATGATTGATTCTCTTTGCCTTGCTCTCTTCATAGAACAACTGGCGGACGACCTCCAGTTTTTCAATAAACATTGCAACTGCCTTTTCCTGTGTCTCGGTAGGGTCTCCTTTTCCGCCTGAATCAGAATAAAAAGACAGGGCCTTTTTGAGGTCTGATGCAATCCCAAGATAATCGACCACAAGTCCGCCCGGCTTGTCCCTGAAGATCCTGTTGACTCTCGCGATAGCCTGCATCAGGGTATGCCCTCTCATAGGCTTGTCAACATACATGGTATGCAGACAGGGCGCGTCAAAACCAGTCAGCCACATGTCCCTCACAATTGCCAGCTTCAAAGGATCTGAAGGGTCTTTCATCCTGTCCGACAATGCCTTGCGCTGCGACTTGCTGGTATGATGCTTCTGCATTACCGGCCCGTCGGAACTTGCAGCGGTCATCACAACCTTAATCACCCCTTTGGTCAGGTCGTCACTATGCCACTCCGGTCTGAGCTTGATGATTTCATTATAAAGATCAACCGCAATCCTGCGGCTCATGGCAACTATCATCCCCTTGCCGTCAAAGACCGCCTGCCGCTGCTCAAAGTGTGTGACGATGTCCCTGGCCAGATTTATAATTCGCTTTTCATTCCCTACAATCGCTTCCAGCTTGGCCCATTTCGCCTTTGCCTTTTGCGTGTCGGTAATCTCTTCATCCTCTTCCAGTTCTTTATCGAACTCCTCGATCAGCCGCCTGCCTTCCGCATCCAGGTTGACCTTGGCCAAACGGCTTTCATAGTAAATCCTGACAACAGCCTTGTCCTCCACTGCCTGGGCAATGTCGTATATATCCACATACTGTCCGAATATCGCAGGTGTGTTTATGTCCGTGCCTTCAATGGGGGTGCCTGTAAACCCGATATAGGTAGCATTAGGCAGGGCATCCCTCATATACTTCGCAAACCCATAGGCTATGCGTTTGCCGATCACCTCTTTGGTCTCTTTGTCTTTTGTATCAATCAGCTTTGCCTCAAAACCGTACTGGGTCCGGTGGGCCTCATCAGCTATGACGACAATGTTTGTCCTGTCGGAAAGCTGGTCATATTCCGCCTTGCCTTCATCAGGCAGGAACTTCTGAATGGTGGTAAACACAATCCCGCCTGAAGCTACTTTCAGCAGCTCTTTCAGATGGTCCCGGTCTTTTGCCTGCACCGGCTCCTGCCTGAGCAGCTGTTTTGAGGATGCGAAGGTATTGAACAACTGGTCGTCCAGATCGTTTCTGTCGGTAATAACTACAATGGTAGGGTTTTGCATATCAGGCGATGTAATCAGCTTTCCTGCATAAAATACCATGCTCAGGCTTTTCCCTGATCCCTGGGTATGCCAGACCACTCCGCCTTTTTTGTTGCCGTTTTTGCCGGATGCCTTTATGGTGCTTCCTATCGCCTTATTGACAGCGAAGTATTGATGATAGGCCGCCACCTTCTTTTCTGTCTCGACCTGTGTTATCCCTGTCTTGAGGTCTTCCTTTTTTGTTTTCTCAAATACGATGAAGTTCCGGACAAGATCCAGTAATGTCGCCGGGGTCAGCATCCCCTTTGCGAGGGTCTCCAGTTCAGGTGCGAAGTGCGAGGCCTCGGTATTACCGTCACTGGACTTCCATGTCATATAACGGTTAAACCCGGCAGAAACACTCCCTCCCCTGCATTCGAGGCCGTCTGAAATCACGCAGAAGGCATTAAACGTAAACAGACTTGGGATCGTTGCCTTGTAGGTCTGTATCTGGTCATATGCCTTATTGATCGTTGCGTTTTCATCTACCGGATTCTTCAGTTCGATCACTACCAGCGGTATGCCGTTGACAAAGAGAAGGATATCAGGCCGCTTGTTCTGGTTATTTTCAATGACGGTGTATTGATTGACTGCCAGAAATTCATTGTTAAGCGGGTTTTCAAAATCTATCAGCCAGGCGTAGTCAGACTTCTCGTCGCCATTAAAACGATACTGGACCGGGACGCCATCGGTGAGAAACCGGTGAAAGGCTTCATTGTTGGCGAGCAGTTCAGGGGAACTGATGCGCTGCACTGCGCGAAGGGCCTGTTCCTGAGCATCTGCAGGCATGTCGGGATTCAGCCTCTGAATTGCGGTTCTGAGCCTGGCCTGCGAGAATGATGTCGCTGTACGATTGTCTTTCCTTGAACAACCCGTCGAAGGAAATATCAGGCCCGTAAAGGAACTGGTAACCCAACCTTTCCAGTTCTTCAATAATAAAAAGCTCTATGTCGCTTTCAGTGATCTTGCTCATTTTGTTTTTCTGTTCTGAATTCGTCGGCCTCGCCCGGTTAGCGATCTATTCAGCAAGATAAGATTCCTTCAGAAGCCGGCTTCCATGAACAACAGTAACGACTTTAACTGCATTTTCTTCGGCATCGTAGCGATAGATTATGCGGTAATTGCCTAACAACAGTTCCCTGTGAGGGAACTTCGGGAATTCCGGCAGATGCCGGCCTGACTCGGGAAAGGCCTCCAATATTTCAGCAGTCTTGAAGATGTTCTGAATGGTATACCCGGCATAGAGACGGGAGTCTAATGCTATATAATCAAAAATATTCTCTAATTCAGTTAGCGCGTGGTCAGACCAAATCAGTTCTGCCATTTCTTCGAGAGCCTTTCGACAGCATCCTTATGAGAGAGTGACCTTCCTTCAGCAAGGTCTTTTTCTCCAGCCTCAATCTTCTGGAGCAGATACAGGCGATACATCACATCTTCTACGTTGACCTTCTCAGGAAGATCTTTCAATAGCCCCTCCAGCTTTGATTTAAGAATTTCCATATCTCTCACCTCCTGCCTGTTATTGTATCAGTTTTTCAAAATCGTGGCCTTTGCCTGTAGTATAATTAATCATGAAAAAGAAATCCCTTAAAGAAACAAACCCATACTTGAAAGACCCTAAACAATTCGAGGTCTCACTAAATGTCAACGTCATAACCTCCTCCGCGGTTGAAGGCATCCGCGTTACGCCTGAACAACTTCAGAGAAAAGGTCTTAAGTCTCGCCGTTCTTAGCTTTTTGAGTCGTCGCATTTATTTTATCAGCCAGCTTATTATTGTGAACTCGCTTAAATTCAAGGCTCTTAGCCCCAAAATTAATAAGCAAGCCGATTTCCATTTTGTAAGCCTCAAGGTAATTCATTGCCTGCGCCATGTGAACATCCTCTAATTTGGTCAAGGCCTTTAGCTCAACCATGATAGAGCCTTCTACAAAAAAGTCTGCACGTCTGGTCCCTATCTCTTCATTACGATAAAAAATCGACATCTCTTTTTCTCTTTCAAAAGCCAACCCATGATGAGCCATTTCCAGAGCCAAGGCCCTCTGGTAAATCACTTCCTGAAAGCCGTTCCCCATAGTTCGATGCACCTGCATTGAACAGCCGATTATCTTTTCAGTTAATTCTTTATGTTTCATGATCAAACTGTCTGAACCTTGATTAGAAGGATTACAGGATTGTCCTTGATTATAAATTCCTGATCCGAACCTTGATTCTCTCGATTTGCAGGATTTCCTTGATTCTTAATCATGATAATCCTGTAATCCTTCTAATCATGGTTCAGACACCCTCACTTCCCCGCTCATCAACTTCGGCAAGAGCGTATCACGCAGGCGGGTGAGGGTGCGGATTTGCTCGTGATTTTTGTCTATATTTTTCCAAAATATGATGCTATCTCAGCAAAAGCATCCAATCTCATTTTTGGCGGCAACAGGAACTCAATATTTTGTATGTCTTTATATGTTAGAGAGGGATAAGTTGTGGTTGAACCCTCAGCAATAATATCCAAGTACTCTTGTCATATCATCCTGAGTGAGCAAGAGATAAATGAAATGTGGGTCTATTTGAGTAGCGGTAACTCACACAAAATCCAGTCGATACAACCATATTGGGTTTAGTTTTCTTCAGAATGTCCATAGTGCCGCTGAATTGGACGATACCATTGAAATGATCACATCGTTGTTAATTTACAAGGCGCTTTGCTTCGACTCGGCGCTTCTGTCAAATTCAAATGTTGTAATTCAGCAATTAATTCCTTCAGTTATAGAACCTGTATCTAGATACTCAATTTCGGCATAGGATAGTTTTTGTCAACGTTGGCACCATTAATTGTCAGCAACATCGCCGATGCTCACTCTTTCCCATCCCTCCTCCGCCTCCTCCACAAACCACTGCCTAAACAGCGTCTCCGCCAGTGTCTCCAAGGTTTTGTTCTGACGGTGCAGCAGGTCTATCTTGTCATCAAGGCTGCTGAGGACTGCGAGGATTGCTTGCTGGCTGTTTTTATCTGGAATACTTATCGGAATATCTTCAACAACATCTCGGGAAGCTATGTTTTGTTGAACTGAACCGTGAGAGGCATTTACTAATTGATTAAAGCCGTTAGGAGTCTTAAAGAAATAGAGAAGATATTCAGGGAATATTTTATGAGTATCCGGTCGCAATAACAAAAGTGCTTGGCTAATTATATCCTCTAGGGTCACTCTCTCTAATAATTGAAACCCTTCCCAGTGTTCCAGAACAACTTATAATTACATCGTTTGCGCGCACCATAAATCTTTTCATCTCGCTGAATCTTTGAGTCATCAATAAAAAACTCTAAAATATCTAATATTGTAAATAGCATGCTGTTGCTCATAAACGGGGATGCCTTCGCTTTTCATTTCGGCTACTTTTCAGAGAGGAACCAAAAGTGGCCTCTTATATAACCCTTTTCAGCAAGCAAGTCTTTTAACTTATATTCCTTCCACTCACCCATTCACATCAGCCTTTATTTCGATCTTCGCAAGATTTTTCATAATCGCCTTATTTAGTGCCGCCTCTTCAGCCATCTGTTTTTCCAGTTCCGCCTTCAACGCATTAAACCTTTCCGCAAAATTGAAATCATCCTCATCATCAGGCAGGCCGATGTATCTGCCGGGGGTCAATACATAGTTCAAGGCTTTCACTTCATCCAGCGTCGCTGATTTACAGAAGCCCGACACGTCCTTGTATTCACCTTCGCCCGTGCGCCAGTTGTGATAGGTTCCTGCAATCAGGGCAATATCTTCATCTGACAAGTCCCTGTTTCTGCGGTTGATCAAGAAGCCCATGTTCCGGGCATCAATGAACAATATCTTGCCTTGCCGTTTTTGCTTGTTGCGGCGCAAAAACCACAGACACGCGGGAATTTGAGTATTGAGAAACAGCTTCGTGGGCATGTTGACGATGCAATCTATCAGATCGTTTTCGACCATTGCCTTGCGTATCTCGCCTTCGTTGCTGGTCTTAGTGGTCAGCGAACCTTTCGCCAATACAAACCCCGCCTGTCCTGTCGGCGCAAGGTGAAAAAGGAAATGCTGTATCCAGGCATAGTTTGCGTTATTGGGAGGCGGCGGGAGTTTTTGACCCAGCACACTCCAGCGGGCATCGTCACGCAGCATCTCTCCGGACCAGTCACTGTCATTAAAGGGCGGGTTGGCGATGATGTAATCAGCCTTCAGGTCTTTGTGCATGTCATTGAGGAATGAGCCTTCGTTGTTCCATTTTACGTTGCTGCTGTCGATATGACGGATGGCAAGGTTCATCTTGGCCAGTCTCCATGTGGTCTGATTGCTTTCCTGCCCGTAAATGGAGATGCGGTCTGCTGGATTACGTAGGGGCGATCGCGATGCGCTTGCCTTTTTTTCTTGTAGTAATCCTGATGGGCCTCGATGAACTTTTCACTCTGCACAAACATCCCGCCTGAGCCGCAGCACGGGTCAAAGACACGGCCTTCATAAGGCTCCAGCATCTGGACCAGCAGCTTGACAACACTTCCGGGTGTATAGAACTGGCCTCCCTTTTTCCCTTCAGCCAATGCGAATTCACCCAGGAAATATTCAAATACCCTGCCCAGGAGATCTTTACTCTGAGCTTCCCTGGTCCCTAATTCCGCACTGCCAACAAGATCGATCAAACCGCCGAGGCTTGCCTTGTCCAGCTTCTCCTGCGCAAACACCTTCGGCAGCACTCCCTTTAATGAAGGGTTGTCCTTCTCAATAGCATCCATTGCATCATCCACATCTGTGCCGATGGTAGGAAGCTTTGCCCTGCCCTGTAAGCCAATTCCAGCGTGCCGACGGCGGGACATAAAAGACCTTCTCAGCAGTGTATTCATTCTTGTCTTCCGCGTCAGCGCCTTCATAGTCGCCCTTACCTTCTTTCAACTTTTTATAGAGTTCTTCAAAGGCATCAGAGATATATTTCAGGAAGATCAGGCCCAATACAATGTGCTTGTATTCAGCCGCATCCATGTTCTTCCGCAGCTTGTCAGCCGTCTTCCAGAGCTTCTTTTCTAGTGGTTCTTCTGTTTCGTTCTTCTTTGCTTTATTGCTTCGGACCATTAATTATTCTCCCATGTCTTCTGTGGATACTTCATGAAGGTTTACATAAACTGCGGCGTTTTGCAGGTTGGCCATCTTCGGGGCTTGCGCAATCACTATCCAGGTTATCCCTCCATCGAAAAATCTATTAATGATAATATGTTATGCTGACTAAAGACAAGGACTATTTGAGAGTATGTGTCAGACAGAAAGCTGTTCATTGCCTGTATCGAGAAAATAATAGTGGCTTCTCGCCGACACTGTCAGTTAGTACCGGAAATAAACGTCCTTGAAGAGTTATTCAAAGTGTGGAAAGGTCTAAAAACAGCCAGGTGTGCCTGAGGTGGTGCAGGTATCATCTTCACCACGTAATCACCGGTCCCATGAAGAGAGCCGCTCATATAGTAACGCTCTTTGTTGTCCCCGGCTTTCAAAGCAAAAACCGATTTGTTATAAGGACGGACCCGCAAAGACATTGGTACGCCCATCAGGTCCAGAAGGGTCGCGAAATTGTTTAGATGGGAGACCCTGATGCCCGGCGAAATGCTCTCCAGAAGCGCCTTCCTGTCATACCTCGCACCTGAGACAAAGAAATCAGGCACATCGACGATCACCTTGTCAGGCTTCATATGGGTATATACTTCCCCATGTTCAGAGAGGGTCTGGCCATGGTCCGAGGTGTACAAAATTACATAGTTTTGGTTCATTGTTTCAGAAACAAGCGCACGGAAGAATTCATCAACCTGAAAGTGAATACCATTGTCATAGGTATTGACTAAGCTTCTCGCGGCCGGCAGCGCTGATGTCAATAGGGTCCGAGGCCTTCATGACCGGACGCCAGATCGTAAAGGCCGGCTCGTCGGGGTATCTGTAGTGGTAGTGGAAATGGAGACCCTTTTTATTTACGACAATAAAATAGCCGCCCCGTTTATTCAAAAGACTGCTCAAAACAGGGGCTATACCCGGGTCCATTGTGGTTTCAAGGTCGATGTGGCGCTCTGCAAACGACTGCTCGTCCATCCACCAATCCAGGGACCTCACCGGCGCATCTCCGGCAGCCTTCAGGAGTTTGGGGAGGTAGGCCTGATTGATATCAATGTAGACCGTCTCGTAGCCCATTTTCTTTGCATAGTCAAAGATGGTAGGGTCCCTGTCGGTTAGAAAGTCATTGTCGGGGAATGAGTTATGACCACTGATAAGATAGGCGTTACTGATGTGGGTAAAGGAACCGGCCGCGGTACAGATGCCGAGGTTTTTCAGACGTCCACGGGTTTCGAGGTATTGAAGAAACGGTGTGGTAGAGCGCGCATAGCCATTAAGACTCAGATTGCTGCCCCGGACCGACTCGTCGATGACATAGATGATGCTGTCTGAAGGCCGTTTGGGGGTGTGAAACGAAGGCAGTTCGTCGCGCGGTCCGTGATAAGCCAGCTGGGTCTCAAACTCGTAATGAAGTGTTGAACGGACAAAGGAAGTCAGGGGGTTCATATGGAAGCTGCGTTCCGGCGCATGGAGGAAGAAAGCGTAATTGGAAGCCAAAAGAAAGAGCACCGGCAGAAGGCTGAGGCTGAGGTTCTTTCGGAAGCCGGATACAGGGCGGACTAATAACAGTGCCGAAAGAACGAGTACATAGGGAAGAGCATACAGGACAACGCGCGGCTGAAAGAAGCTTGCGATGGCGTCTGCCCGGTTTTCACCGCTTACGGTCAGGGCCAAAAGCAGGTCGGTGCCGGTCATGAACTGGTCCAGGGTAAGCCAGTATGAGCATTGTAAAACTATAACGAACACAGAAAAAAGAATGGCCATTGTGCGGATAATCCTGGGGAGAAGGGTTATAAGATAAAAGAGTGCGACCACCTGAAGGAAGGCCAAAGCGAGGCCTGCAGAGAATTTCATGATGCCGGCTGCAGGCAGCAGACGAAGCAGGTCCCGGTAAGCGCCCGACCTTATTATGAGATCGACGAATACCGCGAGCATTGCTGCAAGCACGGCGGCAATGGCACGGGGATAGTGTGACAGGGTAATGACGCCAGATGACTGCTTTAGCGTCACTTACCTTCCTCCCATTTGGTGGCCATGACACCAAGGATGAAGACCACGGCGGCATAAACCCCAATGATTGCAGAGGACCTCAGCGCGGCCATGTTGTCCTGAAACACCATCGAGGCCCGGAGACCCTCATTTACGTAATAAAGAGGCAGTGTCCTGGCTATCTTCTGCAGAAACCCGGGCATAAGCTCTATAGGGAAGAAGCTCCCCGAGAGGAACATCATCGGATAACTGATTGCGTTTGCGGATGCTGCCGCGCTCTGCGCCTCCTTAACAAAGCGGGTGAGTATCATACCGGTCCCAACAAACGCAAAGACGTCAAGCAAGACAAACCCAAAAAGCCAGGCGTCGATATGCAGGCTGACGTCAAATACAACGTAGCTCACCAGCAGCATCAAAATAGTGGATATGACTGCTAGTATGAAGTGGTACAGGATGTTTGAAAGTATCCAGTCGGTATGGGTAATGGGAGTTGTGGAGAGCTTCCTGATGACGCCCTTCTGTCTCAGTTCCGTGTCCGAGTCCACAGTGCCGAAAAGGCTCAGCGTCATAACCGACATCGCTATGATGCCGGGGACGAAGAACTCTATGAAGCGGTATTTCCTGGTCAGTATCGATTTTTCGGCCGAACGGATAAACGGCGGGTTCCCCGACATCCTCTGGTTTATCCCGGCCAACACTGAGTTCAGGATGTCTTTCTTCGTGGCAACAGAAGAAGAGCTGGGGTCGTATACAAAGGTGATGGTTATGGATGCATTGAAGTCGTTGAACACTATCCTCTGCATGAGGAGGCTTTCATAACCCTTTGGGATAACGAGGACAAGGTTCACTTTGCTGTCCCTGACGTACTTCGCGGCATCGACGCCAGGGTCCACTCTTGTTATCTTGAATTTCCCATTAAGCTCGAGGGCCTTGATGGCCTTTGCTGATGACTTTGTCTGGTCGAGGTCCTGCACACACAAGCGGTATTCCATGCTGTCCTGGCTCATGAATATCGTACCGAAGACAAGTATAAGAATTATCGGGAACGCGAAAGTGAAGAACATGGTGGTCCTCTCGCGATAGAAGCCCATAAGCTTCACAATGAGATTTGCATTGATGATCCGCAGGTTCATTGCGCCTCCATTTCCCCGGGAGCTTCCCTGAGCGCCTCGCCTGTGAGTTTCAGGAAAACCTCTTCAAGGTTAGGCTTCCGAACATCGAGGCCCTGGTACAGGGCACCGGCATCCTTGATCGCACTCAGTATCTTCTGTACATCGTACGTGTGCTCCACCCTGACCCTGATGCTTTTGTGTTTGTCAAGGACCGGCCCAAAGCCCATCTGCCGGATGATTTTAAGGACTTTATCATCTGGAGTCCTTAGCGTGAGGGACAGGTAATTAGCATTGGTTTCGATGAGATTTTCCGGCGAGCCCATGGAGATGATCTTTCCCTTCGAGATTATCGCGACCGTGTCTGCAAGAAGCTCTGCTTCCTCCATGTAGTGCGTTGTGAGAAATACAGACTTCCCTTTCTTCTTAAGACCCAGCAGGACCTCCCATACCTCGTGTCTGGCGCGCGGGTCTAGCCCTGTCGTAGGCTCATCAAGAAAAACGACCTCAGGGTCGTTTACGAGGGCAATCGCAATTCCCAGGCGCTGTTTCAGGCCGCCAGAGAGGTTTTTGTACTGCTCTTTGGTCTTGTCCTCGAGGTTCACCAGTTCAATCAAGCCATCGATATCTGTCTTTACGCTGAACAGCCGCGCGTAGTACTGCAGAGTCTCCCTGACCGTTATCCTGTCAAAAGAGCTGAACCCTTGAGGAAGGACGCCGATTCTACGGACGATGTCGCGTTTCTTCTTCGTAACGTCCATCCCAAGAAGGGCCACTTTCCCTGAAGTGGGCGGACGGATCGTCTCGATGATCTCGACTGTTGTAGTTTTGCCGGCGCCGTTTGGGCCCAGAAAGGCAAAGACCTCGCCTTTCCTGACTGTAAAGGATATATCGTCCACTGCCAATAAATCCCCATAACGTTTGGTCAGTCTGTCGACCTCTATTGCGTATTCAGTTTCTTTGGTCATGGATCTACATTCCGGATATTTCGACTCTCTGTTTCTGGTCCTGCGGACGGCGTGCTCCCGCGGCCCCGGGCCGGAACCCGAGGTATCTTAAGACCTTCCCGATTACCGCCTGGTGCTCGAAAAGAAAACGGTCATACACTGTCAGACGGTGTCTGAATAAAATAAGGCTCGGGATAAGAGTCGCACCCATGTGTGCTTTGGTTTTCTCAGCGCCCTGCCCAGCCTGATAGAAAGGGATTTTTTGTTCCACACAGGTGCGGAGATTTTCAAGCCAGGACAAAACATAAAGGTTGTATTTGCGGCCGAGTCTGTAATCCATGCAGAAAAATATATCCACCATCACTTCCTGCTTTACTATGAGAAGGTTAAATGCAACCAGTTCTTCCTGGACAAAATAGAGGGTGTACTCTGCGCCAGGAATTCTCTCACAGATTTTCTCAAAAAATAAAAGGTTGTGCTCCCCAAACGCCGTGGGGGCTCGCTCCACTGTTTCCAGATAAAGCCTGTAGATACTCTCAAGATATGGAGAAATATTCCGGCTTCGCACTATCCTGACTTCGTTGGAGACACGCATTTTACGGCGCAGGTCTTTTCTGGAGGCCTTTGAAAGGCTGCTTAAATACTCCTCCAGGCTGCTAAAAGTAATCGGCAGTCGGGCGCAAGGCATCCATGGCACCCTGTTGAACTTATTAAGAACTTCCCCCGGGAGTTTGGAGTTATGATTAAAGTTATAAAACACCATGACGTCGCTTTTACGTTCGGTCGCGAATATTTGCAGGGCGCCCAGGGCCATTTCCCATGCCGCCTCAAGGGTGTCTGCATCGATTTTAGGATCAATCCCTATTTCACTCCATCCCCCCTCTAACAACCCCACGCCTAATACACGTGGATGAAAAATTGAGGGGATGAGACGGGCTGCCATTTTCAGCAATTTGTTGGTCCATCCCTTCGCAAAAGTTGACACATCATACAGGCATTCAAACAAAGGCAATAAAAGAACAGGAAGATCATCTTTTGACACCACGATGCTCCGCAGGTTAAAACCATCAATGCCTGATTCCTGCAACAGGGAAAGGAGAGGTGCTGCGCTGGAAGGCTCCGGGAAAAGCAGCCCCAGTTCCGACGCGGATGCTCCGTCAAGCCGCGGCACGCACTTGCAGGTAAGCTTATTCATCGTAGCATTGATGTTGCAAATTCAGGAGGGCGACGGAAAACCACATTTTCCCCTTAGGATGCGAATGTACCCATATTGACCGGACGGCACCAGTTGGAAACCGTACCAGGGCCTTTCCTGATAAGCGCACAGGAAAAATATACCAGCCATTCCCCACTGCTGCCCTTTCTGAAGCCCCTTCTGCTGCCCGTTCTGTCGATGGATAGACGATGAGCTCCAGCGGACCCACGAGATGGAATGCGCATCCCAGGGCCTTGACTACAGCTTCCTTGACAGACCAGAGCAGGGCCGATGCATTTCCCAAATCTCCGCCGGTCAACCTCAGGGCATGCTGAAGTTCCTGTGGATGGAAAACCCGGTGAAAGGGGTATTTCCCCAGAAATTCGTGTGTCTCTGCCACGTCGATGCCGATATCAGAATCATCTGCACAAAGAGCAGCCCAGATTTTTCCTCCACCTTCGCTGAAGGATATGGCAGGACCCGGATTTTTCCCCAGCAGGAGATGGGGCCTGCCAAGCAGGCCGCGGACCACCTTAAGCTGACAAGCCGCTTTGTCGAAAGATTGAGAGTATTTCCAAAAAGGACTCTCAAGCGCCACGAGATAATCCCACAGGAAGGAGACGATCCGGAGTTTGACCCCTTCCCTGCCCGTCCTGCATACTCTGCGGGTTTCGGAGCCAGATGGCCCACATGGCCCAAATGGTAAAGAAGCATAGAGCACAGGTCCCCTTCGATGAACGAATCTCATGCAATCAACGGTTAATCCATGGCAATCGCTTGGCATCTCCATACACGTCTTTCCCGAAAGCTGAGTTCTTTCCCGGCAATTAAGGTTCATTCCGAAACCCAGTGCATACGTATATTATGGACCTGCATGATGGTGATACCCTGATCGTCAATCCCTCTGGCGTCCCAATAGCAGTCCTCTCCGTCCTGTGCCCGCATGCGTGCTTCGAGGATTATCCGTTCTCCTGTCCGGCATTGGCGAACAAACCTCATCTCCCCTATTTCAGTGGGGATCATGGACCTTTGTTCCGACGGGTCCGTCAGCGCCATGTGGAAGCCTGCCAGCTGCAACAGGGCCTCGAATAGATAGGGAGAATATTGATATCTTGTGTCGCGTAGATTTGCGAAATCACTTGTTTCCATGTAGATGGTCCGGCCACGCACAACTCCTCGCCCTGCACCCTCAAGAAACTCTATCACGCGATACCTGCCTTCAAGGCCGCTTCGGTCTTTGTACCATTTAAGCACTTTTTTATTGTCCATGGGCCCCGTCTGCAGTTCGTCCGACCTGACAGGAAAACCCGGCAGCACCTCCAATGAACACACTCCCCTGTTATCCACGCCGGCAAGGACCACCCGGCCCTCACAGTGAGGGATGAAGCGATCGGTCAATCTCCCGGCAGGGGAGATTTCCTGCGTTGAGAGAGAGACCTCGCACAATATCTCCCGAAGGCCGTTACTTGCCCGGCGACAGGAGATCCTGGAAGTCCGTGGGACCCCGGGGGGACACTGGATCATATCTATGAGTCGCACCTGGCCAACACCTCGCACCTGCAGGTGGGGATACAGGAGCCGGGCAGCTTCCATGAATGTCTCCAGAACCATGGCGGCTGAGACCAGAGAGTGTTTGAGGAACTTAAAAGGCCTGTGGTCAGCGATCCAAAGGTCCTTCTCAAGGGAGAAAGACCTGAAGGCCTCCAGTTCTTCACGGCGAATGTCCAGGCAAGAGATCTTTTCTATCATGGGGAAGTTTTCCTGACTGAAGGACATTGTACCTCCATCCAGTTCTCCGGAGAGTGAAGGACGGGCTGTATCCTTGACATTATTTGTGTCATTAATTAACGCTGTACTCACGGATGGCAGCCTCCTCATGAACATCACCCAAGCGTCTTCTGCGGGGGCCACAAAGAGCTCCCGGCAGAAAAGCCCGGCAAGCTCATTTACATGGATGTACTCCACGCCCTTCCGTTTCAGCAGCTCCCGTACCTCTGGATCATCGGCCATGCCAGCCCCCTCGACAGGGGGAAGAAACAAGGCCTTGAACAGGATGTCGCTGTTTTTCCGGCGTAATTGTCTGAGTAAAGCAGACATCATCCGGTTGGCTGCAGCGTAGTTGGCCTGCCCGGGATTTCCCTGTATAGCGGCTGCTGAGGAGAGGCCCACGAAAAACCTCAAACCAGCCCCCTCAGCAGTTGACAACAGATTCCAGGCCCCGAGGAATTTGACGTCCGTGACCATGGAAAAGTCATCCGTGGGCATATGGCTTAGGAGACCGTCCCTGAGGACTCCGGCGCCGTGAATGATCCCGTCGATCCTGCCATAATGGCTTGCCACTTTGCCCAGGACAGCGCGGACCGCTTCAGGGTCGGTCACATCACAGGTATGGTACGTTGCCTCGATCCCTAAGGAGTGCAGATCGGCCAGGGTACTGACGATCTCCGATGCCCTGTGATCAGCACAAGACGCAGATGTCCTCCCCAGAAAGACCAGACGGGGACTAAAAGGCACAAGACAGCGGGCCAGGCGGGCGCTGATCCCGGTTGCGCCCCCGGACATGACTACAACGTCTCCAGGGCTTAGAGTCAGACTTGAAGACTCCCCGAAGACCGAGGGGGCCAGACTTCCCTCAGAAGTGAAGACCCCGCCATTACGGTGAATGATCTCCACAACCGGAAGTCCTCTGTCCAGAGCACTGCGCAGCGCAACGCGAAGGTCAGTGTTCCTCCCGACCTCCAATGTGCGAAACTGGACCGATGGGTATTCCTGCGCTGCGCTTAGAAAAAGTCCGAGCAATCCTTCCGCCAGCAGCCGACCGGGAGTTTCGCTGTCTTCCCTGGAATGGACCAGCACAACGAACTTCTTGGCCGGGGACTGGAGAAATGTCTTCAGCGTTAAAAATAGGCCCCTCAAAAGCAGGGAAAGGGACTCTATTCCCTTTAACTTTCCAGACCAGGCCTCAGGTAAGGTGATGATCATCCCGGCCAGTGACGTCAGACCCGATACTCTGTCTGCAGCCCTCAAGGCCCCTTCATCGGTAAAAATATCATAACTTTCTTCCCCGGTATCGTTGCCCTTCATAAATAGCATTGGGATCGAATCAACCCCGTAATCCTGCCGTAATATATCTCTGACATTTTTGGCAATCTCTTCACTGCTGTCCGGTGAGAGAAAAAGCACTTTCTCGCCCCGGCCCAATTTTATAGGGGCGGATGCCGAAAGCTCCACAGGAACGTTCCTGAATATAAGGCGCTTTAAACTTGCCTCATCCTGTAAGGGTTTAAGGGTTTCATCCTGAGCTAAGCCGGATTCAGCCTCCTTGGTGAGCGGAGGCAGGCTGGGACATTCTTCTCTGGTTTCCCTGTAGACTATCTCGGAAACCTTCCGGGCGATGTCCCTTACGGTGCGGACATTTATAAAATCCTCCAGTTCAATAGTGATCCCGAACTGGCGCTCCGCTGCATCCATGATTATAGGGAGACGGCTGGAGCGAATGGAGAGGTCCCTTCTTAGGTCCATATCAGGCTGGATTTCTTCCCTGTTGAATCCTGTAGTGTCCATAATGATCTGAATAAGCGCCTCTATATAGTCCTGATGCCCACGTTCCGGACGCTCTGGCTCCTGATGTCCGGGCGTTTCGGCGGGGACTCTGGAGGCCTGTCTGTTTTGGGTGTTGCGGCAGGATGCGGGAGCATTCCTGGATGCAGAGAGAGAAACAAACTCCGGTTCTCTGTGGACCTTCAAATGCCCCTGAACGAAAAGTTGAGCAAGGGCGCTATTGTAGGTAAGACCCTCTGCGCAAGGCAGGCAAGTCTGGATACATGCGGCTTCAGGCAGCGTGTCTGCAATGAGATTGCTTAATATATCGCCGGGCCCCACCTCCAGGCAGAGTCGGACCCCGTAGTTCTGCCAAAGGGTCTGCACATTATTCATCCAATGGACGGTAGATTCCAAATGGGCCATAAGTATACGTCTGATCTCATTGGGATCTGATGGATATGGTGCCATGGTCGTATTGGAGATGACAGGAATCTGCGGGGAATGAAATGGGATTGTGGCAACGTAGGCCTCTAATTCATCATGGATGACCCTCATAATAGGAGAGTGGAAAGCCATGCTCACACGTAAAAGCGTGGACCTGTATCCGATCTCTTTCAGGCTGTTTCCGAAATTTTTGATTGCCTTTGTATGGCCGCTCAGGACGACCTGTTTCGGTGAATTGATATTGCTTATGTGAACGTCATTTTGGCCCTGGAGCATCTCTTTAAGCAGCTCCAGCGGGGCATCGGTGGCTGCCATGACGCCGGGGTCCCCGTGCATGGCAGCGGCCTTGTCCATGCACATGGCCCTCTTATTCACAATGCGAAACCCGTCCTCCAGGCAATAGACTCCAGCCAGGCACAAGGCGGTCAGCTCGCCCAAACTGTGGCCGGCCATGACCACGGGATGAATACCAAGGGTGATGAGGTATCTGGCCATTGCGTGTTCCATGGCAAAGGTGGCAGGTTGCTGCCACCGGGTCTTTTGAAGGTTTTCCTCCTGATCGTAGAACATCAGATCAAGGAGATCAAAGTCCGCTGCGGCCGCAGCCCGGTCCATCCACTCCCTGATGACGGGAAAGGACTCATACAGTTCCCGCCCCATTCCTCCATACTGTGCCCCCTGTCCGGGAAATACAAAGGCAAGAGGCAGGACCGGCAGGTCCTCACGGCCCATAAAAATCCCCTTCTGCGAGAGAGACCTCAATATACTGGGTGAGGCGATTGCTGCTTCGGCAAGGGGGGCCGACCTCTCGATGCTTGCGAGCGCCTCCTCGTCTGATTGCGCCACGACAGCCATCCGGAAGTTACGGCCTTCGATCTCAGTCCTGAAGAAAGAGACGCCCCCAAATGTGGGAATGAGAGTGGAGTCCCCAAACCAATTCTCTCTATCAAGACTGTGTTCTCTGCCAGAAGAGACCAGAACCGTACCTACTTCATCCATACTCTGCTCCACCTGCACGACGTAGTTGGAACCTCCAAACCCGAAGGCGTTGACCTGAAGCCTTCGTGGCTGGTTGTTCCTGACCTTCCAATCAAGCGGCTCAGGGGCGATGAGAAGACCCGATCCGTTTAAGCCTATTTCGGGATCTGTATGCATATAATTGAGAGTAGGAGGGAAAACCCCTGCCTTCATGGCAGTGATTCCCCGAATGAGGCTATTAATGCCCGCGGCGCCCAGTGTATGTCCGATTTGGGATTTAAATGAAGTGAGCACTGTGCGTTTGGAGGAATTAAAAAATGTCTTAAGCGCCCGCACCTCCTCCACATCCCCTTGCCGCGTGCTCGTGGCATGGCATTCCACGAGGTCCACAGCATCAGGCCCGTAATTTGTATCGCGGAAAGAGGCGCGCATGGCCATCTCCTGGCTGGCATGGGAGGACTCCACCATGCCCAGGTCATTGTTGCTCGCTCCCATGCCTGTGATAACAGCGTGGACAAGCGCCCCCCGTGAACGGGCAATGCTTTCCCGCTCGATTACGATCATTCCGCCGCCTTCGCCAAGCACCATGCCATCTCGTTTTGCATCAAAGGGACGAGAGGTCTCGCGAGGGGGTCTTTCCTGTCCGGACAGACCAAAGAGTGCCCCGAGCGCAGAGAATTCCAGAAAATGCAGGTGGGTAAGATTGTCCTCGCCCCCTCCGACAATAGCAGCATCGATGAGACCGGTCCGGACCATCTGGATGGCGCTGTGCAAAGCGACCAACGCGGTTGCGCAGGCCGCGGAGACGGCAAAGCTTGGCCCCATAAACCCATACCTGTTGCAGATGAAGCCGGCAGCCGCACAGTTGAGTCTGCCAAGGAGTGAAGTGTCGTCCGGGGCCATACGTCCGGACTTCAACTCCTGTTCGATGGCCATCAACTGACCTGGCGTGAGGTCAACGGCCTTCCTGATGTCTTCGAGGATGTCGTGAACGTATGCCCTGATGTGAATATTGGGGAGTGTCCCTGCCGCCTCTCCCGAGTTCTGGGAGATGATGACAGCGATTCGTTCGCGTGGGATATCGGATTCCAGGATACCTGAGGCCCGGATGGCCCTGTCCGCCAGCCACATTGTGGTCTTTGTGGCCTGGGTCATGGTCCGGAAATCCTGGGGTGGGATGCCGAGTTCGTTGCGCGAGATATCAAAGTCCAGAAAGGCTCCCACCTGGCAGTAGGTCTTGTCCGGAACATGCGGCCGGGGATCATAAAAACGCCTGTGGTCCCACCGGGAGGCCGGAACCAATTTAATCCCGCTTTGCATGTCCAGACTTGCAGCCCAGACCTCCTCCGGGCTCTTCCCGAGGGCATTGACGATGCTCATGCCTGTGATAGCAATTCTTTCGTGCAAATCTTTATAGGGGGCCAACCTGGCAAGGCCGTGGCCAAATTGCGAATACGGGGTTTCTGTAAAGCACTGATGCAGCACAAGCGGGCCTTCAGCCAGCTCGCGATGAAAGGACCGCAGCGACTGGACCTTCGCAATTAGGCCAGCACAGGCACCGCTCATGAATTGACCGCGCTGCAGACACACCTGCTCATCAAGGGGCATCCCGCTTGATCGGTCAAATCCCCTGGCCGCGGCGAAGAGACTCCCTGCAGCCATCTGTTCCATTTTCATCCGGAAGGACTGCTCGTCCTGACGGCCTGTCGTGAACTCCCTCTCAAGAGACAAAACAGCGGCTACCCGCGGGGTCCTCAGGGACCGCACACGCAGTCCGGTGCCCCGGCCCGAAACAACCGTCCCCCCCTGCTGCGATTCTACAATCATACGTTGGTAGAGCGCAGTAAGGGCGCCAGTCTCGACGATTTCCTGTGTTGCCAGATAGGCGGTGCCCATCTGGATGGCGTCTGCACCGAGCAAAGCGGCCATGAATGCGGTTTTCCGATCGAAAATTCCTCCTGCAACGATGACCCGGCAATTTTGGAACAAGGATGGTTTGCGCCATTTCATATCCAACACCAGTTGCGTAAGTGTAAGTGTACTATGGTGCCCCACATGGCCGCCGGCCTCATATCCCTCGCAGACCACGTACCGGACGCCGGATTCAAGGGCAAGGCCCAGCAAGGCCTCATCAGGAGCTATATAGATAACCTCTATGCCGCATTTTAGCAATTCTTTTACGGGGGAAAGATCGCCACCTGCGATCACGACAAAACGAGGTCTATGTTTCTTTATCCAGGCCAAATGAGTCTCCCTGAAAGGGTTTTCTGCCAAAGAAACAAGATTAACCGCATAAGGGCGCTCCCCCATGATCTCAGACAAACGCCCCAGCCGCCGGTCAAGGGCATCCCCGTCCATCAGGCCAAGGGCGATGGTGGGCAACCCGCCGGCCGCTGCAACCTTTAAGGCAAATTCCGGGACATCCGTGATTGAGGACATGCCGCCCTGGATAAAAGGATATATGGTCCCCATTTCTTTGGCTACAGGGCTGTCCAAAAAACAATCCCTTTTCTTCCCAGCCAGGCGGCATAAGTTTCGAATTTCGTCCGTGAAGTTCATCACGGCGTCCCCGGTCCCGGTTCCAAAACGCTCAGCGAATGACCGGGCAAAGGCAGCCTCCACACCCAGAGGGATGACCTCGTCCTGGCTAAAACGACTATCGAGGGGGTGGATGGCGCTGTTATTGACCTGACTTACAAAAGAGTGGCGGCCCGCCTCCGCATTCTCTGCTCCACACAGCGAGTCCTCGAACGTCTTGATTTCCCTGAACGCAAGAGAGTTTCCCTTATTGAAAAGGCGACAAGGGGCCTGCACGTCCAGGCCAACAAGATCGGTAGAATCCATGCGGAGACTGGAGAGTCGCTGGCGCTTAACATCATCAATGGCAACCAGATCTGTGAGCCAATGGAGGCTCTCAAAGACGATCCCCGCGGCCCCTGTGGAGAGGAATGCAGCTGCACCCTCTGGGGTGGAGACGCCTCCCCAGATAAGGACGTCCGGAGAGTTTGAGGCGGTGCGCAGCATTTCCTTGACCGCTGAATACAAAACCAGGGTCGTCTCGCCGCTGACGAATCCGGAGGCCTCGCAACCCTTAAGGACAACGCGCCCGATTCCCGGGCTGTCCTTCAAAAGCGCTGTTATGAGGTCCAGGTCCCCGACAATCGGAAAGCAATTGTACTTATCCGACACTTCCCTCAATCGCTGGAAGACGGTGGCGGTGTCCTCCCCGAAAAACCCGGGGTGTAATTCTACCCAAATGTTCTGGACCACTGTTTCCTTCAGCAACCGCCCCAAAGACGGATCAATCAAGACAGAGGCAGAAATTTTGATATCCATCACCTGTCCGGCAGGGGCAGCCTTTTGACAAAAAGAATAAAACTCCTCAGCCCCCATCAGGGAAAAGTCAAAGATGGCCCTGCTCCCTGTTTGATGGGCCATTTGGAGGACCGGTGGGGTGATCTCCTCTGGCCGCCAGACAAAAGCAATGATCGGCACTCTATTTTCAACCAATATATCAGACCTCTGCTTCAACGTCATTCATTCACCTTTTAATAGTAATTTTACAGTATTTAGTGTTGTGTATAAAGTCGTTTTTCTTGTTTGTCATTCCCGCAGGTCGTAAGCGGGAATCCAGTCTTAATAGGTTCTGGGTCCCCGGGTCAGGCCCCAGGATGACAAACTATTACTCTTTACACAGACTCTAATTCACCGGTTGGATCAATCCAGCCCGATACGGCCAACTAACAACCCTCTCTTCAGTGTTTCAAAGCCAGATACCACTCAGTAACATCCTTCCCGATTCCCATCCTGGCAAGCTGGCGTAGGTCCACCTCCAGAACTTCGGGCGTGCTGAACTCTAGTATACGGTATTTCGGATCTGTCCAGATACGCGCCGTCTTACCCAAAAACTTTGTTTCCGGCGGCAGAGTAAGTCGGATGCTGTGGATCAGGTTGATGCCAGCCAGTGCCGCCACTGCCGCCACCATATCGGTGCAGTTGTTGGTCCTCAAGCCGAACTGATCGTACTTCTGCTGCATAACATATTCATAGATCACCTGATACTTTTGTCGGGTAATCGGCATTCTCCAGACGAACTTGGGGGGGCGGTTGGGTTTGCCGATCTGAAATTCGCCATCAGACATAGTCTGCCACAAATAAGCGATTGGATTGGGATCGCCCTCCCGGATCTTCTGTATCACTCCAACATGGTAACGCGGTTTCTCCAGCCCGAAGTCGCCCGTGTGGCCGAATTCCAGACGGTCCCCGGGCCTTTCCAGAATCATCCAGCTATGCGCCCACGGACGCAGCCAGATTGAGAAAAGAAGTCCCGGCGCATAGCTGAAGTCCCAATTGGCAGCTTCGGTCAGGATATAAAAGTAATACCCTTCGTCCCCGACCGGCGTTCCGGTGGCAGGGTCCAGGTGGGCCTCAGGGTTAAAGCGGCAGGCGTCCACGATAGGCTGGGCACTCCAGCCATCGGGTTGCATAGGAGCGTAGATCCTGTGGGCGCAACCGGTCGCAAGCCCCATCAGTAATATCACCAACACGAGGAGACATAAGCGATATATCTGTTCTGTTACTTTCCTGTTCATTGCTTATAACGCCTTTCTGTATATGCGATATTTCTTGTATATTTTTGCGCCGGCTTCCTCTATAAGTGCGTTGATTGACTCGTTGTCCTCCAGGGTCCAGCCCATCTCAAGATGCTGATACTTCTTTGTTTCCCTCGCAATCTTATAGATATGCTGGAAGGCCAGCATGGGAAGCCCAAGTTGTCGATACTTCTCCCTGATCCCGAACATCACCAGCCGCAGTCCCCTGATCTCCTTCCGATAGAAGACAGCCTTGATCAGACCCGGCAACCCGATCCGGCCGTTGAGGCGTTTGAGCAAAGGGTTGATATCAGGAAAGATCACGCAGACCGCCGCGGGTTCATCCTCATAATAGATGAAAAACACCAAACCCGGGTCTGCGAACGGCTTCACACTTTTTTGAATGTCCTTCATCTCATTAGCGGTCAGTGGGACAAAACCCCAGTTGCCGGACCAGGAGTCATTATATATGTCCCTGATCAGGGCGAACTCAGAATCCATAAACTTCGGATCAACGTGCCTGATGCGGACACCCTTTTTTTGGGCGGTCCGCTCGGCAAGGCGCTCCATCCAATCGGGAAGGTGATAATCATTGCCTGCCAGCAGGAAGGCCAGCAGGTCCTTCTCTTTTGTAAAGCCGCACGCTTCGACCAGCCTGAGGTAATACGGCGGGTTATAAGTCATGCCCACAGCTGGTGGGTAATCGAACCCCTCGATTAGCAGCCCCGACTCGTTATTCATCGACGGGTTGAGCGGACCTCGCAGGAAAGTCATGCCCTTCTGAATGCCCCACGTCTCAACGGAAGAGAAGAGGGCCGCCGCGACTGCCGCATCGTCAGTGCATTCGAAAAATCCCCAGATACCCATCTTTTCACCGTGGCACTCGTTATAATTACGATCAATAATGCCCGCGATCCTTCCCACTGTCTCAGGACCACGCCGCGCCAGAAAGAGGACGCGCTCGGAAAACTCCCAGAAAGGGTGTTTGCGAGTGTCCAGCATCCGACGGACCTCCGTCTTGAGGGGGGGGACCCAGCTGGGGTACCCGGCATAAATCTTCCACGGCAGGTAAATGAAGTCCCTGAAATCAGATTCTCCTTCCACTTTAACTATCTCTACGCCGGTCATGTTTGTTCCCTCGATAGGTTATCACCGAAGCATTAAATGAATAACCAACTTTTATTAAATTATTTTCTTATATTAAGCCTGTAACGTCAAATAATCAAACTCTTTTTTAGTTTTTTTTTTGTAAAAGCTGGGTCAGGGAGGTTCAGGCCCAGCCTCTGTCGCTATTGAATAGAAAATATCCTTTTTTTGTTACGATGGCGAACAGGCATGAGTATTGCGAGTTTCATTCATGATACCTTAGTAATCTTTACAACCTTCCTGCCTTCATAAAAGGCTGAGAGATTTAACATGGAAGTATTGTCATCAAATCTTTCCTTAATGGACTGCTCCCAGATTTCTAAAGGGACATCAAGAAGGACACTGAGCCTGCCGAGGCAGAATATATTTAAATTCCTTGAGAATTTTCCTGTTTCTTCATCTGTTGGAGAAATAAGGACAGTGCTTCCTGAAAATAAAAGATTGTGGCCTTCAGAAAACAATACTGCAATGTCAACCATCCCGGCAGCTATCTTCGGATTATAGACCTTCTCACCTGCTATAAGTGTAGAGAGCACCCTGCCCCCTCTGCGGGCAATACCTTTTATGTCTGATTTTTTGACATCATAGCCTGAGGAGAAAAACGCATGTGCAGTAATGAATGAAGCAGTCAGGATTCCCTGTCCGCCTCTACCTGCAAACAGTATTGATATATTTTCTTTAAATTGCATTATTTTCACAGAGCTGGATACAAAGACCGCATCCATTACATGAGTCTTGTATGAGATAGGAATCACCATTTTTGACAATTGCCTCACAACCCAGTGCAAAACAGGCCCCACAGAGTGAACATTTTTTTTCATCAATGGATAAAAGACCGGTTTTCATTTTCTTGTTTTTCAGGATGCATTGACCGTCAATAATAACAGCCGAAACACCCCTGACTGAAAGCCCTTCCTTTATTGCTTTATCAATTTCCTTCAAATCATATGCTTCTGTCCTCCTGATATAAGTGACACCACATCCGGAGAGGACATCTTCTATCAGCACCTTATTTTTCTCCCCTCTAATACCTTTGCCAGTGCCGATATGCGGCTGTCCGCCTGTCATTGAGGTTATATGATTGTCGAGGACTATTACCAGGAGATCAGCCTTATGGTAAATGGCATTGAGGACCGCAGGAATACCTGAATGGAAGAAGGTTGAATCACCGATTACTGCTGCCGCCTTTTCTCCTGTGGAGACGCTGTAACCTGCGGCCTGGGATATGCCGCTGCCCATACAGAGCGTTGTATCAAGCACGTGCGGGAAGGTATGGACAGAAAGTGTATAACATCCCATATCGCCACCAGTAAAAAGGTTCCTGCTGCTAAGCAGGTAAAATACTCCGAGATACGGACATCCCGGACAGAGGTTTGCGTGGTTATTCCTGCATAACTCACCGGATATTGAATAATTACCCCGGAACGCTTCCCTGATTATAGTAGTATTTAATTCACCTGAAGCAGGGAAAAGCCCCTCTGCCTTGCCTTTGACCTCTACACCCATTGACCTTACTGCATCCTCAATGAATGGTTCTGCTTCTTCAATAACAAACAGTTCTTTGACCTCGATAGAAAACTCTTTGATCTCCCGGGCATTCAGTGGATAGACGATCCCAAGCTTAAGCACTGAAGCCTCCGGGACAGCATCTTTCACATACTGATAGGCGATCCCAGAGGTTATAATACCGATGCTGTTATCCAATATTTCAACCCTGTTGAGTCCTGAGGACGGGACAAACTCCCTGAATATTTCTGTCCGCTTCTTAAGAGAGAGCCTCTGTCTGGTTGTGAAAGGTGGAAGGAGCACATTTTTCTCGACATCGATACGGTATCCCCTGTAACAGTCCTTTCTGTTACCTTCACCGTTTACTATGGTGCTTGTGTGCGAGATAGACCTGGTCAGCCTGAGGATAACAGGCAGGTCATAGTGTTCACTTATTTCAAATGCTTTTTCTGTGAAAATACATGCCTCATCTGAATCAGACGGATCAAGCACCGGTATGTTTGCCATTTTGCCAAAAAGCCTCGAATCCTGTTCACTCTGGGAACTCCACATCCCCGGATCATCCGAGACAGCAATTACCAGACCTCCGTTTACGCCAGTATAGGCGAGGCTCATAAGCGGGTCCGAGGCCACATTTAAACCAACATGTTTCATGACAACAAGCGCTCTTTTTCCGGAGAGAGATATCCCCGATGCAAATTCAAGGGCTGTTTTTTCATTGACCGACCACTCGGTATAGACTTCAGGGTATTTAGCAATCGCTTCTATGATCTCTGTCGCAGGGGTCCCGGGGTAGCCTGTAGCCGCAAAAACACCAGCTTTATATGCACCTAGAGCAACAGCCTCATTTCCTGTCAGCAGGGCTTTCATTAATTCGATAATGGTTTGCTTAAAGACAGCTGCCCCGCTGTTGCGGGGCAGCCGGTAGTCAAACCATAGGACAGAGGCCTCTTTTTGTAATAGGTTAGACCATTTGTCAACCTATCTGCTACCCCTGTTGTCTTCCTCGCCTCTTGCAGGTCTTCCCTGTTGAGGTGTGGATTGTTGCTGCTGCCTAACCCTGGGCTGCATTTGCTGCCGGTCTTGACGTTGCTGGTTCCGGGGTTGCATTTGCTGCCGGTCTTGACGTTGCTGGTCCCGGGGTTGTTGCTGCTGCCGGACCCTGGGTTGCACTTGTTGCCTGTCTTGAGGTTGGTGGCTTTGGTGGCCCCTGGGTTGCACTGTTCTCTGAACGTCAGTATTCCGTTGATATTGCTGTTGCCTTTGTTGTCTTAGTTCCCGTCTCTCGTTCCGTGGCCGAGGCTGATAGTCCCGGACGCCCCAGGTCCCATGTCTTTCCCAATGTCGGTTAGTATCCCAGTTCCTCCAGTTCGATTGAAGTCGTCTTTGAGGAATAACATCATAGTCCCATCGGTGTCCGTGCCAATCACGGTCTCTATAGTATCCTCTCCAACCCGGGTCTACATCAAAATAAAAGCTTGGAACACGGTTGTAATAACCCCAGCCCCGGTCATAATAATGTGAGCTATACCACCGACCGTCCCATAGACGCCACCAATAACCATTCCAGAAATAAAGGTCTTCAGCAATATCAGGGACAACGTAAACACCTGCCGTATCAGGCAGTGCTATCACCGGCGGCGGTGCTGCAAATACGAGGGGCGGCAGACCAATATTAATACCTACACTTACCCTTGCCATCGTTGGAACAGGAACCGCAATTACCAACGCCAAAAGTAGTGTTCCCAAAAATAACTTTTTCATTTTGTTTCCTCCTTTACAGATTATTTATTCTCTAAATAGCCTTTCACACTTCCAGCAGCACAATGCGACCCCATTAGCATTGTCATAAAAATAACCTTATGACTTAAGTCACTACTGTGGCTCATTCCTCCTGCCTTTAGATGTGCTATCGCATGATTCCAATGTTAATCTATATAATTACGGAAATCAATACCTTTTATCCAGTTAAAAGAGCTTTGCGCATAAAAGGAGAAGAGATGCTTCCCCCCCCATAGAGCAGTATGAGGTCACAAAACCGGCATTTTGAAGGGGCACTCCGGAAATTCAGTATAAAGGAGGAGTGCTTTCACGGAATGCCCCTTGTCCATCTACTTTCTCTCTTCCACTTTCAGGAGGCTCTTTACGGATTTCACACCCTTGATCTGCCTGGTCTTTGCTACGATCCGGTCCTCGGCCTTCCTGTCATGTATGAAGCCCTGAAGAGTAACGTTTCCATCTAATGAGGAAACATCGATCTTCAAATACTGGGCGTCAGGGTCCTTGACGATTATCGCATTGACTTCCGTTGTAATGGTCGCGTCATCGATATGCTCGCCTGCTGTTCTGCCCGTCATTGAGGCGCAGCCCGAAAACAGGGCCAGTCCAAAAACCATTAACATTGTCATAAAAATAACTTTCTTCATTTTCTCCTCCTGTCTTTACATATGCAATCATACTATTGCAATGTTAATAAAACTTAAGACTCCCTTGACCTTCTGCTTCTATTTTGCGGTTGCCTCAAAGTGTACGCGTCTGTTTGCCTTTGCTTCCTTTGACTGCTTGTTTTTAGGTGTCGGTATCTCAGGCATCGCGAGTCGTGTTTCGCCATAACTGATTGTTGTCATCCTGTCAGCTGCGATACCCTCATTTACAAGGTACTCCTTGACAGCATTGGCCCTTCTCTCTCCAAGCGCCATATTGTAGTCTTCAGATCCATGCGCGCAGGTATGGCCCTCTATCTGGACATTAACGCCCGGATTTTCCTTAAGGGTCGCTATGTCCCTTGCCAGAATTTCTCTTGCTTCTTTAGTAAGAGTGGCCTTGTCAAAGTCAAAATGTATGTCCTCAAGGGTGATCTTCAACGGCTCAACAACTGCAGCAGGCGGAGGCGGAACCGGCGCAGGCTCTGCTGCCGGTGTCGGCACTGCTACAGGCTCGGGTTTAGGTTCGGCCTTCTGCTCTACTACAGCCTTCGGCGGACAAAGGGCCTTGATTTTGGCTATTGCCGCATTTGCCATATCAATGGCCTCCTGGGTATTACATGCCATGTAGGTCTCATAGGCCTTGTCTACCATAGCTTTTGCAGCATTAAATTCTTCCGGGCATTCCTTGTCTTTGCCTGCTGCGCGGGCTTCACTGAGGGCCTGGTCAGCATCGACTAAGGCAGCCGGATAGTACAGGTATCCGGGTGATCTCTCAGGTGTTGCCTTCTTCATGCCGGCACACCCAACCATCAAACTTATGGAAAATAAGGCAATTACGAATATGAGAACTCTCTTTGTATATATTACTTTCATCTTTAGACCTCCTTACAGCTCTTTTTGTTTTCACAACCTCAATCAGGATTGCTACATTGAACGTCTAAAGCATAGTGACCTCCTTTTTTTTTATATGACCTCATACCTCAGGCACACTGGTCCGGATTAATCATTGCCTTAATAAAGCTCTGGTCTTTGCTGGTATATTTAAAAGCAGAATGTGTGCCAGGACTGTTGTTGACAGGACAGGATGCTCTATCATATTGATAACATTGAAATTTCAGCTAACATACGATGGGGAAATGATTTTGTGAAGGCTGAAGGCTTCTGATATATCAGGAGTCTCCTGATATATCAGGCATTTTGTAACTGATCAGATGGTTAGGCTGAAGACCGGAGGACAAAGTAAAGCAAACAGTTAACATAGTCTCATACTACGAGTCAAAGGGCTGTAGTGTTGCGCGATCACCTGACAGCCTTCCACCTTCAGGCTATCAATCTGAGTAGTTACTATTAATTTTGCTACTTCGGCAAGATGAAGCTAAAGGTACTGCCACTGGCGGGTTTGCTTTCAGCCCATATCCATCCTCCATGGGCCTCTATTATTGTTTTGGCAATGGACAACCCAAGCCCCGAACCCTTGGAGCTGCCCGCACGGTAGAATGCGTCAAATATATAAGGCATATGATCTTCCGGTATTCCTATGCCTGTATCTTTAACAGAGATAAGTATTTCATTGCCTCTGTCTGATATCTTGATTGTCACAGTTCCTCCCGGGTCGGTATTTTTTATTGCGTTGACGAGAAGATTTCTGATCACACTATTTACCATAGCAATATCTGCGTTAACTATAGGAGCTATTGTATCCAGAGGCTCAAGACTTATTATAATTTCTTTCTTTTCAGCCTCCACTTTTTCCGCTTCAATATTTTTCCGGATTTCCTCTTCCATGTTAAATAGAGCGCAAACAGGCTTATATTCCATTGCCTCAAATCTCGAAAACTGCAGAAAATCTGATATTAATTCTGATAATTTGTTAAGCTCGCCATGAATAATTTCAAGGTAGTTTTGTTGCTCTTCCGTCAGTGGCCCTGCCTTGCCTAAGATGAGTCTCAACAGAAAACCTTTCGATGTTACTGCAGGGTTTTTCATATCATGAGCAAACATGGATAGGATATTCTTTCGCTCTCTTTCAAGCTTTCTGAATTTTGTAATGTCTTCAATGGCAAGGAGGATCATCTGTGAACCTATTTCTTTGTGAGTGATACGGCGGGCATTGAGAAGCATTGTTTTGAGTCCTATATTTGAAAAGGTATGCTCAACTTCATAGTCATCGAATTTGTTGTCTTTGGGCAAAATCTCTTCCAGCAATGTCCGGAGTTTGGGAATGTCCCACTGACGGTTTCCGAGGTCATATATAAGATTACCTACAGTCTCCTTAGGCGTTACCTTGAATGATTTATAAAAGCTGCGGTTCGCTGAAATAACCCGCAATTCTGAATCCAGTACAATAAGGGGTTCACGCACTGTCGCTACGATATCTTCAAACATCTCAGGGCCTCCACTCTTGTTTGGTCCTTGACATTCTTCCCATCGTCAATGCTCTATTGACACGTAAAAAGTGGGGACACAATATCAGGTATTATTCTTATTCCTTTGGATGCCCAGTCTTTGCATCCTTGATTCAAGCGTCTTGGGATTGATTCCTAAAATCTAGCTGAACCGCCCTTGCCGCTTACCTTCCATCCGGTAGTGTTTGGGACCTCGACAATGCGCCTTTTCTCTACTTCTTCCAGAGTCACGGGCTGCGCAATCCCCGCTCCTTCTCTCACAAATAAAAAAGGCAGGGTATTAAGCCCTGCCTTTTTTTATCAGCAATTCCAATTAAACTCTTCTATATTTCCTCAAATAATAAACCGACCCAAGACCTGCAAGCATCATGAAGATTATCACGCCCCACTCGTTAAGCGTGGGGACGGATGTGATGGCGGTGACAACGACGGGCAAGATAGCGACGGCCGCAATGGGGTTGTTGCCTATGTCTGTCTGCAGCGCGTCGACGGCTATGGTGTTGGTATAGGTTCCCGCAGTCGCGGCAGTCACATTCACCGTTAATGTGCAGACGCCTGGACTGGCGACAGTGCCGCCCGGGATCTGGCCATCCGTCAAGGTCAACGTCGAGCCGCCAGCATTGGGAGTAAACGTTGTCGCGCCACAGCTGTTGCTGGCAAGCGGTGAGTTAGCTACAACCATCCCGGCAGGCAAACTGTCGGTGAACGAAGTTATGTTCGCAACAGTTCCGCTGCCGTTGATCAACGTAATGGTGAGGGTCGAGACCTCACCCGGAGCGATCGTGAACGGGAGGAAGGCTTTGCTAACCAGCGGCAGCACAGGCCCCGTAGGCACGAATGGGCCGCAAGTAGGGACAGTAATTGTATTGGCTCCATTTGTCGTGACTGTTGAGCCGAACGCCAACGCTCTTCCTGTCAAGTTTGCAGAATTCCCTAACGTAATACTGAGACCAGCAGCAGTACCACGAAAGATATTTCCCACGAAGTCAGTGTTTGCTCCAAGTGTCGTGCCGCCGACGGGAGCCCAAAACACATCGGTTTCGCATGCGCCACCTTCTACGAGAATAGCGGTATTGGCTTCTGTAGTAAGCGCCCCACCTGGCCTGAAGATGTAAACTCCGGCGCCATTAAGGTGCACTGTCGTGCCCGTGGTTATATTCATAGCGCCACCGTTAAAATAACATCCGGGAGTGAAGACTCCCGGACCACTTCCAATATCTACCGCGTTTAGATTAAGTGCACCAGGGCCGAGATTTGTACAGGGTTGACCAACCAGAAGTGCCCGGGCGGTGCCTTGATCCACCCCTGTTGAAGGAGGACAAGGCACAACTATTGTGCCGGTCACTCCCGGAATTATTGCGGGTGCCGTAGTATAACAAAGAACAGGTTGAGCAGGAGTTCCAACGATAGTGGTCCCGGCCACGGTGTTGGCCAAGGTGCTGGAAACGACACCGTATGTGCTGTCCGATAAAAGGGGTGGCCCGATCGCGGCCGATGCCGGCGAGACCCCGCAAATAAACGCAATTAATCCCAGGCTTGCCAGGAGACCCAAGCCCATCTTTCGGTTAAGGATATTATTTTTATGAAACATTCTTGACTCCTCCTTATAATGTTCTTCTTCAATTTTTGACCCTTCCCTCACAGAAGGGCGTTCTGCCGATCTTGCTCTTCTATCCTCGTTTTTTGATGTCCGATCATCCGATAAGGCGTTATCTTTCTTAATAGTAATCAAACTGCCAGAATCATTCTTGCCCCCTCTCCAGCACCCATAAGACTTCTAATTATGAATCATTTGCATCATATTGATATTAAGGTGATTATACATTGTTTTCAGGTGATGTCAAGAACTATTTGATTTCAAAAGGAAATGTATTGACTCAAAATATCAAAGATTTCGATCTTGCAACCATGGATTCGCCTATAGGAGATATCGCAGCAGACGCAAAAAACACTCGCACACAGGAAGCCCCGACTGCAGGGAGGTACTGCAAAAGGACTTCATATTTGAAAAGTTCAATGGAGACTGAGATGCGCTATGTACTATTTACAGGATGGGCCTGAACATGACATACTGTTAAACATATGAAAAAGGAAACAAAACAGCAGAAAAAAGAAAAAGAAGGCCCGAGCAGCCTCTTCCGGCTTCGGCATCAAGCGGTTTACGATAACGTACCTATTGCTGATGGGGGTCTTTTTTTTCATAATCGGATTTGTCCCGCTTCAGAAGGTCATCGACATTAATGGAGGCTACACAAGGGGAGTAGTTGCCGTGACATCCAGGGTGCTCGGCATCCTCAACATCCCCAGCACCTGCAGCGGTTCGATCATCAGGCTCCCTTCCATTGCACTGGACGTAAAGTTCGGCTGTAACGGCCTGGAGGCGGTGATGATCTACTCGGTGGCCGTAATCGCCTTCCCGGCATCGTGGAAAAAAAGACTCATGGGGATCGCAGTGGGGTTTGCTGTCATACAGGTGGTGAACATTCTGCGCATCGCCGGCCTTGCTTACTCAGGCGTCCACTTCCCCGGCCTTTTCGAATATATTCATATCTACATCGCCCAGGGGATTATGATAGCAGTTGCCCTCGGGGTTTTCTTCGTCTATCTGGGGTATACGAATTCACATGCAGAGCCAGTTGCCTAAGAAGGTGGCTGCGCGGACGGTCCTGGTCTTTCTGGTCGCGTATTTTGTCTCCTTGCTCATTTGGTTACCGATAAAGGATGGGTATGGATATCTGACCACGTCCATCGCCTCGAAGCTGGCTGCAGGGCTCACGGATGCGAAGGTGGAAGAGATCTCAACAACAAAGGACGTGGTGCAGGTCACCTTTTCGCCGCTTCGCAAGAGGTCTGACATGCTTGTGGATATCCCGGTGCCGACCTCCAGCTACACCTTCAACACGCCGCTTACCGTGGGCATCATGGCCGCCCTTTATCCCTTCATCACAAGGAGGACAAGGGCTTACAGCGAGGCACTGGCCATGCTCTTTGGCGTGCATCTTCTGTTCGTATTTTCCCTTGAGGCAAAGGAATTGACCGAGGTCTTTATAAGACAGGGGCTTGCCGCCCGAAGTACCACCCGGATTGTTGCGTATCAGTTCCTCTGGGGATTTGTGGACAATATGGTGATCCGGTTCGAGCCTTTTCTCATAGGCTTTTACGTGTTTCTCCGGTTCGGCAGAAAAAAAGAAGCGACAGACTGACTGCGCTGCTCCAGTATGCGTCAGCCGCTGAGAACATTGACAGCGCTTTTAGATGCAACGAAACCTGTGCCGGAACACTTCTTAAAAGGCAGCGCGTCACTAAAAAAATATTTATCAAAACCATACGCTTTCCAATATACTGTATAAATGAAAGAACGGACATATGAGGCCATTACACTCATCGTGGTTGTTTTGTTTTTCGATTTTCTGGAACGCCGCCGTCCCGGGTTTGAGGTAAACAGGAAACATGACCTGAGTTTGAATATTTTTGCCCTGTTTGTTACTGCCTTTGTGGGAGAAATATGTAAGCCGATCATACTCGGCGCATTTAATGCGTTCACCCCGGATAGAGTACTTTCGCATGTCAGCCTCAGCATGCTTCCCGGCACAATAAAAATAATCCTGGGACTTATAATTGCTGATTTCTGTCTTTACTGGGTCCATTGGGCCATGCACAACAGTCCCATTCTTTGGCGCACGCATGCATTCCACCACTCAATACCCGAACTCTGGTGGCTTTCCGGGGCCAGGACAAGTACCACGCACCTCTTCCTTTTCGCCATTCCCCAACTCCTTTTTGGTTATTATATCCTAAGGTTCACTCCTGCTGAAGCAGGGGTTGCCTTTTCTATAGGGGTAGTTGTAAACGTATGGATACATACCAACATATGGGTAAATCTCGGGATACTCGAATGGCTCCTCATTACTCCCAATTTCCATCGCATTCATCACGGCTCAAAGGGATTTACCAGGAAGAACCTCGGATTTGTTTTTACTATCTGGGACAGAATGTTTGGGACCTATGCCAATCCCGGATTGGTTGGAAAGGACTTCCCACTCTTCGCCGTTCCCACAAAGAACAGGCTTTTTCGCATGATGGTAGGTTTTTAATTACCAGTTATAGTTCCATTCGGTTGTTTATCATACAAAAGTGACTGCTCTCCAGGTATCTGCTATGACACCTTCTCTTTATCCGGCAGGAGTATTCTGACCTCTACTGAATGTTCCTGATGATCGTCAAGAAGGGTAACTGCAGCTTCTGGCTGTTCAACGCCATCGACAATCACACCCGCGACGCTGCCCTCCTCAGACTGGAGCCCTGTAATGTGCCGGACAGAGATATGATATGAAGTTTCCCTGTACCGGTAATGCACCTTGAACGACTCCCAATCCTCAGGCAGGCACGGCGCGAAATACAGCTTGTCTGTTTCAAGGCGCAGCCCGAGAAGAGATTCCAGGATAAGCCTGTACATCCAGGCGGCCGAGCCCGTGTACCACGTCCATCCACCGCGGCCAATGTGCGGTGAGACAGCATATACGTCGGCCGCAATTACATACGGTTCTACCTTGTAGGTTGCAACCGCTTCCTGAGAGGTCGCATGGTTCACCGGGTTGATCATTGTCAGCAGTTCCCACGCGCGTCTGCTGTCGCCCAACGCAGCGAAGGCCATCGCGGCCCATATCGCTGCGTGCGTGTATTGACCTCCATTTTCCCTGACACCAGGGACATAGCCCTTGATGTAGCCGGGGTTGAGGTCTGATTTGTCAAAAGGCGGCTCCAGCAGCCGGACCAGTTTCTGGTCACGTTTTACAAGGCGCTTGTCCACTGCCTCCATTGCCATGCGAGAGCGTTCGGCACCCCCGGCTCCGGAGAGAACAGACCAGCTCTGCGCTATGGAATCGATCTGGCATTCGGCATTACGCTCAGAACCCAGCGGCGAACCATTGTCAAAGTAAGCGCGACGGTACCAGCCGCCATCCCAGCCGTTCTCCTCAATATTTCGACGCAGTTGGTCCGCCTCCCTCTGACAACGTTCGACAAAGGGCTGGTCTTTATGAATACGTGCAATCCTGGCAAACTGCATCAGCACTTCATAAAGGAAAAACCCCAGCCAGACGCTTTCGCCTTTACCGTGCTCGCCCACAAGGTTCATGCCGTCGTTCCAATCACCCGAGCCGATGAGCGGCAGGCCGTGCTCACCAAGTCTGAGTCCATTTAGTATGGCCCGCACACAGTGTTCGTACAAAGTGGCTGTTTCGTCGGAGCGGCCCGGAAGATCGTAATACGAGTCCTCATCGGTGTTTACCGGGCGGCCCTCGATAAAGCGGACGGGTTCATCCAACACCCCCGTGTCTCCGATAGCCAGAACGTAGCGGCACGTTGCCAGGGGTAGCCATAAGAAGTCGTCCGAACAGTGTGTACGCACGCCACGGCCTGAAGGAGGATGCCACCAATGCTGGACATCTCCCTCCTGAAACTGATGGGCCGCACAGAGCAGAAGATGCTCGCGCATGAGGCGCGGCTCTGTGTGGATGAGCGCCATCACGTCCTGCAACTGGTCGCGGAAGCCGAAGGCACCCCCCGACTGGTAGTATCCGGACCGGCCCCAAAGACGACATGCCAGGGTCTGATATAAGAGCCAGCCGTTGGCCAGCAAATTGACGGACTGGTCCGGTGTTTCCACCTGTATGGCGCCGAGAGTATGGTTCCAGTACTGCCAGACCGCTTCGAGAGCCCGTCGCGCGGCAGCGGATCCGCGGAAGCGACGCACGAGGTTGGCGGCGTCATCGACATCCCGCCCTGCGCCGAGCATGAAGATGATCTCATGCTCCTGCCCGTCGGCCAGGTCAAAGGGGACCTGGATAGAGGCACAGGGGTCGAGGCCGGCCCCTACCCTGCCGGATAGCCGCGCTCGCGTCATCGCGGCCGGGCTGCGAAGCGTGCCGTTGCGGCCGAGGAATTCGGTCCTGTCACCGCTTAAGGTCCGGGTCGGATCAGCCACAGTAAAGAAGGCGGTCCGGTCAGCGAACTCCGTGTTGTATGGGTTTAGCGCAAAGATCGATCCTGTATCAGGGTCAACTTTGGTGATTACATGCATCTTCGATTTCGGTTGCAGATCTCCCAGCACCCATTCCGCGTAGCCGGTAACAGAGAGACGGCGGGCACGGCCTGACCCATTCCGCACTTTTAAGACTGTGAACTTGACCGCTGCATCTATGGCCACATATACCCACGCCTCGGAACTGATGCCGTCCTCTGTGTGTTCAAAGATGCTATAGCCAAACCCGTGACGGCTGTTGTAAGGCGTCAGACCGCGACTGGGCAGAGGCATGGGAGACCAGAAATGACCACTCTCTTCATCACGGACATAAAAGGCCTCTCCTCCTGAATCGCACACAGGGTCGTTGTACCACGGAGTGAGGCGGAACTCGTGGGCATTCTCGCTCCACGTGTAGGCGCCTCCGCTCTCAGAAATAACTGTCCCGAACTGCGGGTTTGCCAGCACATTCACCCAGGGCGCCGGAGTCACCTGCCCGTGCGTGGTCGTAATTATGTACTCGCGTCCATCAGGGGTGAATCCTCCCAGCTCGTTGAAAAAGGTCAGATCGCGGCGGGGCATTGCCACCGCTATGGAGGGTTCAGCACGAAGGGCCCGGGTCGGTTTGAGGCGTGGCACTATTGTTTTCACTAGACCGCGGCGGTTGATCTGGTCCACCAGCAGTCCCCAGTTGTCGCTGATGACGATGCGGGCTACTGTTTGGAGCAAAATGCGGTCTTCGTTGGATATCTGCTCAGCGAGCCTTACGAAAATGCCGCCCGGTCGATCTGTCACACTGGCTTCAAGGCCTGCGGCAATGAGCCCCATGATCTGGTCCTGAAGAAGTTGGCGGTAACCTGCATGATCTTCGTTCCAGATCACAAGGTCCACCGCCAGACCTTTTAAACGCCAGTACGCGTGGGCCTGGACGAGCTGCCGCACCAGGTCGATATTGGACGGATCTTCAATCCGCAGCAGCATGATCGGCAGGTCCCCTGAAATAGCGTATCCCCACAGACCGGATTGTCCGCGGCGGTTCTTTTTGAGAATATCAGCGTCCGCGCGCAAAGAGGAGTTGGCGTAAATTATAGAGCCGGCAAGGCGTCCGTAGAGTTGCGCGTCAGACTCCGTAATATTGAGCTGTTGCAGGACCACCTGGCTGTGTGTCCACGCCAGATCGAAGACGCGGTCCGCAAAACGCCGGTCCTGATATTTCTCGACCAGGTCCATACAGACGTCCCTGGTCTCTCCGACTCCGGAGACTACATCTATCGTTGCCGAGGCTTCCGGATCGAGTGTAATCCGGTACCGGATTGCGACAATCGGGTCCAGCACCGAACCCGCGGTCCCGGAGAGCGCCCCTGAGAGAGTCGCCCGGCCGCTCATTGATATAGGATTGGCGAGGGTCCTGCCCCTTCCGATGAACTTCATGCGGTCAGTCTCATAAGAAACTTCTACGATGTCCGCCCCGGCAGCGGTCATCAGATGAAACATCCATGGCGAATGTTCTTCAACAGAGCGGGGCCTGCGGGTGCAGAGGATCGCCCTTTGTGGGCTGATGATCTCGGTCTGAACAAAGAGATTGCTGAAGGCCGGATGCAGGTTGTCTGCAGCAGATGCCGCGAGAACAACTTCAGCATAACTCGTTATGTCAATCGTTCTGCGTGTTCTAGAGGAGTTCGTAATGCGTGTCCGGCGCAGTTCGATATCATCCTCGGGAGAAACAGCGATCTCTGTATGCATATCATAGTCAAAGTCGCGGCGGCGAAACTCTGCCCGGCCTTCCGAGAAAATCGCTTCGTATGTGCCAGCCTGTTTGAGTGTAGGCTGATATGCGGTTGACCAGAACTTCCCGCTCGCCACATCGCGGAGGTAACAAAACGTGCCCCGGTTGTCACAGGTGGTGTCTTCGCGCCAGCGTGTAACCGAGATGTCCTTCCATCGACTGTACCCTCCGCCGGCGTTCGTGATCATCACGTGGTATCTGCCGTTGGAGAGCAACTGCACCTCCGGTATCGGAGTGTTGGGGCTGCTGAAAACACGCATCGACATTTCCGTACCACCGGAAGTCGCACGAATGTCAGAGAGTTCGGGGGTCTCCAGATAAAAAGCCGTTGCCCTCGGGACCCTCTCCTGGAGCAGGAGCATGGTGGCCTGGAACAATGGGTCTGACGCAAACCTTTTCTGCATCGGACGGTCCAGAAGCAGATGGGCCAGTGAGAGAAGGCTCATGCCCTGGTGATGTGCCATGAATGACCGTACCACCGTGCTGGATTGTTTCCGCCGCTGACGTGAGGGGGTATAGTCGATCGCTTCGTAAAAACCATAGCGGGCCTCAAAGCCTTCAGCGCTCAGTCTCTGCAGGTTCAGACATGCCTCTTCAGGCGCCACCATCAACGCAAGCGCCGAGGCATAGGGCGCAATGACCAGGTCATCGGCAAGCCCGCGCTTGAGCCCCAGTCCGGGCACGCCGAAGGCGCGGTATTGGTAGTTGAGATGGACGTCGACCATGTTGTAGCCTGATTCCGACATGCCCCATGGTACGCCGCGCTGTTTCCCGTATTCGATCTGCCTGTCCACAGCAGCCTTATACGTCTGGTCGAGCAGTGTGTGTTCGTACGTCGGCATCACCAGAAGCGGCATCAGGTATTCGAACATCGAGCCGCTCCATGAAAGGAGAATCGGCTCTCCACCGGCGGCAGTGAGCAGACGTCCCAGTGCAAACCAGCTCTCCTGCGGCAGTTGTCCCTGCGCAATCGTTACGAAACTGCAGAGTCTCGCTTCCGAAGCCAGCAGATCGTAAAAACTCGCGTCCCTGCGACGCTCAGCAACGTTGTACCCGATGGCCAGCAAACGACGCGTAGGGTCGAACAAAAAATCATAGTCCATGCGGCTGAGTTCACTTAACTGCTGTGCAAGACGCTCGATGTCGGCAATTCTCTCACTGGCGCGCTGGTCGCCAAGTACTGCCAGTTCGCGCAGCGTCGGAATATTATCGATGCTGCTCAGTGTCGAAGAATCGAGAAGCATCAGATCATCGAGGGCAGCCCAGCATTGACCGGCAAAGGCGCGTGCCCACCAGGCAGCTTCGTTGTCCTGAGAAGCCTGGTCCGCATTCGGGGCCTCGAGACTAACGGCCACTTCAGTGGCGGATGCAGCCAGCTTGTCCAGACATTGCCGCGCAGCTGCGAGCGTAGTTGGAGGGGTATTATATACGGGTTCGAGGTCCTTCCGGAGTTGGGCCAGTCTGACATTGGAGCTTCCTTCGGGAGCCGTTGCAGCCGCAGCGTCCAGGAGAATCATTACTGTATCAGTGAGACCGTCAAATAATCTTGAACTCAGGACCTTTTGATCTGTAAGTGCGAGCAGACCGGGCCGCAAGGTCAGCAGATGAGCGGCGAGGTTCCCGCTGTCCACAGTCGAGATGTAAGTAGGCAGCAGCGGTTTCAGAGACTGTGTATCGTACCAGTTGTAGAAGTGGCCCCGGTGCCGTTCCATGGATTCCATTGTGCGCAGCGCATTCTCTGTACGCTCGATGAGTTGTCCGGCTGAAATGTATCCGAAGTCATATGCGGACAAATTCGCGAGCAGCGCAAGTCCCATGTTGGTCGGCGACGTGCGATGAGCAACCGCAGCAACGCGATACTCCTGATAGTTATCAGGTGGCAGCCAATGATCTTCCGGGCCGACGAAGGTCTCGAAAAACGCCCAGGTCTTTCGTGAAAGCTTCCGCAGAAAGATAATCTGATCAGCCATCAGCCTTGCTCCGCGGGGGGTGAGAGGCCGGCTGATCCACCACGCGATAACAGGGGAGGCAAACCAGAGTCCGAGCACAGGCCAGGCCGCAGCTAAAGCGACCGGTCTCGAAAACACCAGATAGAACACCACAGCGATAACGATAAAAGGCGCGATCCACATAGTCCGGCAGAAGTCGGCGAGGCCATCCTGGTTGTTACGGCCATTGCGGGGCGTCCCCGTCGAGAGATTCCATTCCAGCAGTCTTCTGTGCATTACCAGCATCCGCCACGCAGTACGCACAATCGCATCCAGACTGAAAAAAGCCTCGTAGGGCATACAAACAAAGGAAAAACCAGCCTGACTGAAGCGCCTGAACGCAGAACGGGCTGAAGCAGCCAAGTGCTGACCCAGAAGCACCTCTTCAGGCTTCCGGAGCATTTCCAAAATAGAGGCAATCAGAGGAGGGACCAGGATAATTCCAATAACCGACAAGGTCCAGAACCAGACCGGCGACAAGACCGTCCAGCCCAGCAGAAGAAGAAGTGTCAAGGCCGCAGGCACGAGACTGCGCCGAAGGTTATCGAAGATCTTCCATTGGGACAGTCCTGAGAGCTGATTTTTCTGAAAACGCGCCCCGGGAACAGGGCCGGGCACCTCCGACAGCAGCCACCGCGCTATCTGCCAATCGCCCCTGACCCAGCGGTGCCGGCGTGCCACGTCCGCGCAATAGCTGGCGGGATATTCCTCGTACAACAGCACATCGCTCAATAACCCAGCCCGTGCATAACACCCTTCCAGAAGATCGTGGCTGAGTATCCGGTTCTCGGGAAAGAGTCCGCCCAGTGCCCGCTGGAATGCATCGACATCATAGATGCCCTTGCCGATGAACGAGCCTTCAGCGAATAGGTCCTGGTAAACATCAGAGACAGCGCGCGTATACGGATCAATGCCCGGCTCACTCCCGCACATTCGCGCATACCGCGACCGGTTTGTGCCCGGCAGGCTAGCGGCCACGCGTGGCTGAAGGAT
Source organism: uncultured Nitrospira sp. (assembly GCA_963801505.1). Classification (GTDB taxonomy): domain Bacteria; phylum Nitrospirota; class Thermodesulfovibrionia; order Thermodesulfovibrionales; family UBA6898; genus JAOUFP01. Next base: position 118,594 of record CAWDEY010000016.1, read on the forward strand.
GCCGTACCCGGCAACAACGCGCTGCTTGTCTTCGTCATAGAGTGCGCGATTCAGCGGGTGCGCCATGGCACTCGCAAACTGACGCGCCGAGTCGCGCGGTAATTGCGTATCCGTGTCAAGCGTGATCACATACTTCACGCTTGATAAGATTTCCGTATTACCAACGATAAGCGAGAAGGGATTTAACTCCCCCTTCCCCCTCTTTACCAAAGAGGGGGTGCCGAAGGCGGGGGCGTTATTCGTCTTGCCGCGCAATAAGGAATTCAGGTCTGCGATCTTCCCTCTCTTGCGCTCGTAACCCATCCAGATCTTCTCCCCGGGATTCCATCGGCGCGCGCGATGGAAAAGGAAGAAGGTATCGTCTTTTGCATTCCTGTACTTTTCATTGAGCTCCTCGATTCTCCGCCGGGCAAGAAGTAATAGGGGTCCGTCCTCCGGCAGTATCTCCTGTGAAGCATCCTGAAAATCTGTAAGCAGTCCGAAGTGCAGGTTCTCGTCCCTGTTTGCCAAGAACCGGACTTCCAGCGCCTCTATCAGGTCCTCGATGTTTTGAACGCTTATGAGCATGGTCGGGATCACGGCGAGGGTTCGCGATTCAGGCGGGATCCCTTTGGAATAGTCCATTCTCGGCAGCGGCAGCGGGGTCGCCAGCAGCGTAGTCAGCCAGTTAACCAGCTCCACCGCCAGTTGACTTGCGCCCAGCATCGAGAATATGCCAATCAGCGCAAGCAGCCAGTCAGTGGACCCTCCAGCATATGCCTTCTCCAATAAGCCCCCGGTAAAAATCACCGTAATCAGCGCGATCGTGCCGACATAGAAGGGCAAAGGAAAAGCATGGCCAATTCTCTGAAGATACCCGGATATTGAATGGCGCACTCCTACCGTTCGTTTCAGCTGCGGCAATCCCTTGTCTATCAGGTAGAACCCGACATGCGCCGCCCGATCGTCTCTGGATTGCCTGTCTTCTTTATGGGCCGCGGCACCTGCAGCAAGACCGATGGCCTTGAGCGCCACCTCGCTTTCGGATAGCAGGCTGCTCTTCGCTATCTTCTCCACGACATGACGGTAATGGTCACGAGTGGTAAAATCCATCTTGCCGTGGACTCCGGCGGGGTCCTCACGCAACACCTGTTCGACCGAACTCAGCCTCTCGACGAACTCGGGCCAATCCATTGCCCCCAAAAAACGGAGGCTGCCGATGCTGTTGCTTATGGAGACCTGGTCAGCGGCCTGTTGCTGGTTCTCCGAATGCACTGACTGCTCTATTGTAAGGCCGGACTCGGAGAGCCGCTGCTCAATCCAGGTAAGCGGCAATGCCAGAGCAGGGCTCTGTCCCTGCAGCCGGCGAGTAAATTCCGCAACAAACGAACTCACCATGGGCGGGTCCGAACGCACCATGTCCGCAATCACCAGGATCAGGCTATTGGGGTCCTTCTCCGCTGTCTCCGTCATCTGGTCCGCCCAATAATCAGCGAGGTTCCGGTTGAGCCTGTCGGCGGCAATACGCGCAGCAATACGGCGGAGGTTTTCTATCAGCGCCAGGCGCAGCATGATGGGGATTGCCCACAATTCGCCCAGCTTCAGAACGCTCACTGTCTGGTAGGCCGCAACGAAACTGCTCAGATTTTCCGGGTCCACCCTGCCATCTCCGTGAGAGATCGTCTCAAGCGCAATGTCATATACACGCGGAATCCCCTCCGAGGGGCCGTTTAGCAAGCGCGGCAACTCTTGACTGTAACCCTTCGGCAGGTGTCTCCTGGCAATGCGGATCTGTTCTTCGATCAGATAGAAGTTATCGAGCAGCCATTCTCCCGCCGGTGTTATCCGGCGGTCTGTCTTAAGCGCGTCTGTCAGCAGGTCGCGGGCAGAGATCAGGACTCCCTCATTTTCAGATAGCCTCGTTAGAAGCCGGTCAGGCGCATGTCCCGGACTCAACTTGTGCGAGGCCGCCAGAATCTTGCCATGCTGTTCCATCTGGTCTTTGCTGAAAAGTTCCGATCTCAGCGGTGGCTTGTCTCCGGCGTACTTCTGTGCCAGGGCTGTTCCGCGGAAGCTCGCACGCAAATGTGGCAGGCTTCCGAGCATGGTCTTGCTGCTCACCTTCAACATTGAGGCCTCCTTCTTTCTGAAAGCACGCGGTCTTTGCAACCCGCGGTCACCTCACTTTGATACATAAATTGTATTCCTATAATCTGTCATAAGCAATACTGTCCCTTTGAAATCTGAGATCATTCCGGCATGCTTGAACCTAAAAAAAGCATTTACCACAGAGGACTCTGAGAAAACATAATAATATTTCAACGAAAAAGGGAACACAGAGTAACCATCCAAAAGGTGAATCAATAATATGCTGTATACTCTTGTTATACTGCCGGTTCCCTGTGCTCTCCGTGGTTTAACTGTTGTTTTAAAGTTAAAAAACACTCCCTCTGAAAAAAATGGTTACGCGAGTTCCCGTGCAAAAAAAGTTCCGGGCTATGTAATGGGAGCCCTGGGAGGGAAGAAGACTGTATCCAATAAGAGAAGAATAATGGAATCGTTTATTAAGGAATGAAGAAGGACCGCTTTTCTCACAATTAACTATACCATATAACTGTCCTCAACGTTTGAAAAGATTGAGAGCACACCGTAATTCCTGTTGAAAACAGTGGAGTTGAACGATATGGATTATACTAAAGAGATAGTTTTGTTTCAGGTGATACCGACAACGGTTCCGGACCACTGGTGCTTTCCATCGGTTCAGACACCTCGTCGTACTCGGGCACGACTACCCCCCTCCTGACCATGATATTGTAAATAAGATCGGACCGGTGAACAACATATCTTTGACTACCAAGGGGATTAAATTTTATAGGGTTGGGTAGAATGGAAGCAAGCCTGGCGGCCTCCTCAGGACCCAGGGCAGCCGCTGATTTTCCGTAGTATTTTCTTGAGGCGGCCTCGATCCCAAAAATACCCCTGTCGCCCCACTCAGCCACGTTGAGATATAGCTCAAGTATCCGTTTTTTTGAAAGGGCCCTCTCCATACGCCACGTGATTATGGCCTCCCTGATCTTCCTGAGGGGATTTTTTGATGGTGAAAGATAGAGGTTCTTTGCGAGTTGCTGACTGATGGTGCTGCCGCCTAGTTTGAATTTTTTCGCCTTAATATCTTTCTCAAGCGCCTTTTGCATGGCTTCATAGTCGAAACCTTCATGACTCCAGAATTTATCATCTTCGCTAATCAGCACGGCTTTTACGAGATAGGGCGATATGGCCCTCAGTGGGACCCACTTCTGAGTGATCCTGTATTTTTTCCCCTCCCTTTTCCATTCTTTCTCCCGGTAGGACATAAAGGCCGTTTTCACCGGGTTTGTTGTCTTGAGTTCCGAAACATCAGGATAAACGAACTGAAGAGCAATAAACAACAAAAGAAACGCAGAGAGCAGCAGAATTGCGCGTTTCAAGCAGGATTTCTTCTTCCATTTCATACAAATATTATCGCCTTTTCATTCTAATTTGACTCACCCAATCACTGCATAAAAGTCGAGACAAAGGCGCTGAAAAAACCTTACATGACGACATTGTTCAGATCTATATTCACCTGACGGCAAGCTCACAGTAACTGTATCCCTGTTTTGCGCTGGTGGACCATAGCAGAAGCGCTTAAGGTGTCGCAGAGTAAGGCTTTTTTCATCTCCTTCGCCTCTCCTTGCTTGTTTGTAATGTAACTGGAAGGTTTACATTGCTGTAATTGACGCCTCTTTCCCTGCCTGCTATTTTAAAGATGCTTTCCCCCTCAATGAGCTCTTCCAGCCTTTCAGGATTGACATGATTATAAAATACAGGCTTAATCATTGAGCTGTCATCTGTGGCCCCCAGGAGATAAGGTTTCAATGTATTGTCCTTTATTACAGTCTGTGTTACTTTGAGCGTAGTGTAAAGTCTGATATATGTATTGATGTTTACAACATCCGGCTGCACCCTCCTGAACAGATCAAGACAGTCGCGCAATACACCTTCTTCTTCATGGGGAAATCCCGCAAGGAAATCTATCGCAAGGGATATGCCGTTGGACTTTGCATTAAAGACGATCTTCTCAACATCAGACCAATACATGGAGCACTTGTTAAAGGAATCAACTGTCAGGGTTATAATGTAGACACCTGTCTCCTTCATCAGTCTGAATAATTTTCTGTTATAATTTGTCGGCTTCATATAAACAGCCCAGCGCAAACCCAGCCCTGACATTTTCAGCGCGTTGCAGAAGGCCAAAGAGAAATCAAGGTCTTCGTTAAATTCAGGATCGCAGAGATGAAAGTGATTATGACCGGCCTCGACGAACCCCCTGATTTCCTGCACTATATCTTCCGGTCTTTTGAAGGCCACTCTTGAATTGGCTTCGAGGCAATAGACGCAGGAAGAACTGCACCCTTTATGGGTCTCAAAACCTGCTATACCTCCGTTGTTAAAATATTTATCATAATCAATGGACGAAGACCGCCTCGCAGAAGTGAAATCATGGCTGCAATGTCCGTAATATATTTTTTCAACGGGAAGAGAGTTCGAAAGCTTCATCAGAAATCCGGGGAGCTCTTCTTCCGCAGGTCCCACAACGGCGTAATCTGCCTCAAGATAGTCAACAACAGCCTGAGGGTTTACCATAAGACCTGTGCCGCCCAGCAGCACCTTGAGGCTGTGAGAGGATTTCAGGTAACGGACGATTTCCTTTATACCATTGAGATAAAACTCATTGTCCTGATATAGGACGCTGTCCACATTCCTTACTGTAATGCCGGCGATGTCAGGACTAAAACGTTTTAGAGCTATTTCGAGATCTTTGTATATATTGTCTGAAAAGCAAAGATCGACTATTTCCACACTGTGACCTTTTTCCAAAAGGCATCCGGCAATATATTCAAGGCCTAAAGGAGCAACAGGAGGAGACTTAAACCTGTTGGGATTTATAAGGAGTATATTCATGGATTTTTATAATAAAACAATCGATAATTAAATGGATAGCTGGCGAATCAGGAAAACAGACGAGCTTTCATTAATGGTCGTATCTTCCACCTGCCCTGCAAAATCAATGGATGGAGCTTTTCTTTCTCTTATAAATGAAAAAGCTATTTCTTGCTTTTCTTAACAGGTGGTTTCTTTTTCCCGGTTTTTTCTACTTCTTCTCCGCAACAATAGAGAGGGACAAGCTGCTTCTTGCCTTTTTCAGAAACAACAAAGTTTTTGCCGCATTTTCTGCATTCATATGTAATGTTATTTTCCATATTATCTGTCTGTCGCCTCCTTTTTAAGAGCTTTCAGAGAAAACTCTATTTAAATAATTATATTTTGCCGCCGCTTAACTTCTCCATAACTTTTTGAACATCAGCCCATGTCAGCCATTTATCTTTCGGGTTCCTCAACAGATAGGCAGGGTGAAATGTGGGCATGACAGGTGTTCCTTTGTATTGAAAAAAATTCCCTCTCGCGGCAGTTATTTTGATCTTATTGTCATTCATAAGGGTCTGCAGTGCTATTCTGCCGAGAGTTATAATTATTTGCGGGGCTATTATATCTATCTGCCTGTCAAGAAAAACCCTGCAGGAAATAATCTCATCTTCTTCAGGGTCTCTGTTCATGGGAGGCCTGCATTTGATTATATTGGCAATATAAACCGAGTCTCTCTTAAACCCCATTTTTTCTATTAGTTTGGTAAGCAGCATACCTGCCTCTCCAACAAAGGGTTTGCCCTGTATATCTTCTTCCCTGCCAGGGGCTTCACCGATAAACATCAGTCTTGCCTCCGCATCGCCTGAACCAATAACAATATTTTTTCTTCCCTTATAAAGCTTACAACGCTGACAGTCGCCAATCTCTTCCTTCAAAGCGGTCAGCATGGCATTTTTCTCCCCGGAAAATCCAATATGCGGGGCAACAGAAAATTCAGAGGGAACAGGCAGGCTGTCAAAGCCCAAGGCCTGATAATACTCAAGGATGCTTTTTACATCATTTATTACATCTGTTTTCAGGTCATGCATATGTATATATCAACGCTCTCCCCATTTAAGTTTTGTTCTAAGGACCTTGAAATAATCACGTTCCGCGGGGACCAGCAGTTTTGCTTTATAGTCTGACTTGTTTACTTCTATGACATCACCTATCCTCAGTGAAAACCCTACCTGCCCGTCCAGAGTAAGAAAAACATCTTCACTTAGAGATTTAATAATAATTTCAATTTTAAAATCATCCGGCAGGACAATAGGCCTGTTAGTAAGTGTATGCGAACAAATAGGGGTCACAACTATACTGCCAAGAGTGGGATAAAGTATCGGTCCGCCGGCAGAGAGGGAATATGCTGTGGAACCTGTAGGAGTCGAAATAATCAGACCATCTGCCTTAAAAGTTGTAATATAGCTGTTGTTAATATTTGTTTCGAGGTCTATGATTCTCGCGAGTGCCCCTTTATTTATAACAACATCATTGAGTACTGTATATTCTGATATTTTCTTCCCGTTTCTGTGAATTGATGCCGAAAGCATTAAACGTTCTTCAATCACACAACCGTCATTAAGCATTTTATCTACGACGATAAAAATGTCATCCCTGTTAACTTCTGTGATAAATCCGAGACTGCCGAGGTTTATCCCTAAAATAGGAATGCCTTTCTCTGCCACTAATCTGCTCACATTGAGCATAGTCCCGTCACCTCCAAGAACAAGGACCACATCAACAAGATCCGGAATTTCTTTTCTGGAAAAACCGGGAATGTTTAGCGCTGCTGCTGTTTCAGCATCAACAAAGGCTTCGCATCCCTTTTGCCTTAAAAAAGGGAGCAGTTGCAGCAATATCTCCTGAGGTTCTTTTCTTTCAGGTTTACAGATAATCCCAATCTTTTTCATCTTTGCCTTCAATAATAATCTCCCTTATGTTGTTGCCTGCGTCCTTAATACTTATCTTTAGAGAATCCTCAGGCAATTCACCTTCGGCATGCTCCGGCCATTCAATAACAGATATCGAGTGACCTCCTATACAATCCCATATGCCGGTGCTCTCCAGGTCAACACCTCCGGAGGTCCTGTAAAGATCTATATGAAAAAAAGGAGGAACCGTAGGATATTCGGCAATTATGGTAAAGCTGGCGCTTGCAATATCTTTTCTGTCTATTCCCAGAGCACGGGCTATACCTTTGACCATCGTTGTCTTGCCGGCGCCGAGGCTGCCATATAGTCGTACTATATCACCAGTTCTTAACTTTTCCCCTATCTTAAAGCCTATCTCTTCAGTAGCCTCAGGACTGTTGCTTATCACCTTCACCCAGTATACCTTTTATGATATCAATTTTAGAGATAATGCCCACAATTTTACCTGAACTGACTACAGGCAGAAGATGCTTACCTTTCTCAGCCATTATTGTTGCTATGTCCTGCAAAGTGGTCTCAGGAGATACAGTCACAACCTCCCTTGCGCATATTTCCGAGGCCTTGGAGGCTGACATCCTTTTTATTTCCTCTTCAACGCTTCCGAAGCCTCCCAGCGGGATAAAGGCATCAAAGAGCCTTAACATCGTAGGAATGTGAAGGCGTTTGTTTTGATTTATCAGGTCATTCTCAGTAACAATCCCAAAAAGATTGCCGTCTTCATCGAGCACCGGTGCGCCGCTGATATTTTTTTCAATAAACAGACGTCCGAGGGTATCAACGGACGTGTCCTTTGTAACAGTTATTACGTCTTTATTCATAATGTCACTGGCTTTTAGCATATATGTCCCCTTTTTCTATTAATTTTAACATGTTATGAGCAGGGATATGAAGAAAAATATCATATACAGAGAAACAACATTAAATCTTTCCAATAAAAGCACCCTGCCTGCCTGTTGTTCCCTTGGCATATCGGTAAGAGTAGAACTTATCAGGATTACAAAAAGTGCATTCATCTGAAAGCCAGATATTCCTTTCAGGAATGCGCATGCTTAAAGCCTGATATTTATTGGCCTGAGGGAGGTCCAGACAGTACTTACCAGCTTTATTGATCGAATAATCTCCAGGTCCTGTTGCATGGGAGACGGCCTTCATAACATCAAAATCAACATTATAACAACACCAGCGAATTGCAGGTCCTAATGCAATATAGATGTTATCTTCTGAACATACGAATCTCTTCACAACAGCTTTAATGGTTTTTTTTAATATTTCTTCTGCTGTTCCCCTCCACCCCGCGTGGACCGCTCCTATTATCCCTTTTGTTTTTTCGTATAGAAGAATAGGCACACAATCTGCAACCTGCACGCCTATAAGTACACCTGTCTCTTTTGTTATGACCGCGTCTGCTATTATGGGAACAAAGGACGATTCCATAATAGCAATCTTGTCGGTATGCTTCTGGATAGGCATGTATATTTGGTCGTGTTTAATTTTCGTTATCTTACAGAGCTTCTCAGGGTCAGCGCCGGGATTTTTACCTGTGAAAAAGGCTGTCACATGGTCCTTCATGAGATCAGGAAATATAAGTCTATCCATTATTTTTCAGGCACAGGAAAGCTTCGGGGATCTTCCCGATAATATCTGTTGCGATCAGTGAATGCATACCTTTTTCTGAGGCTGCGAAGTCACCGGCAAGCCCGTGAAGGTAAACGCCAAGTCTTGAAGCATCCAATGGATTCAAACCCTGGGCCAGGAACGCTGAAATCATGCCTGTGAGCACATCTCCTGCCCCTGCTGTGGCCATCCCCTGATTACCGGTGGTATTTATAAACGCGCTTCCCTCTGGCTCAGATACGATTGTAGGGGCCCCTTTAAGCACAAGATACGTACCTGTTTCCTTTGAGAAAGACGTTGCCGCGGCAACTCTGTTTCTCTCAATGTTTTTCCGGAGGCAGTTCCAGTCAACATCAGACATTTCATTACCTGTAGAGTGTTTTTCCTGGAGAAGTCTTGCCATCTCTCCAGTATGCGGAGTCAGGACAATAGGGGCTTTTACCCTTGCAAACAACTCTGTATGTCCGGATATCGAATTTATGGCATCTGCATCCAGAACCATCGGCGCTGTTACAGACCTAAGGAGCGCCTTTAACAATTCCGCGATATCGGGCCCGGATGAAATCCCTGGTCCGATTGCCAGCACATCAGCTTTTCTGTTTAAAAAATCCAGAATACTTACAGAGGCCTCTTTAGAAAGAATTCCATGTCCATTGTCAGGCAGAGGCAATACCATTTCTTCAGTAACGCGCTCCTGAAAAACATTCGTAAGCGTTTCCGGAACACCTATTGTTACCATGCCAGCACCGGACCTCAGGCATGCCTTTGCGGTCATTAAAGCAGCGCCTGTCTTGCCTTTTGATCCGGCTATGATCAGGACATGACCATAGTCTCCTTTATGAGAATATGCCGGCCGTTCGGGCAATAATAAAGATGCATCGCTGTTATCAATAGTTTGGGTTTTCAGGGATTCTGAAGACAAAAGCTCCACAGGAAATCCAATGTCCTCAATAAACAGCTGACCGGCATGTTCCGCGCCGGGATGCAGAAGATGTCCTATTTTAGGAAGACCGAAGGTCACGGTATAGTCTGCCATAATTGCTCCACCTTTGACCTGTCCGTCATCTGAGGATATGCCTGAAGGAATATCAACGGAAACAACAGGGACATCCGACCTGTTGATAAAGGCCACAATGTCAGACAGAGGGGGCTGAACAGGCTTGTTTATTCCAGTGCCAAGCAGTGCATCAACGACTACTGTGCTATGGAGGTCCCTATCATTCAGGACAGTCCTGAACTCAATCGGGACCCCTGCTTTTCTTGCGATCCTGAGCTGAGTAAGACAATCAGGGCCCAACTTATCTTCCTTTGACACTAAAAGAACCTTGACATTCCATCCCCAGTTATAGAGGTTTCTGGCAACAACAATTCCGTCGCCTCCGTTATTGCCGCTTCCGGAGAAGACAATGACCTTTTTTTTATCGAACAATTCCCTTATCCTGGTCGCAACAGCAAGGCCCGCCCTTTCCATGAGCAGCAGACCGGGGATCCCATATTTCTTAATGGTCTTCTCATCTATATTGCGCATTTCTTCAGCAGTAACGACCTTCATTTTTCCTCATTTTCACGGCAGGAGCATGGCATGCCATGCCCCTACAAATTATTTTCCAGCACTACGCAGGCAACCCCGTATTCCTGCTCATGACTTAAGCTGACATGGGCGCACCTGATTGTATTTTTATCAAAAAAATCCCTGAGTCTGCCCGATACATTAATAAAAGGACGTCCACCTTCATGGTTTAAAATTTCGATTTCTTTAAGAGACAACGGGACCGAACTTCCAACAGCCTTGATAAGGGCCTCTTTTGCGGCAAATCTTACTGACAATGAAAGATAGGGATCTTTCTTCATGTATGCGTAAAGGATTTCGTTTTCAGTAAATATCCTCTCTAGAAACTTCCTGTTCCACCTGCTGACTGCTGTTTTCATTCTTTCAATTTTTACAATATCAATCCCTATGCCGTATATCATAATTTCAGGTTAATAATCTTTAAAACGGCAGTTGAACCACAGAGAGCACAGAGAAATGACAGTATACCCGGAGAATACAGCATATTCAGGATTCACCTTTTGGGTGATTGCTCTGTGTTCTCTCTTTTGTTTAAATATCATTATGCTTTCTCAGTGTCCTCTGTGGTAAATGCCTTTTTTTAGGTTAATCGATGCGCTAATCAAATCCTTCATCTCCCTTACAGCTCTTTCAATTCCAACGAGGACTGCCCTTGAAATTATGCTGTGTCCTATATACAGACCTCTCATCCCCTCAATCTCAGCAATGAGTGATACATTCTGATAATTAAGACCATGACCTGCATTGACAACAAGACCGAGTTCCCTGGCCTTTAAAACAGCCTTCTGCACACGTAAAAGTTCTTTTTCACGGGCGATGCCCTTTTCATTGGCATATGCGCCAGTATGTATTTCAACCATGTTAGCGCCTGCTTCTTTAGAGTGTTCTATATCATTCTCTGAAGGATTAATGAAAAGGCTCACCTTTATACCACTGCCCCTTAAGCGCTTTATCGCCTCTTTTAAGGCTTTTTTGTTTGATTTGACTTCCAGTCCGCCTTCTGTTGTAAGCTCTTTTCTCTTCTCAGGGACGATCGTGACCAGATCAGGCTTTTTATCTATTGCTATCCCTAACATCTCGTCAGTAGCGGCCATTTCCAGGTTCAGTTCTACTGGAACAAAACTCTTCATTAAATCCAGGTCCCTGTCGTTGATGTGCCTCCTGTCTTCTCTCAGATGTATGGTAATCCCGTCAGCCCCGCCCAGTATTGCAAGGGTTGCAGCCATAACAGGCTCAGGGTCTGTCCCGAGCCTCGCCTGCCTCAGGGTTGCGACATGGTCGACATTAACACCCAGAATCATGACTGTTCCACCTGGTTGGGTACCACTGTAACAGCGTCAACTGATGAAGCAACCACGAAGACCTTAATATTATTTGTATCTTCATCCACAGGAAGAAGGAAAAAGCCCTTACGGGCACTGTCCTGCTTTGAGAGAAAAAAACCACGCTCCCATGGCACTTCGCCTTCCAGAAACCCAACCATAGATTCTCCGTCCCTGAATTTCACAAAGACCCTCTGTCCTTTGCTTTTTGCGATGCCGTATGACTTCCTCTCTCTGTATTCATGGTCACCTTCAAAGGATTTTACAAAAAACACAGCTTTGATGTCTTCGATTTTTACCAGATGCTGCCTGGCATCCACTGTCTCTTCCACCGTTAACTCGCGTCGATCAGGAGAAAAGTCTTTCATATAGCCCTTAAGCAGATTCCCGTCATTCAGTCTTGTAACTGTTTTTTCCATCCTCACGTTACCCTCCTGGTTTTCTCTTTAACGATTCCCTTTGGTAAGACACCGGAAATGTCGCTCGCTATGCATTTAACATATCCTCGGCAGCTGGTCTCCGGAAAGCATGTCTAATATTCTAATCCCGCCGATGTTTGTTTTCAATAGCACCGTCTTTTCAGGGGTTTCAACTACCTCTCCTATGATTGCCGCGTCTTTGCCCGCTTCTATGGTTCTCATCTCTTCAACAAGCATCTCTGCGTCATTTGCCTCTACAAAGGCCACCAGTATTCCTTCATTGGCTATATAAAGAGGGTCAAGGCCAAGCAATTGGCAGGCACCTGTAACGCTCGGGATTACCTTAATCGCTTCTTCATTTACACTTATGCACAGTCCAGAAGCACCGGCAAGCTCCTTTAGTGTAGTAGCAAGCCCTCCCCTTGTCGGATCTCTCATTACATGTATCTTTTTTGTTTTGCGTAACATGGTATCCACAAGACTATTTAACGGCCGGACATCGCTTAACAGCTGCGGCTCAAAACTGATGCCGCTTCTCTGGGCCATGACCGACATCCCGTGATTTCCAATCGGGCCGCTTAGGATAATCTTATCTCCTGCTCTGATATTTACAGGGGCAATGTCGATTCCGTCCTCAATAATACCAACTCCGGCAGTATTTATAAAAATCCCGTCCCCCTTGCCTCTTTCAACTACCTTTGTATCACCCGTTATAATTTTCACCCCGATCTCTCTTGAGACAGTCCTCATGGAATCCAGTATGATTTTCAGGTGATCAAATGGAAAGCCCTCTTCAATGATAAACCCGGCGGTGAGATAAAGAGGTCTTGCGCCGGCCATTGACAGGTCATTAACAGTCCCGCAGACAGCGAGCAGGCCGATATCACCACCAGGGAAAAAATAAGGGGAGATGACATAGGAATCCGTTGTAACAGCCAGCCTGCCCTGAGGCAGGTTGTCTATAACAGCTGAATCATGCAGCGACTCCATATCAAAGGCAGGTACAAAATAATCTTTTATCAGCCGGTGCATCATGCGGCCGCCGCTGCCATGACTTAACTGTATTAATTTTGCATCATTGGCCATATGTTACGCGGGCCTTATCGCCATATATCTGTAATATGCGGCGCAACTCCCCTCGGAACTGACCATGCAGGCCCCAACGGGTCTGTCCGGGGTGCATGCCTTGCCAAAAAGAGAACAATCAGTAGGTATCTTAACGCCTTTGAGGACATCTCCGCAGGAGCAGGCCTTTGGTTCATGCCCCTCAGGGATGTCGGGATTCAGGACAGATCTGATGTCCCTGTGATAAAATCTGTCCCTCAGTTGAAGTCCGCTTCCCGGAATTATTCCAAGCCCTCTCCAATGAGCATCAGAAGGTCCAAAGAATTCATTCATAATTGAAAGCGCCCGGGGATTGCCCTCATCTTTGACAACCTTCGTATACTGATTTTCTATGACTGCTTTTTTCTCTGCTAACTGTTGCAGTATCATCATGATCGCAGTGAGGATATCGCTTGCATCAAAACCTGTAATAACAGATGGTTTATGATAGTCCGATGCAATAAAATTATAGGGTGCCTTCCCGATAATTGTGCTTACGTGACCAGGCAGGATAAAGCCGTCTGCCAGGACCTCTCCTGAATCCAGCAGTGCCTTTAAGGCAGGGGGCACGGTTTTATGCACAGAATAAATATAGAAGTTCTCAATGCCGGTCTTTTCAGCCTCTGAGATCGTCCCGGCAACCAATGGAGACGTTGTCTCAAAACCCGTAGCAAAAAAAACAATCTTCTTGTCTTTATTGTCTTTCGCGATTTTCAGCGCATCGAGCGGGGAATAGACAATCCTTATATCACTTCCTTCGGACTTTGCATTGAATAATGATCTGGTGTTTCCAGGCACCCTCATCATATCTCCAAAGGTCGTAATAATCACATGCTTGTCCCTTGATATTTCAATAATAGTATCAACATCCCTTACAGATGTGACGCAGACAGGGCATCCAGGTCCACTGAGGAGCATTATACCCTCTGGCAATAAATCTCTTATCCCATGCCTGAATATGGCGACAGTATGAGTTCCGCAGACCTCCATAAGTCTGACAGGACCATTTATTATACTTTTGAGTTCCTTTATTTTCGTTAGCACTTTATTTGTCATATAGTTAGTGTCGTGAAGTAACCTCGTATTTTCCCGTTCGTTGTAACCGGCTTGCCGGAATCTTTGCCGAAGGGAGGGAAGATTCCCGACTCGTTGGTAATGAGGGATGACATCTTTGAGATGTTTTAATGCATTATACGCTCCTCTATATATCATAATATTCCGGCCTTAATTCTTTCCCTCAATATATAAGCCTGGCCGAGAGATATGCCGGCATCATTGCATGGCACTATCTCGTTTGTATAAACGCTCAAGCCTTCAGCTCTCAGGCTTTCTGTTACTTTATCGAGCAGATAAATGTTCTGAAATACACCACCACTCAAGATGACTTTCCTTATATTATTGATTAATGATAGCTTAAGGACAACAAGAATTACAGCATATGCAACAGAGTTGTGAAATTTAGTCGCAATGACACGCCGGTCAATATGTCTTTCCATATCATTGATAATTTTCAGGACCGCGTTTGAAAAGTCTATTTCAATAGGGTCCTTAAAACTGATATCAACAGGATAATATTCCTTCATACCATCTATTACCATGGATTCGAGCGCTATGGCAGCTTCGCCTTCGAAGGTGTTTTTATCGCAAATCGCCATTAAGGCGGAAACAGCATCGAAGAGCCGGCCGGCGCTGGATGAGATAGGAGAAAAGGTCCTGTCAGAGGCAATTTTTATTATCCTTTCAACAGACTCCTTTCCATACCTTTCAATAAAGCCAGTGGGACCTATAAAATCCATTATTTCATCACCTGCGGCTTCTTTCAAATAGCTTATGGCCATTCTCCATGGTTCTCTGGAGGCCATATCCCCGCCCGGAAGTGGAGTATATTTAATATGACCTGCCCTTTTATACCCGGCAATATCACCCACCAGGAATTCTCCACCCCATAAGGAACCGTCTTCACCAAAGCCGTTTCCGTCAAAGGCAACACCTATGACTTTGTCCCTGAAACCATTTTCCGCCATGACCGACCCTATATGCGCATAGTGGTGCTGAATGCCAAAGAGTTTTAATGCCCTGCTGTTTTCCTGTTCACCTAAACTTAAGGCCCATTGGGTGGACATATAATGGGGGTGCAGGTCATATGCTACAGCTTCAGGTTCCGCTCTGTAAACAGACTTCAGATTATTTAAACTCTCTTCAAAAAATCTGAGGGTCTCATAATTTTCCATATCACCGATATGCTGGCTGGGTATCGCATAAGCCCCTTTTGTGATTGTAAAGGTGTTTTTTAGATCAGCCCCGCAGCCAAGGACCTCAGGCCCATCTTCAAGCAAAGGGATCGGCTCAGGCACATATCCGCGCGAACGCCTGATAAAAAAAAGCATAGAGTCTGGGGTATATTTATGAATAAGAGGGTCCCGGCTGTCTTGTATCAAACTTTGGTCTCTGACTCTAATCACGGAATCATCCACCCTCATAAATATGTCACGGTTATGTACAAGAAAGGCATCAACAACAGACGACAGTTTCAGGCAGGCTTCTTCGTTATCATGGATAATAGGCTCTTCAGTAATGTTTCCGCTCGTCATGACTAAAACAGACAACTCCAGGCTGTCGGGATTCAATTCGTCAATGTCAGGATGATAAAACAGCAGATAATGCAGCGGGGTATAGGGCAGCATAAAACCTATATGCCTGTTATTGGGGGCAATCTCCCCAGGCAATGCCAGATCAGCATGCTTTTGCAGCAGGACAACAGGTCTTTTATGAGAAAGCAGCGCCTTCTCCTCAGCCTCGGACACAGAACAATATTTCCTTATCGTATCTATATCAGGCGCCATCAAGGCAAAAGGTTTATTGCTCCTGCGCTTCCTTTGCCGCAATGTTAGAACAGCTTCCCTGTTTGTTGCGTCACAGGCCAGATGAAATCCACCCAGTCCCTTTATGGCTATTACCTTGCCTTGTTTGAGTAAATCTATTGTCTTTGCAACTGGATTATCTTTGACAACATCGTAAGAAGTCCTTTTCAAGGCTGTCATTCCCGAAGTCCTTAATCGGGAATCCATTTTTCTGAAGAAGTTGCTCACCTCTGGATTACCGCCTTCGCGGGAATTACGACTTTTTACAAGTTCATCATCTTTCTCAGGTATTTCTTCATTAGCTCTGGAGATGACAAGTTCCAGTTGAGGACCGCATTGAGGACAGGCATTAGGCTGGGCATGGAATCTCCTGTCCCCGGGATTTTGATACTCAGTCATACACGCCCCGCACATCTGGAAGGTGTTCATGGTTGTGTTTACCCTGTCATAGGGTACTGTCTTTGTTATTGAATAACGCGGTCCGCAGTTGGTGCAGTTTATGAAAGGATAAAGAAAGCGCCTGTCGTTCCTGTCAAGAAGTTCCTCAAGGCAGTCATTGCATACTGATATATCCGGAGACAGAAGGGTAAACCTGCCTGCGTCAGAGCTTTCCTTTATAGAAAAATCAGGAAAACCGGAGAATTCTACAGGAGAGATATCTATGCTCATGATCCTGGCCAAAGGCGGGGCATCACTTCGGACCCTATCTAAAAAAAGATCGAGGTTATCGCCTTCAGCGACCATTATTACGCCTTCAGAGGTATTTGTTATAAAGCCATTTACAGCCAGCTCTTGAGCGAGATTGTAAATGAACGGACGGAATCCGACCCCCTGCACAAGACCTTTAATTGTTATGTTCAGAGTTTCCATAATATTTGAAGGTGCATTTCGTTATTATAGCGCAAAGGACAGAGACTATGTAATGAGGCCTCTGAAACAGCCTGTGTCTTTTCAGGACCAATAAACTACCCGGCGGCAGAGCCGTGATGTATCGAGATTAACAAACCAATATTGACATCCTCCGGCTTGACCGGGGGACCCAGAACAAAACACTGGATTGCCCGATCAGGTGGGGCAATGACACATTTTATATTTAACCCCGATGCATAGCATCGAGGAATTCTTATGATTAACTCCAAAAAATCATGCAGGATTTTTCATTTTTTGAGGTGGATACCGTCTTCCTGAATTTCTATGATTTTATCTTTATACAGACCGCCGGCTGCCTTTTTGAATAATTTTTTGCTCATATGCAGCTTTTCTTTTATCATCTCAGGCGTGCTTTTATCAGAGAGAGGCATAAAGCCATCATGTTCACTTAAATATTTCAGGATAATTTCCCTGGCATCCTTTATATCATCAAGACCGCCTTTTCTCAGGGTCACATCGATCTTGTTATCTGCTCTTATCTTCTTTATATAACCTTCAACCTGTTCCCCGACTGCCAGGTCCCGGAATACATCACTTTTATAGAGCAGGCCCTCGTACCTGCCGTCAATGATTACCTTAACGCCCAGGTCGGTAAATGTCTCAACAAGCAGCATCACCTCTTCCCCTTCTTTAAAAGGGGGTTTTTCATTCATTGGCATATTCGCTTTCAATTAATTATTCTCCATAACTTTGCCTGATATCAACAGCGGGTATAGTACCACAGCGAACTTTCTTCGTCATTCCCGAGTTACCTCAATCGGGAATCCATTGTCTTCAAGATGTCTTGGATCCCCGGGTCAAGCCCGAGGATGACGGATATACCACTTATTACATGAAACATCGCTGCAGCAAGAGTCAACCTGTATTAATTATGATGTTTTTTGACCTTATCTTTGACCCATTCTATCCATTCAGGCATACCCTTTCCTGTCTTGCAGGAGACCTCAAATATCTTCAACTTCGGATTCAGGGACAGGGAATCCTTTTTGATTTTATCGATATCAACGTCCAGATATGGAGCCAGGTCTATCTTGTTAAGCAGCAGGGCCGATGATTCCTGGAACATCAGGGGGTATTTTAGTGGCTTATCATGGCCTTCTGTTATGCTCAGCAGCATGACCTTGATATCTTCTCCAACCTTAAACTCAGCAGGACAGACGAGATTGCCCACATTTTCAATAAAAAGCAGGTCGAGTTCTTTAAGAGGGAGGTCCTTCAATACTTCATAGATCATATTAGCATCAAGATGGCAAGCCCCTCCAGTATTTATCTGAACAACAGGGGCATTGAGTTTTTCTATCCTCTCAGCATCATCAGTGCCGGCGATGTCACCCTCTATTACACCTATCTTTAACCCGCTGTCCTGCAAAAGGGTCTTTTCAAGGACTGAAGTCTTTCCGGCCCCGGGCGCGCTCATCAGATTAATGACAAAAACCCCTGCCTCATCAAAAAGCCTCCGATTTTCAAGTGCTATGCGATCATTCGCTTCCAGTATTTTCGTTGCAACTTTAACTTTCAATCCTTCATATCTCCTTTTTTAAATTTTCACATTCTTAGGTAATATTTTTACTTTTTACCCTAAATAAGGCTTCTCAGTCCCAGATAAATGCTTTGCAAAATAGCATGAAAAATTGTAATAGCGTCACCGCAGAGACGCAGAGGCCGCAAAGAGTTTAATTATATATTTCTGCTGAGAGGGCAGAAATATATAAACTGCCATAAGGAGAACTTTTTTGTTTTCCGGACTCTCACCGAAAAACAAAATTCACTAAATCTCTGCGCCCTCTGCGTCTCTGTGGTAAAATGCCTTTTAATTCCGGCTTTGCCGGTTTAGGACACTTCCATGTCAACGATATCCAGCTCCCTGCCCGCAGTTATAATAAATGAGCCGCCTTTGCAGGAAGGACAGCACAAGACATATTCTTCTTCTGTAATAAATGTATTACTGCAATCTTTGCATTGCCCGGTAACAGGGACCTCTTCAATATTCAGGGACGCGTTTTTAGCAATAGAATCAGTCTTGATCGCATTGAAGGCAAAACTCAGGGCATCAGGCATAATGCCGGATGCCCTGCCTACTTTGATATTAATGGATTCAATTTCCTTAAACCCATTTTTGAGACATTGTTCGGAAACTATATCGATAAGGTTTTGCGCAATAGAGAGTTCATGCATTATCCTTTTGCGTATTTTTCCTTCTCTTTTTCGTAAGCCTCTTTGCCTGCATCAACAGCTGATTTCAAAATAGACTTCTTTTCCTCGTAAAAGTCCTTGCCTTCTTCGACCAAAGAAGTGGCCTTTTCCTTTGCCTGATTTACATATTCCGCTGACTTGTCCCTGACATCATCTGTCAGGTCTTTAATCTTCTGTCTGGTTTCACGTCCTGACTGCGGCGCAAACAAAAGTGCGAGGCCGGCGCCGACAACGCCTCCCAAAAGAAAAGATAGAAGTACTGATCCTGAACTATACCCGTCGTCTCTCATTGTCTTTCTCCTTTCCTGAGTAAATTGGTTAATAAATATGTCAAGCCGGCAGTCACACCGGCCTTTAAGCTCACTGCCTTAACAGATGCTGAAGAACTGAGCGAGTCTATAAAGCCGGTGACAGCATGAATCCTGGTGCTCACTTCAGTAATGGAGCCGGAAAGCTCTTTTACGTCCTCAGTAATATCATTTACGTTATCGGATATACTCCTCATGCTTTTGAGGGTAAGCTGGAGCTCATCCAGCGCCGGATTAAGACTGCCTTCAGTGGTGTTTCTGAGGGAAATGACAGTCCTCTTCAATTCCAGCAGCAATGGGATAAGATAAACTGCTATCCCTATCAATACAACTGCAATTATTCCCAACAAAATAGTGTTCATCCTGCCTCCTTCAAAGATTATATCACAATTTTCGCATAATACATTGTTGACGATATGAATAGATTTTGTGACAAATAAGGCCTTGTGGCACAAGCATATTTGCCTAAAAACCTTCTACCTTCAGTCTATCCACCTAAGCAATTACTAGATTTTAGTGTTTAATCTATTACAAGTAAAGGAAATTATGTTATCCTTGAAGGCCATGGACGACAATTTTATCATGAAAAGAGCTCTGGCACTGGCAGCTCGAGCAAAAGGGAAGACAAGCCCTAATCCAATGGTCGGGGCCGTTCTTGTAAATAATAACAGGATAATTTCAGAAGGCTTTCACAAGAAGGCAGGCACTCCGCATGCCGAGGTAATAGCCATAGATAAAGCAGGCGATAAGGCTTCAGGCTCGACCCTTTATGTGACTTTGGAACCCTGCTGTCATAAAGACAAGAGGACCCCTCCCTGCACGGAAAAGATCATATCCTCAGGCATAAAAAAAGTCGTAATCGCCATGAAAGACCCAAACCCGAAGGTCTCAGGAAAGGGCATTGCAGAATTGGAGAAGGCCGGGATAAAGACAATTACAGGACTGCTGGAGAAAAACGCCGTAAGCCTGAATGAATCCTACATCAAATATATAACAACAGGCACTCCCTTTGTGACATTGAAAATAGCAATGACCCTGGATGGAAAGATAGCGACCCCTGAGGGCGAGTCAAAGTGGATAACAGGCGAAAACGCTAGGAAAATGGTGCACAGACTCAGGGGAAGTTCTGATGCTGTTATGACAGCAATCGGGACCGTCAAGGCCGACAACCCCATGCTGACCTGCAGGGTCACTGGCTACAATAATCCTGTCCGTATAATAATAGACCCCCGCCTTGAAACCAAGCCGGATTCTAATGTTGCATCATGCCCCCCTGAGACAATAATAGTGACCAGAAGCCCCAATGCAGATGTTTCATTATGGAAAAAGCTCAGGGGACAAGGGATTTCCTTTATTGAATATCAAAGCGAAGAACTCGACCTTAAATGGCTTATGTACAAACTTGGCAAGCTTAATATCACCTCAATACTTATTGAAGGAGGGTCATCATTAGGTTCATACTGCCTTGAGGCAGGCATTGTGGATAAAGTCATGTTTTTCATAGCACCCAAAATCCTAGGAGGAAGAGATTCCTTCCCTGCTGTAGGAGGAAAATCTTTCAGAAGCCTTGCGGATGCTTACAAAATCAGGGACATTAAAACAAGGCATATCGGCGAAGATATTCTTATCGAGGGGTATCTTCAGCAATAGCCCTGTCTTTCTCCTCCTGAAAGGTTTTCACTTTTTTTACTATCATGGGGTTAGGGCCTAAAAAATCTCTCAAAAACCGAGAGCAAATCCATTTTCGAGGTGTCTTTCTTTGTCGTTTATAGACCTGTTTTTGGGACCCTGCCCTCACCCAGAGGCCTTAAGTTGAAATCACACCCCAAAATATATTGCTTTTCCATTGGGGTCTGCATTATATTTTCTGATAGAAAAAATCCCTTGAAAGGAATCAAAATGGGGAACATTGAAGATCCGCAGCATAAATGGGGTACAGAGACAATCCTCCTGGTAGAAGACTCTAACTCAGCAAGAGAAGTTACGAAATTAATGCTCGAAGAGTTAGGATACTGCGTAATAGAGGCCGTGAATGGCGAAGACGCGCTGAAGAAATTTCATGCAAACAAAGACAGAATCCAACTTGTCATACTTGATGTCATTATGCCACATGGAAGCAGCAAGCCATTCTACGACAAAATGCTTGTTATACGATCGGATATAAAGGCTATTTTCATTAGCGGGTACACAGAAGACATCCTAAAAAATACTGGAATGATTGAAGACGGCCTGCACTTTCTCCCAAAGCCTTTTCTGCCAGCAGAGCTGGCAAGCAAGATGAGAGAAGTGCTTGCTACATAAAACAGGGGGGGGGGAAAGCAACTTTTTTGTTAAGGATTAACCTCTTTTTATGTAGTCTGGGAGGATTGTATGATGGTAGTTATCCAGTTATAAGAAGCGTAAAAAACTTACGTATCGATGCCGTAGTAGGATGCGTATGCCGCGTCCCATATTCTATGAGAAATTATAAGGAGGACTGAATCATGAGAAGATCCGGAGCAATACTAGTTACGGTAATTATTTCCTTTGCGCTTTCCCTTTCAACGGCTTTCGCCGCCGACGATATGGCGGCAAAGCTCAACGCTGTGCTTTCGGGGGCTGCCGCCGAAAAGTTCTGGCAGGTTAGCGCGGAAGACGTTAAGGCAATGATAGACGCAAAGAAGACGGATTTCCTGATTGTAGATGTAAGACCCGTGCCTGTTCTCTACAAAGAGGGACATATTCCGGGGTCGATATATATACCTACTCAGGACGTGCTGCAGCCGGAGAGCCTTGCCAAACTTCCCAAAGACAAGAAGCTCATCCTCGTCTGCGTAACAGGGCAGACGCAGAACCTGCCTGTGGTGGCGTTGCGCGCATTGGGGTACGACGCCTGGACAATGAAGTTCGGAATGGCCTCATGGGACAAGAATTCGGTGGGTGTGAAGTTTATGAAGGGGGCACTTAAGGGGGCTGAAAGCAACAAGTATCCGCTGGATAAATAAAGTTCCCTTAGGCCTGCACATCGCTGAGGCGGACAAGGCAATGGGGACTGCCCCACCATACGGGCACGATGATAGAGAGATTAAAAGGATTCCCCTAATCCAACTCTTTACCTATTTTGTAGCCAGCCCAAATACCTACAAAACCTCCGAGACCACCAAAAAGGAAAGAAGTCATGGAGAACGCACTATCGCCCCAGATCAGAGGAATATAACTGCCAATAACTGACCCTATAACCATACCTAACGTGATAAATTTCTTTATCATACCTGCTTTTCATCCTACTCTAGAATAGTGAATAAATGATGAATAAAGAACAGATGAGAAAACTGACGATAACAGTAATAGATCTATAATCCTGGTATCCGGGGAGGGATGGTAAGATTTCAGGAAACTTTTTAATGAAAGCGCGTTATCGGGTCGAGTCTGTTCCTTCACTTTCGGTGAGAAACCCGGCGTCCTCAAGGTAAAACCTGCGGATGACTTCCTTTAGCTTATTCCTGACCGACTCGGACATGCCACTGAATTTGATGCCTGTCTCATACTCCCGGCCCCCTGGCTTTTTCGAAAGAGAGCATGAAACGACTTTGCCGGTAAATTGGACCAGGAAATTATCCGGCAGGGTCAGTTCCATATTAAGCTCGCTCCCGATATCGTAATGGACCTTGTTTTGCATCAGCAGGCCGCCGAGACTGAGCACCTTGACCTTGAAAGGCAGGAAGAGATTCAGAGAGATATCCTTGTAGCTGTTCCCAAGCCGGAATCTGGTGTTTGCCCTGTAGCCTCCAGCGTAGCGGACAGGCATCTCATATGTCTTTTTGCCGGTATGAGATTCAATGAACTTTACAAGCATTGCCACTGCGTCCGGATGTAGGAGCATCAAAATGCAGGCCTGCTGCATAAGCGCAGGAAGGGCGTTTGTCCCTGTCCATGCCTGCCTTTGTTTCCGAGCACCAGATGACTGTACATTCAAGACATATATCCTCACGATCATAAGATATTCTGACCTCATATCTGCTGCCGGTATCAAGCGGTTCCCCTGAACTTATCGAAACGCCGGTAAGGCTTATGTCGTTGATGATGAATTCACTCGCGGCCATGACTGTCCCTCGGATGTCCATCTGTTCGACATTGAATCTCCGGTGGTGTCTCGTGTCCTTTAAAAATTTATCGTCAGTCATAGAATATTCCAGACAAGAGAGCTGAAAAATCGGTGATACCAACAACTCGAACCTCAGCCCTTGCCATAGACAACCCAATCTCCAGAATTCCGTTTTTTTTAGAGAAGCCGCTAACCTTTCCTGAAAGGAGGGGAACCATTCCAGAAGGGCGACATTGCGATAGTCTAATGAAACACTGGATTTTTGTAAAGACACTCCCTGTTTCGGCCGGGGTCGGACCAAGATAACTATTTGATATAATGAAGACTTGGCAGATAAATAGTGCTTACGGTCTCATACCAAAACAACTGGCGGGGTGACCCACCGCTGATGGTAACTTCTTAAGTCTATCCCCAGGTCCACTACCTCACTCTCCAGCACCACCACCCAGCACCTTATAGAGGGTCACAAGATTGGTCAGTCTTGAAAGACGAACTGCGATAAGACCCTGCTGGGCCCCATAGAGCGAGCGCTGGGCGTCGAGAACGCTCAGGTAGCTGTCAATCCCATTTTTGTAGCGAATATCTGAGAGACGGTAGCTTTTGGCGGCAGCATCTGTCAGAGATTGCTGTGCCTCCATTTGATCGCCAAGGGTCCCTCGTTGCGCAAGGGCGTCGGCTACTTCCCTGAACGCGGTCTGGATCGCCTTCTCATACTGGGCCAGGAAGATTTCACGATCAACTTCAGTCACCTTCAGGTTGGCCCGGTTTCTCCCTGCGTCGAAGATCGGCAGGGTAATCTGCGGTGCAAAGCTCCATGTTCCAGCACCTCCTTTAAAGAGTCCGGAGAGCTGATCGCTTATAACACCAATGTTCGTCGTGAGGGCGATACGCGGAAAGAACGCCGCACGTGCCGCGCCGATATTGGCATTGGCCCCCTTGAGCTGGTCCTCGGCCTGCAGTATGTCAGGACGGCGTTGCAGTACATCGGACGGCAGACCCGCACTGAGCTCTTTCAATACAATAATTGCACTGATCCCGGACGGCAGGAGATCAGCCGAGACCGGAGAACCGATCACCAGCGCCAGCGCGTTTTCGTCCTGGGCAACCAGAGTGGTGAAGCGGGCGATGTCCACCCGGGCCGAATCAACGCTGGTCTGGGCCTGATGCAGATCAAGCTCCGAAGAGGCCCCGGCTTCGAAACGACGCTTTATAAGGTTGTATGAAGCCTGCTGGCTTTCAAGGGTCTCTTTGGCGAGTTTCAGCTGCTCTTTATCGGCAGCAAGGGTCAGGTAGTTGCTTGCAACTTCAGCCACCAGACTGATTTGCACACTGCGGCGGGCCTCCTTCGTGGCAAGAAACTGCTCTAATGCCTGTTCTTTAAGGCTTCGCACTCGACCGAAAAGATCGAGTTCATAGGAGCTGAAACCGAGACCAACACTGTATTGATGCACCGTCATGGCCTTTCCTGAAGCCGAGATACCTGCCGGCACCCGTTGCACGCTCCCGCTACCGGTTGCGTTGACTGTTGGAAAGAGATCAGCACGCTGGATTTGGTACAGCGCACGAGACCGTTCGATGTTGAGCGCGGCGATTCGCAGGTCGCGGTTGTTTTCAAGTGCCAGAGCAATCAGCTTTTGCAGCTGTTTGTCGACAAAGAAGTCCTGCCAGGGAATGTCTGTCACAGCCTTGCCTGCGGAGTTGCCCGCTCCCTTCTGGTAAACCTGGCCGGCCGGCCATTCGGCTGGGACAGGCGCTGCCGGTCGTGTATATTTGGGGGCCATGGTCGAACAGCCCGCCAGACAGAGGAACACTCCCAAAGGGAGGCACAGGGATGTCGTGATGCGTTTAATATATTTCATGTCAGTTCACCTCCGGGGAGCTGGCTAAAACGTCAGGTCCTGCTGGGGGCAGCTGTGGCTGCTTCTTGTCAAACAGACGGGAGACCAGGACAAAGAAAAACGGAATAAAGATCAGGTCGATGAAGGTGGCCGAAAGCAGTCCGCCGGTAACGGCGGTGCCGATGGCGTTCTGGGCCGCGGCCCCGGCCCCCCTGGTCAGGGCCAGCGGCAGGGTGCCGAAGAAGAACGCCAGCGAGGTCATGATGACCGGCCGCAGCCGGATCTTCACCGCCGCCAGGGTGGCCTCGACCAGTTCATGCCCCTGATGCATCTGCTCCTTGATGAACTGGATGATCAGGATGGCGTTCTTGGTGGAAAGTCCCACGGTGGTGAGCAGGCCGATCTGGAGATAGACATCGTTGGGCAAGCACCCGCAGCGTCACCGCCGTCACCGCGCCCACCAGCCCCAGCGGCAGCATCAGCAGGTTGACAAAGGGGATGGTCCAGCTCTCATACAGGGCCGCCACGGCGAGAAACACCACCAGCAGCGAGATGGCGTAGAGCGCCGGCGCCTGGGCTCCGGCATTCTTTTCCTCGTAGGAGAGGCCGGTCCACTCGTAGCCGATCCCGGGCGGCAGCTGGGCCGCCATCTTCTCCATCTCGGCCATCGCCTCGCCGGTGCTTACCCCCGGCGCTGCCTGCCCCAGGATCTCCACGGACGGAATGCCGTTGTACCGCTCCAGGCGGGGTGAGCCGTACTGCCAGCGGGCGGTGGCAAAGGCGGAGAACGGCACCATCTCGCCGCTGTTGTTGCGGACATACCAGCTGTTGATATCCTCCGGCAGCATCCGGTACTTGGGCGTCGGCCTGGAGATAGACCTTCTTGACCCGGCCGTTCTGGATGAAGTCGTTGACGTAGGAGCTGCCCCAGGCAGTGGCGAGGACGTTGTTGACATCCGCCAGGGAGACCCCCAGGGCGCCGGCCCGCACATCGTCGATGTCGAGCTTGAACTGGGGGGAGTCATCCTGGCCGTTGGGGCGCACCGCGATCAGCTTGGGGTTTTTCATGGCCATGCCCAGCAGCTGGTTGCGGGCCTCCATCAGCTTTTCATGCCCCAGGCCGCCACGGTCCTGCAGCTGGAAGTCGAAGCCGTTGGCCACACCCAGCTCAAGCACCGCCGGCGGTGAAAAGGCGAAGGCCAGACCGTCGCGGAACTTGCGAGAAGGCCTTCATGGCCCGGCCGGCAATGGCCGGCGCCTTCAGGTCCGCGGTCTGGCGCAGCTTCCAGTCCTTGAGCTTGACAAAGGCCAGCCCCATGTTCTGGCCGCGACCGGCAAAGCTGAAGCCGGCCACGGTGATGACCCCCTCCACCGTCTTCTTCTCCTCTTCCAGGAAATGCTGCTCCAGCTGCCGTATCACCTTGATGGTCCGCTCCTGGGTGGCGCCGGCCGGCAGCTGGACCTGGCAGATGATGAACCCCTGGTCCTCATCCGGCAGGAAGGCGGTGGGGAGACGCAGGAAGAAAAAGACCATGGCGGCAACAATGGCGCCGTAGACCACCAGATAGCGCACCGGCTTGCCGAAGGAGCGGCCGACGATCCCTTCATACTTCGCTCCTGGCGAAGTCGAACAACCTGTTGAACCGGCGGAAGAACCAGGTAAACCAGCCGGTCTCCCCCGCATGATGCCCCTTTGCCACCGGCTTGAGCAGGGTGGCGCAGAGGGCCGGGGTCAGGATCATCGCCACCAGCACCGAGAGGATCATGGCGGAGATGATGGTGATGGAGAACTGGCGGTAGATGACGCCGGTGGAGCCGCCGAAAAAGGCCATCGGCAGGAAGACCGCCGTCAGCACGGTGGCGATGCCCCAGAGGGCGCTGGTGATCTGCCCCATGGATTTGATGGTGGCGTCATGGGGCGACAGCCCTTCCTCGGACATGATCCGTTCCACGTTCTCGACGACGACGATGGCGTCGTCCACCAGCAGGCCGATGACAATGACCAGGGCGAACATGGTCAGGGTGTTGATGGAGAAACCGGCGGCCGACAGCACCCCCATGGTGCCCAGCAGAACCACCGGCACGGCGATGGTGGGGATCAGGGTGGCCCGGATGTTCTGCAGGAAGAGGAACATGATGATGAAGACCAGGAAGACCGCCTCGATCAGGGTCTGGACCACCTCTTCGATGGAGATCTTGACGAAGGGGGTGGTGTCGTAGGGATAGACCACCTTCATGCCGGGCGGGAAGTATTTGGCACAGCTCCGCCATCTTGGCCTTGACCCGGTTGCCGGTTTCCAGGGCGTTGGCGCCGGCTGCCAGCCGGATCGCCATGCCGCCCACCGGTTTGCCCTTGTAGAACGACTGGATATCGTAGTTCTCGGTGCCGATCTTGCTTTCGGCCACATCCTTGAGCTTGACCGTGGAGCCGTCGCGGTTGGTGCGCAGGATGATGGCGTCGAACTGTTCCGGGGTCTGCAGCAGGGTGCGGGCGGTGATGGTGGCGTTCAGCTGCTGCCCCGGTGATGGCCGGGGTGCCGCCGAACTGGCCGGCCGAGACCTGGGCGTTCTGGGCCTGCAGCGCCGCGATCACATCGTTGGTGGTCAGGTGGTAGTTATTCAGCTTGGTCGGGGTTCAGCCAGATCCGCATGGCGTTCTGGGTGCCGAACAGCTGCAGTTCGCCGACCCCTTCCAGCCGGCTGACGATGTCCTGGAGGTTGGAGACCATGTAGTCGGTCAGGGCGTTGCGGTCCATGGAGCCGTCTTCCGAGACCAGGCCGACGATCAGCAGGAAGTTCCTGGTGGACTTGACCACCTGGATTCCCTGCCGCTGCACGATCTGGGGCAGGAGCGGCACGGCCAGCTGCAGCTTGTTCTGCACCTGCACCTGGGCGATGTTCGGGTCGGTGCCGGCCTTGAAGGTCAGGGTGATGGAGACCGCCCCGGCCGAGTCGCTGGTGGAGGACATGTAGATCAGGTTGTCGATGCCGTTCAGCTTCTGCTCGATGACCTGGGTGACCGTGTCCTGCACGGTCTGGGCCGAGGCGCCCGGATAGATGGCGTTGATGGCTGATCTGCGGCGGCGCGATCGGCGGATACTGGGAGACCGGCAGCGTCTTGATCGCCAGCAGGCCCGCCAGCATGACCATGATGGCGATCACCCAGGCGAAGATCGGGCGATTGATGAAAAAACGGGGCATGGAGGATCTCCTTTATTTTTTGGCTGCAGCTGGTTGTGAGAGCAGCGGCAGGAGGCGCTGCCGGCGCGCTGCCAAACGGCACAGCCTTGACCGGATGTTCCCGGCCGCGCCTTCTGCAGCCCTTCCAGGATGACACGGTCACCTGCCTTCAGCCCTTCGCTGACCAGCCAGTTGTCGCCAACCGTCCGGACAACCTTGATCGGGCGCGGCTCCACCTTCTCCTCGGCTCCAACCACCATGACCATGGCTTCACCCTTCGGATTGCGGGTCACGCCGCGCTGCGGGACCAGGATGGCCTGTTCGTTTACCCCTTCCTCCAGGATGGCGCGGACGAACATGCCCGGCAGCAGGGTCTGTTTCGGGTTCGGGAAGATCGCCCGCAGGGTAATGGAGCCGGTGCTCTGGTCCACGGTGACTTCGGAAAATTTCAGGGTGCCCGGCAACGGATAGGCGCTGCCGTCTTCCAGCAGCAGCTTGACCCGCGCCTGGCCTGCCGCACTGTTTTTCATCAGGCCGCTGGCCAGGTTCTGCTTCAGGCGCAGCAGCTCGGCGCTGGACTGGGTGACATCCACATACATGGAGCCGAGCTGCTGGATGGTGGCCAGCGCCGCCGGCTGGCTGGCGGTCACCAGTGCCCCGTCGGTCACGGTCGAACGGCCGATCCGGCCGGAGATCGGAGCGGTTACCTTGGTATAGGCCAGATTGATCCGGGCGGTCTCCAGTGCTGCCTTGCCGGCCGCGACATCGGCCTCGGCCTGCTTGAAGGCGGCCTTGGCATCATCGTAGTCCTGCTGACTGACCGCCTTGATTTTCACCAGTTCCTTATACCGCTCGGCCTTAAGCCTGGCCGGAATAAGGTTGGCCTCAGCCCTGGCCAGTGAAGCCTTTGCACTGGCATAGGCTGCCTGGTAGGTGGCCGGGTCAATCTGGTAGAGCACCTCACCCGCCTTGACATCGGAACCTTCCGGAAACAGGCGTTTCTGGATGATACCACCCACCTGCGGCCGCACTTCGGCAATCAGATAGGCCGAGGTACGACCGGCGAGCTCAGTGGTAAGCGCAACACGTTGCGGTTGCACCACTATTACTCCCACTTCGGGGGGGCCGCCGGCGACTTCCCGCTGTGGTGCTCTTTTTTCCGCAACCGGCCAAAATCAGGCCACAGGCAAGGACTCCCACGGTGGCAATCAGCTTTGCTTTGTAAATTATTTGCATAAACACCTCAAATTTTTAATTAGAATGAATATTCATTCCTTATGTCAACAAAAAAACTGCACGCTCTCTTACCTCTTGATCCCATCCCAGCATGCCTCGATGGTCCTGGCGATCAGGGCATCGTCCAGTGCTGACCAAGCCGAGGATATGGTCCCGCGCCACGGCCAGGATCGGGCCGAATAGCAGGGCGAAGAGGATGACCAGGGGAAGATCCTTAATCACCTGCTGGGAAACCCCTTCATCGAAAAGCTCCCGATAAACGTCGCAGCATTCCTTCTTCCTCAGGATTTTGTCCCGGCGAAACTCCACGCCGTAGGGAGAGTTGTGGAACTGTTCCAGGTAGCGGAAATCGAGCGGGTTCTCGATGAAGTAACGGAGCAAGGCCGCGCCGAGGTGAAGAAACCGCTCCCGGATCGGCTTCTCTGACGCGTAACCCTCCATTATGACCGGATACATCCTCTCTTCGATGTCCCTGTAGAGCTCAGTCGATGAGCACGTCCTTGTTCTCGAAATAGCAGGTAGATCGTTCCGGCGCCCACCCCGGCCCGTTCGGCAATCATCGCCATCGGGGCACCGTGGAAACCATGCTCGGCAATTAGTTCCAGGGCTGCCTGTACTATCTCATCACGCTTATCAGGTTTTGCCATTATACTTAAATATCCTTCACTGAATGAATGTTCATTTTTTAAGTTATATTATCCGATTTGTACAAGTCAAGTTTGTTACCAACAATTGCCAGATAACTACTACTTGAACGAAGATCGATTCCTGCGTACAATTTCATAAGGGACCTCTGAAAGAAGGGAGGAGACAAGTATGAGCAAGAGGACTTCGATGAGATTTCTTGCCCGGTGGCAGGTGGTTTGTTTGGGCATTTTGGTTTCGGTCCTGTCTGTGTGTGCTTCTTCGAGTGCCGGGACAGTCGAGTTTTTCAGCAAATCAGAGAGGTTGATTCAAGGATTTTCTCCACAAACAGGGGTCTGGTTCACTGCCATATCCTTCGAAAATCGGGGCGACCAGATCGATGTCGAACTCGGAGGAAAGAGGGTTTTCCTCCGGATATCCCCGGAGACAGAAGAGGTAAATCTCCGAGGATATGACATCGAAGCCGATGGTCCGGCGGTGTTCAACCAAGAAGACCTGGATAAGCTCGCTCAACTGCTTGACCGTGTCCTTCAGGAAGATCTCAGGCAAGGACCGCTTTCCGGAATGCTTTTGCGCGTATTGAACTTGCTTGCCAGCTGGCCGGAGGACCAACCCGTCTTGTTGCGAATATCCGGAACAGAGATCACGTCCTTGATGGAAGGTTTGGCGAATGGACCGTCAAACCGCTTTGGAGCAAACGGCGATATCGCTTTGCAAAACGCCTGCGCCTGGCCACCCTCCCTGGAGTTGTCGGAAAGCCTGTGCACCGAAATCAACCAGAGTCATAGCGCAGAGTATATCAGTCTCGGGGCCGCGATCGGACGCGCTCCAAAGCCATTTGACCGGTTTAAAATCTTCTTCCCATTACAGTGTTCGCCCTTTAGCGAAACAGTCGGGCCATATCCGTTCGATACAGGAGAATGTTTCGGCCGATGCGGCAAAGGGTGCATAGGGGACGGCCCACCCAATAACCAGCTCAATATCTTCACACAGAATTGCTTCGCGCACGATGGCTGCGTGGCCGCCCGCGGGTTGACGGATCCATACTGCAATCAGATGTTCGTCTACACGGTTCGCGATTTCCTGTTTGGGACAAATTGCATTGTGCCGCAGTAGCGGAAACTGTGGCCTGACCCACAACCAGTCCTTCCAGCCGCCAAGCAGTTGGACCCGTCACTTAAAAAAAGGTTTTCTGCGAAGGGCTTCATCAAGCTGTTTGTCCCTTTCGTAGACGTCATTTCTGAACTGAAGAACTCCATCCTCATCAACCCACGCAGTAAGATAAATAAAATTGACATCCAGTGGATATGGAAGCAGAATGGTTTGCTCTGTACCTTTCTCTATCGCAGCCAACAATTTTTCACGGTCCCAATCAGGGTCATTACGCAAAACATACTCTGCCAGTTCTATGGGTTTTTCAATACGGATGCAGCCGTGGCTGAAGGTGCGCACACTTTTTGAAAAAAGCCCTTTGGAGGGAGTATCATGCAGGTAGACATCGAATTTATTTGGAAAGATAAACTTGATGCGACCTAGGGGATTCAAGGGTCCCGGCTCCTGGCGAAACCGGTATATTAGATTATCTGCATTGATCTTTGACCATTCAATTTCCTCCGGATCTATTTCCTTTTCCTTAGTTCCCCAGCCTCTTAATACCTTAATGTTTTCACTTGCAAGGTACTGAGGGTCCTTCTTGACCTTCTGCAGCATCTCTTTCTGAGCAATGCTCTCAGGAACGTTCCATGAAGGGTTTATGACAAGATAAGTCATCTTTGCCGTGAACACAGGAGTTCGCAAAAAAGGCTTCCCTACAACTACCTTCATGGAGAAGACTGTCTTTTCGTTTTCTATAACAGTCAGTTCGAAATCCGCGATGTTAACAACAATGGAACTCCGCTCAACATTATCAGGTATCCAGCGCATTCTTTCCATATTCAATTCAATTTGCCGTATGCGATATTTCAGGGGAACATTGAGGGCATTGAGCGTGGCGGGGCCAACAACCCCATCGGCTTGAAGCCCGTGCCCCTTCTGAAAGACGATTACCGAACGCTCAAGCTCCTTATCAAAAAGGTCGCCTCCCTTTGCGCCGTCAGCCTCAAGATCACCTGAGGCTGCAAGCCTCTTTCTCAGTTCAATAACTCTTTCAGACACGAAATCTTTTTTTAAGACTTGACCGTCTGAAACTAACGGCCATTCACCTTTTGAGAAAAGATTTCTGTAACGACCAAGGGCCTGCCTGAGCCTGCCATAGGGGCCCTGTTCAGGACGGAGCTTCATCAGGGACTCTCTTATCTGTTTTGTCTTGAGCGCCTGTTCCAGAACAGCGGAAACATCCACGGTCCGTTGTTTTGCAAACCACTCTGCTTCTATAGTCACAGGGTTTACACATCCACCTGATAGGTGGCAACTGAGAGTGAGGAATGCATCCGTAAGGAGAATATCCAGATCAGCCAGACCCGGCGGGTCCAAAGTCATTTCCTTATCCGCCTTCTTGACAAGAGCTTTTATAAGGCTGAGATGATAATAATCCGGTATCAGCCCATCGCCATATGCTTCCTCTAAAGCCTTTATGAGTGCCTCTGTTTCCATAAGACGGCCATTATGGCTCCATGCAGGCTGGTAGTTTCTTGACTTGTAGAAGTTTTCGACGAAAGCTGAGGAGTATATCTGTTCCCCCCCAATAACTTTTTTTGGGGAGGTCTTCCATTGATTTGTCTTTTTTTCAATAATCATAGCAAGTCCTGAATCAGTTACCTGAATATATGATTTTTTTTCAGAACAGGCGCTATAGGCACATAAAATGAAGACTATAAGAAAGAACTCAATGATTACTTTTTTTTTCAAACTTATCTGCCTCCCCTATCTGTTATTCTATCAAACTTCGGGTTTATGAATTTGATATGCTATATTTACTCTATCATGCAGAAACAATCAAATAACTGTTTAGCCCTTTCACAATGTTGTCGGGCAGATCAGTAGCAATCATCGGCGGTGGCCCCGGCGGACTCATGGCTGCCGAGGTCTTGGCCCAGGGTGTCGAACACGTCGATCTTTACGATGCCATGCCTTCAGTAGGGCGCAAACTTCTGCGTGCCGGCAAAGGTGGTTTGAACATAACTCACTCCGAGCCATATGAGACATTCCTCTCTCGTTATGGTGCGCGCCGCGAGCAGATAAAACCCCTGCTTGACGCCTTCGGGCCTGAAGATCTGATTACCTGGGTGCACGAACTCGGCATCAAAACCTTTGTTGGCACATCCGGACGCCTCTTTCCAGTTGAAATGAAGGCCACGCCCCTGTTAAGCGCATGGTTGGAGCGTTTGCGCAAGGCCGGTGTTAACTTCCACACGCGTCATATCTGGCGTGGCTGGGACGCGGCCGGTGCGCTTTGTTTTGAAACACCGCAGGGCATCGTGACTGCAAAACCAGATGCGGTTGTACTTGCTTTGGGCGGCGGCAGTTGGGCCCGGCTTGGCTCCAATGGCGCATGGGTGCCGCTGCTTAGGCAACGTGGCATACAGGTCGCTGAACTGCGGCCTTCAAATTGCGGCTTTGATGTTGCCTGGAGCGAGCATTTTCGCACGCGTTACGCCGGGTGCCCATTAAAGTCAGTGGCCGTGGTCTTTAAGGCCTCAGGGAGTGCTGAGTATCGCAGACACGGCGAATTCATTATTACAAAAAATGGTGTCGAGGGCAGTCTGATCTACGCCTTGTCAGCGGCCTTGCGCGACGAGATTTCAGCAAAAGGGTCAGCAGTCATTCACCTGGATCTGGCCCCTGACAAAGAACTAAAGCGACTTATCAACGAACTGTCCAAACCTCGTGGCTCCAGGTCAATGGCAAAGCACCTCCGGAGTCGGGTGGGGATTGAAGGCGTCAAGGCAGGACTGCTCAGGGAATTAGCACCTAAGGAAGACTTCGCGGAGCCTGCCAGACTTGGGGCCGCGATAAAGTCTCTGCAACTGCGACTTATCGCGCCACGACCTCTTGATGAAGCGATCAGCAGTGCCGGGGGCGTGGTCTTTGAGGCCTTAGATGAACGCTTAATGGTCCGTGCCATGCCGGGTGTTTTCTGCGCGGGCGAGATGCTGGACTGGGAGGCCCCAACCGGCGGCTATCTGCTGACCGCCTGTTTTTCAAGCGGTCAGGCAGCAGGTCTGGGCGCGTTGGCCTGGCTCAAAGCGGGAGTTTGACTCGCTGTAAATACTTGCGGCCTACTCTCTTGTCAGCTGCCTGTACTTGATCCTGTGAGGCTGGTCAGCAGCTGAACCAAGACGTTCCTTCCTGTCAGCCTCATACTCTGAATAGTTGCCGTCAAACCAGACAACCTTGCTGTCTCCCTCAAAGGCGAGTATATGGGTAGCTATCCGATCGAGAAACCACCGGTCATGGCTTATAACAACAGCGCAGCCGGCAAAGTTTTCGAGCGCTTCTTCCAAAGCCCTCATGGTATTGACATCAAGATCATTCGTAGGCTCATCCAGCAAAAGCACATTGGCCTCTTCCTTGAGCATTCTGGCAAGGTGCACCCTGTTGCGCTCTCCTCCTGAGAGCATGTTCACCTTCTTCTGCTGGTCAGCGCCTGAAAAATTAAAGCGGGCCACATAGGCGCGTGAATTGATCAGTTTCTTGCCTAACTGTATGGAATCCTGTTCATCAGAGACCACTTCCCAAATCGTCTTATCGGGATTAAGCGCTTCACGGCTCTGATCAACATATGCCAGCTTTACCGTATCGCCAATCCTTATTGTCCCTGCATCAGGTTTCTCCTGACCTGTAATCATGCGAAACAGGGTTGTCTTGCCTGCGCCGTTAGGACCAATCACCCCTATGATGCCTCCAGGAGGAAGAGAAAAAGACATCCCATCTACCAGCATTTGATCTCCATAGGATTTTGTCACGTTTTCAGCCTCAATCACCACATTTCCCAGACGCGGACCAGGCGGGATATAAATCTCGAGGTCTTTAGAGTTTTTCTCAATATCCTGTCGCAAAAGGGCCTCATAAGAATTAATTCTTGCCTTTGCCTTCGCATGTCTTCCCTTAGGAGACATACTGATCCACTCCAGTTCGCGTTGAAGGGTCTTCTGTCGCTCGCTCTCGGATTTTTCTTCCTGCTGCAGCCTGTTTCTCTTCTGCTCGAGCCATGAGGAATAGTTCCCCTTCCATGGTATGCCCTGTCCCCTGTCAAGCTCCAGTATCCATCCAGCTACATTATCGAGAAAGTAACGGTCATGGGTGACCGCTATTATCGTCCCCGGATATTCCTTTAGGTGATGCTCCAGCCATGCAACGGATTCCGCGTCCAGATGGTTCGTAGGCTCGTCAAGGAGAAGTATGTCCGGTTTTTTCAGAAGCAGTCTGCATAAGGCCACCCGCCTTTTTTCTCCACCTGACAATACCTTGACCGGCGTTTCACCTGCAGGGCATCTCAGGGCATCCATTGCCATTTCCAGGCGTGAATCCAGGTTCCAGGCATCAAGCATATCGAGCTTTTCCTGTACCTTCCCCTGCCTTTCTATGAGTTTGTTCATCTCATCATCCGACATCGGCTCTGCAAATTTATCGTTAATCAGGTTAAATTCCTTAAGCGCATCAACAGCCTCCTGCGCACCCTCTTCCACAATTTCACGCACTGTCTTGGTTTCATCAAGGACAGGCTCCTGTTCGAGCAAGCCGATTGTATGTCCTGGAGACAAAACAGTCTGACCGTTGAAACTTTTGTCCGTACCTGCGAGTATCCTCAGAAGTGAACTTTTGCCTGAACCGTTCAGTCCGAGCACCCCGATCTTTGCGCCGTAAAAGTACGAAAGATAAATGTCCTTGAGCACCGGTTTTTTATCGTAAAACTTGCTTACTCCTATCATTGAGTAGATTACTTTATTGGGTTCAATGGCCATGTATATATTCTCCTTGACATGATATTATTGAAGACTCCCAGTAGCAAGCTACTGGGAATCTCAATGCAATGAATTTGTATTTTTATATTCGCTCACTTTACCCTGCGGAAAGCTGCAGGGGATACACTCGCTATCCATTATTTGCAAATACAGGTTGTCTCTTCGAAGTTCAAAAACCTTACGATTGAATACATGATATCTTACAGTGATCACAGCCTGATTAGCAATATTCCCTGCCACTGCCTTTTTAGTGATTTACAAATATATTGCATATGGTAAAATGATATATGGCATCAAAATCAGAGATACGGTTGACATCTAAAGTTTCTCATGAATTCACCGATAAAATAACTATAGATGATATCACCTATCTTGTTCAGACAGAGGACATGGGAATAAAGACATGCAAGATCATCTCAAATATCTATTTAAAAGGAGAAATTGTCTTTACCAGAAAATCAGATTATGCGCACCTGACAAAGCTGAAGAATTTCCAGGTCAAACTCGCCCCGCTCATGGAAAAACAGCATAAAGCAGCCATTAATCAGTTTATAGAAGAGAAAACTATAAAGCAGAAATTAAGGCCCGAATATTTTGAAGAGGTCCAGCAATTACTGAAACATGGGAACGGAAAAACAGCATTGAATACCCTAAGGCAAGCCCTGGTAAAATTTCCTGCCGACCCTTTTTTACTGTCCTATTACGGATGTCTTATAGCTGTGGTGGAAAATAATCCAAGGGAAGGAGTGAAAATCTGTAAAAACGCCCTTAATATGTTGAATACCTCGATGCCCTTTGGCTCCGAATTTTATTATCCGGTATTTTATCTTAATCTGGGCAGGGCATACCTCAAAGACAAGAAAAAGAAAGATTCTGTAGAGGCCTTTCAGGAAGGCCTGAAAAACGATCCGGACAACAAGGACATTAAATGGGAACTGAAAAAACTGGGTGCCAGGAAACCAGCGCCATTGCCGTTTCTCGCTCGAAGCAACCCGATCAACAGATATATAGGAAAACTGCTCTACAAATCCGCGGGGAAATAGCCGCCTTACGAAACTATTATATTACAAATCTCCCTGTATCTTTCTATGGCCTTTTCAACAATATGTTCAGGCAATACAGGCCCCGGATATGTCTGGTCCCAATCAAGTGTAAGGAGATAATCCCTTATTATCTGTTTATCATAACTGTCCTGGCCCTTTCCCGGTACATAAGTCTGCGCAGACCAGAACCGCGAGGAATCAGGGGTAAGGATTTCATCTATAAGGATCAGTTCGTTGTCGTATATTCCGAATTCAAATTTTGTGTCCGCTATGATGATCCCTTTTTTCTCGGCCATTTCTCTTGCCTTTGAATATATCCTCAGGCTGACATCCCTAAGCTTCGCAGCCATTTCATTGCCTACTATATTTTCGGTTTCCTT
Source organism: uncultured Nitrospira sp. (assembly GCA_963801505.1). GTDB lineage: Bacteria > Nitrospirota > Thermodesulfovibrionia > Thermodesulfovibrionales > UBA6898 > JAOUFP01. The sequence continues at coordinate 156,120 of CAWDEY010000016.1, forward strand.
AAAGGAGATATTTATATCATGCCCTTCTTCGGCCTTTGTGCTGGGTGTAAATATCGGCGCATCAAGCCGGGCAGATTCCTTAAGCCCATCCAACAGTTTTATCCCGCACACGGAACCTGTCTTTTGGTATTCCTTCCAGCCGCTCCCGGAGAGATACCCCCTCACTATGCATTCCACCGGTAGTTGCTCTGCTTTCTTTACCAGCATGCTCCTGCCTTCAAGTTGATCACGGTATTTATGACACTGGGATGGATAGGCATCCACTTCGGTGGCGATAAGATGGTTTTTAATTATATCTGCCATCTGCTGGAACCAGTAAATGGATATCTGTGTAAGCAGCTTTCCTTTGCCGGGAATCCCGTTTGGGAGGACAACGTCAAAGGCGGATATCCGGTCAGAGGCTATCATCAAAAGACTGTCATCAAGATCATAGATGTCCCTGACCTTTCCGCTTCTTATAAATTTGATGTCCGGCATTTCTGTCTTCAATATAATTTTGTCCATTTATTTATCCTCACTATCAGGGTAAGTAAGATTGTTTTGTCTGATATTTTAACTTAAAACAGCTCTTTTTCTCTTTATTAATTTTTATGTTTCAACAGCAAAACATACAACTGATGACAGAACAAGTGTAAACATCAATTCGTTATGGGTCACAGGTCTCCTTCTATTTCAGCATGTAAAGCAGCAGGAGATTAATTGCGAATATCAATACCATGCCAGCAGAATCCCATGCAAGAAACAATTTCTTGTTATCAGCGCGATAAGTCAAGCCAATAATTGCAATGGCTGTCATGACAATAGCGGACAATGCCGAGATTGCATGGTTCCGATTTACAAATGAAAGCAAAGGGCCTTTTACGAAAAAAAGATCGTCAATGGCAAGGATTAATACATTAAAGATATTGCTCCCAAACAAGTTTCCGACTGCCAGGTTTATCGCCCCCATTTTCACTGCTGCTATAGATACGACCACTTCCGGGAGAGATGTTGATAAAGCTATAAAAATACTGCCGGTAAATGTCTGGCCCAAACCTGTTGTCTCTGCAATGGCCTCGCCTATTTTGGGCAAAAAAAAGGCTGATATGATAACAACAACCGCATGAATACTATAATGGGCAATAGCTGTCTTTGTAGGTATTTTTTCGTATTGCAATTCAACAGCTATTTCTTTCATTAATGCAGCTATCTGCCTTTTTTCATAAAAATAGACTGATCTCATGGCGATTAAATAGACACCTGCAACTATTGGGGTATAAAGTCCGATCCAGCCCATTGAAGGAATACGACCCCCCAAAAGCAGACTTATGGCTACAATTCCCAAAAGAAGTATTCCAAAACCCGCAGAGAGAACATGTCCCTGATGTGCCTTTGCCGTCAAAGGCCGGGGCCGCTGGGCAGTGTCAAGAAGTGCCAGGATAAGCATATTAAACACGCAGCTTCCCAGGACATCACCGGCTGCTATGTCGGGGACCCCTGCAAAGGTAACAGAGCTTATGCCGGTAACAAGTTCAGGCAGGGACGTTACTGAGGCCATAAGTACCAGGCCAATCCATGCGCTGCCCAGTCCTGTCTTTTCAGCGATAATGTCTCCATACCTGGCAAGTCTTGTCCCTGAATAAACTATCACTGATGTGCATATTATGAAACTAAGCCATAGTGTCATTCAAATCACCTTTTTTCTATCTTCGTTTCAAAATACGATTCCCACTCTCTCCCTGGAATAGGAGGCAAAAAAATATTCCATCACTTAATTAATCATATCTCATATCCTGCTACTTTTCCGCCAGTTTTTTCCCGGATCCTCTTGTACCGGTCTTAATGAGATGATACAATGAAAATCGATAGGCCGCTGTTTGGGCATCCCCGATATAATTTCTCAAATGTGTGAGGTGGGTCATGAAGGTATTAATAATAAGCGCAGATAACTTTGAAGACACAGAACTCCTCGTTCCCTATTACAGAATGCTTGAAGAAGGACACGATGTCGATATAGCCTCCATGAAAAAGGGAACGATCAAGGGCAAGAAAGGATACGAGGTTGAGGCAAACAAGACGATTGAGAGATGTTAATACCGGAGATTATGACTTTCTCATACTCCCTGGAGGCAAGGCGCCGGAGGAGATCAGGAAGGTCCCCAAAGCCCTTGAAATAGCCGGAGATTTCTTTGCCAAAAACAAACCGGTCGCCGCGATCTGCCACGGTCCACAAATATTGATCTCCGCCGGGCTCATGAAAGGCAGGCACGCGACCTGTTATCGTTCAGTTGCGCCTGAGATGAAGGAAGCAGGGGCTGATTACGAAGATAAAGAGGTAATCGTTGACGGTAATTTAATAACGTCCCGTCAACCCTCGGACCTTCCGGCTTTTATGAAAGAGATCATAAAGAAGATAAGCCCTCGTGTTGCATAAACCTTAAAAAAGCAGTAACCACAGATCACAGTGATCACAGAGTAAAATCGAGAAGTTACGGGCAGGATAGGAGCAACCAAATTGGTCAGTCCCTTATTTGCCTCAAACCCGCGTTTTCTCAGCGTCTTTGTGGCTCCGTGGTAAATGAACTGCCGTCTTTATGATAAATAATTAATTGTTGTTCCATTTTTATTCCAGGTTGCCGAGGGTCTCGGTCACGAGGTTTGAAAGCGCCGGGAATATATGCATACTGCCGGTTATCGACTGCGCGTCAGCATGGTTCAGGACAGCGTTGACTACTTCCTGAATCAGGACAGCTGCGTGCGGGCCGATAATATGAAACCCCAGTATCCGGCCGCTGCCCTTTTCAACAACAGCCTTGGCGAACCCGCTGCGCTCAAGCATCGCCTCTCCCATGACCGTATCGGAATACGCCGCCCTTCCTATCATTGATCTCGTACTTCTCCCGCGCCTTTTTTTCAGTCAGGCCGATTGAAGCAATCTGCGGTGAGGTATAGACAGCGTGTGGGACATTTTGGAAATCCATCGGCAACTTCTTTCTGTTCATGGCATTATGCCACGCCAGTTCAGCCTCCCTGTCGCCGGCATGTGTGAACATCGTCCGGCCGATGGCATCGCCCAGTGCCCAGATATTTCTTTTGTTCGTCCGGAGATAATCATCCACTTTTATGTAGTTCCTTTCATTTGTCTCTACACCGGAATTTTCTATTTTAAGCAGGTCAGCGTTCGATGTCCGGCCTGCGGAAACCATAACAGTGTCTGTCTGCAGTTCCCGTATAACGCCCGTCTCCCTGTTCTTTACGAACACCGCATATCCCTTGCCTGATCTAACGACTTCAACTGCCTCAGTCCTGAAGAGGAGAGTCATCCTTTTGCCCATCTCATTTTTCAGCAATTCTGATATTTCCGGCTCTTCAAAAGGAAGAAGGTCCATGCCGCGGACAATAAGCGTAACCTTTGTCCCGACGGCCGAGAAGAAATGAGCGTATTCCACGCCCACAAAACCACCTCCGATAATGACCATATTCCCGGGGCCGAGTCTCCAGGTTCAGCACAGTCTCATTTGTCAGGTAGTCAACCGACTCGATCCCCTTAAGGTCAGGGACAGTCGGACGAGCACCTGAAGCTATGAATATCTTCCTGCCCCGGATTCTCTGCTGACCTACCGCGAGTGTCCGCGCATCGAGAAATTGGGCCTGTCCCCTGAAAAAGTCGATATTATTGGTCTCCTCCAGGGCTTCTTCTATGGAGCGCCTGCCCGAGGAGACTGTTTTCCTCATCCTCTGCATGATAGCTCCAAAGTCGATTTCCTCAATCGGCGCCCTGATGCCGAATTCATCCGCCTGTCTGATCTCGACTATCCTGTCAGCTGTGTGGATAAGTGTCTTTGAAGGCACACAGCCATAGTTGACACATGTCCCGCCGGGTTTACCCTTGTCTGCAACAGCAACACTGAGTCCCTGAGAGGCCGCCTTAAAGACAATGCCAAGGCCGACATCTCCAGCCCCTACAACGATAACATCATAGGTTTTCATAAACAGGCCTCCTGATGCGCATTATTGTTTTCTTCTGTCTGCTAGAGAGCAAGATCCGTCTCAAGATCTATCAGCAGCTCTACCTCATGACCGAGCATGACCCCGAAAATCCGGCATCGGCTGGTTCCACATGATGCCGTAGTCTTCCCTGTTGAGCCTGGCTGCTAAAGCAAACCCCATGGTCAGTCCGTCGCCGAAGGGGTCTTTTACAGGGTCTGTGTATGAAACCTCTACTTCTATGCTCCTTGTGACCCCGTGCAGGGCCAGGTCTCCGGTTACGAGGGCTCGTCCTGGCGTGAGGGCCTTGATTTGGCTGCTTCTAAATGAGATGACCGGATACTTCTTCGTGTCGAGAAAATCAGCTGTCCTGAGGTGAGCGTCCCTTTTTTCAACGCCGCTCAAAACACTTGAAGCGTCGATCGTCAGTTCAACGGACGAACCACTGATATCAGCAGGATCAAAGTTCACAGTCCCTTCGATTTTGTTAAACTGGCCTCGCACCTGCGCGATCATCATATGGCGTATAGAGAACGCTGCTACAGAATGGTCGGGATCAATGACCCATGTCTTCATAGTAAGTCTCCTTTTCTGACAAAATGTATATGACACCTTTTATCTTAATTCCAAAAAACACTGGGGGTCCTCCACAAGGTACGCGGCAACATCTTCTGTCCCGGCAGAGGCAAAAGCAATCGCCCTGCAGCCGCGGCATAAGGCCCACCTGCTGCAGTCTCCGCATTTCCCCTGATACAGGGACTTGTCCCTGAGACTGTTAAGCACTTTGGAAGATGCCCAGATTTCCCTGAGTGAATCAGTTCTTACATTGCCGATAGGTATCGGTAGCCTCCTGCAGGGAGTGACAGTGCCGTCTGGCATAATTGTCAGACCTGAAACACCTGCGGCACATCCGCCGGACGGCACGGAAATGCCGGAAGCAGTCTGGTCAGGATACCGGTACTGCGAGGCAACCGGATCTCCGGTGACGATCTTCAGATTTCCTGTATTGAGGGAAAATATGTTCCGGTACAGTTTTTCAACAGAGGAAATGCTGAGCATCCTGCTGATAAGCTGCTTCCCCCCCCCTGCCGGGACAAGCCTTGAAAATCCGAGCTTCTGTGCGCCCAAATCTGTTGCCAGGCTGATCATGTCCATAAAATACGGTTCGTTTATTTCAGAGAGAGTTGTATTGAGTGTGAGTTCGATGCCTGAACCTACAATGTTATGAATGCCATTAAGCGATGCTGCAAAACTCCCTGCCCCGCGTATACTGTCATGAATATGCTCCGGCCCCTCAAGGCTTATCTGGACGCCCCTGACCCCCAGGTCAACAAGCTCCATGGCCCTCTCCCGGCTTATGAGCGTCCCATTGGTAAGAACGTACGTATCAAATCCACTCTGTTTCAGCGCGTCGAGGATGTCGCTGAAGTCGCTTCTGAGGAAGGGTTCACCCCCGGTCACAGTAAAGCTCGACTCAAACCGGACGGCATATGCTTCTTCCCAGGACGCTATCAACTCAGAGACCTCGTCAATGACTGAAGTTATCTCTCCTAGTGTCATCTCCCCGGATCGGCTGCCGTCCTGGTAGCAATGACTGCAACGCAGGTTGCAGCGCTCGGTAATATGCAGCTGGATAAAAAAATCAAATGGATTGTTAATCGGCATCGTATGTCACCAGGTTGTCCTTGATTTAACCATATAAGTCATTATGGATTATAAAAGCCGACAGCCATAAGGGACCTTCGGAAGTCTGTATGGTATGTCCCTCATAGCTGCCTTTTTTTGTTGTTGCCTGACCGGCAACCTTAGCTCTTTCAACCCTTTCACTTGCGGCATGCTTTTCCGGGATTTTCTGCAGCAGCCTTCTTCAGACTTTTCCATAAAGCAGCCTCTTTCTCAAGAACTTCTTTTGAGAGCATCTTCTTCATCCACCTCACCTCCTTTCACTAAACGGATCCGGCTGTCAAACAGCCATAGCCAATATTACCACCTTGAGGAGCGTTTTTGAATAATTTATTTGACAGCATCTTTATGCACGATTATTCGATGGGTCCGGTATGCCATTTTGTAATATCTGTCAGAAAGTACCCGCGGACACAAAAGTACACAAAAGTCGGGAGTTGTCTGCCTGACTGATTGGTGATACACTTTATTACAAGGAATCGGCCGTTATTCCGGTTATAACAATCCAATTAAGGAGACAGCTATGAAAAATCTTATGGCAGTTCTTGTTGGTGCAGCTCTGGTATCGATGATTGCAGTGACCGCTTCAGCGAAGTCGAACATTAAGGGAAAGGAAGTCACTTACCGCTCAGGCAATACTGTACTAAAAGGCTATCTTGCCTATGATAAGAACATCAAGGGCAAGAGACCCGGGGTCCTCGTTGTCCATGAATGGTGGGGGCTTAACGAATACGCACGGAAGCGCGCCCGTATGCTTGCGGATTTGGGGTATGCCGCCCTTGCGGTGGATATGTACGGAGACGGGAAGCAGGCCATGCACCCTGACGATGCGGGTAAGTTCTCATCAGAGGTAATGAAAAATTTCGACACGGCAAAGGCCAGGTTCACAGCAGCTATGGACTTTCTTAAAAAACAATCTGTTGTTGATCCCGCAGAAATCGCCGCGATAGGCTATTGTTTTGGAGGTGGTGTAGTACTTAATATGGCGAGGCAGGGCATTGATCTCAAAGGGGTCGCAAGTTTCCACGGCAGTCTTGCCGCAGTAAAGCCGGCACAGCAAGGTGAGGTGAAAGCCAAAATCCTCGTGCTCCATGGAGGTGCTGACAAGTTCACAACAGCAGAGCAGGTCGATGCGTTTAAAAAGGAGATGAAAGACGCCGGGGCGGATTTTCAGTTCATAACCTATCCAGGCGCGATGCACAGCTTTACCAATCCCGAGGCTGATGCCTACGCAAGGAAATTTAATCTGCCGCTTGGATATAATGCTGAGGCAGACAGGAAATCCTGGGAAGAGCTCCGGAAGTTTCTCAGTCAGATATTCAAAAAATAAGGTTATAACTCGACTGCCGGGTACGGCTGGGGTTAAGGGAGTGTTTCACGTTTTGCAATCCGCGTCAGTGACACCAAGGACCCTACGACATACCTGGGGAGTCAAAGAGGTGATGTCGGGGGAGATTTCATTGTGTTTTATGCCCATAACTGAGGGGATACCGGGCCGAGTTTATTACATTGACTTGTTTTAATTTTCATGATAAGTATTAATTAAGGAATGTATAGTAGAAAGAATTGTTTTTTTCTAAGAAAGGAGAAGGGACATGAAACTGGAACTGACAGACAAGGAAAAAGAAATGCTTATAGGAGTACTTAAGGACTATATACCGGAACTCAGGGGTGAGATCGCTTCAGGCGCGAAACACGATTTCAAAGTGGAGTTGAAGGACGAAGAAGCGGTATTAAAAGGAATACTGGAAAAATTACAGGCATGAAATAATATACTGAAGAGAAACAAAAAAAGGGCGGGAATATTCCCGCCCTTTTTTTTCAAATGAGGCTACCCGATTCTCTTTCTTCTGAGGTAGTAGACCGAAACGCCTCCAGCAAACAGCATAAAGAATATCATGCCCCATTCGGTCATGGCAGGGACTTGCTGCGCTACCGGCTCCTGCCCCGTCGGCAGCACGACAATGACCTGTGCGAGGCTATAAGATCGGATAACCATCTCGGATGGGGAGAGGATGATCTTGGCTGAGCTTCTGTTGTTTACAATTCTCCGGAAGACATCAGAAGGGTTTGGGTCGGGGAAACAAAGGGGCATGCAATAAAGGGGTATTCCTTCTCCTAATCCCTGCTAAAAAAATTTATCGCGTCTTTGACCTTGCCAAGGTCAACCCGGGTATTGATGCAGGGTCCATAAGGCCTTTCATTGGTTATCCCGAGGATAGGAAACGGATAGGTATCCACCAACCCGCTGGAGAGGTCCCTTTCACAGGCAACTGCCACAATGGCCTCAGGTTTGATTTCCTTAACGATCTTTCGCGCAATGGTGCCTCCGGTAGCTACATATAGTTCAAGTCTGTTCTCTTCCGCAAGTTCTATAAGGTCCCTTATTTCGCACCTGCCGCACCTTTCGCAGTTGTAAATATTATGCGTAAGTCTGATGGTGCACTCGGTCACCTGGATGCAATGCGGCAAAAGCAGGAGTATCTTTTTTGTCCTGGTCTTTTCAGCCATGACAAGCCTGTTGTTCAAATATATCACAGACCTCTGAAAGCTCTCTTTTTTATTTTTTAAAAAGGCGCTTAAAAACATGAGAAAGGGATAATAGACCCGCAAGACAATGCCTCTTAATATCCTATAGGGTGTCAAAAAATGCCCCCTCTTTCAAATGTCTCCCATGCATGAAAGCAGATGCGGACATTATCTTTTTCCCTTCGGGCTTCACCTCTGATATGGCAAGCACGCCCTCCCCGGTGCTGACAAGGATATCACTGCCGGAAATCTGTTCTATTTGACCGGCTGTCCCTTTGTTGTTATGAGGAACAACTTTTACCTTTATAATATTTATCTTTTCGCCGTTCAAATAACAGTATGCACCGGGCCAGGGATAAGTCCCTCTTATCAGGTGGGCTATTTCACGGGCTGATAACGACCAGCTTATCCGTCCGTTTTCCTTTTTTAATGGCGGGGCATACGTGGCCTTGCCGCTTTGCGGTGTCGGGCTAATAAGCTTATCTTTTAACCCCTTAAGGGTGTTTATAAGCAAAGATGCACCTGCCAGAGAAAGTCTCCGGCTGAGAGTGTAGGCATTATCGTCATCATATATTTCCACTTCTTCTTTCAGGAGTATGTCTCCTGTATCCATTCCTTCATCCAATAGCATTGTAGTAATACCTGTTTTTTCATCGCCGTTTATAAGCGCCCATTGAATAGGGGCGGCACCGCGATATTTAGGCAGAAGGGACGCATGCACATTTACACATCCATAAGGAGGAAGTTTCAGCAGAGAAAGTGGAAGAATTCTTCCATATGCAACAACAACGATAACGTCCGGTGTCAATTTTGCCATCTCATAAAAAAATTCAGGTGTCCTGATACCTGAAGGCTGAAGGACGCTGATTCCTTTCGAGATAGCCAGTTCCTTGACAGGCGGCTGAGACAATTGATGCCCCCTTCCCTTGAGCTTGTCCGGCTGCGTAACAACAGCAATAACATCTTCTCCACATTCAATGAGGGCCTGCAACGAAGGAACGGCAAAATCAGGGGTGCCGAAATATATTATTTTCATGCACTTATTAACAGTCTCATAATAATGAGCTCCTTGATTTGTAAAATCCCTCCTGACCTCCCTTTTTCAAAGGGAGGAATAAGACCCCTCTTTGGCAAAGAGGGGTGAGGGGAGATTTTCTAAATAATGTGCATTCTATCATGAGACCTTTAATACACTCGGCCTTACTGGTTGAGCTTCTGGATTTTTTTATACCGTTTCTTGAAAAAATCCCTCTTAATAGGGCTGATCCTGTCAATCAGCAAAATGCCGTCAAGATGATCTATTTCATGCTGCAAGGCTATTGCAAGAAGGTCCGTTGCTTCGATTTCTATTGGCTTGCCGTCCCTGTCCTGGGCCTTGACTACCACATCTTCAGACCTCTTGACCAATGCCGTATATTCAGGGAAACTGAGACAGCCCTCTTCAAACTCAACCTCGCCTTCGCAACCTACTATAACAGGGTTGACTATGACAAGCAGTGGAAACTTCTCCCCCCTGGAACTGATATCGATAACAGCAAGCCTCTTTGAATGACCAACCTGGGGGGCCGCAAGGCCAACGCCGGGCGCCGCATACATGGTCTCGATCATATTGTCTATGAGTGCCTGCAATCCCTCATCAAAAGTAGTCACTGGCAACGACTTCTGTTTTAATACCTTTTCCGGATACTTCTTTATCTCTAAAATAGCCATACACAATTATAAAACATTTTGCCCTCCCCGGTCGATAAAACAACCCGATAAAGACTCAGCCCGTAAAAAACCATATTCTCCCTGATTTCCTTAAAATATCTCAAAATGGTAACATTACAGAAAATGAAACGTGGTTATTTCAGATTCAATCTAAACAGCGTTTTTCCTGGAAAATTGGAAGCACTAATCCGTGAAGAACCCTTTAAAATGTTTATTCCTTTGTGTCATTCCCGCCAGCAATGCGCGTCGGGAATCCTTTCGGAAAGATTCCGGGCAAGCCGGAATGACAAAAATTGAAACTCTGAGCGTAATGATTATTCATTAACTAAAATGAAAAGGAACCGTTCTCTATATGTCTGAAGCACGTCTTTTTGCCATACAGTCTCTTTTGGAGATATTCAAAAGAGGCAAACGCCCCAAGAAATCCCTGGAGGATATCGCTTCATCTTTAGACAGGCGTGACCGTTCCTTTAATATGGAGATCGTTTACGGCGTATTGAGATACAGGTACACGCTTGACTGGATACTGAACCATTTCCTTGAAAACCCCTCAAAACTTGGTGATTTCACACTCAACAACCTCAGGATCGGGGTATATCAGATCTTTTTCATGAGGGTCCCTGATTGGGCTGTCGTAAATGAATCAGTTGAGATGGAAAAGGAAGACTCTTCACGGAATGCTCCCAACAGAAAAGGCCCGCTGGTAAATGCTGTCTTAAGAAATATTCTAAGACAGAAAGAAAAATTTGTCCTGCCGCTCAAGCTGGAAAATCCTGTTGAAGCCATAGCGATTAATACCTCCCATCCTAAATGGCTGATAGAAAGATGGATTGAAAGGTTCGGAAAAAATGATGCTTTACTGCTTGCTAAAGCAAACAATGCGGTCCAGCCTTTCAGCCTCAGGGCAAATACCCTGAGAATCAGCAGGGATGAGCTGCTCAAAAGACTCTCTGAAAACAATGTCGCAGCTGAACCGACCCTGTTTTCCCCTGACGGAATCGTACTGAAAGAGATGCATACATACGCAGACCTCAGCTTTATCTCAGGACTATTTGCAGTCCAGGACGAAGCTTCTCAGCTTATTACACATATTCTTGGTCCAAACCCGGGTGAAAGAGTTCTTGACGCATGCGCAGCTCCCGGCGGAAAGACTTCGCATATCGCGCAATGTATGCGAGATAGCGGTGAGATCCTTGCTGTTGAAAAAGACCCCAAAAGGGCCGTCAGCCTTGAAGATAATCTTAAAACTCTGGGGACAGGTTCTGTAAAAATAGTAATCGCTGACTTGAACACCTTAAAAAGTACAGACATTGGGAAGTTCGATAAAATTCTTGTGGATGCTCCGTGCTCTTCGATAGGTGTTATAAGGAAGAACCCTGACATCAAATACAAATATTCTGTTGCAGACCTTACGAAGAACAGGACAAAGCAGCTCGAATTGCTCAGATCAGCCTCATGTTTTTTATCGGAATCAGGCAGACTCGTATATTCTGTGTGTTCTACTGAACCCGAGGAAGGTGAGCAGGTTGTCAGAGAATTCTTGAAGACAGCAAAGGATTTCCGTATTATAGAAGATGTTAAACGGGAATTTTTGCGTCCTTTTATGGAAAACGGTTTTTTCAGGACCTATCCTCACAAACACAATATGGACGGTTTTTTTGGAGTGGCATTGTGCAGAAACAGATGAGCAATCTTCTTAAGGTACCTCTTTTCTTTGTGTTGTTTATATTGCTTGGGCTTTCTTTTGGTTTCATTACATTTAATATCCTGAGCTTCAGCAGGACAGTGGAAGTCCCTTCCCTGACTGATTTGACATTGCTGGAAGCCAATGAAGCTTTAAGCAGGGCAGGCCTTTATCTGAAAATTGAAGGTGAGGATTTTGATTCTGCTATTCAGACCGGACACATAATAAGACAGGACGTTCCGGCCGGCAATAAAGTCAAGGAAAAACGGTCGATTAAGGTAATTGTCAGCAAAGGCCCCAGAATATCTTCCGTCCCCCAGCTTGTTAATGTGACACTTACAGAGGCCGAGTCTTTGCTTATGCAAAAAGGTCTCAGTATAGGGAAGGTCATCTATGTTCATGATGATTCGGTCGAGAAAGGGAAGATAATAGCCCAAAAGCCTGAACCTCATGAAAGATTGTCCGACAAGATAACAGTGCTTGTCAGTCTTGGCCCTCATGAGCTAATCTATTTCTGTCCGGATTTTCTTAATAAGAGCATTGAAAATGCGCAGGAGCTTGCGGAGAAATTGGGACTTTCAGTGGAATCAAAAGGACCGGGCAATATTGTCAGAGCTCAAAAACCAAGACCAGGGACACTGATAAAAAATACCGATAAACTATATCTTGAATTGAAAGAAGGTACCATCTAATGATCAGGATTTCGCCGTCAATTCTTTCCGCAAACTTTGTACGACTCGAAGAAGAGATAAAAGCCGCTGAAAAGGCCGGTGCACATATGCTGCATATAGATGTAATGGACGGTCATTTTGTGCCCAATCTGACTATTGGTTATTCTGTAGTGGAAGCTATCAGGAAAATAACCAGACTGCCTCTCGATGTGCATCTGATGATAGAAGATCCTGATAAATTTGTGAAGGAATTTGCGGATGCAGGGGCTGATTTTCTCACAGTCCACTGTGAGGCGTCTGTGCACCTGCACAGGTCCATTCAATTCATAAAACAGCACAAAATGAAGGCAGGGGTTTCGATAAATCCCGCAACCCCGGTATGCCAGCTTGAAAATATTCTGGCAGATGCTGACCTGGTGCTCCTGATGTCTGTTAACCCGGGATTTGGCGGACAGGAGTTTATTCCGCATACGCTGGAAAAGATCAAGGCAGTCAAAAAGATGATAACTGACGCAGGAGTATCAACGCTCATTGAGGTAGACGGCGGCGTAAAAATCGATAACGCCAAAGAAGTGGCAGATGCGGGTGCTGATATCCTTGTTATGGGCTCTGCATTTTTTAAATCAGACAATTATTCAAAAACTATGGAGACACTTAATGAGATCCTTGAAAACAGATGACCTTTTTGAAAAAGCCGAAGCCTTAAGACAGAAAAGCCGCTATGCCGAAGCCCTGGACCTGTACAAACAGGCCCTGAAATTATATACGTTGTCAAAAGATTCAGACGGTATTATGCAATGCCAGCTCTCCACCGGTGATGTATGCAGGATGATAGGCGATTTTGACAAGGCGGAGAAGGCCTATGCGGCCGCTATAAATACAGCCAAAAAATTATATGATATCTCAGCAATAGCTGATGCTGAAATAGGCATCGGCCTGTCTTTGAGGGCAAAGGGAGACTGGAAAAAAGCCCTGGAGATGATTTCATCTGCTTTGGATTATTATGAATCTGCGGGAGATAAACACGGCATAGCATTCTCTCTCTGGGCCACAGCCGGTTCTTTAAGGATCAAGGGAGATATTCCGGAGGCCATTGCTGACTTCAAAAAGGCCCTGAAGGCCTTCAAAGCCCTGAAACAGGAATCCTCTGTAGGATATTGCCTGTGTGGCCTTGGGGGGACGTCGAGAATCGCCGGTCTCTTCAAAGATTCTTTAGACTATTACAACCAGGCAAACACTTTGTTTGCAGGCATAAAAGACACCTTCGGAACAGCCTATTCGTACTGTGGCATAGGTAATGCGTACCGCATGCTTGGAGACTACAAAAAGGCGTTGTCATACTTTAAAAAGGCTTCCTTTCTCTACAATAGAATTGGAGACAGTGTAAGCTATGCATATACCCTCTGGAGCATGGGGACAACCTGCAAGATGCTTGGAGACCATAAAGATGCTTCCAGCTATTTCAAGACTTCTCAGGAGCTCTTTAAAAAAACAAAGGACCCCAGAGGACTTATCTATTGCAGGCTCGGATTTGGGGAGATAGCGTTTATTGAAGGCAGAAAGAAAACGGCGGAGAAATACTTCAGGGAATCAGTGATAAACGCAAAGAAATATGGTTTCAAAGTTGAAGGCTGCCATGCTGAAATGCTGTTTTCCTCTCTATCAGGGAAGACAGCGGCAGACTGCTATAAAAAATTGGGATTGAAGCTGAACTTCGACAAGTCCCCTTTTAATTTACCATAAGAGGCGCTTGCAAAAACTTCACCACAGAGGTCACAGAGAACAGAATGAGGAGACCAAGAATAATATATTATCAACAATTAATAATTTGCTCAGTGCACTCTCTTTTCTTTAACTCTGTGTCCTCTGTGGTTGATCACTTATTTTAGGTTTCAATGACTAAATACCCTGGAGATATTATTTGAAAGTATTGAATGTTCCAAATACTCTGACTATTACGCGAATAGTTATTATCCCTATTCTCATAACCACAATCATATATAATCAATATTTTTACGCGCTCATCCTTTTTGCCGTAGCTGCCTTAACAGATATGCTTGACGGCCTATTGGCCAGACTCACAAACCAAAAGACAGTCCTCGGGACCTTTCTGGACCCGCTGGCGGACAAATTTCTCCTCGTGTCTTCATTCATCATTTTTTCTGTGTATGGCTGGATTCCGAAATGGTTTGCGATCATTGTAATAAGCAGAGACATAATCGTGGTAATCGGGTGTTTTTTGCTTTACATGATCACAAATACCTTAAAGGTAGAACCTGTTTTGCTCGGCAAAGCAGCCATAGCTTTTGAGCTTTTCATCCTTGCATATGTATTGCTTAATATAAATATTACGACATTACCACCTGTACACGAGGGGGTTTTTATACTATCAGCAGCGATTACGGCAATATCAGGACTCCAATATATTTATAAGGGATTTAAACTGACGAATGCGCACTAATAACAAACTTGAGATTGAATCAGTTGAGGCAGACAGCCCGGCCGCAAAAGCAGGCCTTCAGAGTGGTGATATACTCCTTTCGATAAATTCTTGTCCGTTACATGACGTCATAGACTTTATGTTCAATAAAGGCTCCGATGAACTTGAAATCGAATTTATGCGCAAGGCTGCTGTAAACAAGGTCCTCATTGCAATGGAAAACAATGCGGACCTCGGGATAACCGTCAAGCCCTTCAGGATAAAAACCTGCCGGAACAATTGTATCTTCTGTTTTGTAAAGCAGCTACCCAAAGGCCTCAGAAAATCACTGTATATTAAAGACGAAGATTACCGGCTTTCTTTTCTGTATGGGAATTACATGACTTTGTCCAATATAACTGAGGAGAACAGGAAAAGGATTTTAGAGCAGAGATTAAGTCCTCTATACATATCGGTGCATACAACAAACAGGGCGCTTCGAAATAAGATGCTGGGGAACCCTAAGGCGCAGGACATCCTGAAGGAGCTGAAGTTTTTTTCAGACAACAGAATAAGGATGCATATACAAATCGTTTTGTGCCCGGGGTTTAACGACGGGATGGAATTACAGAAAACAATCAGCGACATTTACAAATTTTATCCCTATGTTTCTTCTATAGCAGTAGTCCCTGTAGGTCTTACAAGGCACAGGAAAATCCGGCTTCAGCCGGTAACTAAGGATATTGCCACTGAATCCATAAAAATTGTCGAGTCTTTTCAAAAGAGATTCAGAAAGAAGCATGGCGAATCGATTGTGTATTGCTCTGATGAAATGTACATCAAGGCTGAAAAGGCATTCCCACCTCTGAAGGAATACGGAAGTCTTTCTCAGATAGAAAATGGCGTAGGTATGGTGCCGCTTTTTATTAATCAGGCCAGGAAAGTCAGGATACCCAAGACATTGTCCGTAAAAAAGAATTTTGTGACCTTTACCGGCACCTCGTTCTTTCCTTATCTGACAAAATTTATTGAACGGATGACTGAGAATGCAAACATCAATATCAATATCGTCCAGGTAAAAAATGAATTTTTTGGCGAGTCTGTCACAGTTACCGGTTTACTGACAGGACGGGACATAATAAAATCACTGCACGACAATACTGATTCATATGACATCCTGATTGTGCCTGACGTTGTTTTGAAAGAGGGCGACAATGTATTGCTCGATAACGTTTCTCTGAGGGACATCGAAGGTGCCACAGGCTTGAAGACAGTTGTAACCGACGGTACACCACAGGGCCTTATTGATACGATATGTGAATCTTAAGGAAGGGCCCATAATAACTTAAAACATCTGAGGAGATTACGATGAAAATAACAGGAAAAACTAAGATAACAGGGCTTTATGGTTACCCGGTTGAGCATACGTTATCACCGCTTATGCATAATGCAGCTTTTGAACATCTTGGACTTGATTACTGCTACCTGCCCTTTTCGGTCCGTCCTGACTCTCTTAAAAATGCGGTAGAGGCTATACGGGCACTGAACCTGGCTGGAGTGAACATTACCATACCCCATAAAGAATCTGTAATACCCTATCTGGACAAGGTCAATGAAGAGGCCCTGTTTATCGGCGCAGTCAATACCATAGTAAATCAGGAAGGAACGCTTATCGGTCATAATACGGATGGAAGGGGATTCATGCGCTCTCTTACAGAGAATAATGTTTCTCCTGACAACAAAAAAATACTCATAGCAGGAGCAGGAGGGGCTTCCCGGGCCATCGGCTACTATCTGGGACAAAAGGCTGAAAGACTGTATCTTTTTGATATCGATAAAGTAAAATTGAGAAAACTTGCCTCAGATCTCTCTGAAATCAAAGATAATATTAATGTCCTTAGTGACACATCTGAATTAGGCTGTTTTGACATATTGATTAATGCAACTCCGCTCGGACTGAAAACAACAGACCCGGTTCCCTTTGATATTTCTGCTCTTTCTCCTGAGCAAACAGTCTGTGATTTGATCTATAAAAAAACCCCTCTTTTAGCGCAAGCCATGCAAAAAGGATGCAGGACTATCGACGGACTGGGTATGCTCCTCTGGCAGGGCGTCTTTGCCTTTGAACTCTGGACCAGGACTTCTCCTCCTGTTGAAATCATGAAATCTGCTCTTATGAACGGTATTAAATTGAAATAATATACTTTTTTGCGCTATATCAGCAGCTCATATTATATATTTCAAAAAAATCAAGCAAAAAATGACATGCAATTTAATTTCTGGCACAATAATTGCCTTTACTTAAAAATCCCTGTGTGATAAACTTTTTTATGAAGAAAAGTCTTCTGGTTTTTGCTTCCATTTTGCTCTTTTCACTTTTTTTCTTTATGGTTGAAGGAGAAAAAGCCGGCAAGCTTGACATACATCTTAAAGGGGATTCTTTTTTAGAAGGATTGAAGATTATTCAGAAAAAAAATGGCGTCCAGGACTGGATTTTGACTGCAAAACGGGCTGATATCTCCAAGGACGGCAATTTGGCCGACCTTACTGATATAGTTATGGAAATAAAGAACAGAGGGATAACTATTTTCGCTGAAAAAGGTCTCTATAATATGAACACCAAGAAGATATCTGTTGAGGGGCCTATAACTGCGAAAGGCGATACTTATTCGATAACAACAGAGCAGGTTGAAATAGACAACGATGCAGGTTTGCTGACTACCAGCAAAGATGTATCCATTGTAGGCAAGAAATTTGCAGTACATGGAAAAGGAATGGAAGTTAATAATAATGAGCAAAAAGTGAGGATAATGAAGGATGTTAAAGCGACTTTCAATAATTAGTATTTTATTGCTGTTTCTCCCGATATTATCAAATGCTGAAGACCAACAGGCCCGCATAAAAGGCCCTATCAACATCACCTCCGAAACTCTTACATCGGATAACAAGGCGCATACAGCCTTGTTTGAAAAGAATGTTGTGGCAAAGACAACAGATTTGACCATCTATTCAGACAAAATGCTCGTCTACTATAAAGAAGACGGCGGAGCTGTGACAAAGATCGAGGCGACCGGGAACGTTAAGGTCCTCAAGGGGACAAAAATCATTACGGCAAAATCAGCTATATATTATGCCGAGGGGGAAGAAAGAGTTGTCTTCACCGGGGAGCCCCGCGCCATGGACGGTGAAAATGTAGTGACAGGAACAACAATAATTTATTTAATGGACACTGACCGCTATCACGTAGAAAACAGCAAAGTGACCCTCAAAAGCAAAAAGGACCATTAATGCATACCCTGGAAGTCAAAGGGCTTTACAAAAGCTACGGCAAGAAAATTATCCTCAGGAATATAGACCTCAATGTCTCGACTTCTGAAATCGTGGGCTTACTCGGCCCTAACGGTGCAGGAAAAACAACGACCTTCTATAGTATTCTCGGCCTGATAAGGCCTGAAAAAGGAAGTATTCACCTCGACAGTGAAGATATCAGTGTGCTTCCAATGTTTCAAAGGGCAAGGCGGGGCATAAGTTATCTGCCGCAGGAACCTTCGATCTTCAGAAAACTTTCTGTAGAAGACAACCTGAGGGCTGTCCTGGAGATTAAAGGTCTGTCAAAAGATGAAATTGAAACTGAGTTGCATGTTTTATTGAAAGAGTTTAATCTGGAAGAATTTTCCAAAAGAGATGGATTCAAACTCTCAGGAGGAGAAAGAAGGAGAACTGAAATAGCCAGGGCACTTGCCACAAAACCTACTTTCATACTTTTTGATGAACCCTTTGCAGGCATCGACCCTCTTGCAATCATTGAATTAAAAAAAATGCTCATGTATCTGAAAGAAAAAGGGCTGGGGATTATTATTACCGACCACAATGTGCGGGACACGCTTTCGATAACCGACAGGGCTTATATTATCAATAACGGCGAGATCCTCGATGAAGGAAGTCCGGACAAACTTATTGCAGAACCGAAGGTAAAGGAAATATATCTGGGAGAGGAGTTCAGGCTATAAATGGCACTGGAAAGTCGTCTTGAACTGAAGCTTTCTCAAAAGCTGGTACTCACCCCCCAGCTTCAGATGGCAATAAAATTACTGCAGATGCCGCAGCTGGAATTGTCACAGACAATCAATCAGGAGCTGATAGAGAATCCTTTTCTTGAGGAGATGTCAGATATTGCTTCTTCAGAAGAACTCTCCCAGGATGAAAAAGAAGCTCTGGAAGAGATACCCCAGTATACTGACGACACTGAACTTTCCCTTGAAAAACTTTCTCATTTTTCCTCAGATGATTACTTTGAAGAACGGAGTTCCGACGGAAAAGACCTCGGATATTTTACGTCAGGCAATGTGACCCATCCGTCATACGAATATTTTCTCAGTACAGCAACTGATCTTTTTGATCATTTAATCTGGCAGCTTCGCCTGTCGAAAGAATCAGAACAAGTCAGGGAAGTTGGAGAGCTCATAATCGGCAACATTGATGAAAACGGATACCTCAGACTCTCCCTCGAAGAGATTATGGAGCTGTCGAAGTCCGATATGGATGCAGCAAAAAAGGCTTTGACTCTGGTCCAGAGCTTCGATCCGCCTGGCATCGCAGCCAGGGATGTAAGAGAATGCCTGCAGCTGCAGCTGAAGGTCATGAATATGCAGGGGACACTTGCGGAAAGCCTGGTTATCAATAGCCTGGAGCTGATCGGAAAAAGAAAGTACCAGCAACTGGCCAAAGAATACAACGTTTCTGTCGAAGACATACTCTCAGCGGTCAAAGTAATTGAGGGTCTTGATCCAAAACCAGCCAGGAAATTCTCCTCCTCATCCGCAGATTATATAACACCCGATGTATTCATTGTGAAAACTGACACTGGTTACCAGATTGTCCTGAATGATGAAGGCCTGCCGAAAGTAAGGATCAACTATTATTATCAAAGACTTTTGAAGCAAAAAGATTCAGTTTCGAAAGAAGAAAGACAGTTTCTGGAAGATAAACTCCGTTCTGCTGTCTGGCTCTTAAAGAGCCTCGATCAGCGAAACAAAACAATTTACAGGGTAACTGAAAGTATTCTGTCTTTTCAAAAAGATTTCTTCGAAAAAGGGGTGAATGTTTTAAAGCCCCTCAATCTTAAAGATATAGCAACTGAGTTAAATCTCCATGAAAGCACTATAAGCAGAGTAACTTCCAATAAGTACCTGTCGTGTCCGCATGGAATATACAGCTTTAAGTATTTTTTCAGCAATGCCATACCAAGTGATGCGGGAGAACTATCTTCAACCTCTGTCAAGGATATGATCAGGACAATAATATCCGAAGAAGATCCGAAAGCACCCCTCAGTGATATGCGGATTGTAGATATATTCAGGAATAAAAATATAACGATTGCAAGAAGAACAATAGCAAAATACCGCGATGAACTTAAAATACGTCCTCAGAGCCAGAGAAGAAGATAATTAAAAGATAATGACCGGTAACTTTAATCATTACATAATAAAGGAGAAAATCATGAACATACTGATCAACGGAAGACATCTTGAAATAACACCTGCTTTAAAAAAATATGCGGAAGAAAAAATCAGGAAATTCGAAAAATATTCATCTGATATAACAGAAGCAACGGTAACTCTAAGCGTCGAAAAATACCGGCATAAGGCTGAAGTCCTGCTGAAAGCCAATGGAATACTTATACAGGCCGAGAGCGTAACCGGTGAGATCTACTCCTCAATAGATGAAGTCTCTGAAAAGCTTGACCGTCAGATCAAGAAATACAAAGAGAAGCTTGTTTCTCAAAGGAAAGTTTCTCCAAAAAACACCGGAGCAAAACCGGAACCCTCAGCTTTGCACGAGGGTGCCCGAATTATAAAGAACAAGCGTTTTGAACTTAGACCGATGAGTCCTGATGAAGCGTCCATGCAGATGGAACTTCTTGACAAGAGTTTTTTCGTATTTATAAATGATATCAGCGGAGATATTAATGTGATCTATCAAAGACAGGACGGCAATTTCGGCCTGATCGAACCTGTTAAATAACTCATCTTGTGAATAAAACAACTTCGCATGTAAAAGGTAAACAGGCCCGTGAGATCAAGCGGATACGCTCACGGGTACTCATTATTACAGGCTTGTCCGGCTCAGGCAAAACCGTAGCGCTAAGGGCTGTTGAAGATACTGATTTTTTCTGTGTAGACAACCTTCCTGTGTCTCTCATAAACTCCCTTATAACAATACTCTCCGGCCAATCCGACACAAAAAATATTGCAATCGGAGTTGATATTCGTGAAAAAGGATTCCTTGCAGACATCGTCAGCGTACTCAATGCAGTCAGGTCAAAATGTCAGGTTGAGATACTTTTCCTTGACGCTGCCACTGATATCCTGATACGGCGCTTCAAGGAAACCCGAAGACCTCACCCTCTTGGAGGTGAAATAGAAGATGCGAT
Organism: uncultured Nitrospira sp.; assembly: GCA_963801505.1. Classification (GTDB taxonomy): domain Bacteria; phylum Nitrospirota; class Thermodesulfovibrionia; order Thermodesulfovibrionales; family UBA6898; genus JAOUFP01. The sequence goes on from CAWDEY010000016.1 coordinate 177,215, forward strand.
CGTATCTGAGCAAAAGATATTGGCCCCTCTGAAACAAAACGCGGACAGGATTATAGATACCTCTGCCTTATCTCCACACCAGCTAAGAAGGCTTGTATTATCCATGTATGCTTCAGCAAAAGAACCCAAAGATCTTGCGGTAAGCCTTATTTCTTTCGGATTTAAATACGGAATTCCCCAGAATATAGATCTGCTGTTTGATGTACGTTTCCTGCCTAACCCTTATTTCGTACCTTTGCTTAAAGATTTAAACGGCACCAACAAACAGGTTGTAGATTTTATTTTTCAGCATGCCGAGACAAGGGAATTCATAAAAAAGATCAAAGATTTACTGAACTTTCTAATTCCCCTCTATATAAAAGAAGGTAAATCATATCTCTCCATCGCGTTTGGTTGCACCGGCGGCATGCATCGTTCTCCTGCACTTGTTGAAGAAATCGCTAAACTGATCAGAAAAAAAAATATTGGTTTAAACCTTATTCACCGGGACTTATCGTGATATAATACTTTTCGATGATATATCTGGACAACAATGCCTCAACTCCGGTTGACCCTGAAGTTGCCGATGCTATTTTTTCCTGCGAAAAAAGAGATTTTGGAAATCCCTCAAGTATTCATATGCAAGGCAGAAGGGCGAAGGAAGTAATCGAGACCTCACGAAGACATATTTCTGATCTTCTGGAATGCTCACAGAAAGAAATTTTTTTCACGTCCGGGGGAACAGAATCAAATAACATGGCTTTATTAGGGACAGGGAGGCTTCATCAGACCGGGCATATTATAACATCTTCAATCGAGCACCCCTCAGTTTTCAATACTGTCCGGCACCTGGAATCCAGAGGTTTTGAGGTCACCTATATAGACACTGACAGCACCGGAGCAGTCAGGCCCGAAGAGATCGATAAAGCAATCAGGAAAAATACTATACTTATATCAATCATGCACTCCAATAATGAAACAGGCGTTTTACAACCTATTGAGGATATAGGCGCCCTGGCAAAAAAACATGCTGTCACATTTCATGTTGATGCCGCCCAGTCCATAGGAAAATCGTATTTTACTTTGCATAACTCATCTATTGACATGCTAACAATAGTCCCCCACAAATTCTACGGACCTAAAGGGACCGGGGCCCTCTATATCAGAAGCGGCTGTAATGTTTTCCCCTTGATGTTCGGGGCAGAACACGAGCTAGGATTACGTCCCGGCACAGAGAATGTGCCTGGCATTGCTGGCTTTGCGAAGGCATGCCAGCTGACCTTGATGGACCTGGATCTGAGGGTCTCCCATACTTCACATTTACGGGAAACTCTTTTTCGGAAACTGCTATACGGAATTCCAGATATTTTGCTTAATGGTCATAAGACAAACAGGCTCCCCAATACTTTAAACATATGCATCCCGGACATAGCTTCTGATGATCTTGTAAATGAGCTTGAGGACCGGGTGGCAATTTCTTCAGGATCAGCCTGCCACTCTGGAAAACAAATACCATCGAGGGTATTAAAATCCATGGGCCTTTCGGACTCGGAAGCCCTTTCTTCAATCAGATTGAGTGTGGGCAAAGACAATACCGAAGACGAGATCCAAAAAGCCGCTGAAATCATCATTAACTCTGTCCGCAACCTGAGAAAAGAAACACCGGTCAATTTCTTGAAATGCGGGACCACGGACCCACTTTGATATAATTTCACCATAATGGACCCCTTATGTTAAAATTAAAAAATTGACCACTTGTTGGAACTGGACCTTCAGGCAAGTATATACATTTTCTTCTAAAGGATAAGACCGAAAATATCAAATGAAACAATATAGCTATATCCACTCCATTTACTATTCATTCTATTCAAGGCCTTTTTACCAGTACATCGCCAGAAACTGTAAGGGACTCCGCCTAAGTTACCTGTTGTTTATTCTATGTTTATTCTGGATTCCGGAAACATCACGGATACACTCGGAATTGTCCGAGTTCTTATCTGCTGAAGCGCCCAAATATGTGAAACAGGTCCCTTTGATTACTATTTCCAAGGGGAAAGTATCCATAAAAGAGCAGACCCCTTATCTTATTAACACGCCTGGGAAGAATACCCCCTTTGCTATCATCGATACCTCCGGAGAAACAACCTCTCTGGATAAATCAAGCGCGCTGCTTTTGCTCACAAAATCGCAACTTATCGTAAAAAATAACTCCTCGGAATCCCGCGCCTTTGACCTGCAAGGAATTGATCACTTAATTATCGACCAGAAAGCACTAAATGAATGGCTGGAAACATTCGATACCATATTTCCGGTCATACTCTTCCCTTTTGTCCTGCTCTACTCATTTCTCTATCATGTCATTCAGGTCCTCCTTATAGCCGGGATAGGCACCCTATTTGCAAAAAGATTTCAGGCTGAACTGAACTTTAAGGCCTTAATGCGTCTTGCCGCTGTTTCATTCACACCTGCAATCGTCCTTCAGACTATACATACTATTTTGGATATCCCCTTTCCTTACAGTGCGCCAATATCTTTAATAATCGCCCTTGGATACCTTTACTATGCTGTAGGTTCAAACTCTGAACAGACTATTTCGGCAACAAACAAGGCTTTGTGAAAATTAGCGATATATTTGACTTAACCGAGGAGGGAACAGAGAAATCTCCGAGTTCTCAATAATACCTCTATGATCGCTATGAAGAGGCTTTTGCCGTTGCCTCTATTTGTCACTTAGTTAATTATGATAAAATCCCCCATGCACTGTTTTGATATACTTTTCCCGATTAACCTTGGGCCCCTCACCTATGTCTGTCCGGACTCTCTGGCAGAAGCAGTACAACCAGGTCTTGTAATTCAGGCCCCGTTAAGAAACAAGCTTACCAGGGGAATTGTTCTCGAGAAAAATACTTCTCCTCCGGAAGGTCACTTGAAGGAGTTACAGCTAATACCAGGAGCGCCGTCAGTTGTAAGTAAAGCCCTCCTCAGGCTTTTCAGGTGGATGTCTGACTATTATATCGCTTCGGAAGGTCTGGTCCTGAAACAGACCATGCCGGTAGAATTATTCTCAAAGACTAAGCCAAGGAAAAGCAAAAAGGAAATTTGCTGTGATAACGCAATAGATTTCATGGATATCAGATCCAGAGACGTTCAGGGTATCACTTCAGCGGCCAACAGTAATAAATACATGGGTTTTCTATTGCATGCGCCTTCACTGTTATATGAATACTCTATAGTTTTTAAGTTGCTTAGTTCAGTCAAAAATATTATCGTGCTCCTGCCTGATATCATCCAGGCAAATCTCCTGTATACGGCTTTGAAGGCCCGGTATGCAGATCGTCTTTGCATACTTCATGGAGAAATATCCCGGGGGAAACGTTCAGCATATATCGAAGGCATACTCTCCGGCAGGTACGATATAGTCCTTGGTACAAGGGCGGCACTCTTTGCGCCACTAAAAAAGGTTTCGCTGATCATGGTACTCAATGAACACAGCCAACTATATAAAATCGAGGAAGGCCTACGCTATAACATACGCGATGTTGCTGTCATGAGAGGTTTTATCGAAAAGGCTGCGGTCCTTCTGTCTTCAATAAGCCCGTCTATTGATTCTTATTTCAACGCAATTACCAACAAATACACAATTATAAAACCATCCTCTGACATAAAGCGGCCGAATATAAGGATTGCTGATATGCAGTTTGAGAAAAAAATCAAACCTGACTTTTCCAAAACAGTCCATGATGCAGCCAGGAAACATATCCGAAACAATAATAAGATAATGTTCGTTGTCAACAGAAGGGGATATTCCTCTACACTCCTCTGCCGTGAATGCGCTTACATTGTAAAGTGTGTTTCATGTGATATACCCATGATACTTTATAAGAATGACAATGCGCTGAAATGCCATTACTGCAACAAGGTCCTTTCTGTTCCGGAGAGGTGTCCCAGATGCAAAGGCCATAATTTCGAGCTTCTGGGAAGCGGCACAGAGAGGGTCCAGGAGTATATAGAAGAACTTTTTGGGATACCAACCCTGAGGTTTGACAGCGATAACGTCAAAAAAAAATCTGAAAAAGAGGATATTTCGAGACTCATCTCCGGCGATTTTTCCAGGTTACTGATAGGCACAAAGATAATGACCAGACGCATCTCGGTAACGGACAAGTTTTCAATGGCTGCTGTTTTGAATGTAGATTCATCACTGAACCTGCCGGATTTCAGGGCTATGGAAAAAGCATATCAGGAACTCTCCTCGATCATTGATCTGGTTGAGCCTTCCGGTGAGGTACTGATACAAACCAGGTTCTCCGGTGTCCCTCTCTTTAAGCATCTTAGGTGCAATGCTTATGCTGCCTTTGCCAATGAGGAACTGACAATGAGAAAAAGCCTTAATTATCCTCCTTATGCAAAGCTGCTGAAGATAACATACAGCGGTCCTCAGGAATTATCAGAGAAAATCATGAGAACAATACGTGACTCTGACCCTAAGCTGGAAATACTCGGACCTACTGTTAATAAAAACAAAAGAGGAGTTGAGGAAGTTTCAATAATTCTGAAATCTTCTGCCAGAAAGGCACTGAATAATACCGCTCGACATGTATTAAAAACATTCGACCGCTCAAAGAAAATTCAGATAAAAATAGACGTAGACCCTGCATAATTCAGAGCTCTAAAACCTATAAAAAACATTCAAGAAAACCACAGAGTTCACAGAGATATCCTTAGAATTTAAAACTGTAAACTATCAAATAGTTCTCTGTGTCCTCTGTGGTGAATTGCTCCATTTGGTTTAAACAATTTCCTCAAGCAGCTTTTTATAGATGCTTTTCACCTGTCTGCGGGTACTCTGCTTCGTGCTGTTGTTATCAATAAGAAAGTCTGCATTTTTCTTCTTAAGCTGTATCGGCATCTGGGCCTTCAACCTCTTTAACACATTGCTGCGGGACACCCCGGCCTTCATCAATCTTTCAAGAGCAGTCTTTTGGGTTGTGAAGACTGTTACAGTAATGTCAAACCTAGCCTGATATCCGCCCTCAAAAAGAAGGGGAACTTCAACGATAACTAGACTCTTCTTATCGCTGATTTTCTTCAAATAATTTTGTATATTATCGAAAACTAAAGGATGAAGTAATACTTCCAGTTTTTCTCTTAATTCATTGTTATTGAATATTATTTTAGCAATTTTAACCTTGTCGAGATTACCGTCGTGCTTCTCTACCCGATCACCCAGAATTCTCTTGATCTTCAGGACAACTTCCTTGTCCTGAAGGAGTTCATTGACGATCTCATCGCTGTCGAGGACTATAGCCCCAAGCTCCCTAAAAACCGAAAGCACAAAGCTCTTGCCCATCCCATAATTTCCTGTCAGTCCAGCAACCATATCCGTATTATATACTTTTTAAACAGCTTTCCAAAATTGACGTGGTTTCGAAATCTGAGTTATTATATGGGTAAGTTTATTTTGTGGAGGTCCTTTATAATGCCGATATATGAGTATGTATGTGAAAAATGCAATAAACACTTTGAGATAATGCAGAAAATCACAGATGAGTCTTTAACAACCTGCTCTGATTGCAAAGGCCGGTTGAAGAAAATGATATCAAGCACATCCTTTGTCCTGAAAGGTACAGGCTGGTATGCCACTGACTATGCCTCCAACAAGGGGAGCGCACCAAAGACTATCGCGCCTCCAAAACCAAAAGACAGCGCTTCTCAGACAGCTTCGACTACAGAGACAAAAACCGAGTCAAAAGGGACCAAAACCGAGACAAAAGAACCTGCAGTTTCAGAAAAGTGATGCAGCCCCATGTCCATATCCCCTTTGATAAAATTCAGGAACATCTTGATTTTATTATAAAAAAAAGTCTTGACCTTGAAATATATTTCAGTTCAACCGTCCTGGACAATGTTTCTGACAAGGACATCTCCGCTGTCAGTAAAATGCTCAGCCATAGTCCATCACTCTCTATCCATGCACCTTTTATAGACCTTTCCCCTGGTGCTGTTGATTCAAAAGTGCGAAAGGCAACTCTTGAAAGATTCTCTCATGTTCTGGACATATCCGGAATTCTAAAACCAAAGGCGATTGTTTTTCATTCCGGATATGAAAAATGGAAATACGCCTTAAATATCGACCTGTGGCTTGAGAAAAGTCTTATGACATGGCAGCCTCTCAATACAAGGGCTGTTGCGATGGGCGTAAAGATAGCTATTGAAAATATATTCGAGGACGAGCCTCAAAACCTCAAGCTCCTAATGGAAAATATGGACTCAGAGAATTTCGGGATCTGCTTTGATACCGGACACTTCAACCTTTTCTCAAAAGTACCGATTGAAGACTGGATGTCAGCCCTGAGAACTTATATTGTAGAGCTGCATCTGCATGACAATAACAGGACATCCGATCAGCATCTGCCTGTAGGTGAGGGGACCTTTGATTTTAAAAGATTTTTTGAACTGCTTGGCGAGAAAAACTGTGTCTATACCCTGGAGGCCCATTCCCCTGAAAAAGTCATAAAAAGCATGAAGGCATTAGAGACCCTCACAGCGACTTAATCTGGTTCCTTATTGAAAATCCACGCAATTCCGGGGGTTCAAGACCTTTATACTGGACCATGACCTTATGAGATTCTCCCATGCCCTGGGGTAATATCAGTTTCTTGATCCTTGCGATTTCAAATACATAGTCCCTTGGTCCCTCTGCTATTTTTTTTATGTCTTCATCGATTCCAAGGGACATCATGAAAACACCTTGTCCGCAAAAGCCTGCTGTCTTGATCCCGAGATCCTCGCCCCATTTTTTCAAGGCAGAATAATTCACATGGGCTGTTATATCCTGCTCACCGATATTCAGGTAAGGGGTTTCATTCATCTGGTGCCTGTGATAACAAAGTATTGTGCCGCGGTCCCTGTCTTCGCTGTAATAATCCCAAGCAGGATATCCATAATCTATAGTAAGAATAAACCCCCTTTCCAGAACTTCATTGATCTCCCTCAACCAGTCCCTGATCCTCAGGTTTACTTCTGTTGTATACCCTTTTCTGATCTGCACAGAGAAGTCTCTGAAATAACGCAGGATCTCTTCATTGCTTAAGTCCCCTGCGATTTCTATGAATCCCTCTGTATCATCGAAATCCAGGTATATTTCCTTCAGGCACTCTTCCATCCTTACAATATGTACAGGGAAGGCATCCAGCAGTTCATTTGAAAAAATACAGCCTTTAACACAGCCGGACCCGCTCAGCCCACTTAAGGACGACAACCATTCCACCTTGCCTGAGAACTCAGACAAAAGTCCCTGTTGTTTATTCCTCAAAGCAGGGCTTCGTTCAATAATGGTGTATTTCAATGTGCTGAAAAAGTCTGCAGATTTATCCGCCGTTCTGAGGGAATCCAGCATGTCTTTACAGAAATAACCTGCTCCACCTCCCATCTCTACAATCCTGAAATTGTCCGGCCGGCCCATCAGATTCCACATCTCCTGCATCTGCCTGCCCATTATCGCGCCAAAAACAGGATGCAGATGCGAGCTTGTATAAAAGTCCCCTTCCCTGCCGATTTTTCCGGATTCCGTATTGTAATATCCGAACTCAGGATCATACAAGGCCATAGACATGAAATGCTCAAAGGTCATAGGGCCTATTTTTTTGATCTGTCGGACTATTTTTTTCTGCAGGGGATTCACGTCAATAAATAAAAAATTATTTTATTTCGAGCATTCTGTCCAATGCCCTTTTGGCAGGCACCCTGATATGTTCAGGGACTTTGACAACATGGGTATTATCCTGAAAGGCCCTGAGTATGCTCTTAAGAGTGGTCCTTTTCATGTTCGGACAGATCATATCCGGCCTAAGGGCATAAAATTGTTTTTCAGGGTTTTCTGTTCTGAGCCTGTGCATAAGCCCGATCTCAGTGCCTACAATAAACTCTTTTGCCTCCGAAGCATGCGCGTATCTGAGCATGCCTGATGTGCTGGTAACATAATCAGACATTTCAAGCACCTCAATCCTGCATTCAGGATGCGCCATAACAAGAGCGCCCGGGTGTTCTGACCGCGCCTTCTTGACATCATCCGTTGAGACCCTTTCGTGCACATTGCAGTAGCCATCCCAGGCTATCACCCTCTTCCTGGTGTTCCTGGCTGCCCACACCGAGAGGTTCTTGTCAGGTATGCAGATCACCTCATCACCCGGAAGGGATTCAATGACCTTTACTACATTTGCGGAAGTGCAACAGATATCGCTTTCGGCCTTCACCTCTGCTGTTGTGTTGACATATGCCACAACAGGAACTCCTGGATATTGTATCTTTATGTCCCTTAATGAAAATTCAGCCGGATACACATATGGAGGCGGATTATCAAAACCAGGAAAGCGTTTTCTCACAGGTCTTGGTGAATCAACATTTATCATGTCAGCCATCGGGCATAAGGCGTCTACCTCAGGCAAGAGGACTGTTTTATCAGGTGACAGGATGGAGGCGCTCTCAGCCATGAAATGCACACCGCAAAAAACGATCATTTCACAATCTCTGGTAGCAGCTATCCTCGAAAGCTCCAGGGAATCACCGACAAAGTCAGCGATGTCCTGCACTTCATCCCTCTGGTAATTGTGCGAAAGAATAATAGCGCGTTTCTGTTCCTTTAACTCCAGAATCTGTTTCTGCAGAGAAGCTGTATCAAGAGACATCTAGAACCTTATATTGCCTTTTCTCTCAAGCGTTGCATTTGTGAAAAGTATTGTACCGTCCTCAAGAACTACCTTATACATCGGGGCTGGCCTGACCTGATTATCTTCAACAGGACCAGAGATAGCATACTGTCTTTTACCTTTGTATAAAGCTAACACCCTGTTGACGTACTGTCTTGTTTCAGTGATAGGCGGGACATTTCCATATCTTTCAACTGTCGTGGGGCCTGAATTGTAGGCAGCTATGGCAAGGGTCAGGTTCCCATTGAACTTTTCGATAAGGTATCTGAGGTATCTGGTGCCGCCTTCTATGTTCTCTTCAGGGTTAAAGGGATTGGATACATTCATATCATTTGCGGTCGAAGGCATAAGCTGCATAAGTCCCATGGCACCCTTCTTTGATACAGCCCTGTAGTTGCCGTTGGACTCAGTCCTGATAACAGCGTGTATCAGCTCAGGTTCGATCTCATATTTCCGCGCAGACTTCTGAACGTAACTGCTATAGTCAGCATTGACAGCAAGGGATTTTTCGATTTTCTTTTTATTCGGGACGACCTTATTGTTTTTTTCAGTCAGGATCTTCTGGTTCTTTTTTCCCAACGGAGCATCTGTATAGCAGGTAACACCGTTTTCATCTATATACTTAAAGATGTCCGATGATGCGGTCGAGGCAATAAATAACATGGAAAATAGCACAACTGATATTCTCAGCATGCTGAAATGTTAACATTTAGAACGCTGAGTGTCAATAATCCACACTCTCATTGTCAGGCAAAAAGCCCAGACGGAAAGCCCTGTCCCTTCGTGACCTTCTTTTCTCCTGAGCATGTATAAATTATCCCATGTAGTATCAGCTTACTTGAACTTCCTCAGGTCTATTTCCCAGTATTTCCTTAACTTCTCTCCTGCTGCTCTGTTTCGCTTGATTATCATTTTCCCCCCGGTCATTGTCCATTTCTTAATGAGACTTTTCCACAGGATCAAGGATAGATCCGGGAACATGAATAAAATCATAAAAATGATCTGGGCTATCAGGACAGTGCTGTAATTAGTGGCTACATGAGGTCCCATGCCTGCCCCCCCAATTCTGTATGCAGGCAATTCTCCTGCTGGAGAAATAAAACGCAGAGTCCTGCTTCTGCAAAAACTGCAGTGACCATAATCTCTTCAAACATTTTCATAAATACTTTCATGATATCCCCCTTAATCAAGGTATTTGTTTCTATAATTCAATACTTAGCAATACCTGTGCCATAGCAAAATACATTGAAAATAAAGGAGATATAGGTTTAATTAAATGCAAGGTGCAATAATATGATGCTCTAATTGCTAGTTCAATGAGGCACGACTTGATTTGAGCAATGAAATAAAAAAATGCAGTGCAACAATATGATGCTGTCCTCACGCATAGTCAACACTTTAAAATATCATTGACATTATACGACGTGTGATATAATTTTAAACAGTCTTGTTCGATTAATTTTGCAACAGTAAAGTATAGAATAAGATAGCAATACAAACAGGAGGATTTATATGCCACAATCACATCCAATAGCAAAACTTGAAAAGTTGCTTCTATCAACAGACGGCTCGGAATTCAGCGATGGTGCTTCAAGAGAGGCTGTAAAGCTTGCGAAAGTCTGTTCGAGCAAGCTTTTTGCAGTATCTGTAATCGAAACAAACTCTGAGTTTGAAGTGCTTGCCCCACAACTTATTGAAAAAGAAGAAAAAAACACTCGCAACCGTCTCGAACAGATAAAATCCATGGCCGTGAAAGAAGGCATAGAATGTGAAATAATAGCACGGCATGCTGAATCACCTTTTCAGGCTATTGTCGATGAGGCAGGGAAAAACCAGGTTGACATGATAATCATGGGGAGACGGGGCAGAACAGGTCTCAAGAGACTTCTCATGGGAAGCGTTACAGCAAAGGTTATTGGCTATTCTCCCTGTAATGTACTTGTAGTCCCAAGATCAGCGGAAATCAAGTACCAAAAAATACTGGTAGCTACAGACGGATCTAAATATAGCGTGTCCGCTGCTATAGAGGCTGTAGGCATTGCCAGAAGATGCGGGGCAACCCTTTTTGTTATCTCTGTAGTACCCTCAGAAACTGCATCACCTTTTGACATTGTCCATTCCGAGATGCAGCACGAGATGATAGCTAAAACGGAATTTCACTTTGGAGAAAAGAATGTAGACGACCTGCTCGCCATCGCCAAAGAGGAAGGCGTCAAGGCAGAGGGGCTTGTCATAGAGGGAAGGTCTTACGAAGCAATAGTAGATAATGCCAGAGAAAAGAGAGTAGATCTTATTGTAATGGGCAGTCACGGAAGGACCGGATTGAAAAGGCTTCTCATGGGCAGCGTTACAGAGAGGGTTGTCGGCAATGCGGACTGTTCAGTGCTTATTGTAAAGACGTAAGGGCCTGGGCTTTGCATCACTATTACTTTTTTATAGGGACCTTAATTTAAACTATATTATGCTTAACATTTTAATAATCTCCGACGAAGCTAAAAATATATATGCCTTATTCAAGGCATGTGGTTTTACCCCGGCGACTCAGGATTTAACGAAGAAGACCAATGACCCTGAAAACGGACACATCAGTGAAGACAAGTATGATATAGCCTTTCTTGACCTTGATCTTGAGGGATGGCATGACCGACTGATCAAATTGAGACAGCAAATGCCTGTTATCGCATTTTCGAGGCCTGAAATAAAGAAAGCCGTAGATGCGTTAAAGCTTGGGGCGAGCGATTTTCTGGAAAAGCCGCTCGACAGAGAACTTCTGCATGATGTCATCAGCAGATATAAGAAAAAGATAATCAATAATAAATATGGTTTTGATGAAATAACAGGTCTCAGTCAGCCGATACAGGAAGTATTTGGGCTGATAAAGAAGGCTGCTGCCAGTGAAAGCAATGTCCTTATCACCGGAGAGAGCGGTACAGGCAAAGAGCTTATTGCAAGGTCAATTCACAGGTGGAGTCCACGAAGCGATAAATCTTTTATGACCATCAATTGCAGCGCTATCCCGGACACCCTGCTTGAATCCGAACTCTTTGGCTTTGAAAAAGGCGCTTTTACAGGGGCAAACTATACAAAAAAAGGGTTGCTTGAGTCAGCTGACGGCGGAACAGTTTTTTTTGATGAAATAGGTGATGTCTCTCAGTTATTTCAGATCAAGATACTAAGAGTGCTCCAGGAAGGCGAGATAATGAGGATCGGCGGCAACCGGCAATTAAAGGTTGATGTCAGGATAATCGCCGCTACCAACAAAGATCTGAAATCAGCCTGTCAGCGGGAAAATTTCAGAGAAGACCTTTTTTACAGACTAAATGTCATAAATATTCACCTGCCGCCCTTAAGGGACAGAATAGAAGATGTGCCGCTATTGGCAAATCACTTTATTGATAAACATGCTCATAAGAGAAAAGACATACTGATCAGGGGCATTACACAAGATGCAATAAATATTCTGAAAAGCCATGCATATCCCGGCAATGTCAGGGAGCTTGAAAATATCATTGAGCATGCGATTTCATTTGCAAACAATCCTGACATATTGCCTTCTGATTTGCCGTCGCATATTTTACAATCCCCTGCCAGAAACAGATCAGTACCCCCCAGATTAAGAGATGCCTTAAAGGCCCTGGAAAAGGAAACCATCATTTCTGCATTAAATGAGTCCAACGGTAACATTTCGCATGCTGCATCAACTTTGGGTATTTACCGCCAGCAACTGCAGAGAAAGATAAAAATCTTTCGTATAGCAACATAAAGATTCACCTGCATTAATTAACTGCACTGCCACAATGTCTCTAATACAGTGAGTTCAGCCTTTACTATGTGCATCATAATAATGCACCATTAATTTTTAGATTATCTTTTTTCCTTCAATATCAGGTAGTTGTGGTATGGCATAGTTATTGCGAAACAATAAAATAATTATCCATTACCAGGAGGATGCCATGAAGAGATTACTTAAGAAATTTGAAGACATTATGGTAGCCGTAACATTTGCAGAGGCTGGAGAATATGATGAAGCCAAAAACATTCTCAACGAGTCTGCAGATGAGACATTGGAGAAAGTAGCTCATGAGGCAGTAGAAACAGCCTGAATATGGAAATGAAGATCGCGGGAGAATTGAAATACATCATATCAGCTTTTTTTATAACAATTATTATGACTTCAATTCTCGTTCTGATGCTGCCGGATACACCCTTTGAGTTCTGGTAAGAAACATTGGACATAAAAGCAGTGGAGGAAGAAATGGACTGGAAATATATATTACTGAGTTCTCTTATTTTGATGAGTGTTTTTATGACAGTATTAGGCCTTTCATTAGATCTATTCTAAGGCAATTTAACAGGTTTAATAAGTTTTTTTATGAAAGAAATCATTATAAAGACCTAAAAGGATAAACACATGTGGATAGAACAAACGATTGACAGGCAAAGCCAGCAGAAACTCTATGTTCAGGTTTATTCCATTATCAAAGACAAGATTGAGAAAGGCGAATGGTCCTCTGCCACCCAGATACCTACGGAGGATGAGCTTTGCAGATCGTACGATGTCAGCAAAGCGACGATAAGGATAGCACTCTCTGAACTGGTAAGAGACGGCTATTTGACGAGACAGCAGGGCAAGGGGACTTTTGTAACTTTTGCTATGCCTAATTTCGGCATGGCCATGAAAACAAGCTTAACAGAAGATATGTTTGGTAAGGAGGTGAATGTAAAGAAAGAAATTTTAGTAAAGGGTGTAAAAGAGCCATCTGAAGATATCAAGGCATACTTAAAGATCGACGATTCCATTTATTATGTACTTTGCAAAAGAATTGTTGAGGGAAATCCAGCCTTTCTTGAAGAATCATTTTTCCCACTTTATATCTTTCCAGGCATAGAAAATGAGGATATCTCTCAGAGCTCTTTTTATAAGCTGGCCGAGAAAAAATCCGTCAGGAGAATATTCAGGCTGTTGCAGACCATTGAAAGCACCGAAATACAGGGAGACGCAGCGGATATTTTGAGGGTTAAAAACGGTTCACCTGCGATTCTTCTTCATAGACTTCTTTTTGATTCAAACGGAGGCCCTATAGCATATACAAGACTCCTGGGTAGTGGAAAAACGTATAAAATCAGGACTGAATTTGAAAGGATCAGATAATGATCATAAACAAAATAAAAAGACAAGGAGGTTCACTAAGATGAGTATTTTCAGAAGTGTTTTTGAGTTTTTAAAACAGGGTTCGGTTGCACACGCAAAATGGGACTATGAGGTATCGATGTCGATCGTAAAGAACAGAAAGAAGATGCTGATTCTACTCGTAGCGCTTCTTCCCATTATTGCCGTATCATTTTTGGAGGCAGGTGATATGATAGGCAGCAAAACCGCCTATGCTCCGGCCTTTTATTCAACAGGTATTTTCCTCGTATCAATAGTGATCGGTTTGTGTGCCGGTCTTATTACAGGATGCATTGGGGCCGGCGGAGGTTTTATTATTACCCCTGCGCTTATGGCAGCCGGCGTTAAGGGCATACTCGCGGTAGGAACAGACCTCTTCCATATTTTTGCAAAGGCGATTATGGGGACTACTGTTCATAAGAAACTTGGCAATGTCTCGGGAAAACTCGCGATAGCATTTCTGGTAGGTTCTGCGGGCGGCACCTTTATCGGAGGTACTCTGAACAAGGCCCTCTATGACTATGACCCGCTATTGAGCGAGGCGTTTATAAGCCTTGTCTACGCCATACTGCTGGGGTTCCTCGGCTTTTATTCACTTATCGACTTTTTGAAGTCCAGAAAATCAAAGGACACAGGAGATGCCCACGGTGGCAGTTCAGGCATGACCGAATTAGCCATAAAAGTCCAGAAACTGAATATACCGCCTGCCATAACGTTTGATGAAGACTTTGTCCCCGGAGGCAGAAAAATATCCGGCGTTGTTGTTGCGCTCGGGGGCTTGGTTGTCGGCGTAATGGCGGCCATTATGGGTGTAGGCGGAGGCTTTGTAACCTTCCCCATGTTCGTCTATGTGTTTGGCGTTTCTTCCATGACGACAGTCGGTACGGACATACTGCAGATAATCTTTACCGCCGGACTTGCTGCTGTTACACAATACGCGATCTATGGTTATGTTTTTTATACACTCGCCATGGGCATGCTCCTCGGTTCTCTTATCGGGATACAGGTCGGAGCACTAACCACAAAGGTGGTAAAAGGCATACACATCAGGGGCTTTTATGCGATTTCGATATTGGCAGGCTTTGTAAACAGGGCTGCGACACTACCCAAGAAACTTGTTGAACTAGAAGTTATAAACCTTTCACCGACCCTTGTGAAGAACATCGAATCCTTCGGTAATGTTGTTTTCTGGTTTGTAGTTGTTGCATTTGCCGCATGGGTCATAGCCAAGTTTATAATGAATATCAATGTATTAAGGGGCGAGGATGAACAAGTAAGTCCTGTCCTTGCAAAGGAGGAGGCATAACATGCTAGTGAAAAATAAAAAAACATTCAGCGTCGGGGTAGTATTTGCGATGTCGTTCCTTGCCGTACTGCTGATGATATTTTCTCCGGTCTTCGGTGGAAAAAACGGTCTGCAGTTTGCGGACAACAGTTTCAACAGACTTTCAAAGGGGTCTTCATATTTTATCCCCAAGGTTTCAAAAAATGTCGATAAGTTTGTAGGGAAACCCTTCTCAGTAATGATAAAACTCGAAAGTGCTGAAGATGTTGAGCCGACGGCAAAACTCTTCAACACCGCAGGAGTCAAGGTGGCCCTAAAAGATACTGAGCTGAAACTGGAGGGTGACCTCGGGGGGATGCTCAAGAGCGCTGTTGAGGACTCTGATTACATGTTCAAAAATGATGGCAAGGCAGTATCAGAGCGCTATGGTTACGATGAAAAGCAGGTCATGAAGAACTGGTGGACAGCCCTGGTCAAAATCGATAAAAAACTCAAGAAACAGAAGAATATCGAGGAAGCGAAGGTTGTCTCTGAAGTGACGAAGAAGGCCGTTGAGCCAGGGTATAATTTCTATAAGATTGAAGGAGAGAAAGTGGTTGATCATGCAGGCATGATGTCCGGCCTCCTCGTCTTTTATGTTGCGTATACCTTATGGTGGGGGTACGCCATCTTTTATCTCTTCGACGGCATAGGACTGACGATGAAAAAAGCGAAGGTCAAAAAGGAGGCATAAAAGCGATGAAGGTGCTCGTCCCTGTTGAAGGTTCAAAATATTCGATGGAGGGTATAAAAGTAGCTTCCAACTATGCCAGATCAAATAACGCGGGAATATATATCATGACAGTCACCCCTTATGTCGCAGATGTAGACCTTGAGCTTTCTGCCGTTGAACGCGATCGGCTGCTTGAAAGCATGAAAAAACGGGGAGAAGATGTCCTTGAAAAGGCCGTGAATATTTTAAAATCTTTTGGTGTAAGCTACATAAGAACGGTCCTTGCCTCTTCAACGTCACCTGCTGAGGAGATTGTCAATTTTGCCGGGACAGAGAGGATTGACCTTATTGTTATTGGGAGCAAGGGAATGGGGGCTACGAAGCAATTCTCTCTCGGGAGTGTTACTTCAAAAGTGGTAAGATACAGCCCTTGTTGTGTCTATGTAGTTAAGGGACCATGCTGGGTATAATATTATGTAGGGCGGACATGATGTCCGCCCTCTTTTTATGCCTTGCCGTTTTTATTGCGGCTCAAGTACAACCTACTGAATGTTATTAACTTTTTCCATCACAGTAAGCTACAATTACCGAACATGAAAATAAGAGATAAATTACTCCTCGGTTTCAGTTTCTATATCCTTTTTGCTGTTGTCTGCGGTTTCTTTGCCTACAAGAATCTCAGTAAAATTACAACAAGACTAAAGCTTGTCGAGATGGCAGATGATATAACAAATACAATACTCGAGGTAAGGAGATATGAAAAGAATTATCTGCTGTTCAGAGACAAAGGCAGTCTGGAGGAATTCAGGAAGTATCTCAGTACATTTAAAAATCATATAGACAATATTAAGACTGAGATAATCAGGGAAATGGGCACGGAAAATTTCACTATATTGAAAAAAACTCTGGACGAATACGAAATGCTCTTTAAAAAGATTACCGCAAACTTCATATCGCAGGATGAACTTTCGAAAGTAGTAATAACAGCCGGAATGAACACCGAGCGGGAACTAAACGGCAAAAACCTCCGGACGTTCCTTGTCCTTAGAAGGTACGAAAAGAACCTGATGCTGGATAAGGACGAAAAGAGCAAGGAGCTTTTTTTGAAAACATCCATGATGCTTGATTCCGACAGCCGCGTCGAACGCTATGTAATGCTTGTGAAAAGACTATGCGATCTTTACCAGGAAGAAAGAAGTTCCATGGATATGATGAGACTGAAGGCGAGGAATCTGCAGTCGTTTACAGGGAATCTGTCAAAAAAGGAGAGGACTGATATCGGCAGAATACTGCAGACTTCCGTGCAGATGCTCTTGTTTGCCTTACTAGGAGTTATAGTGCTGGGCATGATCATGAACATAAAGCTCGCCACGAGCATCGCCAACCCCATAAGAAGGCTTGAGAAAATAACAAAAAAAGTCGCTAAGGGAGATTTTTCAGAGGCGATTAAGGTGACAGGCAAGGATGAGATTGCGTCCCTTGAGCTCTCGTTCAACCAGATGGAGGAGAGGTTGCTCGATGCGATGACCTCACTTGAACATACCATAGAAAAACTTCAGGAAAAACAGGCTGAACTGGTCGAGGCAGAGAAACTGGCCTCGATAGGCAAGCTGGCAGCGGGCATCGCCCATGAGATTAACAACCCCCTCACCTCTGTTTTAACATTCTCCAGCCTGCTCCTTGAACAATGTCCTGAAAACGACCCCCGGCATGAAAGACTTAAGATGGTCGTGAAAGAGACGACACGTGCAAGAAATATAGTCAGACAGGTACTTAATTTCGCCAAAGAAGCACCCCTTCGAAAAGAAAAAATTAACGTAAATCGTCCGGTCAAAGAAATAGCAGATTCCCTTATTGAACAGGGGACGTTTAAGGACATTGAACTGTCACTGAACTTCTCTGAAAACCTGCCGGAGATATATATAGACACTGTTCAGATCGGTCAGGTCATAACGAACATATTGGTTAACGCCGCTCATGCCATTACCCCGCCCGGCAAGATAAATATAGCCACACAGGCAGCCGGTAATTTCGTGGAAATAATATTTACTGATACTGGCAGTGGCATACCTGAGGAAAACATAAAGAAGATCTTTGATCCTTTCTTTACGACAAAAGACAAAACAAAGGGGACAGGCCTCGGGCTTGCGGTAAGTTATGGTATTATTAAAAAGCACGGCGGAGATATTGAAGTCAGAAGCATTGCAGAAAAGGGGTCGACATTTATTGTGAGGTTGCCATTATATGGATAGATTCAAGGCCATAGTAGTAGATGATGAGCCGATTGTTTGTGAGGCGGTAAAGGCCATACTCGAGACCGAGGATATTGATGTTTTCATCACAACGAGCACCCTTAAGGCAATTGAAGACATCAAGACGAACAACTATGATCTCATCATCTCCGATGTCATGATGCCTGAGATGAATGGATTTGATTTATATGAAAATGTCAAAGAAATTGCATACGACAGCATATTCATACTGATCACCGCCTTTGGGACAATATCCTCTGCAGTAGACGCCATAAAACTGGGTATATACGATTATATCCCAAAGCCTTTTACCCCTGATGAAGTTAGAATCCCTGTCAGAAGAGCGCTTCAGAGGAAGCGGCTCGAAAGGGAGAATATCGCTCTTCGCACTCAGATCGAGACAAGATATTCTTTTCAGAATATTATCGGAAACAGTTCCGAGATGCATGAGGTCTTCAGAATAATGAGACATGCGGCCTCAAGCGAATCCAATGTATTGGTCACGGGAGAAAGCGGCACTGGCAAGGAACTTGTCGCAAGAGCTGTCCACAGTAACAGCGTAAGGACACGCAAGAAATTTGTGACAGTCAATTGCGGGGCCATACCTGAGGGGCTTATGGAATCCGAACTCTTCGGTCATGTTAAAGGTGCCTTTACCGGAGCAGTCTCTGACAAACGGGGACTTATTGAGGAGGCCGACAAAGGCACTCTTTTCCTGGATGAAATAGGAGAACTGCCCCAGGTCCTCCAGGTCAAGCTCCTGAGGGTGCTGCAAGACGGTGACTTTTCACGGGTGGGTGACCCTGTGCCCCATAACGTTAATGTGCGGGTAATTGCCGCAACCAACAGAGACCTCAAAAAAGCTATTACGGATAAAAATTTCAGGGAAGACCTTTATTACAGACTCAATGTTATCCCAATCGAACTCCCGCCTCTCAGAAAAAGAAAAGAAGACATCCCTATGCTTGTTAATTTTTTTCTGGACAAACACAAGGTAAAGGCCATTGAAAAGAACATTAAGGGCATCTCAAAGGAGGCAATGCAGGCACTTCTTAATTACCACTTTCCCGGGAATGTCAGGGAGCTCGAAAACGCCGTAGAATATGCAATCGCGTTTACCTCAGGCCCTGTTGTACAGAAAGAAGATTTGCCTAAATATATCCTTGAGGACAAAAAACTCAGTGAAGAAGCCCGCTCCATACCGATTATGCCCCTCAGGGAAGCGAAGGCGCAATTCGAAAAAAGTCTTATTATGGCTGCACTTATAGAGTCCGGGGGAAATATCTCAGAGGCCTCAAGACTTCTTAACATCCACAGACAGAACCTTCAGCAGAAGATAAGGCTTCTGGGTATTGATTTGACGTCCGTTTCTGTTGCTCAATAAGCCCGTTTGCGAAATAATCCCTTCCCCTCCATCCAAAAACTGGAAAGCATGTCCATACCTATCTGAAGATTTTTTTTGTCCGGGTATTGACAGGGCCTTAATCCTCTAGTAGCATCTGATTATAGCTTTCATTGTACAAGAGGCAGGCATATGTGTGAAGCGTCTTCCTATAAAACTGCTGGAGTAAAGACAATCCATTTGAGCGAGGCGGTCGGCTCGGTCCTCGCGCATGATATTACAGAGATACGACAGGGTGAATTCAAGGGCCCTGCATTCAGAAAAGGTCATATCATCAGGGAGGAGGACATATGTCACCTGCAGCGGCTCGGCAAGGAACATTTTTTTGTCCTGAATATTTCAGATGACGAAGCTCACGAAGACGATGCAGCTTATGAACTGGCGTATTCCCTGATCGGTCAGGGCGTGGAGATCAGCGCTGCTCCCAGGGAAGGCAAGATCAATCTTGTTGCCAGCACCGACGGTCTCCTTAAGATCGACAGGGAGGCTCTCCTTCATTTTAACATGCTCGGTGATGTCATCTGCGCTACGCTTCATAATAATACGGTAATCCACAGGGGAGATCTTGTTGCATCCGTCAAAACAGTGCCTCTTCTGATCAAGCGGAAGATCATCAACAGCAGCCGCAGACATTGCCAATGCGTCCCGAAGGAGCGATTCAGAGAAAATAGTCAGGACCGGAGTACTTGAAATAAAGCAGATGAGGCCCCCGTCTGCCGGGATCGTTGTAACAGGAAACGAAATTTTCAGTAACAGGATCAAGGACGTCTTTGCCCCTGTCCTACAGAAAAAGATCGAGACCTTCGGCGGCAGGGTCACGGGCATCTTCTACGCGCCTGACGACGAAACATTCATAGAAGCTAAAATGCGGGAGTTGCTTGATAGCGGCGCTGACTTGATCATTACCACCGGCGGCATGTCTGTTGACCCCGATGATGTGACCCGCTTCGCCATAAGAAGACTCGGGGCCACTGATATCACATACGGCTCCCCGGTGCTTCCAGGCGCTATGTTCCTTATAGCTTATCTTGATGAAATACCCATAGTTGGGCTCCCCGCCTGTGGCATGCATCACAAAGCCACTGTCTTTGACCTGCTCCTTCCGAGGGTACTTGCAGGCGAAAGACCTGGACGGAGAGAACTTGCGGAACTCGGCCACGGGGGACTGTGCAGAAAGTGCGATAGCTGCGTTTATCCCCATTGTCCGTTTGGCAAACAATAGGAAAAGTGGCAGCAGCACTGCCTTTGGTAAGCTTACAAACCAGCGTTTTTACAAAAGGAGGTATCCATGATTTCTCTTGATATTAACGGAAAAATGCATATGGTGGATGTAGGGCCTGATGTCCCCCTTCTGTGGGTCATCAGAGAATACCTTAGACTTACCGGGACAAAATTCGGCTGCGGCATAGGCATGTGCGGCTCGTGTACGGTCCACATAAATGGCACAGCTGCACGATCATGCCAAATTCAGGCCGGAGACGCTCAGGGTAAGAAGATAACAACAATCGAGGGGCTTCCGGAAGACCACCCGGTCAAGATGGCCTGGATCAGGGAACAGGTGCCGCAGTGCGGCTACTGCCAACCAGGACAGATCATGCAGGCAGCGGCCCTCCTTGCAAAAGACGCTAATCCTTCTGAAAACAAGATTGTCTCCACTATGGAGGGCAATCTCTGCCGGTGCGGCACCTATCCGTACATAAAACGTGCCATCTACAGGGCAGCCAGGGAGGCCGGAAGAAAATGAAAACCTCTATTACACGTCGTGAATTTCTTCAGAAGTCGCTTGCCGGGGCAGGCATCGCCATAGCAGTCTCGGTGACTCCTTTCGGGATGAAGGTCCTTTCCGCGGAAGAGGCCGCCTCCGTCAATACAGACTTCTCTCCGAATGTCTGGCTCAAAATTACGCCTGACAATATCGTCCAGGTAATAGTCAACAAATCAGAGATGGGTCAGGGCGTCTACACATCCCTGCCGATGATCATCGCTGACGAACTCGGCGCGGACTGGAAGCAGGTGAGGATTGCCGTAGCCCCTGCTGCCGATAAATACAAAGACCCCGCATGGGGCGCCCAGGCAACCGGCGGAAGTTCCAGCATCAAGCATATGTATGGACCGCTCCGGCTGGCAGGCGCGGCAGCCCGGCAGATGCTTATTGGTGCCGCGTCCGGGACATGGAAGGTTCCGGAAGAACAATGCGAAGCTCATATGGGAACAGTGAGGCATACGGCCTCAAAAAAGGCCCTCTCCTTCGGACAACTGACAGCAAAAGCAGCCAGCCTACAGGTACCAATAAAGCCAACTCTCAAGGCGGAAGGCGAGTTTCAATTTATCGGCCGCCCCCTTGATCGTTTCGACATCCCGGAGAAGGTCAACGGAAAGGCGCTTTTCGGTATAGACTCCTTTAAACCGGACATGCAGTATGCCGCCATCTCCCGTCCGCCGGCATACGGGGCCAGGCCGCTTTCATTTGACAAGGACAATGCTCTTAAAATAAAAGGGGTGACAACCGTTGTATCCATCCCAAGCGGCATCGCAGTCTGCGCCGCAACACCTGATGCAGCATGGAAAGGAAGAGATGCCCTTGGGGTAAAATGGAGCAAGGAGGAACACCCTGATCTTGATAACACTGCACTTGAGAAGGCGTTCCTAAACGACCTTTCAAAGCAGGGCGTGGTCGCACGCAATGACGGAGACGCACTCAAGACAATCACTCGCGCTGCAAAAAAAATAAGTGCGACATATTGCCTGCCCTACCTCTCCCACGCCACAATGGAACCGATGAACTGCACCGCCTCTGTCAGCAAAGACCGTTGCGAAATTTGGGTACCAACGCAAAACCAGACCGGAGTCCTGCATCTGACGCAAAAACTGACAGGGCTTAAGCCTGAACAGATCCAGGTGCATACTACATATCTCGGCGGCGGCTTAGGCAGACGGTTCGAAACTGATTTTGTTGAAGAGACGCTGAGATTGGCTAAATCAACAGGCAAACCGGTGAAGCTGATATGGAAGCGGGAAGAGGATATGCAGCATGATTTTTACAGGCCTGCAAACTGTTCAAGGATAGAGGCCGCACTGGATGATAATGGCAAGTTGATTGCCTGGTCTCATAAAATTGTCTGCCAGTCGATATTCTCACGCGTGTTTCCCGAGCAGGTAAAAGGGGGTATAGACCCGGCTGCGGTTGAAGGCCTGAAGAACATGGAATATGAGGTACCCAACATACGGGTAGAATATGTGAAGCTCGAAAATCCGGTGCCTGTCGGTTTCTGGCGCTCTGTCGGGAGTTCTCACAATGCCTTTACTGTAGAGAGTTTTATCGACGAGGCGGCCCATGCAGCAGGCAAAGACCCGCTGGCTTTCCGGCTGGAACTTCTGAAGGACCATCCCCGTGCTCACCGCGTTTTGGAAGTTGTCGCTGAGAAGGCAGGCTGGGGAAAACCGTTGATTAATGGGCAGGGCCGAGGGATAGCCCAGCATATGTCATTCGATACCTACGTAGCCCAGGTGGCCGAAGTCTCTGTTGATAAATCTAATGGTGCAATAAGAGTCCACAGGGTAGTATGCGCTGCTGATTGCGGACCGATCGTAAATCCGGCTATCATCAGGGCTCAGATGACCGGCGCGATTATCATGGGCCTGAGCGCTGCTTTGCACGAAGCCATCTCTTTTGAAAAGGGAGGGGTCGCGTCTTCCAATTTCAGCGACTATCCCCTGCTCCGGATGAGTGAAATACCAGAGATAGAAGTACATATCGTAAATAGCAAAGACAAGATTGGAGGGATCGGAGAGCCGGGACTGCCGCCCTGTGCGCCGGCAGTCGCCAATGCCGTATTTCGGGCATCGGGTGTACGGCTAAGGCGTCTGCCGATAAAGCCCGAGACCGTTATGGAGGCGCTGAAGAAAAACGCATGAAATTTCAATTAAATGTTAAGAGGACCTTACAAATCAATTTTTTTGTCTGGAGGGCTGTTTAATTTGGAACTATATGAAGAACTCGTAAAATTGAAAAAAGATGGGGTCCCCTCGGCACTGGCTACCATTGTGCAGTGTGTCAGGATCATCCCCACAAAAAGAGGGGGCCAAAATGCTGGTAAGGGCCGATGGTACAATTTTGGGCACTCTGGGTGGCGGCTGTCTTGAGGCAGAGGTCATGCAAGTCGCCCAAATGGCCATCAGGGATGGTGCTCCGAGGACCATCCCCTTTGAACTTACGGAAAAACACGGAGGCCTGGTCTGCGGCGGCAAGGTGCTCGTCTATATTGAACCCGTCATACCGGCCCCTGATCTCATTATTCTCGGGGCCGGACATGTCAGCAGGGCATTGGCCCGGACTGCTGCTTTCGCAGGATTCAGGGTAACAGTGACAGATGACCGGATTGAATACATTGACAAAGATAATTTTCCTGATACAGATAAAGTCATCGTCAGTGAATTTTCTGAGGTTTTTTCCCACATTCAGGCAAGCCAAAATTCCTACATAGTTGTCGCTACGCGGGGCCACAACCATGATCTCGACGCGCTGAGGGCCGCACTCAACACAGAGGCGCGGTACATCGGACTTCTGGGAAGCAGGCGTAAAAGAGCCCTCCTTTTCAGGACGCTCCATGAAGAAGGGTTCCCCAAAACCAGCACCAGCAGGATCGTGACCCCTGTCGGTCTGGACATAGGGTCAATAACACCTGAAGAGATAGCGGTAAGTATTGTTGCACAGCTTATAAGTGAAAGGAGGGGAAATGCCGGCAAAGGTATCAGCAGTGCTTCTTGCTGCGGGCTCGTCGAGGAGAATGGGTCGGATAAAACAGCTCCTTCCCCTGCCTGACGGACCGGTAATCAATTATTGTCTCCGGAACATTATAGCTTCAGGCATTGAAGATATAATCGTTGTACTGGGCAAAAAAAGTGCGGAACTTCTGGAGGTTTTGCGTTGCCTCCCTGTGCAGGTTGCATTCAATACAGCTCCTGTGAGTGAGATGGCGGACTCAGTCAGGACAGGACTGGGCCATATTCAGGCGTCTTCAACAGGCGTTCTGATCTGTCTGTCTGACCAGCCCCTGGTGTCCATGGAGACCTTTAAAGCCCTAAAACAAATGCACCTGGGAATGTCCTGACCATATATTCATCCCGGCATACAAGGGCAAGAAGGGACACCCTACCCTCTTTCCTGCCAATATCCTCAATGAGATATTTCCGGATCTTACCTTGAGAGATATTATTGACCGTCATCCCGGCAGGGTGAAATACCAGGACGTCTCTGATGAGGGGACAATTATAGATATGGACACAATGGAAGATTACAGAAAGGTCCTTGAACAATCACACAGGATGGTCAAGCCAGCCCTGTTATATCGGAAAGAGATTAAAATAGATCAAAAGCTGATTTGATCTCCTGAATTGTTGCGTGGTTATGAACACCCAATATGTAGTAATAATTTTTCATTTCAGTTATTGAAAATTTCTTCATCGGGATAGCAGCGGGAGTCAGGCCCAAAATGCTGCGATATTTCCGGCACTTCGTATGTTTCGTCAGTCACTTCTTTCAGCACCAGTTCTTCGGGGTGCGGTGCCAATCCCTGTGTTATGGCAAAGGTCTCTGGATTAAAGGACAGGCCCTTTCTTTCTTCTTCTGCCAGGTTGAGCATTACTTCCGGATCGAACAGGAAATCAGTGTCATAAAAATAAAGAGTTTCGAGCTGGTCAAAATCTATTTTTTCGATATGGTAAGGTCCTATCTTTGCTGCTGCATTTTTTTCACTTTTCGATCCGGAGGTGCGGACCATGTCATTGTGAAGTTCGGAGTATAATTGCAACGTATCGTATATCAAAAGGTAATGGTAGTCATTGAGATAATAAAGCTCCGGCCGAAGGAGTTTTTCAAGCATGTCCCTGAGGGTCTTTAACGCCACCGCGGGACTGAATACCCTGGCTGCCAGAGGCAATATCCCCCTCAGCTCGCTTTTTGCTTCTTTAGAATTTTCTGAATAGCCAATCAGGTCAGTGATTTCATCAATAACAATCTCCATACTCTCTTTTAATATTTCGATGAATAACTTGTCCGGGGTCTCTTGAAACCGCAACATCTTTCTTTCCTTTGACTACCCCCTTCCGATTTTTCCACCCATGAACATTTGCAAACGTGGATCATAGAAATATCGTATCATTAAAAGGCCAATCTGGGATATGATGGATGCCGATCTATTGGTTCCGAAATATGCAGTCTCATGTACTTCCTGAAATAAACACTGCAGCGTTTATCTCAATTTTGCGACGTACACCTGCTATAATGTATGCATATTATACCGTTGTTCCGGAGAAACATTTGAATTCAATGACGCAGGAATTGCCGCTCTGCATAGTAAGTTATCGAAGACAGGACTCGTGGCGGGCGGGAGTTGCGCGCGGCTATCACCTTCTGGATATTGCGGCTCTCATACCGCCAGCTCATGAGAGTCCGTCAACTGTGCGTACTCTTCTTGAAGCAGGAGCTGACGTCGTGGATAAGGTGTTACTGGGCGCCGAAAGAGCCTTTGCTGCGAAAAGTGAACATATGATTCCCTTGGAAAAAGTCGAACTCGGGCCGCCTGTTCCAGACCCGGACAAGATCATATGTTTAGGGCTCAATTACCATGAACACGCAAGGGAAGTACAGATGGATATCCCAAGAGTACCCACACTTTTCGCAAAATTCCGTAATTCCCTCTCCGGCCCGACCAGTCCCATTGTCCTGCCCAGGCTAAGTGCCCAAATAGACTACGAGGGAGAGTTAGTAATCGTTATCGGCCGACGTTGCAAGGACGTGTCAGAGGGGGAGGCGCTTTCTTTTGTGGCAGGCTACACAGTCATGAACGATGTAAGCGCCCGTGATCTACAATTTCAGACCACTCAGTGGACAGCCGGAAAAACTCTTGATACGTTTGCTCCGATGGGCCCGGGGATAGTTCCAGCGTCCTTTATCGCTGATCCGCAGGCATTGCAGATCGTGACCAAGGTCAATGGGGCTGTACTTCAGAGTGGAAATACCAGGGACATGATTTTCCCTGTGTACCGGACGATCTCTTTTCTCAGTTCATTAATGACCCTTGAGCCCGGCGACCTCATTTCCACAGGGACGCCTTCAGGTGTTGGCTTCAAGCGGAAACCTCCTGTTTATCTGAGGGGCGGCGACGTCGTCGAGGTCGAGATCAAAGGCATCGGCATGATACGCAATCCAGTTATATACACCTCCCCATAATGACTTATATATCAGCGGAAATCCGCGCTTTCTCAGGAACTGGATAACTTTGTCTTCCTTCAAGCTGATCTCCTTAATCTATTCGATTGTATGCCTTAACCAGTTATTATCTGAATGGATAATGGGACTAATCCGATGTTGGTCCCCCTGATCCGAAAAATCAATGCCGCCTCCAATTCACCATTCTGAAAATTATGTGTGATAGTCAGCCAAGCTCGACATCCCCCTCGGTAGTTAAGTACCAATAATAACTTACATTATTTTGAAGATTTTGAAAAGTACGGACTCCAACAGTACGGACTCCAAGGGGGACAGTAGAACCGCAAGAAATTGAAATCTTTGCGGATTTCTGTGAGAAGCCCTCCCGAGCCTCACCCATCTCTTACGAGTCAGACTGGCCGCATCGTTTTTGTTGCTTTTTTTTGAAAAATGCCGTTAAATATTTATTCATAATTTCAACTTAAAGGAAACCAATGGGACAGAAATTCAGGATAGAAAAAATTCATACGGAAATAGCCTCTAAATCCACAATTCAGAAGGCCTTTAGTTTTATCAAAACAACAGAACTTGAGCCGCCATATCTGCTTCTGGACAAGGCCAAAGTTAGGCAGAAGCTGACTTCCATAGGCAAAAACATACGAAACTCCGAGGTATATTACGCAGTAAAGGCAAATCCTGACATCGAGGTGCTCAGCCTCATAAATAGCATGAGTGTAGGTTTCGAGATCGCCTCTGAAGGTGAGCTTGCAATGTGTGTAAAATTAGGCGTCAGCAAAGAGAGGATCATAACCAGCAACCCGATAAAGTCCTTCAAGTTTCTGAGGATGGCTGCTGAATACGGGGTCAATTATTTTGCCTTTGACTCTCCTGATGAAGTTAGGAAGCTCAGGGACTATTGCCCTGGCTCTAATGTATATGTAAGACTTGCGGTGCCTAATGAAGGAAGCGAATGGCCCCTAAGCAGAAAATTTTCTGTTGAGATAGATGCTGCCGAAGAGCTCCTGCTGTATGCGAAGAAGAAGGGGCTCAATCCTGTTGGCATTACCTTCCATGTTGGCTCTCAGTGCACGAACATGTACAACTGGAACTCCGCGTTGGATAAGGCAAAAATACTGTGGGACAGGGCTGAAAAAAGAGGGATACACCTTTCGCTTCTGGACATCGGTGGAGGATATCCGATCCGTTATACAAAAGATGTTGTAAACATTAATGCGATAAACAAAAATATAAATGCTCTCATATATGAAAAATTCCCCAAAAAGACAAGGATCCTTATAGAGCCCGGGAGGGCTGTTGTGGGCGACGCAGGGATTTTCGTGACAAAGGTAATCGGCAAGGCCAGAAGGGGTGATGAAAACTGGCTTTCCATTGATGTAGGTGTTTTCAATGGTCTCATGGAAAGTGTTGGAGGCATAAAATACAGCTATATAGTTGAAGGAGCAAAAGAAAAGAAACTCTGGACCCTGGCAGGCCCCAGTTGCGACAGTTTCGATGTCATTGACAAAGACATTATGCTTCCGGAGCCTGAAGTGGGCAATATCATATTGATACTTTCCACCGGAGCATATACTATTTCCTATGCCTCTGAATTTAATGGTTTTTCGATCCCTAAGACCATTTTAATCTAGAAAGGATGACCATTTGATCAGATTCTTTGAAAAAGACCCCTATGCGCCCATACAGTATTCCTATGAAGTAAGCAGTATCCTTCATAAAAGCAAAAGCCGCTACCAGGATATCATGGTGTTCGAAAACCCCTTTTTCGGCAGGATAATGGTCCTTGACGGGGTAGTCCAGATTACTGAGCGGGATGAATTCTTCTACCATGAGATGCTCACCCACGTGGTAATGAGCGCCCATCCCGGGCCAAAGAACGTCATTGTAATCGGCGGCGGCGATGGGGGTACAGTCCGTGAGGTGATCAAACATAAATCCGTTGAAAAAGTCTATTTCATAGAAATAGACGAAGAAGTCATTAACGTATCAAAAAAGTTTTTCCCCTTAGTTGCCTGCGGGATGGATGATAAACGCGTCAAGATAAAATGCATGGACGGTGCTGACTTTGTTAAAGGCAGGAAGTCCGACATAGACATTGTCATTGTTGATTCTACGGATATTGTCGGGTTTGCAAAGAGCCTTTTTTCTGTGGAATTTTTTACCTCCATAAAAAACTGCCTGAGAGCAAACGGCATGTTCGTAACGCTTTCTGAATCACTCCATTTTCATAAGGATATCGTGATCGAGGTCCAGGAAACGATGAAATCAGTGTTTCCGGTTGTTGATCTTTATACTGCTCCGCTGGCAACATACGGGGGCAATTGGTGGACCTTTTCAGTCGCTTCCATGAAGCTTGATCCCAGAGAAATTCTCAAAACTGATACAATTGAGACCAAATACTACTGCCGCGATATCCATAGAAATTCCTTTTTACCAAAAGATATGTACTCAAAACTTTTAGACAGAAAACTCGCCTGGTGACCGGTTGCATAACTGCTCAGGTATACAGACTGACGGTGGAAGGCTTTTAGGTGCACGCACAGATACCTCGGATATTTGAGATGGAATGGGAAGCTCCGGCAACTTATTTATATGTTTCCGCCTAAGCCCTTTGACCCCATTTCCCCTGCCAGCACTACAATATAAACCTGACATCTCTTGACAGTGGAAATGGATAACTGGTAAATTATTAGCACTCGCACATGGAGAGTGCTAAACATGTTAGATGAGAGAAGCAAGAAAATTTTACAAGCTGTTATACAGTGTTACATCAACACGCCGGGACCTGTTGGTTCAAGGGTTGTATCAAAGAAATACCATTTCGGTTTTTCTCCTGCGACCATAAGGAATATAATGTCAGATCTGGAAGAAATGGGTTATTTGCGTCAGCCTCATACCTCTGCCGGAAGGGTCCCGACTGACAGCGGATACCGTTTCTACGTTGATTCCCTGTATGCTGAAAGACAGCAGATCAATTATTCCCTGGCAGCAGAACTCAATAAGAAATTCGAAGTTATACAAAAGGACATTAATTCATTTCTTGACGACGCATCAAAAATGCTTTCAGAACTTTCGCACTATATAGGGATCACGATGGCGCCCAATACAAGCATGACAACCCTGGGCAAGATTGAGCTTTTTAAATACAGAGATGACCAGCTTGCAGTAATATTGTTTACTGACGAAGGCATAATCAAAAACAAGATTGTTCCTGTAGACCCTGAGATCTCTCAAAAAGAGCTTAACCTTATTGCTGAATATATCAACTCACGTTTTAAAGGCCAGTCCCTTGATGAAATAAAGAGACTCATATTAAAGGAAATGACCAGAGAAAGGGTCCTCTGCGACAGCCTGATTTCCGAGGCCATAAGGATCTGCAGGACCGCCTTTTCCGCGGCCCCCGGGAATATTTACATCTCCGGATTGTCCGAGGTATTGAGACTTCCGGAATTCTGCGACATTAACCGAATAAGAGAATTACTGCAGACACTCGAAGCCAAACATATTATCGTAAACCTCCTTGATAACATCGCGGACTCTGAAGGCACACAGGTCATCATAGGCGCTGAAAATCTGCTTGATGAGATGAAACAATTCAGTCTGGTTGCAGCCACATACAAGGAAGGGAACCGACCTATTGGTACAGTTGCGATAATCGGACCTAAGAGAATGAATTATCAGGAGGCGATTTCTATCGTTGACTCTACGGCTCAATTTATCACGAAATTATTGTCCTGAAGAAACGGAAAGGTGAACATTGAAAGAACAAGATATGAATGAAAACAATACCGAAACCCAGCCCTCAGGCTCTGGTGAAACTGAAGGATTGCAGGCCCGGGAAAATGCCGTAATTGAAGAGCTTAACAATAAGTACATGAGACTTTATGCGGAATTTGATAACTATAAAAAAAGGGTAAATAAGGACAAAGAGGAACTGATAAAATACGGCAACGAATCCCTTATTTATGAATTACTTCCGGTCATAGACAGTCTTGAACTTGCACTGAAGCACGCACAGGAAGAATCTCAAGCCGGAATTGTACAGGGCGTTGAGATGACTCTTAAGGAGCTTCAAAGGACCCTTGAAAAGTTCGGGGTATCGAGGATCGGAGCTGCGGGAAAGAAGTTTGACCCTTCCATACATCATGCTATGATACAGGTAGAGAGGGAAGATCTGGATGAAAAGATGGTTGCCGAAGAGATGCGGACCGGATATCTTTACCGTGACAAGGTACTGCGTCCTTCGCTTGTTGCTGTCTCGATAAAACAACAAAAAAATTCTGAAAAAAAAGAAATGGAAGCACATGCTGAAACTGAGAATACGCCTGAGGCGATTAAAATCAATATTAATGGGAAGATAGAGGAGGATTAAGAAAGATGGGTAAAGCAATTGGCATAGACCTTGGAACAACAAACTCGGTAGTTGCCGTAGTGCAGGGCGGCGAACCCGTAGTCATACCGAACCAGGAAGGAAACAGGACAACGCCATCTGTAGTAGCAATTACAGACAAGGGTGAAAGACTGGTCGGACAGATCGCAAAAAGACAGTCTATCACAAACCCTGAAAATACTATTTTTTCGATAAAAAGACTTATGGGGAGAAAATATCAATCTCCGGAAGTTGATCACGCCAAGCAAAGACTCCCCTATAAGATTGTTGAAGCATCAAACGGAGATGCCCATGTTGAGATATCCGGCAAGAAATACTCTCCACCTGAAGTTTCTGCCATGATCCTTCAGAAACTGAAGCAGGCTGCTGAAGATTATCTGGGAGAGAAAGTCACGGAGGCTGTAATAACCGTGCCCGCGTACTTTGATGACAGCCAGAGGCAGGCGACAAAAGATGCGGGAAAAATTGCTGGGCTCAACGTGCTTAGAATCATCAATGAACCAACCGCAGCCGCCCTTGCATACGGGATGGACAAGAAGAAGGAAGAAAAAATAGCAGTTTACGACCTCGGAGGCGGGACCTTCGATATTTCAATACTGGAAATAGGTGAAGGCGTAATAGAAGTCAAGTCAACAAATGGTGATACCTTCCTCGGCGGAGATGATTTTGACCTGAGAATACTTGACTGGATAGTCGGGGAATTCAAGAAGGAACAGGGTATTGATCTGAAGAGTGATAAAATGGCCCTCCAGAGATTAAAAGAAGCTGCGGAAAGGGCCAAGATCGAACTTTCGACCGCAACAGAAACAGAAATCAATCTGCCTTTTATTACAGCAGACGCAACAGGTCCTAAACATTTGCTGATGAAGATTTCACGCTCAAAACTCGAACAGCTTGTCGGTGATCTTGTTGAAAAAACGACCGGGCCGTGCAAGAACGCCCTTTCCGACGCAAATCTGTCTCAAACAAACATCGATGAGGTGCTTTTGGTTGGAGGACAAACGAGAACGCCAAAGGTACAGCAGACAGTTCAGACCTACTTTGGAAAAGAGCCTAACCGGACCGTTAATCCGGACGAGGTCGTAGCAGTCGGGGCTGCGATTCAGGCGGCAGTACTTAAAGGGGATGTTAAAGAAGTCCTGCTCCTTGATGTAACACCTCTATCGCTCGGGATCGAGACTCTCGGCGGCATTTTCACAAAAATAATAGAAAGAAATACAACGATTCCTACAAAGAAGAGCCAGACTTTCTCTACGGCGTCCGATAGCCAGCCGGCGGTTACCATCAAGATCTGTCAGGGCGAAAGGGAAATGGCGGCAGACAACAAATTGCTCGGAAATTTTGAACTCATAGGTATCCCTCCTGCGCCAAGGGGAGTTCCCCAGATAGAGGTCTCATTTGATATTGACGCAAACGGTATCCTCCATGTATCGGCTAAAGACCTCGGAACGAACAAGGAACAGTCCATACGGATAACAGCTACAAGCGGTCTATCTGAAGATGAAATCAAAAAAATGGTGCGCGACGCTGATGCGCACAGCGCCGAAGACCACAAGAGAAAAGAACTGGTTGAGGCAAAAAACAATGCCGATTCACTTGTGTATTCAGTTGAAAAGTCCCTCAAGGACTATTCCGACAAGGTCACTGCTGATGAAAAAAGGGACATAGAAGAGGCCCTTGAAAATTGCAGGAAGGTAAAGGACTCCAGCAGCGATGCGGCTGAAATAAAAACTGCAATTGATAAACTGACCACTGCTTCCCATAAGCTGGCTGAACACATATATAAGACCGCAGGTGCCCATTCTGAAGGGGCGGCAGGCGCGGAACAAAGCGCCAAAAAGGAAGGCGAGGAAGAAGTTGTAGAAGCAGAGTTTGAGGACGTCGACAAAGACAAGAAATAAAAACAAACAGTTCCATAAATCCGTTCAGTATATAATCCCCCTTTTCTTCTTTCAAAGAGGAATGGGGGATTATAATATTTTTATATGCAAGGAAACTAATACATGAAAGATTATTACGACATACTCGGCGTCTCCAGGGAGGCCACTGCTGATGACTTAAAAAAAGCCTTCAGACAGCTTGCAATGAAATATCACCCTGACAGAAATCCTGACAACAAGGAATCTGAAGAGAAGTTCAAAGAGATCAACGAGGCATATTCCTGCCTGAGCGATTCTCAAAAACGTGCCCATTATGACAGGTTCGGGACTGCAGAAGGTATGGGTGGAGGAGGTTATGCAGGCGCAGGCTTTGGAGATATTTTTGGAGATATTTTTGGAGATATTTTCGGAGATTTTGGCGGTACGAGAAGACAAAGGCCTGCAAAAGGCGCTGATCTCAGATATGACCTTGGCATATCACTCTCAGAAGCAGTATTCGGGACTGAAAAAACACTGGATTTTCCAAAATGGGAAACCTGCGGGGATTGCAGAGGGAATGGTTCCGAACCTGGCAAGACCCCGGAGACCTGCCCTACCTGCAAAGGTACGGGACAAATCCGTTTTCAACAGGGTTTCTTCAGTGTTTCACGGTCCTGCAGTAAATGCCAGGGGGCAGGGGTAAAAATAACTCACCCATGCAAAAGATGCAAAGGGGCCGGGAGAGTCCAGGAACATAAAAGTATTTCCCTGAAAATTCCTGCGGGAGTAGACTCAGGCTCGAGGCTCAGAATAAGCGGGGAGGGAGAGCCCGGTGAATACGGCGGCCCACATGGTGACCTCTATGTTATCTTGAACGTTGAAGAGCACCCTTTCTTCAAAAGAGAAGGGACTGAAATATTCTGCGATGTGCCGGTATCTTTCCCACAGGCGGCCCTCGGGACGGAGATTGAAGTTCCGACTATCGATGGCACTACAAAACTGAAGATACCATCAGGCACTCAGTCAGGCAGGCTTTTCACCATCAAAGGCAAAGGAGCTCCACGTGTTGGGAGTCACCATAGGGGCAATCAAATCGTAAGAATATATGTCGAGGTACCTACTAAGTTAACACACAGACAAAAAGAACTCTTGGAAGAATTTTCATCCATAAATGGTGATGAGGTAAGCAAGAGCTTCAGGGAAAAACTGAAACATCTTTTTACCGGCGTTGAGAGCTGAATTTCAAAATGTCTCCTCACATTCAGTCTGATTTATAATAAATGCATAGGATATTTCTCCATGAATTGGCTCCGCTGACTCAACCTTTTGTGATCAGAGATGAAAAAGCGCATTACCTGTTTTCAGTTCTCCGGTGCAAAACAGGTGAGCGCCTCATTGTAACAGATGAAAAAGGCTGTTCATACACCGCTGAAATTCTCTTGGCGACGAAAAAAGAAGTAGCTATAAACATTACCGGTGATTATATTTTGGACACAGAATCCAGTCTGGATATAATCCTGGTCCAGGGCCTTCTTAAAGGCGAAAAAATGGATTTCGTAATCCAGAAGACAACAGAACTTGGAGTAAGCGCCATTATCCCGGTAATCACGGAAAGAAGTCAGCTCAGGAAGACCAGAAAACACCCCCGATGGAAAAAAATTGCCGAGGAGGCCTCAAGGCAGTCAGGAAGGACTAAGGTCCCTGAAATATTGGAAACCTGTTCATTTAAGGACATCTTCGATATTCCGGTTTTGATTTCAGGAAAAGGCATTATTTTCTGGGAACAAAGGGGAGAGAAACTTCCTGCCGTCGCAAGCAGGCTTTCAGCTGCAGATAAGATAATCCTGATTATCGGCCCAGAGGGCGGGTTTTCCGAAGAGGAAGTATTCCTGGCATCAGAGAAAGGCTTCTTTACAGCTACACTCGGAAGCAGGATACTAAGGGCTGAGACAGCATCGATTGCAGCTGTCGCTATCATTCAATTTGCATTAGGGGACCTGGGTGTAACCGGCATTGAAAATTGATCCTCCACCGGCGTCCAATTTTAACCACACCTCAGAGGGCGTCCGCCCTTCCTCCCTTTTGTTGCAAAAGACCCCACATATATGGAAAATGATAGTGTTATGAAAAAATTGCTGATAATTTTCATTGTGGGACTGATTGCAGCGTTTCCGCTTTTTGCTGAAGAGAAAAAAGAGGTTTTTCTGAGATCCAGCCAAAATAACAATATCATGCGCATTGTCATTGAAGCAGACGATAATTTTATAATAAACTCCAGCATTACTGCCACTCCTTCCAGCATAAAAATTGAATTTCCTAACATTATAGATTTGAGAAAACAGCAGAATTTTATCTTCGAGACATCCGCAAAAGACCGCTTTCTGTCAATAAAACTCAAGAACGTAGAGGATGTCAGGTCATACAAATTGTCTTCTCCTGCAAGGCTTGTCATCGACCTGAAGCTATCGCAAAAAAATCCCAATGACCAAAAGCCGCTGCCAGTAGCTAAACCCAGGCAGGAAGCAGTGAAGGCTGCTGAAAAGCCTGTGGCACCAAAAGTCGTCTTCCTTGATGCAGGTCACGGCGGTTACGACTACGGCATAATAGCCAGGGACTCAAAGGAAAAAGACCTGAATATGAATATCACAAAAGACCTCAGTTCCATCCTGTCGAAAAAAGGATATAAGACCTTTCTGACACGTAAAATAGACCAGTCCTTATCAATACTGGAGAGGATTACACTTGTCAACAGCAAAAAACCTGGTCTGTTCATCTCAATGCATTCCTCTTTTTCCAATGCCTTCGTTGTATACACAGCCGCGCTTGATGACTCTGCAGCCGAAGCCCCTTCCAGTCTTTACAGCCTCGCTGCGATACAAAGCAGGCATATAGAAAAAAGCAGATCACTGGCAAAGGCAATAGGCAAGGCTTTAAAAGATGAATTTAAGGGAGACGTTTTTACCAGGGAACTGCCTCTGCCGGTTTTGAGTTCAATAGATTCAGCCGCCATCCTAATAGAATATCCTTCAATACAACTGAATGCCTACGATCAGAAAATGCGTGACCGTCTGGCAAATGCTGTTGTGAAAGGTATCCAGTCCAATGAATAACAGAAAATTATGGATAGTCCTGATTGTCCTGTTGTTCCTTGCAGGGGCCGTTGGAAGCTATTTCTTAATGCACAATTTCGCGAAGTCTGATAAACAGCCCCCTTCAACCGCAGCACAAAACCCTGTCGCAGAGCCAGTGGATATTTCTGTACTCAGAATCTATCAGCCGCGCAACAACCGCATCGAGATGACAGAGAGGAAAATTCCCAAAAGAATCAGCAATACTGCCATCGCTGAGGCGGTTATAGAAGAGTTCTTTAAACCTACGGTCGTAGCAGAAGCTTCAACCATACCACAAAACGTCAAATTGCTTGGCCTCTATAAAGGCGACGGACAGATGCTCTATATAGATCTCTCAGATGAAGTACGCAGAAACTTCCAGGGCGACGCCATGTCCGAATATCTGCTGCTCAAAGGCCTGTATGAAAGTCTTGTTTCCAATGTCCAGGATTTTCAGGATTGCAAGATACTGATAGAAGGCAAAGAAGTAGAAACTCTGGGCGGTCATTTTTATTTGAAGTATGCTTTAAAAAACACGTTCTCAGCAGAAATCAAGGGAGTCAGCAAGATACAGGATGAATAGGGAATCAAGGCCCATTGGCATATTTGACTCAGGCATCGGCGGTCTGACGGTGCTGAAGGAAATATGCAACAAACTGCCTGAGGAAGGCACGGTCTATCTCGGAGATACCGCGCGGGTGCCCTATGGCATAAGATCACCTGAAACCGTCACCCGCTATTCCCTGGAAAATACAAAGTTCCTTTTTTCCAAAGAGGTCAAGATTATCGTAGTTGCCTGCAATACAGCATCTTCAGTAAGTCTTGAAGCAATAAGGAACTCTGTCCCGGTCCCCTTTGTCGGGGTCATAGAACCAGGGGCCAAGGCAGCGGTAGCAG
The DNA here is from genome assembly GCA_963801505.1 of uncultured Nitrospira sp. Lineage (GTDB taxonomy): Bacteria > Nitrospirota > Thermodesulfovibrionia > Thermodesulfovibrionales > UBA6898 > JAOUFP01. Next base: position 214,207 of record CAWDEY010000016.1, read on the forward strand.
CCACAGGAAACAAAAAGATCGGTATTATCGGAACTGAAGCCACAATAAAAAGTAACTCCTATGCAAAGGCCATAAGGAAAATTGACAACAGCATCGAGGTCTTTGGTATGGCCTGTCCTCTTTTTGTCCCGCTGGTTGAAGAAGGCTGGACAGAGGGGAAAATAGCGGAGATGATCGCCCGTGAATACCTCAAGGAGATTAGGCGCGAAGACATCGACACCCTTGTCCTGGGCTGCACACATTATCCGCTTTTAAAAGGCATCCTCTCGGAAGTCATGGGAGAAAGAGTAAGACTTATTGATTCAGCTATAGAAACAGCCCTGGAAATAGAAAAAATTCTCGGTAACCTTTCCCTTCTGAATACCTCGGGAGGCAATATTACAAAAGAATTCTATGTAACGGATTCACCTGATAAATTCAAAACTATCGGCGAAAGATTTTTGGGCGAACCAATTTATCATATAGAAAAGATCAAACTTGAAATGGAGGTTTAACAATGCGGTCCGACGGCAGGAAGAATAATGAGATGCGTAATGTAAAAATAACCAGAAATTATATAGATACAGCCGAGGGGTCGGTTCTGATAGAAATCGGAAAAACGCGGGTAATATGTACAGCATCAATGGAGGAGAAAGTACCGGCCTTCCTTAAGGACAAAAACAGGGGCTGGGTGACCGCAGAATATTCCATGCTTCCAAGGGCCACACAGGTCAGGACCAACAGGGAATCAGCAATGGGCCGTGTCGGCGGCAGGACGCACGAAATTCAACGTCTTATCGGAAGGTCATTGCGGTCGGTAGTGGACCTTACCTCAATAGGGCAAAGGACCTTCTGGATAGATTGTGACGTCATAAGAGCTGACGGAGGCACCAGGACCGCGGCAATAACCGGTTCCTTTATCTGCCTTGCCGATGCCTTTCACTTCGCGATGCAAAAAGGTCTAATCGCAAAAAACCCCTTGAAAGACTATCTGGCCGCGATTAGCGTCGGGATGGTCAGAAAGCAGCCTATGCTTGATTTGTGTTATGAAGAAGACTCCTCCGCCGAGGTCGACATGAATATCGTTATGACCGGCAACGGGAATATGGTAGAAATCCAGGGCACAGCCGAAGGCGCTCCATTTTCAGTGCAAAATCTCGATGAACTGATAAAGCTGGCCAAGGAAGGCATAGACGGGTTAATCTCTGTACAAAAAGATATTGCCAGAGATTTCTCTCCCTTAATCAACATTAATTAGTATCAGTGTGTAAAGTCATTTTTCTTGCCTGTCATTCCCGCCCCGAAAGCATTCGGGATTAGCGGGAGTCCAGTCTTTTCATTAGATCCTGGGTCCCCGGGTCAAACCCGAGGATGACAAATTGTGGCTTTATACTCAGAATCTAGTAGCATTTGACAGCACGAGCGCGCTAAGCATAATTTCCTGCTTATGCGTGTTTCTCCTGTCATATGTCTGGCATACTGCTGCAAATATTTTTTTTTATATGTTAGAATATATGACATTATCTGGAGGTTCAATTTGAATACATATAGAAGTCTATTCATTTGGTTGATGATCGGGATCATGGTAATCCTGCTTTTCAATCTATTAAATGCACCGCAGAAAACGCAGGAAGAGATAATATTTTCCGAATTTATGACTAAGCTTGACGCAGACCAGATAGACGAAGTCACGATAAAGGAAAACAGTATTTCAGGACGCTTCAAGGACGGGACAAAGTTTAAATCTTACGCACCGGATTATCCGGCTTTGATCGACAAGCTTCGGACTAAAAACATAAAAATTACCGTGAAGCCGCCGGACCAAAACCCGTGGTATGTCAACTTCTTCTTCACCTGGGGGCCTATTATTTTCATCGCTGTGGTCTGGATATTCTTCATGCGCCAGATGCAAAGCGGAGGCAACAAAGCCATGTCTTTCGGCAAGTCAAAGGCACGGCTTGTCTCTGAAAAAGCCGTCAAGATAACTTTTTCAGATGTCGCTGGAATAGAAGAGGCCAAGGGAGAAGTCCAGGAGATAATAGATTTCCTGAAAGATCCGCACAAATTCCAAAAGCTGGGCGGCAAAATACCTAAAGGCGTGCTCCTTGTCGGGGCCCCCGGGACCGGCAAGACGCTGCTTGCAAGGGCCATTGCGGGAGAGGCAGGCGTTCCCTTCTTCAGCATCAGCGGTTCCGACTTTGTAGAGATGTTTGTCGGGGTCGGTGCTTCCCGTGTGCGCGACCTGTTTGAACAGGCAAAGAAAAGCGCCCCATGTATTATATTCATCGACGAGATAGATGCCGTAGGAAGACATAGAGGAGCGGGGCTTGGAGGCGGACATGACGAACGTGAGCAGACGCTTAACCAGCTCCTTGTAGAAATGGACGGTTTTGAAGGCAATGAAGGGATAATAATCATAGCTGCCACAAACAGGCCCGATGTTCTGGACCCCGCATTACTTAGACCCGGAAGGTTCGACAGGCAGGTTGTTGTCCCTCTCCCAGATGTCAAGGGAAGACTCGAGATTCTAAAAGTGCACACAAGGAATATCCCTGTTGACGAAACAGTAAATCTGGAGAAGATCGCAAGAGGCGCGCCGGGTTTTTCAGGCGCAGACCTTGCCAATCTAGTAAATGAGGCTGCCCTGCTCGCTGCAAGAAACTCCAAGACAAAAGTAGAGAACTCAGACCTGGAAGCTGCTAAGGACAAGGTCCTGATGGGTGTCGAGAGAAAGAGCATGATCATCAGCGAAGAAGAAAAGAAGAACACCGCATATCATGAGGCAGGCCATGCGCTGGTTGCAAAACTAACGGCAGGGACCGATCCAATCCATAAGGTGAGTATCATCCCGAGGGGAAGGGCGCTGGGTGTGACCCAGCAGCTGCCTATAGACGACAGGTACACGTATTCCAGGGACTATCTTGTCAAGACCTTGCAGGTCCTTATGGGCGGCAGGGCGGCAGAGGAGATCGCTCTCCATCATATGACCACAGGGGCTGGCAATGACCTTGAAAGGGCCACGGAGCTTGCAAGAAAAATGGTCACTGTCTGGGGAATGAGTGAGAAGCTCGGTCCTCTCACCTACGGCAAAAAAGATGAGCAGATATTCCTAGGCAGGGAAATAGCTCAACACAAAGACTACAGTGAAAAGACCGCGGTTGATATCGATGATGAGGTCAAACGCTTTGTATTTGAGGCTTACACAGCTGCAAAGAATCTTCTTACCGAACATTACGCTGTCCTCGATGCGTTTGCAAAAAAACTCCTCGAAGTAGAGACAATGGACGGGGCGGAGATAGAAAAGATGATACAGGAACATGCTGCGCAAGGCCAGGCGTAACCGTATTTGATTGGTCGCCTGACATATCTTTATCCGGGCTGTCGCACCTCATTTCATGAAACTTGAGTGGGACAAGTTTTCACTGGATTTTTCAAAGAAGACCCATATCATGGGCGTCCTCAATATCACCCCTGATTCGTTCTCTGACGGTGGTATGCACTTTGACAAATCCAGGGCAATAGATCGCGCCCTCAGAATGATCGATGAGGGCGCCGACATTCTTGATATCGGAGGAGAGTCGACAAGACCTGGTTCTGAGCCGGTTTCTTTGGCTGAGGAACTCAGACGCATCCTCCCTGTTATAGAAGCGCTTTCAAAGAACATATCCATCCCCATATCCATAGATACTTACAAATCAGACGTTGCTGCACGGGCGCTGGAGGCGGGGGCATCAATCGTCAATGATATAAGCGGCATGAGATTTGACCCTGAAATGCCAAAGGTCATCTCAAAATTCAAAGTGCCTGTTGTTATAATGCATATTAAAGGTACTCCCAAAAACATGCAGATCAACCCCACTTACAAGGCGTTAATCCCAGAAATCATGGCTTACTTCAGGACCAGTATCAGGCTCGCTGCACAGTTCGGCATTCCTGATAATATGATAATACTGGACCCTGGGATAGGTTTCGGGAAGACCTTTGCACATAATCTTGAGATAATAAACAACCTTCAGCAATTTTCAGTGTTTGAAAATCCAATTCTGATAGGACCTTCGCGAAAGGCTTTTCTGGGAAGTATTTTGGGTGATCTCCCCGTTCAGGAAAGGCTGGAGGGCACTGCAGCGTCAGTAGCGATTTCCATTATCAAAGGTGCGCATATAGTCCGCGTTCATGACGTAAAAGAGATGACAAGGGTAGCAAAGGTCGCGGATGCGATCAAACAGCAAAGGATAATTTAATCCTATATCCGGCAGCTGCAATAGTTTGATTGAACGACTTGGTTCTCCTTTCGGCGTTCTTAGCGAAACGCAGCGTTAAACAGGCGTGATTGTCTGAACCCAGAGGGTGAGTCTCCCGGCTGTAGCGAAATGAGCTTGGAATGGCAGAAAGAGAGCTTTCTGAACAAAAGACAGCTATTCCAACTGCTTTTTTCGTTTAAACCTTCATCTTCTTGGATGTTTTTTTCTGTAAACATAGGGGCTCTCCTGTAAACCACCTTCACCCCAGATACCTGCCTTATTTTCCTGCGCCTTTTTTTGAGCAGCGCGGAACCGCTCCGCATATTTTACATTCGGAGGTAACGTAAAGAGGACAGCACAGCCATTTTTCATCATTTCCTCATTAATCATCTTCCCGTCCTGTGTCCATATATAGGCAAGTATACGTCCGTATTTATCTCTCCGTTCTATATCATATTCAAGAAAAATCCTGGAATCCGTGGCTGACATTAGAGCTCCGAGACATTCCCTGGCCTTCTTGCCCCAGGGTCTCTGGTCCATCTCCGGGGCATCAATACCAATCAACCGGATTTTCTCAAAGTGCCCGTTAACAATAGCTGAGACAGTATCTCCATCATATATTTTTTCTACGAGTACGGACTTTACTGCTCCCTTCTTATCAGGAGGAGAATATTTTTCCTTTATTCCATACGCCAGGGAAATAACTGATAATATAAGGACACCGCAAATTACATAATATCTCCTGGCCATACTGAATATTATACTTTCCGGAGAATAATTATGCAGGATTCGTATCCCTTCAGTTATTGTTTGAAAATTTTCAAAAAATCTCCCCCACCCCTCTTTGCCAAAGAGGGGAATAGTCACTCCCTTTGGCAAGAGGGACGTAATTATTACGTCCCTCTTACAGTTTTCAATGACCAGTCAGCAGTCTATTTAGTATGCGCCTTGATATTAGGCCGCTTTGTAGGCGTCTTTTAAAATCGTCTTGAGGTCCTCTTCCGGCGTAGCAGCAATCGGCTTGATATCAAAGTTCTTGACGAGAACATCAAGCACGTTTGGAGTAATAAAGGCCGGAAGCGTAGGGCCTAGTCTTATGTCCCTGATCCCCAGATACAGAAGCGACAGAAGTATCGCAACAGCCTTTTGCTCATACCAGGAAAGTATCAGGGAAAGAGGCAACTCATTTACTCCGACGTTGAAGGCCTTGGATAAAGCAAGCGCGATCTGGACCGCAGAATAGGCGTCGTTGCACTGGCCGATATCCAGAAGTCTGGGAATGCCGCCTATATCTCCGAGTTCCTTGTCGAAAAACCTGAACTTGCCGCAGGCAAGTGTCATAACAATCGTGTCTTTTGGCGCTTTTTCAACAAATTCCGTATAGTAGTTCCTGCCAGGCTTTGCTCCGTCGCAGCCGCCCACGAGGAAGAAGTGACGGATATTTCCTGACTTGACCGCCTCGATCACTTTTTCCGCAACACCCAATACCGCATTTCTCGCAAAACCGGTCATGACCTCTTTTCCCGGAGCATCTGCGGCAAATCCCGGAAGCGACAGTGCCCTTTCTATCACAGGCGCGAAGTTGTTGTCTGAAATATGAGATACGCCCGGCCACCCCACGAGTCCGCAGGTAAAAATATTAGCTTTGTAAGAATCGAGAGGCTTTTGGAGACAGTTGGTGGTCATAAGGATTGCGCCCGGGAAATGCGCAAACTCTTTGTGCTGGTTCTGCCATGCGGTCCCGAAGTGGCCGTAGAAATGAGGATACTTTTTGAGTTCCGGATATCCGTGCGCAGGCAGCATCTCGCCGTGGGTATATATGTTAATCCCCTTACCTTCTGTCTGTCTCAAAAGCTCGAAAAGGTCTTTAAGATCATGGCCTGAAATCAGAATTGCCTTGCCCTTCCTGGCGCCAAGTGGCACCTTTGTAGGGACCGGATGACCGTAAGTCCCTGTGTTTGCCGCATCAAGAATTTCCATGGTCTTGAGGTTGATCTCTCCGCATTTAAGCACAAGCCCTGTCCAGTCGTTTACGTCGAGGTCGGTTTTTGTCATGTCTGCCAGGGCTTCACTCATAAATGCATAGACCGCATCGTCGGTTTTCCCGAGGATCTGAGCATGATCGGCATAGGCTGCCACACCCTTTAAACCGAAGAGCAGAATGTCCTGGAGTGACTGTATGTCCGGATTGATCGTTATATCAGGCACTCTTTCAACAACCTTTCTTCCCTGATTTACCAGTTCCTCTATCGATTTTGCGGGCGTATAAGAAGCGCTGCCGTGGGTGAAGTCTGTTTTACCACCCGCGGCCTTCACCCTTGTCTTGAGAGCCTCGCGAAGAACAACGCACTGCCGAATAAGCTGTTCGAACCGCCTGTGGTCAAAGTCCACATTTGTAAGTGTCGAAAAAAGCCCCTTGGTCAGAAATATGTTTACGTCACGCTCTACAACGCCAACCTTTCGTCCTTCCACAGCTTGCAGCGAAAGACCTTTCATCGCATAGACCAAAAGGTCCTGCAACGCCGACAACTCGGGGTCCTTTCCGCATACTCCCATCTTCGTGCAGCCCTTTCCCTGTGCAGCTTGTTCACACTGATAACAAAACATAAATACCTCCTGAAGTATATTTTTCGGTCTGTAATCACAACATTTTTTGAAGTGTATCGCAATTTCAGACTTTAGTTAAGTATAAAGATATAATTTTAGAGTTGGTATGATGTGGCTCATATTTACCGAAAATTGAAGACTCCCTCCGGCAAGACCGCAGGGAATCTCAATGCAAGGAATATTTTTTCATTATATTCGCTCGCTAACCCCGTGGCAAGACCACGGGGAATATCGCTCGCTATCCATTTATTAACTTCAAAGAAAATAAGTACGAATAATTCAACTACTTCATCTTTTCAAACTTCAGGGATTACTTAGTGGGCTAGTTCATCCATTACAAAACTAAAAAAAGAGCCCCTGCAAGGTGCAGGGGCCCAGGGGAGGTGGTATATATTTAATACTTATTAGTTGTGGGCCTTGACCTCTTCTGTCTCTTTTGCCCTGCCGAGGCTGGCAACTACATCGACCACATAACCCATGGCTGTCCCGAACACTGAACCAAGCACTATGCTCACTGCTCCTACACAGAATATGCCCAGCATGATCCCAACCACTGTCAGCATCCTTACAATCGTTGTAGGCCCAACCGGGCCCCCTGCCAGATGGCTCAAAAGTACCAATGTCCCGTAGCTGCCGAAATAAAAACCAGGCACTATTCCAAATACCAAAAATGCCAACACCCCGATCCCTGCTCCGATCTTTGTCCCAACCTTCATTGTGTTTGTTCTTCCTGCTGTCATGACACTTCCTCCTTTTAATTGGTTTTATATTTTATTTGTGCTCTATTGTTGCCTTCTTTTCTTCAACCTTCAACCTTCAACCTTCAACCTTTTCCGTCTTACCTTTATTTATGCTCTATTGTTGCCAGTTCTTTATTCCCTGCCCTTATAGCATCCACCACTGTGCCTATAAGCCACCCTAGTGTTGTAGAGGCCATGATAAACATAGTCCCTGAGACCATGACTCCGACCAACATCGAGGCTGCCACGATCATCCTGGGAAGCAGACCCGCTCCTACCGGTGTGCCAAAGAGTATCCCCGCAAAATTTAATCCCATCACTCCACCAAGGAATGACCCTGGAAGTAATCCGAATACCGCAAAAAGTACTACTCCGCATCCTGCTCCCATGTATGCCAGTTTCTTTGTGTAGGTTGTATCTTTCATCTTCGTGTCCTCCTTCTCCATTGACTTTCTGCTTTATGTATCTGCCCTATATAGTGCATTTGCCATGCCAACTGTAACTTGTTGTTTTTATTGATTTGTCTCTTTGCGTCGCCGTGCATTTTGGCAAATCGCTTTGCAGATATGCGAAAAAAGGGATCAGGCCGATTGAATCTGCTATACTGGCCTATATAAACTCTATCGGAAGGAGAAACAGCCATGTCCCGGAACAGAAAGATCAGAAAAGTATTCAAAAGCAGGTCAACACTGGAAGGGGCCGGCGTGCATCTGAGACGGGTCTTCGGAAACTCGGAAGTTCCGCATTTCGACCCTTTTTTGCTGCTGGATGATTTTCGCAATACGGACCCCTACCAGTATATAAAAGGTTTCCCCTGGCATCCCCATCGCGGGATCGAGACGATCACCTATGTGCTGTCGGGCGATGTGGAGCATGAAGACAGCATGGGGAACAAGGGCGTCATCTCCTCCGGTGATATGCAGTGGATGACTGCTGGAAATGGAATCATCCATCAGGAAATGCCGAAGGGGGACGACAACGGCGTGATGGAGGGTTTTCAACTCTGGGCAAATCTGCCGAAGTCGCACAAGATGATGGAGCCCCGGTACCGTGATATCAAGGGCTCTCAGGTTCCGGAGGTCGTGACGAAGACCGGGACGAGGATCAAGGTCATTTGCGGGGTTGTTGAGGGGAAGAAGGGTCCTGTTACGGACATTGTCATTGACCCGGAATATCTCGACATAACCGTCCCCGCCCTGTCAGAATTCGTGCATGCTACCAAGCGCGGTCATACGGTCTTCGCATATGTGATCAAAGGCAAAGGCCTTTTCTGCAACGAGAAGAACCCCTTTGCCTATGACGTCAACGGTGAGAACTATTTCGACATGCAGCGCGATTCCTATATTCATAACGGAACGGCCGTTTTGTTTGACGACGGCGATCAGGTGACGGTAACCGCAGAGGACGAACCTGTCCGCTTCCTGCTGATCTCGGGAAAGCCCATAGGCGAACCGGTTGCCTGGTACGGCCCTATCGTGATGAACACGGAAGAAGAACTGCAAGTAGCTTTTGATGAGTTCCAGAGTGGGACGTTCATAAAGCATAAAAAACCGTCGCAAGCGTGATATTCGGGGAGTCCTTAGGTGGTCTCAGAATGCGACTACGCCCATTGGCCTTTTGGGTTCCATAAGAGCTTTGACCATGAAAAAAGCATTTGATCGTACAAAGGCGCAAAGTTCGAAATGAAGAACAAAGAATCGGAGTGCTCACCTTTCTTTTGGGGTTAACAGCCCCCTTCAGTCAACAATAAAAAACGCACACTTGAGATATTCCGTCTCAGGCATTGCAAGGAGCACCGGATGGTCAGCTCCCTGCGAGCGCATCTCGATAAGTCTGAGACTGCGCTTTGCGTTTCTGGCAGCCGTTTGAAGCATATCAGTAAACATCTCTTTGGAAAGATGATATGAACAGGATGAGGTCGCAAGTATGCCGCCGGGCTTTATCAGTCTCATACTCATTTCATTGAGTTCCCGATAGGCCTTTACAGCCTCCTTTATTTTGCTGGAACTCTTTACAAAAGCAGGAGGATCAAGCACGATAAAGTCATTCTTTTTCTCATTGGTGCCCAGAGAATCTTTAAGAAAAGAAAAGACATCATCTTTTAAAAAGGAGACCCGTTCAGTTAAGCCGTTTAATTCCGCAATCTTTTGCGCCTGCATCACCGCCCTCTCAGATGCATCCACGCCCATGACCTCTGCCCCTGTCGAAGCAAGATGCATGGACCATGCCCCAAGGTATGAGAAAAGGTCAAGGCCCTTCCCTCCCCTTACATACTTTTTCAGTAAAGTCCTGTTGTCCCTCTGATCAAGGAAGAACCCGGTCTTCTGGCCCTCATACGGGTCAATCTCAAATAAAATTCCGTCTTCATTCACTACAGGCAGTTTCTGAAGGTCGCCTTTTATCACCTCTTTATACAAAGGTAATCCCTCAAGCGTACGCATCCGGCCTTCATTTCTTAAAACCATTATCTCAGGCTTAATCAACTCATCAAGGATATCAACAATGGTATCTTTGAACTCCTCCATCCCGGCTGTGAGAAACTGAAGTACAAGACAGTTAGAGTATTTATCTACAATCAGGCCCGGCAGGTAATCGCCTTCGCTGTAAATTAGACGGAACGCGTCTCTATGGCCAAGCAGCCTTTCACGCAGTTTGACTGCATCAGAGATACGTCTCTGAATAAATTCCCTGTCTATCTCTTCGCGTTCTTTTGTCAGCAACCTTATCGAGATGAGACTCTGAGGATTGATATAACCGATGCCGAGAAACACCTCATGCATATCACGGACTTCGACAATAGACCCTGGACTGTATTGTCTGGGGTTTTCATATATCTCATTGGAAAACACCCAAAGATGTCCCCCAAGCAGTCTCTTTGTCCTTTTGAGATGAACTTTCTTTATTGTCGTATCCATTTTTTATATAATTATGCGAACAAAGATCCGGCAGGCCATATGATATCAGAAAAACAAGGGAATCGCTCTAATCATTTTCATCTTTCAGATAATAAAGGCGATCCACCACAGAGAACGCGGAGAATTACTTAACTTTATTGTGGCCTTTCACTCTTTGCACTTTGTGGTTAATAAAATCTCTCAAGTTGGGTTACTGAAATACAGTAAGCTGAACTCAGCTTATTAAGTACCTCAGGCTTTTCCGCAATTTGCAGCGTAATTCCTGTTTGCCTTTTTTTCATCCTCAACCAGATGGCATTTCTTGTATTTTTTCCCGCTGCCGCACCAGCACAATTCATTCCTTCCAAGGCATTTCACCTTGTCCTCTACATCTTCAGAACTGAACATATTTGCAATACTTTTAAATAGATTCATAAGCACCTCTCCTAATCACTTTAAGATCAATTAACGGTTTTATAACCTTTTGATGTCCACTCAGGGAATCCCCCTGGCATAAGAAAAATATTCCTGTAACCGGCTTTTTCGGCTGCGACCGCGGCCTGTCTTGACAGTCCTCAGCCGATGCCTCTGCAATAAAATATGAGCTTTATTTTTTTGTTTTTGGGCAGCAATGTACTAATGTTTCCAACTTTATCCGGCGGTATGTTTACTGCCAAGGATATATGTCCCTGACTGAACTCCTGTTGAGGCCTTGCGTCGACCAGGACCAGTTTGGTCTTTTTATCCAGCATATTCTTCAATTCATCAGCAGTAATGTTTTTAAAACTCTCTGCCGAAGCATAAGTAAATATAAAAACAAGAAGTATAACAATGAGGACAATTATTTTCTTCACGCATGTCTCCTTATCAAATTGTTTCGACTCTTCTTAACTATTATATTAACAAAAATTACAGGAATTATGAAATACGATAAACAATATGCATTCTCAAGTCCGAGTTGCTGTGCTAAACTGTTTTTAGAGGTCAGTATAACAGGAGGAAATTTATGAACCAGGTAATTGATGCAATAAAAAAAGGAGATCAGTCAGGTCCTACGACTCCAGGTCTGTTTCAGCAGATATCATAAATATGATAATAGAGGCCGGAAACCAGGCCCCCTCTGCAATGAACAGTCAGCCCTGGAGATTCGTTGTGATTGAAGACAAAGAGGTCAGGAAGAAACTTCTAAAGGCGGCCCTGCCGAATGCAAAAAAAATCCTTGAACACGTAAAGGATACAGACCCTGAGAGATACGCAGCAATAATGAAACGCTATGATGAACAGGAGGACCCTATTTACTATTCGGCTCCGGTGGTCCTTTTTGTGATCGGGTCCGGGAGATACGCCGACCACTCATGTCCTCTGGCCTGCGAAAATATCATGCTGGCAGCCCATTCTCTCGGACTTGGAAGCTGCTGGGTGGGTTTTGGGTCCATGGTCACTGACGACCCTGATATAATAAAACTGCTGGAGTTGAAGAATGATGAAAAAATCTTCGGTCCAATTCTTATAGGATATCCAAAGGTCTACCCCGAGCCTCCGCAAAAAAAGGGACCGGTAGTCAAATGGATATAGTTATGAGACAGCGGACAAATAAAGCACGCCACAATACATGTTACCAAATATTAACTGTCTCAAAATACTGTTACTTTAAAGTAACTCGCCCTATCCCCTTAACCTAAGGGGGCGCAGATCCAGCCTCAGGTAAGGTGAGGAGGGGGTATGGTTCTTCCGGCTTCACTGAAGGTTAGTTTTTTTGGCCTTTTCATTGCGTATTTTCAGAAAATTGGATAAAATGAATCTGTTTTGAGTTGCCAATTATCTGGCTTGTTTTTCCTGTTATATCTTACTATTGTCGTCAGGAGGTTTCCATATGGAGCTCGATATTAAAATAGGCAGCGATTCTTTATCGATCCCAATCAGCAACCCGTTTCATCTGGAACTGGATTCCATGATTGAAAAAATAAATAACTTTGCTTCTTCAAAAGGTATAAGGCTTGATAATCTGGACATAAGAGGCCTCATCCCGAAGATGGTAAAAGGGATCGCTGGCTGTGAGAAAGGCTGCCCTGCGGACGCCAAAGGTCTGGTCTCCAGAGGCGTCACGGACTTTGAATTAGAGTATATAGAAGGCGGCATTCTTTCCGCTGCAGCAAGGACTGCCGAAGGTACAGCCCTCTCAATTAAAATGTTTCCGGATTTTTAGATAGACTACCTCCAGAACTTTATTCTGTCATTCCCGCTTGTCGGGAATCTCTCCTAAGAAGGGTGCCCCGAAAGCTTTCGGAGCATGACAACAGCAGGACATTAACGTATTTAATTGCCCTGGTAATAATAACAGCAATGTCTTCATGATTTCTGTTGTTCGTACCTCATATTGAAACAGCAGGTTATGATACAATGAAAGGGCTTATTCTTTTTTTTATTGATTGATAATTTAGATTACGTTGATATCAATATTCGGAGGTTTCAGTGGAAAGGAGACTGATAAAAGACATCCTGCAAAACGGTATTGAGGGAGAAGCTGTTATTGTATGCGGCTGGGTAAGGTCGCGGCGCGAATCAAAGGGGTTTGCTTTTATTGCGCTCAATGACGGATCAGCCCAGGCGACCTTGCAGCTTGTCATCCCTGGCGGGTCGGACGCCTTCAAAGAGCTTGTCCGTTGTAATACAGGCGCAGCCATCAGGGCCAAAGGCGCTCTGAAAGAGTCCCCTGGAAAAGGACAGAGGCTTGAAGTAGAAGTGGCTGAAATAGAGGTCTTCGGAGTTTCAGATCCTGAGAAATATCCCTTACAGAAAAAAGGACATACACTCGAATTTCTGAGGGAGATCGGGCATCTCCGGCCGCGAACAAATACCTTCGGAGCTGTTTTGAGGCTGCGTAATGTCCTTTCAGCTGCAGTACACGAGTTCTTTCAGTCGCGCGGATTCATCTGGGTCCACACCCCAATTATTACCGCAAGCGATTGCGAGGGCGCAGGTGAGCTTTTTTCTGTAACATCCCTGGATATTGGGAATCCTCCAAAACAGGACGGAGGGTCTGTAGATTTCACGCAGGATTTCTTCGGAAAAAAGGCTTACTTAACCGTCTCCGGCCAACTGGAGGCCGAGTTTATGGCCATGTCGCTCGGGAATGTCTATACCTTCGGACCTACCTTCAGGGCCGAAAATTCCAACACCTCACGCCATCTTTCAGAATTCTGGATGGTTGAGCCTGAAATGGCCTTTGCAGATCTCTCTGACGATATGCATCTTGCCGAAGATTTTCTCCGATATCTCTGTGCAAAGGCGCTCGAAAAAGGGGAGAGTGAACTTGCCTTTCTGGAAAACCAGTACAAAAGAATATCCATGGAAAATCTCAGAAGGTTGTCCGAAATACCCTTTGTGCATATTTCCTATACCAATGCTGTTAAGGAACTGAAAAATGCGAAAGAGCCTTTTGAATTTCCGGTTGAATGGGGCGCTGACCTGCAATCAGAGCATGAGCGCTACCTTACTGACATAGTCTTCAATGGTCCAGTCATTGTCACTGATTATCCGAAGGAGATAAAGGCCTTTTACATGAGACTGAATCCGGACGGAAAGACCGTTGCCGCAATGGACGTCCTGGCCCCGAAAATAGGCGAGATTATCGGCGGGAGCCAGCGCGAGGAAAGACTGGATATACTGCAAGAGAGAATGAAGCACGCCGGGGTGCCGGCTGATAACCTGCAATGGTATCTCGACCTCCGCAGGTTCGGCTCTGCACCCCATGCAGGCTTTGGTCTTGGATTTGAACGCATGGTGCAATACATTACCGGCATGGCCAATATCCGCGACGTCATACCCTGCCCCAGAGCGCCACAGACCCTGGAACTTTAACGGGATTTCATTTATACGATATATGCATTCAGATAAAACCACAGAGTTCACAGAGGTATTTTTAACTTTAAAAAAGGCTTTTAATTTCAAGCAATTCTCTGTGTTCTCGTATTTTTTTGGAAATACTTATGTTCAGCTTACACAAAAGAGTGCGCTGAGGAAATTATAAAAACTGATAGTTTCTCTTTTACTATCAATATATTTCTCTGATTTCTCTGTGGTTAAATGAATTATTCGGGTCTATACTATTTATATCAAGAAAGGACAGCATTGCAGAAAACCAATACAGTATCTGATATTTTCAAGATTGCCATCTCTCTGGAAAAAAAGGCCGAAGCCTTTTATCTTGGCTTATCGAATAAATTCTCAGATCATCCTGAAGTGTCTGAATTCTGGAAAGGCATGATGAAAGATGAAGCGTCAGCATGCCCGGATACTTCAAAAATCGCTTGATTCGCTGACTGAAGAACAGCGTCTTATGCCGGTCGATGTTGCCGGACACCAATTATTCAGACGATGAAATGCAGGGATATCTTATCATTATGCGATCTGCAGAACGTAAAAAACCTTGATGATGCTTACGATGCAGCTTATAACCTTGAATTTTCAGAGATTAATTCGAAGGTCAAATCACTTTTAAGAAAATTCATGAAATCAGAGGAGATGATAAATTTCATTTTATCTGTTTTGGAACATCATGTTTCAAAGCTTGAAGAGTTTTCAATATCCTTCGGTGATGAAGAATTACAGGAGAAGGATTTTGGCAAAAAACTGATTAATCTGGCAGGTCTGCTTACTTTTTTTGAAAAAGAATCATATGCTTTTTATTGCCATAATAAAATAAGGCCCATTCGTAAAAAAGTTGAAAGAGGTATAAGACTTACTGGATTCCCGTGGATCCAGGCTGTTTCAGCTTAAATAAGAAAGACACTAAAATAAATGCATAAAATAGTTTTCAAATCAACTGTCACCTCAAGTCAGGCAGGACCAGCCTGCGACTTTTTGTCTGTCAAAACAGGACTCCCAAAGACAAGGGTCAAAGATGCGATGAACAAAGGCGCTGTATTGTTAAAAATGAAAAACAACAGGATGAAACGGCTGCGCAGGGCCTCAACAGCACTAAAACCAGGCGATCAGATTGAATTTTACTATGACGAAAAGACCCTTGCACTGCAACCACCGGAGGCAAGATGCCTGAGCGACCAGAAACATTACAGCGTCTGGTCCAAACCCTCGGGCCTGTTGGCGCAGGGGACCCAGTATGGAGACCATTGTTCCCTGATGCGTCAGGCTGAGCTGTATTTTCAATCCTCACGGGAGATATTCCTTGTCCATCGCCTTGACCGCGAGGCCTCAGGAGTTATGCTTCTTGCACACAGTAAAGATGCGGCAGCAAAACTCTCGGAATTATTTCAGAAAAACCTGGTAAGCAAAAGATATCTTGTCGAGGTCCTCGGCAACCTCGGGGTAAAATTCAGGCACGGCACAATAGACCTGCCGCTTGACGGAAAACCGTCCCTGACAGAGTTCAGAGTTATGTCATATGCTCCTGAGACCAACACATCAATAGCCGATGTGAGCATAAGAACAGGACGACTTCATCAGATCCGGCGGCATTTCGACATGATCGGGTTCCCTGTAATAGGTGATCCAAAATATGGGACCGGCAACAAAAATACCGAGGGAATAAAGCTTTCCGCTGTTTCGCTGAAGTTCAGGTGCCCTTTTATTAAGCAGGAAGTCCAATACAACATAGCAGGGCCATAACTGGTATCTGTGCGAAAAGTAAGAAGTTGTCATCCCAGGGGCTTACTGGATTGAGACCGGTCCATTTTATTGGCATTGCATGATTAATTTAATTAGTGCTACGATTTCATATCAAAAATCATAACTGGCGTCATTGTCAATTATTGGGGATAAAGTATTGAAAAGAAAATTCCTGTTCTTTACCTTATTATTTGTAATTACAGTAATTGGGCTTTTGGGTTACACATATCGGGTAGCCTTTCCTTCTCCTGAAAACTGCAAGACATGCCACTTTATTACGCCCTATTACAAAAAATGGAAGACCTCTGCTCATAATAAGGTGCCGTGTCTGAAGTGCCATGAATATACGCCGATAAAGGCCATAGCCGGCCAATTCATGTATCTCGCGGGGGCCTCTAATCCGCGGCCCCTTACTAATGTTCCGGATAGAAGCTGTCTGCAGCCGGGATGTCACGAAAAACGTCTCGTGGAATCAAAGGTCATCTTTACAAAACTGGGCATCACCTTCGATCATAAAAAGCATTTCGTTGATATGAAAAGGGACATAAAACTTCACTGCAGAAGCTGCCATTCTGACATTGCTCAGGGAGAGCACCTTAAGGTCTCTATGAGTGTTTGCTTCTTCTGTCACTTTAAGATGTGGCTCCACGATGAGTCAATCAACGATTGTCCTTCATGCCATTCGGCGCCGAAGTGGCCTATTGCCTTTAAGGGCAAAACCTTTTTACACGCTGATGCATTGAAGGCAGGGTATACCTGCAAACAGTGTCATACTGAGATCACGAAGGGTGAGGGCATTACTCCGGAAGAGAAGTGCTATTTCTGTCACGTGGACAAAGTGGAAAATTATAGTGATATCAAATTAATTCATGAAAAACACGTGACCCAGAGACAGATTGACTGCTTATGGTGTCATCCGAAAATCGAGCACGGCAATATAAAAATGGCCGATAATATACCGTTTCTAAAATAAGCCGCAGAGCATACAATAATCACATGTCAGGTGGTATTTTCTCAGTACGCCGGGGACGGTCAACCTGTGATAGACTGATAACATGATAGAGATCGACGGAAGCTACGGTGAAGGAGGAGGACAGATTCTAAGGACTGCTCTCGGCCTGTCCTGTTTATTCCAGGAGCCTTTCAGGATATTCAATATCAGAAAGAACAGGAGAAAGCCGGGCCTCATGCCGCAGCATCTCACCTGTATCAAGGCAGTTCAAAGCATTAGCGGAGCGGAGGTGAAAGGCGACTGCAGGGAATCTTCCGAGCTTTTCTTTTCCCCTGGTAAAACGCGGGCCGGAAATTACTCCTTTGATATAGGAACAGCCGGTTCTGCGTGCCTTGTGCTTCAGACCCTCATCCCGGCGCTTGTTTTTTCCGGGCAAAAATCATCCGTGACCCTGACAGGAGGCACTCACGTGCCATTTAGTCCCTCATTTCATTACCTCTCAGCGATCTTTACGCGCTTTCTTGAGCAGATCGGCATACGCGTCCAGCTTTCGATAGACTCATACGGCTTTTACCCCAGGGGCGGCGGCAAAATACATGCAGATATTTTCCCTTCGGGGAAAGTCACTCCACTACAGTTATCAGAGAGAGGCCGCTTCTCGGGCTTTGCCGGACATTCCGGAGTCGGGAACCTTCCCCTTGACATTGCAAAGAGACAGAGAAACGCCTTTCTCAATAAAGTGCTGACAGGGGTCAAGGAGCTGACGGATTCCACTGAAATAGATTTACTGGAGGTAACAACACAAGGAAAAGGGACTTTCATTGATATAGCAGCCATTTTCGAAAATTCCATTGCAGGTTTTAGCAGTCTGGGTGCTATAGGCAAAAAAGCTGAGGAGGTAGGAGAAGAAGCTGCCTTACACTTCAACGACTATTACCGAACAGGCGCAGCTCTTGACAGTCATATGGCTGATCAGATTTTGCTGTATCTCTCCCTCTGCAGCAGAGAATCATCTTTTACTGCCTCTGCCATAACTGGTCACCTTACCACAAATCTATGGGCCATAGGATTATTCCATGATATCAGCTTTACCCTGGGAGGAAAAACAGGAGAAAAAGGGATGATAAAGCTTAAAGGCAAAGACATAATAACGTAACTGCTTAAGTGTTTAGACTGAAGACTGAAGGTTATCTGAAAAAGGAGAAAGCTATGAAAGAAGAAGGCATGTCACAGGAAGACTTTAATCTCATTCAAAAAGAGCTTGTAACACTGACTGAGAAATTGGAAAAAATGAGTATTTCGCTGAAAGATATGGATGATCTGAGGCTCGAGATAAAAGGACTGAAAGTGTTTCTCAGCAGAGTTCATCCTGACTTTTCAAAACAGTTTTCCGGGATCATAAGAAAGGTCATAAATAAATAAAAGAAACCGGGATGACAAAAATTTGGAACTGCGGCAGAGACTATAGGGTATAATAATCATAAATATCTTTTCAGAGGAGGACCTAATGAAGTTACCCGAATATATTACAGTAAGCGAAGTCAAACGGGTTTGCAGAGAATTGAAGATCAGGGACTGGACTTCGATGAAAGCTGCCAAAGTACTGCCAAAAGAGGCAGGGATAATTTTGTCTGAAGTCAATACAGAAAAGATGAAGATCCATCTTGAGGAATTCCGCAGGGGACTTGAGGTCGAACTCGAACACGGCCTGAGGTTCAGGGACGCAAATGTAACAAATAACCACCCGATATTAACAGGGATGATAGTGCTTGCGCACCTCAAAGAGATGATGGATTATTATGAACGACTTGAAGTAGCGGAGCTTGAGGGTGATCTGTTAAAGGCGACCCTAGCGAAGGACCCGGCGAAGATAAAGAAATACTTCAAACGACTTGCAGATGCAAAACAGGAACTCAGCAAGGCAGAGTCTAAACAACTGGGATAAAGCAGAAAATAAGCTTTTGTCAAGCCAAGGGAGGATTATTTGTCCGTCTCATTGAAGTCTGTTTTCAGTCTGTATCCCACTCCAGGCTCGTTAATAAAAAATCTGGGTCGCGCCGGGTCGGCCTCTAACTTATGCCTGAGTTGGGCCATGTAGATGCGCAGATAATGGGTCTGTTCGGAATAGGCAGTTCCCCAGACCTCCTTTAAAAGCTGAGTGTGAGTAATCACCTTTCCAGCATGCCTGATCATTATCGACAGAAGCCGGTATTCTATGGGGGTCAGGTGGACCTCCCTGCCATCAAGCAATACCTGCCGTTTTGCGAGGTCAACTTTTAAATTATCAAGAACAAACACCGGCTCTTCGCCGCCTGATTGCTGCATCGTCATATGTCGTAGCGATACCCGGATTCTCGCAAGCAGTTCTCCCGCCCCAAACGGCTTTGTCAGATAGTCATCAGCGCCAGCATCAAGAGCCCTGACCTTGTCTTCCTCCTGTTCCCGGGCTGAAATCACAATAAGAGGGACCTGGCTCCATTCACGCAACCGCTTTGTCACCTCTAGTCCATCAATATCAGGCAACCCGAGATCCAGAAGCACCACATCCGGATTTCGCGTGGCAACCTGTATCAGTCCCTCCTCTCCGGTGGCCGACTCGATAAGCTGATAGCCGTGGGCCTGGAGCGTAACACGGAGGAAGCGCCTCATCTGCGGCTCATCCTCGATCAATAAAATTGTTTCTTTAACTTCTGCCATTATAATAGCTCAGCCCTTCCGGCATAAGACACCAGGAATGATACATGTTCACCACAGAGCCGCAAAGAGCGCAGAGGTATTTATTTATTTTATTTGCCTCTGAAAGAGCGGCAAATAAAAATATTCTGAATCGTCTCTCTCTGCGTACTCTGTGTCTCTGTGGTGAACTATTGACTTTCATAGCTCATTAACCATTTCTTCAGGTTCGGTCGTTGGCGGCTGTTCACCAAGAGGTAGTGAGAAACGGAATATCGCCCCCCCACCCTGCCGGTTCTCCGCCCTGATCCATCCTCCATGTGCGTTTATAATAGCACGACAGATCGTCAGCCCCAGACCTATACCTCCGCCTTTTGAGGAGCCGCGCACAAATTTGTCGAATATCTTTTCCCCTTCACCAGCCGGAATACCAGTGCCCCTGTCTTCAATCTCAACGATAATTTCTCCATCTTTAACAAAGGCTGAAAGCTCTATCGGTGTCTCCTGAGAAGTATATTTAATTGCGTTATCGAGGAGATTCACGAGTACCTGTTCGATAAGCAGAGGATCAAAAGAGACCAGAGGCAAATCTTCTGACAGCGAAGTCTTTACAGGTCTGCCTTTGAGCCTTTCGTCAAGACGGTTAAGCACTGCACCCACAATCTCCTCAAGCGGCTGCCATGTTTTTTTCACCTTTATGGCCCCGGCTTCAAGTCGGGTCATATCCAGAACATTCCTTATGATCTGATTCAGATGCTCGGCCTCCTCATAAATAGTCTGAAGCAGTTCCTGGCGCTGGTCAGGTCCAAAAGTTACGCCTTTTTGTAACAGGGTAGTTATGGCGCCTGTAATCGAGGCCAGAGGAGTTCGTATGTCATGAGAGACTGAACTCAGGAGTGTGTTACGGAGTGTCTCGGTCTCAGCCTTCACAAGCGCCTGCTGGACCTCCATGGAAATCATAGCACGGTCAATCGCCATGGCAACCTGGTTAGAAAAACTCTCCAGAAGATGAATCTGCTCCTGATCAAAAAAGTCCTGCGGGGTACGGGGCAAAATGCCGATCACGCCCACAGCCTTTGATGCCGCCACAAGCGGAATGTAGAGCGCCCTTGCGCCGGAAAGCGTGTCAGTTCCGAGTCCTGCCCGCTGTCGGTGATCGAAGGCCCACTGGGTCACACTCATTTCTTTCTCATCAAGCGCAAAGGTATCCTGTCCCGTTGCCGGGATTGTCAGCTTTCCTCTTTCATCAGGTACCAGCACAACCACTTGACTGGAAAGAACCTCGCTTATATGACTGATTGCAATAGCGCAGAGTTTTTCGATCCCGCGTTCATGGACAAACTTCCTGCTCAGGTTATACATGGCTGCTGTCCTCTTCTCCCGTTGCCTGGCCGAATGAGCCTGGTCACGCACACGATGAGTCAGGCTGCTTATAACAAAAGCGACCATGAACATAACTATAAACGTAATAAAATAACGCACATTGCTCACCGCGAAGGTATGGTAAGGAGGAACGAAAAAGAAGTCGAATGCAGCCACACTGAGAAAAGCGGCAAACAGGGATGGACCACGGCCTGTTCTCACTGCTGCGATAACCACCCCAAGGAGATAGACCATGGCAAGATCAACGACTTCAAGGAAGGGGACCATAAGAAAGGAAAGCCCTGTGCAGGCTCCGACAACACCGAGGCTGAAGAGCCATTCCCTCATCTTGGGTCTGGTCCGGCCGGATTTCGCATGGATACTCTTTACAGGTTCTGCGGCATCGCCTGATATTACATAGACCTCGATGTCTCCACTGCCCCGAACCAGTTCGTCTAGCATCGACCCGAACAGTTTGTCCTTCCACCGTGGATGGGTCGGCTTTCCGTTGATGATCTTGGTGACATTGCGGTCACGGGCATAGTTCAGGATCTCTTCGCTTGCCTTTGACCCTGTCAGGGTAACGGTCTCTGCTCCCAGGCTCTCTGCCAGGCGCATATGTTCCGCAAGCGCTCTGAGGTCGCTTTCAGATGGTTTTACCTTATGAGGGGCTTCAACATAGACTGCAATCCACTCAGCATGGAGCCCTGATGCCATACGTTTAGCAGCCCGGATCAGACGGATGGAACGCGGGTTCGGGCCTACGCAGACAAGCAGTCTTTCAGCTGCGGGCCACACCTCCTTGACCCCTTTGACATCGCGGTATCTCTGCATCTGTTCATCTACACGGTCGGCCGTGCGGCGAAGCGCCAGTTCCCTGAGCGCAAGCAGGTTGCCTTTCCTGAAAAAGTTCTGTCTCGCCTGGACCGCAAGCTCCGGGACATAGACCTTGCCCTCTTTGAGCCGCTGCAACAAATCATCGGGAGGGAGGTCTACAAGTTCGATTTCGTCTGCTCTGTCGAGCAGGAAATCCGGTACGGTTTCGCGTACACTTATACCCGTGATCTGGGTAACGACGTCATTGAGACTTTCGAGGTGTTGCACATTAATAGTGGTATAAACATTGATGCCTGCTCCAAGAAGTTCGTATACGTCCTGCCAACGCTTTTTATGGCGCGATCCGGGGGCGTTCGTATGGGCAAGCTCGTCGACCAGGATGATTGCAGGTTTCCTTTTCAGGGCAGCATCTACGTCGAATTCTAACAACACCGCGCCTTTATATTCGATCTGGTTGGCGCGGGACCACTTCGAGTCCCTCAAGGAGGGCTTCTGTTTCTATTCTTTTGTGGGTCTCCACAAGCCCAACAACAACGTCAGTCCCCTCCGCCAGCTTCTGCTGGGCAGCGCTGAGCATTGCATAGGTCTTGCCTACACCAGGTGCTGCGCCGAAAAAGATCTTCAGCTGCCCCTCGCGACTACGCTCCTCTTCCTGCTGGACCTTTGCCAGAAGGAGATCAGGATCAGGCCTGCGTTCTTCCATCGTCAATCATTCTCCACATTCATGAAATGAGTCTTAAGTTCTTTTTTCATTATTGCACCTCTTTGTAGTAAGAGTAAATGGTTTCTTTGAAATATTCTGGTAGATTTTGCAAAGAAGTGTCTCCGCTTCCTCCACATGTTCCGCTCACCCTACCATTGATAAAAGGCCTGTTGATAGTAAAAACCACGAAATCGCAAAGAGATCCAAGAATTTTCTCATTTATACTCAATACAGGCAAACAAATCATTTATTGCACATTTCGGCAGAGATTACAAGGCATGAGACATTCCCCTTCTTCGCTATATCATCAGGCTTGATCTCACCGGCGAAAACTTCTCCCTTGATATATGTTTCTCCGATAAAAGCTAGTACCTTGATTATTCCGATTGGAGTCACCTCGCATGACGGGCTTGTCCTGTAGACGGCAAGGGTATCATTGATATGAATCGTCTTCCTTACGTCTTCAGTTCCGCTATGAAACATATACACTGTGTCGCCTTTGACAAACTTGTCGTGCCTTACCTCCCGATGATATAGTTGGACCGGATAGGATACTGCAAACGCGGACAAGGGCGCACAGACAGCCATCAGTAACAGAATCACATTCACTATACTGTTTACACTTCCTTTCACATTGTTCTCCTTTATTCCATACTTCATCTTTCACTCCTTCCCCAAGTCGTCAAGCGCCAGATTCAATTTAAGAACATTGACGGTCGGCTCTCCGAGAAGCCCGAATTGTCTAGGTTTAGTATAAGCCGTAATAAGCGCTCGGACCTTGCCTTCTTCAATACCACGATTCTTCGCCACCCTCTGTATCTGATACTCAGCAGCAGCAGGACTTATGTGCGGATCAAGGCCGCTGCCTGATGCGGTAGCCAGGTCAGCAGGGACCGATGCAGAGGCTTGCGGATCAGCAGCTTTCAGGGCAGCTATCCGTGCTTTCGCCTGTATCCAGCAGGGCCGGGTTGCTCTGCGCCAGGTTGGAACCTGACGAAGAGGCTGAATTATAGGGAAACGGCGCGGTTGCAGACAATCTTCCCCAAAAATATTTGGGATCATCAAAGGGCTGGCCGATGAGTGCAGAGCCGACAGGCTTTCCATTTTTCACCATAATACTTCCATTAGCCTGGCCCGGGAAGACCAGTTGCGCAAGGCCGGTTACTGCAAGGGGATAGATTATTCCCGTCAGTATTGTAAAAACAATCAGTGATACAAGTGCAGGTCGTATTATTTTCATCATTTTATATCTCCTTACGCCATATGCAAAAAGGTTATGATCATATCGATCAGCTTGATGCCGACAAACGGAACAATCAAACCGCCAAGTCCGTAAACAAGAAGGTTGTTGCGCAGCACAACACCGGCCCCCATGGGACGATAGGCAACACCGCGCAGGGCCAGCGGTATCAGCGCAATGATTATCAGCGCGTTAAATATGACCGCCGACAGGATGGCGCTGTGCGGCGTCGAAAGTCCCATGATGTTGAGCGCTCCCAGCTGCGGATATATTGTAAGAAACGCAGCCGGCAGGATCGCAAAGTATTTTGCCACGTCATTGGCGATGCTGAAGGTCGTGAGTGTGCCGCGCGTCATCAGTAACTGTTTGCCGATCTCGACGACCTCGATCAATTTCGTGGGATTGGAGTCAAGGTCAACCATATTGCCGGCCTCCTTGGCAGCCTGTGTCCCTGTATTCATGGCGACCGCCACATCAGCCTGCGCAAGCGCCGGGGCGTCATTGGTGCCGTCGCCGGTCATGGCTACAAGCCTGCCGCCTGCCTGGTGCTCACGGATGAGCTTCAGCTTGGCCTCGGGTGTTGCCTGCGCAAGAAAATCGTCCACGCCTGCCTCAGCAGCGATTGCAGCCGCAGTAAGCGGGTTGTCGCCGGTTATCATGATCGTCTTGATACCCATGCGCCGCAGTTCCGCAAATCTCTCCTTGATTCCCCCTTTGACAATGTCATTGAGACGGATAGTGCCAAGGACTTTTTTGCCTTCAGCGACCACCAAAGGAGTGCCGCCCTGGCGGGCTATTTCATCGACAGCAGTCTTGACGTCAGGTGGAAAGGTGCCTCCCAGATTGCTTCACATACTCTTCTACTGCGTCAGCCGCACCCTTTCGGATCTCCCTGTCGCCGAGATTTACGCCGCTCATTCTGGTATGCGCTGAAAAAGGGACCAGGGTTGCATCGAGCGCATGAATGTCACGTTCCCGGAAACCGTATTTTTCTTTTGCCAGAACTACGATACTCCGGCCTTCCGGAGTTTCATCCGCAAGTGAGGAAATCTGGGCGGCATCTGCCAGGGCCTTATCGTCAACGCCATGGGCCGCGATGAACGCAGTGGCCTGCCTGTTCCCTAGCGTTATAGTGCCGGTCTTGTCAAGGAGGAGCACGTCCACGTCACCTGCAGCCTCAACAGCGCGTCCGGACATGGCGATGACATTGGCCTGGATCATGCGGTCCATGCCTGCAATACCAATGGCGGAAAGAAGTCCGCCGATGGTCGTCGGGATAAGACAGACAAGCAGCGATACGAGCACGGTAATAGAGACCGGGCTTCCCTGTCCTGCTGACTTTACGCTGAATAGGGAAAAGGGCAGGAGCGTTACAGTCGCCAGCAGAAAGATTATGGTCAATCCGGCAAGCAGGATATCAAGAGCAATCTCATTCGGGGTCTTCTGCCTCTTTGGCCCCTTCGACCATGGAGATCATCCTGTCAAGGAAGGTCTCTCCGGGGTTGGCGGTAATCCTGATCACAAGCCAGTCTGACAGCACCTGGGTGCCGCCGGTGACAGCGGACCTGTCGCCTCCGCTTTCCCGAATGACCGGGGCGCTCTCTCCGGTTATGGCGCTTTCGTTGACCGAGGCAACACCCACAACAACCTCACCGTCGCCGGGGATGATATCACCGGCCTCTGCCAGAACAATGTCCCCTTTTTTCAGACTGCGAAGAAGGGACAGTGGTCATCTCTGCCTTGGGATCGGGCTTTGATAGCTTTTTGGCGCTGATGTCCTTCCGCGAGCCCCGTCAAGGCATCAGCCTGGGCCTTGCCCCGGCCTTCGGCCACTGATTCGGCAAAATTGGCAAAGAGCACCGTGGCCCAGAGCCAGAGCGAGATACCGAGGATGAACCACGGAGACTCCGGCCCGGGCACGAAAAGGGCATGCACAAAGAGAAGCGTCGTCAGGATGCTTCCAACCTCGACCACAAACATGACCGGGTTTCGGAACTGGTTTTTCGGATTGAGTTTTATCGAGCGAATCGATCAAGGCACGCCGTATGATCCGCGATTCAAAAAGGGTCGTGCTGTTTCTTTTTATGATCTCATGAATTATTATCAGTCCTCCTTGTTACTTATATAGCGTCAGGTGCTCGGCGATCGGTCCCAGCGCCAGGCCGGGAAGAAACGTCAGTGCGCCGACTATAATGATCACGCCTGCCAGGAACATAACAAAGAGCGGCGTATGTGTCGGCAATGTGCCTGCGCTCGGGGTCACATATTTTTTCGAGGCCAGAGACCCGGCAATCGCAATAATCGGTACCATGACCCAGAACCTGCCGAAAAGCATGGCTATGCCCAGCAGTGTGTTATAAAACGGCGTGTTTGCGGAGAGTCCGCCAAAGGCGCTGCCGTTGTTGTTTCCAGCAGAGGAAAAGGCGTAGAGGATCTGCGAAAACCCGTGCGGCCCGGGGTTCGAAACTCCCGCAACTCCCGCAGTTGTTACGGATGCCACAGCGGTCCCGATCAAAACGCAGGCAGCAGGGACCAGTATCACAATCGCTGCCATTTTCATTTCAAAGGCCTCGATCTTCTTGCCGAGGTATTCCGGGGTGCGACCGACCATAAGACCGGAAATAAAGACCGCCACCATGGCAAAGGCGAGCATGCCGTATAAGCCGGAGCCGACCCCGCCGAAGATTATCTCTCCCAGTTGTATCAGGACCATAGGCGCCAGCCCGCCCAGCGGACTGAACGAATCGTGCATTGCAGTTGACCGAACCGTTTGACGCAGCGGTCGTCGCTGTGGCCCAGAGCGCTGAATTCGCGATCCCAAAACGCATCTCCTTGCCTTCCATATTGCCTCCAGGCTGGAGATCGCTTGCAGTCTGATTCACGCCCGCTGTCGTAAGAAGAGGATTCCCCGCCTGTTCACTGGTGTAACTTAAGATCAGGAACGGGACAAATATTATCAGCATGGCAACAAGCAAGGCCCAGCCCTGCCGCCTGTCGCCGACCATCTTGCCGAAGGTATAGCAGAGCGCTGCCGG
This sequence comes from uncultured Nitrospira sp., assembly GCA_963801505.1. GTDB lineage: Bacteria > Nitrospirota > Thermodesulfovibrionia > Thermodesulfovibrionales > UBA6898 > JAOUFP01. Next base: position 241,098 of record CAWDEY010000016.1, read on the forward strand.
GAGTGAGAAGAATCGCCAGCATCTCCAGAAAATTGGAAAGAGGAGTCGGGTTTTCAAAAGGATGGGCTGAGTTGACATTGAAAAAGCCGCCGCCGTTTGTGCCGAGCTGCTTGATCGCTATCTGAGAGGCCGCAGGTCCCATCGGCAGTGTCTGTTCAGTAGCCTTTGCAGGCTCCGTGACCGGCTTTCCGTCTGCGCCCATGACCGGGTTGCCTTTGGCATCGAGTTTGGGATTGTCATAGGTGATTGTCTGAAGAAGCGGCACATTTTTATAGGGACTGAAGTTCTGCACCACTCCCTGCGATACGAGCACCACCGCCATGATAAGGCTAAGCGGCAGCAGGATGTAAAGTATGGAGCGCGTCATGTCGACCCAGAAATTGCCTATCGTCTTGGTGGTCCGTCTCGTAAAGCCCCGGATGAGGGCCACAAGTACCGCCATTCCCTGGGCAGCCGAGACAAAATTCTGGACGGTCAGGCCTGTCATCTGCGTCAGATAGCTCATGGTCGATTCACCGCCATAGGCCTGCCAGTTGGTATTCGTAATGAAACTGACCGCGGTATTGAAGGCCAGGTCAGGTGAGACCCCTGGAAAGCCCTGCGGGTTCAGCGGCAGTATCGCCCTGCAGGCGCAGTATAAGATACAGCAGGAAGAAACAGGCGATCTTAAAGACAATGGCTGCTCCTGCATAGGTCTTCCAGGACATCTCGTCCTCAGGCCGTATTCCCAGCATGCGGTAGATCAGCCGCTCGACAGGACCGAGGATGCGACTGGCCCAGAACGTCTCGCCCTGATACACCTTCGCCATGTAGCTGCCGAGCGGTTTCACAAGGGCCAAAAGGACTATAAAGTATAATCCGATCTGTATGATTCCATTTGCTGTCATGAGAATATCTCCGGTTTCATAAGCGCTATAGTAAGATAAACAAGAAGCCCGAAGGCCACGATGCCGCCTATCCAATAAAAGATTTCCATAATAGACCTCCTACACTTTCTCGAAAAGTTTCACCAGCAAGCCGGTGAGAGCAAAAAAGACGATGACTATAACAAGATATAATCCATCCATGGTTTTACCTCCTAATGGTTTCAGCGTATCACGAAAATGAGCAAAATTGGGGTAAAGAAAATGCCGTGTAGCGTAAAAATTCCGTTAAAAGATAAAGCTATTGAAGGTATGGAAATGAACGGCTAATTGACTGGTTTGTGAAAAAAAGAGTTGATACTATAGTCCGCAATTAAGCTCATTTTAATTTAAGTTTCTTATTTTATTTAAGCGTGTTATTACGCCTTAGTTAATCTTTTACTTTAAGTTAATTAAAGTTTCCCCTACTTCTCCTTTACTTCTGTCTCAACTGTCATCTCTTCCCCATTCCTCAAAAATGTTACCCTTATCCTCGCCCCGGGATTTACTGTTTTGAGCATATCGGAAAACTCCTTGAGATTTCCCACGCGTTCAGAGTTTATACGAATAATCACATCTCCCTCCTTCAGGCCACAGGCCTCTGCCGGTGTCCCAGGTACGACACCTGAAATTCTGCATCCGCTGCCGCTGTATGCGAAATCAGGGATTGTGCCGAGGCTTACCTTCCTTTCCTTCTTACTGGGAGAAGCTGTTTTTTCGTTCTGTTTCATAGTTGCGGTCAATGGTCCTTCCCTGCCGGCCAGATATTCAATGACCTCCTTTGCAACAGAAGCAACTCTTTCAAGGCCCTCTGAATCTATCTTGTCGGGGGTATCGGACGGGCGATGATAATCCGCGTGCGGTCCTGTAAAAAGCTGAACAGCAGGCACACCCGCAGCCTCAAAACTGACCTGGTCGCTTGAATCCAGGTCCTGCGAAACCATTTCAAGTTCTACACCGGTGACGAACGAGGCCCCCCTGAATATATGCGACCATTCCCTTGCAGAACCAGCGCCAAGGACCAGAAGCTTTTTCTTTCCAAGACGGCCTACAGTGTCCAGATTGAGCATGCCGATACACTTTCCCATGGGATACTGTTGTTGATGGGCCGCATAATATCCAGACCCCCGCTTCCCGGCCTCTTCTCCTGTAAATGCCACAAATACCAGGGTACGGTCAGGATTCAGGTTTTTTATGAGTTCCCCGGCAAGCTCAATAAGCAAAGCCACACCGCTTGCATTATCGTCAGCACCAGGGTGTATCTTTCCCTTATTATCTCCTCTGACATCAGGCCATCCAAGGCCAAGGTGGTCATAATGGGCCCCGATTACAACACTCTGCCCTGAAAACTCTTTCTTCTTACCGGGAATCACCCCTATCACATTCTTCAGCTTTAAAGTACGTCCAAGGCCTTCGCTTTTTTCTTCCCACGTCTGAAAATAACTCTCTTTTCCATCTCCCGCAGGCTGAAGCCCGGCCTCCCTGAATCTTTTCGCAATATATTCAGCTGCGCGGTCAAGTCCCTCACTCCCAAGACCCCTGCCACCAAGTTCGGTATTCGTCAGATAGCTGATAGTCTCTGACATCCGGTTTCCTGAAAATGTCTGCGGAAGTGCAGCAAGCGGCTCCCGTTTGGCAAGTGCTGCCATTTCCTTCTTCTGTATTGTGCCGTCAGCAAGAGGAAGAAACGCGGTCATCGGTGAGTCGAGCACAGGCCAGCGTCCTTTAATGATGTTTGCAGGCTCATTTCCCTCAAAGACGAGATAACTGTATTTATGGTAATGGGGGAGTTTGCGGACAAGACCGGACAGGGCATCTTTCAAATCAGTAGCTATGAACATCACAGACATCTCTCGGTTTCCTGGATTTCTGCCCGTGAGCACTACAGAATGGTTTTCCATTGATACAGCTGTATTATCAATTCTGAGGCCTTTCGGACCAAGTTTCACCTCATAACCAGACAACGTTGATATCGCTTCATTGAAAAAGAGATTCTCCCAGCCCAAAACAGTAACAGCACGGTCAACTGGCAGCCTCTTTATTTCCTTATCAAGTATTACCTCCATCTCATCAGGCCCTGATTTCTCCAGCACACTTGAAAACTCCCTATATGCACTGAGCAGTGCATGGTCTGCACTGGAGGGGAGAATGACCAGCATCTTTTTGGCCCCCAGTGCCTGTGATATGGCAGGAGGTATCTCACCGGGGTCGAGCTTCCGGAAGATGTCAAACTCAGGATCAATATCGATCCTGAGTGGTCTGAAGGGAAGATAAAAATGAACATCGATGCGCTTTTTATCCATTTTCACAACTCTCTGCCACGCCCTAGCCTCACCTTCCATCGTGACAGCTACCGGTATATGCAAATAATACGTATCTTCAGGCTGTACCTGTTTGATGCCTAAGGACAGGCTAAAGCCATCTCCATCCCTCTCCACTTTTTCACTCACTAACTCAATCTTTGGTGCACCCTTTCGGCTGACCCACTGCTCAAACTCATTTCCAAGCTCCTTTTCTGAAACCCTCTCAAAGCTCTTTCTAAGGTCGTCAAAAGAAGCTGACCTGAAGATGTTCTTTTGGTAAAAGTCCTGAAGCCCTGCAATAAATGTCTTGTCTCCCAGTTCCTGTCTGAGCATATGAAAGAACATAAGAGACTTGCCGTATCCTATCGCCTCTGAAGAGGAGCTGTGGCGCGACCTGAATTCAGTTAACGGAAAGTCCCGTCCGCTGAGCACATAATCAGCGTACTTCTGAAGCGATGTCTGGCGGTATTCTGCAGCGCTTCCCTGCTGCTCCCTGATGAGATGGTCGGAAAGATAGGCTGTAAGGCCTTCGGACCAGTTGCCTGAATTGTAATCCGGAAACACGCTGTTACCCCACCAGTTATGGAGTATTTCATGGGGATAGGAAGAATTTATTATAAAAGGGAGACGAATGACTGTGGGGCCGAGGAGCGTAAAGGAGGGCATACCAAAGCCTGTCTCCCAGAAATTCTCTACCAGGGCAAATTTTTTATACGGATAGGGGCCGATGAGTTTTGAGTACATCGAGATATACCTGTATGCTGCCTCAAGATATTTATTGGCCAGCTCAGCATCAGGCGTCCGAAGGAAGGCCATTGCAGTGACCGGGCCGCTATGCCTGAGATACTCAGTGAATCGCGAAGCAACAAGAAATATTTCATCCTGAGGCTCAGGAGACTCCCATCGGACAAGGGTCTTTTCCTTATTTTTAAAATGCTCTGTGCGCTCCCCCTGGCTTACTGCATCCCAAGGAGTAGGGAGCTCCACCTCAAGGATAAAGGAAATCAGCTTGATATCAAAGACAGGATACCAATAGGAATTGCCATCCAGATATGTCCCTTTCTCTGAGATAATGCCGGGTGTTTTGCTGATTCCCCTCGCCTGCTCATTTCCGTAAGACTCAACGGGATGGTAGATACTACCGTGGTATTCAAGCATAAAGGTACGCAGCCCGGCCGGCAGAATTACCTTAAAAGAATCAAAGAGGGTTTTCGCCTGATCATCATTTTCTTTTCTGATAATAACACCAGGCGTTGGTGATTTTGGTCCAAGTCCTCTGTGCAGGAGGAAATGCAATTCCCGGCGGGGGTTGACAGGGACTGTTATCGTGTCTTTCACGTCCAGAAGATGCTCCGCAGGGGAAAGCTTAACACACAGGTTGTGGCTGATTTCAGTTTCCGGTGGAATCGTGTCCCCCGCATTCAGGTTGACAGGAAAGACGAGCAGAGCAAGATACGCAAAAAATATGCTCAGCAGGCGTTTCATGTGATCCCTTACAACTTTACTCATACCGGACAAAGGTAATTGAAGACATTCTCCGGCAAGACCGCAGAGCGTCCATATTTAAATGTTTATTTTTTGTTGTCATTCCCGCAAGCAAAGCGCCCCGGGAATCCTTTCGGAAAGATTCCGGACATGCCGGAATGACAGAAATTTGAAATCCCGAAAGCTTTCTGGAAGACCGCAGAGCGCAATAATCAAAAATCATCTACTCAACCCAGTCTGCGATGAAGATATCAGTTGCATGCGGCTTCTGCGGATTCCTGTTGGCACCGAAAACGATCTTCTTCCCATCCGGTGAAAACATGGGGAAGCTGTCGAAGGTATTGTTAAAGGTGAGCCGCTCCAGTCCTGTACCGTCTATGTTTATCAGATAAAGCTCGAAATTGTGACCGAATTTTTTAATGTCTTCGTGCCAGTCATCCATATTGCTCGAAAATATGATGCGCTTTCCGTCAGGATGCCATGAAGGCGCCCAGTTCGTGGCGCCATTATGGGTTAGCCTCATCTTGTTTGAGCCGTCTGAGTCCATGACCCAGAGGTCCAGTGGAACAGCGACAATGTAGTCCTTTTCCATGCAGTCTCTCCAGAGGGCTTTTTCCCCTTCTGTCTCAGGATACCAGGCCCTCCAGGCTATTTTTTTTCCGTCCGGAGAAAACCATGGCCCACCGTCATAGCCAATCCCGTCGGTCAAACGTCTCACATTCGAACCATCGGCGTTCATGATATAGATATCAAAATCCCCGTCTCTCTGTGAGCCAAAAACAATCTGCCTGCCGTCAGAAGATACCACAGGCTCTGCGTCATACTTTGGGTTGTCTGTTATTTTTTTCAAGTCTGTCCCGTCCGCGTTCGCAACAAAGATGTTATAGGGATAAAGCGGCCAGACATACCCTGAAGGAAGAGCTTTTTTCGAAGGGCAATCGCCGGGCAGATGACTCGTTGAGGCAAAGACTATTTTTTTATTGTCAGGGAAAAAGAACGAACAGGTGTTTGCGCCATGGTCAGGGCTGACCATCCTTTTGTCAGTGCCGTCAATATCCATGGTCCATATCTTGTCGCATTTATACCCTTCCCTGTTTGACTGGAAGATGAGCTTCCGGCTGTCCCAGCTAAAGTATGCCTCACCGTTATCACCATCTGTGGTGAGCTGCGTGATATTTTTCATATGCCGGTCTGAAAATGCAGCGTCATCCGCCTTCACCGCTGTTTTCGCACATGAACATCCTGTCAAAAAAACGATTAAACCAAGCAGAGCAAATCCCCTTTTCATATCTCTTCCTCCTGATACATGCCTGCTATAACTAACTATAATTCTAGCCCATCTAATTCATAAAATTACAGACAAATCGAAGCAGGATAAGGCGGGGCATATACTGGAACGGTTTTATAGAATCGTTTCAGTCATTTTAGTTCTGTCCAGTCGTCAGGCACTCGCGGGTGTGGTCCAGGAGGACCCGGGCCCCGAGACGTTGGCAATCATTGGCGTAGGTCTTTCCGTCACAGCCACAGACCGGAGCGTAAATCATGGTGCATACCTGGGGGATGAAAGTGCAAGTGCCGGGAAGGTCCTGCCCGGAGCATGCATCAGGAGGCGCAATATCGCAAAACATATCCTTTGGGCATAACACCTTTGCAGGCCCTCCGCAGAAAAGCCCGGTCCGTGTCTTGAGATAGAAACGCGCCGCCTCAAGCTCAAGCCCTTCCCCGGCCGGTCCGCTGGTCCAGCGCAGACGGCCGTTTGCGATAATGCCGGTCGATGAAAGACTCCGGTATCCTTCTTCAGTATCCGCAGCAGCTGCTCCGCTTGAGGTAAGATCGATCCCAGAGATAGTCCCGAAAAAAGGAATGTTCAGAATCGATACGTCGATCCAGTAACAGGGGGAGGTGATGCAGCGAATGCCGTTATCCAGAAAAAAAGCAGATATCACCCCAGGCCGGGCGGTCCCTTTTTCCTCCCATGCCTCAGCAGCAACGAGGGTGCTGACGGTGGAAAAGGCCGGGCTGAAGGGGCCATAAGAACCCCTGATGAGTGCTTCCTTAGCAGTGAAGGCCGCCCGCACACGCGAGGCATCGCTGTCCTGAAGGTCGAGGAGAGAAAGGTCAAGACCCGCAACATAGCATTCAGGCATCAGCGTCCCGTCGCTACAGCGGGTCAGACGCCTGTTGACCTCACGTACAAACATACCGCCGCAGAGAGGTGAAGGACACAGGCGCAAATCGCTATGGGAAAAAGCATAATATGGCAGCCCTCCGTCATCAGAAGCAGCAATAGTGGCCTCAGAAAGCAGAGTCAGGCTGAAGACAAAGAACGCACACAACAACAGCAGAACGAATGACTTCTTCAAGGCAGCGTGTTGAAAAGGCCGGCTATTCATAGTGAGTCCTCACCTTAAGTGTATGGTATAACAGGGCACTTGCCATGTCAAGGCCGATTGAGAGAATACATAAACTGGAATGAATGACTGAAAAGTATTTTGCAGCAACACCTTATAAATGCCATAATCAATGTCTGGATAAGTATAAAAACATACGGGGGGCGATTGTAAATGCATTATGGCATATGGTTGTATCCCATTGAAATTAAAAGACTTTGAAGACATTTATGCCACTGCCGCACACAAAGTAATCGCATTTTTTAGGTTAAGATGGATGTCTCGGTTTCACGCCCGATCTCAATACTTCACGTGTTTCATGAAATCTGTCCATATCGGCAGGGCTGTCTCTGAACCAGTTTCTTCGATGCCGAGGGGGGTATGGTCATCCCTGCCCACCCACACTCCTACTGCGAGACGATCGTCAAAACCTACAAACCATGCATCGGAATTATCATTGGTTGTGCCGGTTTTTCCATAGACAGTCCTGGGCACCGCCCTTGCCATGCCGGCAATCCCGGAGTCGATTGTGGCGCGCAGGAGCACCCTCATCTTCTCCACAATATCAGGGTACAAAACCTCCTGGGACGAAGGCAGAAAACGTTCCACAACAATACCCTTCTTGTCTTTTATCAGGGTATAGGCCACAGGTACTACTTTTTTTCCAGTGGCAATAACTGCATAGGCCGAGGTCAACTCAATTAGGGTCACCTCGAAAGAGCCGAGCGCTATTGAGGGATGAGTATTAAGTTTGCTGGTTATGCCGCATTTTTGGGCCATTTCGCGTACGCTGTCAAACCCGACCTTCTGGGCAAGCCTTACCGTTGCAGCATTAAGAGACAGCGCAAAGGCCGTCTTAAGGGATACGTCTCCATGGTATTCTCCTTCAGAATTTCTCGGAGACCACCAGCGGCCGGTGTCCGGTTCCAGGATACTGACAGGCTCATCCAGGATGCTGTCGTTGTAGGACATGCCCTTCCTAAACGCTGCAGCGTACACAAAGGGTTTAAAGGCTGAACCGGGTTGTCTTAGCGCCATCGTGGCCCGGTTGAACTGAGAGACACGGTAGTTAGTCCCCCCTACCATCGCCTTTATTTCGCCGGTTGAGATATCCATGGCCACAAGGGCCGCCTGCACCCCGGGCCTTGTCCTGAGCTCTGCCTGCCATACACCATCCCTGACCGACCGTTCCGCAAGGGCCTGCATACCCGCATCGATCGTAGAATATACTTGAAATCCCTTTTGATAAACAGCCTCACCATACTTTGCAGACAACTGCTGTCTCATAAAATCGATGAAATAAGGGGCGTTGTATTTACGCTGATAATAAGCGCTTTGAGGAAGGGGGGCAGAAAGGGCCTCCTTGTATTCGTCACGGGAGATAAAATTAAGGTCCAGCATTTCCTTTAACACTGTCGTCATTCTCTCGCTAGCCAGAGCAGGGTTCTTCAAAGGAGAATAGACGCTTGGGGCCTTCAGGAGCCCTGCAAGCAATGCAGCCTCGGAAATGCTGAGGTCTGTCACAGACTTATTGAAATAGGTCCTGGCTGCAGCTTCTATTCCATAGACCCTCTCTCCGAAATACGCGAGGTTCAGGTATGTGCCCAGAATCTCTTCTTTTGAGTATTTGTATTCAAGTTTTATTGCGATAATCATCTCGTGGAGTTTTCTTGAAAAACTCCGCTCCGGATTTTTTATGAGCATCTTGGCAAGCTGTTGTGTTATAGTGCTTCCCCCTTCAACAACCGAACTCGCGGAAATGTTCCTCCTGAGCGCACGCAAAATCCCCTTCAGGTCAAAACCGTAGTGCGAATAAAATCTCTGGTCCTCAGCGGCAAGGAATGCCTCCTTGACACTTTCAGGAATATCACGACTGGAAACAAAATACCTCCGCTCCTTATAGAATTCAGCGAGGTCACCACCGTCAGCGGAATGCACAACAACGACATAATTGAAACCCGATCCAAGGTCCGGTACAGACCAAAACAAAAAAGGAAGGACCGCCATAAATAGTCCGGCAAGCAGACAATACAAACACAATCTTTTCTTTCCTGACACTATCAACCCTCACGAACATCATAAACAGGATAACTTCCAAACACAATTATCCCTCATTCCCGCCCCACCGTCAAACATCATCATCCCGTAAAGCTGGGAAATTCCTTAATTGCCTGCTTTATCTTTGCATATGCAGGCCTATTGCTGTTGTGCTTCAGCTAATACGACACAGAGTAAAATCAAGGAGTTACGGGCAGGATAGGGGCAACCAAATTGGTCAGTCCCCTCATTGCCTCAAACCCGCGTTTTCTCAGCGTCTCTGTGCCTCCGTGGTGAATGAACTGCCGTTTTTAGGATTATGCCTGATTTTACGGAAATTTTTAACAATGTCATTCCGAAGCATGTTAAATACGACACCCTTGATTGAAAAAGAGGCTGTCAGGAAACAGATCGCTGTTAAAATGGTTTTTCCAGTACGATGGAGCGGCGTCAATCCAAAACCCGACAGCGGCCTGCCTTTATAACAGCTATCCGCTCAAGAGGGCATTTAGCGTATTTCTCAATTGTTCAAGCTTGTAGGGCTTATTCAGGCTTGCCTTGAATCCGTATTTCTGATAATCCGCTACAACAGCATTATCCGAATAACCGCTGGACACTATAGCCCTGAGGCCGGGGTCAATATCGAGGAGTCTTTCAATCGTCTCCAGCCCGCCCAGGCCTCCGCGGATGGTCAAATCCAGTATAACAATATCAAAAGGCTTGCCTGCCTCTCTGGCACTAATGTATTTCGTTATAGCGGCCTCTCCGTTTTCCACTACCTCAACCTCATTGCCCAGAACCTCTAAAAGTGCTCCAGCTACATTTCTTATCAGTTCCTCGTCATCCATAACGAGAATTTTACCTTTGCGGCCTATAAAAGAGGCTTTCGGGACTTTTAAAATCTCAACATCCAATTCAACGGCAGGCAGATATATATAAAAGGTGGTACCCCTGTCCACTTCTGATTTGACATCGATTACACCGCCATGGTTTTTGATAATAGAATAGGAAGTTGCAAGTCCCAGACCACTGCCCTTCTCTTTGGTAGTAAAATAGGGGTCAAAAATCTTCTCCAAATACTTCCCTGAAATACCGATGCCGCTGTCCTGAACAGAAATCTCGACGTATTTTCTATCTCCCGGGAGATGCGGCAGCCCTTTACCAGGTAACAACACATTCTTTGCTGCGACGACAATCGTACCTCCCACTGGCATAGCCTGATCAGCATTGAGCACCATGTTCTGCACCACCTGCCCCATCTGTCCCTCGTCAGCATCCACCATCCAAAGGTCCTCGTCAAGCTTGATGCGGTAGTCAGCACTCGAACCACTCAGAGCGAACCTAACAGAGTTCTCGATCACAGGCCCGAGTGAAATATTCTTTTTGACCGGCTTCCCGCCCTTTGAAAAGGTCAATAGTTGTGTAGTCAGATTTACAGAGAGATGCAGCGCCTGCTCTGCCTGCTCCAGCATCGCAAGGGAGCGGTCCTTCTGGTCGAGGGTAATCTTAGCCATAGAGATATAACCGAATATCCCCTGCAGCAGATTATTGAAATCGTGCGCAATACCTCCCGCCAGCGTCCCTATTGCCTCGAGCTTCTGCATCTTCATCCGCTCCTCCTCAAGGAGGTGCTTTTCGGTTATGTTATTGACCGTTTCGATCACTGAAGTCACTGTGCCTGTAATGTCCTTTATTGGAAAGGCCTTTGTCTCTACAAACAGTATGGCGCCGCGCTCATCCTGATGTCTGTGGAACGCTGTATGGGGCTCTCCTGTATTAAAGACATGACGGACAGCGCATTCCTCACCCTCTTCATAGCACGGCCTGAGGCTTCTGTGGGAAACCTCGTAGCAGTGACTGCCGATGACCGCATCCCATGACCGGTCCACCTGACCGCAGTATGCCCTGTTTGCAGTCAGAATAAGGAAATCCCTGTCAACGACAATAAAACCCTCGTCTACGCTGTCCAGGACTTTCCTTATGAATTGATCGCTATTGCTCAGGGCCTCCTCTGCCTCTTTCCGTTCAGTGATGTCCGTATATATTCCAAACATGCGGGTCGGGATGCCGGCGCTGCCCGACTCTACAACAGCGGCAACCGAAATAACCCACCTCCATTGACCGGACTTTGTCTGCTGTCTAAATTCGCTCCGGCAGTCGTCACGCCTGCCGGTTATATATTCATGATAAATAAGGCGTGCCATATCGAGGTCATCAGGATGTATAAGATCATACCATTTTGGGGGAAACTCCCCGGGTTCATACCCGATCATGCGGACATAACCAGGGCTGACAACGACATCGTCAGTCCTGGTATCGATTTCAAAGAAGCCCTGTCTTGCGGCTGCCATTGCCATACGCATACGCGTCTCAGTCTGCTGTGCTGTTTCCTCTGCCTTCTTGCGCTCAGTGATGTCTCGGAAGATACCTACTGCATACTGTTCCCCGCCCAGAGTAATCGGGGCAGCGCCGATATCTGCATAGAAGATACTGCCGTCTTTTCTTCTGACCGGAAGCTCCTCTGCAATGGCTTTCTCACCTTGCATCTGTCTTTCAAACTCCGCCAGGACATGAGGAAGATCTTTAGGCGGGTGGAGATCTTCAATGCCAAGGTTTTTGATTTCTTCTCTTGTGTACCCAAGCATCTTGCATATGGTTTTGTTGGCCTCAACGAATTTCCTGGCAGGCACGCTGGCTATCAGGATCCCGTCGTTGGCATTATCGAAAATGTTCCTGAACTTTTCCTCAGACTCCCGTAACGCCTCTTCTACCCGCTTTTGTTCAGTGATATCCTGGACAGTCCCCACCATCCGGACAGGGGTTCCCTCTGCATCACGCATGACCTGTCCAATGGTATGAAGGACAGCTACAGAACCATCCTGTCTGAAGAAAGAATAGTCAATCTCAAAAGGCCGTTCACCCTTGAGCGCGGCATCGATGGCGCTGAAAAATTCATCCCTGCTTTTGGGGTGCATCGCCCTTGTAACAAGCCCGTAATCAGGAACGATTTTCTGAGGAGTGAATCCATAAATACGATAGAGTTCATCCGACCAGAAGACATTGTTAGTTGCAATGTCCCACTCCCAGTCGCCGATATGCACTATCTGCTGTGCCCTGGAGAGGCCCATCTGGCTTTCCCTCAGTGCATGTTCGGTGAGTCTGAGTTTCTCAAAATCCATCGAAAAATCATATTTGAGACCTAAATCCTCAACAAGGCTTTTCCAGCTCAGATACCTGAGGACCAGGGAGGTGATCAGGACAGAGAGAATGAAAATATTGCTTGTGAGGAATGTCCTTACGTCAGTGATTGTATCAAAGGTCATTATTGGGACGAGATAAACTGTATATATACTTACTGCAAAGGCAAGATGCATCAGAAAATCTGCAGGTATGAATCCCATTACCACAATTACGAGGAGTATCTGCCCGACATAGTAGCTTGATCGGTGACCTCCAAGGTTCATAATCATCAGCTCTATGGTAACAGCAGAGCTGATGACAGCTATGAGACCTGCCGCGCGGTAAAACATAATAGGCCTGTCATTGAATTTTTTTACACAAGCTGCCATGGCAACGAGCAGCAATGAAATCCCTATCCGGTAATATAGGAACCTGGAAAAGTTCTCAGGACTGCTTACGTAGTCCTGAAAGCTCAGAACCATAAAGATCAAGGCTCCCCATAAACCCGTCCGTACGAGCCAGAGTTTATATAATTCATCCGTGCTCTTCTTTATGAAAATGTCTTTGTCGCTTTTGGGCCCCATATCCTTTTCCTTTTCTTCAAAAGTATATCACTTAAATTAACTTTCTTGCATAATTCCAGACAGGCCCATTCACATGGTACAATAATTGGAACAGGCCGCTTGCTAAAATGCATGTGCGTTGCAGTTGTTCATTAATAGTGTAAAAAATAAACGAAATCTATAGGCTGAAAACCTGAAGACAGAACGAGATGCAGGACAAGAGAAGGTACAAAAGATATAGACTGGATGTGATGGAATTAAACAGCAGGATCATTTTTGCCGATAAGGTGGAAATACTGGACATCAGTCTCTGCGGGATCGCCATCAAGGCTGACAGGCGGCTTAATATGGACTGCGAATATCTCCTGAGACTTGACAATAAGGGGGGACATATCAGCGTCAAAGGGATCGTGGTTCGTTCTTCACTGGTCGGCACTGAAGAGAGAAGCAACGGTGAAAGGGTGCCTATATATATAGCCGGCCTCAAATTCAGAGATGACATGGCTGATCTTGTTGCAAATTTTCTGCACCTGTTTAAAGCGGCCTTTTCAGGGAACAGGCGGCTCTCTGTCAGATTTCATATAACTACACCACGGGAAGCAGTTCTGAAGTTCCCTGCTCAGTACCGGGTGAAAGTAATAAGCCTAGGGGGCATGCTGATTGAAACTGAGCAAGCATTTGAACAGGAAAGCAGGGTCCAGATGGAGTTGTCCTATAACGATATAACCCCCATATCTTTTAAAGGAAGAATTGCCTCGTGTCATAATACCGGGGATGACGCGCATCCTTGTCATGAAATCGGGATTGAGTTTTTGGATTTGCTGGAAAAAGATAAAGCAGTGCTTGCTGAATTTATTGAGCATATATCCTTCATACAACAATAGCTGAACGATAGCGTTTACGAAGACACACAGACTGTGAAAAAAAAACGACCTGCTCCCGGACTGGGTAAAAGTCTTTAAACCTTGATAATTTCCCTATATATGAATGACTGCTGCAGAAAAATAATCGGATAATCCGGGACTGCTCAATGGCGGAGAGGCAGGGATTCGAACCCTGGGTGGAGTCGCCCCCACAACGATTTTCGAGACCGTCCCATTCAACCGCTCTGGCACCTCTCCGTATTTCGATGGAAACAGTCAATTAGGATATCATATCCATCACTTTAGAGCAAAATATCTATGTGATAATAAGGACAATTAACAAAACTTTAAGCTAAAAACGGCAAATGATCTCACAAAGTCCCGCCTTCGGGCGGGAAAATATAAACAAAGACCTGGAAAAGTTTTTTCTTTGAAATTACGGTATGAATTTCTTTAGAAGAATTGACAAAAAGATAAATATTAAAATATATGTCTCATCTACGTTCTTTAAAAAAATTTCTGAGCATGACGGAGCATTCCTCCTCAAGAACACCGGAAACAACCTCGACCTGATGGTTCAATCTCCTGTCATTGAGAATCTGGTAGAGACTGTCAACCCCTCCCGCCTTCTCATCCCTGCAGCCATAGACCAGACGTGCTATTCTGGAATTCACGAGCGCCCCTGCGCACATAATACAAGGTTCTTTTGTGACGTAAAGTGTCAAGCCAGTCAATCGCCAGCTGTCTGATATTTTCGTAGCATCCCTGATAACAAGTATTTCAGCGTGCGCTGAAGGATCTTTTGAGGTTTCTCTGAGGTTATAGGCGGAGCTTATGACTTTTCCATCTTTTGAGATAAGAGCCCCGACAGGAACTTCTCCCCTCTGAAAAGCAAGGCTGGCTTCTTGCAAAGCCAGCCTCATGAAATAAATATCCTGATCAGTGTTAAGCACAGTTTGCTGAAATCAGGTGGCGCGCCCTGAGGGATTCGAACCCCCGGCCTACAGATTCGTAGTCTGACGCTCTATCCAGCTGAGCTAAGGGCGCACTCCTTAAAAGTCTTATTATCCTTTCTTCAATCCACTCTTAAGAACAATGCTATATTCCGGATGCTCAAAAGGATGCATTGTAGGAAATTTAGAATACAGCCATCCCCACTTTTTATCTGGAGCAGGGAATACCTGCTTGGAACCGTCATAAATTTTAACTCCTACCGCAGGATTGTTAGGTTCATTGGTCGACGAAGTCATTTCAAGCCCGTTCAGTCTGAAATCCGGCAAAAACTCGCCCACAGTAATCTTAAGGTTTGAATTAGGGACTTTGAAGTCACTGTTAAGATTCACCGTATATTCCGCAGTCTTCTTTGTGGCCTTTGATGTGACCTGAAGAATAACAGCCTTCCATTGACCCTTCACCGCATCAGGAACTACTATCTTTGTCTCACCTTTAGGCATCACAAAGTTCTGTCCCGGCTGCATGCCAGGCTGTCCCGGCTGACCCACAGGCATCTGTTGTCCCGGCATATTCGCCTGAGGCACAGGCTGTTCCTGCTTCTTCTTGCAAGCTCCTGCTGCAAGTAGAAGTACAATGCTGCATGCTGCTACCAGAATTTTTCTTTTCATAACTGCCTCCTTGATTTATCTTTGCTAATTCAAAGACCCTCGGTCTTCGCTATTACAGCATCCTGAACTAATTAAATGGCGGAGAGGCAGGGATTCGAACCCTGGGTGGGGTCTTACCCCCACAACCGCTTAGCAGGCGGTTGCCTTCAGCCGGCTCGGCCACCTCTCCAGAACAAAATATAGTACCAGTTCAATTTGTTTTTGTAAAGAAAAGGCTGATTTTTCAAAGGAGTAATATCATAAATGGACCGGAAACCTGACCCTTTTAAAGACTTTGACTCTACTGTTACATAATGATATATACAAGAAAATCCGACCAGGTCAATAATATTCTTTCGTAATAGTTCAGCTATCAGCCTTCAGCGGTCAGCTTTCAGCAAAAAAAGGCTAGCCAAAGATATTTGAAATTGTGAAAGAATTCACCACAGAGACGCAGAGGACACAGAGAGTATATATATATTTCTGTTGAGAGGCCAGAAACGTATAAACTGCCATGAGGCTTATTTTTTGTTTTCCAGCCTCTCATCGGAAAACAAAATTATCTTAACCTCTGCGATCTCTGCGCCTCTGTGGTGAAATACCCTTTCTTTAATGTGAGAGCCATTCTCTCAGATTAAACTTGTAAGGATCTAAAAAGCAAAGGCCTTAACTCGCTATGCGCAAATTATGCTTTTAGCTGACAGCTTATTGCTGACAGCAGAACGCTCACTATAGATCTATTTGTTCTGCCTGCTCTTATAGTCTTCGATAGCTTTTCGTAATGCATCAGCACCGAGATTGGAGCAATGCATTTTCTGGGGAGGCAGTCCGTCCAAAGCATCAGCAACTGTTTCTTTTGATATTGCAAGTGCTTCCTCAAGTGTTTTGCCCTTGACCATTTCTGTTACCATACTGCTTACAGCAATGGCCGACCCGCATCCAAAGGTCTTGAACTTGGCGTCAACAATACGATTGTCCTTTACCTTGATATAGATTTTCATGGTATCGCCACATGTCGGGTTACCTTCAATACCTACACCATCAGCATCCTCCATATCACCGACATTCCTCGGATTGGTAAAATGGTCCATCACTTTTTCACTGTACATTCTCCACCTTCCTCTCTGTCTCCCCATCCTTGTGCAAATGGGGAAATATCTCTTAGTCTTTTAATAATTGCGGGGAACTCTTCAAGCAGATAATCTATGTCTTCTGAGGTATTCCCCATGCCAAGACTGAACACTATCGAACCCTGAGCCAGGCCTGCCGGAATGCCCATGGAAAGCAATACTGGTGAGGCCTTAAGTGCCTTTGATGAGCAGGCTGAACCACTTGCCGAAAAAATACCCTTTGAAGCCAGCAGCAGCAGCATTGCCTCTCCTTCGATAAATTCCACACAAAAGCTCACGTGCCCCGGCAGCCTGCTTTCCCTGTCACCGGTCAGAAAAACATTTTTTACCCCTCCCATGTTATCAATAATGCGGTCTCTCATCGGCCGTAAATAGTCCATCCTGTTTTGCAACTCTGCCTTTGCAATTTCTGCCGCCTTCCCCATTCCGACAATGGCAGGGACGTTTTCCGTACCGGCACGCCTGCCTGTCTCCTGTATCCCACCATAAATAAGAGGCACTATTCTCAATCCCTGTTTAATAAAAAGTGCTCCTGCACCCTTCGGACCATAAAACTGATGTGCAGCCATACTGAGAAGATCAACTCCCAGGTCTTTTACATCAACCGGAATATTGCCGGTAGTGGCAACAGCGTCCGTATGGACAATTATATTATGCTTCTTTGCCACCTTCACTATTTCCTTTATTGGCTCTATAGTCCCCACCTCGCTGCTGGCGTGTGTAACAGATATTAAAATAGTCTCTTTCGTTATCGCCTTCTTAACAGCCTCCGGGTCTACAAAACCTTTATTGTCAACACCGAGATAGGTAACAACAAAACCACTTTTTTCGAGGAACCTGGCGGAGTTCAGGATCGAATGGTGCTCCATTCTCGACACAATGATATGCTTGCCCTCATTCTGTTTTGCAAGGGCGATGCCCCTCAAGGCAAAATTATTCGCTTCAGCCCCGCTGGCTGTGAAAATGATTTCCGCAGGCTTTGCATTGACAAGACCGGCGACTTTTTCTCTGGCATCCTCTATGGCTATCTTGGCTGTTCTGCCATACTCATACAAATCACTCAGGGGATTTCCAAACTCCTCTTTAAAATAGGGCATCATCGCCTCAAGCACATCAGGATGCAGGGGATTTGTTGCAACATGATCAAAATAACATTTTCTCATAATCACCTCTTAAGCTTCTTAATATAGAACTTATAAAAATCAGCAGATATCTTCCATGCCGAGAAATTCATTTCCGGTCTTGGCGCACCAGGCCGGAATGTCTTCAAGGGCGCCGTCATAATCAGTCATTATTTCCAGTATCTGTCCCTGTTCAAGCTCCTTTATCTGCTCCTCGAGCTTTAGAAGATGCATGGGACACATCATATAGACAATATCCGTTGTTACGTCAGGCTTTACATTCTCTACGAATTTCATAACGATATCTTTATCAGTTTTTCTTGCCGCTCAGGCTTATTCTTCTTCCTGCTGGTTTTGCTCATCCCGGCCGGCTGCTGACCTTCGATCAGGTCCTGCAGCGTCATATTATCAAGAAACGCCTCTATCTTTTCACCAAGAGATTTCCATAGAAGATGCGTAACACAGCCATCGATTCTCATGCATCCTTCCTTGGGGTCCAGGCAGGATGTTATGGCAACAGGACCATCTAGTTCCCTGAGAATTGCTCCAATGCTTATGTTATCAGGAGTTTTATTCAACACATAACCGCCTCCAGGGCCTTTTACGCTATTAATGATCCCGGCCTTTCTCAGTGTGTTGAGGATCTGTTCAAGATATGCCACGGATACGGCCTGTCTTTCCGATATCGTTTTTATAGTCACAGGTCCTGAAGCATAGCCATTTGCAATCTCAAACATCGCCCTTACGCCATACTGGCTTTTTGTAGATAATCTAAGCATGTTTATAAATTATAATACCATAGTAATTATGTCAAGTATTATTGTGTGAAAGAAGAAAAGTTTGAAATGCACGATGTTGAACATGACTCAGAGTAGAACCTATCTCAAAATTGAATCATGTGAATGAAAGCCGTCATACTCGCGAAGGCGGGTATCTAGCCATCCGCGAAAATACTGGATTCCCGTCTGCACGGGAATGACAATACAAAGAGTCACGCATTGAGGAACCGATTTTGAGACAGGTTCTAGTGTAGTGTCCCTCAAATGGCTGGTTTTATGATGAGGACTACTCACAGAGCTACAGAGTGTTGTTTCCCGTCATTCCGGCTTGTCCGGTCTCCTCAGCGACTCGCCGGGGCGAGAATCGTTCTTCGTTTTCAGAAGGATTCCCGACGCGCTTCGCTCGCTTAAGGCGCCTACTTCTGGTGCGGGAATGACAGTTGCGAGTGACCATATGTGCTTATTATAACGCGCGGGTCACGCGCCTCCCTTGGCGCGTCGCCGTGGACCCGCTGGTTGGATTTTCTTTTCCGCCTTCCTGTTACTCGCAAGATCGAGTAAAGCATCAGGATGTTTTTCCGCAACTTGCAGTAATATTCGCGCTGGTCCTTCTGGTTTGCGTCGGCCCTGTTCCCAGTTACGGAGCGTTGCGGTGCTTATCCCCATGAGGATAGCGAATTTGTCCTGTGAAAGACCGTATTGCTCACGAATCTTTTTCACTTCAGATTCCGCGAAGGTGAAGGTCCGCGCTGGTTTCATCGTGCGCTTCATTATTGCTCCACCCTGCTTCACGCTTTTGAGAAGCTCATCAAAAAGTTCTTTTTTCATCGGTATTCTCCTTCTACAATATTTTTCAGTTGTTTCAACTGGTCCGGCGTCAAATCATCCCGCTCATTCTTGGGATAAGCAAACAGCATCAGTACAACCTTCGGCGATACAAACCAATAATAAATTACCCTGATGCCGCCACGCTTTCCATGACCACCCGCAGACCAGCGGAGTTTGCGCAGACCTCCACTTCCGGGAATGATTTTGCCTGCATCCGGCTTCCGGACCAACTGGGCCTGTAAGAGCCGATACTCATCATCGGCAAGGATGGCTTGTATGCGACGAGTAAATATCGGGGTCTCTATGATGACCATGATTGATTATACGTCAGTGGCGTATGTTTGGCAAGGACAATTTGTCAGTATACAGATGAATTAGGATGCAAGAGGTTAACTTGGTCCGACCCCGCGCCGCAGTCCACTCTTTTTCTTTCTTTGCGGGTACCTCATGCAGCAACGACATTCTTTGAGTGAGACTTTCCCCTTGATGACAGCGAATTCAGTCTCTCAATGGTGTCCGGATATTTACTAACCAGGAGGATCAACGTTGCTGCCTGCACATTCGGCTTTGAAATGCCCTGCTCCCATTTTTCAAGCGTACGTGGGGACACACACAGTTGATGTGCAAAAACAGCGCGCGAAAGATTCAGACTATCACGCACTTCCCGTATCATCTTCGAGGTCACGGCCGGGGTGAATTGCCCTTTGATCTTGTATTCGCGTAGGGTGATCTTTCCCTTGCGGTGTTGCTTTATCTCCTCTATCCCCTGCGTCAACTCCAAAAATAAATTTCTCTTGCTCATAAGTTCCACTCCTTCACTAATTTCATAAGGGCCTTGCACTCTTCAGTATTCAAATCCGATACTTCGTTTTTAGCGTAAAGGGTAAGTAGGTAAATTCGGACGGCTGAGGAGTGAAAATAATAGATAATTCTCACCCCGGCCCTCTTACCTTTGCCTTTGGACTTCCATCGCACCTTTCTTAATCCTCCTGTCCGCTGCATAATATCTCCGACCTCGGGATTTGCCGCAAGATGCGCTTGGAAATCCTTGTACTCTTCATTCGACAAGTAATCCGGAAGCAGGCGAGTGAATATTTTAGTTTCCACGAATATCATTTTTTAGTATACCCAAATAGCGTATGATTTGCAAGGGTGCGACTTGCATCATCAAAAATCTATTCGAAAGTGAATCGTTGCATCACGAAGGAATCTATTCGAAATAAATTCATACTGTCTCTCAAGAAAAACTTGGGAGGCAGCAATGGGATTAACAGCAAAGGAAAAACGAGCAGCAACAAAAGTTACCGCGCCGAGATATCAGAAGGCAAAAAAGAATCAGAAAGGGATTATTCTTGAGGAGTTTGCAGCCCTCACCGGCTATAACCGTTGTTATGCCGCTTATCTGCTCAGAATTCAGGGCAAAAAGAGGTATATAGACAGGAATACCGTTATAGTTGCAGATGCAGGGAAAAAGTGCATAAAACCTCGAAGGCGCTTCTATGACGAACTGGTAATTACTGCCCTCGTTAAGATATGGCTTATTATGGACTGCCTCTGTGGCAAGCGCTTAGCTCCGATGCTTCCTGAACTGGTTCCTCTTCTGAAGAAGCACAAGGAGATCACCCTTGATAAAACGACCGAGAACAAACTTTTGTCCATAAGCTCGGCGACAATAGATAGATTACTTAAACCGGAGAAAAAGAAGCACCAGATAAAGGGTCGCTCTCATACCAAACCCGGTACCCTGCTAAAGCATCAAATCCCGATACGGACATTCTCAGAATGGAACGAGCAAAAGCCAGGCTTTGTAGAGATCGATCTGGTAGGCCATGACGGAGGAGATAGCCATGGTGAATTCGCGCAGACTCTCACAGTGACCGATGTCTGCACAGGCTGGACGGATATGCAGGCGGTAAAGAACAAGGCCCAATGCTGGGTGTTCGAGGCGCTTAAAGATGTACGGGACCGCTTGCCTTTTGATCTGCTGGGAATAGACTCGGATAATGGCGGGGAATTCATCAATGACCAGCTATACCGGTACTGCATACAAGAGAAAATAACCTTTACCAGAGCCCGAAGCTATAGAAAAAACGACAACTGTTTTGTCGAGCAGAAGAACTACTCCGTAATCAGAAGGGCTGTGGGCTATATGAGGCACGATACTCCAGAAGAACTGCACCTTTTGAATGAGCTGTATTGGCACCTTCGCCTCTATAGCAATCATTTTCACCCAGTCATGAAACTCCTTGAAAAAACAAAAGTGGGCAGCAAAGTGAAGAAGAAATATGACAAGCCTCAAACTCCCTGTCAGAGAGTTCTGGCATCGTCCCATATATCGAAAGACATCAAAAAATGGCTCAGCCGTGAACATGATAAATTGAACCCGGCAGAGTTAAAGAGAAACATAACCCGACTCCAAAACAGGCTCATCCGCTATGCCTCGTCAAAAGGAAAAAGAAAGCCTGGGTCATAAAAACAGCAAAGCTTTTCGAATAGATTTTTGATGATGCAACGAATACCTATTTCGAATAGATTTTTACGTGATGCAACACGGGGTGTGTATGACCACGAATTGCCACAAATTATTTATAAAATACCACAATCCCAAGCCCCGCCATGTAGACGAATCTAAGAGATAAAATGTGAGAGGGTCAGGCTTTGCATTGTTGTATTTACTCTTTAACGGCAGCCGCATCAAATGCAAACATGCAAAGCCTGACCCCGCCACCCGCCATTGTGTGAAAGAAGAAAAGTTTGGGCTGCACGATGTTGAACATGACTCAGATAAGTTTGTCATCTTGTAGACGAGCTCACAGCTTCCAATTCTGCTTAAGACGTCTGACAGGAGGGAGGTAGCTGATTTATTCATGAAAGCTTTGCTTTTTTTACATGCCTGAGTTTGCGGGTAACACCAAGTCAATAGGCAGTAAATATTTAGCCTGATGTGGTTTTCTAAATGAAATATGCTTGCAGTCAAGGGATGAAGCACCTACTAACCGCAGCAGAAGTTGCAAATTCTTAAGATTTACGAGAAGAAAGTAAACGTAACGACAGTTTCATAAGCTAGGCCTGGCTTGCACAGCCCTTTGGGCATCTTTTTCAATCAATAATTTTGACTTCTTTCGATCTGTACCAATAATCTTTGAAAGTAAAATAACATAGATAGCTTTTGCATCTTTATAATCACGTTCACATGTCTCGGACCATGGCCTATCTTGGGCATGCCTTCCCGGATGGACATAATTTCGCATAGTTTTAAGTAAATTTGCTAATCCAACCGAATTATATTTCGTATAAGAAGAAGACACCGACGGAAGCCAACCCGCTTCGAAGCATACTTGTATAAGATTATTGAAAGTCCAAGTAGTGGGGTCGTCAGAATTACGTGGTCGCTTGGCGCGTGGCAACTTTTTTAGCTACACTGATTGCCTTATGCTTCGACCTTAAACAACGTAATAATAGAAGGCCCTCTAACCCTGCGCCTAGGGATACAACTGCAGCGACGTATGCTTTCGCTTTTGCAGCTCGTTTTGCATCCTCTTCGTATCGTATAACGATGTCTTCAACTACTAAGGATAGCTCATCTCTGTGTGATAATGCTCGTCTGCCCCTTTCTCGGAGTTCATTAAATTTGTCCCGATTCGTTCTAATTAAATAAGCAAAATCATCTAATCCAAACTCTCTAAGACATTTTAAAAAAAGTTTATTCCAAACCGCTTCCCATTTTTTATTTAATATAGTGTATTCTGCTGGGCCTTCGCCAACGTTCCAATCTTCATCATCTTTCAGCCCATATTCTTTTCTAATCTTGTCTAAAGCTTCATTAATATGCCCAAACTTGTCATCGTATACTCCATCAAACATTCTTTCATCAAATATCCTGTCAACCGGAAATACAGAAAAAAAGACAAATTCCTCTCTAGAAATTTGACGTGATTGATATAAAGCACTTGCAAGAGCAATCTGCTTTTTTGCTGAATCAATATCAAACATTCCCCGCGAGCTTTTAGGTTGTTGTAAATCCTTTACAACGTCTTGCAGTTGTTTAAGTAGGGCACCTCCGATGGCAAGATCATCAATTCTTTCAAAAGCTGATATTAACGCTTTTCTGTCTGCTGTATTAGGTCGCCTTCGCACCAGAGGCTTTAAAATTAGTTTTTTTAATTTAACATCCATCTCCATTATGACTTAGCTCCTAAACCAGTTATTAAATAGACAGAAGCCACCTCGTTAATAACTTACACTATTTTTAAGTTTAAAAAAAGAGTGAATTACAAGGGTGGTTTTCAGGGGCAGCTGCGATAGTCAGAAATATTTGGGATACCGTGAAAAATGCACTAAACAACTCGCGCCACTTTAAAAAGAAGAGATTGCGACCTTCACTATATCACCCGGGAGGATATTGTACTTCGCCGCAGCACTGTCCCTGTAGATGAAAACCTCCAGGTATCCCGAACTGTTGATCAAGGCGGATAGGTCCCTGTTTTCAGCCTGCGCATAATACCCCTTAAGCGGCATGTCCCTGTCTTTAAAAAATATTCTCAAAGCACCTTCGGGCCGCATTCTCTGCAGATCGTTTATGTCGGTTTTTTTGATGTTTGTAACAGCATTGCCAAACCTGTCTATAAAAATTATCTCTCCCTGCAAGGTGAGATCATTCGGTTTGACAGGCGAGGGAAGATCAATGAAATGGTAATCTGTAACTGCTTCTCCGAATTTATCTACATCCAGGCCTGTTGTAAGCCACGCAGCACACGGTGAAAATACATCCCTTCCCTGAAAAGTAGGGCTGTCACTATTAATAAAAAAATGCTCGGAGGTAATATGTATGACCCTAAGGTCCTTTGCCGCAAGCCTATAGAGATATGAAAAGACGCCGTTGTCGGGTCCGATGAAATAGTGCTCATCGGCAACCACCAAAAGAGGTCTCCGGCTCGATCCAACACCGGGGTCTACAATAACCAGATGCACAGAACCCATTGGGAAATAGTGATAATTCATACCAATGGTAAAGGCGGCCTCCTGAATGTTATGGGGGGTAATGTTGTGGGTAAGGTCAACGATATTTACCTGGGGATTTATGTTGTAAATCACGCCTTTCATAACTCCGGCAAAGGGACCGTCGTACCCAAAGTCGGTTGTCATTGTTATGAGAGGTCTACGCAGCATTTACAGTTCCGGTTAAAGAACCTATATCCTCTATTCCGTGTGTCTTCATATATTCTGTCATGCCATCGAGAATCTCCATAGTGGCCCTCGGGTTTACAAAGTTTGCGGTACCAACTGCAACAGCCGTAGCCCCGGCGATAATAAATTCTATTGCATCATCAGAATTCATGATGCCGCCAAGACCTATAACCGGTATCCTGACCGCCTGCTTTACCTCATAAACCATTCTCACTGCTACAGGCTTTATGGCAGGGCCTGACAGCCCCCCTCTGACGTTGGCCAGTCTGGGCCTTCTGGTCTGTATATCAATGGCCATTCCAGTGATTGTATTTATTACGGAGACAGCGTCTGCGCCAGCGTCCTCAGCCACTTTTGCCATAAGTGCTATATCAGTGACATTCGGAGAAAGCTTGACAATGAGAGTGAGTTCTGTCTTTTTCCTCACGGCGCTGACGACCTTATGGGTGACCAATGGGTCCGTACCAAAAATACTCCATCCCGCCTGCTTGTTCGGGCAGGATATATTCATCTCAAGGCCGTGAATTCCGTCTACGCAGCTCAGCCTCTCAGCTGCTGCAACGTATTCTTCTATTGAATCACCAAAAAAATTGACTATGACAGCTGTATTGAATTGTTTGAGGAAAGGGACCTTCTCTTTGATGAATCTCTCAATTCCAATATTCTGAAGACCGATAGAATTGAGCATCCCTGAAGGCGTTTCTACAATCCGAGGCGTCGGGTTCCCTTCTTTGGGCATCAGGGAAAGTCCTTTTACTACAACAGCCCCCAGCCTGTTTAAATCTACAAATTCAGCATATTCCTCGCCGTAACCGAAGGTGCCTGAGGCAGTCATGACCGGGTTCTTCAGCTTCAGTTTGCCGATACAAACCTCAAGGTTCATTCCGTCACCATACAATTTCTTCTGATTTAAAGACCGGGCCTTCCTTGCAGACCCTCTTATATCCGGCCTTTGTTTTAACCACACATCCGAGACAAGCACCAAGACCACAGGCCATATTCTCTTCCATGGAAACGTATGCTGTTATGCCTTTTGAGGCAGCCAGCTTTGACAAAGACTTAAGCATAGGATGCGGACCGCAGGCGTACAATACATATCTGCCGATCTCCGCGCTTTTGCTGTCCAGATAATTATCCAGAACATCAACAATGTTCCCCTTTGATCCCATGGAGCCATCATCAGTGGAAATAAACACATCCCTGCTCATACCCTGCAGTTCATCCAGCATAAAAATCTCGTCCCCTGACCTGGCACCATAAAAAACAAAGGCCCTTCCCTGATAAGCATGGATAAAAGGGAATACAGAGGCAATGCCGATCCCACCGGCAATAACTAAAGGCACCTGATCTCCTGTAGGAACAGGATAATGGTTGCCGAGAGGGCCAAGCACCTCCAGGGCATCATCCCTTTTCATTTCCTTTAAGAGATTGGTCCCCCTGCCTTTTATCCTGTACATCAGCTGAAAGCCATCGGAAGTCCTCCTGAAAAGACTGAACGCCCTTTTCAATAGAGGATCGCTTCCCCTGTTTACTTCAATCATATAAAACTGCCCGGGCAAAGGTTCCCCGGCTGCATCAGGCAAGGTTAAGGTAATAAGGTTATGATGAGCATTTAATGCAATATTTTCTTTTACCCTGGATGTAAAGTATCTATTCAAAAACTATCTCTAATATTTCGTATTCAATCGTTCTTGCAGGGGCCTTTACTATTGCGGTATCTCCCACTTCTTTGCCTATAAGCGCTTTCCCCACCGGTGAACTGAGCGATATCTTTCTCTGTTTTAAATCAGCCTCTTCCGGGCCAACAAGGATAAAGACATACTCCTCATCAGCCTCTGTATCAAGCACCTTGACCTTCGCTCCAAATCCGACACTGGACTGTTTTATCTTGGAGGTATCAATGACCTGAGCCATAGCGATTTTTGCTTTAAGCTCCTGTATCCTGCCTGCAATAAAAGACTGTTGTTCCTTTGCAGCGTGATACTCGGCATTTTCAGACAGGTCACCATGGGCACGCGCTTCTTCTATGGCTTTGATATTCCTTGGCCTGTCGACCTTCATAATCTTTTCAAGTTCATCCTGAAGCTTTTTGAAGCCCTCAGGGGTCAGTGGTATTCTCTGCACAAGTACTCCTTCCAATAAATTCTACGTAAAATAATTGAAGACTTCCTCCGGCAACACCGCAGAGAATCTCAATGCAAGGTAATTTGTTTTATTATATCCGCTCGCTACCCCCCGAGGCAAGACCACGGGGAATATCGCCCGCTATCCATTTAACACTATCGCTATTATTTTTCAAAGTCCTGCAACTCCGTGCTGCTTCATCGGGACATCCCCGGACTATCTTCTTAATAAGGAACTCATAAGTAAAACCTCATTGATGTCATTCCCGCAAGCAGAGCGCGTCGGGAATCCTTCTGAGAAGAAAGATTCCGGACAAGCCGGAATGACAAAATTAGGATCCTCATGTCTTTACTAATGACCAGATTAGTTTATACTAAGTCTGGATTATGAATGATTGATTCAGGCTATGTATTGGAGGTAACAAGCAACCTTTCCTTGTCTCTAAAGAGTACAGAGCACTTGTTGAAAAAGGTCTTTTGAACAACGCCCTTGCCAAAGACACTGTGAACTATCAAATCTCCGGGGCGGTACGAGCCTGTCATTTCATAGTTCTTTTCAATCCCGCCTGCTGTGTCAATTGCAGTCTCCCATTGGGCCTGTGTAGTTATGACAGACTTTATAGCAGCGCCTTTCACTCTGGATGATTTAGTCCTTTCAGCAGGCATGCCCTTGAATCTGTGGGTGCTGCCACAGGTTTTACACTTCACCTTAAGGACAGCCCCGCCTGCCATTGCCACAACAATGTGTTCTAAAATGAGCTTGCATTTTGTACAGTAGGAATCTATATCGTTGCCCGTAGAAATACTGTCTGTCATTTTTTATATCATACCGGTCTGTTGAATATGCCTTGCCGGTATACTCCTTTCTTAGGTTGTGCTGTTCTACAATACAATTTGTATTGACTATTATGACACTTTCTCGGAAAAAGCTGGTAAAAAGCCGGGCAAGGAAGAAAAATAAGCGGCAAAAGATTTTACCACAGAGACACAGAGTTCGCAGAGATAAGAGTAACCATTCAGCGAAGAGGGGCATGCTACTTTGAAAAATCCCTCCTATCCTCCCTTTTCCAAAGGGAGGGGCTATTCCCCTCTTTGGCAAAGAGGGGCGAGGGGAGATTTCATAGAATTTTCCCCAATAACTTAAGGGTTACATTATAACCATCTTTCTGCAGGATAATCTCCCCTGATCATGCGAAGCACCGACTGTCCGAGGATCTGACGGCCCCACTTGTAGGGCGCATAGATCTTCAGAAAGTTCATAAGGTCCCGGACAACCGTGATCTTTTCTTTTTTGCTGAGTTTCCCGAATGAGGCCTTGAAGTCTGCCTCGTGGGGGTTGCCAAATATTATCTGGAGAGGGTTCCATTGGTCTGTGCAGCGTTTTACTTCAGATGCGATCAGTGTCCGGTAAACCTCCTGCACAGGCCTGTTGCTCTGCATCGCCTCTACTATTGACTCGCCTGCTATTGCCCCTGAATGAAGGGCGCAGCTCATGCCTTCAGCCAGCATATTAAAAAATCCGGCGGCCTGCCCTGTGATGAGCACATTGCCCTTGCCGAATATATAGCGGTTGATAAGGGATGGGCCGAAATTCTGGGCCAGTCCCTCAAGCCGTTCAGCTGGCTCAAGTCTCACGCCGTGTTTTTCCTCAAGATATTTTTCTACATTTTCGTGTGCCTTGTGAAGATTGCCGCCTGCGGGAAAACCAACGCCGACAATCTGCTGATCGTTGCGTTCATGACTCCAGGTATAGTGTCCAAGTCCTGGATGGAACCAGAAATGAAAATAGTCCCTGTCAAGGGGACATTCTATGATCTTTTGAAACTTCTGGCCGACCATAAACCAGGGGATGCTTTTTCGATAGTCCGGATAAAGTGACCTTGGTGACCGCTGATTTCGGCCCGTCAGCGCCGATCACAAACCGCGCCTGGTAGCGTACCTCACGGCCTTCCCGTCTTGCTCTGACTATCACATCTTTACCGTTGTCTTCAAGACCGAGAAAGGTCGTCCCGTCATGAACAGTCACACCGCTTTGCCTGATCGCCCAGTAGTCGGAATATTTCCTGTTGAGATGAGGGGTGACCCCGCCGTCAAAGTCCATGGGGATAGATATCATGCTCGGGAAATGAAAGGTCACACCCCGGCAAAAAGAGGGTTTATGAAGGGCCTCTTCCGGAAGCGGCGCCGAAATTCTCGACAAGGAACCGGTGCCCCCTGGGAGAAAGGATGCCGCTGCAGACCTTATTGCGCGGGAGAGGTCCGCCTCTCAAGCGCCACGACTTCAAGGCCTGCATCCACAAGGCGTTTGGCTGCTGCAGAGGCAGCGAGACTGGCGCCAACTATTAGAACGTCAACTTTTTCTTTAATCATTTTCATTTTTCTACTTTGTTAGCATCTCTGCATGACCTGTTTAAGCCTGATAATTGAATGACAAGTACCTAGAATGTCCTCCTCCTCTTAAGCGGGAATTATTCCTCCCTTTAGCAAAGGAGGTTACGAGGATTTTATTGTGTCTATTAAACATTATATTTTCCCAGTGCCCAGGAGACCCAGATGTACAACCGGTATGTCTGTTGCCAGCCTGAAGGCCCAGCATCCGCCAGGTCTTCAACAACAATACGTTTCACCCTTCTGCCTTTGAGTATGCGTCTTGCGTTTTCTACGCAGCCGGCAGCCACAAGGTCATTTCTCCCCTGCAGACTCGAAGCCCCTGTAGAAAACGCGGTCCGTTGAAGGTCGAGGTTGGTCTGACAGCCGGTCTCCTGCCTGAGCCTGTCATAGAAAAGGACCAGCCGCCTGTGGTCAGCATGATATCCCCTGCTCTCTATCATATAAAGGTCTTCAGGCCCAGATTGTCCGCGCAAAGATGCGGAGGACAAAAGCGCTTCGCCGAGTCCGATGATTTTTTTGCCAGGCAGCCATTTCCTGAGCGGCCGGTGCAGCAACCCCTCGGCAACAATAAGGGTGCGGGCCGGTCGCAGAGCGACGATAAAAAGCTCTCAAGTCCTTTCCGTCAGGCACTGGCAGTCCGGCCTCCATGCTCCGCGCAATGTCCTGTCCGTCATCAGCCGCAAGCGCAGTTTTGCCAGTTCCTCCAAGGTGTTCCATTATCAGAATCGCAGAAGTTCCTGTCCCTGCCAAGGATCTCACCTGCAAGCAATAATGATGCTGCCTTCTGTACCTTCTGCCGGTACTGTCAGTTTCAAAGTTCTCGTCAGGATACCAGGGGGGTATGCTCGTCCTTGACCTGTTTAACTCCTGACGCTGATGTATATTCAGGTCGGCAAGACCTATGCCTTCAGGACAGGCAACCTCGCAGGCCCCGCACAGCAGGCACGAGTCTATGGAATGGGCGATTTCTTCATAAGCTGGCCCCTCCCTGCATCGCCTTTGCCCTTGCCTTCCGTGTAAAAGACATTGTCCGGGTCCGGTGCCAGACCGGACAGGAAAGCAGACAGACTCCGCAGCCGCTGCAGGCCTCATGACCCTTTTTCTCTTTTGTCTTTCCGACACATCAGAAGATCACATCCCCGGTTAAGTATCATGGCCGGGTCAGCCTTTTTCTTCATGGCAAGATGTTTATCAACCAGTTCATCTCCGAAGGCCTTGCGGATATAACCCTTCATCATGCCGCCGAAACGGTAGTAGCTCAGGCCCATATCGACGCCTATGTCATATATCTCATTTTTGAAAGACTGAAGATAATCCCTGCTGTAATTGGTATCCCGGAGCATCGGCTCAAATTCGCAGCCATAGGCGATGTCCTGCGCATCCGGAGGAATGCACGACATTTCGTAGCGCTCCTGCCTGCCGGAGAGCTTTATGCCGACACAATAAAGGGTGTAATGCCGGAAATATCTGCGGCAGACTTCATTGCCGCGTTCTACCGCCTCGATGAATTTCTCCTGAGACGCCGCAAGGTCAGGGATCACCATCTTGCTGCCTCCCCAGAACTTCCAGACAGCACGGGAAAAGACCACTGTCCTGTCAACGATCTTGTCGTTATGCATATATTCGGGCCTGCTGAATTCAGGAAACAGCGTCAGCCGACGGCCCATAAGATAGGCTGCCTCCCTGAATTTCCAGGGCCGAAAAAGGTAATGTCCGGCCATACGCAGGCCGAAGTTGGCTTCGCCATGTCCTCTGAGGTGCCTCCTCCAGCGAAGATCAAATTCCTGTTCCCGCTCATCAGAATCAAAGGCAACAAGCAGGTTGATCGCACGGTCCATAATCGTGAGTATCCCTGAATAGTCGGCGCAGTCTTCTCTGGCGATAAACTGCAGGTCTTCCATCGCGGTCTTCAGAGATGAATAATAGAAATATTTCATGCTGATCGGGGTAAAAGGACGTATCTTCAAAGTGGCCTCAGTAATCACCCCGAACTGGCCATAGCCAAGAAGCACACGGTCCATAAGTTCAGGGTTCTCTTCTTCAGAACATTCGACTATATCACCGGTTGGTGTGACCACCTTGAGGGCCAGGCACTGGTCAGCGCTGCAGCCAAGACGCGGAGAATTGATATCTATCCCACCCACGCCCAAGGGTGCCGCCGACCGATGAGGTGAGGTTCAGAGGCGCGGAGAGATAATCGAGTCCGTCGCGCCTCAGTGTCTCTGCAAGCTGGTGCCAGTAAATGCCTGCCTCGGTCCGCACAGTCATGGCTGCGGGTCAACATGAGCACCCTGTTTATCGAACTCATGTCAAGAAGAAGTCCGCCAAAGGCTATGGATTCCCCCTCTGTGGTAAGGCCGCCGCCCCTGCGTAGTCACAGGCACCTCATATAACTGGGCAGCCTTCAGTACCTCAGAGACATCTTCGGATGAAAAAGGTCTGACAACTCCGTGCGGCATGCCATGGGCAAGCCCGCCTGCGTCAGAGATAAAGACTGAAGAATCTGACCGTCCTTCATGTACAGAAACACCTCTGCTGCCCAGATATTTCACAAAAGAAGGCCATTGCACGCCATCCCACCGTGAAGGGTTGGTCTGACAGCCGGCAGTCCTCAAGGGAGAGTCTGAAGGAGAAGGCTTTTCATCCATACCAACTCCTTGACTTACTGATATATTCTTCATTCAGGATTTCATCCGATCAACAAACAGATTTTCCACTTTCACGTCTAAAGCAAAACAGGAAATTCAAAATCAATATAAGGAGATTTCAGGTACAGACCAATTATACTTAATGTCTATATTATGCTTCAAGTTTGCGTGCCTGTTTGGCAAAGGGATTATTTTCCGCCTGCGCCTGGGAAACAGTTAAAACTTGACAGTCAGGACATTTTCTGATAATTAGGAAATATCAGCAATAATATATTGGGCCCATTTTTTTGGCCGTTCTATAATGACTCTGCGGAAAAGCAGATAATGGTCCCGGCAAAAGAAGGATAATATGACATATTATTCGCAATATTCTGACCAGAAAATTCATCGTAAAACCAGGAAAAAACAGGCTGCACCAAAGGAGGCTTCAACAGCGGGCTTCAGGTCCATACCTGATGATAAAAGCTGCTGGCTCTGCTGCCGTGATAATGTGGAAGTAGATGACCAACTAAACAGGATATCTGTGAGTCACACTTTGTCAGCTGAATTTGTGTCCCTGACCATGGGTAAAGACAAAGTACAGGTCCGTCTTTGCCCGGTTTGTTATAGTCTCTTCGAGAATCTGAATTCTGCTGTGTGATCTGTGTCCTGTTCCGTCTCTTCTTCGGTAACTGACCCGCAACCCGGTAGTACATTACTTCACCCTGAAGAATAAGACTCCCCCTTTCGCACCTGTAACAAAGGCCAATTTGACTTTATCCGGAGCCGATGATTAAAATTTACAGGCTAATTTTATGAAAAAAGATCTGATTAAAATACTTCAAGGTTCTCTGAATTCACTTGGAATATCCGACTATCATCCGATAGAAATCGAGATCCCAAAGGAAGAGGCCTTTGGAGATGTCTCTACACCGCTGGCAATGGGGCTTTCCAGGCTGCTAAAAAAAGCCCCTAAAAAAATCGCTGAGGACCTCATAAAATCCATTGAGGGCAACGAGTTATTCAAAAAAATAGATATTGCCGGCCCGGGCTTCATTAACTTTACCTTTACAGAAGAATACCTCCAATCCTCATTGCGGAAAATGCTGCTCTCTGAAAAGACCTTTTTAAGGGAAGACCTCGGAGAAGGCAAAAGGGTGCTTGTTGAGTTTGTCAGCGCAAACCCCACAGGCCCTCTGCATATAGGACATGCCAAGGGAGCGGCAGTGGGCAACAGTCTTTGCAATCTCCTTCAGGAAATGGGTTTTATAGTTGAGCGGGAATATTACATTAACGACGCAGGCAGGCAGATAAAGATGCTCGGCCTTTCAATATATGCCAAATACCAGCAACTCCTCGGAATTGATTGCGAGTTTCCGGAGGACGGATACCGTGGTCAGTACATCGACGAAGAGGCCTCTGCATTGCATGAATACGCAGGCGAAAAATATAAGGAGGTCCCTTTTGAAACATGTCAAAAGGAACTCACGGACTGGGCCTATAAAAGGATGCTCGACCTGATAAAGAAAGACCTTTCATTATTCGCTATCGAGGATTTTACAAGCTGGATAAGTGAAAAACAGCTGCATGAAAAAGGAGAGGTCAAAAGCGCTATTGAAGATCTGAGGGCCAGGGGCTATATTTACGAAAAAGACAAGGCTGTCTGGTTCCGCTCAACTGATTTTGGTGATGATAAAGACAGGGTGATAATCAAAAGTGATGGCGAATACACCTACTTTGCTTCTGATATCGCATACCATAAAGACAAGCTCGACAGGGGGTTTGATATAATAATCGACGTCTGGGGAGCTGACCACCACGGTTATGTCCCGAGGGTCGAATCTGTGATGAAGGCCTTCGGTTATGACAGCTCAAAGTTCAGGGTGATTTTGGTCCAGATGGTAAATCTCCTGAAACACGGTGAACCGTTTCAGATGTCAAAGAGGGCCGGCAACTTCGTGACTCTAAGTGAAGTGGTTGACCTTGTCGGAGCTGACAACACCAAATTCATATTTTTAACCAGAAAATCAGACAGTCATCTGGATTTCGACATCGACGTTGTTACTGCTACTTCCGCGGAAAATCCGGTTTATTATGTCCAGTATGCCTACGCCCGAATTAACAGCATTTTAAAAAATGCCGATGAGAAAGCAATCGACATCAGCTCTGTTAAGGATATTGACCTCTCTTTGCTCACGAACAAGGAGGAACTGTCATTAATAAAGAAGCTCCTGACCTACCCGATTGTTCTGGAAAGCTCCGCACGGGCATATGAACCACACAGGATCACCTTTTACCTCCAGGAACTGGCGAAGCTGTTCCACTCTTATTATCATAAACATAAAGTAATAACAGACAACATCGGGACGACAAAGGCAAGGCTGGCCCTTTGCCTGGCGATAAAGACAGTCATGAAAGATGCCCTCAGCATTCTTGGAGTGACCTCGCCGGAAAAGATGTAAGCCCGAATTTCTGTTGACAGAGTACATTATATATTGCTTAAATAACTGACCATGATAAACAAAACTGATAAAATATGGATGGACGGCAAACTCGTTAACTGGGATGATGCAAAGATCCACGTGTTGACCCACACACTTCATTACGGACTTGGTGCCTTTGAAGGGATACGCTGCTATGAGACGGATAAAGGTCCTGCCATCTTCCGCCTTGACGAACACGTAGACAGACTTTTCGCGTCAGCAGCCATATTCATGCTTGAAATTCCTTTTTCAAAGGCGGAAATCAGGGCCGCCATAATCAGGACCGTCAAGGCGAACAAGCTTAAAGAATGTTATATCCGTCCTCTTGTATATATCGGTTATGGCGCCATGGGACTGTATCCCAAAGACAATCCCATCAAGGTATCGATTGCTGCATGGCCATGGGGCGCCTATCTCGGGGATGAAGGTCTTGAAAAGGGCATAAGGGTAAAGGTCTCATCCTTCGCCAGACACCATATAGGTTCGACCATGACCATGGCCAAAGTCTGCGGATATTACGTCAACTCTCAGATAGCTAAAAAAGAAGCGATAACCGGAGGTTTCGATGAAGCGCTCCTGCTGGACACTGCTGGATATGTTTCCGAAGGGAGCGGCGAAAATATCTTCATTGTAAGAAACAATGTGATAATAACGCCGCCTCTGCATTCCATACTTGAGGGAATAACAAGAGACAGCATAATCCAAATCGCAAAAGACCTCAAAATCCCTCTAAAAGAAAAACGTTTTACCAGAGACGAGGTCTATATCGCTGATGAGGCGTTCTTTACCGGCACTGCTGCCGAGATCACTCCGATCAGGGAATTAGACGACAGAAAGATCGGCATAGGCAAGCGGGGTAAGATAACCGGGAAACTCCAAAAGATCTTCTTCGACATCGTCAAGGGGAAAAACAGGAAATACGAATCCTGGCTTACAAGGATCTGACCTTTTCTTCATAAAATAAAAAAGCCCCGCATTGCTGCGGGGCTTTTTTTGTTCTCTTAAGTTATTTCTTGTGGCACTTTCCGCAATTAGCCGGATCGCTTGATTTGAAGGCCTTTTCGCCATTATGACATGTGCCGCAGTTTTTGCCTGCGTTCATATCAGCCATGGTAATTTTATCAGAGCCTTTCTTCATCTTGAAAATCTTTGTGTGACAGTCGCCGCATTTAAGACCCTTGTCAGCATGGACCTTTCCGTCAAATGTGACCTTGCCCATAGGGCTATCCCAGTCAACTGTCTTGCCAGAAGGAACAGCCATTGCGGTGCCTACAAAAGCAACTGCGATAAGAATAGTTAAAAGTAATAATGTTATACGCATTTTTTCACCCCCTTTCATTATTAAAAATTAGGTTTCCTGTTATTCCGGAAACAATGAATACGACAGTCTCAATTATAGATGATTATGTGTCCTCATGCAAAACATATTTTTGAATACATTAAAAAAATGTCAAGAAGAATACTTATGCAGAATATATCAATAATCAAGGTAACTGTCAAGAAAAAATCACTCGCATTGCTTTCTTGATTTGCGGCATGGTAAACTTATGAGAAATTTCAGGAGAGACTACATGTCTGACAATATCCAAATCGGTTTGACTTTTGATGATGTATTGCTGCTTCCGGCAAAATCAGATGTGCTTCCCAGGGAAGTTGACCTTCAAACAAATCTGACAAAAAATATAAAGCTCAATGTGCCGCTCCTGAGCTCTGCGATGGACACGGTAACCGAGGCCTCCCTTGCTATAGCTATCGCAAGAGAGGGAGGTATAGGTATCATTCACCGGGCCATGTCACCGGAAAAACAGTCCCATGAGGTTGATAAGGTCAAAAAATCAGAAAGCGGCATGATAACCGACCCCATTACTGTATCACCTGAGGCCCCTATTTCAGAGGCGATGGCGTTAATGGAGAGATACCGGATCTCAGGGGTACCTGCTACTGTCAACGGAAAACTTATCGGGATATTGACCAACAGGGACCTTAGGTTCGAGACAAAGATCAACAAAAAAGTTTCTGAAGTCATGACAAAGGACCGCCTTATCACAGCCAGTGTTGGAACAACACTTGATGAGGCAAAAGGGCTTTTACACAAATATAAGATAGAGAAGCTCCCTATTGTTGATAAGGATTTCACACTGAAGGGACTCATAACGATAAAGGACATCGAAAAACGCAAGAAATATCCCAACTCAAGCAAAGACAAGCTCGGAAGACTCATGGTCGGCGCTGCAATAGGCACAAGCTCTGATACCTTGCACAGGGCTGAACTGCTCATTAATGCGGGTGTAGATATCCTTGTAATTGATACTGCCCATGGACATTCAAAAGCAGTTATGACCACTTTGAAGTCCATCAAGAAGAAATTCTCAATAGAAGTAATCGCAGGCAATGTTGCAACAGCTGAAGCCACACTGGACCTTATTAATGCCGGCGCAGATGCGATCAAGATAGGAATAGGTCCTGGCTCCATATGCACAACCAGGATAGTTGCAGGCGCGGGAGTGCCGCAGCTTACCGCCATTAAGAATTGCTACTCAGTGTCAAAAAAATTTAATGTCCCCCTGATAGCCGACGGAGGGATCAAATATTCAGGGGACATCGCAAAGGCACTGGCAGCAGGGGCCGATGCTGTAATGATCGGGAGCCTTTTCGCAGGGACAGATGAATCTCCTGGTGAAATGATGCTCTTCCAGGGAAGAAGTTACAAAGTATACAGAGGTATGGGATCAATCGGGGCCATGGCAACAGGGGCAAAAGACCGCTATCAGCAGGAAGGGGTGGAAACTCCCAAGCTTGTACCTGAAGGGGTTGAGGGGAGGGTCCCCCATAAAGGTTCACTGTCTCAAACAGTACACCAGCTTCTGGGCGGTCTCCGTTCAGGCATGGGGTATTGCGGCGCTAAAAATCTTTCCGACCTGAGGAAAAAGGCCAGGTTCATACAGATTACGAACGCAGGTCTAAAAGAAAGTCATGTTCATGACGTTATTATTACCAAGGAAGCACCAAATTACAGTCCTGAATGGTAGTGAAGATATTCGATAGTCAGATCTCACAAATCTGATTAAAAGCATTTCTTGATCCTGCATCCCTTGAAAAACTGACTCAAGATTTTAAAAGGAGATATATTTAATATTTATGCATGAAGATAAGATACTCGTCCTGGACTTCGGATCCCAGTATACACAACTGATTGCCCGCAGAATAAGGGAAGGGAAGGTATACTCCGAAATATTCCCCTTTAATGCCTCCATCGAAAAGATAAGAGATTTCAACCCCAGGGGTATTGTACTCTCAGGCGGACCTTCCAGTGTATATGAGGAAGGCGCTCCTGTCCCTGACATGCAGATTTTTCAGCTCGGCATACCTGTTCTGGGCATCTGCTACGGCATGCAGTTGATGGCCCATCATTTCGGTGGCCAGGTGGCCAGGGCCGCAAAAAGAGAATACGGCCAGGCCGCATTGATCGTAGATAATGACGCTGATCTTCTTCAGGGCCTGTCCCAGCAAACGAAGGTCTGGATGAGCCATGGAGACAGGTTGGAGAAAATGCCCGAGGGCTTCTCAGTCATAGGGCACACGGACAACTCACCTGTTGCGGTCATGGCTGACCGGCAAAAAAGACTATTCGCACTGCAGTTTCATCCTGAAGTGGTACACACCCTTGAAGGGATACGTATTTTGCATAATTTCATTTATGAAATCTGCGGGTGCGGACCAACCTGGGAAATGGCCTCTTTTATTGATTGGTCCGTAGCTGATATTCAGTCGAGGGTCAATGGCAAGACGGTGATCTGCGCATTGAGCGGAGGGGTCGATTCTTCAGTAGTCGCACTTCTCGTCCACAAGGCCATTACAGACAATCTCACCTGCATCTTCGTTGATAACGGCCTGCTAAGAAAGGGTGAAGCAGAGAAAGTCAGGAAAACCTTCGGGGAACACTTTCATATTAAAATGTTATATGTTGATGCCAGGGAAAGGTTTCTTGATAAGCTTAAAGGTATTACAGAACCTGAAAAAAAGCGTAAAGTAATAGGAAATGAGTTTATAGCAGTATTCGAAGAAGAGGCAAAAAAGATAAGAGATGCAGAATTTCTCGCACAGGGGACCCTCTATCCGGACGTCATCGAGAGTGTTTCATTTAAAGGTCCTTCTGCCATTATAAAAAGCCACCATAATGTCGGCGGGCTTCCGGATATTATGAAATTAAAACTTATCGAACCTTTAAGGGAGCTCTTTAAGGATGAGGTAAGAGTACTCGGACAGCAATTGGGTCTTCCTGAGGAGATATGCTGGAGACAGCCTTTCCCGGGGCCCGGTCTTGCAATCAGGTGCATCGGGGAAATCACAGGAAAACGACTCGAGATATTAAGAGAGGCAGACGCTATAGTCCTTGAAGAAATCAAGGCCGCAGGCTTATACAAATCAATATGGCAGGCCTTTGCGGTCATCCTTCCCATAAAGAGCGTAGGCGTTATGGGAGATGAAAGGACATACGAGAGTGTTGTAGCTGTCCGGGCTGTTACCAGCCTGGACGGAATGACTGCTGACTGGGCCAAGATTCCCTATGAGGTCCTGGGAAAAATTTCTAACAGAATAATCAATGAAGTGAAGGGGGTAAATCGTGTTGTCTATGACATTACGTCAAAACCCCCGGGAACTATTGAGTGGGAATAGTTTAAGTATTTCTGGAAGATTTAGCTATAACTCATGGATTTAAATAAATATTTAACAGCTAATAAAGAGGCGGTTGATTCTTTTTTCCAAAGTTATTTCAAGGAGCAGAAAAAACCTCCTGTTTTGCAGCAGGCAATGTTGTATTCGCTTTTCGCAGGAGGAAAAAGGATCAGGCCCATTCTTGCCCTTGCCTCTTATGAAGCCTGCGGAGGTAAGCCAGCTGAAATACTCCCCTATGCTGCCACCCTTGAATTGATCCACACCTATTCCCTTATCCATGATGACCTTCCTGCTATGGACAACGATGATCTCCGAAGGGGAAAACCAACAAACCATAAAGTTTATGGGGAAGCAATAGCCATACTTGCGGGCGACGCATTGCTCACGGAAACATTCAGTATTCTTTCAGACCCTTCTTTGTCCAAAACCGTAAATGAGGCAAACCTTTTACGGGCCTTAAGGGAAATAGCACTTGCATCCGGCCTAAAAGGAATGGTTGCGGGCCAGGTGCAGGACATACTTTCTGAAAATTTAGGGCCTGACCGTGAAACCCTGGAATTCATACATACGCATAAAACTGCCGCGCTCATTCGCGCCTCCGTAATGATGGGCCCGATATTGTACGGGTGCGGCGATGACATTCTGGAGGCCTTGTCAAAGTATGGCAACAAAATTGGCCTTGCCTTCCAGGTAATAGATGATATATTGGATATAGAAGGAGATGCAAAGGAACTCGGCAAACCGATCGGTTCAGATGAAAAGGTAAATAAAATGACTTATCCAAGCCTATATGGCATAGAAGGGTCGCGGGAAATAGCAAAAGAGCTGATTTCTTCCGCTGTTTCTGCATTGAATTCATTCTCATCCAATGCAGATCCCCTGAGGGAAATTGCGAACTATCTTCTCATAAGGAGAAGCTGATGATACTTGAAAAAATAGATTCTCCGGCAGACCTCAAGAAATTGTCTTTGGATGAATTGAAACTTCTCTCTGATGAACTCAGACAAACAATAATTCAGACCGTTTCGGTCAACGGCGGACATCTCGCTTCAAGTCTCGGCGTAATAGAAACCACAATCGCCCTCCATTATGTCTTTAACACCCCTACGGACAAGATCATCTGGGACGTCGGACACCAGTCATACAGCCACAAACTTCTTACAGGCAGGAGAAACAGATTTTCAACCATCAGGAAAGAAAACGGCCTTTCCGGCTTTCCCAAAATCGAAGAGAGTGAGTATGACGCTTTTGGTACAGGCCATAGCTCAACATCCATCTCAGCAGCACTTGGCATTATCGAAGGTCGTGACAAAAACAAGGAAAACTTCAAGGTCATAGCAGTCATCGGCGATGGGGCCATGACAGGGGGGCTCGCGTTTGAGGGACTCAATAACGCAGGTCATCTTAAAAAAGACCTCATTGTAATACTCAATGACAATGAAATGTCCATATCTCGGAATGTCGGCGCCCTGTCTTCTTACATGAACAGGATACTGACCGGAGAATTCTACAGAAAACTCAAGAAAGAGACTAAATCTTTTCTGGAAGGCATACCAAAAGTCGGGGGACAGGTGGCAAAGATAGCTCAGAAGGCTGAAGAGACCATAAAAGGCATCCTGCTTCCGGGAATTCTTTTTGAAGAACTTGGCTTTGATTATGTCGGTCCCATTGACGGTCATAATACTGAACTTCTGATAGAGACCCTCAAAAGAATAAAGACCTCTACCTCCCCTACCCTCATTCACGTTATAACAAAAAAGGGAAAGGGGTATGAATTTTCAGAGAAGAACCCCTGCGGTTTTCACGGCGTAGGTCCTTTTGAGCTGGAAACCGGCTCTCAAATAAGCTCGAAAAACAGTATCAGCTACAGCTCGTCCTTTGGAATTTGTCTTACGGACCTTGCTGAAAATGACCAGAGGATTATCGCAGTGTCCGCGGCCATGAAGGAAGGGACAGGACTGAATTGCTTTGCAGAAAAATTCCCCGAGAGATTTTATGATGTTGGGATTGCGGAACCCCATGCTGTCACGTTTGCTGCTGGTCTGGCCTCCCGTGGGCTCAAACCTGTTGTGGCAATATATTCAACATTTCTGCAGCGCGCCTATGATGAGATAATCCACGACGTTTGTCTGCAAAGACTTCCTGTCATATTCGCTATTGACCGCGCGGGCATAGTTGGCGAAGACGGTCCTACGCACCACGGCCTGTTCGATATCTCTTATTTAAGACATATTCCCAATCTCGTTTTTATGTCACCCAAGGACGGGGCAGAGCTTAAGCAGATGCTTGAATTTGCCATAAAATACCAGGGCCCTTCAGCAATACGATATCCAAGAGGAAAGGTGCCCGACAACCCCGTCACAGGCCCGGAACTGACTATGGGCAGCGGTGAAATCCTGTTAGAGGGGACTGATATTGCCCTTATTGCTACAGGAAGTTGCGTTATACCGGCCTTAAAAGCAGCAAAAAAGCTTGAAAGAGACGGCATTAAGGCAGCTGTAGTAAACGCCCGTTTTATAAAACCTCTGGATAGGGAACT
Organism: uncultured Nitrospira sp.; assembly: GCA_963801505.1. GTDB lineage: Bacteria > Nitrospirota > Thermodesulfovibrionia > Thermodesulfovibrionales > UBA6898 > JAOUFP01. The sequence goes on from CAWDEY010000016.1 coordinate 282,307, forward strand.
CATTTTATCAATTGCATCGAGAATATCAAAAATTGTGACGGTAGAGGAAGGCTGTTTGCAAGGCGGCTTCGGAAGCTTAATCCTTGAATGTCTCAACGATGCAGGCCTTGCGGTACAAGTCAGGCGACTCGGCATCCCTGACCGCTTTGTGGAACAGGGTCAACCTGACAGGTTAAGGTCCAAATACGGACTCGATGACGAAGGGATATATCTGTCGTCGCTGACCTTTCTCAGGGAGCCGGTATTGAGCAACTGATGTTAAGTGATAAACTGTCTTATAATAGTAACGGCATTGATTTATAAAATCCCTCCTACCCTCCCTTTGCCAAAGGGAGGAATAATTCCCCTCTTTGACAAAGAGGGGTTAGGGGAGATTTTCTGATTTATGTGAATTCAATTATGAGACTCTTAATATGTGTTACGGGTTAGATATCGATGAAAAATAAAGAACGCCTCGACCTGATTATTGTTGACAACGGGCTGGTAAAAAGCAGGGAGCGTGCAAAGGCATTGATTATGGAGGGAAAGGTAATCGTAAACGGCATAACAATTACAAAAGCCGGTACGCTGGTCAACAGGGATTCCGAGATTGCCCTGAAAGGAGATATCCCTTATGTGGGACGGGGGGGGCTGAAGCTTAAGGCAGCTTTAGATTTCTTTCATATTGATCCGGGGGACAAAGTCATAATGGATATCGGCTGCTCTACCGGAGGGTTTACAGATTGCGTGCTAAAGGAAAATGCCCGCAGGGTATATGCCATAGACGTAGGCTACGGCCAGATTGACTGGTCGCTACGACAAAACCCCAAAGTCATCCTGCTGGAGAAAACAAATATACGCTATCTTGAAAAAGAAAAAATCCCTGAGCCGATTGACCTGATAGTCATTGATGTCTCCTTCATATCTCTGACAAAAGTCCTGCCCGTATGCCTGGAATTCCTTGATAATAAAGGAGAGATACTCGCCCTTATCAAACCCCAGTTCGAAGTAGGAAAGGAAATGGTAGAAAAAGGCGGCGTCATAAAAGATGAGGCAAAGCGTACGCGTGCTGTTGAAAATATCAGGGCTTTCGCTGAATTACACGGCCTGAAAACCTTGGGGATTTTCGAATCTCCGGTCCATGGGCAGAAAGGAAACATTGAATACTTTATTTATTTGGGGAGGACCATTAGTGGACAACTCTGATATCTTAATAGGCCTCGATCTGTCTGTTGCGTCCCTGGAAACTATTGAAATACTTATTGAAAACGCGCCAGACCCTGAGATCTTTGATGAAATAGCAAAAGCAAACCAGGGCAGACAGCCTGTACTGGAGCTTCTTTTGTACCATCCAGCTACCCCCGAACAGACAAAAACCTACATTTCGGGAATCTTGCAACTTCCTGCCAGACCTGCTGAAAAAATAGTAACTCAACACAAGCAAAGAGAGGGCAGACCTCAGAACCTTCTCCAGAGGATACAGTCCCTGAGCGTGGGAGAAAGGTTGCAACTGGCGCTAAAAGGAAGCAGAGAGATCCGAAGCATACTTGTTAAAGATTCCAACAAGCAAGTCATGCTCAGTGTCCTTGGAAACCAGAAGATTACCGAATCTGAAGTTGAATTGATAGCAAAATCACGTTCTGTGCCTGAAGACGCATTAAGGATAATTTCAAAAAACAGGGAATGGCTTAAGAATTACTCGATCACGTTTGGACTGGTGACAAATCCAAAGACCCCTCCGGGCATTTCAGTAACATTGATCAGCGGCCTCAAAATCAAAGACCTTGCGTTACTGGAGAAAAATAAAAACGTCCCTGAACTTATCCGCAATTCTGCTAAAAGGCTGGTGGCTGTGAGAAAAAAATCCTGAGACTCTGTGTCTGCTATTGGCCATGGCACGTTTTTGCCAGTCAATTATTACGTTTCTTTCTCTCTCACAAATGCTATTCTGTCATTGGGGACAACCAGCCAGCCGGAGTCTGTTTGCAGGTGTACTTCATTGTCGTTCATCTCGATTAATTTCCCGACATATAGCGTCTCTACTGTACCTACTTCCACAATCTTGCCAATAAGGTCTGTCATCTCTCACCTCTCGCCTTCCGTGCCATGCCTGAAATGTACACAATTTATGCCCCAATTAAAAAATGCTCTGTTACATGCCTCAATCTGATACGTCTTTTTTCTTGGCCCGCACAAATATTTTCATGGGAGTACCTTCAAATCCGAAATGCTCCCGTAATTTTTTCTCTATGAATCTCAGATGCGAAGCCTTGATAGCGTCCTTGTAATTGGCAAAAATAACAAAGGTAGGAGGCTCTGTGCCTGTCTGGGTCATATATTTGAGCTTGACCTCTTTGCCTTTATACATTGGCAGGGATATTTGAGACATTATATACCCCAGAAAATTGTTTAGTTCAGCGGTGTTGATCCTTTTTCTCCTCTCCTCGATTATTTTGTCTATAACCGGGAAGATCTTTGTTATTCTCTTTTTAACCAGCCCTGATATCGTAATGACCGGGGCATACTGCGAAAACCACATTTTCCTGACCATCTCTTCATTGATTGTCTTAAAAAAAGCGTCGGGTCCTTTTACCGTGTCCCATTTATTAAGAAGGAAAATCGCGCCCCTGTTATATTCCTTTACGATCCCGGCAATCTTAAGGTCCTGGTCTGTAATACCGTCTTCCATATTCAGCACAATCAGGGCAACATCGCATCTTTCGATGCTTCTTACAGCCCTGACCATAGCGAACCTCTCTATTGAATACCCGAGTTTCCCCTTTTTCCTTATTCCGGCTGTATCAATCAATAAATATTTTTCCCCGTGATAAGTGCATATGCTGTCTATAGAGTCTCTTGTTGTTCCCGCAACCGGACTGACAACCATCCTGCTTTTGCCGATAAGGGCGTTTACAAGCGTTGACTTGCCTACATTAGGTCTGCCAACAACAGCTATCTTGGGATATTCCACCTTTTCTTCATGGTAGAGAGGCATCATCGAGGTCATTTTATCCATAAATTCTTCATAGCCATGGCCTGTAACAGAAGACAGGGGGAAGATCTCTTCAGCCCCGATGCTGTAAAAGTCATAAAGTCTGTCTTCCCTGGTAGGCGCGTCTACCTTGTTGACCACCCAGAGTATTTTTTTTCCTGAGGCCCTGAGCAACCTGGCAAGCTCCATGTCAGCAGGGGTAAGTCCTTCCTTTCCATCGAGCAGATGAATGATAAAATCTCCTTCATCAACGGCAAACAAGGCCTGTTCTTTTGCCTGCACAAAAATATCTTCAGGAGGCTCAGGATAAAAGCCGCCTGTATCAACAACCATGAACGTCTTGCCTTCCCACTCAGCATCAAGGTAATTCCTGTCCCGTGTGACCCCGGGGATGTCTTCCACAATAGCTGACTGTGTCCCGGTCATCCGGTTAAATAAGGTGGATTTTCCAACATTTGGCCTGCCAACGATAACAACCATAGATTTAATCATAGTTATACATTGTACTATAAAAGGTCTAAAAGAAACGACAAAGCGCCTGAGGACCTTCAAGCTAAGTACATGACCAAACCTTTTACTTTCAGGCATTACCGGTTTGAGCTTCTTTGCCCTATTTATTAGAACATGCAATTTGCTATTATATTTATGCATATGATCATCAAAACAAAGATAATCGCAGTAATCGCCCTCACCATAATCTTAACTGTAGGCCTTGCTTCCTCTATTGTCATTACCCTGCAAAACAGGAAAATGGTCGATGACAAACTTGCAGACACAGCTATTTTGGGAGATATTATCGAGAGGACCATCGATAGTGACATGAAGGAAGGCGATACAAAGAATGTACAGAAGATCATAGAAAACATAGGCAAAAACAGAGAGATACTGAATCTCCGTATATTATCACCTGACGGTACAATACTGAGATCTACAAATACCGCTGAGCTGGGGAGAAAATCCCGGGACTACGTTAAACCTTTCTTTAGCGGACCTTCTCAAAAGCCTGCCCTAATCAATCAAACAACAATAAATTACTTCAAGAATATTCTAAACAGAAAAGAATGTTACGGATGTCACGACAGCAAACAGGCAGTAACCGGAATTATTCAGATCAAAGTGGACGTAAGCAGAAGTCTTCTTGTTATTCATTCAGTCAAGAGACTTTTTGTTTTTTCCAATATCCTGATCGTCCTGCTGGTTTCCGTAATCCTGAGCATTCTATTTTCCAGGCTGGTTATGAAGCCGTTAAAAAATCTCCTGGCTACCATACATGATGTTGAAGCAGGCAATTGGAATGCAAAAGTAAAAATTGGAAACAAAGACGAGATCGGGATCATAGGCGCTTCTTTTAACAAAATGATCGAAGAGATAAACAAACTCTACAAAAATGATATCCACAAAGAGAGAGAACTTTCCAAAATAAAGCTTGAACTGGAACATAAAAAAAAGGTCGAGGTGTTAAACACACAACTGGAATTCAAAATTAAAGAGCTTGAAACAGCCAACAGGGCTATTATCTCTCTTTCAAAAGAAGTCAAGATCAAAAATATGGGTCTTGAAAAAGCCGTAGAACAGCTTAAAAAGATAAACGAGATCGGCCGGATACTGTCCTCTATTATTGATCCTGAAGAACTCCTGAGGATTATTACCCGTACAACAGCTGACCTTCTCAATACAAAAAAGGCGGTCCTTCACATCAATAACATCAAAGTCATGTCCTCAACATTGCTATATCTCAGGGGAAGCGGGCTGGAGAGCCTTGAGGCTTTTCCCTATGACCTCAATTCCAAATTTGTGGACCTTTTATCTTACGGAAAACCGCTTTTTCCCTCTCAGAAAGACGATGATGAGTACGCGGTCTCCCGGATGGGTGTGCCGTTACGGATAAAGACCCAGATTGTAGGGGCAATTATTGTTGAAGGCAGGGAAGACTCTCTTTCTTTTACTGAAGAGGACCTTTCATTGCTTACAACACTATCAAACCATGCAGTTGTTGCCATTGATAATGCCTGGTTGTATAAGAGCGTCAAGAACAATTATTTTTCAACAATTCAGTCCCTTGTCAACGCCCTTGAGGCGAGTGACAAGTTCACAAAAGGACACTCTGAGCGGGTGCGTTTTTTATCGGTTGAACTGGGCAGGCATTTAGGCCTGGACTTAAAAGAACTTGAAGTCCTGGAGCAGGCGTCCATTTTACATGATATCGGCAAAATCGGCATTGAAAGTTTTATCCTTCAGAAACAGGGCAAACTTACAGTTAACGAATACAGCATGATCAAGGCCCATCCTCTTATCGGGGAAGAAATTCTAAGGCCAATAGACACTCTTGCCGAAGTACGGCAGACGATTATTCAGCATCACGAGCGCTATGACGGCAAAGGCTATCCATATGGCCTCATAGGTGACGAATTATCACTTAAGGCGAGGATCCTGTCATTGGTGGACACCTTTGATGCAATGATGAGTGACAGGCCATACAGGAAAGCGCTTAGCCTTGAAAAAATCAAACAGGAAGTCCTGGATCATTCAGGGACCCAGTTCGACCCCTATGTTGTAGAGTCCTTCATAGAAATACTCGACCTAAGGGGAGAGGAGATCCTCTCAACTGCAGGTTATTATGATTTCCAGATCATGCCGCACGTATGAGCATTTGTTGTTGACGCTGTCTGGCCATCAAGGGCCTGGCGATTTTTTTCCACTTGCTGACTCTTTTCTACGCCAAACCTGAGCTCTGCAAGAGTGACAGAAGAAATCCCGATATCGCCTTTGTGAATTGTGAAACAAAACACAAGCAATCAACTTTCAGCAATCAGTTATACTTTGTGACAGCCAGGGAGCGAGAATAATTGCTCGTAGGTCGAATAGGATATCTTACCTCTTGTAATAGGAATTCTTTCCAATTGTTCAGAGCTTGGCTCTGCGGTAAGCTTTAATCAGGAAAAGAACCAGGATGAAAATAAACCACAGGACAGCGAGCAGCTATCGGCAAAAAGAACAAATAATTTTAAGCAGCGAGTGATACGAAGGAGGACATCATGAAAAAGACTGCTGTCATCTCACAACCTTTTTTGGGTATGCTATTATCGATATATTTCGGTGGCCTGGCCACTTCAATTGCGGTCCTGCTTTATATATTGGCAAAGTAGAGTCGTATTTCTTTTCAAGAGAAGCCAGCTTGCGGGCGAGGTCTTGCGGCTACTTCTTTTTTTTGATTGGGGCAAGAGAGCCCTCAATCACCCAGTAAGGTGTGTCCCTGTCCGGAAGTTTTATTTCAAGCATCTTCAAGGTGACCGACCGTTCAATGACCCGGACCTCTGTGTTTTCTTTCAGACTGATAACCAGCCCTTCCCTGATGAGCAAGTCAAGATCTTCCCTGTTGCCCACCTTTTTGTATTCAATTCCCTTATTGAGATTATCGGGAGTGGAGCCGGCCAGGAACCCGTTCCTGGTAAGAAAGCATTCTTCGACTTGTCAGGCATAGGCGTCGTGCCAGAAGGCCGACAAAAAAAGCTGCATAGCAAGCAGAATGGTTAAAAGATATTTCCTTTGCATTGTAAAAATATTATAACCGAAAGCTTACCAAAAATGTCCGGTTGTATGAGTGTCAGACTTTGCATTGGTGTATTGAAGACCTCCTCCGGCGGGACCGCAACAGATGAATCGTGAATTGTGGCCGGGACTTGTCACTCGGTACTGGCGACAGGTTTCCGGTCCCCCTACCCTGTACCTGGTCCCTGGTTCCGGATACTGAATCGTGAATCGTAAATGGGGGCTGTGCATGCAGCTTCAGAAGTGATAACATTATATTGATGACAAAGAATGCGGGCATCGGATATGTCGGGTACACCCAGCAGGGTCTTAGGGACCTTGCATCACAGTGGCTCGAACCATACCGGGTCCCCAAGAGCTTCAGGATCATTACTGATACAACCGAGTTCATCAGGATCGACTATGACGACATCGTGGTCCTCAATAACAGCCCGTTTCTGATACGGCATAACCAGAAGGAGGGACGTTTTGGCATGGACGAACAGCCGAAATTCTGGGTCAAGAGCGCAATTGATCTCTCCGACGGGTCAAAGAAGATCATCAAGTTAGTTTTCCATGAACGGTTCCAGGCCCGCATAGGGGACCTCTTCTTTGATTGCGCACGCAGTGCCTCAAAAGAGGCCCGGATCCTCAACCTGGTCCGGGAACATGTCAGTTTCATGCATGGATACCCGGTACAGGACATTGCCTCAAATACTGTGAGAGTAATCGATTTCATCCCCGGACAAACCATGGCTGACTATGCCTCAATCGACGGGACAAAACATGAGGAGTACTTCACGACCTCTTTCCCTGTCATACTGAAGGAATTCATCGAGGTGGTAGAGGCGATTAACTTTCTCCACAGCCACAACGAAGTCCACGGCGATATCAGACGCGATCATCTCCTGCGGGACGCCACTTCAAACAGGCTCCGGTGGATAGACTTCGATTACGCCCACGCTCCACACGAAAAAAAGTTCGTCCATGATCTCTGCGGCCTCGGGAATATCCTGATGTACATCGCGGCTGGTCGCGACCTCACGGTGGAGGTCATGAAGGACGAGATGCCTGATTTATATTCGACTATTGATGAGGATGATTACAATATTATTTTTCACAACCGGATCGCGAATCTCAGAAAGGTCTTTCCCTATATTCCCGAAGCGCTGAACAGGATTTTCCTGCACTTTTCGATGGGAACAAAGTCCTTTTATGACAACACTGAACAGTTGCTTGACGATCTTCTCTGTGCGGCCAATGCTGTCGGAGCTTGATCAGTGCAGTTGCATTAAAAACAGACCAGGAGAGGCAAAGGAGATGAAAAAAGCCTTACTCTGCGACACCTTAAGCGCATATGCTATGGTCCACCGGCGCAAAACAGGAGTGGCACTGGCCGTGAGCTTGCCGTCAGGTGAATACAGATCAGAACAAAGTCGTCATGTAAGGTTTTTTCAGCTTTTTTGTCTCAACTCTTATACAACATTAAAGTGAACTGTGCTATAAAGGAGGATACAATGGAATATCATGAAGGCTTACCGAAACTCAAAGACAAGCACATCATGATCGCAGTTGACGAGTCGGAAAACGCGAAAGCCGCGCTCCTCTTTGTGGCTGGATTTATCGGGGGCTTTCGCGGTTTTCGCGCGACGATCCTCAGTATTATAGCTGCGCCCGATGGAGACTTCTTTGACTCGGACAGGGAAAGAGAGAAATGGATAGAGGAAAAAAAGGATTCCCTGTCAATCGCGCTGGAACGCTACCGTCAGATCCTCATCCAGTCAGGGTTTCCAAAGACCAAGGTCAGGACAGAGCTCGTTGTGGGTGACGGCAGGCCGGTCTCCTCCGTCATCCTGGAGAAACAGAAAGAGGCCCATTCCTGCGCTCTTGTTGTCGGCAGGAGAGGAATATCCAAATCCGAAGAATTCCTCTTTGGCAGTGTTTCTGATGCCCTTGTCCACAGCGCTAACAACTGCTCAGTCTGGGTAATCGAGCCGACCTGCGGGATTAAGTGACGAGCTGGCTTACTCAATTGAGACATTCAATGAGTAGTCCGCCGCCGGTGGGTGTGGTTGACCTAAAGGCTGCTCAGGGCGGCAATTAGTTTGAGATTATTTTCATGTTTCATCACCGACAGCCTTAGATAGGAACTGCCCAGTCCTTTAATATCACCGCAATCTTTTATATCTAATCCCGCTTTTATTAATTTTTGCGCTACCTCGTCAGGATTTTTATTTATTTTAATGAGGATAATGTTTGTATCTGTATCATATAGCTTTATCCACTGAATTTTATTGAGCTTCCTGATAATGAGCTTCTTTTCTGCAAGCATAAACTGCCCCGCGGCTTTTATGTATGTTGGATCCTTATAAGCAGTCTCTGCTGCCTGGGCTGCCAAAGGATTGATTTGCCAATGTTTATTTTTTTGGCATAAGGCAATGATCTCCGGAGAAGAAACAGCATATGCCAGTTCAAGCCCGGGCAACCCGTAAAAAAATGCCGTTGTTCTCAATATGGTTAAATTGCCCCTGGATAACATATCATTGAGACAATCGTTCGGTACGGTAAAGTCTATCAGTGCTTCGTCAATCACAAAATGAGGGCCTCCGGATTTCATAACAGCCATGGCTTCAATTATCTTTTCCCGGGGGAGCATTTTGCCTTCAATTCTGTTTGGGTTGGCAAGGAATACAAGATCTATTCCGTTTAAATTGTTATGTATAAGAGATATATCAAAGGCAAAACCGTTTGTTTCCATGGCATTAATGTATGAAACCTCAGCGCCCGCAAATACTGAGGCATCTTCGTACATCTTCAATGCAGGTCCGACAATAAGTACCCTTCGTGGCTTCAAAACATCAGGGACCAGATAGACAAGTTCCTTCAGGGAATTTGCAAAAAGCATATTTTCAGGAGAAAGTCCGAGTTTAGACTTAAAAAATCTCTTAAGGAGAGCAGAATCCTCACAAGGGCCCCTGTTTATCTTTTTAATGGCTTTTCTGAGTGATGCCTTTACCTTATTTGAAGGTCCGAGGGGGCTTACCCCTGAACTTCCGTCTATAAGCTTATTTTCTTTCAATGTAGTACCCCATTAGTGATAAATATTTTTTTCCTCTCAAGGTAATAAAGACATAATGAACAACTCCGCAGCAGAGCTGCGAGGTATCTATTTGTCATTCCGGCTTGTCCGGAATCTTTCCGGAAGGACAAACTCTTTCTTTATGGGCTGACGCTAAACAGCTTGAAACAGGCATGTAGTATAGCATCAAACCAATATCTTATTACATCCTGGGAAGCAGGGAAATACCATGGCATAAAAAAACACTGCGGGCAACTCTGTTAAAAGACAGGCACTTAAGGCAATTACAGCTGGTCTCTTAAAATCATATCATTGCTCACGACAATAATGTCTTCTTCTGTTGCTTCGAGGCCCTCGCATATCCTGGCCATATCTAAAATGAGGCGGCTTCTTTTTACCTTAAGTTTCCTGTTGACAACAACGGCAATGAATTTCATTAAACCAAGATTGATCTTTTTGCCGTCGTTTCTGTCATAAGAAAGCGTCACCCCATTGGCCAGGTCTTTTGGGGAGTAATAAGTTGAGGCTTTTTTTCTGAATATTTCCCGGGCCTCTTCAATAAACCACTCCGTATTCTTTGTCTCACATATTATTAAAAAATCATGAGTATTTAACGTGCCTGTAAAACTGTTTGGATATTTATCAGAGGTTGTCTTAAGTATCGCCGCGGCCCATTGTATGATTTCACCATGCTTGCCAGGGCCGTACTTAAGAAGATACGGCTGAATATTATTTAATCTTAGATATACAACAGAATACTCTCCCAATTTCGGGAAAAATTCATCTATTTTTTTTTATAATTGCAGCCTTATCAGGAAGCCCTGTCAGATAGTCCGGCCAAAGAAACGGATCGCTCTGTTTTTTATGCAACTCCTGAATATACTTCTTTGCCTCAGCCAAGCCCATATTGTCCTCCGGATTTTTTTGTTTCCCAATACATAAATACCGCATTTACGAAGGCAATGTCAATTTGAAGTTTGGATTATAAGGTAAAGGCACAATAACAAATTGCAACACCAATAAAAAAACAGGGACATAAATGTCCCTGTTTTTCGAATTATTCTGGATCTCTTGCGTTATTTTTTCCTGGTCTTTTTTTCCTTTAGTGCTGCCTGCGCAGCAGCAAATCTGGCAATAGGGACCCTGTACGGGGAACAGCTCACATAATCAAGCCCTATCTCGTGACAGAACTCAACTGATTTTGCCTCTCCTCCGTGTTCACCGCAGATGCCCATTTTCAGGCCCTTCTTGACCTTGCGTCCCTTTTCAACAGCCATACGCATGAAAGCCCCCACCCCATCTCTGTCGATGGAGATAAAAGGATCTTCCTTCAGTATTCCATTTTCCACATAAAAGGGGAGAAATCTTCCGGCATCGTCACGGGAAAGGCCATAGACCGTCTGGGTCAGGTCGTTTGTTCCAAAGGAATAAAAATCAGCATGAACAGCTATTTCATCCGAGGTCACACATGCCCTCGGCAATTCTATCATTGTCCCGACTGTATAGGGCACCTTCACCTTGTATTGCTTCTGCACTCTGGCGGCAACAGAGACCACAACATTTTTCATGGCCTCCAGTTCTTTAACATGCCCCACAAGAGGTATCATAATTTCAGGGATGACTTTTACCTTCTGCTTTGTCAGTTCACAGGCAGCCTCCATGATTGCCTGGGCCTGCATCGCGTAAATCTCCGGGTACGTTAAACCAAGACGGCAGCCGCGGTGTCCAAGCATCGGATTAAATTCATGAAGAGATTTATTTTTTGCATTAAGATGCTCAAAAGACACACCCATGTCTTTGGCAAGGTTCTCAAGTTCTTCGTCTGTATGAGGGAGGAATTCATGGAGCGGCGGATCAAGCAGCCTTATCGTGACCGGCAGTCCTGCCATTGCCTTGAATATCCCGTTAAAATCGCTCTTTTGAAACGGCAGGAGTTTTGCGAGCGCCTTTTCCCTTCCCTCCAGGGTATCGGAAAGTATCATCTCACGCACAGCCTTTATTCTGTCAGGACCGAAGAACATATGCTCAGTCCTGCAAAGCCCTATGCCTTCTGCCCCGAAAATTCTCGCCATAGTAGCATCATCTGGGGCGTCGGCATTTGTTCGAACTTTTAGTGTCCTGAACAAATCCGCCCATTTCATCAATTCTTTGTACCAGAGATTATGATCAGGCTCTGCGGCCAGAAGATCCAGTTTGCCTTCGTAGACACGGCCTTTTGTGCCATTGAGGGTTATCCAGTCACCTTCTTTTAATGTTCTTCCGTTGACATGGATCTCTTTTTTCTGCAGATTTATATCAAGGGCAGAGCATCCGACAATGCAGCACTTTCCCCATCCCCTGGCAACAAGCGCTGCATGACTTGTCATCCCGCCTTTTGCCGTAAGTATCGCCTCTGCCGCATGCATACCATGAACATCTTCCGGAGAGGTCTCGTTTCTAACAAGGATTACCTGCTCTCCTTTCTTGGCCCTTGCCTCAGCATCATCAGCAGTCAACACAATCCTTCCAACTGCACCACCCGGCCCGGCGGGAAGACCTTTTGCAAGCTCAACAGCCTTTTTCTCGGCAGCAGGAGCTACACTTGGATGCAAAAGCTCATCGATCTGGTCGGGTTTTACACGAAGTAAGGCAGTCTGTTTTGTAATAAGCTTTGCCTTGGCCATCTCAACCGCCATGCGGATAGCGGCCTGACCATTGCGTTTGCCGATCCTTGTCTGGAGCATCCAGAGTCTTCCATCTTCAATTGTAAACTCAATGTCCTGCATATCACTGTAATGCCTCTCCAGTTTCCTCTGTATGGCAAAGAGCTCCTTGTACAGTTTTGGCATGGATTCTTCAAGTGAAACCAGATGTTTTGTATCAGCTGTCTTGCCAGCGTTATTTACAGGATTAGGGGTCCTGATGCCTGCAACCACATCTTCGCCCTGGGCATTAGGCAGCCATTCTCCAAAGAAGACATTTTCTCCGGTTGCAGGATTTCTTGTAAAGGCGACTCCGGTCGCTGAGGTATCACCCGTATTGCCAAAAACCATGGATTGGACATTGACCGCAGTTCCCCATTCTTCCGGGATCTTCTCTATTTTGCGGTATGAGACAGCGCGTTTTCCCATCCACGACTGAAAAACAGCTCCAATACCACCCCAGAGCTGGTCCATAGGATTATCTGGAAATTCCTTTTTTAGGGTGTTCTTTATAATAATCTTGAATTCACCACAGAGCGCCTTCAGGTCATCAACGCTCATATCCGTATCGTTCTTGTAACCCTTTTCCTTTTTCAGCCGATCCATAACATGCTCAAGTTTATGGCGGATTCCGTTACCTTCTTCAGGCTCTATCCCCGCGGCCTTTTCCATGACAACATCTGAATACATCATCATAAGACGACGATACGCATCATATACAAAGCGTTCGTTGTTTGTTTTCCTGATCAGTCCCGGGATAGTCTTTGTTGTAAGCCCGACATTAAGCACTGTCTCCATCATGCCCGGCATGGAACTGCGGGCCCCGGAACGCACTGATACAAGAAGCGGGTTGTTAGCGTCTCCGAATTTTTTCCCGATGATCTTTTCAACCCTGGCAAGAGCGGTCTCAACCTGCCCCTTTAATTCCTTCGGATATTTTCTGTTGTTTTTGTAGTATAGAGTGCAGACTTCAGTAGTTATCGTAAAACCAGGCGGGACCGGGATCTTCAGGTTCGTCATCTCAGCAAGGTTTGCGCCTTTTCCTCCGAGGAGGTTCTTCATATCCGACTTGCCGTCAGCTTTACCACTCCCGAAAAAATATACATACTTTTTTGAAGACATCTTCGCCATCAGAAAAACCTCCAACATATTAAATTTACAGGGAAATATAGTAACCCAGAGATACCAAACATTTCAATAGATACTTGGCATTTAATGAGTCTATTAATAAATACAATAAACAGACTGGTGTAATACAATGCCCCGATGAATTTCTGACGGGATTTACTATCTGGCCTTCTCGGCAGTCTGAAGTTCTACAACATTGGACTCTTCACGGTTCATTATCGACTTGCCTTCGAAAATTCCGCCTTCTGCAATAACAAGTTTTTTGCTCATTATTTCGCCTTTGATATGCCCCTTGTTCTTTATCTCAACAATTTCTTTTGCCTTCAAATTGCCGTTTATTTTACCGCCGACAACAATTCCCCTCGCAGTAATGTCACCTGTTACATTTGCCTTTTCGCCGACAATCACCCAGTCTGCTGAAATATTTCCCTCCACAACACCGTCAACCCTCAACGTGCCTTTGGAATCAACATTTCCCTTAAAAGCAGAATTTGTGCCGATAAAAGACTCAAGTTTTTCAGTATTTTTATGAAACATCATGACCTCCCTTCAAGGTAAGCAGACGGATTTAAGGACTTCCCTTCCTTCCACACCTCATAATGCAGATGCGGACCGGTTGAATTGCCGGTTGAGCCAACATAGCTGAGTATATCCCCCCGTTTTACCTTCTGACCTGCCTTAACAACAACAAGCCTGTTATGGGCATAATAAGTAGAGAACCCATCACCATGTTCCAGTGCAACCAGATTTCCGCTCCCACCGCTCCAGCCTGCAAAACTTACAATACCATCGGCAGTGGCCTTTACAGGCGTACCCGGATCAGTGGCTATGTCCATTCCGCTATGAAACTCTCTTAAACCCGTCTTTGGATGTTCCCTGTATCCGTAGGGAGATGATATCCTCCCGGAGACAGGCCATCCTTTTGGAGTAGCTAAGTACAGGTCCTTCTGCTGACTTAAATAATCCTTTATTTCTCCGACACTTTCCATTGTTAACTTAATCTGATTCTTTAAGGTTTCCATATCAATCGAGCCATTATCTGAGGTATCGATATGCTCAAGGACACGTTCTTTTGTCTTAAAAGAAAAAAGCTTCCTGAATTCCCCTTCGGCGTTCTTCAGGGATGTCATGGTCTCTTTCATTTCAATAAACTGGCCTGAATAATAATTCAGCCTCTCTTTCATCCTGTTGTATTCAAAGGCGTCAACCGCAATAGAAAAAACATACCCCATTCCTATACACCACAAAACTATGGACAGCCAGAATGCCGATGGAAGGGACCTTGATCCTTAAGGCCTTTATATCACTGTGAGGGATAAACATTATTGTAATAGGAGTAAAAGCCTTCTTTATCAGTAATCTAATCCTTTGCATAGCGCACTCCCTCAGTAGCTTTCTCAACAGTGCCTATCAAATGAGAACTGAAACCGTTTTTCTCTAAAATTTCAATTGTCCTCTTTTTCTTTTTATCATCGACTATTACGATGTACCCGATTCCCATGTTAAATGTCTTCTTCATGTCCTTATCAGGCACATTTCCTGATTTTCGTATTAACTCAAAGACCGGAGGAACAGGCCAGGAGCCCTCTCTTATAACAGCGCCTATACCCTTTGGAAAGATCCTTGGAAGATTTCCGTCAATGCCTCCGCCTGTAATATGGGCCATGCCCTTTATCTCAATCTTTCCTTTTATTGCATTGAAGGCCTTCACATATATCCTCGTCGGCCTTAAAAGCTCATCCCCCAATGAACATCCCAGCTCGGGAATAAACTTCTTCACACTCATTCGCTTAAGGTCAAACAGCACTTTCCTTACAAGAGAATATCCGTTGCTGTGCAGGCCGCTCGATGACAGGCCTATAATTGCATCGCCGTCCTTGATGCTTTTACCATCGATTATCTTTGCCTTTTCAACTATTCCTACAGCAAAACCGGAAAGGTCATATTCGCCCTTGCCGTAAAACCCGGGCATTTCTGCAGTCTCCCCTCCTACAAGAGAACAGCCGGCTTCCATGCATCCGTTGGCAATACCTTTGACCACTCCTGCTGCTTTTTCAGGCCTGAGTTTCCCTGTCGCAAAGTAATCGAGGAAAAACAGGGGTTCCGCTCCGCAGGTCAGGATGTCGTTGACACACATCGCAACAAGGTCAATGCCGACAGTATCATGACGGTCAGCCATAAAGGCCACCTTCAGTTTCGTTCCGACACCATCGGTGCCGCTTACTAAAACAGGATTTGCGTATTTTTTACTGTTGATACTGAAGAGGGCCCCAAAAGAACCGATGTCCGTCATAACTTCAGGCCTGAAGGTTTTCTTAACAAGGGGACTGATTAGATCAACAAACCTGTCCCCTTCATTAATGTCAACACCGGCCTTCTTATATGTAATTATTTTCTTTTTCATAACTATCGCCAAATACGATGAAGAGGGAGATATCTGCCTGCATATTTTGCATAAAAAGCCTTCAAAGGGCAAGTATTTTCATTTTTACTGATTCATCTCAATAACATTTAACTGAGCAGCACGCTTTTGTTTCTGATAGAATAACTGTATATGGCAGTCATATTGGTAACAAATGACGATGGTGTGCATTCACCAGGTATAACGGCCCTTTTTAACACAATGAGGGACCTTGGAGATGCCTATATAGTTGCGCCTGACCGCGAAAGAAGCGCTGCCGGACATTCTCTGACTATGCACAGGCCATTGAAGGCAGAAGAGATAAGAGAACAAGTATTTAGCGTAAACGGCACCCCAACGGACTGTGTCACCCTCGGTATAAACAAATTGCTCCCTCAAAAGCCTGATCTTGTCGTATCCGGAATCAACAAAGGCGCAAACCTGGGAGACGACATTACCTATTCAGGGACTGTGGCTGCGGCCATCGAAGGCACCATATTCGGGGTCCCCTCGATAGCCTTTTCACTTAGCACTGCCAGGCACTACCATTTTGAAACAGGGTCATTCTTTGCCATGAAGATAGCAGAATATGTCCTTAGCCGTTCATTGCCCTTTGATACTCTTTTAAACGTAAACATACCCAATGTCCTCAGAGAAAAAATAAAAGGCATAAAACTCACGAGACAGGGCAAACGCGTGTATGAAAATTCTATCCAGGAGATGCTCAACCCCTGGGGCGAAAAGCATTTTTGGATAGGGGGCGGGCAGATATATTGGGAGCACAGTGGAGACACTGATATGGAGGCCGTTGAGCAGGATTTTGTTTCCATATCTCCTATACATCTTGATCTGACCAATTACAACGCGCTGAAGTTTATGACCGAATCATGGAAGATATCCGAGATGCTGGATGATTAATCCTGAAAAAAGAGTTAACCACAGAGCCACGGAGGCACAGAGTTGAAAAGTAAGAGAAAAGGCCTGAATGAATCCTTCACCCCCGTGGTAAAACAAAATCATTCGACAACTCATCGTTTTCTCAGTGTCTCTGTGCATCTGTGGTTAAGAACTGTTGTTTTTAGGTTAATATGAAAAAATACGATGTAATAATAACGGGCGCGGGGCCGGCAGGGATATTCGCGGCCCTGGAACTGCTCAAGGCAGAGAAGAAACTGAAGATCCTCATTTTGGAAAAAGGCAAAGACATCGAGCAAAGGAGATGTCCTTCAAAGGACAAACATATTTCATGCACCTACTGCCGTGAATGCAACCTTCTGAGCGGCTGGGGCGGGGCCGGCGCCTTCAGTGACGGCAAACTAAGCCTGTCTCCGGAGGTAGGCGGTTTTCTTTCCAGGTATATGGCTAAAGATAAAGTGCAAACGCTGATAGATTATGTTGACCGGATATATATCCATTACGGGGCGCCTGTCAATGTCTTCGGCGATAACGCTGAACAGGTACATGCACTGGAAAACCTCGCCTCAAAAAACAACCTTACACTGATTCCTTCAAAAATTCGTCATATAGGGACCGACAGGTGCAAGACTCTCCTGAAGAAAATCAAGGATGACATAGAGAACAATGCCGACATCCTTTTTAAATCAGACGTTGCGGAAATCATTACTGTCAAGGGCAGCTACAAAGGTATACGACTCAGGGACGGCAGGGAGTTTCATTCTGAATATCTTATCCTCTCCCCGGGGAGGGAAGGCTCGAGATGGCTTGAAGAGGAATCAAAAAAACTCGGGCTGACATTGCTCCAAAACCCCGTTGATATTGGAGTAAGGGTGGAGGTGCCCGCGTCTGTTATGGAACCGCTTACTAATATCACCTACGAACCAAAGCTGGTTTTTTTCTCAAAGAGGTTCGATGACAGGGTCAGAACATTCTGCGTTAACCCTTATGGAGAGGTCGTAAAAGAATATCTCAAAGATGTATGGACCGTAAACGGCCACAGCTATGCTGAGAGGAAGACAAATAACACCAACTTTGCTCTTCTCGTCAGCACCTACTTCACAGAACCTTTTGACGAACCGATTTCCTATGGCAGATACATCGCGCAGCTGGCCAACTTCATCGGCAAAGGAGTAATAGTCCAGAGGCTCGGGGACCTGCTTGCGGGCAGACGCTCAACCCATGATAGGATAGCCAAGGGGGTCGTACGTCCTACGCTCAAAGATGCAACTCCGGGAGACCTCAGTTTTGTGTTGCCTTACCGGTATCTTTGGAATATTACGGAAATGCTTGAGGCACTCGATACGTTAGCGCCGGGAGTAAATTCGAGGCATACCCTGCTTTACGGAGTTGAGGTAAAGTTCTACTCCATGCAGCTGAAGCTTTCAAACGTTCTTGAGACGGAAATAAAAAACATCTTTGCAATCGGCGACGGAGCAGGTGTCAGCCGGGGCCTTATACAGGCCTCTGCCTCAGGCGTTGTGGCTGCACGGGAAATATTAAAACGTTTTTAAAAACGTTGTATTCGGGGGTCCACTATGGAATATAAAGAACTCAGGGCATTGATGGTCAAAACTCAGCTCATCCCCAGGGGTATCAAAGACAGAAGGGTCCTTGAGGCTATGGAACGCGTGCCGAGACACCGCTTTGTTGACAGTGCGACGCTCGGCAACGCCTATTCTGACATGGCCCTTCCAATCGGTGAAGGACAGACCATCTCGCAACCATATATGGTGGCTGTCATGACCGAACTCCTCGAATTAGATGGCACACAAAAAGTGCTTGAGATCGGAACTGGCTCAGGTTACCAGGCAGCAGTCCTTGCAGAGCTTTCGCTGGAGGTCTTCACCGTAGAGCGGATAGCCTCTCTCGCTGAAAAGGCGAAAAAAAGATTTCAGGACCTTTCGTACTTGAATATCCACATCAAGGCCGACGACGGCACACTCGGATGGCCTGAAGAGGCGCCTTTTGACAGGATAATCATCACCGCAGGCTCCCCGGAGGTCCCAACACCCCTCATAGAACAGCTTGCCGAGGGGGGCATCATCGTAATCCCTGTTGGAGATCTCTATTCCCAGCAGTTGCTTAAGTACAGAAAAAGCGGGAAAAATCCGATAATCGAATATCATACCCCCTGTGTCTTCGTCCCGCTTATCGGGCAGTATGGCTGGAAGAAGTAATGTGAAGAACCTTTTTCCCCTTTACTACTGATCGCTGCTATGTAGTGTTCGTCCATAAAGTAAAAAATTGTTATCCTCGGGGTTGAACCTGTTAGAAAAAAGGTTTCTACCGGGTTTGCCCTAGCGATCCAGGGAGGTCAAAGACAGCCTTGGCAATACGACCACATACGAATACGGCTCAGGCACAGGCTGTCCTTCGTGTTCCCTCATGGGTTTGTAGTTGTCTATAAGAACGACGAGGCAGGAAGGCTGAAGGAACTCGTCTATCCCGGCAACAAGAAAGTCATCTACGGATATGATAAACTCAACCGCATGGAGACTGTGAAACTAGACTGGCTGAATCAGACAGCGACATATCATTATGACGCTGCTGGTAGGCTGGATTATCTTGAAAACTTCAACGGGACGATTGCTGATTATGGATATGATGTTGCAAATCGACTGACGAGTCTTGAAAACAGAAAGGTGGATAACAGTGTTATAGCCTCATACAATTTTCCAATCCTTGACGGAGTTGGTAATAGGATGCAGGCGGTTGTAAATGAGCCGTTAGCTTCTGTGTTGACACCAGAGCAGACAGGGTATACGTATAATGACAAAAAGAATCGGTTGGAGGCAGCTATCAGCGATCAGCAGTCAGCGTTCAGCTACGATAACGAAGGACAGTTGGCAAGTATAAATGCTGACGCATATTCCTTTGATTATGAGCATAGGTTGACAACGGCAGTTGTCAGCGGTCAGCAGTCGGCGTTCAGCTACGACGGCAAAGGTAACAGGCTGAAGGCTATTAGAAATGGTGTGACGACTTATTATATTTACGGCATGAACGGAAATGTACTGGCAGAAGCTGATGGGAACAAGAACATAACGAAGCTTTACATACAGGGACAGGGGTTGATTGGAATGGTGACACCTACAGATCAGGTTTACAGCTATCACTTCAACGCAATCGGCAGCACGGTTGCGATGACTGACCAGAACCAGAATATAGTGAATAAATATTCTTATGACGTGTTCGGCAAGGTATTGAATGAGGTCGAGGCCGTGCCTCAGCCGTTTAAATATGTCGGCCAGTACGGCGTCATGGCTGAAAGCTGTGAGCTGACCGCTGATTGCTTCCTCTACATGCGGGCGAGATATTATGATCCGAAAGTTGGCCGCTTCGTTTCGGAAGATCCGATTGGGTTTGATGGGGGTACGGTGAATCTGTATGAGTATGTGGGAGGAAATCCGGTAAACTGGATTGATCCTACCGGTTTATTATCATGTACATATCAAATTGACACACATACTCTAAGTTGTAAAAATAATGCTGGCCAGTTGTTTACGACTGTTGCTGCAGCTTCTGGTAATGGAAATTGTCAGGATAACTCGGCATGTAAAGATAAACCCAAAAAGGGGCCACTTCCCCCAGGCAATTATACTATTGAGCCGCCGGGGTGGTCTGCTAAACATCCTAAATGGCTATATTTAGATCCAAACAAAAATAATAACATGCATATGAGAAGTGGTTTTTTTATACACCCTTGGGGCCTTTCTCAAGGATGCATAATGCTTCATATTCAGAATTTCAACATCATAAGTAACTGGGCAGACCAAGATAACGGAGGCAATTTAAATGTCATTGAATAAATTTTTATTATTGTTGTTAATGATTTCTTTCTTTTTAGTTAATTGTTCAATTGCTATGGAAAGTGAGAAAGACAAGTACTTTATTACTGTACTAAACGCAGCTCAAAATGGCGATTTTGCTCTTGCATTGGATTCTCTACATGCTCTTAATGATAAAAGTGCCATAGCTAATGTGCTTTTAATAAAACTCTTGGATTACTATATTGGCGAGGGAGCGGGTGAGATTCAAGCTCAACTTATCACTGAAAAAGGTGAGGTAAGATGGATATCGTAGACACCAAAGTTTAAGTAAAATACTAAACGGAGGTGTAGAAATGAAAAGGATTCCAAAAGGGACGTACACGAAAGAGTTTCGAGAAGAAGCAGTGAAACTGGTAACAGAAGGTGGACTGACATTGCCTGAAGCAGGGCGATGATTGTCATTGCCCCCTTCGACTATAGGAAACTGGGTCAGGGCATCCAAAGCTGGCAAGCTGGGCAATATCGGCAAATCACAGCGTCCCCTCACTGATATGGAGGTGGAGTTAGCCCGTGTAAAGCGAGAACTGGCCGAGGTTAAGATGGAGCGTGACATATTAAAAAAAGCAGCAGCGTACTTTGCCAAGGAGTCCCTGCCAGGTACTCGATGATGAAAGAATTGAGACTCCAATATCCAGTGCCACTTATGAGTAAGATTTTGGCTGTATCTGCAAGCGGGTATTATGCATGGCTGACCAGGCCGCTTTCGAAACGGGCGCAGGAGGAAGCGCGGCTGGAGGTAGAGATCCGGGCAGCTCATAAGAGGACCCGCCAGAGTTTCGGTCCTGAGCGCTTACAGCACGATCTGGCCGACAATGGGGTCCAGGTGGGCATTTGCCGGATAAAGCGCATACGGAAAAAGCTCGGAATATGTTGTAAACAGAAGAAAAAGTTCAAGGCTACCACTGATTCCAGCCACACACTGCCGGTAGCAGAAAATTTAGTTGATCAGCATTTTGAGGTATCTGCTCCGAATCGGGTCTGGGTAACTGATATGGCGGGGTCAGGCTTTTATATTTTGATATTGAGGAAATGGCAAATAGCTGAAATTAGCGCGGGGCCACCGCATTTACGATGGTGAGTGTGAAGTCTCCGCCTTCCTCGGCCCGGAGTAATGTTATTCACTTATCAGGCGGAAATCTGTTACTCAGTCCGCGACAAAGCAGCTTCGATGTTATATACAAGGCCCTCGACTAGAAAGATTATGGATTCAACGTCAAGGAATTTGTCGGCAGTTGAATCAAAAAGGACCTTAACTTTCGAACCAAATTCCATATCAGCAGGCCAGTAGAGGATGACTACCGGCATTTTTGGCAGCAGCAGAATATGCCATGCGTACCTGGTTGGGAACTCATCCCGTGATACAGCACCGGACCTGGAGAGCAATTCAGTCACCCTCTGAAGGTCCCTATCCAGCATCTCCTTTATAGGTTCTTCGCAGTCACGGGTAAAAGACGAGGCCTTTACCATGCCGCTTTTTAATTCACTGAAGGAGACCCATCTACCGCTCAAATCCGCCCTGCCTCCGGTCTTGATATAATGCAGGAGAAGGATCTTTATCCAGGGTGTGATAAAACCTTTTGTTGTGACCTCTCCGCCAGGACCTATCATAAACTCCCTCCCCATGCATCTCAGCATGAGCGCCCCGTCCTTTAATTCCGCCCCGATATGAGGCGAGATCTCACTGAAGTCGATAGACTTGATATCCTCTCTGAGCTTTAATATCAGGTCTTCTCTCCAGTCAGAATGAACAATCATCTCCTTAAGTTCATTGATTGCCTCTTCAGTCAAATAAGGACATTCTGAAAGTTCAGCCTCTCCCTTGATCAATAAGAGGGCAAAAGGCATACACTTTTTCTGTCTGCATTCACCACAGTTTTTTTTCGGCAGCTTCTTGTAAAGCTCAATGGCATTCATCTGTATTCATCCTCAAATCTTTGATTCATATAATAAAGGCGGTCCACTGCAGAGAACACGTAGAAGGACATTGCAAAAAAAAGCTTTTCTCTGCGCACTCTGTGGCTAATAAAACCGCTCAAGCCGGGAAGGAATGATTCTGAAGTTAAACGTCTGCGGGACCATCCACTGCCTTATTTCGGTTATCGCAATATTACCTGAAAGCCGATTAAGGCATTATAGTTTTTCCAGGTATCCCTGCTGGCCACATCTATGGTAAACGGTTTTTCAAGGGAGAAAATAGCGTTGAATCGTTCATTTAAATGAATTTTGAAATCAAACGCCGGTTCAATTTGTCTTGCAACTGCTACTGCCTGTAAAACAGAATCAACCCCTCTGTCCTCCGGAGAGGCTTTCAAAGTCTTCAGGCCTTCTACGGGCAAGATCTGTTTTGTAAGATCGTTGTCTATTTGTCCTGCTTTGGATAAAGGCACCATAAAAAGAAAAAAGAGGATAAAACTGGAGATGAAAAGAGATACGTTTTTAAAGCTGTTAAAATTCATGGCTGCTCCCGGGCCCCCTTAAACTCGACTCATTAATATTTATAGCAATAACTATATTTAGGATAACGCATCATTTAAAAAAAATCCACAAAAAGTTTCTGCAGGTCAATTGTACCTCTTCAGTTAAACCGCGGGTCAATGGACCGGGGCTTTGACCTGCATTATGAGAGAAAGGACAGAGACAGGGGTTGCGGGATCATTAGAATAAACCTGTACCGTTTTCCATATATTGCCTGATTTGCCTTTGATATCAACCTTCACACTGATCTTCCCTTTCTCCTGAGGCCCCAGACGGCTCGAACTAGCCATCGCTGCAGTACAGCCTCAGGAAGGGGAGATTTTTTCAATAATGAGCGTCTGATTACCGGTATTGCTGACTTCAAAGACGTATTCGACCTTATCATCCTGACTGACTTTTCCGAAATCGTGCCTCACCTCATTAAAATGTATGACAGGCTGCGCAAAGGAAAAAGCGGTGAGATAAAAAAACATAAAGACCGTTAAAATTAATTTATACATATGTCTCCTTTATGGTAACTACTTAGTTTGTTCAGACTGTAGTCTGTTAGGACTGCGCAAAGAACGAATCAAGGCTTCCCCCCTAGCCACCTAAACACCTACAGACTATCCACCTGCTATGACATATATCATACATAAATACTAACAGTATATTCTAGAATTGATTATGAGATTAAGCGTTTATGCAGTCAGCTTTGCCGCTTTCCTGATGCTATCAGCCTGGTCAGCGGTCTTTGCATGCAATGTCTGTCACAGCAAAAATCCGAAGATGGTAAATATGCATACGGCCCTGGGATTCAAGGACTGTTTTAAATGCCATGGACCGGGCAAAAAAACATCTTCTGATTATCAACCAACGCAGATGGTTACTGATCCACTCTGCGTCGACTGCCACAAAAAATAGAAGCTTTCACATCCACCAGCCGAATATTCCTTGAGAAACTCGTGTTAATATAGGAATATATATCTCATAACATAGACAGACTCAAAGGAGTTTCTCTACAATGGTCCTTAAATATCTGTTTTTCGGCCAGTTTCTTCTGAAAAAGGGATTGATTACTTTCGATGACATCTTCAAGGCAAGGATGCTCCAGAAAAAACAGAATCTCAGGATTGGCGACCTTGCCCTAAAAAGAGGGTGGTTAACCCAGACTGAGATCGATAAGGTCCTTGTCCTGCAGGAGGAAACCGCCGAGGAATTCGGAGAGATCGCGATCTGCACTGGGTTATCTTATCAGAGACCAGGTAGAGGAATTGCTCAGCCACCAGAAAGACGAACATCTCTTCTTCGGCGAAGCCCTTGGTACAACTCGGCCTTATCACAGAAACACAGTTGATGGAAAATCTGAAAGAGTTCAATATGTTGAAAGTCAATAAGCAGCGATGATTCCAGCCATAAAAAAAGGCAAGATACTCACCTACAGGCTGTATGATACCGCCTTCGAGATCGATCTTTTAAAGGTTGAGGAGAAGATAAAAAAAGAGACCAGGCGCTTCAGGATCAAGAGGAAACCATTCAGCAAGGCCTTCGAATTTACCAACCCTCCGGTTTCCTTTCAGTTGCAGACTTTAGAAAAAGAATTTACAGGAAAAAGATTCAATATAAGCGTCCATGTCAGGGCATACGACTACGGCGTTCTGAGCATCATACTTGAAATCCCGGTAATTGACATGGACTTCACGGAATTTGAAAAACTCGCTTTTGCCTTAAAAAACAGCGATGAGATCGATAGTGAATGCCGTAATCAGCTCAGGCAGGCTATAGAGATCCTGGGAGATTCGCTGATCGGATATAATCCCGAGCCTCTTTGAGGAAGATTACACGATTTTTTTCATAGAATCCCTTGATCCTGAAACAGGCATCGATAAACTGTTCCTGCATTACGACATAGCAAAGTTATTGCTTTATGAAGACAGGCCTCTTTCGGAAAAGGTAAGAGATGAGATCACTGCCATGAAATTCTCATATTATACAAATGACTGCACAGTCCTGAGCTGGGACAGCGCCCTCATCATCGAACCCTCAGGAGAACCGGAGATAGCGGACATACTCGAGTTCGCCCATGCGCAACTCCTTGAACTCAGGTACTATGACAATATCGTCGACAGGGAACTCGTCACCCTTTATGAAAGCATCTCTGCAAAAGGCACCCCGTCCCTATGGAAAATACGTAAATACGAGAAGCTCGCTGCAAAGGTGATGCGCACAATCACGGAACTGACGGACATCACCGAGAAGATCGACAATTCTCTCAAGGTGACCGAGGATGTCTACTATGCAAAGATCTATATGGCTGCCTTACGCCTCTTCAGGGTAAAGGAATGGGATGCAGTGATACGGAGAAAGCTGGATTTGGCCACAAGGGTTTATGATATGCTTTACCGGGACATCGCGACAAAGAGGACAGAACTGCTCGAATTGGTCATAATCATCCTGATAGCAGTAGAGATCATCTTATTTATTATTAAATAGATTTGCACCAGAAAATAAATCGCAGGAGCACATGGTATATCTGACAGATGAAGAATCCATTCGAAGAAAAAAAAGAGAAATTACATACCATATACGACCGGTTCGAAAGAGAAAACATGCCTTACAGCCAGCAGGCGTTCTGTAAAGCAGGCTGCAGCTTCTGCTGCACGTATATGGGCAATATCGATATCGTCACGCTTGGAAGGTCTCATCATCCTGGAGCATATCGAGAGTCAGCCTGAAGAATTTCAGGCAGAGCTGAAAAAGAAAATATCGGAGAACAGGACCGAAAAAGAAAAGGGCCATAAGCCCCCCTGCCCTTTTCTGCAGGAAAGCAACACCTGTCTGATATATGTAGTTCGTCCTTTCAGTTGCAGACAGTTATACTCAGTAAGAGAGTGCGGCGACGGCGGCCCCGTGGCTCACCGTCAGGCAGTTGACGTCTGCACGATCAACAGTGAGGGAGATACAGCAACTGGATGACGCCGGATATTCAGGACATATCAGCTATATCCTTCAATTGCTCTGATGACACCCGCTTCAGGAAGCTTTATCTGTCAGGCGGGTTTGCGCCTGAACGAATCATGAAATTCGGCAAGACACACGGGCTTATTATCAACCGGTTTGCGAAGTAATCATTTTCTGATAATTAACCAGCGTGATTATCCTCTTTATCCTGCCTTAACCACTAGAACAGCACAACCAGCGTTCCCAATGACTTTTTCTGTAGAGCTTCCCATAAGAAGTTTCTTGACCCCTGTCTTTCCATAGGTCCCCATTACGATAAGGTCAACGCCTCTGCCTCCTGCTGTTTCGACGATTGCATTGAACGATCTTCCTGTTGGCATGACCGCTTCAGCAGAAACGCCTTCCTTCTGCGCCATCTCAACGACTTTGTTCGCATGAGCAGTTGCATTCTCCCGCTCACTTTCGTCACGCATTGCTGAAAGCGCAAGAATATGGCTTTCGCACTGTTTCGCAATGGCTATCGCTTCTGTAACTGCAGCATCACTGTGGACTGAGCCGTCTGCGGCAACCAGTATGTTCCGGTACTCTATTCTGGCAGCTTTAGGAACAACCAGAACTTTGCATGGAGCGTGTGAAATGACTTTTGCTGCAACTTGTCCCATCAGGGCCTTAAGCAGTCCCTTGCGTCCACGCCTGCCGACTACAATCATGTCAACTTTCCTCTCAATGGCCTCATCCACTATGGTTTGCGAGGGGTCAGACGCCTCGTGGAGAATAATCTCACAATTCAGTCCTTCTTTGGCTGCCCTGGCCTTGACTGATTCAAGGTGTGCCATGACCTCGGCCTTCTCCTTTTCAAAGACATTTGAGCCGATAGTTTCATATTCCGGGATTTGTCTCAAGCACCGAAATCACGTAAAGTTTGCTTGAGCATTTCCCGGCAAAGTTTATCGCCTCTCGTATAGCACCCTCGCTGAATTGGGAACCATCTGTAGCCAGAATCAATTTTTCAAGCTTTCCTACAGGACAAGATTTTGTGCAGTCCATTTTATTTCTCCTTACATTTCAATCTGCCTGCGCCAAAGCACCAGGGACAGTTTTATTAAAAAAAGGGCCAGTCATTAAGCCTCCTTTACCTGTACTGTCATAGCAAATACCGGTACTGCCAGTAACAGCATAGCAGCTATTACCTGGAATGAGAAGAGATAACTGTGGCCCGCAAGGAGAAAATCTGCGAGAATGGGACCGGCAGCATGACCAATGTCAAAGATTGTCCCAAAGGTTCCATCGCTGTCCCGAAATGTTTTTCTTGCAAAGATCTAGCCAGTAAATGCCGGCCAATGACACCAGGGCGTGCAACTTGCATTGCCGCAGCGTGTTATATTACTGTGAGGCAAAGATCCAGAGGAGGACATATGGAAATTACAATCACGTTAACAGACAAAGAGGTAAAGTTCTTGCAACATATGATTGAGGACTTCAAACAAATTGAGAATAAGACATCCACGTTTGAAGACTTAATTCATGAATGTATAGAAATGGCGATGTTTGAAGAAAGTGAAGAAATGACTTAGGGAGAAACCCCGGGATAGGAATAAGACGCATTCTCCCTGAATTCATTTATCAACTCCAGCATCTCCTCTTCGGTCTTCGCTCTGAAGACTCTCTCCTTCAGGGGCTTCACGTCACGGAAACCCTTTGTATACCAGACAAAGAGCTTCCGGAACACTACAGGCGCCGGCGCAGGTCCGTGTATTGCAGTTATTGATCTTAGATGTGCAGCCATTATATCAGACACCTCCTGTCTTTGCGGTCTTGCCGGCAGAATCCCGGTCCTCAGAAACTCTTCAGTTTCTCTGAATATCCAGGGGTTCCCGAGCGCGCCCCGCGCAATCGCAACACCGTCACAGCCTGTCTCATCAAACATCTTTTTTACATGCGAAGCAGAGAAGACATCACCGCTGCCTATAACAGGGATATCAAGAGCTTCCTTTACCTCTCTGATGATATTATAATCAACCCTGCCGCTGTATCCCTGGGACCTTGTACGGCCGTGGATAAACAGTCCATGAATTCCGGCATCCTGGGCGTAAAGCCCCACTTCCCGGGCATTCATTGATTTTTCATTCCAGCCGGCCCGGATCTTTACCGTGATCGGGACATCGCTATGTTCAACAATCGCCTTGAGTAACTGTCCAAGTTTATGGGGCTCCTTCATCATGCCGGCCCCCTCCCCCTTAGACGTCACTTTTTTCACCGGGCAGGCTGCATTAAAATCTATAATGTCGTATTCATATTTCCGGACAATATCGAGCGCCCTTAGTATGAACTCCACGTCAGTGCCCAAAAGCTGTATACCCAGGGGCCTGTCCTCCGGGCGGGCAACGATCATCTTTTCCGTCTTCTTGTTTTCATAGACAAGGGCCTTGGCGCTGGTCATCTCGACAAAAGCGAGTTCACAGCCGTACCTGCGGCAGACCATACGAAACGGCAGGTCAGTAATACCTGCCATGGGTGCAAGGACAAAAGGCAAATTAAGGGTCAACGGACCGATCTTCAGCATAGGTTATTTTATATGGAATATACGGAGAGGTCAAACAACAAGAAAGCGTAAGCGTTCAGCGCATCAGCCATCAGACGCATCAGCAATAAGCTATCAGCTAAAAACATAATTTGCGCGACCACTGGCTAGTTAGAGTCTTGGTAATTGTCTTTTTTGGCCTTTGTCTTGCTGAAAGCTGACCGCTGAAAGCTGAGAGCTGAACTATTACGATTAAACTTTTATTGCGTTTTCCCCATCCCCATTAGCGCCTGCACCGGCTTCAGTCCGTATGGGCTGCCCTGCTCTATTGCTGTGAGCACTGTACCGCCGCCTGTAAAGAAATAATAATTGGCATTGTCCATCACTGAAAGATACAGGCCGGGACAGAGACTCTTGAACTCCTGGAGCGTGTCGCCGCCGCCGTACATCTTGATACCTGTGCTGTTGCGGTCAATCGCGTGATCGAGCGCCTCTGAGCCTGCTGAAAAATGTGGTGTATAGCCCATCACGGCGTTTACGAATATGGTCTTTGCCGTGCCTATGGCATTTGCGACAGCAGCATCCTCAAAGGACTTCGGGTCAATATCAAGGATATAGTTATATGACTTGCCGGGCCTGAAATCCTCCGTCGAGACAGTCCTGTATCTGCCCTCAACGCGCTCTTGAAGGACATCAGACTCAACAATATAAGGAAGCTCCACTATCTTGCTGTCCGCCCTGTCTTTTTCAACAAGCTCTCTTGCCAGTTTTATATCGTCCTCAGAAACACCTTTTATCTTAATGTCATATTTTGCGCACAGGAAGGTGTTGTAAATCACTCCGCCGAGGATGAGGCGGTCGACCTTTTCATAGATCGCGTAAAGGGGCTTTATCTTGGTGTCATACTTTGAACCTGCAACCACGGCTATAAAAGGCCTTTCAGGGTTTAGCACCCTGCTTAGGTTCATGATCTCCTGCTGCATCAGGAAACCCGCATAAGAGGGGAGGTGTCTCGTAATGTCAAAGGTCGATGCGTGGGCCTGCCATGATCCAAAGGCATCATTAATATATATGTCGGCCAGGCCTGCGAGCTGGAGCGCGAAATTCTCCCTTATACTGCCCTTGCCTTCCTCGCCATTAAACCACCGCGTATTTGGCAGATAGATTCCTCCTGTCTTTCTTTCCCTCAGTTCCCTGATTGCCAGGTTGATGGAAGTGTCTATCCCTGCGATGCCCTTAGCAGATTCAACAGGGAAAGCCGGGACATGGATCCTGGTGTGAAGTTTCTGTTCAAGATACTGGACTATGGGCTCTACCGACTCCTCATTCCTGCAGTCTATAATTCCGGTTTTCTTGTCCCTGGGCCTGCCAACATGCGTCATCATGATCGGCCTGCCGCCCCTTTCAACAATATGAAAAAGCGTGCCAATGGTGCGGTCAATGCGATATGGGTCTCTGATTTCCCCGGCTTTCACAACATTGTGATCAAATCTAACAAGGACTATCTTGCCGTTGAGATCAGCGTTCTGGATCAATGACAAATCAGGGTGTAATTCATTCATCTGCATCATAAACCTCCGTTTTGGTCTCTAATCAAAGTGTATCTCCAGGGATATTCAATGTCAAATCAGGTAATGTTTTCAATCAGCAGGACTTAATAGCAAAAAGGACATCCATTGACTGTTTCCGTGACTGCTGTCAACTCTTGCAATATATTTACCAGTGACCATTCCTTATGGTATTCTTCCATATACAAACAAATCTGCTTATTGTTAAGTTATATACCGATGGCCCTTACAGGAAACTTAGAATTACTACACATTGTTGACATAATTCAGCTGCTCAATACGACGCGGAAGTCCGGGACATTTTCTGTCAAGGGAAGCAGGGGCGAAAGCAGGTTCATTTTCAGCAACGGTCATATTGTCGGTGCAAGCCACCTCAACAACAAAGTCCGCATCGGCACGGTCCTGGTAAAGATGAACGCCATAACCGTAGAAGATCTCAAGCAGGCCCTGGAAGTACAAAAAAAAGCCGGACGGCACCGCAAACCCCTGATTGCCACCCTCATCGAACTGGGCAGGCTGGGACGGGACGATGCCGCCAGAGGACTGAGGAAACTCATTGAGCTGACCCTGGTTGAATTGGTAGGATGGACTGAGGGTACCTTCACGCTTGATACAGATGCCATCACCGTGTCTCCTGAATGTAGTTATCTGATTAGCAATATGGAGCAGGAGATAAGCCTGGATGCCCAAATGTTATTAATGGATGCACTACGCATTTTTGATGAACTGGAACGTGACCGCCGGGCAGGGAAAACCGTCACACCAGACGAAGAACTGTTCGCAGACGTGATTGCCTCCGAAGGGTCTGATGAAGGCCTGGAGAAGAGTCCAGTCCTTACAGCGGATGACCTGGGACTGGCTGATCTCGACCACCTGGAGAGAAAAATACCCAATTTTTTACCTGTGGATGAAACTTTTGACCCCGCTGATATCCATCGTCAGAAAATAAGAGAGTTACTTGCAGAGTTTTCTGCTGAACAACAGGAGACCTTTGTCTCTTTCCTGGAAAAATCATCGGCAAGCAGGGCCGCCTCAGATGGATCGCAAAGACCGGAAGTCAAGGCCAAAGGCCTTATCATGTTTAGCGAAGACGAACTCCTCAAACATTCGGTCATGACCATCTGCAAGGATGAGGGCGTGCTTGTATTTGCGACAGGCCGTCAGGAGGAACTTGACCGGATTATTGACCAGTGCCTTAAAATAAAGGTCCTGCCCATTATTGTTCTGGATGCCCCTGAGACAGCGGAGCATGCCCTTTCCAGGGAAACAATATCAGACCTGAGACAGCAGTTAAGAGAAAGACATCCGCTGATTTCCATTATTCAGATGACCTCTTTGCCGGATTGCACCTTTACCTTAGAGTCTTTTAATGATGGAGTCAGGTCTGTCTTTCCAAAGCCCTTAAAGAAGACAGGCAAAGCAGCATTCATTGCAGATACCATAAGATTTCTGGAGGTATTCAAATCCTATATCAAAGGCATTTTTCATGAGCAAAAAGACCTCCCGGAAGCAGATATCCAAATGAGCAGACTCAAAGAGCGCATATTTAGCATTCGAAACCTTAATGAACCGTCAGAGGTCCCTCTTGCACTTCTGCACTTTGTCTCGGAGATGTGTGAAAGGGCTATCACCTTTATTGTCCGTCCTAATGAACTTGCTGGAGAAAAGGCAATCGGAGTATATGATGAAAAGTCCGCTGGACAGACTTCAGTAAAAAACCTGAAGCTCCCTCTGTTAAAGTCTTCTGTTTTCACTGAGGTCATAGAAAAAGGGCGGCTATTTTATGGAGAGAGAGACGATGAAATCCTGCAGAATCACCTCTATGAGGCGATCGGGCACCCGCTGAGGCCAACAATAATACTTCTTCCCCTGCGAAGCCTCGGAAAGACCGTGACGCTGACCTATGGAGATTTCGGCAAAAAAGAAACAGCCGCACTGCACGGTGATGTATTGGAGATCCTTGCGGATGAGGCCGGACTGGCTTTGGAAAATGCGCTTTACCGAAAACAGCTCAATAAGTCGCATAACAAACAGAAGCATTAACACCAGTATGCAAAGAAATATAATTTAAGGAGTTAAATACCATGGATATAGCCACACTCACTCAAATTCTGGAAATAGCTTTTGAAAAGAGAGTATCTGATATCCACTTTGAGGTGGACAATCCTCCCATTTTCAGGGCCCGTGGCCACCTGATCCACTCAAAACTGAGTATCCTGACCCCAAAAGATACCGAGTTTATCGCGTCTGCTGTCATGGAGCAGCACGGCAGGAAGCTCCCTGAGCACTTAATGGAATTTGATACTTCTTATACTTTGGCGAACGTAGGCCGTTTCAGGGTCAGCATCTTCCGTCAGAAAGGCAGTATCGGCCTTGTTATGCGGGTCATACCGCACTATATCGGCACTTTTGAGGAACTGAATCTACCCCCGGTTTTGGGGGACATCGCAAAGGCTCCAAACGGCCTGATCCTTGTCTGCGGACCTACCGGCAACGGCAAATCAACGACCCTCGCCTCAATGGTCCGGTATATCAACGACAATTTCAAATACAGCGTCATTACTATCGAAGACCCGATCGAGTATATCTTCCCTTCAAATAAAAGCTGCATTATACAGAGGGAAGTAGGCATAGACACCGAAAATTTCGCTACGGCCCTAAAAGCCTCCATGCGTATGGACCCTGATGTAATCATGGTCGGAGAAATGCGTGATCTCGACACAATCGACGCCTGTATCAAAGCTGCCGAGACAGGACATCTGGTCCTCTCGACCCTGCATACGCATAATGCTGTTTCCACAATCAATCGCATCGTGGGGTACTTTCCAGCCCAGAATCAGGAAAATATCCGCCACAGACTTGCGGAGATCCTGGTAGCAACTATTTCACTGAGACTCGTACGGTCAAAAAACGGAGAGACCGTCCTACCTGCCATGGAGGTAATGCACGCGACATCCTCCATCAAGGCATGCATACGGGACAATCATCTCGAAGAAATTGAACAATACATTGAAAAAGGCCGCGACGAATATCACATGCAGACCCTGGACCAGCATCTGATTCAACTTTGCAGGCAGGAAATCATAACCCTTGATGAGGCCAAACGGACTTCACGCTCAACAGACCTGGAACGAAAGCTGATATATTCATAACATAACCCCAGGCCCAATACGCTTATCATGACTTGCCGGAAAAAAATAAAAGAGAATTATTCATCCTAAAAACGGCAGTTCATTCACCACGGAGGCACAGAGACGCTGAGAAAACGCGGGTTTGAGGCAAATAGGGGCTGACCAATTTGGTTACCCCTGTCTCGCCCGTAACTCCTTTATTTTACTCTGTGAGCTCTGCGTCTCTGTGGATTCTGTTTTTTTTAGGTTCATAAAAACTATGAAATCACGTGGCACAGAACATGGCAACTGAATTTTATCGAGGATTGATCTTCTGGAAAATTATAACGCGTATTTGCTGCACGTATCTCAATAATTTTCTGAAGTTCATCCGGCCCGGGGAAGTTTATCGGGCAGATGCAGTTCAAGCCTGCAGGCCTTAAAAATCGAATCAATGAGTCTTGTAACACTGTATCTGATTATTTCATCAGAAAATGTCTCTGGGGCATTTTCTATCAGCAGAAGCTCCGTATACCAGCTATCCTTTGTGGGAGCAATACCGGCACAGTCATCTCCCCTGAGAGTCTTTGGAGTCGCGCCTTTTGAGATCGCCAGTGCGATTGCCCCGAGCCTTACGATCTGTAGTCCCCTCATGGCAGGACTTGGGCCCAGTCCATGTCGTCCCTTTGTCAGCGGAGCAAAGCGCTCCAGATTTACTCCTGAACAGCATATCAATGCGCCCTTGCCCCTGGTTTCGTCATAGCGCACTACAAAATAGAGGAAGTCATTTATATATGAATGACCTGTCATGGTTTAGTATAACATCGATAGTTCAAAAGTTCAGCAGCAGTAAGCCTGATGCAAAGGTCCGTAATGTTCAAACAGGGCACAACATATCCGGGCAAAATGTGTCTAAGAAAATAGGATTCATATATATGCTATACTTTTTTTTAAGGGGCTTTAATGGATTTTACTACTATTTTGAAAGATCTTATAAGTCAGGTCTCGGTTTTCGCGCAAGGGAATCCTTTCATGGCACTTGCAATACTACTCATCCTTGCCTATCTCATATACCGGAAACCTTTATTTTTTATCTCTATTTTCATACTCGGCCTGGTCCTTATCTCTGTTTTATACCTGATTTTAAGTATATCGACCCCGGGGAGAGCAGAAAAGGAGAAGTTGATTCAGAGGGGAAGTAAGCCTGAAATCAGTTTCAGGAAGCCGGGAATGATGCTCTGAAATGAAAAATTAGCGAGGAAGTTTTTTTGCTTTCATGAAAAAAAAGGCACCCGGCTTTCCGGATGCCCCTTCTAATTATTCAAAAACTTTCTGGCTCTTAGACAGCTACAGCTTTTTCGAGTTCCTTCAGCCAGAGGAGTCTTGATCCGTTGATAGTAGATACCCTCATATCATCTATGAACTGCTCCACA
This sequence comes from uncultured Nitrospira sp., assembly GCA_963801505.1. Lineage (GTDB taxonomy): Bacteria > Nitrospirota > Thermodesulfovibrionia > Thermodesulfovibrionales > UBA6898 > JAOUFP01. The sequence continues at coordinate 316,929 of CAWDEY010000016.1, forward strand.
TCGACGTCCAGTCCTTTGTCCCTTTTAAATGGCGAGAAAGCTGCTTTGACTTTGGCCTTTGCCGCCTTTTTGATGTCAGTGTCCTTCACCATTTTAAGCTGGGTCCCCATCGCAACTGCCACAGCCAAAAGGATATCAGAGTTCTGTCTTGCTTCGCCGGCTGGCTCGCTGGTCTTGTTCACCTGTTTGAGCCTGCCGAGGTAGTCAATAATAGTCCCGGTGGTTTCAAGGGCAGCAGCAGAAGGCAATATCAGATCAGCCTGTGCCGCAAGATCGGTCATGTAGGATGTCTGCACTATCAAAAACCCGGTATCAGGTCTGGTCTTCAGCGGCATCTCTCCTACAGCATAAAGTGTATCTGTCTTGGAGGAAACGATCTCGCTGAACTTCTTTCCCTCTGTTGTCATGCCAGCCAGTACCACTCCCTTTGCATTGGCCTCAAGAGGAACCGCAACAGCCGCACCCCTGATAAGGGAAAGGTTTGCTGCTGCTTTGTATAATGACGGAGCAGCCAGTATCACAGGCGCCTTTGCTGCCTGAAAGATATCAGCCGCGTTCATGGCAGCATCAGAAGGGTTCACATGGGCCAGGGCCTCTATCATCTCCTTCGGGGCCTTTACACCCTTTGAGATAACGGCCTGCCCGAGTTGCTCGATCATGCTGATCTCGTCGCCTTTCAAAAAAGCGGTCGCAACAGACGCAATCTTTGGCTCACCTGAATTAAGCACCAGAAGCTTAGCCCCGCCTTCGTTCATCCGCTTTCTCACGATCGCGTCCAGTGCGGGCAGGACCCTCTTCCACTGGTCCGGTGCCAGTCCGACCAATACAAAGAGGTCCGCGTTTTCAAGGTCTGCGGTAGCAGTATTCATCGCGTCGTATTCAGAATAGAGGCTGACTGTTGAATCTGTATTTTTTGTCTTTACAACGTCAGATGCGAGTTTCTTAAGCAACGCGGCATCTTCATTGAGGATGTTTCCGCTGCTGATAAAGGCGGCTTCGGCCCCGGCAGCCTTGAGTTTCTCAGCAGCCGTAGCAATCGCGTCCTCCCAGGAGGTCTCTTTAAGTTCGCCGTCAACTTTTTTCATCGGTGCAGTCACCCGCGTATCTCCCTTTATGCTGTCAAAGCCGAACCTGCCTACAGCACAGAGAAAACGTTCCGCAGTGCCTTCAGAGGCGCCCGAATTTATCTTCATAACCTCTCCGTCTCTTGTGCCGACGATAGTGCTGCAGCCATTGCCGCAGGAAAGGCATACTGAGGCGGTTTTCGTATACTCCCATTCCCTGCCCTTTCTCCAGCGGTCAGACTCCAATAGCGCATTGACAGGACATACGTCAATACAGTTTCCGCAAAAGGTGCAGTCCGATTCCTGAAGCGGCCTATCTTTTGCCGTCACAACCTTGGCGCCAACACCACGGCCTGAAAATTCGAGCACATTAGTGCCCTGGGCCTTGCAGATCCTTATGCAGCGACTGCAAAGCACACAATATTCAGGGTCTCTTTTGATAAAGGGGTTTGACTCGTCAACAGGATAACCGAATTTCTTTCTCGTGAAGCTCGACTCCTTTATCTCAAAGTCATAAGCATACTGCTGAAGGTTGCATACACCTGCCTTTGTACAGGTCATACAATCCAGCGGATGCATGGAGAGGATAAGGTCGATGACAAATTTTCTGACCTCCTGCACCTTTTCCGTCCGGGTATTGACGACCATTCCCTCCTTCACTTTCGTAGTGCAGGATATCATGGGCGCCTTCATCCCCTCGATCTCCACGAGGCAGAGCCGGCAGGCTCCTATGCCTTTCATGCCCTTAAGATAGCAGAGATTGGGAATATGTATTCCGTTCATCTCCGCCGCAGCGATCAGTGTCGACCCCTCCGGGGCTTGCGCCTCTTTCCCGTCTATCGTAAGATTTATCACCTTTGCCATTGAAACCTCCGCGTTGTCGATATTATCAATTTCTATTCACTTGTTACTTCAGGACCTGAGATCCCGTTGAATGTCTTCTCACTGCAGTTGCCTAAAACAGCTAAACTCCTACAGGTTCCTTCTTCTTTATATCCATAATCACTATGGCCTCTTCAGGGCAGACCTTCCTGCATTCGTCGCACTTCACGCATTTCTTCTGCCTTATCTCAAAAGGCCGGTAGCCGCTGAAAAACGGTTTGCTCTTCTCCCCCAGGACAGCCCCATAATGGCAGGCATCCTTGCAAAGTCCGCACATAGTGCATTTCTCAGGGACAATCCGGTACTCTATAAAGGCCACGCATTTTTGGTCAGGACATCTGCCCTCGATATGTTCCAGGTACACGCCGGTATCCATCCAGTCCAGGATAAACTTCGCTGTGTCTTTCCCCTTCTTGCACATAGAGCCATCCAGCATCTCCGTTGCTATCCTTCTGAGGGCGGCTATATCAGCCTCCCCTCCTCTGCCTTCAACCAGTCTATCCAGTCTCAGAGACGCCTCATAACTGCCCAGGGAGCAGGGAAGGCACCTGCCGCACATCGGACCCGAGAGGAATTCCGTGACGTAATACTTCGCCTTTTGAACAGGGCAACCTTTTCCCTCGGCAGCTGCCTTGATATCATCTACTTTCGGTTCATTCGTCTTGTTTTCTTTCAGTTCTGCCATATCTTCCCTCACTACATGTCTTCTGCCATGTAAATTAACTCCGGCAGCACATAGGAGACAAGGTCTCTGTAAGTCACAATTCCCATAAGCTTGCCGCCTTCCACAACAGGTATATGCCGCACCTTTTTCCTTGCGATGACGGAGATTGCAGCGCTTATCTCAGTGGACGGCTCAAACGTGATTATGTCCCGACCCATCACATCCTTTACAGGGACTTTATCAAGCGCAATGTTCTTCTCGACGCAGTGGACCACGTCCCGCTCGGTGAACATACCCGTCAGTGTGTCGTTTTTGTCCACGACAATAACAGCGCTTATGTTTCTATCAGTCATGATCCGGACTGCCTCTGCAGCAGGGGTTTCCTGCGACACCGTTATGACACCACCAGATGGCTTTGATTCCAAAATATCATTTAGGGTCATTCTGGCCCTCCTTTCCATTATTTCAATACTCTCCGACGGGATCTTAAACTCTTCTTCTAGTTTCAGATGCCGCTGTTTCCTTATCTTCACCGCTCCGACAGGACAGGCCGTGTGGCATGCCTTGCATTTTGTGCAGTATTCCCTGTCGATGTAATACATGTCCCTTGTCTCGACTACTGCATCAAAGGCGCAAGCCTGCTTGCAAAGACCGCACTTGATGCAATCAGCCTGATTTATCAGAAATACGCCAAGCCCCTTACAGGCATTTGCCCGGCAGAACTTGTCGTGGATATGCTCTTCATATTCTTCCCTGAAATACTTGATCGTACTAAGGACAGGGTTGGGCGCGCTTTGGCCGAGACCGCAAAGTGCCCCCTTCTGAATATGTTTGCCCAATTCCACCAGCTTTGTGATATCACCTGCTTCGCCGCCGCCGGAGGTGACTCTTTCAAGTATCTGGAGCATCTGGTATGTTCCAATCCTGCAGGGAGGGCACTTTCCACAAGACTCCGACTGGGTAAAGGAGAGGAAGTATTTGGCCACGTCAACCATACATGTGTCCTCATCCAGAACAACCATCCCGCCCGAGCCCATCATGGAGCCGACCTTTGTAAGGGAATCGAAATCAACCGGCAGGTCGAGATAACTCTTGGGAATACATCCTCCTGACGGACCTCCGGTCTGAACAGCTTTAATCTCCTTGTCGCCGATGATACCGCCCCCGATATCGAAGATGATTTCGCGGAGGGTCATACCCATAGGGACCTCGACAAGCCCTGTATTTTTTACCTTGCCGGTCAGTGCAAAGACCTTTGTGCCAGGTGAAGTTTTCGTGCCTATTCCCAGGAACCAGTCTGAACCCTTCTCTATTATCGGCGGCACACATGCATACGTCTCTATATTATTGAGGTTGCTCGGATACCCCCACGCTCCTCCGCCAGCCTCGGAAAGCCTGGGCGGTCTGGGTCTGGGAAAGCCCCTTTCACCTTCGATCGACGCAACCAGAGCTGTTGACTCACCACAGACAAATGCGCCGGCCCCCTCGCGGATATCCATGGTAAAATTAAATCCTGAACCAAGTATGTTCTTGCCAAGAAGCCCGGCTTCCTCTGCCTGCCTTATAGCGATTTCGAGATTTTTTACTGCCAGGGGATATTCATGTCTGACGTAAACAATCCCGTATTCAGCGCCAATAGCGTACGCGCAGAGCATCATCCCTTCAAAAAGGCTATGGGGGTCGCCCTCCATAACAGACCTGTCCATAAAGGCCCCTGGGTCTCCCTCGTCACCGTTTGCTATGACAAACTTGATCTTTCCCTTGGCGCCTTTTGTATGGTGCCATTTCTTTCCGGCAGGGAAGCCTGCGCCGCCCCTTCCTCTAAGGTTCGCCTTGTCAACTTCAGCCAGTACCCCATCAGGGGTCATCGAGCCGAGGGCCTTTTCAAGCGCAGCATAGCCCCCGACAGCTATATAGTGATTTATATTACGCGGATCTATAAGCCCGTTGTTCCTCAGGGCGATCCTCAGCTGCTTTTTATAAAATGGCACATTCGTCATCTCAGGGACCGGTTCGCTCAGAAAGCTGTCCCTGTAAAGGCTCTGGCGAAAAGGCTGACCGCCCTGCACAGTGTAGGCCAGAATCGATTTAGCATGCTCGGGCTTTACCTTCTGGTAGAATATGCCCTGGGGCTCCACCTTCATGACCGGCCCCTTCTGGCAGAGGCCCTGGCAGCCCGTCTTAACAACATCTACCTCAATCCCCCTTTTGCCTGACTCTTCCTCGATGGCAGCCACAACCTTATTAGTGCCTGTAGCTGTGCAGGCTGTCCCGCTGCAGAGCCTGATCCTCGGGACCTCAGGTCTGAAGGTCTCCTCTGCAAGCTGTTTTCTTAATTTTCTAAGGTCTGCTATTGTATGTAATCTCTCCATGGCTTACTTTCCTTCGACCATTTTTATGATCTCGTTGACCTTCTTTGGGGTGAGGTCGCCGACAACTTCTTCATTGACCGTAACAACAGGCGCCAGACCGCAGCAACCGACACAGCCCACTGTCTCAAGGGTCATGGACATGTCGGGGGTTGTCTCGCCCTCTTTTATCCCGAAGGACTCCTCGATCTTATCAAGCACCTTGCCGGCACCCCTGACGTGACATGCTGTCCCCACACAGACGCAGACAACATTTCTGCCCCTCGGCTTGAAATAAAAGTGTTTGTAAAAAGAGGCCGTGCTGTAGACTTCCGACAGCGGTATATCAAGTTTCCTCGACAGGGCATTTAATACATCTTCAGGAAGATAGTTATATTCCTTCTGTATGCTCTGGAAGGCATGTATGAGAACGCCCCTTTTTTTCTCGGCTTCTGTCAGGACTTCTCGAACATTGCCTATTTTTTCATCTACATTAAGTTCTTCAACCTTCATTTAACCTCCAAAGGGGACTCGGGACCTGGGATTTGGGATCGGTTTTCTGCAACCAGTCCCTATTCCCGGTTCCTGCTCCCTGGTTTTAATATATTCCTATATGCGGTTTAGCGGAGCTTTCCATTGTACGTCTTGCTGCCATATCCATGAGCACACGCTCTGCTCCGAATTTGCCCGGCTCATATTTTCTGAGTTTGAGCCTTTCCCTTGCTGCATCGATATACTTAAGTGCAAGCGCCAGCATCTTTTCAGGGTCAGGTTCAAAATGGAAGGCACCCATAAACCTTTCCATCCATACTTCTGTCATTATTCTTGTAACTTCAGTGCTGGCCTCAACAGGTGATTCTCCTCCGAATATAACAGGCACACCTGATGCTGCGAAATAAGCCCCGATGGCTATCGCCTTCTCACTCATCCACTCAGGGGCCACGCCGACTGCTGGCATACCGCCTATCTCGTCAGACAGACCGCCTTCAGCTGCCATCGCGCTGGCAATCGTAAGTATCCTGGAATTGTCTACACACGCGCCAAGATGCAGGATCGGCGGAATTCCGATGGCTTCGCAGACTTCCCTCAGTCCCGGGCCGGCATTTTCGAGCGCCATCTCAGGGGTCAGGAACCCTGCTGAGCCACATGCAGCAGAGCCGCAGCCTGTAGATACAATCAGCACATCATTCTTTATCAGTTCTTTGGCAAGGAAATGATGCAGGCCTGTTGAAGGCACCCTAGGGTTGTCACAACCTGCAAGACCGACAACACCGCGGACCCTTCCTGCCATGATGGCGTCATTAAGAGGTCTGAAAGACCCCCTCCAGGTACCGCCCTGCATGTATTCAATATATTCGTGAGAAAAACCTCCGATAAGAGGCGCCTTTTCAGTAATATGGCTGCCTGTAGCAGTCCTGTTAGGGTAGTTGTCGATCGCGATCTTTACGATCTCCCTGGCTACTTCCTTTGCCCTGTGCTCATCGAACTCTATATGCATCGCGCCTTGCATCTTTGCCTTTTCAGAGGTGGTAATGACCTTTGTATGGAACTTCTTTGACAGTTCCGCAATCGCAGGCATGATGCACTGTACATCCACAGTCATCGCATCAACAAGACCGGTCATGATACCCAGTTCCTGGTTGGTAAACCCTCCGGCAGTCGGTATGCCATGCCTCATCAGGACCTCATTGGCTGTACAGCACATGCCGCCGAGGTTAATACCTTTGGCGCCTTTTGTTTTTGCATATGCGATCATTTCAGGCTCGCTCACGACATCTACCATTATCTCAGCAAGCAATGGTTCATGACCATGCACAATAAGATTGACCTCGTCTTCTTTGAATATGCCGAAGCTAGCCTCTGCCTTTATGGGTTTCGGTGTCCCAAAGAGGATATCGCTGACATCGGTGGATATCATACTGCCCATCCATCCGTCAGCAAGCGCTGTCCTGAGCCCCTGTGTCAGGAGATGATCAGGGTCATGGTCAACACCTATATTTGTCCGGTGCATTGCCTCACAGACCTCCCTGTCGACACCGCGGGGAACGATCCCCCACTTTCTCCATCGTTCCTGCGTCTTCTTGGGTGCCCTTGTTATAAAGTTGCCTTCACCTTTCTGTCTGCCGAAGTCCTCTATAAGCTTTTCAGCAACATCTTTTGCAACAGCATTGACTTCCCTGACCTTCAAATTCTATATTGAGATACCCGGCAACCCGGTAGAGCTTCCTCACATCTTTGATCTGAAAGTCTTTTACCTCCCCGTTTGCAACCGCAAGCAAGGTAAAGGCCATGCCTCTTGCATGGTCAGAGTGTGCGGCAGTTCCCGCTGCTATCATCCTCAGGAAGTTCCTCGCTGCAACAGTAGCAAGAGTTGCTCCGCATACGCCCCTTGCCTCTTCTTCCGCATTCTTTCCGACAAGCCTGCATGGTCCCATATGACATACCTTGCAGCAGGCGCCGACTGCTCCTATCGGACATGGTTTCATCTTCGCAGCCCTGTCAAAACAGGTCTCTATCTTGTGGGCTTCACCCCACTTTATGATCTTTTCTGCACCGCTGGCATCACTTTTTATATTCTCTGACATAGTCTCCTCCAATTTAAAAAATTAGGTTGAGGTCCAGGTTGAGGTTTAAAATTACTTAACCTTAACCTTGACCTTGACCCTGTATTTAGAACATCGGGTCCATTTCAAGCGCAGGATGTCCCACACTTGTAAGAAACTCAAGGAGTTTCTCTGAATCCTCAGCATTTGTTTCATCTGCGATCTTATCGAGCAGGTCAGGCACGCCTGCCTCTGCAGCCCTCTGGTTAAAGGCGTCCTTCAGGCTTTCCTTCAGGTTCTTTGTCATCCAGACTATTCTCTTAAGTCCTCCATCACCATAAAGGAACTTCTTGCTGGTTATAAAGTTTCTTCCGATACCCATAAAGCCAGGGGCCTGAACGCCGCCGCCCACACTGCCTGCGAGTGTTGAAAATTTCATGCCCGCAGGGGTCATGCCAGTATGTCCTCGCTGGACCAGCATTACACCGTTGGCCTCAGGCACAATGGCGACAATACATTCGAAACATCCGCAGGACGTCATCGGGTTGTCCATGATCGTATAGGCGTTCATGGTATCGAGCGCACCGCCTGTGGCGGTTTTTATATATTCATCAACGCCGGTCCATCGGCCTTTCAGAGCAGTCAATGACCTCTCCCTTTTTGATCGGCTGATTGCCGCCTGTAGGGTCAATCTCAAAGGCGGCCTTTCCGTCAAGCCAGTTATAAGCTCCGCAGAGCCCGAGTCTCTCAGGCGTAATTACGCATGTATGGCTTGGCGCGAAGGACTGACATAGCAGACATGAATAGAACGTGTCCACTGACTCATCGGTCATGTTTCCAAGCCTATGGTCACGCTCCTTATATGCCTTCCGTGCCTCTTCCTGCATCGCAAGCACGTCCTTTTCATCAACATAAAGCGTTACCTGGACCTTATCTACAATGGATTTAAACCTTGCGTGCGACATCGTTGCCTGGATAACACCAATATGCTCCAGGGTAAGACCGTCCTTTTTTGCCTGGTTGCTTATCCTGACCCAGTTGATATCACGCTGGCCCATATGCCAGAGACCCTGGGCCTCGTTTAGGTTATGGTGTATCTTTCTTTCAATGACAGATTCAAAGTCCTTCTGCATCTTTCTTCCAGCAATATCGATCACTATGCCAAGAGGCATCATCCCGCCCTTTTCAAACCTCTCCTGCCAGTTCTCACCGACAATAATGACCTTGTTGTCTTCTATCTCGTCGAGTTCCTTTGTCCTGACCCACTCAAAGGCAGGGGTCCTCTGACCGCCGAACTCGATGAACATGTCCTCTTTTCTTATCCTCTCTCCTTCAAATGCAGGGCCGTAGGCAACAGGTATCGGCGGTTTCTCAACAACGATCTTGAGACCCCTGACCTCAATGGCCTTCTGCACGATCTTGTTGTGGTCGAATTCCTTGTCGACCTCTTCATATATACAGACACCTGTGGGGTGTATGACAGGGATATCAGTATCAGCCACAGCAGGAAAGCCCATATTGATTGCGCCTGCACCTGTAGACCAGATGATGTCGTTGAGCGGGCCAAGCACCATGGCAAAGGCAAAGACCCTGTCTTTTTGGTATTTGAGATGCTCCTTGAAGTCCCCCGGCTTTTTATTGCCGAATATCAGGGAGGCCCTGATCGCCCAGTCAAGGGCATAAAGGGTATGTTCTGTGTCAGGCCCGAGCGGCACAATACTTGAGTCCCAGCCAAGCGGGACGCCCTGCCTGAGCAGCTGTTTGGTCACGCTGTTGCCGTCTTCGGAATGACCTGAAAGAAAGGTGAGAATGTTTTTTTCCTGGAGTTCCCTGACTATTTTGGCAGCTGTCTCATCGTCAGGAGCAGCGCCGATGATAGCGGCAAAACCCGGCATTGTTCCGTCAACAAGCTGAATGCCCAGGTTACGCTGGATGGTATCTGTAATAAACCCGTTATATTCAAAGCCGGTCTCAGGGTCTTTGACAGGCTCAAGTCCTGCAATATAACGGAGGGCCAGCAGGATCTCCTCTGCAAAGAGTGTTGCCATGCCTGAATCGAGCGCCTCACCCGAGATAAGGCCTCCAGAGTTTATCATCCGGTTCAGCGTGAAGAAGCTCCCTGGCAAAACCAAGGGCTGTCTTCATATCTCCTATGGTCTTTACAGGAAAACCTGTCATCGCATATATCATCGGAAGATAAAATGCGGTATCAGGAAACTCAAAGGCATAATTTTCACCGTGTTCTGCAATGGCCTTCTGCAACATCTCCTCTGCACGTTCTACAAGGTTATGCGACGCTCTTATAGCCGCTGTGGCTATTAACTTGGACATCCTGACCTCCTCTAATATGGATGAGATGCTTAAGGTAAGATTGTTACCTGATTGTCTCTACCCAAACTTATTAGCGTATTTATATTTTGATACTGTTTGCTTTATAAAATCAACCTGATTCTATTAATTATGCCCTTGCCTTTAAAAAAGCAGGCAGGGCATTGGCCTCACGCGGTCCGACCGTAACCTTCCAGCCCGGCAGCTTGTCCTCAATAGAGCCGCTGAGTATTGCTACATACCCCGGCAAAATCAATTCCTTGGTTGCTATGTCCTTTTCTATCCCGCTTTCGGTTATAAACTGGGCTATCTTCGTGGCCGTAAATTTACCGGCAGCCCATGCTGTCAAAACAGAGAGACCTTCGCAGTCCATAACAGCGAGCCTGCAGGGCACCTTGCTGTTTTCAACCTCACCCGAGACAATAAAATACGTCAGGGAGAAGTTAGTGGTGATAAGGAATGGAGATTCCGGTTTCGGCTCTCCGATATTGTATATCTTCTGCTCCACCTGCATCGGCACCTGAGGGTCTGTGTAGATGTTCTGTCTCAGGGTAAAGAGCACAAGGTTTTTCCATTTTTCTATGCTGCTCATAACAACAATAGATGCGTATTTCGTCACGCCGATTCCAGCCAGGAGGGTCTCATGAAGACTGTCTTCACGCTGCGCGAAATTGATTACAGGATATCCGAGAGGTTTGAAGTTCTTCTTGGTAGCAGCCCTTCTTATCAGGGTATTGTTCTCTATGATGTCCTTTGCCTTCCGCGCGCCTGAGTCAATGACCATGTCCTCAACCCCAAGACCCTTCACTTTCTCAGTGAGGTCGGAGAGTTCAGCCAGGCCGTTTGCAACAACGCCGAGTATGGCCTTGTTGTTTTTTGCTATCGCTGCCATGGCCTCTGCATTGGATGCGTTTGCGCCATAGATTATCGGCTTTTTGCCTGAGAAGAGCTTCACCGCAGCCTCTGCAGCCTGGGGATTTTCAGTATTGATTATTACAGGGACAGCCGGGGCCTTTGCTGCAACGATCTTTGCCGCAGACTCAAGCTTGGCTGCATCGCCTGAGGCATTGCTGATCATGATCGCGTCAACCCTGAGTTTCTGGCCTACCCTGTCCATCTCAGAGTTCACCACCTGATCGCAGAGGTTTGATACCTCAGCCTCTGAAAGTGTGTCTTTGACCTCAATTGCAAAGGCACAGGGGTTTACAAACTTCTTATCATGCCTGAAAAGTACTGTCTCTTCCCCCATCTTGACTGCCTTGTCCCCTGAGCCGAAGGTTATCGGTCTTACAGGAGGAGCAGAGGCCTCACCGAGTATTTTCTTCGCCTCCTCAGAGACATCAGGACAGGAATCAAGAGAGGCCTGCCTCTGTGCAAGTTTCATGGCAAAGGCAAGACAGGTGGGATGCCCGCACTTCTTACAGTTTGTTTTCGGTAAAAGCTTGAATATTTCAACGCCTGATAAAGCCATTTTTTATCCTCCTTATATTCGAACGGGTAATGCGTAATGGGTAATGGGTTTAAGATTTTTTCTAATCCCTAACGCCTAATCCCTAATCCCTTACTTTATATTAGTTCCTCAATGAGTTTTTCCAGTGCTGCTACAGCCTTTGGATGCCGCATGATCAGGAGCTCTGCCCCTGAGACAAGAAGCGCGGCTGCTGTTTCAGCCTCCCATGCGATGCCCCTTTCTTCAGCAGCGCCCCACTGCGGCAGGTCAGCTTCAGATGCTGTCGTTTCCTTCACCTTCCACACATACATTCCAATATCACCCATAAGGGGCTGCTGCATCGTGACATCGTTTTGTGTAAGCGCGGCAAGCCGTATCCTCTCCATAACAGAATATGTATATTCAAGGCCGTATCCCAGCGCCGAACACATAGGGTCTGTTATCACTCTTTCCTTGTCAAAGCCCATCTGGGTAATGAGGATGTTGAGCTGTTTTGAAAGGTTTATGTCGAGTTCGGACATGGCTATTAATTTATGGTTATTGGCCATGGCAGCTGCAGCAATGGTCTTATAGTTGGCCTCCTGGGCCTTTCCGATTATGCAGTTTTTGTCCTTTGCAGCCTCAGCTGCAGCAACCAGTATTGAGGAGTCCTTCTCGGCATGGTTGCTGCCGAGTATTATAAGCGGTATATTGATAGCAGCCAGCACGTCCTTTACTGTCTTTGCAGCATCCTCAGCAGAACGGTTCTCCCTGTCAGGATGTGTGCCGATCAGCCGTAAGGCGATCGCCTTTGCCTTAAGCTCGTCCTGGCAATATTTCGCCCATTTTACCGGATCATCAGAAACACCCTCAAAGGCCTTTTGCACATTTTCAGGCCAGTCTGAAGGCGGAACATCCTGTATCTCAAAAGCTATGAGCGGTCTGTTGGGAGTAGTCCCCTCGAAAGAATGAAATGGCAGGACATTCTCACCGCCAAAGGTGACTGCGCTGTCACCTGTCCCGACAGTTACCGGGTATACCTTACCAGAGTACGTCTCTTTGGTTGGTGTAAAAGCCATATTAATAACCTCCGTATCAATTAGGGGTTAGGGATTAGGAGTTAGGGGCTTAGTAAAAAATTGCCAATCCCCATACCTACCTATCACCCATAACCCTATTATTTACATTTCCAGATATGAATGGGCATACAAGGTATTGCCCTCGATAACATCAAGCGTCTTTTTTATCTCTGCCATTTTATTGGCGTCATCGATAGCTTTTTCCCGGCCAGAACATCATCAACCAGTTTCTTCTCATTCAGGGCCTCAGCCATCTCTGGGCATCGGCAATTGCGGAAGTCAATCCGGCATTCATCAGCATTATAAAATAATACTTGTTCAATATCGGCCTTATGTGTTTGGGGCATCCGTTGGAAATATTGCTCAGGCCGACAACAGTCTTCATCGGTGGATCGTTCATTTCCTGAAACATGCTGATCGCCTTGATGACATGACGCGCATGGTCCTGCGAGGTCGCGATCTGCAGAACAAGGGGGTCAAGATAAAGGTCTTCGAGCGGAACGCCGTACTCCATGGCGCGTCCCATGATCTCTGCAGCAATGGCGCATCTCTCCTCAGCATCAGCAGGAAGCCCGCCCTTGCCAACAGTCAGTCCGATGACCTGGGAGTTATACTTTGCGCCGAGTTCGAGGATAGAGAACCTCTCAGGGTCATTGGACGTTGAATTTATCAGCGGCCTCCCCCATTCATTATTATGCACCTTCAGCCCTGCCTCCAGTGGCCGAAGCATTCGTGGTATCAAGACAAACCGGCAGGGGGACGACCTCCTGAATTGTCGTTACCATCCATTGCATCATGTCCTCGCCGCCGTCCTCAGCAGGACCGATATTGGCGTCGATGATTCCTGCACCCTTCTTTCCACTGCCGGGTGGCGATCTCCTGTATCGGCCCTTTATCTTTTTTCATCATGGCCTCTCTCACCCTCTTGGCTATGATGCTCAATTTCTCGCCAATAATAAGCATTTAAAACTCCTTTCTCATCCTGAATTTGATAACATTAAGTCACAAAATTACTGAAACGCATTCGATTCACTGTTTATGAAAAACTCCGGTAACCAGGGTCAGAGATTTACGGCCTATTAAAAAATCTGCTAACGCTGGTTTAAGGTAATTGCCACCGATTTCATCTGTGACTTTCTCTAATGGAGTAAAGTTTTAAAAAATAACATAAATAATTTTTTTAGTAAAATTTTTTTAATTTATAAAGCCATAAGCAAACTTATTTGGAAAAGTTATTATCACAATATTCTGCTGTAATGCTCCAAACCAGGCAAAGCCGGAAACAAAATGCATTTCACCGCAGAGGCGCAGAGTTCGCAGAGATTTAGTAAATTTTGTTTTTCGGTGAGGGGCCGGAAAACAAAAAATACCGCCTCATGGCAGCTTATATATTTCTGGCCTCTCAGCAGAAATATATAATTATACTCTTTGCGTCCTCTGCGCCTTGCGGTGAGCTATTACAATTTCTCATATCATTTTGCACAGCATTTATCTGCTAAGGGACTAAAACAAGGATTAAAAACTACTCAATTTCTGCAACTGTCATCAACTTGCAAACTCCAAACCCTCAGTGCTAAACTTAATGCTCACATTGGAATTAAACCCATTTATTTATAGTTATGCGGAGGATTTTTGGAACTTTTCAGTCTGGGAATTTCGGAATTACACAAGAAGCTGCAAGAGCGAGAGATATCGGCCAGGGACATTCATGACTCAGTATATAAGAGAATAGACGCGGTCGACGGCAGGATCAGGGCATATGTAACAGTGACGCGCGAAAAGGCCCTGAAAATGGCAGAGCAGGCTGACAAGGAATTATCAGCAGGGAACAGAAAAACACTTTCCGGAATCCCTATAGCTATAAAAGACAATATGTGCACAAAAGGGACCCTCACAACCTGCGCATCAAGGATATTGTCAAATTTCATCCCACCCTATGAAAGTTCGGTGACCTCAAAACTCCTCGACAGCGGATACGTGCTTGCAGGCAAAACAAATATGGACGAGTTTGCGATGGGTTCCTCAACAGAAAACTCAGGTTCCCATACCACACATAATCCCTGGGACATTGAAAGAATCCCCGGAGGCTCAAGCGGAGGCTCAGCAGCAGCCGTTGCAGCAGACGAATGCATAGCGGCCCTCGGCTCTGACACAGGCGGCTCCATAAGACAGCCTGCGTCCTTCTGCGGTGTGGTAGGCCTGAAGCCGACCTATGGAAGGGTCTCCAGATACGGTCTCGTGGCCTTTGCCTCATCTTTGGACCAGATAGGCCCGATAACAAAAAATATAACCGACGCCGCGATTTTAATGAACGTCATAGCCGGCAGGGACCCACTCGATTCAACTTCAGCGCCTGTGGACGTGCCTGACTTCACCTCTGCGCTGGGCAAGGACATAAAAGGCCTCAAAATCGGCATACCAAAAGAATACTTTATCGAAGGCATAGACCCTGAAGTTGAACAGTCAGTCAGGGATGCTGTCAGGCATTTTGAATCTCTCGGTGCAATACCGGTTGAAATCTCTTTGCCCCATTCAGGCTATGCAGTTGCCGCATATTATGTTATTGCAACATCAGAGGCGAGTTCAAACCTGGCCAGGTATGACGGAGTAAAATACGGCTTCAGGGCTGAAGGCAAAGACCTTCTGGATATGTATATGAAATCAAGGGCACAGGGTTTCGGTCCGGAGGTGAAGAGGAGGATTATGCTGGGGACGTATACACTTTCCTCAGGTTACTACGATGCATACTACAAAAAGGCCCAGCAGGTCAGGACCCTTATAAAGAACGATTTCGAAAACGCCTTCAATTCTGTTGATCTGATAGTGACCCCGACCTCCCCGACCGCCGCGTTTAAGGCCGGTGAAAAGACAGACGATCCGCTTCAGATGTACCTTGCAGATATATTCACGATCTCGGTAAACCTCGCAGGTGTCCCGGCCATATCGATCCCCTGCGGTTTCACCTCGGGCAACCTGCCGATAGGTCTGCAACTGATCGGAAAACATTTTGATGAGGAGTCATTGCTTAAGACCTCATATGCCTTTGAGCAGTCAACCGAGTGGCACAAGAGGAAACCGGATTTATAAAACCTTATTTTGGTGATTTACTCGGACGCCGTCCGATAGACGTTCATCTTCCCAAAACACACCGGCACAAAAAAAATCAGAATGTAACGGAAATAAGCGACAGAGTGAATAAAATATAAAAATCTCCCCCTTGGGATAAGGGGGATTGAAGGGGGTACTGAAATTCTTTCCTTAAAATTGAAGACTCCCGCAGCAAGCTACTGGGAATCTCAATGCAATGAACTTTAAGTTTTATATTCGCTCACTTGACCCTGCAGCAAGCTGCAGGGAATACGCTCGCTATCCATTTAACATACGACTCCCCATTACCCCGGACTTTACCCATAAGTCCTTCTGAAACGCGGAAAATTATTGAATGCAGTTCGGAACGGGGCGTTGCCCCAAGCCCCAGTTACCTTTCTTGACGGCCAAGAAAGGTAACCCAAAGAAGGCCGCCCCGACGAACATTTCACCCTCCGGGCCGGTCTGCTCGGTCAGGCACGCTGAATTTTGGGAACTCGCTTTGCTCAGACAGCCCAAAATCCTTAACGCGAGCCTTCGGTCGCAGCCCTGAAATTTTCGAAGGGGACAACAGGCAAAGATGAAAGGCTTAAAGCGTAAATTGTAAGCCGGATCTCCCGTAGGGACGTATTGCATGCGCCCACCTTGCCCCATCTCAAGATTGAGAAATTCCATTGCCCGTGCTATCCTTTTTCCATGCTGAAAGAAAAATTTCCTGTCACCTATCAGAGATTTATAAAGAGGACCGGAGCTGCTTTGCTGATAGTGTTTGTCGCAATATCACTGACAGGCTGCATCACCTTTCTGACTGAGATCAACGTCAGGGATGACGGCAGCGGGACAATGGTTCAGACCATAACCATGAACACTGGGCAGATAAAGGAATCGATGGAAGGCGTAGCAAAGCAGATGGGAGCGAAAACGACTGAATCAAAAGGGGAGACAAAAAATAAGCCTGCAAAGGAACCTGAGGTGGGCCAACTCAAGGAGGACGACCTAAAGAGCAAAGCCATGGACCTGGGCGCGGGCGTGACCTTCGTGTCCGCCCAGAAGATCGACACAAAGACCGCAACCGGAATCCGCGTAACCTATGCCTTTAAGGACATCAACCTGCTGGCTGTCAATCCAAAGCCCGCTGCGGCCATGGGCACAGAGGGAGCAGGCGCTTCCTCAAAAGACGCCCTGAAGTTTAAGTTCAACCGCATGCCAAACGGCAACTCGGTCCTCACGGTAGTTCTGCCTGAGTCCAAGCCCGAAACTCCAAAGGAACAAACAGCCACACCGCCTCCTGCAACTTCGCCAGTGGAACCGGACCAGAATATGTCGATGATGTTCATGCAGATGTTCAAAGGCCTCCATATGGGCATAGCCGTCAATGTCGAGGGCAAAGTCGTCAGGACAAACAGTCCATATGTCGAAGGCTCGAAGGTCACGCTGATGGACATTGACTTTGATCCGCTTCTGGCCAATGAGAAGGGCTTCAAGGTCTTGAGCCAGAAAATGGAGACCGCCAAGGGAGACGACCGGAAGATGATGGAGTCCTTAAAGGGAATCAAAGGCCTCAAGATCACGACAGACCCGGAAGTCTCGATCGAGTTCACTCCTGATAAGAAACCCTGACGTGGGAGACAGAATTTGCATCGTTGTATTTGCCATCACGCAAAAAAGATCAGAATAACCAATATTAAAGCCCGCCATCAGCATTGCTTTTTTTATCCGGTTAGATGATTATTTATATTGTTCCTCGGCAAGAGGCGTCATCTTGTATGTATAAGGCGTAGTTGATTTATTTCTTTCCACAAGTCCTTTGGTCAAGTCGAGCATTTTACGTCTCTGAGCAATAGACTGCAAAGAAATATCTAGTTCCTCCGCAATTTTGCGTGCAAACAAAGGATTATCAGTTTTTTGAGAGTTCAAAAATAATCTCTATATCTGTTTTGGGCAAGAGTTTAATATCTTCTATTTGTTCTATATCTTTTCTGATGTCTTGAGCAATAGGCTCGATTATTACTGATGAGTTACATTTATTGCATTTAAATCCAGAAAATTCGAGGAACGGTAATTGGTCTTGTGAAAAACTTTGATTACAATTCGGATTTGAACAATGAATGCTCGTAGTCGTCGATAAAAATTCCTTAGTCAACTACCCCCGACCTTGTCGGGGGCTTGAACAGCCTCGTGCTACGCACTCTTATCTCCATAGCGCAAGGCTTTTCTCCCAGCAATTTCTTTGGTGGACATATTCGGTGTGGGGCCTTCGCCCCCACGCCCCACCACCGATTTCATCGGTGGTTTAGCTCGTTAATTGAATTTCAAAATCACGTACAATTCTCCTGCAAGCGTTGATTTCTGAAAGAAGCAGGTTGTCCGCCTCAGCGCAATCGCTATGGCGTTTCAATAGAGAATATTTTTGTTCTTTTTTCCTGGATTGGAATTGTTTTGATGCTCTGTTGTCACTTGCAAGTTCAATCCCCCCTTCAGAGGAAATTGCATTAATAACTAAAATCCCCTCTGCGAAATGAATATACACAAAAGAGGGCCTTTCAGGCAATAAGAAAGTGCGGAGATAACCAACTGAGTTTCAACTTCTTTCTGTAAACCGCAATCATCAATCCGGGCAACCGCAGAGGGATTGCCCCTACAGGATACCGAAAAAAAGAAGGGCGTATGCCATACACCCCTACGGGATGTCCGGCACCTCGGATGATAGACTACGCCGCAACGAACTCGATTTTGACCCGCGTACCTGTGGCTTCGGCGATTTTCTCCAGGGTCTTGAGCGTAAAACCTTCATAGTCGCCGCTCTCGATCCTTGAAATAGCCTGCTGGCTGGTCCCCATCAGCTTCGCCAATTGCTGTTGCGACAGTCCCTTTTTCTCGCGAAGCTTCGCGATCTTCATCGCCAGCATAAGCGCCTGCCGCTCTTCCTGATAATGAGCTTTGAACTCGGGATCTTTGAGATCTTCGCTCAACCTGCTTTTGAATGTCCGAACTTTACCTTTTTTCATACGCCACCTCCTGCTGGAAAACGCCGGAGCCAGTCTTCCATGCGTCTTTCCGCCAACTCAATGTCTTTCTCTTTCAATTGCTGCGTCTTCTTGGAAAAAGCATGTGTCAAAACGACCTGATCACGCACCTGGAAGAAATAGAGGATACGGTACTGATTCGAACTTTGGTGAATCCTCAACTCCCTGATTTTTCCTCTGACGACATCAGCATAAGGCCGCTTGAGATGCGGCCCCTGCTCTTCCAGGAGAGACAGGTGCGCAGCCACCTTTGCACGCGACTTTTTGTCCAGCCCATCCAAGAAATCATCCATCGGTGAATCGCCGCGCTCTGTCGTGTAGAAGACCAGATTGTACAAACACACCTCCACTTCATATTTATTATATACATCAGGGTTGATGTATTGTCAAGGCGGTGCCATGTCGGTGGATAGACTGTCCGCACGCAATCGGATTCGCCTGGGATTTTTTGACATCTTCGAGAATATTGAAGACTCCCTCCGGCAAGACCGCAGAGAATCTCAATGCAAGGAATGTTTTTTCCATTATATTCGCTCGCTATCCATTTAAGCTTCTCCCTGAAGTTAAACTTCGAGATCACGTACAATTCTCCTGCAAGCGTTGATTTCAGAAATAGGCAGGCTGCCAGCCAATAAGAAAGTGCGGCGATAATCATCTGAAAGACTTTTGGGGTGATCTCGCAAGAGTATTTGACAAGGAACAGCATTTTGTATATATTGATAATATACGTACATGAAAGATTGGGCCGACATATTATCTCTTGCAGAAGGGTTTGAATGGGACGAGGGAAATATCAGGAAAAACTGGGAGAAACATCGAGTCTCCTACATTGAGTGCGAAGAGATTTTTTTTAACTCTCCGGTCATTGTGAAAAAAGATGATCCACACTCAACAATGGAAGAAAGATACTTCGTCTTAGGAAAAACGGACACTGATAGATTGCTTTTCATTGTTTTTACTGTGAGGAACAAAAAGATAAGAATAATTTCAGCCCGTGACATGAACCGGAAAGAGAGAAAAATATATGAACAAACTCAATAAGATACCCAAGTTTAAAAGCGAAGCAGAGGAAACTGAGTTTTGGGCAACACATGATTCCACTGAGTACATTGACTACTCGGAGGCAAAGCGGGTCGTTTTCCCTAATTTAAAACCCTCCACTAAGACTATCTCGATTCGTCTGCCTGAATCACTCATTGAACATCTTAAGTTGCTTGCGAACAAGAGGGATGTTCCCTATCAGTCCCTCTTGAAGATTTTCCTCTCTGAGAAGGTAGAGGAAGAATTGCACGGAGCAGCTAAGTAAACCGCAATAATCCATGAGGGCAACCACATAATACTGGGAGATTTCAGTTCATGACGTAAACCGGGAATTGGGAAGTGGGAAGGATTGAGAAATTTCATTGTCCGTGCTATCCTTTTTCCATGCTGAAAGAAAAATTTCCTGTCGCCTATCAGAGATTTATAAAGAGGACCGGAGCTGCTTTGCTGATAGTGTTTGTCGCAATATCACTGACAGGCTGCATCACCTTTCTGACTGAGATCAACGTCAGGGGTGACGGCAGCGGGACAATGGTCCAGACTATAACCATGAACCCTGAGCAGATAAAGGAATCGATGGAAGGCATAGCTAAACAGATGGGCGCGAACCCTACTGATTCGAAAGAAGACACAAAAAATAAGCCTGCAAAGGAACCGGAGGTGGGTCAACTCAAGGAGGACGACCTAAAGAGCAAAGCCATGGACCTGGGCGCGGGCGTGACCTTCGTGTCAGCGGAGAAGATCGACACTAAGACAGCATCCGGCGTCCGCGTGACCTATGCCTTTAAGGACATCAACCTGCTGGCTGTCAATCCAAAGCCCGCTGCGGCCATGGGCACAGAGGGAGCAGGCGCTTCCTCAAAAGACGCCCTGAAGTTTAAGTTCAACCGCATGCCAAACGGCAACTCGGTCCTCACGGTAGTTCTGCCTGAGTCCAAGCCCGAAACTCCAAAGGAACAAACAGCCACACCGCCTCCTGCAACTTCGCCAGTGGAACCGGACCAGAATATGTCGATGATGTTCATGCAGATGTTCAAAGGCCTCCATATGGGCATAGCCGTCAATGTCGAGGGCAAAGTCGTCAGGACAAACAGTCCATATGTCGAAGGCTCGAAGGTCACGCTGATGGACATTGACTTTGATCCGCTTCTGGCCAATGAGAAGGGTCTCAAGGCCTTGAGCGAAAAAATGGAGACAGCCAAGGGAGACGACCGGAAGATGATGGAGTCCTTAAAGGGAATCAAAGGCCTCAAGATCACGACAGACCCGGAAGTCTCGATCGAGTTCACTCCTGATAAGAAACCCTGAACTTGCTTCCGATATACGTTGCCGATATATTCGCAAGCCCGCGTGCTATTTTCCTATTGCTCTGCTCGTCTGTTGGCTTGCCTGGTTCCGCACCTCCGTTCTTCCGCGCTATTGCACTCCCGAACTGGAGTGAATTCTGATGTTACAATAGCCTCAATAAAAATAGTGTTTTAATCTTATAAGGTACTTATTGTATAGTATGACGATGAGGAATATGTATGGCTGCTTTCAATAAAGAAGACAAAAAGGCGGCAAAGAATGCTATTGAAATTCTGCTGAACATTCTGCCGAAGTCCGGAAGGGGTATCCAGGACATAGCTTATCTGGTCGGGCTTATATGCCGTGAAACCGGCGTCCCGATTGAACAGGCCACGGATATTATCCTGGCATGGAGTGATAGGTTGAGGTCCATAGCGGATTTCAAGGAACTTTATCCTGCTCACAGAAAACTGTCTTTTTTCCGGTATCGGGTGCGCTACTCTGTTCAAAGTGCATACAAAAGGATAAAGGCCCAACCGTCACCGCGCACCTTTTTTGACCTGACGGGCCAGGAGGCCCCTGCAGCATCCTTCTGGGCCAAACTCCCGGCATCAAAGACAAAAGGCGGGCACGGAAAGCCCGCAGCTGAATAGATCATCCTAAAAACGGCAGTTTAACCACAGAGTTCGCAAAGATTGCAGGTATAATGATCGTGCACAGAGTTTTTTTGTTATTGCTCTGTGCCCTTTTTTTATTGAATAGTCATAGTATGTTCTCTGCGCTCTCTGTGGTAAATATTTTTTTAAAGAGTCATGGACCCAAATTAAACCTTAATGTCCAATACAGGCAGCCCTAACCTCTGTCTCCTGTTTTCTCCTTTGAATAACTCTGTATGCCTTGCCGGTACGTCTCCTCTGTCTCCCTCGTGCTGTGCCTGCTGTTTTGTAGGCAGACTTGAGCCATGCAGTACGGTATGTTTCCCGTACTTTCCCGAAAGTATGTCAACCGTCTCATAGATCTTTGCCATCTTCTCGATTTTTGTCGTGTCGTCAAAAAGTGTGTAACGGGAGCCGTCATCAGGAACAAGACCTGCAAGGACAACTCCTGTCTGCCGAAAAGGGGTGTTTGACCTGTAGATTTTGCTGAATCCCTCTTTCAATGGTCCCATAAGACAATAAGGATATGCACTCGGAAGACTTAACCTGATCTCAACTCCAAAACTCCTGAAATCCTGCCCTTTGAGAAATACTATAAGCCTTGTTGCGGCCAGCATATACCTCCTTGCCTTGATACAGGCATTCTCGAGGTTTTTGGAAAGCTGGGCAAAGATGAAGATCTCCTCAGTCGAGGGAGGTGTAAAAGTCTTTGCCTTGCTTATCGACTGGTAACTGCTCTTTGTCTCGGTGACCACAGGGAAAACGCTTCTGCCGTTTAACTCATGCCAGATTTCCTGATATGGCCTGGAAAAATACTTCCTGATGAATCTCTCGTCCTGCCCTGCAAATTGAAGTGCTGTGGTAATTCTGTGTTTTTTCAGATATGCTGCTGTGTTCGCCCCTATTCCCCAGACCTTCTCTACAGGGAGATTTTCGAGATAAAGGTGTATATCTCTTCCGGGAATAATGGTGCAACAATGTGGTTTATTATGTTTAGAGCCTATTTTAGCCAGGACCTTCGACAGGCTTACACCTATAGATACGGTAATTCCGAGTTCTTTTTCGACCGTATATTGGATCTTTTGAGCTATCATAGCGTAAGGACCATGGAAACTTCTCCGAAGACCGGTCAGGTCAACAAAGGCCTCGTCAATGGAGTACTCCTCAACATCAGGAGAGAAACGCCTGAATATTTCAAACATCCGCAGCGAAAACAGGCTGTAGGTCTCGTAATCCGAAGGCAGGACAACAGCGTCTTTGCAGACCTGCCTGACCTCAAAGAGCCTCATGCCCCTCTTGACGCCTTTTGCCTTTGCCTCGTAGCTGGCCGCAGCCACTATGCCTCTCTCTTTCCCTGTTATGACCGGGCGTCCTCTGAGTTCAGGGTGTATTGCCTGTTCGCAGGAGGCAAAGAAGGCATCGGCATCAACGTGCAGGATGGCCTGGGGCCAGGAATGGATGGTCAGAGGCTGGGTGGACATATATCTGTAAAGGCATTCGTCTGTCTATGCCCCTATACCTGTCGGGCTCGGCCCTCGATCATCTTCCGCAGCTCATAGGCAGTGATATGGGTCTTAATGACCGTTGAATTTATCGCCCTGTTTGCGCGCAAAAAGTCCCATAGGCCATAAACTGCAAAGAGCGCGACGACAAAGTAAAAAAGTTCTCCCAGAAATTTCAGCATAAACACATTAACCATTTTATTTTTCCTCCTTATTATTTGTTCTTCCCGTCACCTGTACTTCCTCACCACTGCTGTGACCACACCCGCAATCTTGAGCTCATCCTTCGGCCTGATTGGTTGATAGTTGGGATTGGCCGGCAGGAGGGTCACGCTTTCACCACGCTTTCTCAGATACTTCATCGTCCATGCTCCATCGACCTCTGCTATGACAATGTCCCCGCTCTTGGGGGTCTGTCCTTTATCCACAATGACCATGTCCCCAGGCAGAATGCCGGCCCCTGACATGGAGTCCCCGGAAACCTTCAAAAGGAACGTGGCCTCCCTGTTCTTTATAAGGAGATCGTCAAGGGAGATGGTGTCAACAAGTTCTTCCTCTGCCGGGCTCGGAAACCCTGCCTCAACTGTTCCAAGCATCCTGACCGGCTCTTTTATAGAGCCCGGAATCAGCCTGCCCTTCATGTCTTTACTGACCACTCCGACAGCCACAAGCTTGCCGACAACCTTATGTACCGAGCTCTTTGAACTGAGCCTGAACATCTTGCCGATTTCCGAGAAACTGGGCATGCGGCTGTTTTGATGATAGAAGGCGGAAATATCACTGATTCTGGACTTAAGCTTGTCTTCTGCCTGAGATCGTTTCATATATTAATTATAGGCGAACGATCGTTCGCTGTCAAGAGATAAATTTCGATGGGTTCTAGGATAAAAATCTGTGGATTCTGCTTTATTTAGGATTAAGGGAGAGGCCAGTCGCACATATGAGCTTACGGATTACCCTAAAAAAAGCAGAATCCACAGAGACGCAGAGATCACAGAGTAAAATCAAGAAGTTACGGGCAGGATAGGGGCAACCAAATTGGTCCCCTATTTGCCTCAAACCCGCGGTTTCTCAGCGTCTCTGTGCCTCCGTGGTGAATGAACTGCCGTTTTTAGGATTACCGAAAAATGTACTGACTGTTTTGGGAAGTAAAGGTGAAAAGGGCCTACTATTACGACAATAAAAGCCGGGTCAGTTTACAGTAATTGCTATGCAGGAAGGGTCGGCTGTTATAATGTCCTCGATAACTGACATGGCTTCTTTGACGTAAGCGTCTGCCGAGGTCTCCTTTTGAAAAGCCTCTTTTTTCTCTTCAGGTGTTTTGGCTTCGCTTTTAGTTTTAAAATGGCCATGGGGGGATTCAAGGTCTTTTTCTGTTTTGCGTGCTTCCTCTATTTCCTTGCGCACATCGTCTATATTCATGGACTTCAGAGTGTTCTTCCTTTTTTCCTCAAGACTTAAGGCCTCTGTTTTCATGTCGATCAAGCCCTGGTCCGATACAGACCTCTTCAGGCTTTTCTCTCTCAGCTGCGAAATATCAGGCCCGCATTTCGGCCATTTTGTATAGGCCACTGGCTTGACCGTGTCCCAGGGCAAAGCAAAGTCAATGTATTGCTCTCCGGTCTTAAGACCGCTCATCACGTCCGGCAGGACCAAATCCGGCACTACTCCCCTAAACTGCGTGGAAGCTCCGCTTATGCGGTAGAACTTCTGGATCGTAAGTTTGAGCGCGCCCAGGGGCTTGTACTTCTGCATATTCTGAAACGGTATGTTTTCGTCAAGGTCTATCATTGTCTGTACCGTACCCTTTCCGTGGGTATGCGCTCCGCCTATGATCACTGCGCGACTGTAGTCCTGGAGGGCTCCGGCCAGTATCTCAGAGGCAGAGGCGCTGAGTCTGTTTACCAGTATTACCACAGGACCGGTATATGTTATGCCCGGATCGTAGTCTGACAGGGTGTTTATCATGCCGTCGCTGCTCTTTACCTGGACTACAGGTCCTGTTTTAATGAACAGCCCCGCGATCCTTACAGCATCGGTCAGGGCGCCGCCTCCGTTGTTTCTGAGGTCGATGATCAGGCCCTTTATGTTTTGGGACTCTAAATTATTCAGTTCAGTCCTGACGTCATCCGTAGAGTTTCGGCCTCCGCTGCCGTTCCTGATTTTTTCAAAGTCCCTGTAAAAGGAAGGTACTTTGATATATCCGAATTTATCGCCGGTCTTTTCGTTTTTGACAGTTGTGCCCTTTACAAAGGTGTCTTCAATCTGGATAATGTCGCGCACAATTGGTATGACAAGTATTTTGCCGTCCGGTTTGCTGATCGTAAGTCTTACCTCGGTCCCTTTCTTTCCCCTGATCAGCTTGACAGCGTCCGTTACCCTCATGCCGATTATATCAACGGGTTCGCTGTCGCCCTCCCCGACCTTGAGAATAATGTCTTCGGCCTGAAGCTGTCCCTGTTTTGAAGCAGGGCTGCCGTCTATTATGCTCACGACTTTTATGTGGTTTTCGTCTTCTTTGAGGGTCGCGCCTATGCCTTCCAGCGAACCGCTCATACTGATGTCAAAGTCTTCTTTGTTCATGGGCGGCATATAGTCTGTATGCGGATCGAAGGCATGAGTCACTGCGGTAAAGATGCGTTCATAGCTCTCGGCTTCTTTTTCCTTGGCGATCCGCGAAAAAAATTGGTCATAAGTTTTCAATACCTTGTTACGGGCCGCTTTTCTGCGGTCTTCATCCGTCTGCAGATTCTTGTCTCCGGACTTTTTCCCGGGTGTTGGAGCAGTCCCTGCAACAGGTGCAGGTTCTTCCGTCTGGATAAGGTACTGGTTCAAGACCTGGTATTTAAGCATCTTTCTCCAGCGTTCTCTTAATTCAGCATCAGTCTTACAGTAATCTATCTTGTCGGCGTCGGTTTCAATAAACTCTTTTGTCGAAAAATCGAAATCCCCTTTCATGATTTCCTTGACCATCTCATAGACAACGGCCGACCTCGCAGAGAGGGTTGCCGCGCCTGCTTCTGCAAGCTCCAGTTTACCAGATCTCATTTCATCGTCTATGAGCTTCGAATATTTTCTAAGTTTTTCGACATCCCCCTGCAGCAGGATTGTTTTTTGAAAGTCGAGCTGTTTGAGGTAAAGGCCAAAGGCCGCTTCAGAGAGGGTGTCATCGATAATTTTATGGCTGAAGTGGCTGGATTCAAGCCGTTCGCGAATCATGTATGAGAGAAGCTTGGTCTTGTTGGCCTCATATGTGGCAGAATGGTCAAGGCCCTGGGCATGACCGGCGCCTAAGAGCAGTGAAAATAAGAACGACAATAAAAAGAAGCGCTTTAATAAATTATGTTTCATTGTCAGCATGGACGACAAAAACGGTCAGAGCTGCAAAAAGGCGCAAACACTACACCGAAGATCAAATAGTTCATTGTTTATTCTACTATTAAATTTCAGTTTTGGGCAAATATGATGCATTCGTAATGCTCAGGTGTTCAGGCTGGAGGCTGAAGAATATCAATCAGCCAGCCGCCGACTTTAGATATCTCTGATGTCTGAAGTTTTGTTTGATGAACTGCAAAACAGTTGTCATTCCCGAGAAGGCGGGAATCCAGAGACGCTCAACTTCTTGAAAAGCATGGATTCCCGATTAAGGACTTCGGGAATGACCGCCTTAAAAAGAACTTTTTATGATGTTGTTAAATGTATGATTTGTCCCTAAAGCCTTCCACCTTCAGTCTATCTGCCTGAGTAGTTACGAATTATTTCAATACTACCGAGGCGTTCCTGTCAAAGGGGTTGGTCCTGACAGCAAGGGAAAAGAGATAGGGATAGTTTTTTTTCAGGTACTTCATATAATCCAGCCACTCATGGACCAATAATACGTATGCCCTTCGCATGTCTCCCGAGAGGTGTTTGTAGTCTTCAGCAGGCAGGTTTTCCAGTGATTTTCTGTGTAGCAGTTCTTCCTTGACGTGCAGGACCGCCCTGAGGAGTTCTGTGAAGGACTGATGTTCAAGCAGATAGGGGTTTTCAAAGAGCCTCAGAACGAAATCCCTCTTTTCCTGAAGAAACCCGCTTAATTCTTTGAGGTCTGTCAGAGTGCTGTCTATCCTGTAATCGTAATTCCTGAGCTTTTCACTTTCGCCTTCAAACTCTTTGTCAGACCATTCGTTTGTCACGATGAGGTCCTTCCTGAGAGTGTCGGCACTCGTGTCGCAGGAAAAAAAGAGTCTCATAAGGTCTGTGCCGACTTCGCTGAAAAAGACGCCGATGACCATGTTCAGCTTTTCCTTTCTTATCAGCTTTTCTCTCCTGTTCATGAGAATGTCAGTCGAGTTTGCAACAACGCCCAGAAAGGTGCCGACACCGGTGATAATAAGGACCATGGCCAGAAATTTGCCTGCCTCGGTCTTGGGGATGATATCTCCGTACCCGACTGTCGTGACAGTTACGACACTGAAATATACTGCATCGGACAAGGACAGTCCCTCGAGTTTCATAAAGCCGAGGGTCCCTGTCAGCATGATGATAATAAACAGTGCAAGAAAAACCTGTAATCTGAAGCGTATTGTGTCCATAGTATTACCCTTAGGAGACCCCGGTAGACTTTAGCGCTATGAAAGCTTTTTCTTTACGAGGTCGTTGAGCATCTGGGGGTTTGCCTTTCCCTTTGTTGTCTTCATCACCTGGCCTACAAAAAAGCCCAGGAGCTTTTCCTCACCTGCTTTGAACCTTTCGACCTCCGCCGGATGTTTTGCGATGATCTCATCAACAGCCTTTTCTATGGCAGACCCATCGCTGATCTGCAGAAGTCCTTTTTCTTTAATAATTTGCTCTAATGCGCTATCACTCTGCCTTTTAATGAAGGAAGTTTGCCTGACATACTAACATGTATAACGTCCGGTTTTTTGTACATATCTTCGAGAATAATTTTTGCCGCATTAGCATTGATTTTTGAATCTTTCGATGAGAGTAAGCACCTAGACTAAATGATATGGTTTCAGTGGACAGTCATCGATGACGTTTTTCCATCCGTGCTTAAAAGCTTCGTTATCTCTCCCTTAATCCAGTTGCAGACTTCTTTGGGTGTCCACCAGCTTGCACTGCCTGCTCGAACCATTCAGCAACTGCCTTTTCCGATGTAAGAAGTTCGGCATCGTACTCCGGGAGACCGTATTCTGAGACGAAGCGCTTCTCTTCGCATCAGGCAATTCAGGCAGCCCGGAGCGTATTTCATCGATCACTGATTGTTCAACGGTAATAGGTGTAAGGTCAGGCTCAGGGAAATACCTGTAGTCGTGGGCCTCTTCCTTGGAGCGCATTGACACTGTTATCCCCTTGTTGGAATCCCAGAGCCTTGTTTCCTGGATTATCTTTCCGCCCTCTTCTATAAGTTTGATCTGCCTTTTTATTTCGTATTCTATGGCCTTTTCAACGAACCTGAAGGAATTTATGTTCTTTATCTCCGCCCTTGTCCCGTATTCCGTCTGTCCTTCCGGCCTTACAGAGACGTTAGCGTCGCACCGCAGAGAACCCTGTTCCATGCTCCCGTCACAGACACCAAGATATATGAGGACCGCCCTTAGTTTTTTCATATACTCAACCGCTTCCCGGGGTGAACGGATGTCGGGTTCCGAGACTATTTCCATAAGCGGGACGCCTGTCCTGTTAAGGTCGACAAAACTGTATTTGCCTCCTCCTTCATGGATATTCTTCCCTGCATCCTCCTCCATATGGATCCTCGTGATGCCTATCTTTTTCACATTCCCATCTACGACTACCTCGATATACCCGTGCTCGCATATCGGGTGTTCGAACTGGCTTATCTGATAGCCTTTTGGAAGGTCGGGGTAGAAATAATTCTTTCTGGCAAAGCGGCTGTATGATGATATAGTGCAGTTCGTAGCAAGGCCGGTCCTGATCGCAAATTCAAGCGCCTTCTTATTCAACACCGGAAGCACCCCCGGCATGCCTATACATACAGGGCAGGTCTGGGTGTTTGGCTCAGAGCCGAATTTTGTCGAGCAGCCGCAAAATATCTTTGTGTCAGTAAGCATCTGTGAATGCACTTCAAGTCCTATGACAGCTTCATATTTCATATATTGGAACTCCTTATTCTTCCCTTAGTGAAACACCACCTCTTACGACACTTTTCCCCTGCGGTTTGTAAAGGACTCTTTGGTCCGCCGGGCCGATTCTTCACCTTTTCGTTTTAGTTTATTCCGGTAAACGGACAGCAACAATTTTCATCTAAATATGTTACTTTTTGTTAAACAGACTGTCAAACATATACGATGGGTGATGTGGGAGGTAAGACCAAATATCTTCATTGCCTTAACTGTTATTAAGTCTCCGTCAATCTTATGTCCTGCCGGCGACGATAATTCTGTTTTGTCGGGTCCCTCATGCAGCTGATCTGATACTCCTGCATCCTGGCAAAAAGATCAAGCATCTGGTTTGGCTGCGTGTAGCTATCAAGCCCGGCCTTCTCCAGTGCCTTCATCAATTCATGCGCAGCTTCTATGGTGGAGAGACACCAATCGTGAGGCTGTCTTTTAATCAGATAACGGCTCTTTTCCTCGGGCACGATACCCAGCCGGGGCAACTTTTGCAGCGTAGGACTTCTGTTGAACATCTTTCTGGCGTTGCGCCATGTTGCATCAAGCAGGATCACGAGCAATTGGCGGTCGTGCAAAAACCCGCCGGGTACGACACTTCCCGAAAGATTGACGGCGTCCTTTCCCGGGTAGAGCAACATAGGGAAATAGCGCTTGTCATGGATCTGTTCCTGAAGGACCTTGTGACTGTCAAACTCAATACCCATATGAATTTCGCTATTTTGCAGGCAAAGATGAGTGAAGCGACCAGTGGCCGCTTTTTCCTCTTTGTATTCTTTTGGATGCATCAGGATGATGATTTTCGTTCGGGTTACGATTGGAGAAATCGAAGGGCACCAGCAGAGAGACTTCGGCCAGAAACAGCGATAGCACATTTCACGGCTCATTCAGAAACTCCCACTGTGTCCACTCCATGGATACTTTTCAGGGTCCTCTGTAATCTTCGCCCTTACAGGATTAAGGTGTACGTACCGCATCAACACAGTTAGATTTTACTTTTAGTTAAACATACTGTCAAACATAATCAAATAATTACCCGGCTTGATAACAGGACATACATGGAGGCCGCTATCCGGAGTGAATTCGCTAAACATCAGGAAAGGCCGGTTTTTTTAAAACAATAGTACAATTGCCCGTTATGTAATATACTTTTCTTACGGCGTCGGTGAAGTAAAGACACTGTTGCTATCCACTGGCAGACAGTGGAACTTTACCAGCATTTTATTTATGTCAAATATAATTGCGGAGACTTTTGTTTATGAACGTCCTTGAATTAACATCTCTTATATGGCTCGGTTCCTTTCTGGCCGGTCTTCTGGGATCATTGACAGGACTTGGCGGGGGAGTTGTTATTGTCCCCTTGTTGACCCTGGGGTTTGGTGTTGATATTCGGTATGCAATCGGAGCATCACTTGTATCTGTGATCGCAACTTCTGCAGGTGCTGCCTCTGCGTATGTCAAAGAAGGTTATACCAATATCCGCATCGGGATGTTTCTCGAAATAGCAACCACTCTTGGCGCTTTGTGCGGGGCCTTTCTGGCATCACAGATACACACCTCTTTGCTCGCAGTAATCTTTGGCGTCGTGCTTATACATTCTGCATATCTTTCATTAAGGCCGAGATACGAGGAAGGCGGAACTGATTGGCCGGACAGACTATCGACCCGGCTAAGGCTGGATGGGAGTTTCCCGACCGCCGAAGGCCGCCAAACCTATTATGTTCACGCTGTGCCTGCGGGTTTTGGCCTGATGTTTTTGGCGGGTTCCCTGTCGGGTCTGCTAGGCATCGGCTCAGGCGCGGTAAAGGTCCTTGCTATGGACCATTTCATGCGCATCCCCTTTAAGGTCTCCACAACAACAAGCAACTTCATGATCGGGGTGACTGCTGCTGCAAGCGTCGGGATATATCTGAACCGCGGATATATTGATCCGGGACTTTCCATGCCTGTTATGCTCGGCGTGCTTATGGGAGCACTGTCGGGGGCACGCATACTGGTAAAAACAAAGACCCGCCTCTTACGGCTTATCTTCAGCATTGTCATACTTTTTCTCGCAGCCGAAATGATATACAACGGATTGACTGGGGGGATATAGATGTCGCAAAGGAACAATAGCTGGACGGATGAGCGCGTAGAATTAATTGTAGGTCTTTTTTTGCGTATCGGGGTAATAGTAGCCGCTGTTTTTGTGTTTGTCGGGGGTATTTTTTATCTGACAAAATATGGCATGGATCTTCCTGAATACAAAATCTTTTCAGGCGAGCCAGCGGACCTGCGCAGGGTGCATGGTATCGTAGCGGATGCCCTCTCTTTGCGGAGTCGAGGCATAATCCAGTTTGGGCTGCTTCTCCTGATGTTTACCCCGGTTGCCTGGGTCGCGTTTCTTCTGTTTGCCTTCGCAAAACAAAGGGATCGCACATATGTAATTGTTGCCACGATTGTCCTGGCTGCACTCCTGTTCAGTCTTGTTGGAAAATATCTGTACAATTAGCGCAATAGGGTTAGTGACGATGGATGAATGTCTCAATCATTCTACAGTTTGAAGCAAAATTATCGCATGAGATTGACTTTTTTGGCCTCAATACAAATAAATCCAGCAGTTTTCACGTACCCTTTAACGGGGAGTTCTATTCGACGAGGCTCATCAGGACGTTGCAAGAGAGTACTGCTAATCTCTGTGATTTGCATGTCCAATGTTTTCAGATAGGTTTCGATATCCTGCAATGTGTAAAATTTCGCATGACTATAAAAAGGATGTCCTTCCTCCTTTTTTTTCTCATACCATATTCCCCATGGTGAATCCTTCGGTACTATTCCTATAATAACGCTCCCATCAGTCATCAGCACCCTGTTCGCCTCTTTTAAGACTGATAGCGGGTCCTCAACAAAGCACAATGTCACGATGATCAAAACATACTTAAATGTTCCGGTGAAAAAAGGAAGCTCTTCTCCGGTGGCCTGCAATGTTTTCACGCCTCTGCTTCTGGCAATCCTAAGAGCGTTTATTGAGGGGTCGACTCCGATAATGTCAGAAAAGTTCCTGGCAAATCTGCCGGTACCGACACCAACTTCAAGCATCGGAGAAGAAACATCATGTATTAATGAGTTCAGACATAAAAGCTCACTTTCATAAATAGGCATTCCTTCATCCGAGTCGTACCAGGCATCATATTTTTTAGCAAGTTTATCAAAAATATTCCTATTTGTCATTTTCTCGTCGTACTGAACTGAAGCTAAAGGTAGGCCTCCCGCTTTTGAAGTAACGTTAGCTTCTCTCTGATGCAAGAGAAGGGTATGCAGCCTGATTTCTTTCAGTCTAATTCTCTTTCTCTTTATAGGTGCTAATCCCGAGCACCTTCCAGAGAGGTCAAAAACCGAAGATTGCGGTAAATAGGGCTACAGCAGCCACCACAAATGCAATGATCCTGAGCCCACCCGCTATGGGAGCGAATGCCCCCACCAAAAGAGCGGCAATTCCGAGAATTACCCTTAGAATCTTATCGATGCCTCCTACATTCTTCTTCATTTATGCCTCCTTGCGCGAAGTGACCGGGCTCCTTCTGCATGCTTCCTTACTTCAAGTATATCGCATCATACGTTATTGTCAATGTTGTTGTGTCCGTAGTTTCTGAGTTTTTTCTCCGATAACTAGCTAACCCTTTGCAATAGAACAATTGAAATCAAACCAGCATCTTGCCCGTTACATATTATCCCCTTTTTTCGGACAGGTGTCCGGCTATCTGCAACTCGTAGAGAAACACAGGAATAGGTTATACTGAAGTAATTTCATGCACGTGATTGTGCGGGCATTTCAGGAAAGAGGCTGTATTGGCTATCAACTCAGACGGCAGCTCAATTGCTTACTCGAAGGTAGAAATTTCCGGGACCGATCTCAGGAAAATCGACGACGGCAGGATTGTCATCACAATCGGGAAGGGGGAGATTCGGCAGATCAGGCTTGGCTACGACACAGAGGCCAGACATCCGTTCCTTCAATACTTCTTCGGCTTTACCTTGTTTTCCCTTGGACTGCTTGGATTAGTCGTGACCTTTTTTGCAAATACAGGAGTAAGGGACGTGGCCGCGTCCGAACCCGGAGAGTTTGTGCTACCAATGATCCCGGTCATCCTGTGGATTATGGCAGGGATCGGTTTCTGGCTTTTGCTCGGAATATTCCGCGCAAGATATCATTTGTGCATTGATACAGATAACGGTGTGCGCAGGATTTTTTTTGACAAGACTGCAGAAGTTACGGAAATACGGCAGTTCATACGAATGGCAAATCAGAAATTCGGATATGAAATAGATAGTTCAGTGTTGGAGAAAATGCACGGTTCTCCCTGAGCGTTCGTCATTTGCTATTTCTTTTCCGCATCCTTTCTGAATACGGACGAATTGATTCCGTACTTCCTCATAAGGTGCTGGAGAGACTGACGCTCTAAATCCGCTACTTGAGCTGCCTCGGAAACATTACCTTCAGTACGCCTCAGAAGGCGCGTGATGTATTCCATATTGAATGCCATAAGGGTCTTTTTCCGTGCTTCCTTGTAATCAAGTTCATACATTTCAGGGTTTTCCTCAGGGCCGGGTACCAACGGAGCACTTTTTCCAAAATCGTCCGCTTCCAGCAAGTCGTTTTTTGAAAAAATCACCGCCCGCTTTATCTCATTCTGGAGTTCACGCGCGTTCCCATTCCACTGTCTGGAAACAAGGTACTGTATAGCCTCCTCCGTTAACCTCTTCTGGTCCAATCCAAGTTCCGCGCAAAAAAGGGAAAGAAAATGGTAGGCGATCAGAGGTATGTCCTCAGGTATCATCCTGAGGGGTGGGGTACGAACTGAAACAACATTGAGCCGGTAATAGAGGTCTGACCTGAAAAGCCCGGCGGCAACATTCTTTTCAAGGTCCTGGTTTGTGGCCGCGATAACACGGACATCCACTCTGTGGGTAGTGGTATCGCCCAGGGGTTTGAGTTCTCTTTCCTGCAGCACCCGCAGCAGCTTCGCCTGCAACGAGGAGGATATATCTCCAATCTCATCCAGAAACAAGGTGCCTCCCTGTGCCGCCTGAAAAAGCCCTTCCCTGTCCGAGTTGGCGCCGGTAAAGGCGCCCTTGCGATAGCCAAAAAGTTCGCTCTCCAATATGTTTTCAGGGATGGCCGGACAGTTTACGGCCACAAAAGGTTTGGCGGTCCTGGGGCTGAGGCTGTGGATCATGCGGGCTGCCAGTTCCTTCCCGGTTCCGGTCTCACCGGTAATGAGCACAGTCACGTCTGTCCTCGCCACCAACTTTATGGTGTCGATAAGTTCCTTCATCCTGGGGGACTCTCCCACGAAGAAAGTCTCTTTTTGTTTTTCCCGGATCCTTCTTTCAAGATCCATGTTCCTCCGAAGAAGTCGCTGATGCTCCAGTGCCCTCCGCGCCGTGTGCAGCAACCTTTCCTCCTCAAAGGGCTTGGTGATAAAGTCGTAGGCCCCTTCTTTTCATTGCCTCCACCGCTGTCTCAATTGCGCCATAGGCGGTCAT
>CAWDEY010000017.1:0-144636 GCA_963801505.1 uncultured Nitrospira sp.
TCAACAGCACCAAGCTTCATGGCCCTGACAGCAGTCTCAGCAGTGTCGTCAGCAGAAAGCATTACAACCTGCGTGTCAATCTCCTTGCTTCTTAATTCCTGAAGTATATCAATGCCGCTCTTCTCAGGCATGTTTATATCGAGCATCACGACATCGGGGGACCATGACCTGATCTTATCAACTACGTCCTTTGTACTTGTATCAGACTTTATCTGGTAGCCGTCTTTTTTCAAGGCCCTAGTAAGCATTGTTACAATGAGTTCATCGTCATCGAGCAGGAAAATCTTTCCGCTTGTCATTCTGCCGTTTCTCTCCCCAGCCTTTGTATAAGAGGGAAACTGATCCTGAATATGGTCCCTTGAGGCTGATTGCTTTCAGCGATAATGCTTCCCCCGTGCTGTTCGATCAATCTTTTAGAGATTGCCAGGCCCAGCCCGGTACCCTTTGATTTGGTAGTAAAGAACGGCTGAAAAATCTTTTCTTTCCTCTCATATGTTATTCCCTCGCCTGTATCGGAAATCATTATCTGGAGCGCATTTGAAGATTTATCGTAGGAGGTTTTCAGGGTCAGGGTCCCTCCGCTGTGCATGGCTTCTGCTGCGTTTAGAATCAGGTTCATAAATACCTGCTGTAATTGCATCGGGTCAGCCATGGTTTCAGGGAGCTGCTCGTCGTAATCTTTTAAGGCCTTAATAGTCGAAAAATATGGGTTTTTCAGGGAAAAACTTGAGGCGGTCTCAAGAATTTCATTCAAATTTACCAGAGAAAATTGCGGCTTCGGCGGCTTCGCAAAATTAAGGAGCGCCTTGATAAGCAGTTCCAATCTTCTGATCTCGCAGATCACTTTAACAAGCACTTCCCTGTCATTTTCCGCAAGTTTAAGTTCATCAAGAAGTACTTCAATAGATACCTTAATGCCCGCGAGTGGATTTTTTATTTCATGGGCCATTCCAACAGCCATCTCACCGCATATTTTTATCTGTTCCGCCCGCTGTAAAGCCTCCTCTGTCCGCTTGCGCTCGGTGATGTCCCTGGCAAAGATCAGAATGTACTTGTGTGTTCCAATTTCAAGCAGGCCTGCGCTAATCTCAACAGGGAAGACAGTGCCGTTTTTTTTCTGATGTTCGAGTTCTGCCTTGATCCATTCACCCTTCAATATGCGTTTTATAAGTTCCTGTGTTTTTTTCTCGGCGCTGAGAGCATCCAGGTCCCTGATGATGTTTAATCCCATCAGTTCATCTGCCTTAAATCCGTGCATGGCAGCAGCGGCATCATTGGCGTTTACAATATGGCCGACATTGTTCCCCCCTGTATCAACAATGAAAATAGCATCACCCGCTTTTTCAAACAACATCCTGTAACTTTTTTCACTCTCCTCTATCCTCACCAGTTGCGCCTTAAGAGAGACTGCCATTTCATTAAACGAGCCTGCCAGTTCCCCGAACTCATCTGTCAGCCCTTCTACCCTGAAGTCCAGATTGCCGGTTTTTATTTTTCTTGTAGCTTCAAGAAGTATATTGACCGGCCTTGTATAGCCTCTGATAAAAATGAAGGCCAGCGCAGAGGCCAGAAGAGGCCCGATAGCGACAAGCATAAAAAGTACTGTCTTTGTGCTGGATACATCTCTGAGGACGGACTGGGTTTTCTGACTCAGTTTCATGCTTGTCAACATGATCATGCCGTTGACCATGTCAGTGAGTGTCTCACCTGCATTGAAGGCGCTTTCTTCTTCATCCGCCAGTCTTGCTGAATTGGCCCTGATGGTCATGAGCCTGCTTAGAGCGTCTTCATAGTTTTCAGTCTGTTGTTTCAGCTCATTGAGTTTCTTCATGACTGATTCAGCGTGATGACATGAAAAGCATGTATTAAGCACAACGTGCAGGTTCCTTACATTCTTGACAATAACATCGGCATCCCGGGCAAAGCGTGTGTCTTTCACCGCCAGATCAGTCTGCACCCGCTTGATCTGTATCAGCAAATGTTCTCTCAATATCTCAACCTGGTGGAGTTCAATAAGCTGGTCGAATTTTTGTGTGGTTTTTTCGATTGTGACGATTATATAGATGCCGCCGAGGAAAAAAATCAGGGCAAAGATGCTGAGACCAATAATTATCTTTTTCTTCATTTAATTATTAATATAATCATAGGCAGAAAGATCCAGACCTATATCTTTTGCATACTTATACACAGGCTCGTAATCCTTGTCCGTTGTTTCGATAAACCTTCGGGCGCCGAATTTGTTCAGGATATACTTGCCCTCCGGATCAGTATGCATATTTAACAAAGTCTCCTTAAGTTTAATTTTTAAGGAGTTGTCGAGGTCTTTTCTCACTGCAAGACCATTTTCAGGCACATCAGGTGACTTCTCAAGGACAAGCAGCTCTTTCATTAGACGTTCGTCATTTTTTGCAAGCCTCTCAAATACCGTATTCTTTGCAGCTCCTATGTCGGTCTTTTTATTGAGGACATCATAGATCACATCCTCATGGGTCCCCGCAAAATAAGTTTCTTTAAAATAGGACCTGAAATCTCCGATTCCGTGTTCTTTAAAATAGGCCAGGGGAAGCAGATATCCTGCTGTTGTCGCTTTGTCCACGAAGGCAAATCTTTTTCCCCTCATATCCTCAGCTTTTCTGATAAGGCTGTCTTTCCTTACAATTAGTAACCCATGGTATGAAGATATCCCTTCACCATTTTCAGGCCTTGCGAGGACTTCAACCCCTAATTTTTTATGCGCCAGGGAATAAGTAAAACTTCCTAAAAAGGCACCGTCCATTCTCCCTGAAACGAAGTTATTGATAATATTTCCATAACGGGGAAGGACTTTAAGCTTTATTCTTACTCCGATTCTTTTCGAAACATAATTGGCAAGCGGTTCATAACGTTCCATCTGCCTGAAAATATTCTGCTCAGGTATAAGTCCGATTGTAATGGAGTTGCCTTCAGGGCGCTTTTCCTCGAGAGGTGCCTTTTTCTCACTGCAGCCAGCCACTGCAAGGAAAGACAGGCACGCCATTAAAAGAGCAATTCTCATTATCTTATCTTTATGCTGAAGAATTTTTATAATATCGATATCTCCAAACTATCAGATCAATCCCTTATAGTAATAATTACAGCTATTTATTTCTACTAAGCTATTCTATCCACCGGTAAATAGTCAATATTTAACGACGGCCATTGTATCACTTTTGTTACGGGTTTCCAATGAAAGCCCAAAGAAGGATTCCTGAGGCGCGTTCCTTGCGGGAATGACAGAAAAAGTTGAACTTCAGGGCTTTTGTCATTCCG
The DNA here is from genome assembly GCA_963801505.1 of uncultured Nitrospira sp. Taxonomy (GTDB): domain Bacteria; phylum Nitrospirota; class Thermodesulfovibrionia; order Thermodesulfovibrionales; family UBA6898; genus JAOUFP01. The sequence continues at coordinate 3,289 of CAWDEY010000017.1, forward strand.
GCTTGTCCGGAATCTTTCTTCCGATACCTGTAACCGTGAAGCCTTACATGTTTTTTATATTAAAACATATGTATATATCTTTACAAATTCCCGAGATTGAGCGTTTTTCCATCAGTAATGTATAATCTGGTGAATATGGAAAAAAACAGGATATTCATCACCTGCCCGAAAGGCATCCAGTCCTACCTGGCCTCAGAAGTACAGTCTCTGAGATTCCCCTTATTGTCCGAATCCTTCTCCGGAGTGGAAACAGAAGGCCCGCTGGCTGAGACCATGCGTCTGAATCTGTTCCTGAGGACAGGCCACCGTGTGCTTTATCTCCTCTCCGAGTTTACGGCAAGGACGCCTGAGGAACTTTACATGGAAACGGCAAAAGTGCGATGGGAAGATTATATTTATGAAAACGGATATATCAGCATCACCTCAACTGTTGATACCCCGACCATAACAGATTCCCGTTTTGCAAACCTGAAGTGCAAAGACGCTATTGCTGACCGGTTTATGAAAAAATTCGGTTGTCGTCCTGATTCAGGTCCGGAACGAGACAGGGTTGTTGTGCATCTGCACTGGAAAGATGAAAAAGGCCGCCTTTACATCGACACCTCAGGAGAACCTCTGTCAAAAAGAGGTTATAGAAAGATACCTCTGGCAGCCCCTCTTCAGGAGACCCTCGCCTCCGCGATTATAATGGCAACAGGCTGGAATGATAACGGCAATTTTATTAATCCTATGTGCGGCAGCGGCACCCTTGCCATTGAAGCTGCCCTGCTCGGTCTTGAAAAAGCACCAGGCATCCTGAGAAATAACTTCTGCTTCATGCACCTGAGGGGATTCGATAAGGCCCTGTGGGAGGAACTTCGCATAGAAGCCTCTCAAGTCTCAAAAAAAGCCTTGCAAAACAGGATAATAGCAACAGACATAAACAGTAAAGCAGTTGAGGCTGCCCGAAAAAATGCCATGACCGCCGGGGTCGAGCACCTGATCGAATTCAGCGTATGTGATTTTAGAGATACCACTGTGCCTGCGGGCAGCGGAACAGTGTTGCTTAATCCTGGTTATGGGGAACGCATGGGGGAAATTGATCAGCTTGCAGGGACATATGCAGATATAGGTGATTTTTTCAAACAGAAATGCAGAGGGTATACCGGATATATTTTCACCGGCAACTCCGGCCTGGCCAAGAAAATCGGGTTGCGCAGCAAAAGGAAGATACAGTTCTTTAACGGAGCCATTGAATGCAGGCTTCTTGAGTATGAATTGTACGCGGGTAGTAAAAAATCCAGCAAGTCTATAATTTAGTGAAGGTATGCATTTTGGCCGGGTTGCGTGCCAATTTGACAGGCCAATTTGATGATTGACTAATCAATATTTAGCATGTTAAGATTTTTTCGAAGTTTCAGAAGTTTTTGTAACTGACAAGACCGCAAAGACTTTTAGCTTTGGGGTCTTTTTTTTGTGGGAACTGTCATTCTGAGATTTTAGTTTATATGTAAGGAGGTAAAAGGAATGGCTAATGGAACAGTAAAATGGTTTAACGAATCTAAAGGCTTCGGGTTTATCACCAGCGAAGACGGCGGCGATGTATTCGTCCACTATTCTTCAATCCAGAGCAATGGATTTAAATCCCTTAGCGAGGGAGATAAAGTCAGCTTTGAGATTGAAAATGGCCCTAAAGGACCAAAGGCGATAAATGTTGTTAAACAGTAATTGAACCAACGGTTCCCCCTGCCCAAGCAGGGGGAACTTGCTTAGCTCGCTGTTTTAGTTATAGCATATCCTCAGATGATTGATATCCTTTAACCTTCAGTCTTCAGCCTAAACACGTAGCAATTACAAACAATACAGGTCAATAATAATGATACAGGCCAATAATTTAGAAAAAGCGTACGGACGTCAGATGATCTTTGATGATGTCAGTTTTACCATAAACCCCGGAGAACGTGTTGGTCTGGTGGGAAGAAACGGTCATGGCAAGACCACTCTTTTTCGGATGATACTTAATGAGGAACATCCGGATTCCGGTGCGATCAGAATTCCAAATCATTACCGTATCGGACATCTCTCCCAACATCTGAAATTTACTGAACAGACTGTTTTGCAGGAAGCCTGCCTCAGCATCCCGAAAGCTGAAGACGGCAGGGATGAATCCTACAAAGTAAAGGCGATTCTGTCGGGACTCGGGTTTACCGTCGATGACCTTGACCTTAATCCTGCTGCTCTTTCAGGAGGTTTTCAGGTGCGTCTGAATCTTGCGAAGGTCCTGGTCTCTGAGCCGAACCTTCTTTTGCTCGATGAACCTACGAACTATCTTGACATTGTATCGATACGCTGGCTCATACAGTTTTTGAGAAACTGGAAAGATGAGCTGATAATAATCACCCATGACCGCAACTTTATGGACAGTGTCACAACTCATACCATGGGCATTCATCGCTTAAAACTTAAAAAGATCGAAGGCCCTACAGAAAAATTATATCAGCAAATACTCCAGGAAGAAGAGATCCATGAAAAGACCAGGACAAACGATGCGAAAAAACGCAAAGAGATAGAGGATTTCATAAACCGTTTCCGGGTCCAGGCGACCAAGGCAAAGGCTGTTCAGTCCAGGATAAAAGCCCTAGGCAAAAAGGAAAAACTCGATAAGCTCTCGGAAATAAAGACTCTGGATTTCGAATTCAATTCCATGCCGTTTACCGGCAAACGCCTCCTTGAAGCACAAGAGGTGTCCTTTGTCTTTGGGTCTGATAGCACCCCTTTGATTAAGGATTTTTCAGTAGCGGTTGAAAAAAACGACAGGATAGCTATCATAGGGAAAAACGGCAAAGGCAAAACAACCCTTTTGAATCTCCTGTCAAAGGAGTTATCTCCACAATCAGGGACGGTCAGACATCACCCGAGCCTGCATCTTTCATATTTCGGCCAGACAAATATAAACCGTCTGAACCAATCAAAGACCGTTGAAGCAGAGATCATGGACGCCCACCCTGATCACAGCCGTGGCGCAGCCCGAAAGATCTGCGGGGCCATGATGTTCGAGGGTGATAATGCCCTGAAAAAGATCTCTGTACTTTCCGGCGGGGAAAAAAGCCGGGTACTGCTAGGGAAGCTGCTTGTCAGTCCCTCAAATATGCTTATGCTGGACGAACCTACAAACCACCTTGATATGGAATCAATCGATTCCCTGATCGAGGCCATAGAGGACTTCAAGGGCGCTGTCATGATCGTAACTCACAGCGAAATGGTACTTCATGCGGTTGCCAGGAAGTTGATTGTGTTCGATGCCGGTGAAGTAAAGGTCTTTGACGGAACGTATCAGGACTTCCTCGACAGGGTCGGCTGGAAAAACGAAGATGGAAGTCCGCCAGAGCAAGCTTTATCTTCAGCTGATTTGCCTGGCATCAACAAAAAAAATGTACGCAGACTAAAGGCAGAGATAATGAATGAACGCACCAGGACTATCGGACCTCTGCAGAGAGAGATCCATGAGATAGAAGAGACCATCACCCGCATGGAAAAGCAGATTGAGGAGGATACGGGGAAACTCCTGGAGGCATCTGTAAAAGGTGACGGGGATATGATCAAAAAACTCAGCAAGGCAACTCACGAAGCTAAAACTAAAATCGAGCTCCTATTTGAAAAACTGGCGACCCTGACTGATGAACTCGAAGAAAAAACAAGGGAATTTGACGAAAGGCTCAACGAGTTTTCAGAAGTATCAAGGGCAAGAGACTGATATCGTCAGAATTTAATAGTTATAGATTTTTAAAGCACAGAGACCCCGAACTTCTTCAGCGACTCTACCAGACTGCCAAGTGGAAGTCCGACAACATTGAAATAATCTCCCTCGATCTTCCGTACGATCATTGCCCCTATCCCCTGGATGGCATATGCGCCTGCCTTGTCCAGCGGCTCACCTGTTCTTATATAGGCCTCAATCTCCTGAACAGTCATTTTCCTGAAATACACCTTTGTCTCAACTGACCTTGTGAGCTTTTTCTTTGTGGTCGGTATCAATAATGGTGAAACCTGTAATGACTGAATGCACCTTGCCGTTTAGAAGAGTGAGCATTCTTCTGGCCTCTTCCTTTGTGTGGGGCTTTCCCATTAAGTGGTCCTTAAAGACAATAAAGGTATCAGCTGCAATGACAAGTGCGTTTGCATAGTTAACAGCGGTCATTTTGGCTTTTTCAGAGGACAAAAATTTCGCCAGCTGATGCGGTTTTAAATCCAGAGCCATATCTTCTTCATAGTCGCCTGCATCTATGAAAAATTTCAAGCCGGTTAATTCAAGTATCTCCTTTCTTCTGGGAGATGCGGAGGCAAGTATGATCTTTCTTTTTTCAGGCATATTGACCTGCCACATGTCCGGAGGCCCACGCCCAGTGGAGGTTATAGCCACCGAGTTGTCCTGTTACATCTATGCACCTCTCCGGCGAAATAAAGACCAGGCACTTTTTTTACCTCCATGGTCTTGGACGATAATTCGTCTGTGTCCACACCGCCTAAAGTGACTTCGGCCTTTCTGTAGCCCTGTGTGGCCTTCGGTCTGATCTCCCAGCTATGCAATTGTAGCGGCCATTCGATCAGCTTCTTTTCGTGTACTGGCAAAGAGGCTTTGAGGCAGATACAGTTCAGACCAGGTGCGGGCAAAGCGTTTCGGGAAATAATTCTGCAAGGAGATTCTGCATTTCTATCCTGCTCTCCCTGTCTGGCCCGGAATATTTCAAGTGCATCAGAAGCAGGCAACAAATCAATCTTCAGCACATCTCCCTGTCTGCCAATAGGAGGATGATCTGGAAAATTGCAGGACCGCTGAGACCCTGATGGGTAAAGAGCATATCCCCCGGAAACTCGGATGCCGCGGCAGTCCACCCTCACCGGCAGGGAAAGCCCGCTCAGGGTTCCGAATATTTTCATATCAGTGCGGTTAAATTCAAAGGGCACCAGTCCGGGACCCAATGGCGTGACGCGAAGGCCGAATTGTCTGGCTATGTGATGTCCGATTCCGTTGGCCCCCAGATCAGGGAAAGAGAGTCCCCCGGTCGCAATCACCAGTGATTCTGATTCAAACAGGCCCTGATTCGTAGCAACCTGAAACCGGTCTTCTTTTGCTCACTCCGTGACACTTGCACTTCAAGCCGTATCTCGACGCCTGCATTCTTTGCCTCCTCCTGAAGCATCCGCAGGATCTCCAGAGAGTTCTTTTTGCAGAAGAGTTGTCCCTTTTCCTTTTCATGGAACTGGATATGCCGTATTTTTCAAGCATCGCGATAAAATCATACGGACTGAAACGTGCAAGCGCAGATTTGCAGAAATGCCGGTTCTCTGAAAGATAATTCTCCGGGGCCATATGCATATTTGTGAAGTTGCAGCGGCCGCCGCCTGAAATCCGTATCTTCTGTCCAATCCTATTCGGCATGATCGAGCAGCAGAACAGACCGGCCCCTCTTCCCTGCCTCTATAGCACACATAAGGTCCGGCAGCACCGGCACCGATTACAATAACGTCTTTTCTCATATCACACGAAATATACCATGTGTTTTTCAGGGAATACAAATTGACTGCTTCAGCTGCTGAGAACACTTCACCCCAGAGGCACAGAGGACGCAGAGAATTTGACTGCAAAAAAAATTATTCTGGAAAAAGAGATTAAACACAGCCAACAGCAGGCGCTTAAGCGTGACGCGAAGGCAAAGAGCTGAGAAATAAGAGAAAAGGCCGAAAGGTTCCTTTATCTTGTTGGTGAAACAAAATTATTCTATAACTCATGGTTTTCTCTGTGTTCTCTGCGTCTCCGCGGTGAACTGTTCATCTCCGTTTTCTTTACTTTTTGCCGTAGACCTAATATAATCTATGCAAAGAGAAATCTGAATTACGTGCAGGAGAAAGGAATGAAAAAGGCTTTGAAAACACCTCCCATAAAAATCAGCACAACCTGGGACCTCAATAAACTTTTTAAAAATGATGATGATCCGGAGATAGAAGCAGACAGAAAATCGGTTGAGCAGAAAAGCTACGCCTTCATCAATAAATGGAAGAAGCCGTAAAGACTATCTTAAAGGAGCCCGCGGTGCTGCAGACAGGCGCTTGATGAATATGAAGCATGGAAAAGAGACCTATGGGACTGACGGCAATGCCGGATATTATTTCTGGCTTCGCACCCAGATCGACCGCAACAACCCTGAACTGAAGGCCAGATTCAACAGGATCGAGGAGTTCAGCCGGCAAGATTGAAAATGATATCCAGTTTTTCCACCTGAGGATAGCAAAAATCCCGAAATCACTCCAGACTTCGTTTCTGAAATACAAAGGTCTTTTGAAATAAAGACATTTTCTCGAGAGGATATTTGCTGAATCAAAATACCTGCTTGGTGAAAAGGAGGAAAAGATCCTGAATCTGAAGTCAACAACTTCATATTCGAACTGGGTGAGAATGACGTCTGACTTTCTTTCAAAGGAGGAAGGCAGGGTACTTTTGGAGGACGGCAGTTCAGCGCTGAAAACACTGTCTGAGATCTCGAGCCTGACAAGCAGCAAGGACAGAAAAGTAAGGGACATTGCAGCCAGAGAGTTCAATGAGATTATGGAACAAGCATGTCAGATGTAGCGGAGGTGGAGATGAATTCAATACTCGCAAACAAGAAAGTGGATGATGAACTCCGGAGGGTCTCACGGCCTGACCTTCTCAGGCATATCAGCGACGATATTGAGAGCAATGTGGTAGATTCACTCATAAAGTCCGTATCCGAGCAGATTTCATATCTCCGCGAAATATTACGCTCTAAAGGCCAGACTTCTCGGAGTGAAAAGATTGCGCTATCATGAGAGGAATGTGGAGTTCGGGGACATTGATATAAATACTCTTATGAAAAATCAGTCAGGCTCATTTATAAGGTTTTTCAGAAGCTCGACCCCAGGTACACTGAGATACTTACAGAGTTCACAGAGAACGGCCAGTTTGATGTATATCCCAGGAAAGGGAAGGGCAGCGGCGCATTTTGTGTCCATCATCTGATTTCCCAGCCTACATATATACTTCTGAACCACACTGATAAGCTGAGGGATGTCCTAACTCTGGCCCATGAACTGGGTCACGGCATAAATAATGAGCTCATCCGGAAAAAACAAAACGCCCTTAATTTCGGCACGCCGACTTCAACAGCTGAAGTTGCAAGCACTTTTATGGAGGATTTTGTCCTGCAGGAAATACTCCTGGGTTCAGATGACGAGGTGAAGCTCGCCATTATGGTGATGAAGCTCAATGACGATATTTCAACAATATTCAGACAGGTCGCGTGCTATACCTTCGAGCAGGAACTGCATCATGAATTCAGGCAGCGCGGATATCTTTCCAAAGAAGAGTTAGGGGAGATATTTCAAAAGCATATGACCGCATACATGGGAGATTCTGTGGAGCAGTCAAAAGGTTCCGAAAACTGGTGGGTTTACTGGAGCCATATCCGTTATTTCTTTTATGTTTATTCATATGCAAGCGGTCTTCTGATATCCAAGTCTTTGCAGAATTCGGTAAAAAAAGAGCCCGGGTTTATTCACAAGGTCAATGAATTTCTCTCAGCAGGACTATCTGATTCGCCGCAGAAGATCTTCAGGAAGCTGGGGATAGATATCGCTGACAGGACCTTCTGGGACAAGGGCCTTGATGAAATCGAGGCGCTTTTGGAAGAGACGAACAGTCTTGCTAAAAAATTGGGCAGGATATAATACAGGAAAAGGCTATTCACCACAGAGAGCCACAGAGAACTACTTGTCTATGAAATGCTTTTAGTTATAATTTTTTCTCTGTGCGCTCTGTGGTTAATAAATCGTCAATATTACCACGTTTTAATAATGGAGGATACTTATGATAAAGATTCCGTTTGCTGTAATTGCGGACAGTGCAAACGTCTCACGAGAGGGCAAACTTAACATACTCGGTATTTTTCAAAACATTGGCGCCAATACAGTCCCCGCAACTCATCCTCAAATTTCACTTATTTTGACCTTTCAGGGTGAGCGAGGGGACTCAAATAGTGAGCATCCAATAAAAATCCAAATGGTGAGTGCGGATGGCGAAGTTATGATGAATATTGAAGCGAGTCTCAGATTCAACATGCCTCCGCCCGGAGAACATAGCGTGTTGGCGCATCAGATATTTCAGTTTGCCAATTTAACCTTCCCCAGGTTTGGAACTTATGATTTAAATGTATTTGTAAATAACGAAGTCCGCAAAACTGTCTCACTAAACGTAATAGAGGTAAAACCGCCCGCAAACTGAGGTCCCTTGCCGGGATTTGAAACATAAACGTGGAGGGTCAGGAAAAACCTTGTTGCATGATTGCCCTTTAATTCCAGATTTTTGACCAACCACGAAGCGCTTTCGACAAAAAACCGTAAACCGGGGCAATCATACCCTTTGCTTGCCATATCGAAAGAAGCCATTACCTTTTTCTTGTGCTCATCGTTGTTCATTATCTTTCTTCTCCCCCGGCCAAGACCGGTTTGATGTCAAGAATCGGAGTGCCGTCAAGGACCTCGAGGGGATTGACCCTGATAAGCCCCTTAAGCATTTCCTCCACTTTTACGCGGTGCAAAGCAATGGGATTGGGCCTGTCTGGAGATCGGGTAGCAAACACACCAGTGAGAGGCAACTCCGCATTACCTCGCGGATGGACTTTGAGCAGGTCTCTCCGACCCTGGTGCAGCCAGGTTAAAACAAGTATCTCCTGGCCAACGACCAGTCCGTCAAGAGCAGCGGCAAAGGCCGGATCAATTTCCAACAAGGCATCAGGCGCACCTTCCCGTCCCTGCTTAGGACATTCTTTACGAGATTTGAGAGAAGAGCGAACGACTCCGATAATCCGCAATAAATACTTATCATCTTCCATAGCGGTTAAATCTCCTCCTTTCCCTCGCTTCGTTATCTTTCAATCTGCCAGCCTGGCTCACCGGACTGCTTCTCTTTGAAAGCAACCCTATGATTTCAGCATCCAGGATGTAAATCGCATGTCTGATTTCAAGCAGATTCATCGCTTTCCTCCGTATACCGAAAATATTCCATATTTATAAAAACAATCCACCTCTCTGAACCCGATCTCTTTCAGCGCCGTCAACTGGCTCTCCAGGGTATCAGGCTTGTTTTCCTCAAGGTCTTTATACCTTTCGATGATGTTGACGCAGGGCTCATCTTCCAGGCCCAAAGCCGACTTCGCAGTGTTCATCCACTCCTGCCATAATTTCATATACCATTGATCAAGCGCTTCTGTGGGCGGAAGTACCACATCGATATTCACAAAATATCCGTTGTCCTCAAGCAGTGCATGGACTTTCTTGAAAAGCATTATCTTCTCAGCGAGTGTCAGATGATGGATCGCCATGGAGGAGACTATCAAAGTATATCTCTCATCCAGAATATCTTTTTCAAACAGTTCCTGAAAACTGGCTATTACATAGCGGATGTCTTTGAATTTATTAAGCCTGTTTCGAGCCTTCTCCAGCATGTCACCGGAGCCGTCCAGCAAGGTGGCCGAAAGAGATCCGTTTTCCTGCATGAGCACCTCGCTGAGGACGCCGTCTCCGCATCCAAGGTCAAGAAGACGCTTGCTGTCAGAAGAAGACAGAAAGTGACTTATGAAGGAACTCAGAATGCTGAACATGCGCCTTCGTTCCACTATGTAAATATCGGCCTTCTCAAGATAGTTTCGGCTGAATTCGGTCTTTGCCCAGTTAGTCCTGTTGAAATCAGTCATGATGCCTCCAAAAATAAAAAGGCCGCGGTGTTTATTCCGTGGCCCTCGGGGTATTCTATTGAGTTTTGCTAATGGCTAATAGAAATTCCTCCCGGCCACGGTATTGATATGCCAGGCTTTTCCGAGAAATTTCCAAACAATCATCGCGTAGATATAAATCATTTTTGAAGTATAGTGAAAGGGTCCTTCTGATGTCAAGGCGGGCAGCGAGCAGGACAGCGATATGTCTTTAGTCTGTTACGAAACAAACCACTCTCATTCATATGAAAAAAAAGTTATAAAAAAACTTGACAAGCTATTTTCAATGTGATAAAACAGGACTAAGAAAGTCCTGTTTTGAATTGAGGTTGAAGTGGAACTCTTAAATGTAAACGTTCCCGGAATAAGTAAAGGCACAGCAGTTGCTGCTGTGACAGCCGGATAAGACATGTATGTAACAAGAAAAGCAGATTATGCCATACGCTGTGTGCTTCACCTCTCCAGGGAACCTGAAACAGTGACCAGTGTAGAAGACATATCAAAGGCCATGTTTGTGCCAAAAAGCTTCCTCTCCAAAATCCTTCAGCGTCTCATGAAAGCAGGGATTGTAAGTTCAACCCGTGGAGTAAAGGGAGGGTTCCAGCTTGCCAGGAGACCGAAGGACATTAATCTATTGGATGTAATTGAGGCCATACAGGGACCCTCTGCTCCCAATTTATGCGCCGTTGACAAAAGAATGTGCCAGCTCAGCGGCATATGCACGGTCCATCCTGTATGGATGAAGATAAGGGAAATAGTCGAGAAGGAATTAAGGAAAGAAAACTTTGCAAAACTGTCTAATAAGCGATAGGATTTCATTAAAGCATAAATAATGCATTCGCAACAAAAGGAGGATATGTTCTATGGACGCGTTAATGCTAAGCAGGATCCAGTTTGCGGTAACTGCTATGTTTCACTTCATCTTTGTGCCCCTTACCCTCGGCCTTTCCATTTTAGTTGCTTATATGGAAAGCAGATATGTAAGCTCCGGTGACGAGACGTACCTTAAAATGACAAAATTCTGGGGCAAGCTGTTCCTCATCAATTTCGCACTTGGCATTGTCACAGGCATTACAATGGAGTTCCAGTTCGGGATGAACTGGGCGGAGTATTCCAGGTATGTCGGTGATATCTTTGGCGCACCGCTTGCTATTGAGGCAACAGTGGCTTTTTTTCTTGAATCGACCTTTATAGGACTCTGGATATTCGGCTGGAACAAGGTTTCTAAAAATGTCCATGCCTTAGCCATTTGGCTAGTAGCTCTTGCGACCAACCTCTCGGCCTTATGGATTCTCCTGGCCAACGGCTGGATGCAGCATCCTGTGGGCTATGTCCTGAAAAACAACAGGGCAGAGATGGTGGACTTTACCGCCATGCTGACAAATAGCTACGGGTGGCTAAAATTCTTCCATACGCTCTTCTCAGGATATGTTGTCGCAGCTTTTTTCGTTATGGGAATATCGGCCTATCATCTGCTTAAGAAGAACAATCCGGAGTTCTTTAAAAAGTCCTTCAGGATTGCGGCAACCTTCGGACTGCTAAGTTCCCTGCTCGTATTTTTCGTGGGCGATTTTCATGCAGTCGAAGTGGCCAAGACCCAGCCGGCAAAATTTGCTGCAATGGAGTCTGTCTGGGAAACACAAAAGGCCCTGCCATACAACCTGCTGGTAGTTCCAGATGTGCAGAATGAAAAGAATTCTGTCGAGGCCATCGGAATCCCGGGGATGTTGAGTTATCTTGCATTTCACGACAGCAATGCCGAAATAACAGGTTTAAAGGCATTTACAAAAGACAACAGGCCCCCTGTTCTCCCGACATTTTTGAGTTTCAGAGGGATGGCAGCTCTCGGCATGCTCTTTATGCTCCTTACCCTTATTGCCTTTATTCTTTCGCTGACAAACAGGCTCCAATCCAATACAACTTTTCTCTGGATAATGTTCTACGCGATACCTCTTCCCTACATAGCGGCCCAGCTGGGATGGATCGTGGCTGAAGTAGGCCGTCAGCCCTGGATTGTCTATGGTGTGCTGAAGACATCAGATGCTGTGTCCAAAGCTGTCACCCCTTTGCAGGTGTGGGGTTCCCTGATAGGATTTACCCTCCTCTACGGTACACTTGCCGTCGTTGATATTTATCTGTTAACCAAATTCGCAAAGAAGGGACCTGATGAAGATCTCTCATCAATTATAAGACCTTCTAAAGGTCAGGAGGTGTGATATGGAATTTCAAATTATATGGTTCATTCTCTGGGGCGTACTCTGGGCTGTCTATTTTATGCTCGACGGCTTTGATTTCGGGGCAGGCATACTGCTTGGTGTTCTCGGCAAAAATGAAAATGAAAGAAGGACCATTATTCATACCATAGGTCCTGTGTGGAACGGCAACGAAGTCTGGCTGATAACAGCGGGAGGGGCCACTTTTGCGGCCTTTCCTACTACGTATGCCTTAATGTTCAGCTATCTTTATACAGCGCTGCTGCTGGTCCTCTTTTCACTCATCTTTAGAGGGGTTGCGATGGAATTCAGGGGATTGGGATCAACGGACAACTGGAAGAAAAACTGGGACAGGACGATTATGGTCAGCAGTTTTCTGCCTGCCCTGCTCTTTGGCGTCGCCTTCGGGAACATCTTCGAGGGACTTCCGATGGATGCAAACGGTTATCACGGGAACCTCTTCACATTACTGAATCCCTACGGACTGCTGACCGGACTATTGTTCGTCCTCCTTTTTCTTGTACACGGGGCATTGTGGATCTCTATTAAAACAGAAGGTGAGCTGGGTGCCCGCGCGTCCGATCTTGCGGGGAAAGTATGGTTTGTTCTTCTTGCCGTGGCTGTTTCTTTTTTGGTGTATACTGCCTTTGCCACAAAACTTTACGCTAATTATCTCAGCAACTTTGTATGGTTTATTTTCCCTGCCCTTGCGGTCTTCTCTTTGCTTGGCATAAAACTTTTAGTATCAAAGGGGAAGGGCCTCGCTGCTTTTTATGCCTCCTGTCTCACTATTTTAATGGTGGTCTTTACAGGGGTAATCGGGCTTTTCCCCAATCTTATCCCTTCCAGCATTGATAACAATTACAGTCTGACCATCTATAATTCTTCTTCCAGCGTTTACACTCTCAAGATAATGACAGTTGTTGCGCTGGTCTTTGTTCCCATTGTTATTGCCTATCAGATATGGAGCTACAGGGTTTTCAGACATAAATTGACAGTGGATGATATGGCAGGAGATAAAGGACCGTATTGAGTCAAAGCTAAACGATTTTTGAAGCAATAAAAAGGAGGTATATTTTGGCAATAGAGTGGACTGAGGATTTGGCCACGGGAGTGGATGAGATTGATAATCAGCACAAGGGACTTTTTAAGAGGATAAATAATCTGCTTGATGCCTGTAACCATGGAAAAGGCAAAGAGGAGGTCAAAAAAGTAATATGCTTTCTGGAAGATTATGTAATAACACATTTCTCTGAGGAAGAGAAACATATGGCCAAGTATGATTATCCTGAGGGCCTAAACCATAAAAAACAGCATTTGGAATTTATGGAGAACTTTTTCACCCTGAGAACACAATTTGAAGCAGAGGGGCCGGGTGTTCATATTGTTGTAATGACAAATCATCTTGTAGTTGACTGGTTGAAAAATCATATACGCAAAACAGATAGGGCGTTAGGCTCATTTCTCAAGACAAAAATCTGATCAGAGAAAAGTCCATTAATCTGGATTGGGCGGTTGACAGAGTATGATCGAGCGGCATTCGCGCTAAAGTTGAAACCACTTATATAGAAAAACTGGATTCACGCCTTCGCGAGAATGACGAAAAAAACCAGTCAGGAACGTCATCCTCCGACTCGATTGGGGGATCAAGAGTATTTTAAACATAAACACGAAGGCGCAAATTTTAAAAGACTACAACAATAAATGAATAGCAGGCGTATTCCGTGTCCCGATGTATCCGGATTCCAGGGAATCTTCAATTCAGAACATCTTGCCAAGGCCACCCATGCCGGGTATCTGCAGGCCGCCTGTTAATTTTGACATTTCATCTGAAACCAGTTCCTGGGCCCTTCTGAGGGCTTCGTTTGAAGCAGCCAGAATGAGGTCCTGCAGCATTTCAACGTCTTCAGGGTTTACGACATCCTTTTCGATTTTTATGGATATGATCTCACCTGCGCCGCTGGCTACAACAGTGACCATCCCGCCGCCTGCGGTGGCTTCAACAGTTTTTTTCTTTGCCTCTTCCTGGGCCTTCATCATCTCTTCCTGCATCTTCTGGGCCTGACGCATCAGGTCTCCAAGCATTTTCTTAGACATGCTCTCCTCCATTTTTTGTATTTTCTATCTGCGTTACATCGACGACCCTTCCTTCAAAAAGTTCCAGCGCCTCCCTGACAACAGGTTCGTTCATGGCCTTTTCTTTGAGGTCTTTTTTCCTGGGGGCCTTTTTTTGTGAGGTAACCAGCTTTATTCTGACCTTATTGCCGTACTCCGCGGAGGTAATATTTTCCAGGGACTTCAGGCTTTTCTTTATGGCATCCTCAAACACGGCGTGGCCCCCGTCAAGGGTAAGCAAAATTCCATCGTCCTTAAACTCAACGCTGGCCTGAGAGATTTTTGAAGCAAGCGGAGCTTCTATTTTCTCGAGGGACTTTGTCCAGGCAGAGGACAAATCCACGCTTTTTACCACTTCCGGACCGGAAGGAACCTCCTCAATAGTTTCATCCTCTTCCGTATCCTCAAGGGTATCTTCTGCAAGGACATTTCCAGGCTCTTCCTGTATTTTTTCTTCATCAGGCTCTTCAGAGGCATATGTCATCTCAGGCTCCAGGACCTTTTCCGGTATTATATCAGATGTTCCAGTTTGAACAGCTTGAACCGTTTGAACGGTTTTATAAGGCGTCCTGCCTGCCGGAGCTGTTTTGGCATCCGGCCCTGTTATCCGGCTGCTGTAAAGCTCGATATTTTCTATCACTGTTTTGAGCGGCTTCAGGCTGCTTAGGAAGCTGGCCCGTATCAGCGCCATTTCAAGTGCAAGCCTCGGAGAGGATGAGTTTCTGACATCGGTTTCAGCCTTCATGATTTCAGAGAGCATCAGGGTCAACTGGTCTTCAGAGGACCCTGATATGATCTCTCTCACAGCGGACAGCTCTTCAGTATTGAGGTCAAGCATGTCTTCGGGCCTTTTTACAACACTTGCTACAAGCAGGTCACGAAAGAACTGCACCAGTTCTTTTGTAAAGGACCTGAAGTCAGCGCCTTTTTCAGAAAGGAGATTGATCGTATCTATGATATTGACCCTGTTGCCTTTGATCAAGGCCTCAGACAATTTTGAAAGAAGGCCGAAATCAGCCATACCCAGAAGACTCTGGACATGCTCCTCTGTTATCTCGGAGGTAAATGAAGAAAGCTGGTCAAGTATGGTCAGAGAATCGCGCACACTGCCGTCTGCAGCCTTTGCAACGAGGCCCAGGGCAGGGGAAGATATCCTGATGCCTTCTGCCTCTGATATCTGTTTGATTCTCGTCTTTATCATGCTGCTTGATACCCTTCTGAAAGGCATATGCTGACAGCGTGAAAGTACAGTAGCAGGTATCTTTTTCATCTCTGTTGTCGCCAAAACGAAGATAACGTGGGAAGGTGGTTCCTCAAGGGTTTTTAACAGAGCGTTGAATGCGGAGGTCGAAAGCATATGAACTTCATCAATTATATAGACCTTATACTTCCCTCCGGTAGGGGCGTATTTGACCCTTTCTCTGAGGTCCCTGATGTCGTCAACGCTGTTGTTTGAGGCGCCGTCGATCTCTGTGACATCCACGGATGAGCCATCGGTTATCGCAGTGCATGAGCCGCATTTTCCGCAGGGCGTTGGCGTGGGCCCTTCCTTGCAGTTGAGCGCCTTGGCCAGTATCCTGGCCGTGGTTGTCTTGCCAACTCCCCTTGGGCCTGAGAATATGTAAGCATGGGAGATTTTTGACTGTTCAAGGGCGTTTTTGAGGATATGCATTATCGGCTCCTGGCCGATAAGATCTTCAAAACTCTGTGGTCTCCATTTTCTTGCTAATACCAGGTAGCTCATAATTTGATAACGGGTAATCAGTACTCAGTAAGGCAATAATCCTGCTGCCGGTCCTGCCATTTATTCATCACTGTTTACTGTGAACTGTTCACGATCTTTTTGCAGCCCGGGAGCGACTTGCTGCGGCACACAGACAAAATGCTTATCGCTGCTTCCTTCCGGACCTGACGAAGTTCACACCTGCCTGTTGCGCAGGGCCGCTCGCAGACTGCAAAAAAAACGTGAATAATAAAACACCCTCATTGTTCAGATAACCTGGAAATCATTCACCTGCAGTACAATGCCCTGTATTTTAGCATATCTCTGTTTTATTTTGCGCCAGTACAGGGTGAACCTTAATTTTGTAGCCGGAAGTCTGATATTTTCCTCAATCCGCTGCTGATTACAGCGAAAGCAGCCACTATTTCATTAGCCGGCCACCTGAAGGTTCTGAGTTGCTAAACTGATTGACAGTAGTGTACTTTTTTATATATTATTAATAAATGGATAGCGAGCGATATTCCCCGTGGTCTTGCCACGGGGTCAGCGAGCGAATATAATGAAAAAAACATTCCTTGCATTGAGATGCCCTGCGGTCTTGCCGGAGGGAGTCTTCAATTTAGAAATCTTCCGGTTGGGAAGATAATAACTTTGAAAAGGAGCAGAAGAAAATGATACGTGCAAAGTATATAATGTGCAAAAGGACAGCGGTTTTGAAGAATTCGACGGGGCGGGATGTTGTCTACAAAATGATGGGAAGCGGTTGCCCAGGGCTCCCTGTAGTCAATGAACAATCGGAAGTCATAGGGATTGTAAGCATGTGCGATATTCTCAAGGCGGCCAAAGAAAAGGGCCCGGAAATTGACAAAATTACCGCTGAAGAGATCATGTCTAAGACACCGATAACTGCGGATAGTGACACGTCTCTTGATGATCTCGCCAAGATTATGTTCGAAAACAATTATTCTGTCATTCCCATAGTCAAAGGGAAAAAACTTATTGGGCTAGTCAGCGCCCGTGAAATTATCGATACTTATGTGGAGCCTCATCTCTATAGTTCTTTTGAGGAGTAGTATTGCTTAATGAGAGGATGAAATAAGCCTGATTTGATTCGCTAATATAAAGCAGCAGGCCGTCGAGATAGATTTAAAGCTGAAGCAAATGTTGGAGATCTGAGCAAAAAAGTGGTAAAATTATAAGGCGTTAATACATATTCGAATCTTTTTGTGCAAATTTGATCAAATTCGCCTGGCAGGATAAGAAAGTTGAAGAACAACGGAACAACCACAAAGACTTTTATTAATCCTATTAGCCTTGCGCTGATTATTCTATCTTCAATATTCCTGACAGAAGCCCTGGTTATGCTCATTTTATCTTTGTTTCCTCCTTTATCCATTATCAGGGAGATTTTTTTAGATGCCTGGATGCTTACATTGATATTAGTCCCGGTGATATATTATCTTGTGTTCAGGCCCTTCTCATCACAAATTGAGGCACTCAAGTGCTCGGAAAAAACACTTCTTTCGAGCATTGAATCGCATGAGAGATCTAAAGAGGCCCTCCAGATGAGCGAAGAGAGATACAGGTCAATCGTAGAGACCACAGACGATTCAATATATCTGGTAGATGGAAATTACAAATATCTTTACATGAATGAAAAACACAGGAGAAGAATGGGCTTTTCTGACGGAGAATATGTAGGCCGGTGTTTCAGTGAGTTTCATTCAGACAAGGAAACAAGAGATTTTATTGAAAAGGTCGATATCGTACTTCAGGGGGCCAAGTGCGTACGGCATGGACATCCAAGCGAGAGGGACAATAAACATTTTTTACGGACCTTCAGCCCTATTAAGGGGCCGGATGGAAAGACAGTGGCAGTTAGTGTGATCTCAAAAAAAGTCTCATCAATGTAAAACAGTTGCGGAGGGAAACATTGATGGGGAAGTCGTAACGCGGTTGTTTTCTGACAAAAAAAATTATTGCTTAACACTTCGCTTTGCACCTATCTAGCCTTGTCCAAGCCTTATGAACTGGAGACCTTAAGCAACATACTTCATGCATTGCTTTGCACGGAAAAGTAAGTTAAAGGTCCTTTGACCTGCAGGTGATGTGGCTGACTCCCGTCTCCTTCGAACCTGTTATCTGTTATAATTAATTATCAGCATCCATAACAGGAGGCCACAATTTGATACCTTATATAGATTACAGTTTATGTGTCGGGTGCGAGGCATGCGCCAAAATATATCCCATGTTCTTTATGATGAAAAATGATCGGCCATGGGTGATAAACCATGAGAAATTCATATTCAGGGAGCATAAGGATATTCCTAATTGCTGCCCTTTTAGGGCCATAACAATTGAATAATGCTTTATGATATCACAACAATTCTTCAGATACTTTCAGGCACGCTGATACTGTTTATTTCAATCCTTCAGGGTCTTAAAATAAAGAAAGACATCTCAAAAGATCTTCAGCGGAAATGGTTTGCTGTTATTTTTTTCATGGTTTTTTTCTTTTTCTGTTATATCCTGTTTGTATTTTTACTTATATTCAACAAGCCTTTCCCGCTTATAATGCCTACAGGCACAGTTTTTTTTGCAGGTTCATGCTTTGTTTTCCTGGTGACGAGGATCACAAGGACCACCATGCAGCACCAAAGCAGGCAGGACAGGGAGATGAGGCTGGACGCTGCTCAGATGTCTGAAAGCATTGCGAGTCTTAGAGAAATAAACGAGGACCTGGAGCATGAGATTTCAAGGAGGATACTTTCCGAAGAGGCGTTCAGAAAAAGCGAGGAAAAGTATTCCTCACTTGTTGAATCCTCCGATGATTCCATCTATCTGCTGGACAAAGACTGCCGGTATCTTTTTATAAATAAAAAACATCTGTTCAGGCTCGGCATTTATGAAGACGCATACAGGGAAAAAAGGTATGCAGATTTTCATACCCCAGAGGCAACAAAAAAATTTACTGAAATCGTCGACAAAGTGATCAGGACGGGAAAACCAGTACAACTTGAAAATAAAAGCGAGAGAGACGGCAACTATTTTCTGCTGACATTGAGCCCTGTCATTGGCTCTAAAGGGAACATATCAGCTGTGACCGTAGTATCAAAAAAAATTACTGAATTGAAGAACATGCAGGAAGAACTCCGCACTTTGTCGCTTACCGATGCGCTTACCGGACTCTATAACAGAAGGGGTTTCATGACCCTTGCTGAACAGCATCTAAAGATAGCCAACAGGCTGAAGTCCAAGATGTTTATGCTTTATGCAGACCTGGATAACTTGAAGCATATCAATGATACATTCGGTCATCAGGAAGGAGATACAGCCTTAAAAGAAACGGCACAGATACTAAGGGAAACGTTTCGTGAGGCTGATATTGTTTCCCGTATCGGAGGGGATGAGTTTGTTGTAATGCCGATAGAGGGCTCCCAAAGAAGTGCTGAGGCGGTCAACTCCCGTCTCCAGAAAAACCTTGACCTTAGCAATAAAAATAACAAAAAATATACATTGTCCTTAAGCATCGGGATAACTCCTTATGACCCAGAATACCCCGTAACTCTGGAAGAACTGCTGTTCCAGGGCGATAAATTGATGTATGATCAGAAAATCAGAAAGAAAAAATAAGTCATGCTTTCATGCGGTTGATCAGCGGCCCAAAGGCGCGCGGCGTTTTACTCTCAAGGTCCATGCGTCTTTTTGTCGCAGGATGAATGAAGGACAACCGGGAAGCATGCAAGGCGAGCCGTTTTAGCGGGTCTGTTGCAGCGCCATATTTTTTGTCTCCTGCAACGGGATGTCCGATACCGCTCAGGTGTACCCTTATCTGGTGCTTTCTGCCTGTCTCAATGTGCACCTCAACAAGTGAATTTTCACGGCTGCTTTTGAGCACCTTGTACTTTGTAACAGCAAACTTTGCCTTTTTTGAAGCTTTGTCCTCATACACCCTGAGTGTGCTTGTCTCGTTGAGGTAACCGCTTATTGTGCCCTCGTTGTCCTTTGGAACACCTTCAACAACAGCGAGATATTGTTTCTCAACATCATTCCAGTTTTCCTGTAACCTGCGTTTTACTGCTTCGTTTTTCGCAAAGACGATAAGGCCTGAGGTGTCTCTGTCCAGCCTGTGTACAATGAATATGCGTTCCTTCTTATCAGGGTTCCGCTTTCCCAGAAATTCGTTCAGTTGAAAATAGGCCGTCTTTGTCCTTTCCCTATCTGTCCCGATCGTCAGCAGTCCGGCAGGCTTATCAATGACAAGGACAGCATCGTCTTCATAAAGGATCTGAATTCCGAATTCAGGAGCGGTATCCGGCACTGTTTTTTTCTCAAAAGAGAGGGACATCCTGTCGCCTGGATGAAGAGGATGATCTGTGACATGGTCTATTATTCACGGCGACAGCCTGATATTTGAGTAGCTGTTTGACCCTCGTTCTGTTAAAGCCAAGGCACATCAGATACGCAAACAGGTCAGCCTCTTCTTTTACAACAAATGTTCTTCATCTGCATTTCATCTGTTTTTCTCCGAGCCGTCCCCGGAATGCCCGCCCCTTAGCTGGCCGCAGGCAGCAAGGATGTCCTGGCCCTTGCTCTCCCTGATGAGCGCGGTCACCCTGGCTGTCGGTCAGGACCTTTTGAAATGCAAGGACCCGGATCGGAAGGCCTCTGCAGATCGCCCCGGCCTGGGCGTTAAGCGGAATGAGGTTGACCTTTGAGCGGATCCCCCTGAGAAGTCTGACAAGCCTGCGGGCGTCCTCAGGAGTATCGTTGACCCCGGATCAGGACATATTCAAAGGTGATCGTCCGTCGGGGCCTGAGCGGATATCTCCTGCAGGCTTCAATCAGGAACCCGTATCGGATACTTCCTGTTGATCGGCATGAGCCTGTCGCGCACCGCATCGGTGGTCGCGTTGAGGGATATTGCGAGGTTTATGTCAGGGACCACTTTTGACAGATCGAGTATCTTTGGCACCAGGCCCGATGTCGAAAGCGTTATCTTGCGTTTCGATATGCCCGAAATGAAACCGTAATACGCTTCGAGGGCCTCGGCGACCTCGTCGATAGTTGGCCAGAGGCTCTCCCATGCCCATCAATACGATATTCGTCACTTTTTTCGGCCTGATCAGCCTGTTTACACTCAGGACCTGTTCGACAATTTCCCAGGCCCTGAGGTTCCTGATCAGTCCTGAGTCGCCGGTCAGACAGAAACTGCAGCCCATGGCGCAGCCGACCTGTGAAGATATGCATAAGGTGAGGCGGTCTTTGCTCGGGATCAGTACGCTCTCGATACTCTGGCCGTCTTCAAGGCCAAAGAGGAATTTTTCCGTCCCGTCAGAGGAGCGCAGTCTGTCGAGGACTTCAAGACTGCCGATGTAGGCGATTTCGCCGAGCCTGCCTCTGAGGTCCTTCGAATACTCCGTGACTTCGTCCAGCGATGCGGCGTATCTCTCATATATCCAGTTCAGGAGCTGATCTGCCCGGTATTTGGGTAGCCCCCGGGCTTCTATGAAGCCGGATATCTGGTCCATAGAGAGGGATTTCAGGTTTATTCTGTTTGACAAGGATATTGTTACAGGATCTCTTCAAGTCTGACGTCAAATATCAGGTCTTTGCCTGCCAGCGCGTGATTGCAGTCCATTGTAAAAGACTTTTCGGATTTGGCGAGGACCGTAATATTTACAGGTTTGCCGTCAGCCCGGTACATCTGCAGTTCCTGGCCTATCTCCGCATCAAAGTTCTCCGGCGCGCGCGATCTGTCGTACTCAAAGACCATCTCATCCTTTCGCGGCCCGTACGCCTCTTCCATCGGTATCTCTATTGTTTTTTTCTCACCGACAGACATTCCGACTACGCCCTTTTCAAAAGCCTTCAGCAACTCTCCTGAGCCTACCTTGAATTCCAGGGAAGCACCGTCTTCCGAGGTATCAAAAACCGTCCCGTCTTCCAGCTTACCTGTATAGTGGACCCTTACGATATCACCTTCTTTTGCAATGGCCATTTCCTGCTCCTCCTATAATTAATATAATTTGTTTTATGTGCCGCTTATCTGTCATATTTACACAGTGTTCGGGCATCAGAATAATTTATTTTAACATAAGTGTCCCTCGGTTATCTCTCACTCGCCGTTTATAATGTATAACGTGTTAAGCTCCTGTTCCCTTTATGCCGCTTGAGGACGCCGGTTAAAACGACAATTAACGATATGCCTTATGTCCGCATTGAATTTGCCGACCATGGCACAGGTATGTCTGCAGCTATTGCCGGCAAGGTATTGAACCCGTTTTTTTCGACAAAACCGGAGGCCCAGGGGACCGACCTCGGTTTAAGCATCAGCCACGGCATTATAAGCGACCACGGGGGCCGGCTCTCCATGGAAAGCGTTGAAGGTGAGTTCACGAAAGTCATCACTACTGTCCCGGCGTTGAATTTTGAGGCCTGACAAAACGTTAAGAAATCTTCTTTGGGCTACTTTAATCCTATTTCTAAAGCGATCTTTCTAATCAGGGATTCGTCGTTTTTCAGTATATTCATACACCTGTTTCCCTTTGACCTCACAGCAACAGTAAATGCGTCGGCTGTCTGGTACTTGACTCGCAGCGCTTCCATATCAGGGGCGGTTTTGCCGTCATGACAGGATGCGCACATATGGTTCCATAGCTTCCTGTTGCTTTCAGCGTTGCTGCTGGAAACAAAACATATTGCTGTCACGCACAAAATAAAGGCAGTAAAAACAGGTTTTTTAAGTTTCATGGCAAACCACCTTTTTACGCATTCTTCAGTATCCTTATTTACATTATAGCAGGTCATAATGTCTTAGAGAAAAATTTTTACAAAAAGCAATAAACTTACCTCGAATTGAGATTCCCGGAAGTCTTGCCGGAGAGGGTCTTCAATAATTCCTGAAAAGACTTTATCTTCTTGTCACCATGCTCGATTGTCTTGAAGTACTCATCGGGTATGTCTGAGTCAAACTCGGATTCCTGCAAAGCGATATCAATCCGCAGTCCGTTTGAGAGCGTGATTTTTATCCTCTCAGGGACCCTGCCGTTGAAATCGTCAAACTCGGTCTTTATGATCTCCGATCCGTCTTTATAGAGGCTTATGGCCCGGTTCAGAAGGTATGTCCTGTCGAAATAATATTTGGCGGCGACATCATTATTCTGTCCATCTGTTGGATAGGCAGATAAGACATACATATCACCTTCTTCTGCCATCTCGTATCTGAAACCGCCTTTCATCAGCCCTGTAAATGAGACCTCAGGGGCATTCCATTCATAGAGGACATTCTTCTGCGGGACTGAGACCTGCAAGAGGTCGCCGGATATGAGGACCTCTGTTACAGTCAGCCCGAAGGGCCCGAAGAGGTCAATGCGCATCTTCCGGGGCGCCTTGTAGCCAAAGACCCCGTTCATGCTCCCTTCATTTTTCCCCTGTTTATAGACAGTGATATCGGCAAGGGCCTTGATGCTCCTGACATTTCCGAAACCCACAGACTGTTTAAGGGCCTCGACAGTGACCGTCCCTTCATAGGGCGCAGGCTCAGCGCGTCTCAGGACCTCTTTGGGGGCGCAGGAAAACAGGGAAAGGCTAAACACGGCCATAACAAGGAGCGCTGTTTTCAATAATATTACTGAAAACCCTTCAGGCAGGGTGTTCTTTAAGAAAATGAAATTTTTTTCCATCTCACTATTATAACCTGACAGGCCGCACTAAGACATCCACAAATTGAGGCGCCGCGTAACCAATGACAAAAACAGTCCGTTTTACTCAGAGTCCGTGTGTGACGTCGCTTTTTTTTCCGTCATTCCCGCATTCAGTAAGCGGGAAACCAGTTCTTAACTACGTACTGGGTCCCCCGGTCAAGCCGGAGGATGACAAATATTTACTTTATACGCAGACATATTTATACTATTACAATTTATATTACTTGTCCTAGAAATGAGGTTTTAAATTATGACCAGGGAAAAAACAAAAAAACAGACAAGACCCGGATGGGACGAATACTTCATCAATATAGCAAAGGCTGTATCCGCACGGGCCACCTGTCTGAGGCGGAAATACGGCGCAGTCATAACAAAAGACAATATAATCGTAAGCACCGGTTATAACGGCGCCCCCTCGGGCATGAAGGACTGCCTCGAAGCCCGCAAGTGCACCAGAAAAGAGCTTCAGATACCGCACGGCGAGCGTTACGAACTCTGCCACAGCGTGCATGCCGAGGCAAATGCCATCATACGGGCCTCAGCAGATGAACTCAAAGGCTCCACTATATATGTTTCAGGAGCTGACCATGGCGCAGGAGAATGCCTTTCAGAACCCTGCATGATGTGCAAGAGGATGATCCTGAACTCACAGATCAAAAAAGTGGTCTTCTCCGACGGCAACGGAAAATACCACATCATAAACCCCAAAGACTGGCTTAAGAAACGTGTATGAAAAGTGATTCACCACGGAGAACACGGAGCAAATAAGAGAAAAACTTTTTTTCTCTGTGAACTCATCAAGCGAATGAGGCACGTTATTTTAATCATAAAAGTTAATATTTGAGGACGCAGAGAGCTATCAGACTTTACTGTTTTTTTGGTTTAAATTTTTTCTCTGTGTACTCTGTGGTTAATAAAGAATTTTGTGGACCAGAGGTGATATATGAGTTTTCAGTACGTACGGGAAATGCCCGGTGTCAGGGATATTCTTGAGAGTATACCGGTCTGCTGATGACCTGAAAGAGATAAAAGAAAAAAGGGACAGGGAAATCAGAGCAGTATTTGAGCGGGAAAGCGAAAAGTTTCTCGTTATCATCGGCCCCTGCTCAGCTGACAACGAAGACGCTGTCTGCGAGTATGTGTCGAAGCTCGCCAGGCTGCAGGATGAGGTAAAGGAAAAACTGATACTCATCCCCCGCATTTATACCAACAAACCGAGGACCACCGGGGAAGGCTATAAAGGCATGGCCCACCAGCCTAAACCCTCTGAAGCGCCGAACATGGTAAAGGGGCTTAAGGCGATCCGCAAGATGCATATACGCGCGTTGAGGGAATCCCATCTCTCTGCTGCAGACGAGATGCTCTATCCCGGTAATTATCCTTACCTTGAGGACATTCTGAGCTATGTCGCGGTCGGGGCACGGTCAGTCGAAAGCCAGCTTCATCGCCTGACCATCAGCGGCATCGATGTCCCTGCCGGGATGAAGAACCCTACGAGCGGAGATCTGGAGGTAATGCTCAACTCAGTCCAGGCAGCACAGATGTCCCATGTTTTTGTCTATAACGGCTGGGAGGTAAAGACAAGCGGCAATGCCCTGACACATTGCATCCTGCGCGGCGCTGTTGACCAGTATGGCACGAATTTTCCCAATTATCATTTCGAGGACCTTAAAAGGCTGGCAGAGGCGTATAAGAAGCGCAACCTCTCTTATCCGGCAATCATCGTAGATACAAACCACGCCAACTCCAACAAAAAATTTGCGGAACAGCCCAGGATCGCAAAAGAAGTGATGAGAAGCCGCCAGAATTCCAAGACCCTCAGAAACAATGTCAAAGGGCCTAATGATTGAAAGCTACCTGGTAGAGGGCACTCAGAAGATATCTGAAAACATCTACGGGAAGTCCATCACAGACCCTTGTCTGGGCTGGGAAGATTCAGAAAGGCTTGTAAGGGACCTGGCTGAATACGTCTGAAAGCAAACAGGCGAGGGCACCACTTGAAGGACGGGACTAAAATTTTAATATGAATAACGCACGCCGGATTAAGAGGGAATTAATCACAAGAGAAGTCTTGATAAACAATCTCTTGACCGGACACGCCCTGGATATCAGCCCCGAAGGTATGTTTATTAATGTTACTGCTGAAATAAAAGCGGGTACTCCTATAACCCTGAAATTTAATGCTAATGGTCTCCCTTTAACTGTGAAGGCCCTTGTCAGACATTCCCAGCCCGGCGTTGGCATTGGTATTCAGTTTATTGGTTTGAATGAGGTCCAGGAGGACCGAATCGCCGATTTCATAGAACAATGCGCAGAGGAACATTTAAAGCTGGAAAAACATGGCGGTAAGCCTACAATATTGATGGTCGATGACAGACCGGAATCTATAAAAGCGTTCGAGCGACAGCTGCTTGTTTCTGGTTACAATATTATTTTTGCCAATAACGGAATTGAGGCTGTAAAGGAACTGGACAAAAATAAAGTGGACCTGGTTATTACCGACCTTCTTATGGACAGGATGAATGGCTTTATGCTTATTCACCTCATTAAGCAAACACAGAAGTTCAAGAATATTCCGGTAGCAGTCCTTTCGGCAACGAACCAAGGCGACGCTGATATAGAGAGGGCTTCCCGTTTGGGCATCGCGCGCTTTTTTATGAAACATAATACCAAACCTCAGGCCTTCGCTGAGGAAGTCACGAAAATATTAAATAAAGCAAAATCCAAATAAGACTTCGACGGACGGCTGCAGGAAAACCTGCAAAACGGTTCGGGTGCAGTTCTCTTGTGGGACTCTTATCCTGTCGTGCCTGGGTTTTTTTCGTTAATGAAGAGTTGTTAAATGGATAGCGAGCGATATTCCCCGTGGTCTGGCCTAAGGCCCCTACGTTGGTGCCACGGGGTTAGCGAGCGAATATAATGAAAAAACATTCCTTGCATTGAGATTCCCTGCGGTCTTGCCGGAGGGAGTCTTCAATAATGCTATGTTGTGGCCGTTAATGCGGTTATTTTTGATAATGGCTGCTATCGGTATTTTGATTTTGAGGAGAATTTTGCCGGGGCAGGATCTTCTTAGGCAGCCCCGCTGGGTAGCGGAGCTGCCTAAGTTCAGATTTCATTTCGAAATAAAAGATGTAAAGCTAGCGTGTGGCACTATGCCCTGGACTCCACTTATCTTTTATTTCTATTACGGTCACCATTGTGGTCACCATTATAGTTATGATTATGGACGTCATGATTGTCACTACCTTCTCTGACATGACAACTATAGCACGATGGGCCTATCCCGCCTTGCAGATTCGGACCATGACACGCCGTGCATGAAGACATGCCATTGCGGTCCGCATAATCACCATGCTTATTTAACCATCCATCCGGATGAACGTTTCCAGAGGGTAGCGGCGGCGGAGGTGGAGGAGGCGTTGTTGTCACGAGCGCATCGGCAATGGACTGAATCTCGTCATTCGTTAAGAACGTGAGGAATGACATATCTTTTACCTCATCAATTGCTTCCTTAATTTCAGATGCACTTTCGCCCCGGACCTGGGATCTCTCAATTGTCCCGTGACAAGCAGAACAGTTTTGCATATAAAGAGTTGTCCCGTCAGTTGTCGGTTGGTGGTGGAGGTGGCGGAGGCGGGTGCAAGCCTGGGTCAAGGTTGCTGCAGTCGAAGGTGTTCCTGAGCATCCTGAAGGGGTGTTGCCGGTTACTGACCTTATCTGCTGACCGTTAGTACCGCAGACAGACCATGCTGAATATGTGTAACCTGTGCAAGCTACGGGTGCCGGTGTGCAAGCCTGGGTCAAGACAGCCGCAGTTGAAGGCGTCCCGGTGCATCCTGCAGGCGTGTTGGCCGTCACTGTCCTTGTCTGCTGACCGTTAGTACCGCAGGCAGACCATGATGAATAGGTATACCCGGTGCAAGCTACGGGTGCCGGTGTGCAGGCCTGAGTCAATACTGCTGGAGTCGAAGGTGTCCCGGTGCATCCTGAAGGGGTGTTAGCTGTCACTGTCCTTGTTTGCTGACCGTTAGTACCGCAGGCAGACCATGCTGAATATGTATATCCCGTGCATGCTACAGGTGCGGGAACCGGCTTACTTCCAGGGTCACCGGGGTTTGTGCCGGCGTTGATTTCAGCAATATTTGTCGCGCCGTCACCGTCGGAATCCTGTCCTTCAATTGCGCTGAAACTATGGCCTGCGCTGGCATAAGCTGCTCCGTATGGATTACGGTTAGGTGGGCCGGCAGGGACATGGCATATTTCACAGCTAAACGACGCAGTTGCCGAACTTGGGTAGGTGCTGGTGAAGCTGCTGTAATACGATGATAGTGCACTGGCACTGCCGACGGCCCCGAGAATGAAGATCATTGCAAGCATTACTACGAAAAGTTTTCTGCTACTCATACTTCCTCCTTTTTAAGGTTAGTATTATTGTCTGCCTCGACAGACTCCATTTACAAAGTAGTCTATATGTAAATTATTAAATCGGGATTAAATAAGGATTAAGTTTATTTAATCCAGGATTCTTCTGAAAGAATAACCTTTAGAGGATCCGTCTCTTATGCGACGTGATAAAAGCACCCGATCCTTCCTGAAGTCCTGCATATAAGACCTGATATATTAGCGCGGAGTTCCGATCGTACTTCGGTTGTTTAAGAGGATTTTTTTGCTCTCGAACTATGCTCCTGTGCTATACTTATACATAAGCGGTTTTCAAAATAAAGGCACATTTTGGTAACAGAACCTAAGAATTATATGGAAAGCAATACCAGCAAACAACGGCGATGATTTTTTTCAAAATGCCCCTGACTTCCTCTTTTCCAGCTTTACGGTACAAACGCATACCACCGGTTTTCGTTCACTGCGGTGCGGCACGGCGAATTACAGGCTCGTCTGTTTGGGCACAAATAAAGAAATCAGGCTGGCTTCTGAATTTTTGAAAGGGCGATATGATGGTAGGAATTGTTCTGTTGAAAAATATTTATGAAACGCCTCCCACGATGCGCTTAATACATTTATGTCTACCATCACAAAAAGTCTCATAGATATCCGGCTGAATCTATTCGTCCGTGAGGCCCTCCGCGCGCTTTCTCGCAACAAGCTTCGGAGCGCCCTATCGGCAATTGGAATTACCATAGGCATTGCCGCGGTAGTTTGCGTAGTGGCCATCGGTAAGGCAGGTTCGCAACTTGCCGAACAGCAGCTTCAAAACCTGGGAGATAACCTGGTGTGGATCGAGGCCGGCTCTCGAAACGTAAACGGAGTTCGAAGCGGCAGCCATGGGATGACCTCCCTAACAATGGGAGATGCAGAAGCAATACTTCATGAGACGTCACTCATCAAGAGTGTTTCGCCGAATGTGGACGGACATATTCTCATTGCCTCCGGGAACCGGAATTGGACTACACATTACCGTGGGGTCACCTCAGACTTCCTTGATATCAGGCGTTGGGAGTTGGCAGAGGGGGTCCCATTTACGAGGGGAGAAGTGGCGCAGGCGGCCAACGTCTGCCTGCTTGGTCAGACAGTACGTCAGCAGCTCTTCGGGTCAGAGGATGCGGTCGGGCGAAACGTTCGGATAAATTTACAAATATTCAAGGTAATTGGGGTGCTGGCACAGAAGGGCCAGTCGACTACCGGCCAGGACCAGGATGACACCATCCTGATGCCATACACTACGGCGCAGAAAAAGCTGGGTGGAAAGGGGGCCACGTGGTTGGATGACATTATGTGTTCGGTCGTGTCCCTTGACTCTGCTCAACCGGCAATCAGCCGGATCAGCGCGCTGCTGCGAGAGCGCCATCACATCCGCCCGGGGCAGGGGGATGATTTTAATATCCGTCATCCGGAAGAGGTGATCAAGGCCCAGATTGCCGCGAACCGGACGCTTGAAATCTTTCTGATTAGCGTTGCCTCCATCGCTCTCCTTGTCGGCGGGATAGGGATCATGAATGTTATGCTGGTATCGGTCACACAGCGGATCAGGGAAATTGGTTTGCGTCTCGCAATCGGGGCCACGACAACGGCAATACAGATCCAATTTCTCGGTGAAGCTGTCATGTTGAGCCTTTCTGGCGGCCTCTTTGGGGTCCTTATCGGTGTTGCCAGTTCTTTTATTCTAGGGTATACCTTGGGATGGCCTGTATCCATGCCTGTTGAAGCCGTCATTATCGCTCCTGTATTCGCCATGGTGGTAGGTATTTCTTTCGGCATCTATCCGGCATGGAAAGCCGCACAGCTTGACCCGATCGCAGCCCTGCGTCATGAGTAAAATGGTCCTTGGCCGCTTTACTCCTGATTACTGCACAATAGTATATAATCGTATGCTACTCTCTCCGCTTTCTCAAGGACAACCGGCGTGACAAAATCGATTATTTCTTGGCGCAAGCTTATAGTCGCACCTGTCTTCTTATTATTTATCTCTATTGGAAGTTACTTTTTATATATCGAGGAGCAAGGCAACTTTCGCCCGATTACAGACGGCGAGGCTTACAGATCTGCACAAATGGATAGAGATGAACTTGAGTATTATATTAATAATTATCACCTCAGGAGCATACTAAACTTGCGAGGAAAGAATCCTGATATGGATTGGTACATAGAAGAAGTGAAGGTAAGTTCGGAACATGGCATAATGCATTATGATATGGCTTTGTCAGCTTCCCGTGGGCTGACCTCCAAAGAAGTGCAGGGGCTTAAAGAGATTTTCAATTCCGCACCCCGCCCCATATTGATTCATTGCAAGTCTGGCGCGGACAGGTCGGGGCTGGTCTCAGCCATGTGGAAGGTGATCGTTGATAAAAGACCTAAAGCAGAGGCAAAAAAACAGTTATCTATCTTGTTCGGTCACATACCCATAGGATCGACGTCCGCAATGGACCAGTTCTTTGAAAGGTGGCGACCAGAGATCTGACCGTAAGGGTAAATGCAACAATGCAAAGCCTGGTCCTCACGCGGCCTGGTCCCACAGAATTCTTTCCCAGCAATAAAAAAGTGGTGTTTGCTTCTCCTTATCCCAGTAGTTTGAATTTCTTGTGACAGTTTACCTTAACTTTGTTCCGTCAGGGCTTAACGTCCTTAAGTCCAAACCTTTATTGCTGATCTAAGAAGAGCAAAACCACCACTTGCGTGCTTGCCCTTAATTAACTTATAGTCCTATTTTCAGGAGATGTCAAGGATTATTTGTGGATTATTCGTACAGGAGTCACCTAATAATTATCAGGCAACAAAAAAGTGGTGTTTGTTCTCCTCTTTCCCAGCGGTTTTGTTTACTTTGCTTCTTACTGACCTGAGACCGTAGTCTCTGCTTACTAAACCTTTCTGCTGGGTCCAAGAAGAGCAAAACCACCACCTGGTTTGCTTCTCTTAATATTAAGATAACTCCAGCCATGGGCGACTGTCAACGTCTAGTTTGGATTTTGCCTTTATTGCATAAGCAGCATTTTAGAGTACGACGAGGCATTAACCTCAAAACTTCCAGCCTGATAATCTGCGGTTAAAACGACATCAGTTCCGAGGATATGGTTTTGACGATACAGGCGCGGTCGATGCCAATAGCCGAATCATCCTTAATACGCTTTTGGATAATGGCCTTCAGCATTTCAATATTGTCTTTGTTGTCATCCTGTATCCGGTTTAGCAGTTCCCTTTTTGTAAGCTGTTGTTGCAGGTCTTTATCAGTGAAATACTTCCTAACAGAAGCAACAAAGGTATCCGTGGATTTACCAAGAGCAATGGAAGTACAGAGCATCACCGTTATGATGGAGTAGAATTTGGTGAATTTCTCTCCATCCCGGTGTTGTCCTGCTACATCCGCAATTTCCTTTAGCAGGTCGTCCCTGAACCGGGCAACGCTGTAGCGGGCCTTGCTGTTTAAAATATCTTCAGGTGTAAAATCCCATTTCATATGTGTCGTGTATTTTACATCTTTTAAGGATTCTGTGTCACAAATCTGTCACAATTTTAAAATACTAACCCCTCTGTTGCAAGTCGAAGGGTTGCCCTATCACTTGACAAAGGTTAACATTGGCATGAACAAGAAGAAAAAGTGAAATAATTTCAGGCACTCTGCCGTCTAAGATACGGACGCAAAAGACCAAATGTTGATGATAAGGTATTCTGTCGTCGTCAGCCCAAGCCGGAATGGGTAGGGCAGGAAATAATCCACCTCACAGCGCTCATAGGTTCGGTTTATGGCTGATGGGAATTCGTCAGAAAAGATAAAACTCTTTGATAATATTAGTAGCCTTCATTTTCATGAATTATGGATGCACATGTTGTGTATCTCATAGAAACAGAAAATAACATTGATACCCTATATGCCTACAACAGATACAAACAGCTTGACTATCAGCAGCTCTTATAAAACAATATTTGTCAGACGTGCCTGATCGGGTAAATATAAATAATTGAACCTGCAAGTTGTGATAAGATCAAGAGTATTTTAAAGCATTGCCATCATCAAAGTTGATGGTTTTAGCACAATTAACCCAAACAAACTCTTCTGCAGCTTCGAGGCAAAACATATGGCATATGATTTGCTGAATAATGTGTGTAATGTTTATCAAAAGGCAGTAAAAGATAATATCTGGGAGGTGCACAGCTTGTATATTTTAACTCTATAGCAGAGCATGCCGGACACGATTTAGTTCGATTTGATGATAATGAGGACATACGATGCATGATCCATTAGAGAATAGAGAAGGACCGCAAATCGGAGACCCTGCGCCATTCTTCGAAGCAATAGAAAAAAAAGGCGGAATCACCCTGGATAATCCAAAAGGATGTTGGGTGATACTTTTCTCTCATCCAGAAGA
Organism: uncultured Nitrospira sp.; assembly: GCA_963801505.1. Classification (GTDB taxonomy): domain Bacteria; phylum Nitrospirota; class Thermodesulfovibrionia; order Thermodesulfovibrionales; family UBA6898; genus JAOUFP01. The sequence continues at coordinate 35,629 of CAWDEY010000017.1, forward strand.
CTTAGTCCCGGTGTTTAAAACAGCCACTATAAGATATCTGCTTTGCAAACGCCGTATTAAAGCCGTTGCAGTTGGCCACAGAGACTCTCTGGGTGTATATTCGGGCAGTAATTTTATTGAAAAATTTGCAGTCAATCACAGTTTTACGGTCATAGATGATAGGGATAACCAGATAGCTGTGAGATACGGGCTGAATATTACTGATGGAAGCGAGCCTGTAAAAGGAGTTTTTGTTATTGATCCCAAAGGTTATTTAAGGATGAAACTTTTATTTTCACTTAACTCAGAGAGGGATTTTACGGAAATATTGAAGCTAGTGGATGTTCTGCAGATTGCTGATGCGCAGAGTAAAAAGAATAAACAGCAGGCAGCCGGAAGGGGTTTTAAATTAAAATGGGGCAGCCTTATGGTGCCTGAAACAGCCAAAAGACTGAGATAAGATGGATAGCGAGCGATATTCCCTGCGGTCTTGCCGGAGGGAGTCTTCAATAAAGGCATGAGCCAGAATATCGCATAGTCTCTTTCACTTAATTCGTTGCGTATACATCTGCTGTAGTTGATATTTGATGAATCTTTATAATTTAGGAATATTTCTGCACATAATGAAGCTCTGATGGCGCGCTTATTGCTTGCAAGTAATTGGCATTATATAGAAATTAATTGTTTGCTTTATATAGGATTCTTGTAAACTTAAGGTTAGGCAGGAGCAAGGCAATTATAAAATGAATAATAACAGTCTGAAGAAAAGCGCTGACCTCTGCGAGCAAAAGCTTTCCATTCTTCAGGAAATATCCAGTTTCCTTGTCGTCACAGACAACATTACCTCTATCGCCAATCTTATGCTTGAACTTGCCATCAACTACACTGATGCTGAAAAAGGCTCACTCATGCTTTTAAATGAAGTCGGTGAGTTATATATTCGTGCAGCAAAAGGGATTGATATTCATCTCTTCAACACTTTCAGAGAGCACATAGGGGAAGGGATTGCCGGGACAGTAGCCAAGCAGAGAATTCCCGTTCTTGTGCAAGATATAAATAAAGATGAGAGATTTAAGAATAAAAAAAGAGACCATTATAAAACAAAATCATTTATATCATGTCCCATTTTACACAAGGACAGATTGCTCGGCTTGCTGAACATTAACGACAAAAAGGACGGTTCGCATTTCACGCAGGATGAATTGACCTTAATACAAATAATTTCTAACCAGGCAGCCATTGTCATCGAGAATGCCTTCCTGATGAATCAGCTGAAAGAAAAGGCCACCGGGCTTGAAGAGATAAATAAAAAACTTGTAGAATTCGACATTGTAAAAACCGAGTTTCTTACCCGCGTTTCGCATGAACTGAGGACCCCCTTAAATTCCATAAAAGGTTCCATCTATTATTTGGATAAAACTCTGACATCCCTCTCTCCTGAATATGGAGAGTTTTGCAATATTATTTCAAATGAGACTAACAAACTCATCGATATATCTGAGAATCTTCTTGATTTTCTCAGGCTTGAAAATGAGACACAAACCCTGAAAAAGGCCGTAATAAGCCTGCCGGCTCTTGTGCAAGAAGTTTTAACCTCGAAGTTTCTGAAGACTACTTTGGACAAAAAGTCCATTCAGATCAAATTGGATGTAAAAAAGGACATCTCAAATATTTTGGGAGACCGGATGAGGGTTTTTCAGTTTTTCATAAATTTAATAGAGGGATTAAGCCACTACCTTGCCCATAATGATGAAGTAACGATAACCTTCGATGAAAATAATTATGTGAACATAGAAATAGCCATTCCCAAGCGATTACCTGAATCAATCTATCAGAACATTTGGAATTCAACATACGTTTTCCAGGAAGAACATTATGAGGAAAGATTAAAACTTTATCTTGCCTGGAAGGTAGCAGAAATTCATAAATGGAAGCTTTTTGCAGAGAACAGGGAAGATAGTTTTCATATTTCTGTCTCTATCCCAAATACTGCGAAAATGAAGATCGAAGCAGTAGTCTCGACTACTATGGACATGTTCACAGAGTTTATGGCCGAACTGCTGAATTTAAATATTTGCTCAATAATGCTGGCAGATGAACTCACCGGCGAACTCTCAATCAAAAGCGCAAGAGGACTCAGTAATGAAGTAATTAGTCGGACCAGAATAAAAACTTCTGATAGCATCTCCGGCTGGGTGGCACTTGAAGGGAAACCGCTTTTATTATCCAATATAGAAAACTCTCCGCATTTCGAGCGTTTTCATCATTACAATACAAATTCTCTTCTTTCGCTCCCGCTGAAAATTGACGAAAAGGTAATTGGTGTCATTAACCTTAATAATAAAAAAACAGGGGAGCCTTTTACAATGCAGGACCTTCATATTGCATCATCAGTGTGTGAACGTATTTCATTTTTCTTAAAAAAACTTTACACAGGTGAATATAGCGAAGATTATTTCAAACATTTCATAACATCTTTTGACAGTCTTTTAAATGCGGAAAAAAACTATTCGAAGAAAAATAATCTGTTCCCGAATTTGATGGACAGAATTATCAGTTATATAGGCTTAAACGATGGCGAAAAAAACACAGCCTTATATGTATCAATGATTTATGACCTTGGCCTGGCGCTCGTTGAAAATAATTTTATGCAAGAGAAGGAACTATCTCCATCAGAAGTCAGTGTGCTAAGAGTTCATCCGTATACTACCATTGGACTGCTTGATGATTTTGAGTTTTCTGAGGACGTCAAAAGGGCAATATTATATCATCATGAAAGATACGATGGAGCAGGATATCCCGACAGGCTGAAAGCCGATGAAATCCCTTTGATATCAAGGATATTATCTGTAGTAGATTCATATTGTGCATTGATAACAGAGAAAGTTTACAGAAAGGCTTTCACTAAAGATACTGCTCTTGCGGAGATCCGGAAGGGATCTGGCTCACTATATGACCCAAGGATTGTTGAAGCACTGGAAAAAGTAATTGCAGAAGTTGTCATACCTAATGTTTAAGAACTCTGAAGACAATTTCAGATTGCAAAATAGGCCTTGCCCTTATTTTGCAGTCCTTAAAAATTAGTATCCGAATTAATTTGGAATGTATCTAAGAGAAACATAAAACAATCATTACTGGATAGATGTTTCCAAAAGATACAAATTATTTCCCGTCCGCAGATCTTTTGAAGTAGATATTATTTGGTATTTCAAGAGGTCAAATGGTTAAAAAAAGAAACTATATACCATTTCCTGGCATCTCCCGTTCAAATTGACCTCATAAATGCAATGAAGGTGCAACATATCGGGAATAAATAAATATTTCAATACCTTACCTTTTTGCAGATATCGATGGCATACGTTTTGCTCCTAAATCTACAAAGGAGAGCAGACACAAGACACGATGAAATCTTGCGGATGCAAATATGAGATATGAATAAGTTTAAAGTAATGTTTACAAATGAGCTTTTCGTAAGCTTTATAAGTATAGTATTGTTTGTTTTACTTCTATTATCTTCCTGTGCAACCAGTGAGTTGCAATCTAAAACCATGCTTGAGCTGAATGCTTCTTCTGCAAAAACTGAAAACTTAAATTCAGCTCTGGCACAAAAAACTCAGGTTCTTCGTAAAACGCAATCTGTTTCCGATTACAAGATAGGGCCAGAGGACTTGCTCGAAATCGATACTTTTCAGGTCCAGGAATTAAAATCAACGGTCAGAGTCAGCGCTGAGGGTTTTATAAAGATACCTTTGCTTGACAAAATCAAGGCAGGCGGACTGAGCGTTTCAGAGCTTGAGTCTTTTATCGCAAAAAGGCTTGAGAAATTTGTGAAAGAACCGGTTGTCAGTGTATTTGTTAAAGAGTACAGAAGTCAGCAGATTTCAGTGCTGGGCGCGGTAAAGGATTCACGCGTATATTATGCTACAGGGCAGAAATATCTGCTTGATATACTCTCGCTTGCAGGAGGCTTGACCCAGGATGCGGGAAGTGTTTGTATTATCCAAAGGACGAGTAAAACTGAGGCTGACAACAAAGAATTTATAGAGAAAATAGTCATTGATCTGGATGAATTGCTCATAAATGGCCGGGCTGAACTGAACATTCCGATATTCTCAGGGGACGTCGTACAAGTACCCCAGGGCGGTATTTTCTTTGTTGACGGCGCAGTGCGGGCACCAGGAGAATTCCATTTAAAAGGCAAAACCTCTTTGACGCAGGCAATTAGTATGGCAAAAGGGATGGATGTTACGGCCAAGCATTCAGATGTCAAGTTATACAGGGACAACGGCACCCGGGAGAGAACGATTATCACTGTTGATTATGATTCGATACTCACCGGAAAGTCACGTGATGTCCCGATCCAGGAAAAAGACATTATCATAGTTGAATCGAGTGGACTTAAAAGACTTTTGAACACAGTTACAGGGTCCCTCGGTTTTGGCATGTTTAGCATAGGAGCGAGAGGGTATTAAGGAGATTGAATTATGGATGATAAAGACAATACAGCTAATATAACAAAAAAACAGTATGATATCCTCCCCTATGCTCGCCGAGATATACCTTCTGTTTCAGACTTAAGATATCCTGACTATGCCTCGGACGAAAATATACACTTGCGGGACTATCTGAATGTTATATTGAAAAGAAAATGGGTCGTTTTAGTATTTTTTAGTTCTGTAATTGTTACAACAACTATTTTGTCTTTTTTGATGGTCCCTGTTTATCAATCAACTGTAATACTAAAAATTAGCAGTCAAAATCCGGATGCCCTCTCGATGCCAGGGCTTCCATTTTCAAACACAAATTCCAAGGATTACTACACAACTCAGTATGAATTACTGAAAAGCCGCAGTCTCGCCGAAAAGGTGATCAAAAAACTGGATCTCGCTAAAAATGATAATTTTTTGCCGGTTCAAGGCAAATTATCCAAAACAGCAGATGCAATACTGTATCCGATAAAAAGCGTTGTTTCAGCGTTCATGTCTCTTTTCAACTCTAAAGATGTTATGACTGTTGCCGGTACGCCCGGTAAACAGGAAGAAATACCGGTCTACCTTTCCAATGCCCTGATAAGCAGACTTTCAGTTAGCCCAGTTAAAGACTCTCAACTGGTAAAAGTTATTTTTGAATGTAACGACCCCGGAACTTTCCATGGCAGTCACAAATGCCATAGCTGATGCATACATAGAATATGACCTTGAGAGCAGAGATTGATGCGAGCAAACAGGCCAAGACCTTCCTCGAAAACCAGATCGCGGATACCAAGTTAAAGACAGAGACCTCTGAAAACAAACTCAACGAATACGCATCGAAATACCAGATCATCTATCTCGACAGCGGAAAACAGAGCGTCCTTACCCAGAAGCTCACTGAGATCAACAACGACCTGAGCGTCGCATCAACTGAAAGGATGAAAAAAGAGGCGACGTACAATCAGATCAAGGAATCCGGCAGTACAATTCCCGAGATCTTGAATAATCCACTAATACAGGGGCTCTCACGAGACCACGCGTCCTTGGAGGCTGAGTATTCTAACCTCTCCAGGACATTCACACCTGATTTCCCGAAGATGAAGAATCTTAAAGAGCCAGATAGACGCGGTCAGCGAAAGACTCGAGTCCGAAAAAAACCGTATCATAAAGTCCCTTCAGTCTGACTATTACGCTGCGCTGAAAAAGGAAAAATACCTGAAAAATTCCTTTGATTCACTGCAGGGCCAGGTCCTCAATTTCCAGGAAAAGGCGGTCCAGTATGAGACCCTCAAAAGAGAGGTCGACGTCAATAAGGAACTGCACAACAGCCTGCTGCAGAAACTCAACGAAGTGGCGATCGCCGCAATGAGCAAGGCCTCAAGCATCCAGGTCGTCGACAAGGCGGTATTTCCGAAGCTCCCCTCCAAACCGAACAATGACGCTCAACTTCTTCCTCTCGGTCGTCTTCGGTCTGATGGGAGGCATCGGACTGGCCTTTTTCGTGGAGTATTTCGACAATACCATCAAGGACACGCAGGAGATAGAAAAAGAGCATGCGCCTTCCTTCCCTCGGCATGATCCCGCTGCAGGCCAATATAGCCCCTGAAACACGGCCGCTTCTGGTCAGTTCAGGCTCTACCAATCAGGTTGCAGAGGCGTTCCGGTCTATCGGCACCTTTTTGCTGCTCTCCTCATCCCAAAAGCCGCCCCAGACCATACTGGTCACCAGTCCGGGCGGAAATGAAGGGAAAACAACGATCTGCATAAATATTGCGGTGGCTCTCACCGAGGCGATAGGAAACGGCATCATCATCGATGCCGACCTGAGGAAGCCGAGGCTGCACAGCTTCTTCAAGGTCGACAATAAGACCGGCCTCTCGAAGTACCTTTCCGGCCATGTCGAATTCGACGGCAACAACGGCAAACTGATAAGGCCGACCTCACTGAAGGGCATCAGCGTCATCACCTCGGGACCGACGCCTCCGAACCCCTCAGAGCTGTTGTATTCGGCAAGGATGAAGGACCTGCTCGACGCGCTTCAGTCCATGTACAGCTTCGTCATTATCGACGCGCCTCCTGTCATGGGTATGCCCGACAGTCTTCTCCTGAGCAGTCTCGTAGATGGCACGGTTCTGGTTGTGAAGGCCGGTCAGACGCAGAAGACCGCACTTGTCGGAGACGAAACGGGTATTCAACAGCGTAAATGCGAAGCTGCTCGGCGTAGTATTAAACGGCGTGAAAAAACATGACATCAAATACGATTATTACACGCACTATTTCTCCTCCTGACCCGACGGACAGACACGGTTTCTCCCCTGCGAGCAGGTCCGCGCAGGGCGCGGACCCTGCGTCTTTTCATGCATGCCGCACAATAATACCCTGCTGTTCCGTCCTCATTCTATGGCAACGCCTGCATGAAGGCGGACAACGCCTCCGACAGGGAATTGCGGGTGCCGGCCACTGCAACGCTGATCAGGCGGTTTCATGAGCAATGCCCTCTCCCTGAAATATACGACAAGGCAGTCAGGTGCTATGAAACGCTTATCGATGCAGTGCAGGACCCCTCTGTCGCAGGAGAAATAGCGTCCCTGCTGCATGTCCCGCCGTCAGCACAGTCAGAAGTGAGGCCGATGAAGATCATCACGCTTCTGCTTTTCAATGAAGAAAACGATCCGTACTTGTCGTTGGGCCTGCACCGGCACGCCACTTTCCAGGAAGTAAACAGGCGGCGGAAGCGCCTCATCTGCCTTTATCATCCTGACCGGCATCTGCAACAGGAGCCCTCTGAAGAAAAAGCCATGAAGATCAATGAGGTGATGAAGAGATCCGGGAGGTCCAAGAAAGAGATGGATTAGCTTTCGCATCGAGGCATTTCAGTGAAATGGACCTCCCGAAAAACAACGCCGTATTTTCTTTTAAGTATTTGAAATCTGTGCCATACCTTATCATAGGAATTGCTGTCGCCATTGCTCTTTTCTCACTCTCTTTTTTTGTCTTCGATCTGATATCTGTAAAGCCCTCTCTGCCGTCGACAGAGGGAAAGAAACAGGTACTAAAAATCATTCCGGCAGACCGCAATATAGACACGAATAACATTGTTAATTGAGACGATAAAATGTACTGCGAAGCGCAAGAAATGGGCCTGATTTTATGACTCATCCGGGATTTATTGACATCCACAGCCACATACTCCCCAAATTGGATGAAGGCCCCGCATGTCTCAATGAGTCTGTGAACATGCTCCGGATTGCCCGGGAAGACGGCATATCAGGAATAGTTGCGACCCCGCATGTAATGGATGGTGTTTACAACAATAGCAGAGAAGATATCAGGGAGGCAATTACAGAACTTGGCCGAGTATATACCGGCGTGCAGGTTTATATGGGGGCTGAAATAAGAATAAACAGAAATTTGCTTGAGCGGCTCGGCAATAACGAACTGCCTTTACTGAATGACGGGAATTTTGTTCTTTTAGAGCTGCCGACTTATGTATTGCCCCCTCTTGTGGAACTGGAAAAGATTGTCAGAAACATAAAAACCCTGAATATAAATCCGATATTCGTCCATCCTGAAAGAAATATACCGATACTGAATGACTTGTCGATTATGGAAAGACTGATCTGTTGCGGGGCCGCTTTTCAGGTCACTGCAATGAGTATTACCGGACATTTCGGCAAACGGATACAGAAGGCTGTTTTGGTCATGATCAAAAAAGGCTATGCGCATGTGGTTGCCTCAGACGCTCACGATGCTGAAAAAAGACCTCCTATTCTCTCTCAGGGATATGAAGCAGTAGCAAAAAAGTTCGGCACTGATACGGCACATAGGTTATTTAAATATAACCCACTTAAAATAATATCAGGGGAGGATTTAACATAGTATCTTCGCAGACATTATGCAAATCAGGGCTTCCGGAAAATGGCTGGAGACCCGTTAAAACAAAACCGGAGCTGATCAGTAAGATTCAGCTCCGGTAATTCAGGCTAAGGCAAATAATTTTATGAGTTTATTGTATTCTTTTTTTTATTTATTATTATTTTGTCCCAATGTAAACAAACTTCAGCGTCTCCGCCTCTGCGTCCTTGCTGATACAGAAACTGACTGACCTGATGCATTCCCTGCTGCGTCAGAGGCCGATACTGTGTATGTGTAGGAAGTAGATGCAGCAAGTCCGGTATTAGAGTACGAAGTTGTCGTAGCAGTCGCTATCTGAGTCCCGTTTCTGTATACATTGTAGCTGGTCACGCCGATATTGTCAGTCGAGGCTGTCCACGTAAGGTTGATCTGTGAAGTCGAAACAGATGTTGCCTTTAAGCCTGAAGGAACTGTGGGAGCCTGGGTGTCAGGCTGTGTCATTGCCGTTGCCGATACAGATGCCACAGATGCCGACTGAGCAGAAACATTCCCTGCTGCGTCAGAGGCCGATACAGTGTATGTGTAGGAAGTCGATGCTGTTAGTCCTGTATCTGAATATAAAGTTGTAGTTGCAGTTGCTATCTGAGTCCCGTTTCTGTATACCTTATACCCTGTCACCCCTAGGTTGTCAGTCGAGGCTGCCCAGCTCAGATTGATCTGTGATGAGGAAACGGCCGTGGCGGTGAGATTCGCCGGCACAGTTGGCGCCTGTGTGTCAGATGTTGACTGCACGGTATAATTAATGCTCGTATATGCTTCATAGTTCGCTGCACTCCCAGCATTCTTTGCCCATACCTGTATCTGGTACTGGCCTATCTGGCTCGGCGTCCAGTTATAGGTGTTAGCAGCACTATAACCCTGCATTGCCGACCATTTCCCGGAAGGGTCTCCTACCCAGAACTGGTACGCATAACTACCGCTTCCTCCACTTGCCTGCCCAGTGATCTTTATTGCTGTGCCTGCCGCAACAGGGCTGCTCAATGTCTCTGTCGCACTCACCAACTGCACTGGGGTCGCCGCGGCCTGCGTTGTTGCTGAAGCCGGAGAAGACTGCCCGGAGACATTCCCTGCTGCGTCATAGGCAGATACAGTGTATGTGTAGGAAGTAGAGGCTGCAAGCCCGGTATCAGAATAGGCTGTTGTTGACACCGTTGCAACAAGATTTCCATTTTTGTATATCTTATAACCTGTCACGCCTACGTTGTCAGTCGAGGCTGTCCACGCAAGGTTGATCTGTGAGGTTGAGGCAATTGTTGCCGTCAGACCTGCGGGGACTGTCGGGGCCTGCGTATCAGAAGGCGTCATTGTCTTTGCTGATACAGATGCCGACTGGCCTGAGACATTCCCTGCTGCGTCAAAGGCTGATACAGTGTATGTGTAGGAAGTGGAGGCTGCAAGCCCGGTATCTGAATATGAACTTGCAGTTGCTGTCGCTATCTGCGTTCCGTTTCTGTATACCTTGTATCCTGTCACCCCTACATTATCACTCGAGGCAGTCCAGGAAAGATTGATCTGTGAAGTTGAGGCAGATGCTGCTGTCAGGCCCGCTGGCACAGATGGCGATGTGGTATCGGTCTGCGTGCCTGCATATTCATAGGCGCCGATATCAGGGATACCAACTCGCGCTTTTCCTTCAATGTCGTAGGTAAGGCCTGTACTAATTCCTTTAGCAATGGCAGGTGAACCGGACTGAAGGTGAAAATCCTTGTTGGCAAGATCCACAAATTTCGGATCTTGGCTGGTTAGGTTGCCTGATTGCGTGAATGTTATTCCGCTGGGATTAACAAGAGAGTTTCCATCGACTAAATTATTATCAACAAGCAAATTGCTCGGAGTGCTATATACTAAATTCAGAAATCCGCCATATGATCCATACGAAATATTATTCTCGATAGTGACATTTGATGGATTGCCGTCAAAGAATATATGACCCGGCAGGTTATATGGATTTGTTCCATAAAAGGTATTATTTGCAATAAGCCAATCACTTGTCCCTCCAGCGATTGATCCATAAATCTGAATAGGGAATCCAGCAAGGCAATTATAAAAAATATTGTTAATAACCGTGGTGTGATTTGTGCCGACATACATCCCGTGATCGCGGTTATAATCCTGCCATGCGGGAGAAGTGCATCCCCCCGGCAACCGTCCTATATCGTAGAATATGTTACTGTCCATGGTAAGATAGCTTGTAGTGCCTGTGTTAAAGCTAACCCCACTTCTTCCATAAGGATCAGTACATGGCACTTGCTGCCTTCCTACGGCGTGGATTTTATTTCCATAAAAATATATATTGCTGGAACTCGAATTGTAAGAACTTAGAGCCCCATTATACAGAACATTCTTGATTTCAAAGCCTTCTATGTTTATATATGAAGCATTTGCTGAGAATAAGATTGCAGCATCTGATGTATTTTGACCATCCAAAACTGCACCCCATTTGTTCTCGGATTTGAATGTTATCCAGTTACTTGATGTTCCACTTCTGGATATTGTCAGCATATATGTATTTGCACTTGTGTAGCTGCCATCCTTCACAATGACGGTATCACCTGGATTCACAATATCCGCGGCATGCTGGATTGTCTTAAACGGTGTACCTATCAAACCACTGCTGCTATCATTGCCCGACGGGGATACATAGTACGTAGCTGCAAAGGCTTCTCCGGATACACCAAAAAAGAGCAATGCAATCATGATGAGTTTTGCTAAATTAAGGTTTAGCGCTTTAACTTTTCTCACAACAACCTCCTGAGTTTATGTTTGTTTTTAAATATCCAGCTCTGTCTTCGACAAAATAAAAAAGCCTGTTTCCTTGAAAAGGGAAACAGGCTGATTTTATTTGTGAAAAGGCAGTACTAACATAAACAGGCTGTCCTTTCATTGATCAGCATGTTTCTTCGGCAACCCGGCTGTCCCTGAATCTGGACCCGTGGCTTTGTGCCCCCCGATTACTCGAGGTTTACCTTTTCGGAAACTACCATTGTTTTAAGTCAACTTACTTTGACCCTTGCTTCACCTCTTTTCAAGTTATTAATAATACGAACCTTAAATTAAAAACTGATTAACATAAGATTAATTTTTGTTCATTATTGGTCACAAAAAAAGCCTGTTTCCTTTGAAAAGGGAAACAGGCTGAATTTTATCTGTGAAAAGGCCGCACTGGCATAAACAGGCTGTCTTTTCATTGATCAGCATGTTTCTTCGGTAACCCGGCTGTCCCTGATTTTGGGACCCGTGGCTTTGTGCCCCCCGATTACTCGGGGTTTACCTTTTCGGAAACTGTATCTAATATTTGCTTTGAGTCTATTTCATGCTCTTGCTTTAACTCTTTTGGGGCAACAATATCTTTATCTATATTTTAGAATAACAGAATATCAAATGAATTGAAGTGATACATATCACAAAAAACGTTGTTTTTCATGATTTTCATGCTATTGCTTAATCTTTTTATGGTTTATACTCATTTTTATTTATAATGCCGGAACAGCAGGCAAATTGCCCTGTTGGCCTTGTCCTTCCGTCCGGTAACGGCGGACTTTTGCTTCCGGCTTCCGCCGGAAGGGCGGCGAATGTGTCATGCCAGGAGCACATATGCAGCCAGGGGTATGCCCCCCCGGGGTGTAAGAGCTCTATAAATTACAATAAAAATATGCGAGCGGGGGGGCACAATTGATCTAGTTGATCGAAATTTCATCCATTATTACAGTGCCGCCGCTGATCACCACGGGCCCAGTGATGACCGTGGCCATACCACCTGATCTATTTACAAAAGAACCGTCGTAACCTCCCCTCAGTGTTACCACGTAGGCTTTATTAGCGGCAAGGGTCCCCGGAATAGCCATCGCCTGCAAATCCATGTTTTTGCCGTTTGCACTAGCGTAGCCAGTTGTTATATTTGTATAAAACCCGGTCCCCTGGATCCTGACAGGATCCAGCATAGCAGAAGCTGCCAGAGTTGTCGCCGATATCTGAGGTGATTTGGCAGACTCATTACTTGCCGCATCAAAGGCAGCGATAGCATAGGAATAGAGGGCGGAGGGTAGCAACCCTGTGTCCGAATAGGTTGTGCCTGTCGTCGTGCCGATAAGTTTGCCGCTCTTGTATACCCGGTACCCTGCAACACCGGTATTGTCTGTCGAGGTGCTCCAGGAGAGGTTGATCTGTGAGGAGAACAGGGCAGTCGATGTCAGGCCTGTGGGGACTGTCGGGGCCTGCGTATCAGGAGGCGTCATTGTCTTTGCTGATACAGATGCCGACCGGGCAGAGACATTCCCTGCTGCGTCATAGGCAGATACAGTGTATGTGTAGGAAGTAGAGGCTAACAACCCTGTGTCTGAATAGCGTGTGGCTAATATTGTTGCAACAAGATTTCCATTTTTGTATATCTTATAACCTGTCACGCCTACGTTGTCAGTCGAGGCTGTCCACGCAAGGTTGATCTGTGAGGTTGAGGCAATTGTTGCCGTCAGACCTGCGGGGACTGTCGGGGCCTGCGTATCAGAAGGCGTCATTGTCTTTGCTGATACAGATGCCGACTGGCCTGAGACATTCCCTGCTGCGTCAAAGGCTGATACAGTGTATGTGTAGGAAGTGGAGGCTGCAAGCCCGGTATCTGAATATGAACTTGCAGTTGCTGTCGCTATCTGCGTTCCGTTTCTGTATACCTTGTATCCTGTCACCCCTACATTATCACTCGAGGCAGTCCAGGAAAGATTGATCTGTGAAGTTGAGGCAGATGCTGCTGTCAGGCCCGCTGGCACAGATGGCGATGTGGTATCGGTCTGCGTGCCTGCATATTCATAGGCGCCGATATCAGGGATACCAACTCGCGCTTTTCCTTCAATGTCGTAGGTAAGGCCTGTACTAATTCCTTTAGCAATGGCAGGTGAACCGGACTGAAGGTGAAAATCCTTGTTGGCAAGATCCACAAATTTCGGATCTTGGCTGGTTAGGTTGCCTGATTGCGTGAATGTTATTCCGCTGGGATTAACAAGAGAGTTTCCATCGACTAAATTATTATCAACAAGCAAATTGCTCGGAGTGCTATATACTAAATTCAGAAATCCGCCATATGATCCATACGAAATATTATTCTCGATAGTGACATTTGATGGATTGCCGTCAAAGAATATATGACCCGGCAGGTTATATGGATTTGTTCCATAAAAGGTATTATTTGCAATAAGCCAATCACTTGTCCCTCCAGCGATTGATCCATAAATCTGAATAGGGAATCCAGCAAGGCAATTATAAAAAATATTGTTAATAACCGTGGTGTGATTTGTGCCGACATACATCCCGTGATCGCGGTTATAATCCTGCCATGCGGGAGAAGTGCATCCCCCCGGCAACCGTCCTATATCGTAGAATATGTTACTGTCCATGGTAAGATAGCTTGTAGTGCCTGTGTTAAAGCTAACCCCACTTCTTCCATAAGGATCAGTACATGGCACTTGCTGCCTTCCTACGGCGTGGATTTTATTTCCATAAAAATATATATTGCTGGAACTCGAATTGTAAGAACTTAGAGCCCCATTATACAGAACATTCTTGATTTCAAAGCCTTCTATGTTTATATATGAAGCATTTGCTGAGAATAAGATTGCAGCATCTGATGTATTTTGACCATCCAAAACTGCACCCCATTTGTTCTCGGATTTGAATGTTATCCAGTTACTTGATGTTCCACTTCTGGATATTGTCAGCATATATGTATTTGCACTTGTGTAGCTGCCATCCTTCACAATGACGGTATCACCTGGATTCACAATATCCGCGGCATGCTGGATTGTCTTAAACGGTGTACCTATCAAACCACTGCTGCTATCATTGCCCGACGGGGATACATAGTACGTAGCTGCAAAGGCTTCTCCGGATACACCAAAAAAGAGCAATGCAATCATGATGAGTTTTGCTAAATTAAGGTTTAGCGCTTTAACTTTTCTCACAACAACCTCCTGAGTTTATGTTTGTTTTTAAATATCCAGCTCTGTCTTCGACAAAATAAAAAAGCCTGTTTCCTTGAAAAGGGAAACAGGCTGATTTTATTTGTGAAAAGGCAGTACTAACATAAACAGGCTGTCCTTTCATTGATCAGCATGTTTCTTCGGCAACCCGGCTGTCCCTGAATCTGGACCCGTGGCTTTGTGCCCCCCGATTACTCGAGGTTTACCTTTTCGGAAACTACCATTGTTTTAAGTCAACTTACTTTGACTCTTGCTTCGCCTCTTTTTAAGTTATTGATAATACGAACCTTAAATTAAGAACTGATTAACATAAGATTAATTTTTGTTCATTATTGTTGTCACAAAAAAAGCCTGTTTCCTTTGAAAAGGGAAACAGGCTGAATTTTATCTGTGAAAAGGCCGCACTGGCATAAACAGGCTGTCTTTTCATTGATCAGCATGTTTCTTCGGTAACCCGGCTGTCCCTGATTTTGGGACCCGTGGCTTTGTGCCCCCCGATTACTCGGGGTTTACCTTTTCGGAAACTGTATCTAATATTTGCTTTGAGTCTATTTCATGCTCTTGCTTTAACTCTTTTGGGGCAACAATATCTTTATCTATATTTTAGAATAACAGAATATCAAATGAATTGAAGTGATACATATCACAAAAAACGTTGTTTTTCATGATTTTCATGCTATTGCTTAATCTTTTTATGGTTTATACTCATTCTTTATTTATAATGCCGGAACAGCAGGCAAATTGGAGTGATACATATCACAAAAACGTTGTTTTTTCCATAAAGGCAGGTCTAATACGTATATTTTTGCCATCAAACATCTCAATCTCTCCCTCTTTTAAAAACCTGTCGAGTATCCGTGTTGCGGTCTCTCTGGAGACAGAGGAATAGCTTGCAATGTCCCTATGGGTGAGTTTTAGGGTAATGATGGTCCCCCGTTGATCCTTTATACCATGCTGCATGCTAATCAGTTTGAGTGTAGCCCTGACCCGCTGTTCTGCATCGGCAAAACTCAATACCTTTACCATCATCCACGACTCCCGCAATCTCCTGCAGAGCATATTGATCAACTGTCTGAGGACCTTCTCGTTTTGCAGCAGATACCTTTCAAAATCAGCCTTGTTTATCAGTCCTATGTTCGTGTTTTCGATCGCCATTATCGTAGCTGGGGCGGTTTTCCCATCAACCAGGGCCATCTCGCCAAAAAAATCACCTTTCTTATGATAGGTTAGGACTTTTTCCCGGCCGGCAAAGCTTATCTGGACAACCTTTACCTTGCCGGAAAAGATGATATACATATATTTCGGTGTATCGTCTTCCGCCAAGATAATTTCATTTTTCCGGAAACTCTTATGGGAAATAATCTGGCCAAGGGCAGATATCTCCGTATCAGAAAGGCCGGCAATAAATGGTAAGCTTCTTAAGATATTGATATTTGACGCTCCGTTTTCTGAAGGTTGTAGTTTATGCATTGAAGATACCAGAAATCCTCTCAGTATACTTTGTTATAACCTCATCCTCATAAGTCCCCCGGGAAGCCCCAAAAGAACAAACAATTTTTTACCATTGGCCAGTTCCCTATCTACAATCTTAGCAGTATACCTGGTCAAGTTCTACAAATATTTTCAAGAGCTGTACAGGGTCAAGAAAGAAGCCTGCTCCCTTACAAGATAAACGGGCTTTCTCAAGAGAGTGTCAACACAAATAGTGACTAGGGCAAAAGAGTAGTTCGAGGACCTTCAATCCCCGGAATGCATTCGGATCTGCTGCCCGGTGCAATCTATTACAGAGGGGACTTTTGAATCTCTATTTCATTATCATTTTCTGACTTAAAATCTTGGCTGGCACTCCTACGGCAGTGCAGTTTGCTGGAACGTCTGACAAGACTACTGCATTGGCACCGACCTTTGCGCCATCACCCAATCGAACCGGACCGAGCACGGCTGCGCCGCAACCAATAAAACAGTCATCTCCGATTACGGGGGAGGAAAATGGAGATTCAGTTGAACTGCCGATCCGATTTCCAAGTGTAACACCGTGCTCCAAGGTTAAATTCTTTCCTGCTTTGATTCCAGAACCAACGACCAATCCAGAGCCGTGATAAATAACGAGTCCCCCACCAATTTTTGCAGAAGAATTCAGTTCCATATCATTACGGTGAGGAACCAGCAGACTTAATAATATCCATAAAAGATGATAGCATATCTTACGTCCAAGACTGTTTGATAATACCCGATATATAACAATAGAACCAAATACAGGGTTTTTCCACGTCATTAGATATATATTCAACCAACGCGCTTCCTGTCCGTTTGTTAACCTGCCGTAATCTTGTTGTATTAACTTAAATGGCTCGGTGAAACTGATAAACATGCTAATTATTCCTCACCCCGTTATTATAATTCATGAACCTATAAAGCTAAAAATCCTTACCTATATGCTCACGGAGATATAAATTCACCTGCTCCCAGACACTAAACTATATAACCCTGACCATGTAACATTTTTCTGTTCATTTCGTCTGTCATATCTTTAGTTACCTTTTTTCTAACAGTGTACTCTTCCCCAAAACATGGAAGCTTTTTCATTTGTTCTTTATGTTTTCTTAGGAAATCATCCAAAGATGATAAAATAATAGCTGGATTTCCAGCAGCAACAACATTACTGGGAATATCTTTACTGACAATACTCCCCGCTCCAATTATAGAATTTGATCCTATATGAACATTAGGCAAAACTATCGTTCCAGCGCCTATAAAAACATTGTCATCAATTCTAACTTTACCGATGCGAGTATATCCTAAATGCATTTTCATGCTTGCATCATGTGCAAGAATATGCACTCGGGGAGCCAATGTGACGTTATTGCCTATTTCAATGAGCCAACAATTGGTTTGATCTATAATAACTCCACCACCAAGATGACAATTGCTACCTATCTTAAATCCATTCTTGATTAATTTACTACAATTTGCCTCGCCCCTAATTTTAGCAATTATTTTTCTGATAATACTATTACTCATAATTTATTCTAACCTCTTTGTAATCTTCCGACCTAGTTAAATAGGCCCTCACGCTTTCAGGTATTGCATAACTATAAAATATCTATTTGGTTGGAATGTATTCACAAGCTCCTATACCGTAAAATTCTTTTTGAGGTTTAGCGTTGCCAGCAAAATCGTGAGCAAACGCTCTTGTATGCCTACCTTTAGCAATGGCAGGTGAACCGGACTGAAGGTGATAATCATTCTTTGTAACGTCAACAAATAATGGGTCTTGTCCTGTCATATTGCCTGATTGCGTATATGTTTTCCCGCTCGGATAAACAAGAGAGTTTCCATTGATAAAATTATTGTAAATAAGCAGATTGCTAGGGGTGCTGCCCATCGAATTCACAAATCCACTAGCTGCCCCATAAGAATTATTATTCGTGATAGTTATATTTGTTATGGAGCCTAACAAAACAATATGACCCGGGAGACCGTATCCGTTTGTTCCGTAAAAGGTATTATTTGCAATAAGCCAATCGCTTGTCCCTCCTGCTATTTCTCCATAAACTTGGATAGGCCACCCGGCAAGACAATTATAAAATATATTATTAATAACAGTAGTGTGATTTGTGCCAACATACATTCCTTGATCGCGGTTGTAATCCTGCCATGCTGGAGAAGTACAACCACCCGACAAACGACCTATATCATAAATTATGTTACTGTCCACGGTAAGATAGCTTGTAGTGCCTGTGTTAAAGCCAATCCCACTTCTTCCATAGGGATCAGTACATGGCACTTGCTGCCTTCCTACAGCGTGGATTTTATTTCCATATAAATATATATGGTTAGTACTCGAGTTGTAAGAACCTTGAACCCCATTATACAGAACATTCTTGATTTCAAACTCTTCTATGATTATATACGAAGCATTCTGAGAGAATAAGATTGCAACATGTGATGCATCTTGACCATCCAAAACTGCACCCCATTTGTTCTCGGATTTGAATGTTATCCAGTTATTTGCTGTCCCACTTCTGGATATTGTCACCATATTGGTACTTGCGCTTGTGTAAGTCCCATCCTTTACAATAACCGCATCTCCCGGATTCACTATATCCGATGCCTTTTGAATAGTCTTAAACGGTGTGTCTATCAAACCACTGCTGCTATCGCTACCAGATGGCGATACATAGTACGTAGCTGCAAAGGCTTCTGCAGACGGTAAGACTTTAAACATTAAGAATATGGAAAACATCAGAAAAATTAATCTTAGTCGTTTTATATTTTCCATTTCACCTCTCCATAATAAGGATTTTGTTATTGTAATTGATTTAATCAAGGCACATTCAAAGGATATGTAGGCCATGGTAAACCCAGGGTCTAGTAATTTCTAACTCGCGACTCATCATAAAGCTGTATGCATATCATTGCAAATCATTCCCTGAATTCACTTATAAACTCAACAATCCTTTCTGCTTCTTCAACGTTAATCCCAAGATGTGTAGGCAAATTAATGATATGTTTACAAATATGCTCGCCAATTGGACACATACCCCTTTGATAACCCTCTTTTTCCCATTGTTCAAGGTTCGGATGCACAGGAGAGAGGAACCAATCACCCAGTTCAATCCTCCTCTTCTTAGCAGCCACAAGAACGTCCCTTTTATTTTTAACAAGGACGGGGTATCTCAAAAATGTTGGATCATATTCGTCTGGTAAATTGACAGACTGCATGCCTTTGTTTTTCAGTAAATTCTCATATAAAGAGGCCATCTCTCTTCTGTGACTATTAAGTCTCTCTATTTCGCCGAGTTTTCTGGCAAGCATATTTCTTTGCCATTGAGTCATTTTTTTCTCATATCCGTCTGGCATCCTGCATTCAAGTTCCTCGTTTGTAGAAGAACCAATCGTTATACCATATCGTGAAAGCATCCTGTACGTACTCTGTATAGTCCAGAAAAGGGAAGGCCTGAAGACAGCCGAATAAATGTGATATTGAAGTCTCAGGAGAAGACTTTCCCTGAGAGAAGGACTCTTCAACTCCTGATAAACACCTTCCATATTTTGAAACAACAGGAAATTGTTAATCATGGCCCATCCGCCTAATCCTGTTGTTACAGGTTTTGACCATTGAGATGAAAAGAATGCGGCATCACCGAAAGACCCTACCTCCTGCCCTTTAAATCTTGATCCTACTGAATGGCACGAATCTTCGATAACATAAAGATTATGTCGTTTCGCAATTGCAGTAATTTTGTTCATATCAGCAGGAATGCCAAATGTATGCTGCGCGATAATCGCCTTTGTATCGACAGTGATTTTTTCTTCTATCTTGTCCGGATCAATATTATATGTTGTGGGCTCAATATCTACATAAATGGGTTTTGCACCGAGATAAATTATGGCATTAGGAACAACAACACAGGAAAAACCGGGCAGAATAACTTCATCTCCTTCCTTTATCCCCATGGATTTCAATATAGCATAAAGAGCTACGCGACCCTTAAAAAAATAATATAATTTCATACGCTATCTAAATGTCCTTGATAAATCTTCTTCTTTTATTAATAACAATAAGATCAATTATCGTGACCATTTCTGAGAAGAGGAGTTCCTCTAATTCTTTTTGCCCTGTGATGAAATATACTTTATAAGTCCCGCTATAGATCCAACGCCATAAGAAAAATGAAGAGTACTAAATGCAGCAGTCAGTGCTGGGAAATGTTTAAGCCCATGTCTCAATGAAAGTTTAAAGGAATAAAACGTGTTCACGAAACAGTAGAGACCAAGAATAAGAACAAAGGAAAAGAAGAAGAAACGATGAATTAAAGACAGCATGAGACTAGCACTGATAGAGAGCACAAAACAAAACGGTATAAGGTGCCTCGAAGAAAAAGGCATTTTCGCGAAATTCATACTAAATATTACCCAAAAGCCATTCCAATAATTATTTTTTGCCAAATCTTTCAACGTGGAGCGTGCATGGTAGTAACTTACAATATCTGGCACCAGGAGAATTTTACCACCATTTCTTTTTAGCCTGAGATTAAGTTCTATATCCTGATTTCTCACTAACTGTTCATTAAATAACCCTATTTTCTCAAAAACTTCTTTTTTGTAGCAACCAAAGGGAACCGAGTCTACCTCTCTTGGCTCTTTTAACCCTATTCTGAAAAAAGCGTTACCAACCCCAAAATAGTGGGAAAGAGCTAATGCAATTGCTTTCGCTATATTGCTATTATCTCCAGGCAATGTAACACATATGCCTCCAACGTTATCTGCATTATATGTCTTTAAATTCTGGACACAGTTCGAAATATAGTCTTTTTTATATGTATTATGAGCATCCATTCGCATAATAATTTCACCTTTCGCATTCTTGATTCCTATATTCATTGCAGGAGGAACAATTCGTTTAGGATTGTCAAAAAACTTGACGCATGAGTGTTTGTCGGCAATATTTTTAATTATAGTTCTTGTCTGATCATCACTCATCCCATCAACAACTAAAATTTCAATTTTGTCTTTAGAATAAGTATTACTCATTATTGAATCAAGACACTGGCTAATATATTTCTCCTCGTTTCTGCATGGAATAATAATAGAAACAAATGACTCATTATCCACGTCTTCCTCCAGCAAATAATATTAAAAGCTTTCCTGTTATAGTGGATGTGTTAAAATCTCTTAATATTCTTTCTCTCCCTTGAGAGCTTATAAAATTGTAATAATTTTGATTCCTCATTAATTTTTCTATAGCGCTGGCTATAGCATCTGGCTCTTTTTCAGCAACCATAATTCCGCTACCATCACCTATCAACTCAGGAATGCCTCCTGTATTTGTAGATATAACAGGAATTCCATTCGCCATAGCTTCCATCAAAACGACAGGGATGCCTTCCTCCTCACCATCTTCTGTTTTTATGCTTGGCAATGTAACAGCGTTAATTACACCGTTTGCATATAAACTAAAAAGCCTTTCATGGGGCAATCTACCCAAAAACTCTACACACTCACTAAGGTTCAGTTTTATGGCAGTTTTTTTTAGTTCATCCTCAAGGTACCCATCCCCCGCTATAAGACATTTAAACTTAATGCCTTTATCCAATAATATTCGACATGCTTCCAATAAATATCTGTGACCTTTTACAGTGTAAAGATTAGCTGGGCATAAAAATGTGAATGGCTCGGAAAAAGAGAACTTATCATTCATACAGCCAGGGATATCAACACCCATATAAATTACTGATACTTTTTTTTCTAAAGATTTATCC
The DNA here is from genome assembly GCA_963801505.1 of uncultured Nitrospira sp. GTDB lineage: Bacteria > Nitrospirota > Thermodesulfovibrionia > Thermodesulfovibrionales > UBA6898 > JAOUFP01. The sequence goes on from CAWDEY010000017.1 coordinate 57,229, forward strand.
TTAATAATTTCAGCTACTTCTTTGCGCCCTCGTTCACTAATAATCCTCGCAAACAGTGCTGTCCTGCATTTCTCTTTCAGAATATTGTTTTCGGTAATATCCCATCTATGTGCAGTAAAACTCCACGGAATGCCTGTAAGAAGGGCGATAATATATGCCATAGTAGCGGTCGTAGAAGCCCAGTGGGCATGGACATGATCGATAGATTTCCTTGAGAGAATGGCAGCGAAGTATATTGACTTTGGTAGTATTGCAAGATTCTTAAAGGCTATTTTTATGCTGCGCGCTTTTATGGCAATCTTATGAATTATTCTGAGAAATGATATTGGATGCCTCAATATATATTTCAGGCAACTTAAAGCAATCGAAAAATCAATCAAGGGCGTTGCTATAGCATCGGCAAAGAGCGGTTCAGCCTTTTTATGGAAAAGTTCATCGCCAATTTTATCTCTGGGAATGATCAGCAAGTCTGCCCCGTTTTCTTTAAGAGCCAACATCTCAGTCAATACAAATGACTCTTGCAAACCATAGGGGGCTGTTACTGTAATATACGCAATTTTACCCATCTGTCAAAAGATAAAAAGTCCGATTAGTCATCTGTATTATGAGAAGATCATCCTCTATAATGTATTATTTTAGCTGGATTTCCCGCAACTATAGAAAACTCAGGCACATTTTTTGTCACAACAGAACCTGCGCCAATAATCGCTCCCCTTCCAACTGAAATACCCGGGAGAAAGATCACTCTGGCGCCTATCCATACATCATCTTCGATAACAAGCTCCCTTGTAGCAGTAAAGCCCTGCTCCATTATAGGAATGTCTTTACGGTCGAATGCGTGATCTCTAGCTATATATAATACGTCAGGGCCCATCATGACGTTCTTTCCAATTTTTGCATGAGAAATATTGCAATTGATACCAAGACCTGAATTATCACCAATCTCTATGTTTCCACCATTTCTAAAAGAAGCTAAGCGCTCAATATTGACATTCTTGCCGGTTTTCCTGAAAAGTTTTTTTGTAAGTGTGTATCGCAATCTCTTGGCGCCAAAAGCATAAAAAGCATTTGAATGTGGCAGAAAACGAGCAAACCCATAATAAAGAGCAAGGCAAATTATCCTTAGCAATTTGAGATACCTACAGGAATCTTCCTATGATATAAGACTTATAGTGATGCAAATAATAATCCTATCTGTTCTCGTCAATTGACATTGATTAGTTTTGAGCGGTGAATTTCAGAGATCAATTTTATATATGCATTTGCCATGATATCTGCCCCGAATTTCCGGGCAAATACCTGCTTGCCATGAAGACCAAGTTCGTTTCTCAAATTATCATCATTAAGCACTTTAAGCATAGCTGCGGCCAAAGAAGCAGGATCTTTAGGAGACACAAGTAAGCCGTTGTATCCATTTGTAATAACTTCAGGGATTCCGCCTACGTCTGTAGCTATAGCAGCAATACCGAAATATTGCGCCTCCAATAGACTTATCGGCAATCCTTCCCATAATGACGGAAGGACAAAAATATCGAAGCTTTGAAGCAACTGATCGACATCCGTTCTATAGCCGAGAAATTTGCAATACTTCGAAAGTGCCAATTCCTCCGCTTTCTGTTCAATGAATGCTTTTAAAGTTCCATCACCGACAAATATGAACTCTACATCAACAAATGATTTTATAACTCTTGCAGCCGCCTCGATAAAATATATATGACCTTTTTGTTCATAAAATCTGCTAACAATGCCCACTCTCTTAGGACCTTTTTGCTTTTCTCTACTATCATGGACTTCAGAAAAGCGATCTGTGTTAAGCCCATTAGGAATGACTGCAACTTTAGCCGGGTTAATTCTTTCAACTCTCAACAAAGATTGTTTTGCATTCTCCGATATACATATAATTTGATCGCTAAAAGTCGATAATATCTTATTCAGCAAAATGTGAGCGAATTTCTTGTCGTCAGATATGTTATGTTCTACATTGATAAGTACAGGAGTTTTCCCTAAAATTGCAGCAAGTTTAGGAACTAGACACCCACTAGCACCATGAGTAATTACGACATTTACGTTATTATCCTGCAAATATCGTATAGCTTCAGGTAATGCACGAAGATCATAGCTTTTTATTAAGCCAAAAGTATGAAAAGGAATTTGGAGTAATTCTAATTCTTCTACCAGTGGCCCTCCAAACTGCGTAGTACAGACTATTGATTTATAACCGAGCTGGTGAAAACATTTTGCAAGATCAACAACCACACGTTCCTGTCCTCCTAAGCCCAGCCCAAATGTAAATTGTGCGATAGTTAATTCCATTTAAAAGTTTTCCATATTACTTAGTAGCAGCATAAGAACAACCGGGAATTATGACATCAGCTATATTCTTAGCATATTTATTCGAACGAATTATCTTTAAACTCATTACATATAATCTGCCCCCTTCGTTTTCCAAACGTAGGTCCCATCTGTCAAAGACTTGTTTGAACCCCTGCTCCTTCAAAAGTTTGCCAGCTTTCGATGGGGTGAACCAATGTATGGCAGGTGTTTGAGTGTAGCCTATCAGGTGAGGCCTGTTATTTTTTGCCCAATGCATGATTTTAATCTTCAGAGGATTGGGATACCAGCCGAACATTGGAAATCCTCGAATTTCACCCTGCCTCGGGCACATTGAACTTGCCGTATTGAACCAAAACAGACCTCCAGGCTTCAGGACCCTGTATATTTCCTTGAAAACCCTTTCGACATCCTGAACATGTTCAATTACAGATGAAGCATGGACTACATCAAAAGAATCATTATCGAACGGCATAGATTCAGCCGTGCCATATAAGATATGAATAGGAATATTAAGATATTCAGAGAGCTTTTTCGCGTTAAGACGGGCTTCCTCCCATGGCTCGACACCCGAACAATTATATCCAAGTTGATAACCGGCAGCAAGGAATCCTCCCGATGCAGCACCGACATCGAGAACTCGTGCGTTATCAGGCACTAGTGCCACTCGCTTCAAGCGGGAAAAGACTTGCTCCGCCCATTTCTTTTTGCCCGGAAGTGCCTTTACTATCTCGTCAAATGACTCTTGTTCCGTTGCAATCTGTTTAGTTTTTTTCCCTTTCATCATATCGCCTTTATAAAGCAGGACTATTCTTGGTATATAATTTCTGGTGTGCTGATGATACATTATCCGTGGAGATATAGAAAGCAGAAGAAATCAGAGCAAATAAAAACCATAATATTTTATCATGATCAGCAGAAAGGAAAAAAGAGGTAATTAAAACAGAGACAAATGAAGCCTTTAAACATATTAACAGATCTCGGTTAGTATTCATGTATTTTTCTTTAAGCCTCAGCTTTATCCAGCAATTTATCAGAATAAGAGAAAATGGTATGAAACTTAACAGTCCACCACCGGTCAACACCTCAAGATATGTATTATGAACAACATATCCTCCGCTGGCGCCATAGTCCCTGCTAATTAAACTAAAATTATAAAGGCCCACTCCAGCCAAGGGATAGTCAAGAAATATTTCCAGCGCTGCCCTGTAATTATCGACTCTGGTTGATATTGATTCACCTTTCTCTGTCTCCGGATGTCTTATTGTTGACACTCTGTCCCAAAATTCATTAGGAACAATAAAAACCAATATTATTCCAGTTATAATGATGAAAATTAAGAGTTGTCTCACTCTCCTGGAACCATAGTAGTAAGCTAATATTGCTGAAGCCCCAAGAAAACCAAGGAAGCCACCTCTTGATTCTGAAAAAATTAAAAGGGTTAGAAAGCAAATAACACATCCCCAGTAAAATATTTTTCGTATACCAGAACTACCGATTGCTCTGTAAAATGAAAGAGGGAGTAAAACCAAAATAAAAGCCGCAAATTGATTAGGATCTCCGATCCCTCCAGTTAGACGTAGGGAACCATTGTTGTTTACTGTGATATCCATAACCTGAACTATTGTAAATACGAGTATGAAACTAATAAAAACATAGTCCAACGCATCATAGATGTCTTTTAAATTTATCAAAAAATACCGGGTAAAAACATAGAGACAAAATAATGATAAATAAGTTAAATAGATCGATAAGCTTACAGATAAATCTTTTGCAAAAGCAAATGATGCCAGGCTGCCTGCAAAAAAAAGACAATAATATTTATACGCATCATCCTTCGGCAAAACACCCTTAGTCATAGTCAATCTTAGACCCAAAGCGCCCATCAAAAATAACGCCAATATTTTTGAGTAAGAAGCGCCCGGCAGCGCAGCAAAGCCATCGAGTGACAATAAGGAGAGAAACATTAAATACAATGCAAAGGGTTTTAATAAAGCAATAAGGATCAATACAAGCCCGGCTGTTAAGAGCGCTCCGACTTTGAATTCAAAAACAAGGAGCTGCACAATAAGCAGCAGAATCGCTGCTGAGATATAAGCAACAACACCCGAAACGCTGATAATCTTAAATTTCCTGATTGTCCTTAACATGTGATGGCCCAAGCACCTTAAAAGAACGCTCGTAACCCTCCATAAATTTGTCCTGAGAAGACTTTTATTCTGGCTAATGAGTTTTTGCCGACGAAAGCCGGCATAACGTCCAAGAGAGCATTCAAACAAAAGAAATACCAAAATGTAGCTTTGCCTGTCATGCTGCGTTTTTTATAGGTTTTAAATATGTAATAATGATTTCTGGCTAACATATACCCAACCCTGAACAGATCGGGGCGTCCCAGGGGTGAATGCATATGATAGACAAGAGCTTCCCCATCCAAAACGAGCTTATACCGCTTTCCGACCTGAAGAGAAAAATGGACATCTTCAGCAAAACCGTATCCCTGAAAAAAATCCGAATATTTTGTGTAGTTGAAAACTTCTTTTCTATAAAAAGCTATCCCAGGCAGAAAATCCACGACCTTCTGCCCTCTAAACAAAGTTCTCGGGAAAACAAAGCAGCCTTTTTCAGGACAGTATGTACCTTCTTCTTCGGAGTGCATCAAGAGTAGTTTCTCAATCTTTTCTCTCGCCTTTGATCGGGGTATTGTCCTGGCAGAATAAATATATGCCTTCATTAAACTGGTAAAATCTTCTTTTCCTCCAATGCTGTCAAGTCTTTCATCAATTGCGAGAATCTTAGAGTGTTCCACTTGAATGATAAAACCGGCAGCCCCACCAATTTCTTTTCCCGTATCTTTCTCAAATATATCGAGGATTCTCAGGAAATAGTCAGGTTCAAACAGGCTATCATCATCAGAAAAACCAATAATCTCATATTGAGCTTTTCCGATCCCGAAATTTCTCTGCCGCGTTAATCCTTTCTCGTGGCTATAATAGCTGACCGGGAATGCAAATCTTCCTTTACTCCTCCCGACAATTAGTTTGGTTTCGTCCGTATCCGATGCATCAACAAGAATCACCTCATCAGGTTTTTTGTCCTGAAGGTTGAGATTTCTCAGCAATCTCATAATGTCTTTTGGACGGTTATAGGTTGGTATTATTAATGACAATTTCATGGCCGATTCTTTGTTAGACAGGTCCTCTGGATGTTTTCGGTATTCTCACTGGTCTCACCGCACGCCACAGCCCGCGCGTGAAGGGCAAGATTGGCGCGACCTTGGCCAAGACCTGAACTTTAAAACATTTTTTTGAATACTGGTAATCACTGTTGATGAATCGATCAAGCAGTTCAGTTGCCTTTTTTTTCTGACCCATCTTGGCATACATCTCCGCTCTATTAAGCGCCCAGAATAACAGATGCTCCCGAAGGATATGTCGCGTATCTAAAGGGCAGGAATTGATAATGGCATCCGGCTCTACCAGGAAAGGTTCAATTGTACTCATATTATCATTTTCATTACCCCATAAATCCGATGCTTCCGTATGATATATTGCCAGAGGTTCATCGATAATACCAAACCGTTCATTAAACAGAAGTTTCATAAATAAGTGTTTGTCTTCGCCAAGAAGACATTTATATTGAGCAAAAAAACCGCCCCATTTATTAGCGACCCGGGTCCTCATTATCGCCGAGCACGTCCAGATACGACTCATTATGCAATTCACCAACGATATGTCGGTGTCGGGACGTATTTCATATATTCCACCAAGTTCCTGCTCACAATGGTTTCCCCGTTCCATTTCCGAAAAGAGCAGATATCCGGTCCATATCACCGTTACATCTGCCGTTTTATCTTCAAGCAGCGATATTCCTTTCTCCAGAAAGCCCGGCAACCATTCGTCATCGGCGTCCAGGAAAGCAACGTACTTTCCTCTCACGATTTTCAAGCCCGCATTCCTCGCCGCGCCGGGACCCTTGTTCTCCTGTTTCATGAGCCTGATTCTCGGATCAGAAAATCGCAGGACGCTCTCCGGTCCGGCATCAGTAGAACCATCGTCAACAACTATTATCTCCAGGACTGGAAAGGTCTGGCAGAGGATAGATGAGATCGCACGTTCTACATACTTCCCTTTGTTGTAAAGAGGTACTATTACGGAGACAGTCGCACAGGAAGTTTGACAGCTGTCCGCACCAGCCGAAACCGTTTTCACAGGTGTATCGTCACCTTCTCGAAGCATCGACCCTCTCCAGAACCGATTCCATCACATCATCAAAGCATTTTCTCGAATACCTAGTCGCCACTACCTGTTTTGCCTTCGTAATGAGGGATTGATATCCTTCCTCGTTTGTCAGGTGAGCATAACCCTTCAAAAATCCGGAGGAGTTCTGAAAAAGCAAAAGTTCTTTACCATCTCTGAACTCCAAACCCTCGGCCCCTACTGTTGTCGAAAGGACTGGTCTCATGGCGAAGGCAGCCTCGAGAATCTTTATCCTGGTACCCCCGCCAGCAAGGAGAGGAACGACAACAGCCCTGCAGTCCCTGTAAAACGCCATGATATCTTCGACATCGGGGTAAAGCTCGATCCCCGATGTCGTTTCGCAGATGGCCCGCACTTTCTCAGTAGGGTACCGGCCCACAACGATAAGTTTTGCGTCAGCATAGACTCGCCGGAAGGCCGGGAAGATCGTCTCGACAAACCACCGGAGACCCTTGACATTGGGCGCATAATTCAGGGTCCCAACGAACAAGAGATGGTTCTTCTGACGGAACCCGTCTCCGGTATCATACGCAGAAAACGGCCCCGGGTCATATACATTTGGCACGACAAGCGGAGAACGCCCGTTGCCTTCACTCAGACGCTTCCTGTCCCTTTCCGAACAGACAAGAGAGGCCCCGAAGCCGAGGCATTCGCGTTCGTATCTCTGTATGAGCCTCCTGTTGAAACCAAGTATCCATTTTTTCAGTGGCCCGTCACAGTCCCCGATCATCTGATCGTATAGGGGACCTGAGATAATGTCGTCAAAATCAATGATCGCACGTCCTTGCAACCGCACGGGAAGATCGAAGAGAAGGCCTGTACTGTAAATGTACCGGACGAGGATATAATCGTAGTCTTCAGTGGAGATCCGGGACAAGATCGCCTCGCGGGAGGTCTTCTCGTACTGGAAGACGGGCACCGGCCTTCCGGTCATAACGCCGGTGAGAAACCGCCGCCTGAATCTCCCCTGTTCGGCCAGAGCAAGGGGTATCTCGTTCCGAAAGACAGTGGCACTGGTACGTGCACCGGCAAGGTCGTAAATATATGCAATGTCGACCAACCCCAATTGCTGAAAGAACCTGACAAAGTGCATAGTCCTCATGTTCGCGCCAGTTGACGCCGGCAACGGGTAGTGATTGCAGATGATCAATGTTTTTTTTGTCCTGCCCCCGCCCTTTCCGGGCACGTCAATGGACAGAGTCGGACAAGTCCGTTCGCTTTTATGATAGCTATTTGCCATATACTCCTGAAACCATACTTGAAATAGATCGTTTTATTAGCAAACAGTTCATCTCAATGGACCTTTAACAGGTTCTTTTCCGAGCGTTCGTACTGCTTCCGGACAGTCGCCGAATCTGTGCAAAAGGTAGTCGCGGACAGCCCACAGTTTGGCTTTCCTGAGCGGACTGTCCTGTTTTTGCCTGTATTTTTCTTTGTATGCCTTAAATGAACTGAACATCGATTTCATCAGTGACTCTTCCCCAGGGTCGTCCACGCGGAAACGGGGGGGGAGTAAATACCGCAAAAGCTCATAGGATACCCGTCTGTAAATTATCAGGCGTTCAGAAATGGAAAGGTTCTTTTTTGCCCATAAGAGCCTGTTTCTCATCAAAAAATAGTGAAACAGAGCTGAGCCCTCTCCACCGAAAGAAACGGATATCTTGTGCCACACCTTGGCTTTAGGTACAAAGTAACTCTTGTACCCGGCCTTTCTGGCCCGGTAACACAGGTCCGTCTCCTCGAAAGTCAAATAGAATTCCTCATCGAGCAACCCGACCCTATTGAGCAGACGGGCGCTTACGAACAGAGCACAGCCGCAGACATAATCAGTTTCCGATAACGTATTGAAATCCTTCCCGTCATCGATACAACCCTGGCCAAGATGGTCGAACCTCGATATATCTTCCAGCCATCTTGCGCCGGCATACCAGATCCTGTCGGGTTCTGCATGATAATAAATTTTAGCTCCAAGTATCGCCTCCTGCCCGATACGCACTGACGCATCCATAAAACAACCGAGAATCTGCTGGTCCACAATAGTGTCATTGTTCAGGAGAAACAGATAATCTGCGCCCTGTTTCAGCGCATAGCGGATCCCCGCATTATTCCCACCGGCAAAGCCAAGGTTTTTACCGGTTTCAAGCAGAACAACATCTGGAAATGCCTTCCGGATAGCACTGACAGAGTCATCAGTTGAGCCGTTATCCACGACGATAATATCAAAATGCGGATAATCTATCCGTCGTACTGAGTCCAGGCACTCCAGGGTATCGCGTTTGCCGTTCCAGTTCAGGATTATTATGGAAACTTTAGCGTAATGCATGAAATTACCCAAAAGCAGATTTCGCAAGTCGCCTTCGTGCTGCATTGTACACTCTGACACCCGAAGGCCCGGCCGCCAATCTTGCAGCTGCTTTCCAGAAAAGCAGGGTTTTACATATCCGCGGGGACATCCTTAATGCCTCTTTGAAGAACACTCTTCCGGAAGCAAAGCGTCCTTCATTGAAATCGATGCACGCACAGGTCAAGGCACGGTCGGCAAAAACAAAAGAAACCTGCTTTTTCAGGGTGTCCACTTGAGGGATGCGGTCTTTATATTTTTCGAAGATCATCCTTGCCGCCAGGTAATGCTCTTTTAAATAGGGATAGGAAGTATAATCTCCCCAACTACTGGAGGCGCTCGTCGCATGCACCCGATACTTGACGAGGGGACTGCCGATACAGGCAATATCATAAAAAAGCAGCATTCTCATCCACATCTCTCCGTCATTACAGTGCGGGAGGTCCTGATTGAACAGGCCGGCGTGTTCATAGCATGACCGCCGCGCCAACACAGAGCCTATGAAGATACTCGAACTCAGGTGAAATGAACTCAGAAATCGGTGAAATATAGTCAGGCCGTCTTCGATGTAATCTTTTCTGGAATATTCATTCCATATTTCTCGATCAATAACCTCCCCCTCGGGGTCAATAAGAATTACGTTAGAGTGAACAAAGCCTACCTTCGGATGCTCGTCGAGGATTCTCACTTTCCGCTCCAGGTTATCAGGCAACATTACATCATCATGGTGAAAAATGCAGACATAATCACCATCTGCCAACTCCAAACAACGGTTGGCATTGCCGACAGGTCCGAGATTCTCAGCATTCTTCACGAATGATATTCGTGGATCGCGAAATCCGCGCACAATTTCCTCAGTGTTGTCAGTCGAGCAATTGTCACAGACGATAAGACGAAAATGTGTGTATGTCTGAGCCAGCACCGACTGAATGGCTTCCGCGATATAGCTGCTCCCGTTGTATACGGGCATACAGACGCTGGTCCTCGGACGGACAGAGCAAGTCATGTTGCTTCCTCCTTCATTCCGTTCCCGGCATGCTCAGTTTCGGGTTTACACACTTGTCTTTCCAGTAATATCGCCGGAAATACATACCCATTCCCCTGCACCTTCCTCCCACTTTTTGATAACCCGTGCAGGGGAGCCTACTGCGATGCACCTGTCAGGGAGACTTCTTGTCACAACGCTGTTCGCCCCGACAATCGACATTTCGCCGATCGTGACACCCGGCAGTATGACCACATTTTGGCCGATCCAGCAACCCCGGTTGATTCTGATGGGCGCTATTCTGAACATCCTCTGAGACGCATATGGTTCGCAGGCATTTTCGTATCCGTGTAATCCATCCGTCATATTGATATTTGAAGCGAACAGGACATCATCTTCAATCACGATTTCGCTCATCGCCGCTATCTGCAGATTTGCGGTAGCCGTCACCCTGTTGCCGATGGTGATTTTTGGTTTGGAACCATTGGGGAACTGTTGTATCTGTGCTGCCCCTGATGCAAAGGCAGGATAACCCGTTTGGGCAACGAGAAACGTGCCGTGGCCGAGAGAAACATCATCTCCGATAAATATGAGTTCCGGATGGCATATGACCCGCGGCAGATCAATTTTCAAATTCTTCGGGTCATTTCCGAATTTCGGCAGGGTCGAACGGGCGATATCGCTGCTCATCTCATACATTAAGGTCGCCAGTTTGCCGATTAATTTTCTGAATAATCTTTTCAACAGCATAAGATAACGGGATACGATATCATGGTAACGCCTGCAGGACAAACTCTGTTGTCCGCACCCTTCGCTATTGTATTACCAGGTTCCCCACAGTTACAGTCCCTTTGCCGATGCTCAATGATCCTGTGACCGTTGTATAGTAGTCGCTGTGAAATGACCATGAATCATCGTAACCGCCCGCGAGCGTTACAATCATGTCCAGATCAAACACGAGGTCCTCATTGAACGGCATTGCCTGGCTCAGAACAGTGTCTCCGCCTGACGCCGAGCTATAAGCAAGCTGAAGGGCGGAATAATATTCCGTGGTCGGGCCAATCTTTTTTACCGAGAGGCCGTAGGTGTATCCGTTACCTCCCTGCCCGTTCGTATAATGCTGGGAAATCTCAACGCCGGAAAGCGGCCTGTCATAGAGTGCTGTTTCGTCGACCGCCCCTACAAAGTGATAGCCGGTATCCCGATCCAGCCAGCCTATGTTCAGGGCGGCAGTGGTAGAATCAAATCCGCCTGTGTAAACTTTATCCACCGACGCCTCTTCCACTGCATCGACATAGAGACGCACTTTGTTCGTGCCCGCGTCCCGGACCGCCACGATGTGATGCCACTGCCCGTCCGTAAGGTCTGTACTGCCGTTCAATATGGCGATGTCTCCGTTCTTGTCTTTCAATACAAACGCGGCCGCGCCCCCGTCCGAACAGCCTACCCACCACTGAAGCGGAGTCGCCCCGTCACTCCTGCCCACAATCGCCTGATCGCCGGAACAGGTGCTCGCCGCGTCGGTCTTCATCCAGAATTCGATGGAGAAACTGTCAGTCGCACCCCAGTCGAACGTGTTGTCGTCCGCCGCGCTCACCTGATTGGTCCCCGCGAACTCCTGGGCACCCCCTATGATACCCGTCGTTGCAGTCGGACAGTTTGTACAGGTCGCATTATCAATCCCATAAAGGTCCTTGTAGGGTGAGCTCAACTCGTCAAGCTTCCAGTAGTGGATCATCCCGGCGGGCAAGGGCGGCACCACAGCCACCGATATGGTGAAAGGCTGGTCATTATAACCGGCCACGTTGCTCGCCCGGACGGTGACGCTTACGTCGCCAGCGGCTGAAGGCGTCCACTGGATCAATCCCGTCGTGCTGTCGATCGTCATGCCCACTGGATAGCCGTCAAGAAGACTATATGTCGGAGCAGGGTAGCCAGTGGCGTTTACATCGTATTGGTAAGGTTTGCCGACGTACACCGTCGTGACGGGCGTTGTGGTAATCGTCGGCGCCACCGAGGCGTCTACATGAATAGTGAAACCCTGATCCGCCGGGGTACCGACACCGTTGCTCGCCCGGACGGTGACGCTTACGTCGCCAGCGGCTGAAGGCGTCCATTGAATCAATCCCGTCGTGCTGTCGATCGTCATAGTCGGAGGAGGCGTCCCAAGCAAACTGTAGGTCGGTGAAGGAACGCCCGTCGCATTCACATCGTAAGTATAAGGCTGCCCCACTACCGCCGAGGTAACGGGAGTGGACATAATCCAAGGAGCTGAAGGAATTACCTCTCCCTGCCCCTGGGGAACATATGTCCTGTCGTTCGTTATGAGAATCCGGTCAAGCTTCGTCCCATCCTCCCGATGCCTGATCACCAGCGTGTGCTGCCCCGTCCCCAACGAGTATACCAACGGGTCTGCAACGTCTTGGTTGTTCACCAAATCCCATCCCCAGGTGCTGCCGCCTGCAGTATCCCATAAGGCATAGGCCCCGGAATCCATCGAAACAAAAAAGGAATTCCCAAGATTATCGATCAGCCGCCCCCACACGACATAATCGCCCGCCACCGGCACACTAAAAGTATAAGCTGCAGCCCCCACTGCCTGCGAAGGATTATCCAATATATCGCCTGATCCCTCCGGAATCCACACATACGCGCCGGAAGAAGCTTGACTGTCCGGGCCCACCGCCATCGGGGACGTAAGACTCCCGGACTCCCCCTCCAACCACACCAGCACCGACACCGGATTGACCACATTCAGACTAACCGGAATCGTCTGCGGCGAGTTTGTCGCACCCGCGGCAGTGATGGTTATCGTGGCCGTGTATGTCCCCGCAGAAAGCCCTGATGTAGCGTAGTTCACGGTGATGGTGTCCTGCTCGTCCGTGGATGTACCGCTTGTCGGGGTACATGAAAGCCAGGTCGCATTATCCGAGATCGTGTAGCTCAGGGTGGCGCCACCGAAATTCCACACCTGGAAACTCTGGCTCGGGGCGTTGTTGCCCAGGGTGGTTGTCGCCGACAGCGAAGCAGGGCTGAAAGAGATGCTCGGCTGACTGTTGACCTGAGTAACGATCTGCGTTGAGCCCGAAAATACAGGCACATTGATACTATGTTTAACAATTACCGATCCATCTGCGGCGGGTTGTTCCGTAAAAAGATAAAATTGAGTCGGTACGTCTGTTTCGCCGTCAAGTGTGGTCGTTAAGGTGTCTGTAGAAGGATCGAAGTCTATCTGGCTGATGTTGGAATCCGCCAATGCCCGAACATACCGGGCAGCGCTATCCATGGTAGTATATATAGGATGGTAAGACGCCACCCCATCTACAATTCCGCTTAGAATCGAGTTCCAGTTCGATCTGCTAATAGACTGAATAGATCCAACTTCGTGGGTAAAAAGCGTAGGCAGGGCCATGCTGTCAAATGCCCGCTTTAGTTGACTCACCCCACGCTCTATGCTACCGCTCACGTCGTTATCAGGGTACCATTCATACCCTGCGTTGTCCCGGATTTCAGTGAGCACATTAAAAAATCTTCCTTCATACTCCGGATGTCCGGGAATCGACAGGTAGTCGGCATAATAGAAAGGATCGCTATATTCGCAATTACCGGAATCATACTTGCGATACGGCCCCATCTGAAGGCATGAGAAAGGTGTTTCGGAATTACCCGGTGGAAGTGGAGTGCCGACGAACTCTACACCCCAGCTCGCCAGGCCCGAAAAGACGTTGGTGCCGAACTCATACTGGTGCGGCACTACGAACTTCGAGATTGGAATGTTGTGCTGCTGGTGCCACTGCGTACCCTCCGCGAAATGAGCTGCGATCTCGCCGTCGGTGTAATCGCTTTGTGCAGAATGGTTGTAGTAGAAACAGGTACCATAATCAAAGGCATGAATAGCAGCGGTAGCATTACCGCTATTTACAAGGGTTGCCAACTGGGTCGTGTCGGTGTCGTCCATATCGTCCAGGTAGAATCCAATCCAGGGTTTGAAACCCTGGGCGACCGCATCCTCCGCCCACCAAAACGGTCCCGTGCAATCGTCGACACGAAATGTAACAAAGGGCGGCATGCCTTGCAAAGCAAATGGCTTGCGCGCTGCCCACACCAGGGACCTCCACACCAGGTCGTCCAATTTATAAACATAACCCTGCACGCCGGCATCGGTGAAGGCATATGAACCCCATTGCACGGCCTTGCCTTGCCCATATCCCCGCACAACAATGAATGGATTCCCCCCCGTGGTAGCGATCACCTGTGCATCTTGCGGCGGCGTCATTCCCAAAGAGGTCATGTTTGCCTTGAGGTTTATAATCTCACCTGCATCGTGGCCCTCACTAATATAGCTTCCTTCCTGACTACCGCCGACAAACCCGATTGTATTTGCCGATATGTTCGGATAATATGTCAGTCCAAGAATGTCCTGGACATACTGATACCGCGGCACATACCCTGTGTTAACTAACAGATTATCAAAGCTAACAAGCCCGGTACCGTTAAAAACAGCATTGGTAATGTATGACTGCTCAACCTCGTCAAGATACATACCGCTCTTATCCAATCCATTGTGCCCGATAATGATAAGTGCCCTGTCAGCGATATCCTGATGAATTGAATTATTAGCAATATCGAGAACGGTATATGGTATGCCGAAGTTATCGAGATACGGACCAATATAATGCTGAAAATCAGAGAAATACTGGCTGGCGCTGTTGACCAGCACGACCGCCCTTTCGTCATTTGCAGTGACCGTACTACAAATAGAAATTGTCAGTGCAATAACTAACAAGGCGACTGTCAGGAATTTCTTTTTCACTATAGTCCCTTCATCATTTTCATGCGCGTGAACTCATCATCCTCTAGTGCTGTACAAAGCTGGTAGACCCGTTGACTGCGGCAGAAGCATCCGTCTTGAAATTGAGCACGATCGTCTGTATTTTGGAGACCACTTCTTCAGTCGAATAGTTCCTGATGATCTGTTCCAGATCGATGAAATGACCAGATAGCGCCGTAGGTGAAGGCACATCCATTGTCCGTTTTCTTTTTATTGTATTACCAGATTCCCCACTGTGACCGTCCCTTTACTGACGGTCATCGTACCGAATATCGTCGCATAGTCGCCGGCATGGAATACCCATGAAGAATCATAACCGCCTGTAAGCGTTACGGGCACGTCCAGATCGAAGGCCAGGCTCTCGTTGAACGTCGTTGCCTGGGCCTGAATGATATCTCCGCCCGACGCCGAGCTATAAGCAAGCTGAAGGGCGGAATAATATTCCGTGGTCGGGCCAATCTTTTTTACCGAGAGGCCGTAGGTGTATCCGTTACCTCCCTGCCCGTTCGTATAATGCTGGGAAATCTCAACGCCGGAAAGCGGCCTGTCATAGAGTGCTGTTTCGTCGACTCGCCCCTACAAAGTGATAGCCGTCATCCCGATCCAGCCAGCCTATGTTCAGGGCGGCAGTGGTAGAATCAAATCCGCCGTGTAAACTTTATCCACCGACGTCTCTTCCACTGCATCGACATAGAGACGCACTTTGTTCGTGCCCGCGTCCCGGACCGCCACGATATGATGCCACTGCCCGTCCGTAAGGTCTGTACTGCCGTTCAATATGGCGATGTCTCCGTTCTTGTCTTTCAATACAAACGCGGCCGCGCCCCCGTCCGAACAGCCTATCCACCACTGAAGCGGAGTCGCCCCGTCACTCCTGCCCATAATCACCTGATCGCCGGAACAGGTGCTCGCCGCGTCGGTCTTCATCCAGAATTCGATGGAGAAACTGTCAGTCGCACCCCAGTCGAACGTGTTGTCGTCCGCCGCGCTCACCTGATTGGTCCCCGCGAACTCCTGGGCACCCCCTATGATACCCGTCGTTGCAGTCGGACAGTTTGTACAGGTCGCATTATCAATCCCATAAAGGTCCTTGTAGGGTGAGCTCAACTCGTCAAGCTTCCAGTAGTGGATCATCCCGGCGGGCAAGGGCGGCACCACAGCCACCGATATGGTGAAAGGCTGGTCATTATAACCGGCCACGTTGCTCGCCCGGACGGTGACGCTTACGTCTCCAGCGGCTGAAGGCGTCCACTGGATCAATCCCGTCGTGCTGTCGATCGTCATGCCCACTGGATAGCCGTCAAGAAGACTATATGTCGGAGCAGGGTAGCCAGTGGCGTTTACATCGTATTGGTAAGGTTTGCCGACGTACACCGTCGTGACGGGCGTTGTGGTAATCGTCGGCGCTACCGAGGCGTCTACATGAATAGTGAAACCCTGATCCGCCGGGGTACCAACACCGTTGCTCGCCCGGACGGTGACGCTTACGTCGACAGCGGCTGAAGGCGTCCACTGGATCAATCCCGTCGTACTGTCGATCGTCATTCCCACTGGATAGCCGGGAAGAAGGCTATAGGTGGGCGCAGGGTTGCCCATAGCGTCTACATCGTAGGTGTAGGGTACGCCGGTCGTTCCAGTCAAGATCGGAGAGGAAACGATCGTCGGAGCAATGTCTTCGCAGTATCCGGCATTGGATATCCCATACGTATAATGCTGGGAAATCTCAAGGCCGGAAAGCGGCCTGTTATATGTGGCGACTTCATCGATCGAGCCGATGAAGTGATAGCCGGCATCCCTGTGGAGCCACCCTATGTTCAGTGCGGCGGTGGCGGAATCGAAGCCGCTGTTATACGTTATCGTCGTGGTGGACTCCTGCTGCCCGTCCACATAGAGACTGATAACTCCCGTGCCAGCGTCTCTGACAGCGGCAATATGATGCCAGTTGCCGTCTGTCAGCTCCTTTGTCCCCGATAAAATGGCCGAATCACCCGACTTATCTATCAGTACCAATGCTGCCTGACCCGAGGTGTCCCAGCAGCCTATCCACCACTGCAGCTGGCTAGAGTCGTCATTCCTCCCCACAATCACCTGATCGCCGGAGCAGGTGCTCGCCGGGTCGGTCTTCATCCAGACCTCGATAGAGAAGCTGTCTGCCGCATCCCAGTCGAGCGTATTGTCGTCTGCTGCGCTCACCTGATTGGTCCCATTAAATAGTTGCGCGCCGTTTATTCTACCCGCTGTCGCAGAGGGGCAATCCGTACAGGTTGCATCATCCCCATAGAAATCCTTGTAAGGCGAGCCGCCCGTCTCATCGAGCTTCCAGTAGTGAGACATGTCTGACGGACAGTCGACCACGTTCAATGTATAACTCTGGGTGGCCGGTGTACCTATGCCGTTGTCGGCATGAATTTCGACACTGTAAACGCCCGATGCGCCGGGTGTCCCGGAGGTAATACCTGTAATTGAGTCAATATTCATCCAGGCCGGAGCATCCGCTATCCCCTTATTGAGGGTGTACGCAGGTACCGGGTTTCCGCTCGCGTCGGCATCATAGACATAGGGGTGCCCCACCGGGGTAACGGTAATGGGAGTCGATGTAAACAGAGGTGCTACTTCCATACAAACCGGCAGAAATTCTTTCAGCGCACTAAACCACGGGCCGGCCATCTTGTTATACCCGGCCTGTGTGGGATGGAGGAGGCCGGACATGTCGTCGGGGTAGATGAGAGCATGTTCTTCGTCGACGATAATGATTTTATCTCCATTGGCTATCCGATTTTGGGCCATTGCCAGTACCGCATTATTGTAATCCGTCACCGCCGGCGTAACCGGACTTTTCGTTGATGATAAGCGCGAGGAGAACGGTTACATTCTCGGCTATATCTGTCGATCTCATCCAGTATCGCCGCAATCTCATTAGCGTCCGCTCCGTTATTATCGACATCATTGGTGCCGATATGAAGCAAGACCACATCGGCAGGTTTATTTGTTAACCAGCCATAGATATCAGTTACAACCTGGCCTGACCCATAAGGGCCGGCCGCCATGTAGCCGGCATGCCCTTCATGGTCGATATCGAAGGAAGGAAGAAGGGCAGATCCGGACTGCAAACTTCCGACGAAATCAAAGTCATAGCCTGCCCCCGTTAAATCCCAGTAGAGTTTTTCCCGATACGACGCCATATAGTTCGGATCGGTTATCAGATCATTGTTCCCCTCTGTTATCGAATCTCCCGCAGGCATGATCCTCACCGGCGAAGCACACATATCGCAGTATCCGCGTGACAAATAATAATGAGAAAGTATCTCGGTCTCGGTCAGTGCCCTGCTGTATAAAGCGACCTCGTCGATTGCTCCGGTGAAGTGATAGCCGTCGTCCCGATCCAGCCAGCCTATGTTCAGGGCTGCGGTGGCAGAATCAAAACCGTCAGCATACGTTATCGTCGTCGAAGCCTCATTCACTCCGTCCACATAGAGGCGGACCTCGGTCGACCCCGCGTCTCTGACCGCCACAATATGGTGCCACAGACCGTCGGTCAGGGCTCTTGTTCCTGAAAGAACAGCCTCATTACCAGACATATCTTTAAGGACAAAGGTGGCTTGACCCGTAGTGTCCCAGCACCCCACCCACCACTGAAGCTGGGAGGCCGGCGGGTCGCTGACAATGTCGTTTCTGCCCACGATCACCTGGTTTCCCGAGCAAGTGCTTCCCGCGTCCGTTTTTACCCACGCCTCCACGGAAAAACTGTCCGCAGCACCCCAGTCGAACGTGCTGTTGGCCGCTGCGCTCACCTGATTGGCCACCGTGAACTCCTGCGCGCTTATGATGCCTGTGATGCCTGTCGTCGCGGTCGGACAGTTTACACAGGTCGCGCTGACGCTTCCTACTGAATCAGCAAAGGTCGTCCCTGCTGTTTCGCCGAGCCCCCAGTAATTCGTAATACCTACCGGACAGCCCGGAGGTGATGCGGCGAGTGCCGTCCCGCCCGGATTAAAAAGGAGGCTTAGCAGACATAGCATCGTCGCCGATAAGGCCGGCCCAATTCTTTTAATACTTGTTCTGAACATTCTCATTTTCATTTTCCCCCATTTTGGTTTAGAACTCGGTATAATTTTTCGACCGATAAGTACGTAATCCGTAATTCGGTTTCAGAGTCTCGCTGTTCTGTATCGCTTATATGTCCCGATTTTTGAATCGAAACGCCACATGCACCTGCTTACGCTGCCGTGCTTGAACAATTCGGGGACGGTAACAAAACGATACTTTCCGCTGACCCGTTCAAGGAACATGTCAAGCGCCGCCAGCATCTGCACCCTGTCCTCGGCACCTTCCACAATGGTATCCCAAAGCGAATCATGAAGAAGAATGATACTTCCCGGCTTAAGGGCCCCTTCAAGTTTCTCCAACATCCACTGAGAATCATTTAATTGCCAATCAAATGCGAGCATATTCCAGATGACGACTTTCTCTCTGAGCAAAAAGGCATCGAGGCGCGAGACCGCACTCTGATCACCATATGGGGGACGGAACAATCTCTGTCCATAAGGAGCGATCGCTTCTGCGCATGCACGTATTTGCCGGCGTCTTTCCCGCCCACTGATCGCGCGAAATGAAGGGTGGTCCCACGAATGATTGCCGATTGCATGCCCCCCGTCTGCGACCTGCCGGACAAGTTCCGGGTAATGTTTTGCCGCCTTGCCGATCATAAAAAAAGTTGCATGCGCATCGTGCTTTCTTAATATTTCAAGCAGTTTGGGAGTAAAATCAGGATCGGGACCGTCATCAAAGGTGAGCGCGGCAACGGGCTCCGAAGTTGAGACATGAGTGATGGTCCCCATAATGCGTACTGCAATGGCCCTTAAGAGTGAGCGTGGTATCCTGCCTAAGTTCACTATTCCTCCCATAGCAAATCCGGAATACGCCGATCACAGCGCAAAGATTCTATATTTGATGCTGCCTTGCACTCGCCCCACATGCCACCCCCATTGCCAGGCCCAATACGCCTTTCCTTCCATATCCCGAAGGCGCTTTACATTCTTGGCGGCGTACCTGATAAAGTCAATATAGGAAAACACTCCCTGTTTCCATGAAAGCCTGGGCATACCCAATGGAAGGTATCTCTTGTAAATCTTAACGTTATATTCACCCCAACGGGATGCCTGCCTGTAGATATCCTTCAGGGAAGTCTTGAAACGTACATGTATAAGAGCATCGGGGACGAAACGGAGCTCGATATTCTCGAGCTGAATTCTCCAGCAATAGTCAGTATCCTCGAGCAGGAGCATGGATTCATCAAAACCTCCGACAGATTCATGAATCGACCGCTTAACGCCTATAGTACTTCCTCCTGCGTGGGGGAGATAAGGTGGATAATCATATCGTGGCACGCCCGATGCTTGAGAATTTCCGCGGCTCTTAAGTACCCAGGATGGATTCAGCTTTTCAGTGTCCATACGACATGCGACAAAATCATATTTTGACAGTGCACTTCCCATAGCGGAAACCCAGCCAGGGGCTACCTCGTCATCCGCATCACAGAAGACGAGTGATTCGCCGAGAGCATTCCTGGCGCCTACATTTTTGGCGTGAGCCTGTCCACGTTTATCGGATGCGTCCACAATCCGAAGTCCGGCGAGACGATTGCGATATTGCTCGACGATCTCCATCGAGTTATCCGTCGATCCGTTGTCGGAGACGACGACCTCCCATGGTTCCGACCAGTCCTGCCGCGCAAGGGCTTCAAGCTGAACGGCAATTGTTTCGGCTCCATTGAAACACGGGATTATTACACTAAGCTCCACTCTGCCACCTCATCTTTCGTACACGTCATGCCTGGTTCGGTATTCTCGGGATGGTTGAGGCACCCTTTCCACCTTTCGACCCTCTGTTGAATTTCCTCTTCGCTCAGGTGATCATTTTCATGAATCTTCAGCATAAGTCCCGGCGTGTTCCATCGGCTTTTCTTATACCGGACTCTGCGATATTCGAAGAGAAGCCACTTCGGCAAGCTGAAGAACGCTCTCTGGAGCAACCTTTCTGGAAACGCCGATTGCCGCAGATCAACTTTTTTCGCCTCCGTAATTACCCTTCTCGGGGAAAACGGCGGAGTTTGCGCTTCACCTCGGCGGATCTTGGCAAAAAACTCCGCAATGTTCCAGATGGGGTCCCCGTGCGCCAGCATTCCAGCTCTTGCCCAGGCCCCCAGCTCGTTGCCGTTGCCAGTGGACCTCGTAATCGAGGACAGACGCGCCTCAACTGTTCGCCGGTGGTGACACGGTCGACGTGCTGATGCCAGTCAACGTGGAGAAGTTCCGGCATTGGATATGGCTCAAGCATACGAGAGATCTTACCAGCGAGGGACGCCTCGATGAGGCTTGTGCTGTAAAACGAGATGACGACATTGCTGGCCATGATCCATTCGCGTATGCTCTCTTCCTTGATGATATGCAAACGAGCTGGGACCTCTCCGATTATATCCTGCACCGCATTTTTGAAATCATCAAGAGGTATAGCCGGCCTCGGACGGACTATGAGCTCAACATCGTGGTCCCGCGCTATCGAAGCACACCATTTCATAGTCTCTTCGAGAGTCAGACGAGCAAGTCGTCGCATGGTATTAGCCTCCTCAAGGCTAATACCTCTTTCCAGCCAATCCGTCCTGACCTGATGATCAGGGGTGAACGCATATCCGAAGTTTTCAGGGAAAAAGATCCACTTCTTACCTGCATCAAGGCTATACTGCTCTGCCAAGTCGGCACGCACCTTAAAAAAACCGCTATAAGGCGATTCGTACAACTTATAAGCAGGATTTCCGTTTATAAAAATATTTTTTTCGGGCACCCCTATGGCTTTCAAGGAGTCGGCCCATTTGTCGCTCCATGCATGATGAATCACATATTTGAGAACGAACTCATCCCTGGGCATTTTCCGTTTTACCGTTCCTCTCGATAAGAACTGCTCCCATGCCAGGTTAAAATAGACCGCTTTGCGCCAATCGTAAAGGAGCAGGTCCCAGTCTGTCATGACGATAGCGGAAGGCATAGCAACGATTTTTGGCCGATAGCGCCTCAAAGCTCGGGAAAGCCCGCTCGGCCAGTGCTCGAACTCCACCCGTAATCCATAATGCTGCTCCGCGATGGCCTTTATCGCGCAGGCCACGTCCAACTCGCGGGCGACATGCTCGTAAAAAATAATGACATCAAGGTCTTCCATAGGTTCTTTCCTTTCCCGCACGTCTCAGAGATCTTCCCTAACAGTTCGTCCGCAGGCAGTGATTTAGTCCGTACTAGTCAAAAAAGAGGTGGACAAACGACTCCCTCCGGCCACTCGGACGGCATATTGGCTAAAATGCTCCTTCCCGACAAACCCTATCTTTTTCCGGGGAATCCCTTTTGGACCGCCGCGAGCGGGTATGATGTCAAGTGTTCTCATTTTCCATGTCCCTCTAGTAGAAGAGCCTCTTATCGGCCTGCAGTGGTACGGTGGCCAGGAGGTCCGCGATACGTTGCCCGGCCCTGCCATCACCGTACAAGGGTTCCGAAGGATAACGGCCGTTGTTGCGATGTCTCTCAATCGCACCTGCAATCTGTTGGCGGTCGTAGTCCACGTCGACAACATTTCTCCCACGTTCGCGCCCAGCCTGTCGTGTGCCGATGTTGACGGCCGGCACGCCCAGGAAAGCACATTCTCTGATCGCCACGCTGGAGTTCCCCACAATGCAACGACCGTTATAGAGGAGCCGCAGGAAATCCTGTGATGCCACATGCTTGAAAAAGTGAACACGGGCCGCCGGGTTGATTTCACGAAACGACCGAATCCCTTTCGATGTGCCGTCCGAACCGGCATCGACGTTGGGCCAGAACCAAAGTGCGGGAACGCCGCAGTCGCGCACTGCAAGAAGCGTCTCATTCACGTGGCTCCTCGCTTCCTCGTACTCCGTAGTGACGGGGTGTTGCAGCACGACAATATACTCGTCAGAGAGATCAATACTCGCTCCGACGCCCCCATATTTCCCAAGCGGGTCAAAGTCAAGCTCAGGTCTCTCCAGAACGGAGGCCGCCAGGTCAATAGACGGACAACCGGTCAGAAAAACGGTTTTTGGGTCCTCGCCCATCCGCACTACCCGCTCGGCAGCCTTTGCCGTCGAGACAAAGTGAAGGTTGGAGAGTTTCGTCACCGCATGCCGGACCTTTTCGTCAATGGAGCCGGTCACCTCACCTCCCTGAACATGGGCAACCGGGATATTCATATAGGACGCAGCAATTGCTGTAGCGATGGTCTCGTAGCGATCAGCGATCGTTACCACGACGTTCGGCTTCAAGTTGTCAAAAACAGTTGCGAGTTCCATCAACCCCAATCCGGTTGTCTTAGCCATGGTGGCCAAATTCTCCCCGTCCAGAACCATGTATACACGAGAGGCGATCCTGAACCCGTCGCGTTCCATTACGCTGACGGCATTCCCATACCGGTCAAGCAAGGCCGAAGCGGCTACCACGAGCTGCAACTCGAGGTCCGGGTGCTCATCTATTGCCTGCAGGGCAGTCTTGATTCGACTGTAACTCGGCCTCGCGGTCACAACCACGCATATTTTACGTCGTTCCATTTTCAGCCTCCATCATCTCCTCGCTGAGCAGTTGATCCTTCGGTACGGCACGCGACAGTCGCCGCCCGATTATATTCGGGAGACATGCTGCCGGGATCCCGGTACCGGGTTTTTTTGTCGTAAGGTGTTCGGGGCAAAGCACTGTGCCGGCAGGCAGATCATCCATAGCTACGACACTCTTGGTAAAAAGACTGCGAACGGTTGTCAGTTCCTTCGCAATCACGTCCTTCTCCACCGGATTAGCCTTCATCTTCTCGATGAAACGCACCCCTTGCACCAACTGGCGAAGTTCTGTCGTGGTAATCGAAGAAGAGACGTCAGGACCGAACATCTCGCGGCTCAAGGTAACATGTACTTCCAGGACGTCACACCCTACTGCGGCAGCCGCCAATCCGGGATAGATGGTCCCCGAGTGGTCCGAAAGCCCTACGGCGCATTGGTACCGCTCGCGAAAAAGAGGCAGGAGGTTTAATCCTACCTTCTCAGGAGGGCAGGGATAGATGGAGGTACATTGCAGCAGCACGAACGGTACCGCCTTTGCTTTCATGTGGCCGACGGCCGCGTCAATCTCGGGCAGCTGCCCCATTCCCGTGGAGAGGAGAACCGGCGAGCGCGTTTCCGCGATGCGCTCAAGCAGTGGGCCTGAATTGACTTCGCCTGATGCGACCTTCCAGACGCGCATGCCTATGCGATCAAGCAAGTTTGCCGCTTCGATAGAAAAAGGCGAACTGACAAAGAGGATTCCCCGATCATCTGCATGCTCTTTCAGCCCTCTCCACTGATCCTCCGTAAATTCCATCCGCTTCCAGTATCCGTATCGGGTCTCATCCTGCTTACTGAACTTTACTCGCCAAGGTTCCTCAGGTGTGCTTTCGGCAGCTGCGATGTGGGTCTGGAATTTGACCGCATCCGCCCCTGCATTGGCAATTGCGTCGATATAGGCATGGGCGAATCCCAGACTGCCGTCGTGTGCCTGGGCAACCTCCGCTATGATCATGCAGCGTTTACCAAGCAGCTTCAAGAAATCGTTCATACCGCCCATAATCTTACCCTCGGACCTGTCCGGCGGCTGTTCAATTTCAGGCTTATTTTCATCTCGGTCGTACCCGGCTTGAGCCGCCCATAGTTGGTCCTGTCGACAAACACAACCGCTATTTTCCATTTTTTTCCTTTCTCCATATCATCAACCTTCACTGTCCCTGCTTTTTCAGTAAAAACTCGGCCCATTCGAGCTCTATAGGCTCATCAATGTTCACCACTTCTCTTTCCATTATGAAGGGCACGGTATTGGCGGTAATGATCCTCTTCTGATCGACCAGGCAGGAGCGCGTCAGCGCATAGCAGACTCCGTTCCTCCAGTAAAGAGCATCAAGAGATTGCCGCATTACAACAGCGGCGCCTCTTGTTTCATAAAAGTATATACGTCCCTCGTGCTCCCGTAAGACCTTGGCAGGGTGGAACTTGGAAGAAAGTGGATTGACCGTTACGACCGAGTCCGCGCCGCTGCTCAGTAAAAGCCGTACTGAAGATTCGATGTCCTCAGGCCTTCTCAACGGACTTGTAGGCTCTACAATCAGTATGATATCGAATTTCTTATTGCAGAAATTCTCGGTCTCCCGCAAAGCATGCGTTATAGTTTCAACCGCACCGGCCGTGTCCGTACTCAATTCGGAGGGGCGCATGAAGGGCGCTTCGAGGCCATATCTCATGCCCTCACGCGCATAATCCACGGAATCGGTCGAAATGATTTTCGCATCAATCCACGCCAGACTGTCCAGGCATCGACCAGCTAATCCGATCAGGGAGGTCCCTGAGAGCAACTGCATATTCTTGTTTGGTATGCCTTTGCTGCCGCTGCGGGCGGGAACGACTGCCAGTATGCCTTTATCCTGAAACATATGTTCTCTTATTGTTCCACGCGTTTGACCGGGACCATCATTCCCTTCGCGGAGCTCTCCCGGCATGCCTCAAGAACGCTCAATACGTTGATCCCATCCTCAAGAGAGCACGATGCTGTCGCTTTTCCATCTATGATGTCGATGAACTCCTGAGCGACGTTCACAAACATATCATTTCGTTGAAAGTTAAAGTTTACGAAATCCCATTTCATTTCTATCTCCCTGCTGAAACATATCTGGTTCGGATCGAAGCTCCACATCATCGTACAGTTCTCCCCGGTAACTGAAATGAATTTCTCATGGGGTCTCCCATACAAGTCGAGGTGGACGGACACGCGCAGGCCTCCCTCGTATTCAACCAATATATCAACGTTATCATCGGTTTCTATTTCGAGGGAACTCAGATGCTCTACTTTCGCGAATACCCCTTTGGGCATTCCGAAAAACCAGAGCATAAGATCGATAAAATGGCTCTCATCGAGGAGGGCTCCTCCACCGAGTTCCTTGCTCGCCATAAAGAAGTCCTGGTATCGCTCCCACGGATGCCAGTCCGCCAAATGGGCGCTCATGACAAATTTTGCATGCAGGGGTTTTCCGAGCTCCTGCCCGCTCATAAGCCGCTTTCGGAACTCACCCAACGGGGGCCACCAGCGGTACGTGTATCCCATCAATATTCTTGCGCTGATACCGGCTTCGGCCAGAAAGCGCTTCAATGAAAGCGCGTCGGAGAGAGACGGCGAGAGGGGTTTTTCTAGAAGAATCGGATGCCCCAGGCGCGCTGCAAGAATACACTGTTTGACATGAAACTTCGGCGGCGACCCTACAACGACACCGTCGATTCGCTCCGCACTCAGGGCTTCCTCAAAGCGCGTAAATTTCCCCCGGAGAGGGACCAGTCCGGAGGCATCTTCAAGCCTGTCTTCACGGGGGTCCATCGCCGACACCTCACAGCCGAGGTCGGAAAAATTTTTCAGGTGTCTCTTTCCGACCGAACCCGCACCAAGCACCAAAATATGTTTCTTTGCCATATGCTTAACTCAGTTTTTTAGTTATCGTACGGTAGAGTGTAGGATTGAAATGCATCTCTACAAAAAGGGGGCCGGAGCGCTGGAAATCGTGCTGTCATTAAGGCTTCAAGCTCCGAGATGTTTGAAACAAACCCTGAAGAACATCCCATAGATTCGACCGCGCGCCACCACACCGGGTCCTTGATAGTGAATGCATTCGCGCGCAGCCCATCGTGGGCGCCCGACCGTGCGATAGTTCCATAGAGGCCGTCGGACATGAGCACAAACAAGACCGGCAATTTCATTTGAACGGCCAATTTAATCTCCGCAACATAGGGACCGACTCCACCATCTCCAACTACGCAGACGACAGTTTTTCCGGGAGATGAAAGCGCAGCGCCGATGGCAGTCGGAATTGCAGTGCCCATAAAACGGCCGTTGCTGCTTCCACAGAAGTTTTCAGGCCTTGAGACCCGCCATACGATCTCCCCCACCGTACAAAACAGACCCGTATCCAAAACCAGCAGAGGGTCGTGCACTCTTTGCTGCACATGCAGAAACACACAGGGGGGCAACCATTGATCAATATGCAATTCTTGTTCTTCCGCTTTCCTGAGCAGGCTGATTTCTTCCGCCCCCCATTCCTTATCTTGAAGTGCGGAAATGACCAGCTCTATTGCGAAGGAGATATCAGGTGCAAGAAAACGTGCTTCGGCATCAAACCCTTCATGCCGGTCCTCCCCTATTACGTCCAGCAGAACTGCGCGCGCAGGAAGGAATCTCGCCTGCACTACCTCATTGTTCCTCAGGCCGACGGCCACAACCAGATCAGCTTTTCCGAGGACCAGCTTCTCGGGGGAAATCTCTTTACCCACTCCCGTTATCACTCCGCCGGCGTACAATCCGTTTTCATCCATTGCCCCCTTAGCGGAGGCTGTTGTAAAAACAGGCACCTTGAGTCTGTCCACTATGCCGGGCTTGAGCCGCCTTGTGACCATTGAGCCCAATATGACCGCGGGACAGGAGGCCTTCTCGATGAGATACAGTATTTGCCCGAGTTCCGCCTCCTGCGTCGATGCGTCCCCGCTGAGTTGTTCCGTATATTCTGAACACGTGTCCACTGGCTGGGGGCAAAGGTCCAGATGGACGGGACCGGGATATTCCTTGCAGGCCTTCGAGAGCAGTTTCCGCAATGCCTCACCGGCCGCATCCACAAACTCGGCCCCCTTGACGATAGTGGAGCACACCGAACGATGGTCCAACCTTTTGTGCTTCGCAAATACGGGAGCTGAAGGACTATAGGCCTCGGTGATCGTCAATGCGGGACGGCCTTCGTACAAATTAGAGAGGATACCGGGCACAAAGTTGGCAAAGCCGGGTCCCTTTATTCCGATGGCCGCCGCCTTCGTAGCGCCGTAACGGCAGCACGCCCCCGCCATCATGACGGCGGCAGCTTCATGGGAAACTGGATAGTACGCAACACCTCTCTCCTCAAGCGCCCGTATCAATGTGAGACTTGGTCCGCTGCCGGTCACCCCGAATGCGTATTCAATCCCGCCTTCGACGATGCCCTCCGCCAAGCATGTTATATGGTCATATGCCATTATATGCCGTACCCAAGAATCCGCTCGCATGAATACCGTATAACCTTATCGACTGACTCCGGGCAAAATCCTCCGATATGAGGAGTTATAATCACATTGGGACTCTCCTTACTATAGCGCCAAAGCAGGCTGTCGGAAGGATGTGGCTCACCAATGAGCACATCGACTCCCGCGGCCGAGATATGGCCCTGCCTTAGCCCTTCTACAAGCGCCGCCTCATCAACCAGTTCGCCTCTCGAAGTATTAATAAATATGCAGCCGCGTTTGCACATGCGTATCTTCTCTTGAGAAATCATCCCGGCGGTTTCCGGAGACAGGTGGACATGAACCGATATGATATCAGATGTCGCCAGGAGCACATCGAACTCCACGAGTTCAACTCCTTCCGCATGCTTTTCCACAAAAGGATCGTATGCCTGCACATTCATCCCGAAAGCGGTCGCATAGCGGGCCATCCATGAGCCGATACGCCCATACCCGATTATGCCAAGCATTTTCCCTTTGAGCATTATGCCGGGGAATTCCGACCTCCTCCACTCCCCCTCTTGAACATTATAAGTGGCGCCCCTGAGTTTGCGCGCACACGCCATTAACAGGAGCCATGAGTGTTCCGCTGCCGCGGTAAGGTCCTTCAAAATCGGCTGTCCCTTCAGGGTAAGTAGCGGTATGCCTCTCTCGGCCAGGGCATTTTGATCTATATGACTTGCCCCAGTGGTTGCCGTAACGATCAATTTAAGATTTTCCGCCCGTCCGATGGACTCCCGCGCAACGGGGACTTTCATAGATGCATCGAGGAATATGGAACACAGTTCGAAAATCGGCAGAAGCGCTTCCGGTTCCGGCTCCACAACACGCACGTCGTATTTTGCGCCAAGCATTTCTTTCACTATCTCACCGCTTGAGGGAGGACCACTATAAAGCAAAATATCCATGGACATGTTACTCAATCTCATCCACTGTAAGCAGTCTGTTCGGCGGTAAAGCATGCCGCAACTTCTTTCCAATAGGTACATCCAATAGGGAATAAGGGCTACTGGTTCCCGAAGTCAATAATCTGTTTAACCCTTCACTCTCGATGAAGTCCTTGTTGCCCTCGTATTGTTCCTGACGATTCATAGGTCCAATTACCCTCCATTCAATTTTGGCCACCGGAAAATTTCGCAACGCTACCTCAACTCCCAGGAATGCGTTACCACCATATTACCGCCGTCACCTGGATTCAATTTGCCTGTCCCATAGAAGTCCCCCTCAACTACGTCAAGCATAAACGCATCATCAAGATTGTCTGCCATGACCTCGTCAATCTTACACGATACATCTGCTGTATACCGTCCCGGCAAGAGTGGCATTTTTGGGATCTGGCATAAAACCTCACCCGTACCCTGCAGGGCCAGAGAACTGCGGTGCGAGCACCGCGACAAACACATGAAGAGTCGTTGCCCGAACATATTCTTAAATGCTATACGAATAACAGCGGGCAGGGTGGTCTCCTCATTTTTTTGGTATTGAAGACCAATCGTCAACGGATTTCCTGTCTGCCCGACAGGCACTTCTTTCCCTTCGCCATCATAGAATATGACCCCCGTAAAACACAGAGCGCTATTACCACGCCGGTCGGTCCTTTCGCCCATTGAAGAAGACTGAGCAACGGACTGATTTTCATGAAGATACCGTCTTATGACATTGTCGGTGCTGTCCTGAAGCACGAGTTCGCCATTGTCAAGAAGTATTGCCGATGAACATAGTGCCTGTACCGCCGACAAGTTATGACTTACGAAAAGTATGGTCCTCCCTTCAGTAGCAACCTCTGCCATCTTCCCCAGACATTTCTTTTGGAAGCCCGCATCCCCTACCGCCAATACCTCATCTATGATCATGATCTCTGTCTCCAGGTGGGCCGCCACCGCGAAGGCAAGACGGAGGTGCATTCCGGATGAATATCTCTTCACCGCTGTATCAATGAACTTCTCGACCTCCGAAAATGCAACGATCTCATCAAACTTTCTGTTGATCTCAGTACGCTTCATTCCGAGGATGGCCCCGTTAAGATAAATGTTTTCTCTCCCCGTTAATTCAGGATGAAATCCCGTGCCCACCTCCAAAAGTGAGCCGACGCGCCCGCGTATGTCCGCATATCCCGTGGTCGGCTCGGTAATGCGGGACAGCATCTTCAGCAGTGTGCTCTTCCCTGCGCCATTGCGTCCGATAACGCCTACTACTTCGCCCTTTGTGACCTCGAAGGATACATCCTTTAGCGCCCATATCGCTTCATCCAGTTCTGAAGCCCCGGCCGCCTCTCCGCGCAGCAATTTTCCCGCCTTGCGGAACGGCGAGAGGAATGCATGGGCCAGGTTTTCACGCAGGGTCTGGTAATTGTTCTGCTGACTGCCTATGTGATACAGCTTACTGAAACCCTCGACTCGTATTGCTATGTCATTCATCGTATGTCCCTATATCACGTCCGCAAAGGTCTTTTCCATGCGCCGGAAATACAGCGCTCCTCCAAGCAGGATCAGGAGCGATACCATCGAGGAGACTATGATCATGGGTCCTGGAGCAGTGTCCGTGCCGAGCAGTGCCCAGCGAAAGCCCTCAACGACCCCCACCATGGGGTTTATTCCGTATAGAGTGCGCCAGGGCTCGGACAGCAGGCTGCTCGGATATGCAATGGGCGTTGCGAACATCCAGAACTGTGCGAGGAACGGCATGATGTACTGCACGTCGCGGAACTGGACATTCATCGCGGAAAGCCAAAGAGCGACCCCGAGTGCAGTGCAAAATGACAACGCCAGCAGAAAAGGCAGCAATATGACATTCCCCGTAGGCGTGAGGTTGTAATATTTCATCATAACGACCAATATGACGAAGGAAAGCAGAAAATCTATGACACCCGACAAAACCGCTGCAAGAGGTATGGAAAGCCGGGGGAAATAGACCTTTTGGATCAGACTGGAACTGCCTACCAGGCTGTTCGATGCCTTGCTCATCCCATTCGCAAAAAAGGTCCATGGTACCAGAGCCGCATAGGCGAAGATAGGATAGGGAATGCCGTCCGACGGGATTTTGGCCAATCGGCCAAAAAAGACGCTGAAGACCACCATGGTACAAAAAGGCTGGATAACGGCCCAGGCAACCCCGAGCACGGTCTGCTTGTATCGCACCTTGATATCGCGCCAGACAAGAAAGTATATCAATTCGCGATATGCCCATAATTCCAGGAGTTTCAGGGAAACCCACCCCTTTGAGGGCTCAATCCGCAGCACAGGTGTGCCGGTCGCATCTGTATTCCCGTTGTCATATGACATGTACTCAATCTCCTTATTATTCATTCTTGGTGAAAGGTCTTATGTTTATGTCGGTGACCTCAGCGCTCCTCGGAAGAGACAGCACGTTGAGGATCAGAGCTGCCACGTCCCCGGGTTGCAGAAACCGCTCGGGGTGATAAATCTTTTCCTCCATCTCATGGACCAGCGCCTGCATCGGGGTAGCTGTTCTGCCAGGATAGATGCTCAGTACACGTATGCCTTCGGCATTGACCTCTTCCCGCAGGCTGTCCGCAACAGCCTTCAATCCGTGTTTTGTTGCCGAGTACTGGCTCACATTGGCCTTTGCCTTCAGCCCGGCACTTGAATTGATGAATACAATCTGCCCTCTGCGTGATCTTATCATGGACAACAGGGCCTGTGTAAGCAGGTATGGGGCCCTCACATTAGTTCTGTATTGCAGGTCGAACTGTTCAACGGGGGAGTCTTCGATCCTGCCCATCGTATAGATGCCTGCGCTGTGGACCAGGATATCTACACCCGGAAAGTCCCTGACTATGGCGGCCCGGAACCTGCGAATGTCCTCGTCAACCGTCAGGTCCGCCAGGTAGCCCCTGACAAAAGATGCAGAAGGCCTGATTTCTTCGGCGACCGCGTCGAGGGAGTTCTGATCGCGTCCCACGAGGCAAAGCGATGCGCCCTCTGCTGCAAGCGCCACCGAGATAGCCTTGCCGATACCGGCGCTTGCCCCTGTTACTACTGCCACCTGACTTGCAAGGCTATTCATATGCCTGCAAACCGCCTTCCTTCAACAGATGGTTTTTTACCAATAACTCAGCCACTTCCCTGATTATCGTGAACCTGATGCCCGATTTGTCCGATATATCCAGTAAAGTGTGTTTTCCGTCCGAGAAATTCAGGACCCAGAGCATCGCAATTTCTTTTGATTTTCCGCCTTTTTCACCACCTATAGACTTATAGAGTCCTCTTTTGCCCAACTGGGGCTCACACTTCGGATTCTGATTCAGAAAACGGGTATTGTTTTCGAGAACAAAGAGAACGTCCGAGTATCTTGCCAATGACTCTTCGAGATATGCGGGACGCACCAATTCCAGGTCGTCGGCGGACGTGTGGTACTCAGGATAACAGCCGTGGGGCGTCCGCATAAGACATCCTACCGGAAGATCAATCCCCGGTGAGCAGTACTGCCGCTCATCATAACCAAAGGGAATAAACTCCTGAATTTCATAAGTCTGTCCTGATGTCTTGAGAACATGGTTGACTGCCCTGTCGATCTCGGCGTCCCCCCGGCGGCTTTTCTTGTAAGTGAATTTACCCGGATCTCCAAGGCATGCTGCCACCAGGCCGTGTTTGATCGCCGACAGCTTTTTTTCATTCAGGGAAAGCCAGGTGATGGAGCCGATGGTGCCGGGGATGAAGAGGAAACGGTACGAATACCTGCGGGGCAGTTTTGCAACCTGCTTCGCGAGATAGACAGCCAGAACGATGCCGGAAAGGTTATCGTTGCACAAAGACGGATGACAGATATGAGTTGAAATTAATATTTCCTGTGGTGTATCACCCTTAATGAAATACTCTCCATAAGTTAGATGTCCGCTCTCAAGCGACGCATCAATGACGACTTCGTAGTCGCCTTCCTGAAGTCCTGCATACTGGCTGTGGCTCATGCAAAAACCCCAGTTCTCCGAGTAATAGGAAGTCCGATAGGGGACCCAATCAGGATGCTCAGGGTCCGTAAACAGATGTTCCTTCAGCTCCGACAGGGACACTTTCTTCGAAACAGGAGAGCTGTAGCCTAAGACATGTAGATTATTTTTCATGAAATCGATTATCTTTTCACCAGCTGAATTCTTCACATAGGCATTTCTGATATTCCACTCGTTTGGGACGGTCCAGTCAAAGACTTTTGTCCCGGAGGGGACCTCGTGGACCGACAGCGGGATATGCTGCCTGAGGATAGAGAGTGTCTCCCTGACCCCATCTCCCGTTATGCTCCGCGTGACAGGAAAAAGAATTGAGATCAATTCGTACATCTCTTTGCCGATGTCCGTCATCAGCAACCGAAATCCGGATAGCTCCGGTCCTTTTCGGAGATGAGGGCGACCTTGTCCGGCCAGATGATCCCGAACGTTGGATCGTCCCATCTCACACCTCTCGCATAATCAGGCATATAGAACTCCGACATCTGATAAAAAACTTCGGTATTGTCCTGGAGTGTCAGAAAACCATGAACTAAGCCTTCCGGGATATAGAGCATCTTCCTGTTTTCAGCCGACAGTTCCATTGATATCCATGACTTAAAGGTATCTGACTCCGGCCTGAGGTCAACAATCACATCATAAATTGCCCCTGCCGTGCATCTGACCAATTTAGCTTCTTCGTGGGGAGCAGCCTGATAATGCAGGCCTCTCAAGGTTCCTTTTTTCCTGTTGAATGATATATTGCATTGTGCCATATTTGGATTAAGCCCATGCGCTTTAAATTCTTTTTGACACCATGTCCTGGCAAAAAAACCGCGATCATCGCTTAATTGTTCAGGGTCGATGATAAATGCACCCTTTAACCTTGTTTCCTTAAAGATCATGCGTATACCTTTACTTCGGGAATAAAGACCACGAATTTCCCTCCCCACTCTCTGATAAACGACATCTGGTCCATGATCTCCTCTTTCAGGTTCCAGGGAAGGATAACGAGATAATCGGGTTTCCTCTCGCCTATTTTGTCAGGCTGGTATATGGGGATATGCGTCCCCGGCAAATAAAGATTCTGTTTATGAGGACTACGGTCGACGGTAAAGTCGATGAAATCAGACCTGATTCCGCAGTAATTGAGAAGAGTATTCCCCTTTGCCGGTGCTCCGTATGCTGCTATCGATTTTCCTCTCCTCTTTTCCTCAATCAGAAAAGTCAGAATCTCTCTTTTCGTTTCCTTGACCTTTTCATTAAATGAATGATAACAGTCCAGGTTCGCAAAGCCAAAGGACGCCTCCTTCTTCCTTAAATCAAAGACCCTTTGTTCGACCGGTCTGGAACTCTCCCCGGTATGACGTGCATAGATGCGCAGAGAGCCTCCATGCGTGGGGAGTTCATCTACGTCAAAAAGAGTAAGCCCATGACTAGTGAAGACCTTTTCGACAGAATGAAGTGATAGATAGGAATAATGTTCATGATAGATAGTATCAAACTGGTTTGAATTCATAAGACGCATCAGGTGGGGAAATTCCATCGTGATTATACCGTTGGGTCTCAGAACGATCTTCATCCCCGCCACAAAGTCATTGATGTCCGGCACATGGGCCAGAACGTTATTGCCAAGAAGAAGGTCTGCAAGCTTTCCCTCATCAGCCAATTTCTGAGCAGTCTCTGTTCCGAAGAATTTGACGAGAGTTGGAATACCTGCCTCCAGGGCAGCCTTCGCCACATTTTTTGCAGGTTCAATGCCCAAAACAGGTATGTCCTTCTCCTTAAAGTACTGGAGGAGATATCCGTCGTTACTGGCAATTTCGACAACCTGGCTCCCGGAATTAAAGCCGAAACGATCAATCATGAGATTTGTATAAGCCTTCGCATGTTTCAGCCACGAATCAGAATAGGAAGAAAAGTAAGCGTAATCGCTGAAAATCTCCTCAGGTGACTGAACCTCTGGTAACTGAACGAGATAGCATGCGTCGCAAACATAAACGCAGAGTGGATAGTGAGGTTCCATCTTTTGGAGCTGTTCCGACTTTAGATAGGAATTTGCCAGTGGCGATACTCCCAGATCCACGAAGACGTGATTTAACGGAGATTTACAAAAACGGCATGCATTTTCAGCGCAAGTCATCTCTCAGCCTCCCCTGTATTTATTGTTCCAATCCAGTTTTTCGGTAAGAAGGTTCCTGTTTCTCAGGTGTGTCAGGACCTTCAGTCTCATGAACCTGGAATTGCGAAAATCCTCATCACCGAATTTCATGGCTTCAAGCCCTTCTTTAAGCCCCCTGATCGTAGTAATCAGGTCAACCTGCGGCTGGTAATCAGGGGCCAGTCTTCTGAAGAGGTCAAAATTTACCCTGTAGGACCTCTTGTCAGGCTGCGCATCTTTGTTGATCGAGATCTCCAAATCAGGAATGACCTCTGATACGGCACGGGCCAGGTCCTTCACCTGATAGTTCCATTCGTCACTGCCCACATTGACCGCTACAAAAGGTCCCCCATTGACTGCATCCCTCGCTATCGCCCAATCTATCGCTCGTGCCATGTCATTTGTGTTAATTAATGGTCTCCAGGGAGTCCCATCGCTGAGAATCGTTATCTTCTTCGACGTGACTGCTCCTGCCACAAAATCGTTTAAAACGAGGTCGAGCCGCAACCGCTCGCTCATGCCGCATGCAGTGGAGAATCTAAGGCTCGTCACCTTGAACCTTTCATCCGCCAGGGACTCCAGGTCTCTCTCGGTATATACCTTTGACTTCGCATACGCGGTGAGTGGATTCAGTGGAGAAGTCTCATTCCTGGGACTGTCGTCAGCGGACCCGTACATGCTGCAGCTTGATGCAAAAACAAAGCTGCTGACTCCCTTTTCCCTGGCTTTTTTTGCAAGTTCGATACTCGCCCGGTGATTGATGTCGAAGGTAATTTCTTCAAAGGTATTGCCCATAGGATCATTCGAAATTCCAGCGAGGTGCACAATAGCATCAACTCCCTCCAACAATTCCACAGGGATCTTTCTGATATCTGCAAAATACTGCTGATCAACCCTGCATTCGGGAAGAATATCTGAATTAGTGAGACAATTTGCGAAATACCCTATGTCCAGACCTACAATCTTTGAGGCGGGATACGATGACCTCAACCTTTCAACAACACACGGTCCGATGTACCCCATATTCCCGGTAATCAAGATCTTCATGATTTTCTCCCTAAAATATGTTTTGGTATTGTCGTACTCACTCAATAAAGAATAGTATCTTCAGTTTGGGATAACAGAGTTAAGCATGTTTTTTACATATAAGGCGATAGCGGGGGCTGCCGTAAGTCCGGGGGACTCAATACCAACTAGGTTGATAAAACCCGGCAAATCCTCGCTGATAACAAAATCCCGAAACCCTTCGCCGGGCCCCTGGAGTTTCGGTCTTATGCCGGACATGTCCGGGACAATGTCCTCTCTGCGGATAAATGGGAGAAACTTCACTGCAGCTTCATAAAACTGCTTACCCTTATCCGCGTTTACCTGGTAATCCTCTACTCTGTCGATGTAGGTTGCGTCAGGACCCAGCTTTATCCGCCCAGTCAAGTCAAGGGTCAAATGTACGCCCAATCCAATATGGTCTTTCTCGGGGACAGGGTAAACGAGTCTGCTGACAATTCCATTTTTGACGTTGCTGACACTGAAGTAATCCCCTTTACAATAGTGATGTTGATAATCTTTTCCGGACATCTTCGCAATCTTATCAGACTGTAGACCTGCGGCGTTGATTACTTTTTCTGTGACAAATTCGAAGTGCTCACCTTCCTGATTCACCGTATCCACTCTGTATCCACTCCCGAGCGGCTCGATCCCGACAACCTCTGTCCCGTAAACGATTTCTGCTCCTTCCGTGCGGGCACTGCGAAGGTAATAATCCATAAGGGCATGAGCACTCAGGATGCCAGTGTCAGGAGAGAGAAGCCCTCCTACTGCCGTGATATTCGGCTCCATTTCCCTGATTTGACTTTTAGAAACCATTGATACCGAGGATGCTCCGTTTCGTAGCGCGTTTTCCATGAGCTGTGAAATCTCCTGCATCTCATTTTCTGACGTAGCGATAATGAGTTTCCCGATTTTCTTAAAAGGTATTTGATTTCCCATGCAGGTTTCATACAGACGTTGTCTGCCTTCCAAACAAAACCTGGCCTTTAATGAGTTGGAAGGATAATATATGCCGGCATGGATCACTTCACTATTACGGGAACTTATGCCCCTTCCGTGGAAAACATTTCTCTCCAGGATAAAGACGTTTAGCCTACTGTCAGCCAGTTCTGAAGCAATCGCCAGACCGATGACCCCAGCTCCAATAATTGTTATATCAGCATCCATATAGTGATCCCAAAGGACATCTTCATACCTTTTTTGATGGTAATGGTTTGAAATAGTTTGAATAAGAGACTTTTTTTTGTTACCATATTTTCCAGGATGCTTGTCCTGAGTTCCACATCTCCTCCAGAGTATTTTTTTCCTTTAACGTATCCATGCATGACCAAAAGCCATAATGACGATAGCCCATCAACTCACCGTCGCGGGAAAGACGTTCTATCGGGCCTCGTTCCCATATTGTTTCATCTTTCTCAATATAGTCGATCACTTTTGAATTAAGCACAAAGTATCCGCCATTTATCCACCCTTCGGCTGCCTCAGGTTTTTCATAAAAATCAGTTATTTGGTCACCTTCAAAGCTGATTCTGCCAAAACGAGAGGGAGAACGAACAGTCGTAACGGTTGCAAGCTTGCCATGTGATTTGTGAAATTCATACAAGGTATTGATATTTATATCAGCAACACCGTCACCGTAGGTAAACATAAAGTCTTCGTCTTCGTCTAACCAGCTCTTGAGCCTTTTGAGACGTCCTCCAGTCTGTGTATGCAATCCTGTATCGATAATGTGGGCCTTCCAATTGGGCTGCTTGCCTTCATGAATGGTCGTTTTCCCTGTAGTCAAATCAACAGTTATATCATTGTTAATGGCATAAAAATTCAGAAAGTACTCCTTGATCACCTCGGCTTTGTACCCGGCAGCAATGATGAACTCGTTTATTCCGTGAGCGGAGTATATATTCATGATGTGCCAGAGAATAGGCTTGCCTCCGATTTCCACCATTGGCTTGGGACGTATGGTAGTTTCTTCTGCTAATCTGGTGCCGAGCCCCCCAGCTAAAATAACAGTCTTCATGAGATCACCTCTTTACTTTTCTTAGTTCACTTCTGTCAGATAAAACATCGCCGCTTCTTTAAACATATTTGTCGCAATAATTAGCGGCAGACAATATGTATTTCCCCTCAATATTGTCCTGGAGCCATTTCCTCCATGGAATAAAAATGGCTTTCTCGTGCTTCCATGAAATCTTTCGAAACGTTTGCAGAGATCTCAATTTAAAGGCGCGCTCCGCCATTTGAGTTACATTGTAGCAATCAACAGGGGAGAGTATTCCCGGCTAATATTCAGCAAATGCTATGCCAGAATCTTCACGGCGCAAATGAGGCACTTCCAATAAAATATGTATCCATTCGACACGCTATTGACATTTTTTTTGTTACCAATGGACACATTTTTTATGAAACAAGAGAGCAATAAATTGAACATTTCTTTTGCATTTTTGCCTGGCTTTATATGACACGCGGTAAATCATCTCCAGGAGAACGGAGACTGCTCAGATTTGACATTCTCTCAGGCGTTTATACATCGCCTTCCTCGATATACCGAGTAGCCTGGAGGCCTTGGACTTATTTCCCTTGCATGCCTGCAGTGCATTCTTCAGTGCCTCCATCTCCATTTCTTTGAAGGTCTTCAGTACATTAGGATTGCTTTGTATACTTATGCCGGAAAGTACTTCTTCCGGTAGTTCCTTGAGAGTAATTTTATCTCCTGCCGCAAGAATCACTGCTCTTTCAACAATATTTCTGAGTTGCCTCACATTTCCAGGCCAGGAATACTGCTCGAAGGTTTTTATCACTTCTTCCGATATGCTCAGGGACTTCTTCTCCTTTGCACAGAATTCATTCATAAAGGAAGAAAACAATAAAGTGATATCATCTTTTCTCTCCCTAAGGGGAGGCACTGATATTTCTATCTGGTTTATCCGGTAAAACAGATCTTCCCTGAAATTGCCATTCCTGACTTCTTTCCTTAAATCGCGTTTTGTGGCGGATATGAGCTGAAAATCGGCTTTGACATTGTCGCCGCTTTCAAGGGACTGAAGTTCTTTATCCCGGATGACCCTGAAGAGTTTTGCCTGCAGTGAGAGTTCCAGATCACCTATCTCCTCGAGGAATAACGTGCCGCTTGAGGCCTCTTCAAACTTCCCCGTCCTCTTTGAGAATGCGCCGGGGAAGACCCCTCTCTCGCAGCCGAAGAGTTCCGACTCTATGAGCTCCTTTGGCAGGGCGGAACAGTTAAAGGCGATGAACGGCCCACCTGTTTCCCCACAGCAATTGATTGTTCTTGCTATAAGCTCTTTGCCTGTCCCTGTCTCCCCGCAGACCAGGACCGTTTTGTCTGAGTCCTTGACCGCTTCAATGAGATCAAATATTTTGAGCATTACGGCTGAATTGCCGATAAGGCGATAACGTGTATCCGCACCTGCAAGCATGTTCTTCAGCGACTCGAGTTCCAACTTCATCAGCCGCTGCTCCACGGCTCTGTCCAGGACCCCTTTAAGGCAGAGGTAGTCAGGAGGTCTTTTAAAGTAACAGAAAGCACCGCTTGGCATGTGCGATGGAGCCTGTTCAGCAAGTCTGCAGGCAGACAGGAGGATAACCGGGACAGAGGGATGGCTCTCTGCTACATATTCATATAAATACCGGCCGTCACTGCATTGCATCTCTACCCCGGCGATGATTGCAGAGATATTATCTCTCCGGATCAGGTCGATAGCGGTTTCCACATCTGCAGAATCGTAGACATCATATCCATCTTCGGACAGGGTATCGGAGAATTCCCTGGCGAAACCAGGTTCGTTATCCACAATTAAAACTTTTTGTCTGGCTATCATACCTGATCACCTATCGAAAGGCCCTGATTTTTATTAGCACGGAATTTCTGCATCGGCTTTTTGTCAAGGCCGATGTCCTGAAGTGTATATTTCGGGAGCGTGAATAATTTCGGCTGCTCATTTCTGAAATTCGGAACGATTTTTCCTATTATGCTTTCCACTTCATCTGCAGCATAATTCAAAACTGCATGTTCCAGTTCAGATAAATATTGATCAAGGAAAGCCAAAGAGGGGACTTCAGGAATTGCCATCATGATCTTACTGTG
This sequence comes from uncultured Nitrospira sp., assembly GCA_963801505.1. Taxonomy (GTDB): domain Bacteria; phylum Nitrospirota; class Thermodesulfovibrionia; order Thermodesulfovibrionales; family UBA6898; genus JAOUFP01. Next base: position 97,357 of record CAWDEY010000017.1, read on the forward strand.
AGAAGTAGGGACTCTTTTTTCTGCTTCATCAAACAGTTCTTCGAATAATTTTTCGCCAGGCCTCAACCCCGTAAATTTTATTTTAATTTCCTTGTGAGGAATAAATCCTGAAAGACGTATAAAGTTTTCCGCAAAATCAGCGATCTTTACAGGCTTTCCCATGTCAAGGACAAAAAGTTCTCCGCCTCTCCCTGCCGCAGCTGCGATCAAGACCAGCTGGACCGCTTCGGATATCACCATGAAAAATCTTTCTATTTCAGGATGTGTAACTGTTAACGGTCCGCCATTTTTGATTTGTTCTTTGAAAATCGGCACAACACTGCCGTTACTTCCGAGCACATTACCAAACCTTACCGTACTGAATTTAGTTTTGGAAACAGAATTTATATTTATAGTCAGGAACTCAGCAACGCGTTTTGTCGCTCCCATCATGCTTGTTGGATTGACCGCCTTATCAGTTGATATGAGGACAAAGCTTTCCACACCATACTTTGATGCAGTATCAATGATATTTTTCGTACCGAATATATTGTTTTTTACTGCTTCGACAGGACTGTCTTCCATCAAGGGGACATGTTTGTAGGCGGCTGCATGAAAGACAACCTGGGGCCTATTATTTGAAAACAGGTTGTCCAATGCAGACCTGTCCTGAATATCAACAATGATAGAGGATATATGGACCCCATTTCCTTCGTTCCTCAGCTCGATATCAGTCTCATAAAGGCTATTCTCGTATCTATCTATAAGCAGGAGATGGGAAGGCATATATTTAAGTATCTGCCTGCATAGTTCAGAACCGATCGAACCGCCGGCACCGGTCACAGCTATCGATTTGCCCTTTATGAACTCCATCACAGACGTATTGTCAGTTTTAACAGATTCCCTTTGCAGAAGATCTTCGAGAGAAATAGGTTTCATATGAGTAATCCCATACTGCGTGCTGAGAAATGACAGCATTTTTTCCTCGGTAATATGTCCGAGCTTGATGAGTTTGGACCCAAGTCTCCCTCCCTCTTTTTCCTGCAGTTCAAGGGCTTTTTGTATGTTATCCTCAGTAACCAGATTCTTCTCCAGTAAGCGCTGACCAAGTTTTGCCGCAACCGTGACATTCCCATCAAGCATGTCATGTATGTCCGGCAGCTTCTTTATAGGAACATTAAATGGCTTACACAATTCATAGACATCCCTGATGGTCTTCTGCTGATCGTTTGATACGGAGATGAGGATCTCATCCGGTTTGTGGGTCTTCATTATCTCAGGGATCATATGGCAGGGCCCCAGAATTGGCACCCCGTGTATGGTAAGCCCCACGCCCTGCGTTATCATCTATAAATCCGACAGGCTCGTACATAAACTTATTGCTGCTCTTCATTTCCCTGACGATCATTTCCCCTGCATCCCCGGCGCCGACAATCAGGATCTTTTTGCGCATAGGTTCTATAAACATGTATTCCCTGAATACTCTGATGAACAGCCTGTTGCCACCTGATATGATGATGATAAGCAGCCAGTCAAGTATGTATATTGACTTGGGATAACTTGTATCGCCAATCAGATAATGGACTGAGAACAAAAACAGTATGCTTCCCATGGTGGTTGATTTTATGATCTTTATCAGATCGTCTGTGCTTGCATAGCGCCACAACCCCTTGTAAAGTCCTTCCCTGATAAATACCGCAATCCGTATCAAAAGCAGCAACGGCAAATAGGAGAGATAGATTTTGACGTTATTATCTGAAAACGCTGCGTCGAACCTGATAACGAATGCAAGATAATTTGCAAGTGCAGTTTGTACGAGGAAAATAAGAATAAGAAATAAATGCCGGTACTTCACTATACAATCGCTGAATTTCCGGTACATGTCTGTATATTTTCCTTCCATTATCATCTCATGCCTGTAATTTAAAATATTTAAGTTTTATTGCTCATCCGGCTTTCCGGAGGCTTACTTACGCAGATAAGGGTACGTTCTCTGTGACGATTATGCAGCCTTTATGCCTTTATGTATGTGTGACGCCTTCAGAAGGGTCATCACGATAAGCTTTAGGTCAGTCATCAGCGTATGGTTGTCTACATATTGCGATGAAAGCCTGATCTTTTCCGGCAGGACATTTTTAATGTAAGCGTCTTCCGCTGCCTTTGACATGCCAAGAATAATTTCTTCATTTGAATATTTAAGTGACGCCGGGTCTGTTATTCCGGGCCGGACCGTCAAGAGCTTCCGGTAATCCGCCTTGAATAGTTGCACATACTCGCTCACTTCAGGCCGCGGCCCTACAAAACTCATATCTCCCTTCAGAACGTTAAATAATTGGGGAAGTTCGTCAATCTTGAATCTTCTGAGAAAACCGCCGACTTTTGTGATGCGCTTGTCACCGCCGGCGGTTATCAGAGATGCCTTTTTTGTCTGCATTTACCGTCATGGTCCTGAATTTATAAATCATAAAGCCTCTGAAGTCTTTCCCGATCCTCTCTTGCAGAAAAAATACCGGCCCCCTGCTGTCAAGTTTTATCAGCAGCGCCAAAAAAGGCAAAAACGGCAAAAGGACAAACAGACCAATTGCTGATAATACTATGTCAACAGACCGCTTCATATAACTCTCCTTAAGCCCTGAATCTCTGAAGCACATCTCCAACTGAATAAATCACCTGCTGTACATCGGCATTGCTCATTCCGGGATAAATCGGCAAGGAAATAATCCGCTCATAAACCGACTCAGACACGGGAAAGTCGCTGCAATCACAGTTAAAGGCAGCCACATAATAAGGGTGTTTATGCAAAGGGATAAAATGCACTGAGGCCATTACTCCTCTTCTTTTTAATTCCTCTATAAACTGGTTCCTTCCAATACTTAACGCCTTGAGGTTCAGCTTTACAACATAGAGATGCCATCCGCTCTCTCTGTCGGCTTTTACATAGGGTATTTCAATATCATCCCGGAAGCAAAAGCGCCTGAATAACTTTCGGCAATTTCTTTCCTCCTCTTCCACATCCAGTCTACTTTCCTTAATTGGGCAAGTCCCATTGCCGCCTGTATGTCCGTCATATTGTATTTGTATCCTGCGGACTCGACCTCATAATACCAGGAGCCTTCACCTCGTATATCTCTTCCATGCATCCTTAGAAATACCGTGCAGTCTTGACACCCTCATCTTATCTGCCCATTCATCATTCTCGGTCGTAGCCATCCCTCCCTCGCCTGTAGTCAACGACTTTGTGGCGTAAAAACTGAAACAGGAAATGTCGCTGATTGTCCCGACCTTTCGCTTCTTGTAATATGCGGGTATAGCATGCGCAGCATCCTCTATAACCACCAGGTTATATCGTCCGGCTATATCGTGAATCTCATCCATGTCACACGTTTGGCCCGCAAAATGAACAGGCATTATGGCCCTGGTCTTATTTGTGATTTTTCCTTCAATGAGCGAGGTATCGATGTTATATGTATTCTTTTCGACATCTACGAGAACAGGCGTTGCATTAAAATATGTAACTACTTCCGCAGTAGCTGTGAACGTGACTGTCGGAACAATAACTTCATCTCCCTCCCGAAGACCTATAGCTTTGAGGGCCAGATGAAGACAGGCTGTGCAGGAATTCATTGAGACAGCGTTTTTCGAGCCAATATATTCTTTGAATTTGTTTTCAAATTCCATTGTCTTAGGCCCCATGGTGATCCAGCCGCCCCTTAGGGAATCCAGCACTTCGGTAATTTCATCAATCGTAATATATGGTTTATGAAACTGGATTATGCTGTTTGAGGTTTCAGTTCATGCCTAAGTGTGCCATGGCTATTTCTTGTTTCGTGATTTTCATTATGAGCCTCCTTGTTATATCCGCGGCTTTATTAGGTGAGGGCCTTATTCTTCAATTTTTGCCTGGCCGATCAATCAAAGTCTGTGTGGTATGGTTTTCTGCAGTGAGTCAGACTTGAACTCCAGGATTATGCCAACAGGCACATTTCTTTGCAGTTACAAGATGATCTGATTTTGCATAGCTCCGCTATCCCGGATACAGTGAATCGGAAAGGAATATTCAAGCTGTTAAGAAATCCTTAAACAGACTTTATGCTGATTATCTGTCTCAGGTCAAAAACAAACAGATTAATTAGAACAATAAATCCCATGCACTATTAATTTGCCTCAATGTCATCCGCATACATATTCACTCCGATACTTCGGCCTAACAGCTCTATATTAATAAGAAACATATACTGATCATGCCTTTTTTCCAGTGTTCCTTCCGCTCCCTGGAGCGGTCCTCTTTTCACCCTTACCCTTGTTCCCTCTTTCAGCCCGGGATAGATATCAATATCTCTTCCGCTTTCAAGCAGCAACTGAAGTGAGCTTATCTCCTCATTTGAAACAGGTGTCGGTTGTCCGGGTTGAGTTGAAAGCAAAGTAATGGCCCCTCTCGTCTTAAGAACACTGACAATGCTTTCCGGTTGAGGAGGAATATTAACAAAAAGATATCCGGGGAATAGGGGAAATTCCACCCATTTTTTCCTGTCTTTCCATTGCCTGAGCATCTTTAAAGCCGGAAGAAAGGTTTCTACTTCTTTTTTCATCAATTCATTGTTTGCAACAAACTCATGCCTTGACTTTACATATAACACGTACCAGTTTTTCATATACGCCTCCGACCTTTGCCTGATAATCAGCAATTTTAGTGCCAGCGCAGCAATTGGAGAGTATTTCAGAAGAACATCTTTTTTTGTATGATTTACGACAAAAAAGGTCAAAATACAATGGGAATTTCGACAAACCCAGGCTGTCCGTCGCTGAGCGGTCTATACTTTTATTGGGGCTGTGTAAGTACTAAAGATCCGTATTTCCTGAGCTGATCCAAATGGAATCAATTGTTTCCCTTAGATACACCTTTCGGAAAGGATGGCCGACAAGATGCTGTCCATCGTGAGCGCCGGGTTCGGAGCCATCTCTCCCTGACCCTGGGGAACATATGCCCTATCATTCGTTATGAGAATCCGGTCAAGCTTCGCCCCATCTTCCCGATGCCTGATCACCAGCGTGTGCTGCCCCGGCCCCAACGAGTATACCAACGGGTCTGCACTATCCCGGTTGTTCACCAAATCCCATCCCCAGGCGCTGCCACCTGCAGTATCCCATAAAGCATAGGCCCCTGAATCCATCGAAACAAAGAAGGAATTCCCCAGATTATCGATCAGCCGTCCCCACACGACATAATTGCCCGCCACCGGCAGACTAAACGTATACGTCACAGACCCCACTGCCTGCAAAGGATTATCCAATATATTGCCTGATCCCTCCGGAATCCACACATACGCGCCGGAAGAAGCCTGGCTGTCCGGGCCCACCGCCATCGGAGGCGTAAGGCTCCCCGACTCTCCCTCCAACCACACCAACACCAACGATGAACTCACCACATTGACCGTAAAGCTCTGCGTATCCACCCCCGACGCATTCGAAGCCTCCACCGTTACACTAAAAGGACCAGCCGCCGTTGGCGTCCATTGGATCACCCCGGTGCTCGTATTGATCGACATCCCCGAAGGAGGTGTCCCAAGCAGACTGTAAGTCGGTGAAGGAACGCCCGTCGCATTCACATCGTAAGTATAAGGCTGCCCTGTGACAGCCGAGGTCAAGGGGGTCGACGTAATCAAAGGAGCTGAAGGAGTCACCTCTCCCTGACCCTGGGGAACATATGCCCTATCGTTCGTTATGAGAATCCGGTCAAGCTTCGCCCCATCTTCCCGATGCCTGATCACCAGCGTGTGCTGCCCCGGCCCCAACGAGTATACCAACGGGTCTGCACTGTCCCGGTTGTTCACCAAATCCCATCCCCAGGCGCTGCCGCCTGCAGTATCCCATAAAGCATAGGCCCCTGAATCCATCGAAACAAAGAAGGAATTCCCCAGATTATCGATCAGCCGTCCCCACACGACATAGTTGCCCGCCACCGGCAGACTAAACGTATACGTCACAGACCCCACTGCCTGCGAAGGATTATCCAATATATTGCCTGATCCCTCCGGAATCCACACATACGCGCCGGAAGAAGCCTGGCTGTCCGGGCCCACCGCCATCGGAGGCGTAAGGCTCCCCGACTCCCCCTCCAACCACACCAACACCGAACGATCACCACATTGAATCGTCTGCCGTAAAGCTCTGCGTATCCACCCCCGACGCATTCGAAGCCTCCACCGTTACACTAAAAGGACCAGCCGCCGTTGGCGTCCATTGGATCACCCCGGTGCTCGTATTGATCGACATCCCCGAAGGAGGTGTTCCAAGCAGACTGTAGGTCGGTGAAGGAACGCCCGTCGCATTCACATCGTAAGTATAAGGCTGCCCTGCGACAGCCGAGGTCAAGGGGGTCGACGTAATCAAAGGAGCTGAAGGAGTCACCTCTCCCTGACCCTGGGGAACATATGCCCTATCGTTCGTTATGAGAATCCGGTCAAGCTTCGCCCCATCTTCCCGATGCCTGATCACCAGCGTGTGCTGCCCCGGCCCCAACGAGTATACCAACGGGTCTGCACTGTCCCGGTTGTTCACCAAATCCCATCCCCAGGCGCTGCCGCCTGCAGTATCCCATAAAGCGTAGGCCCCTGAATCCATCGAAACAAAGAAGGAATTCCCCAGATTATCGATCAGCCGTCCCCACACGACATAGTTGCCCGCCACCGGCAGACTAAACGTATACGTCACAGACCCCACTGCCTGCAAAGGATTATCCAATATATTGCCTGATCCCTCCGGAATCCACACATACGCACCGGAAGAAGCCTGGCTGTCCGGGCCCACCGCCATCGGAGGCGTAAGGCTCCCCGACTCTCCCTCCAACCACACCAACACCAACGATGAACTCACCACATTGACCGTAAAGCTCTGCGTATCCACCCCCGACGCATTCGAAGCCTCCACCGTTACACTAAAAGGACCGGCCGCCGTTGGCGTCCATTGGATCACCCCGGTGCTCGTATTGATCGACATCCCCGAAGGAGGTGTCCCAAGCAGACTGTAGGTCGGTGAAGGAACGCCCGTCGCATTCACATCGTAAGTATAAGGCTGCCCTGCGACAGCCGAGGTCAAGGGGGTCGACGTAATCAAAGGAGCTGAAGGAGTCACCTCTCCCTGACCCTGGGGAACATATGCCCTATCGTTCGTTATGAGAATCCGGTCAAGCTTCGCCCCATCTTCCCGATGCCTGATCACCAGCGTGTGCTGCCCCGGCCCCAACGAGTATACCAACGGGTCTGCACTGTCCCGGTTGTTCACCAAATCCCATCCCCAGGCGCTGCCGCCTGCAGTATCCCATAAAGCATAGGCCCCTGAATCCATCGAAACAAAGAAGGAATTCCCCAGATTATCAATCAGCCGTCCCCACACGACATAATCGCCCGCCACCGGCAGACTAAACGTATACGTCACAGACCCCACTGCCTGCAAAGGATTATCCAATATATTGCCTGATCCCTCCGGAATCCACACATACGCGCCGGAAGAAGCTTGACTGTCCGGGCCCACCGCCATCGGGGACGTAAGACTCCCGGACTCCCCCTCCAACCACACCAGCACCGACACCGGATTGACCACATTCAGACTAACCGGAATCGTCTGCGGCGAGTTTGTCGCACCCGCGGCAGTGATGGTTATCGTGGCCGTGTATGTCCCCGCAGAAAGCCCTGATGTGTCGTAGTTAACGGTGATGGTGTCCTGTTCGCCCGTGGATGTACCGCTTGTCGGGGTACAGGAAAGCCAGGTCGCATTATCCGAGATCGTGTAGCTCAGGGTGGCGCCACCGAAATTCCACACCTGGAAACTCTGGCCCGGGGCGTTGCTGCCCAGGGTGGTTGTCGCCGACAGCGAAGCAGGGCTGAAAGAGATGCTCGGCTGACTGTTGACCTGAGTAACGATCTGCGTTGAGCCCGAGAAAACAGGCACGTTGATAGGTTTTTTAACAATTACAGATCCATCTTCGGCAGGTTGTTCCGTAAAAAGATAAAACTGAGTCGGTACGTCTGTTTGGCCGTCAAGCGTGGTCGTTAAGGTGTCTGTAGAAGGATCGAAGTCTATCTGGCTGATGTTGGAATTCGCCAATGCCCGAACATACCGGGCAGCGCTATCCATGGTAGTATATATAGGATGGTAAGACGCCACCCCATCTACAATTCCGCTTAGAATCGAGTTCCAGTTCGATCTGCTAATAGACTGAATAGATCCAACTTCGTGGGTAAAAAGCGTAGGCAGGGCCATGCTGTCAAATGCCCGCTTTAGTTGACTCACCCCACGCTCTATGCTACCGCTCACGTCGTTATCAGGGTACCATTCATACCCTGCGTTGTCCCGGATTTCAGTGAGCACATTAAAAAATCTTCCTTCATACTCCGGATGTCCGGGAATCGACAGGTAGTCGGCATAATAGAAAGGATCGCTATATTCGCAATTACCGGAATCATACTTGCGATACGGCCCCATCTGAAGGCATGAGAAAGGTGTTTCGGAATTACCCGGTGGAAGTGGAGTGCCGACGAACTCTACACCCCAGCTCGCCAGGCCGGAAAAGACGTTGGTGCCGAACTCATACTGGTGCGGCACTACGAACTTCGAGATTGGAATGTTGTGCTGCTGGTGCCACTGCGTACCCTCCGCGAAATAGGCTGCGATCTCGCCGTCGGTGTAATCGCTTTGTGCAGAATGGTTGTAGTAGAAACAGGTACCATAATCAAAGGCATGAATAGCAGCGGTAGCATTACCGCTATTTACAAGGGTTGCCAACTGGGTCGTGTCGGTGTCGTCCATATCGTCCAGGTAGAATCCGATCCAGGGTTTGAAACCCTGGGCGACCGCATCCTCCGCCCACCAAAACGGTCCCGTGCAATCGTCGACACGAAATGTAACAAAGGGCGGCATGCCTTGCAAAGCAAATGGCTTGCGCGCTGCCCACACCAGGGACCTCCACACCAGGTCGTCCAATTTATAAACATAACCCTGCACGCCGGCATCGGTGAAGGCATATGAACCCCATTGCACGGCCTTGCCTTGCCCATATCCCCGCACAACAATGAATGGATTCCCTCCCGTGGTAGCGATCACCTGTGCATCTTGAGGCGGCGTCATTCCCAAAGAGGTCATGTTTGCCTTGAGGTTTATAATCTCACCTGCATCGTGGCCCTCACTAATATAGCTTCCTTCCTGACTGCCGCCGACCAACCCGATTGTATTTGCCGATATGTTCGGATAATATGTCAGTCCAAGAATGTCCTGGACATACTGATACCGCGGCACATACCCTGTGTTAACTAACAGATTATCAAAGCTAACAAGCCCGGTACCGTTAAAAACAGCATTGCTAATGTATGACTGCTCAACCTCGTCAAGATACATACCGCTCTTATCCAATCCATTGTGGCCGATAATGATAAGTGCCCTGTCAGCGATATCTTGATTAACAGGGTTCTCGGCAATATCGAGAACGGTATATGGTATGCCGAAGTTGTCGAGATACGGACTAATATATTGTTGAAAATCAGAGAAATACTGGCTGGCGCTGTTGACCAGCACGACCGCCCTTCCGTCATTCGCAGCAACCGGACTACAAATAGAAATTATCAGTGCAATACCCAGCAAGGCGACTGTCAGGAATTTCTTTTTCACTATAGTCCCTCCATACTTACGCGCCTTATTCTTCAATTTTTGCCTGGCCGATCAATCAAAGTCTGTGTGGTATGGTTTTCTGCAGTGAGTCAGACTTGAACTCCAGGATTATGCCAACAGGCAGATTTCTTTGCAGTTACAAGATGATCTGATTTTGCATAGCTCCGCTATCCCGGATACAGTGAATCGGAAAGGAATATTCAAGCTGTTAAGAAATCCTTAAACAGACTTTATGCTGATTATCTGTCTCAGGGCAAAAACAAACAGATTAATTAGAACAATAAATCCATACACTATTAATTTGCCTCAATGTCATCCGCATACATATTCACTCCGATACTTCGGCCTAAAAGCTCTATATTAATAAGAAACATATACTGATCATGCCTTTTTTCCAGTGTTCCTTCCGCTCCCTGGAGCGGTCCTCTTTTCACCCTTACCCTTGTTCCCTCTTTCAGCCCGGGATAGATATCAATATCTCTTCCGCTTTCAAGCAGCAACTGAAGTGAGCTTATCTCCTCATTTGAAACAGGTGTCGGTTGTCCGGGTTGAGTTGAAAGCAAAGTAATGGCCCCTCTCGTCTTAAGAACACTGACAATGCTTTCCGGTTGAGGAGGAATATTAACAAAAAGATATCCGGGGAATAGGGGAAATTCCACCCATTTTTTCCTGTCTTTCCATTGCCTGAGCATCTTTAAAGCCGGAAGAAAGGTTTCTACTTCTTTTTTCATCAATTCATTGTTTGCAACAAACTCATGCCTTGACTTTACATATAACACGTACCAGTTTTTCATATACGCCTCCGACCTTTGCCTGATAATCAGCAATTTTAGTGCCAGCGCAGCAATTGGAGAGTATTTCAGAAGAACATCTCTTTTTGTATGATTTACGACAAAAAAGGTCAAAATACAATGGGAATTTCGACAAACCCAGGCTGTCCGTCGCTGAGCGGTCTATACTTTTATTGGGGCTGTGTAAGTACTAAAGATCCGTATTTCCTGAGCTGATCCAAATGGAATCAATTGTTTCCCTTAGATACACCTTGGAGAAGCAAATGACGAAGTCAAACAGCGCATGCCGTCTATGCACAGGAGGCATCATTCAATCTTTTATAAAACGCCTTTCTGGAGATGCCAAGCAGCCTTGCAGCTTTTGACTTGTTTCCGTCGCACTTTTTAAGTGATTCCATGACTGCCTGGAGTTCGATGTCCCACAATGTTATCCTTTCAGCTACAGGAGTCACAGCCTTCATCCCCTGGATTGTTTTTACGGGGGGGGTTAACTCCTCGGGAAGATCGCCTAAAGTAATATAATCGCCTTTTGCAAGCACAACTGCCCTCTCGATAACATTCATAAGCTGTCTGACATTTCCAGGCCATTTATATTCCTTAAGCGAGTCCATAGCCTCTTCAGATATCCTGACCACTTTTTGCTCTTTTTCACTGAATTCATGAACAAACTTTGATAGCATAAAGGGGATATCCTCTTTCCTTTCCCGAAGGGCCGGCACCTTTATCTCTATGACATTTATCCGGTAGAAAAGGTCTTCCCTGAACCTTCCTGCCTCCACCTCTTTCCTGAGGTCGCGATTAGTGGAACATAGCACTCTGCAGTCCACCTTGATCTTCCTGTTGCTTCCCAATCTCTCTATCTCTCTTTCCTGAAGCACTCTGAGTATCTTGGACTGCAGCTCAAGGGCAAGCTCCCCAAGTTCATCGAGAAAGATAGTCCCGCCTGAGGCCTCTTCAAACTTCCCTGTCCTTCTGGCATGTGCTCCCGTATACGCACCTTTTTCACAGCCGAAAAGTTCCGCCTCTATAAGTTCCTTAGGCATGGCTGCACAATTGACTGCTATAAACGGCGCGTCTTTTCTCTTGCTGCAAAAATGCAGCGCTCTGGCAACCAGTTCCTTACCGGTCCCGGTCTCGCCGGTTATCAAAACAGTGCTTGAGGAATCCTTTACAGTCTCGATGGTCTCATTGATGTTTCGCACCTGCTCGCTATTTCCGGTCAGACTCTGATTTTCAACTTTATTCAGTGTCTTCTCAATTACCTCAATCTCCTGTTTCATCCGCTTTTGCCTCATTGCCCTGGCTATTATATCTTTGAGCTTAATATAATCCGGAGGCTTGATGAAATAATAAAAAGCACCGCCGAGCATTGCGGACACTGCGGAATCAACTGTGCCATAGGCCGTAAGAAAAATTACAGGTATATCATTTTTGTTTTCCCTGACATATCCGAAAAACTCCATCCCGTCCCTGCCAGGCATCTTCAGGTCTGTAATCACCACATCCACATTTTCCTTGTGTAGGACTTTCGTTGCACTTTCAACATCAAGAGACTCATGTACAAAGTAACCTTCCTCAGTCAGAATTGCTGAGAGCACTTTAACCGCATTAGGTTCGTCATCTACAACCAGGATATCTCCCTTGTATTGTCTATTCATCTGTCCCTCCTACCGTATTCGCCGGAATGTATAGTTTTACGGACGTCCCTCTGCCTTTCGTGCTATGTATTTCCATCCTACCGCCATAGAGCTTCATTATATCCTCTGTGATAATCAGCCCGAATCCCTTACCTTTTTTCCCTCTGGTTACGGCAACAGAATTTTTTGTAGGCATCCCCGGACCATCATCGGAGACATCGATTACAATAAAATCTCTTGCAGAAGATGTATCTAATGCTGCATGTACAGTTAATCCTCCATCAGAACCTATCGCCTCCAGTGCATTGTTTATAATATTAAGGACCGCCTGTTCAAGCTGAAAAGAGTTTATCAGTGCCTTTGGAATTATTCCATATCGGAAATCAGCACGAATATTCCTGGCATGTGTCTGAAACGAAGTCATTATCTGTATCCTTTTTAGCGAAAAGTTGATATCTGCCACAGAAGGTTTTATACCCGAAATTGAGTTAGAAAGAAATTTGGCTATGAAGTTGTCGATCCGGGAGATTTCTTCCTGCATTATGAGAGCAAACTCTCTGAGCGTTGTATCAGGAACACATTTTTGAGAGATAATCGTAACAGCACCATGAAGGGCGTTCAAAGGATTTCTGATGCTATGGGCAAGAGTGGATGCTGTTTTGCCCATAGCAATGAATTTTTGAATGCCTTTAGGGCTATACCCGTTACCCATTGAGACATTCGAAACTTTTATTGCAGCGCCCTGTATGCCTTTTGCTGTCAATACGGGCTTAATCATGATATCTGCTGTTACACGATAAAAAAGAAAATGAAAAATGTATCCTTTAAGGACAAGTTTTCTCTGCTTTTCGATTGAAAACGCTACCGCGTCTTTATCCCGATAGATTAATCGTGGGAACACTTCATAATATTTTTTGCCTGCAGCAATCGAGGCAGACTCGCCTGTTAGTTCTGTAATGAGCTCATCCCAGGACTTGACAAACATTTTTTTGTCGACGATAAAATTATATTCACTATCCATAACATATACCGCTTATATTCCTTTAACTATAAGAAGTTATGAACAAAGAACAGGTCTCACTTCATGTTATCTGTTAATCAAAATTTCAATGAGTCCTGTTAATTCCATTTTAGATCAAACTTTCAGAATGTCAAGCTTAATCTAACAAAGGTGTATCTCTTAGGAACAATATTGTTGAGGTCAACTGTATCCTTTCACGACATTAAAGGTACACTTTTGCTATAACGTTACAATTTATTCCTATGTTATATAAAGCATATACTGATTTTTTACTTAAGATTCCTTCATAAACTTACTGATTCATTATTTGGATTATTGAAATATTTTTTAACAGATATTGGTACATAACTTGCTAATTAACTAAAGAGAGAATTGATAAATCTACAGATGGGATATCCGGTAAGAGAGAAAATTAGGGGGTAATCATATGTGTGGAATAGTGGGATATACTGGAAAAGAAAACGCAGTGCCGATTTTAATCAACGCACTCAAAAGACTTGAATACAGGGGATATGACTCGGCGGGAATCGCCTGTCAAAATGGCAAGGGGATAGAGATATTCAAAACCAAAGGAAAGATCAGGGACCTTCAGGGAGTGATTCCGGCAAACCTCTCGCATATCAGTACCGGCCTTGGCCATACACGGTGGGCCACCCATGGTGTCCCTTCGACATACAATGCCCATCCCCACAGTGCAGGGGGTGTTGTTGTGGTGCATAATGGGATCATCGAAAACTACCGGGAACTCAAGTCACACCTTGTTGCCGCAGGTTGCGTGTTTTCTTCTGACACAGACACAGAGGTCATCCCGCATATGATCAGCATGAATCTCAAGAGAGGACTATCGTTTTATGAGGCAATCAAGGAGGTCTTCCCCAGGCTCTCAGGGTCCTTTGCCCTCGGGATCATGAGCGAAACTGACCCTCACACTGTCTATGCGCTCAGGAAAGGAAGCCCGCTGGTGGTAGGCTGCGGAGACCAGGGATATTTCATCGCCTCCGACATCCCGGCCATCCTGCCCTATACCAACAAATTTATTTTTTTAGAAGATGAATATTTATGCACTCTCAGGGCGGGCACCATCGAAATCACCTCCCTCAACGGCAAGGGGAGTGTATCTCCGGCAGAGAAGATTGAAACAGTAGACTGCTCCCCATCCATGGCAGAGAAAAATGGTTATGAACATTTTATGCTGAAGGAGATCTACGAGCAGCCGGAAGCGGTCCATAACACTATCGGGGAATGGATTGATCATCCGGAAAGACTTCTTGAGGAACTCGACCTGAACCTGAAGATGACTGTAGGAATGGGGAGGATGCATATCGCTGCCTGCGGCACCTCATATCATGCTGCGCTTGTGGCCCATTACATGATCAGAAATCTTGCCAGAATCCCTGTTTATGTCGAGATAGCCTCAGAGTACAGATATTCAAATCCGATCATAGAACATGGCAATCTCTTTATTTCTATAACCCAGTCCGGCGAAACCGCCGATACCCTTGCAGCGCAAAGGGAGGCGAAGTCAAGAAGTGCAAAGACCCTCACCATCTGCAATGTCGTCGGGAGTACTTCTTCACGGGAAGCCGACTCTGTCTTATACACAAGGGCGGGGATTGAAATAGGGGTCGCCTCGACAAAGTCGTTTACCTCACAGGTGGCCGCGCTGTGCCTGATCGCCATGGGTCTCAGTATCAAAAGAGGCATCATGAGCATGTCAGAGACAAAAGGGCTGAGGTGCCAGTTTGCGAAGATACCTGAACTGATAGAAAAGGTCTTGATGAAAAATGAGCAGATAAAGGGACTGGCTCACGACCTTTCGCATGCACGGGCGTGTATGTATCTTGGCAGGGGCATAAACTTCCCGATCGCCTTTGAAGGAGCACTGAAAATGAAGGAACTGGCCTATATACATGCGACGGGATATCCTGCGGGCGAAATGAAGCACGGGCCCATCGCCCTGATCGAAGAAGGGACCCCGGTGATCGTACTTGCCCCGATAAACGAACTGTTTGAGAAGATTCTTTCGAACATAGAGGAAGTGAAGGCAAGGGGAGCCAGGGTAATTGCGGTCACGGACGAGCCTGAGTTGCTGGCTGGCAAGGCAGATGATGTCATAGAAATCCCGGCCACGCACCCCCTGCTATCGCCTTTGCTGAGTGTAATTCCTCTGCAATTGCTTGCCTATTACACAGCTGTACTGAAAGGTTGTGATGTTGACCAGCCAAGAAACCTGGCAAAGAGCGTAACGGTTGAATAGCAGCAATAACTCAGAGGGTGTTGTTTTAAGCGAGGTTTAATGGATAGTGAGCGATATTCCCCGTGGTCTGGCCTAAGGCCCCTACTGTTGGTGCCACGGGGTTAGCGAGCGAATATAATGAAAAAACATTCCTTGCATTGAGATTCCCTGCGGTCTTGCCGGAGGGAGTCTTCAATTATTAGATCTTATTTTGCAATTAATAGTTTAACAACCGCAAGCCAGCCATGTAAGTGCTTTCCCCCTGCTTCCTGCACCATTTGACTACCCCTTTCAAGGGAGCGGTTTCGAAGCCTTTGATGATCGTTATCTCCTCACCTGGGAGCAGAGGATTGAATATGCGCAGGCCGAGGCCTTCATTGTTTTTATCAAAGGTCATACCCATGAATATTTCTTGTGAAATTGCCGGATTCACACGATATTCAATATCTTTTTTGAAATCAAAACGCCTGGTTACCCGTCTCTCATTTAATTTCTGTGAAAGGTCGAAGTTTTTTTCGCACTGACTGAGCCAGCCGGAAAGCTCTGAAAATTTAAAAGGTTTGGCAAAAAGTTTGCAACCTAATTGCTCACATTGTTTTACAAGTTCCTCATCTGAATAGCCGGACATAATAGCCTTCATTTTCATGTCAACCTTACATCCTCTTTCTAATTGGCGTTGAAACAATTCTATCCCGTTCATTTTTGGCATCATATAATCTGAGATAACTATGTCAGCACAGGGTGAATGATTTTCACAACTGTCAATAATGTTTTCATATTTGCAGACCACAGCAGAACTGTAAGAGTCCACTTCATAGCCTTTTTCTTTGAAAAACCTATCAAGAATATCCAAAACAATTACACTATCATCGTAAATAGTCACCCGTGGCTTTCTCATAAAGGTTTCCTTCCTCTTTTCGCGAAAAGTTCAGTTATATAAAAACTTATAACCCTGGAAAAAACGGTCGAGAGGGTTGTCTGAGGTTCAGAAAGCTCTCAGCCTGCTGTTTTTAGGGTAACTCCTGTTTAATAGCAATTTGTATACCAAAGGAGCTATAGGCAGTGAAGTCAGGAGAATTAATTTATTTGCCTCCTCTGGAAGCCCAAAGACCCGATTGAAAACGCTTGCCAGACACTTTGAGGATGTGACCTCAATATCAGGCATAATTTGCCTGCGATATCCAAAGATTGCAGGACTGAGGTCAGCATGAAAGATTTGGTGTACACTATTTGACATCCGGCCTCACGCTCGCTGTTTATAATGCCATACAAAGAAACACATAATTGAAGGAAAATAGAGATTTTATAACTGCATCAAGCAAAAGTCCGACAGGCTCCGGGTTTTTCTTAATGTGTCGCAGACAATTAGTGTCCCGGTATTTGTATCCAAAAGAACCGGTTGTTTCCTGCAAGCACATTTCAGGTTGTTAGAAAGTATCATTTATGAGATTTTCGATTGGTATGTTTATTGCAATTCTACGCTATTAGGATGTGAGTACCGAACGGGGAGAGTTCTTTTTCTACTCTCAAACAGATGGATGTATACACGAGGTTGCTGAAACAGACAATACTGGCTGTTGACACGAAAATTTCACGGGATCAGTTGAAGGCGCCTGGAAATCTCGCAAAGCAGGTGAAGGAGGGCTTGGAAGGACACGCCTGGCTCATACACAATGGGAAAATATTTCCGGAAAAGAATCCGGATACCGCAAAGCCATATACGGTCAACCATTGTTTCCCTGAGAGGCTTTCAAACGCAGGGGATCTTTAGGGAGAGAAGAGCATTGAATCTTTCTAACGAAAATAAAGTGCTGCTTTACTGCTCTCAGACTACAATTCCTGAGGACAGGGCTGCACACCTTAATGACCTGCTTTCCCGTCCGTTAAACTGGGAGTTTATTGCAGATGCCGCTTTTTCCCAAAATATTGCGCAGCTTTTGTATAAAAATGTAAAGGGCCTGCCCGACAGCCATCTCATCCCTTCCCGGGTCATGGAGAAGCTGAAGAAGGGCTATCACAGGAACACCGCAAGAAATATGTATCTCTATGGAGAATTGCGGAATATTGCAGATGCCTTCAGGAACGCCGGCCTGGAGGTTGTGGCACTCAAAGGCGTGGCCCTCGCAGGCATGGTCTACCGCGATGTCGGCTTGAGGCCGATGATGGATATAGATCTTCTCGTCAGGAAGGACGATATAGAGCTTGCTCAAAGGATCATGGCAGATCTGCATTATACTATGGCAGTTAAATATAAATCTGAACAGTGGTTCAGAGAGAAGCATTTTCATCTGCCGCCTTACCGCCACAGGGAAAAGCCTGTGGTGGTTGAAATCCACTGGCATGTTACTGAGAACGTTTCCGACGTGGATATGCAGAAATGGTGGGAGAGGGCCGAGAATAAAAATCTTATGGGATGTCGGATCAAGGTCCTGTCTCCGGAAGACATGCTGGTCCATCTCTGTATTCACTTGTATGATCACGGCTATGCGAATGCTTTTGTTTTAAGAGGGCTCTGTGATATTTATGAGACATTGCGTCATTTCGAGGCCGAGATTGACTGGGAATTGTTGCGCAGTCAGACAAAGAAGCAGGGGATTGAAAAAAAGGTCCATTCCATGCTGTATCTGGTTCAAAGCTTTTACGACCAGAGCGGCAGATCCCCTGGTATGATCAAACTGCAAGGGGTAGACCATCACTTGCTCGGGATGCTGGTGAAAAGCCTCTTTGCTGAGGATGCCAAAGGCCGTATGAACTCGTATCTGCTGAAGTCGATGTTTTATGATGGTTTTCTTAAAAAGGCGAGATACCTACTGCCTAAAATATTCCCCTCGCGGAAAGAGATGTCTATGCGCTACCCTATTTCCCATCTGTCAAGGATGATGCTTTTCTATTATCTGCTCCATCCTTTTCACCTCATGGCAAAATATGGAAGATTTTTCATTGAATTATACAGGACAAAACCAGGCAGCACTAAATAGTGACCCTGATTCAATAAGGGGTGTTCAGGAAAGCACGGGATAGAGTGCCCTTTTGGTGCCCAAATTCTAAGTTGCATGTTACGAGACACATTCTTCAAAAGGTGCGATTTGGAATAACTGAGTGTTATAAGTGAGCCAAACTCCATGCGGGAGTTCTGCACTGTGATTTCCTCATTGCCGTCTTGGCGGGCCAGTGACAATCACTTATCTGCGATGCGATTTCCGTTTTTCTTTTTCCTTTTTTTCAACCACGCAATAGATACCGCCTTCCTTTATCCCCGGCTTGAAGCAGCCGTTACATGAGATGCAGCGGGCAGGCGAAAGGTCACCCTGCTGCCAGCGTTTGATCAGCTGCGGCTCCCTGATAAAGGGGCGGGACATGGAAATGTAATCAATCCCGTTTTCCGTGACGGCTTTTTTGATAACTTCAGGCGACCTGAAACCTCCTACTGCCATTATAGGACATCTCACTGCCTTTTTGATTTCTTTGGCGAGCGCCAGGTTATAGGCCTCCTGCCCGGGTTTATCGATTTTTTTCCTCACAGGGTTCCTGTCGCCCGAGGCAGAGGTGCCTCCGCTGACTTCTATGGCGTCGATCTTCTCTTCATCGAGCAACCGGGCTGCATAAACAGAATCGCTTAAATCAAGGCCGCCCTCAAGATTGTCAGAGCCGTTTAGTTTCGCCAAAACAGGAAAATCAGGTCCTACTGCGAAACGGACGCGACGGTATACCTCAAGAAGAAAACGACACCGGTTTGCCACAGGACCGCCATATTCATCCGTCCGTTTGTTTGTCAAAGGGGAGAGGAACTGGTTGATAAGGTAGCCATGGGCCGCATGGAACTGGATTGCATCGAAGCCGCACTCCTTTGCCCGCCGGGCAGCATCGCCGAAGGCAGTGACAATTTCGTCTATGTCCACTTTACTCATTTCCTGAGGTTTTTCAGGAAATTGTTCAACCTCGACAGCAGAAGGGGCCAGGGGACGTCTCCCTGCAGTTTCAGTCGTTGTCTGACCTCCAGCATGAACAAGCTGGATGCATATCCTGCCTCCCTCATTGTGGACAGCCTGGGTAAGACGCAGCATGTCAGCGCTAAAATCCTCTGTATGGATTCCCATTTTACCGGGCATCTGCTTGCCGTCCGGTCTGACAAACGTATAACCCGTGATGATCAGGCCGACATCGCCTATAGCGAGCTCACGGTAGTATGAGGCAAGTCTTGCCGTGGGACGTCCGTTCTTTTCACACATGCCTTCCCAGGTCGCGGAGCGGACAAACCTGTTGTTGAGTGTCATGCCGTTGATGGTCGTTTTTTCAAAGAGTTTATTCATCTGTTTTCCTCCTTCAGGGTATCAACTTGGGCAGTTAAATACTATTGCTGCGAAAACCCATTTATGATCTTTTGCTGCAAATCAGCATTGTTCCAGATTATCTGAATTGAATCCGCTGAAATACTTTTCCAGTATTGCTGAGTAGGTTTATACAGGTGTGACTCTGTTGGCAGGTTGTATTTAAAGGCGATCGGCTCCACATCCTGACTCACATAGATGCGTCCCTCCGGTACAAAGCCAAACGGGGCAAACTCTAACTTATATTTCCAAAGAACATGACCATCCTGATAGACCCCGGCTAAAACAGAATACGCATTTAGCAGCTCCGTTTCTTTTTTTGTCAGTTTACTGTCCTTCAGTGCTGCTATTTCCGCTGAAAGCTGCTGTAATAATTCCCCAAAATGCTGATACGACGTCTTCTCAGCAAGTGAAGTTTTCAGCGCCTGCGCTGCCTGTTCCAGTTTTTTGAATTTGTTCTTGTCCATCTCCGGCTCTGATGAGCACGCGGCAATTGTAAAAGCAACCATCAAAAGCAATGCTAATATATTTTTTTTATTTTTCATCTTATTCTGCTCCTTGCAAAACAATTTTCACAATAGCTAACCGCAGAGTCGCAGAGAACGCAGAGGGTTTTGTTTATTTTGTTTGCCTCTGAGAGGGCGGCAAACAAAAATATCCGCGCAAGGTTGAGAAATGGCAGCCTTTATACATTTCTGCTCTTTGCAGAAATAATAATTGTTCTCTCTGCGACCTTTGCGACTCTGCGGTGAGTGAGTCTCTTTTCTTCTGTCTCATGTGACTGCTCTTATTCAAAAACAGGTAATAGCTAGTCTCCCTTCAGTAACCTGTGCATGCTCAGTTCAGAGACCCCCAAAAGCCCTGCTGCTTTGACCTTGTCGCCATTGACAAGTTCCAGCACCTTTTTCGCGTACTCCTTTGTAAGCTCATCAATAGTTTTTATGCTCTCAGGCTGGAACGTCTCTATCCGGAACATCCTTATGCTTCTGGGGAGGCTCTCAGGGGTGATAAAAGCCCCTTTTTCTAAAATCACCGCCCGTTCTATGATATTTTCGAGTTCCCTGATATTTCCGGGATAACTGTAGTCCATGAGAATGTCCATGGACTCTTTTGTAAAACCGGATATGGTCTTATGGGACCCTGGAAGATTTTTTTTGAGGATATATGCCGACAGCGGTTCCAGGTCCTCCTTGTGCTCACGCAAAGGCGGGACAAAAATATCCATCACATTCAGGCGATAATACAGGTCCTTATTGAATGTATTGTCAGAAGTCAGTGACTTTACGTCCTGACGCGCCGCGGCTACAAACCTCACATGAACAGGCACCGGCTTTGTTCCGTTTACTCTATAAAACTCGCAGTCTTCGATGACCTTCAGCAGTTTTACCTGTAAAGCAGGAGACATCTCAGTGATCTCATCAAGAAAGAGAGTGCCGTTGTCAGCTATTTCAACAAGCCCCTGCTTTGTCTTTGCCGCATCTTCGGCGCTCGCTTCTGACCCAAAGAGTTCTTTTGCAAGCAGTTCATCAGAGAGTGTGGCGCAGTTGACAGAGAGAAACGGCATGTTCTGCCTCCTGCTGGTAAAATGTATAATTTTAGCAAGAAGTGTCTTGCCGACACCATTTTCACCGGTGAGAAGCACATTACAATCCGCGTCCCTCATATTTTCGACAGTCGACATTATCTGCTGCATTATCTCACTGCGTACTATGATCGAGACGCCCTTGTGCATTTCAAAGAATGCCTTGAAGGCCACATTTTCCTTTTTCAGGATTTTCCTTTCATAGACGTTCTTTACTTTGAGGACAAGTTCGTCGAGATTAAAGGGTTTCGTGATATATTCAAAGGCGCCCTTTTTCATGGCCTCAACAGCAGCATCGATACTGCCAAATCCTGTGATAATCAATACCTCTATGTCCTGATACCTTTCCCTGGTCTTCTCAAGCAGTTCAATGCCGCTCATCTCCGGCATCTTTACATCGGTTATCAGTATATCGAAATATTCGCGCTCTATCTGCTCCAGCGCCTCGCGGCCGTTGCGTGTTCCAACGACGTCGTAGCCCTCTTTTTTAAGGGCGTAGATAAGGTGCTTTCGTGTTATATCTTCGTCCTCTGCGATAAGTATCTTAAACTTCACCGGCTTCTCCTACTGGTTGATATAGTAAAAGGCTCATAGTAGATGCACACTATTGAGAAAATCTCCCCCACCCCTCTTTGCCAAAGAGGGGGTTTATTGCTCCCTTTGGAAAAGGGAGGTCAGGAGGGATTTTACAAATTAATTTTCTCATTATTGGACTGTTAATAAATTTGACATTTGCAAGGGTCTCAGTCGAAAAAGCATTATTCTTCCTTCAGTATCCTCCAGAGACTCGTCCTTGATATGCCGAGAAGCTCAGCGGCCTTTGAGCGGTTTCCTCCGGCATAATCAAGCACTTTATCTGCGTAGTCCCGGTTGAGTTCATCGAGGGTCCTGATGCTCTCGGGCTCGATCGTCTCTATCTGGAACATCTTGAGAGTCTGGGGCAGGCTCTCAGGGCTTATCAGAGTGCCCTTTTCGAGGATTACTGCCCTTTCGATAATATTTTCAAGTTCCCTAACATTTCCCGGGAAGCTGTAATTTTTTAAAATGGCAAGGGACTCTTTTTTAAACCCGGTCACTTTCCCCTTTGCGCTTACGAGATGTTTTTTCAGGAAATATTGGCAGAGTGGTTCAATATCATCCTTGCGGTCCCTTAGCGGCGGGATAAATATTTCCATCACATTCAACCTGTAATAAAGGTCTTCCCTGAACCTTCCTTCTGATATCGCGTTTCTGACCCTCTGGTTTGTTGCGGCTATAAATCGCACATCGACCTTTATAGGCCTCGTCCCTCCAACCCTGTAAAATTCTCCTTCTTCAATGACCTTCAGCAATTTTGCCTGAAGGCTCGTGGACATCTCGGCAATTTCATCAAGAAAGAGCGTGCCGGTGTCCGCGATTTCGACAAGTCCCTGCTTGGTCCGGACAGCCCCGGTAAAGGCGCCTCTTTCATGTCCGAACAACTCGCTGGCAAGGAGCTCTTCAGTAAGCGTAGCGCAATTTATCGATAGAAACGGCATGTCCTGTCTCTTGCTGGTGAAGTGGACTATCTTTGCCAGCAGGCTTTTGCCGACACCTGTCTCGCCTGACAGCAGTATGTTGCAGTCGGAATCCTGTATGCCTTCGATGAGGCTGAGGATCTCCTTCATGCTTTCACTTCTGGCGATGATCGAAACCTTCTTGTTCATGCCGAAAAAGGCCTTTAATGCGATATTCTCCTTTTTCATTTTCTTTTTCTCGCTGATCTTCCTGACCTTGAGGACCAGTTCATCGAGATCAAAGGGTTTTGTTATATAGTCATAGGCCCCTCTTTTCATGGCGTCCACTGCGTCTCCGACGCTGCCAAACCCGGTGATGATCATCACTTCAATGTCCGGCTGCATCTCCTTGATCTTCTCCATGAGCTCGAGGCCACCCATCACCGGCATTTTCATATCAGTGATGAGGAGATCGAAATGATCGGTGTTCATCCTGTCAAAGGCCCTCCCGCCGTCTTTTTCGCCGGCAACTTCGTATCCCTCTGCTTTGAGAGTGGAAATCAGGTGCTTCAGGGTGATTTCTTCATCCTCTGCTATAAGTATTTTAAACGCCATTGTCCTGCCCTGGAAATACCATGTAAAAAGTTGACCCTTTATCTTTCTGACTGTCCACCAATATTTCGCCCTTATGCTTTTTTATGATATTAAATACAATCGCAAGTCCAAGTCCGGTACCCTTGTCCTTGGTGGTGAAAAACGGCTCAAAGACCTTTTCCATCTCTTCCGGCGTCATTCCCTTGCCTGTATCAGATACCCATATTTTTATTGCGTCGTTTTCTTTTGACAGGGTAACGATGATATCTCCCTTGCCTGACATTGCCTCAACAGCATTGGTAAAGAGGTTGATGAAAACCCGTTCGAGCTGTTCCTGGTCAGCCTTCATGAAGATGCTGTCATTACGGCTGTTTAAAACAAAATTGATCTGTTGCACATTCACTACGATCCCCACGAGTTTGTAGGCATTTTTGATGAGCTCATTAAGTTCAATGGTCCTGAGTCTGGGTTCCTTGGCCCTGGCGTACTCCAGAAGGTCACCCACAATGCCTTTTACCCTGATAGACTGACCTATGATATCAGTAAGCGTTTCTTTCACCAAAGGAGAACAATCATCCTTGGCTTCTTTCTGAAGGACCTGGGCTGAAAGATATATATTATTAAGAGGGTTATTAAGCTCATGGGCGACCCCTGAGGCAAGGGTACCGATGGCCGCGAGTTTTTTGCTCATAAGAAGCTCTTTGTTTTTTGAATCGAGTTCCTCCTCCCGCTCTGCCAGCTTTCCTTCCATGTCGTTGAATTTTTTAATAAGCATGCCGACCTCGTCTCCGCCCCACTCCCGGGCAGGCACAGACACCAGAGCGAACTGCCCTTTGCCTGTCTTTTCGACAATGTCGATCACCATACGCAGACGCTTCACCACGGTGTTGCTTATATAAAAGAGCGTGCCTATGCCGACAACAAGAAAAAGAGGGAAAAATATGATTATCGCCATCTGTGACAGGGAGATCGTATTTTCAACGTTTTGGCGGGCGATTTTGTCCAGCTCCTTGGATATATTGATTATCTCTTCTCCGCTTTTTCTAAGGCCTGATATCTCCTGCTCCAGCTGAAGGAGACTTTTTACTGCCGGACTCTCCTTGTCCAGAAGTAATGCATTCACGAGGACATCGGCATTAATGACAGGACGCTCAAGAAAGGTCGCTTCAATGAGAGGGAAAAACTTTGCATGCTGCATATGCAATGGCTTTATGGCCTTAAATTCCCGCTGAAAATCCCAGTATACGATCTCTATCCCGTTAAGCTGTCTTTCATATTCGGTGATCTTATTTTTGAGACTGAGGAGTCTGCCTGTGCGGTCGAAACGGCTGCTCTGGCCGAGGATGTCTTTGAGCTCCCGGACGTAATCGTATGCCCTGCCGAGTTCCTTAAGGTCTCCGTTGAGGAAAAAGTTTTTTTCATGTCTTCTGAGCTGCAGGGATTTGCTTCTGACGGTATCGGTTATCTCAAGGTTCCGTATCTCTTTTTTTATCTCGATAAAATTGACATATTCAAAGGCTGCGAGAATGGCGATAATGAAAGCGCTTATAAAGAAGCTGAGAATTATCTTTTTTTGCAGAGACATATCGCTTTATAATATCATCAAGCATAAGAAAATAAACAGATAGACCATACAAAAATCACCATCAAACCACAGAGGACACGGAGTAAGTGATGGATTATAAAGATAAGACATCAAATTAGCTTCTCATCTCTGCGCACACTTCACTGAAAGATCAGTTTCCATTACATTTTCTCTAACGTCTTGAGAACACAGAGAAATCCTCTTTGCGCCCTGTGGTTAGACTTTTTCAGGTGGTTGCAGCTACTGTAGTGTCTCTAAATGACTGGTTTTATAAAATCTCCCCATGCCCCTCTTTTCCCAAGAGGGGAATGGCCTCTCTTTGGAAAAGGGAGGTTAGGAGGGATTTTCTGATGCTCGAAATAACACCATCTGTTTAAGAGACACTGCACTAGTTAATTTCTACCCTTGAAGTCCACTAAAAGAAGTGGAAGTTTCGATGGGAGGCAAAGACGTTTTCCTGAAATAGTCTTCTCTCACAGGTTTGAAAAATATCTTCCTGAAATTTGCATTGACTCAGTATGAGACAGCTTGATATATTAACCTTACTTCGATTTGGAGGTGAGGGATTGAAAGGGGCAATCAGAAGGACTTTTGGAGATGGATTTGTAATAATTATATTTGCCTTTGCCTCCCGCCTCACACATTTTTTCAACCTCAATAGCGGTTTCACATTACACCGTAATATTTGGAGCAACGTAATAGACAGAAAGCTTGCTAATGCGCCAAATGGAATATTAGTCACCCCGGAGTATCCAATTAATTCAAATAGTTATAGTAATATCGCTTTTGCTGGTATTTCAGCAAAAGTGGAAATTTTCGGTGTTATCAAGAGACCACTCAATTACCTGCTATGGCATGTATATTGCTAAACTCGCTAACACCACAAAAAGGCGTATTAGCGAGTTCACGCGCGCGTGAACTCTATAATCACTGGTTGGTCCAAGCGGCTGCTTTATCGTCCATAACTTTGATACTCCTCAGTATGGGAAAAGAAGAATTATTGTGGAAGAGCGTTCTTTACTCGGTGTTCTCAAGGGCATGAAAGAGTGAGATAATGGAGCTTAAGAGAACCATCATGAAAGACCACCAGAAAAAAGAAGCCGAATTGTCTAAAATGCGCCAACGCAAGATAGCAGAGCTTGAAAGAAAGGCCGCATTACAGGAGAAGATCGGCGAACTAAATGCAAAATTGGCAGCCATAGTAGAGCACTCAAGCGATGCGATCATCGGGAAGGATCTAAATGGCGTCATAACCAGCTGGAATAAAGGCGCAGAAACAATTTACGGATATACGGCTGAGGAAGCAATAGGCCGACCTTTATCAATGCTTGCGCCTGCGGGTAATTCTGACGATATCCCGATGCTTCTTGAGAAAATAAGGCACGGAGAAAGCCTTGAGAATTATGAAACAATGCGTGAGGGAAAAGACGGCAGGAAGGTCTACGTCTCCCTTTCCATATCTCCAATAATATCCAAAGGAGAAATTATCGGGGCCTCAACAATCGCGCGTGATATAACGAGGCGAAAGCAGGCGGAGGAACAGATCAGGCTGGCAAAGGAGGAATGGGAACAAACCTTTGATGCCATGCCGGATATTGTTGCAGTAATAGACGAACAGCATATTATCAAAAGGGCCAATAGGGCGCTGGCTGACAGGGTCGGGGTTGAGAGGGATGAGCTTATAGGAGGGCGTTGCTATGAAATGATATGCGGCCTTGAAAAACCACTTGCCAATTGTCCCGGCAAGCGGGCTGTTATGGCCTGCAAAGAGCAGGTTGAAGAGAGATTCCTGAATAAACTTAATGGATATTTTCTCATAAGCTGCACGCCCGTAACAGCCTGCTATGGAAGCGGCAACTGTTTTGTTGAAGTCTGCAGGGACATTACTAAGCGCAATCAGGACGAGGAAGCACTGAGGGAGAGTGAAGAAAAATTTCGCTCCCTTGTTGAGACGACGAGCGACTGGATATGGGAAGTCGACGAGAAGGGCATCTACACCTATGTCAGTCCAACGGTGAGGAGTATCCTCGGATATGAGCCTGAAGAAGTTATGGGCAAGACCCCCTTTGATCTCATGCCCCGTGAAGAAGCGGAACGTGTCGCCCGGCAGTTTCAGTCTTTCATTGAGAACAGGGAGCACTTTTCTGCTCTTGAAAATATTAACAGGCACAAAGACGGAAGACTTATTGTTCTTGAGACAAGCGGGTTGCCTGTCTTTAGCGCAAATGGAATATTTCGTGGATACCGTGGCATAGACCGTGACATTAGTGAACGCAAGCAGGGCGAAATTGAAAGAGAGAGGCTCTTAGCAGAACTGCAGGAGGCCCTTGCAAATGTAAAGAAACTCAGCGGCATGCTTCCGATCTGTGCCTACTGCAAAAAGATAAGGGACGACAAGGGCTATTGGGAGGAAGTGGCATCTTACATAACAAAGCATTCTGAGGCCTTATTCAGTCACGGCATTTGTCCTGATTGCTATGCCAAGGTATCAAAGGAATTAGAAAATTACAAGAAAGATCCGGATTGAGGGGCGTAAGCCCAAACCACCGAAATATCCATAATTCCCACATCTTCAGTGGAGTCATTCGAGACATTGGTTCTTACGGCGCATAACGCTGGGTCCGTGGGCCGTGGCGGGGTCAGGCTTTGCTAATTTGCTATTGAAGCAGTTTTCTGATAATCTTCTGACAGTATGGCACGTAAACCGAGACTGCATTACATAGGCGCATTGTATCACGTGATGGTGCGAGGCAACGGGGGACAGGATATCTTTGCGGATGATGAGGACAGGAGCAGGTTTTATCTGCTTTTGCAGGAGGGGGTTGAGAAGTTCGGGCACCGCATACATGCGTTTTGTCTGATGGGCAACCACGTGCATCTGGCTGTACAAGTTGGAGAGAAGCCGTTGTCCCGGATAATGCAACACCTCTGCTTTCGCTATACCCAATGGGTCAACCACAGACAAAAGAGGGTCGGGCATTTATTTCAGGGCCGATACAAGGCGATAGTTGTAGATGCGGACGCATATCTGGCGGAACTGGTGCGATATATACATCTGAATCCCGTAAGGGCGAAGCTTGTAAAGGACCCAGAAAAATATCGCTGGAGCGGACACAGGACATATATGGGTCAGGAACCCCTGCTCTGGCTGACAACTGAGTGGGTGTTGTCGCAATTTGGTCGGAGATTGAAGAACTCAAGGGCACGGTATGGTGAGTTCGTGCACTTAGGGATAAAAGAGGGGCACAGGCAGGAGTTTCATGAGGGGACAAGCGGGGGGAGACTGCTTGGAGACGACAGCTTTGTGGAAAGGGCATATGAGAAATCAGAGCAGTGCGAAGAGAAATCAGAAACGCTGGATGAAATAATTGAGAGGGTCGGCAAGGAGTATGGTCTGAGCGAAGCAGAGATGTCGGCACCAGGAAGGCAGCGGGACCGAGCAGAGGCACGTGCGATGATTGCATGTCTGGTACGTGAAGCGCCCGGATTGTCACTGACTGAATTGGGCAGACGTATGAAACGTGATGTGAGCACATTGAGCCTTGCAGCTGACAGGATACTGCGCAGATCAAATTATCAGAACAAGGGTGTAGGATCGGGAAGTCGGCTTTGATAGAAGGCACTACAATATCAAATTACAAAAGCCTGACCCCACCCCACCACCACATACTGGCATGAGAGGGTTATCTATGGATTCGTGGAGATTTGAAAGCAATCCCAGCAAACAGACTGCGCTTTCGCTGGCTTGCATTGCGGTTGGCATAATCCTGGTAATTGGTTTCCGTCATTTCGACGGTTCGAGCATGACAAACAGTCTGGCGGGATTTCTGTGCGGTCTCATCCTGCTGCTCATCGGCGTCTCCGCATTTCTGGTGAGTGGAAAACAAACTATTGTCGTCGACCCCCAGATGCGTCGCATTGTTGTGGAAGATAAAAACAAGTTCGGGATAAAGAGAAAATTGATCCGATTCAGTGAAATTACCGACACCAGTATTGGTTATTTTGGAAAAAGATCCAACTTCGTCAACTTCTATTACATAATTCTCAAACTCAAAAGTGGAGAGAAATATCCGCTATTTTCACCGGGACGTTTCCATGATGGCGGTTCGGATAGGTCAGTTATGGAAAGTCGGAGACAGCGTCTTGAAAATTGTATTAAACAGACTACCGATTAAACGCATGTCTAACCCTGTGCTCAAACGGGACTGCGCAAAAGCGCGCAGCCCCTTAGCTCCTCGTTGGCCTTAGAACAACCAACTACCATGGAACCCATTTCTCAAACAACCAAACCAGCCGTAAGCCGCGGCCGCTGGAAGCTTCATTTGCTTCTCATCACCGCATATATTCTGGTGATTGGGTTATTGGGATTAGGACGCAGGGGAACTGACGCGGCCATGCTTTCCCGGAGCACCGTCGGGCTGCTTCGGGTTTGTGCGCTGGAACTGCTGGTCTTTGGATCGGTTTTCGGTCTGGCGTGGCTCGCATCGCGTGCCACGCGCGATGATTTACTGCTTCGGTGGCAGGGCAAAATCAGGCCAGTTCTCCTGGGTGCCGGCTATTCAGTCGCCATACGCTTGGCCCTGGTATTATTGCTTAGCGTGATGTCAATAGGGCTGGTTGCCAGTCATATAATGACACCGGACTCGTTGCAAGACTTCTTCTCCGCCAACCGTCCGGGCGTGGAAACGATTATTGACGTAGCGGCAATGCGCAATGATCCGGTGTATTTTTGGTTAACACTGACGGTCGTGAGTTTTGTCGTGGGGGGATTGCGGGAAGAACTTTGGCGCTCCGCATTTCTCGCTGGAATGAGAGCGCTCTGGCCGCAACATTTTGGCCCGCGCGCCGGTCAGGTATCGGCCGTCATCATCTGCTCAATTATTTTCGGACTCGGTCATTTGGCCATGGGGCCGCTGGCGGCCTGCTTCGCCGGATTAATTGGTGTGGGTTTGGGACTGATCATGATTTTTCACGGCTCAATCTGGCCGGCGGTCATTGCTCACGGCTTGTTCGACGCAACTTCCATGGCAATGATTCCGTGGGTGATGGCCCACATTACCAGGATTCCACAGTGAGACATCCCTGTGCGGGCCATCATTTGCCTCCGGTTTTTTATTAATAATTCTTTCTCTATCAGAGGGCGTCCCTTGCTTTCAGCTCTTTTTCTATCACCTCTATCTGTTCCTTATACTTCCCGCACTCTTCCTCGAATTCGGTCTGCATGTTATGGGCCATTTCAGCTCCTATATGGACCGTGGTCTTTTGGAAGGTAAAGGAATGCATGTCCTCGAAATCGCAGAGGTTGTCTTTGAGCCGTTGAAGTTCGGCCTTCAACTCTTCTATAGTCATATCGTCAGGCTTTTTGTCCATTCCATCTCCCTGTTGTGTCGAAATGTTTTCTTTATTATAAGCATTTCATCTCCAAACTTCTCCGGTTTTTTCTTCTCTGACCCGGGTGCATTTTTTTCTTTGATAATTCAGGCAAGGCATTATAATAGACTTATGGCAGAAGGACCTGACATGAAATGAAAATACAGGCTTGCGGGATGATAAGATACCTGCTCTTTACAGGCCTCGCCTTTTTATTGCTGTTTGAGGTTTCTGCCGGTCAGGAATACCTGGACGTAACTAAAGACACACCCCTGAAATTTCCCGGGGATTATTATTACCAGCCGGACTACCGTCTCCAGTGGTGGTATTTCACCGGCCACCTGTTTGATGAGGGGGGGCGTGAATTCGGGTATGAGCTGACTTTCTTTGTCCTGGGGGTCCAGAAACGGGAGTTCAAGTCCAGGTTCGGAGTGAGAGATATTTATGTCTCTCATTTTGCTGTCACGGACCTTCAACAGAAGAAATATATCTTTTCCGAGAGGTCTGACTCCGGGGCCTATGACTTCGCAGGGGCAAAGGAGAGCCGGCTCAGGGTCTGGGTCAACGGCAATGAAATGCAGGGGACCACAAAAAAGATACACCTGGTCGCCTCCGGCGAGGGGCTGGAGCTTGACCTTGATCTGTCAGCTTTGAAGCCTGAGGCCCTGAACGGAGAAAAGGGGTATTCCCGTAAGTCCGAAGAGTCTCCTTTGATAGCCTCGCATGTATTTTTCGCTTACCGACCTGGCTACGGAGGGGACACTAAAGACAGGGGGGCAGGGTCATAAAGGTGAAGGGAAAGAGCTGGTTTGACAGGGAGATATCTTCAGGCAGGACAGGGCATAGGCTGAAGGGCTGGGACTGGTTCGGGATACAGCTTGACGATGGCCGTGAGATAATGCTTTATAACCTGAGGAATGCCGACGGCACAGTGGACCAATATTCCTCAGGCACACTGGTCTTCAGGGACGGAACTACCCGGCATCTTACAATTAACGACTTCAGGATCAAAGTCCTCCGCTATTACACATCCGCAAAGACCGGGGCCCGGTACCCTGCCGAGTGGGAGATCAGTCTCCCGGGGGAGAAGCTTGGCCTGAGGGTCACCCCCTTGCTTGAAGACCAGGAATTCATAGCGACCTATTCGACCGGAAATTATTACTGGGAAGGGAGTTGCAGCGTCAGAGGCTCTGCAACCGGAAGGGCGTATGCAGAGATGACGGGTTACTGATGCTACCGATGATACGGCTTGAGGGAGTTGAGAAATATTACGGTGAGACCCGGGTGCTCAAGGGCATAACCATGGATGTCGGCAGGGGGGAGTTCCTTGCAATAACCGGCAGTTCAGGTTCGGGAAAGTCTACGCTGCTTAATCTCATAGGCGGAATGGACAGGCCGGACAAAGGCAGCATCGTTGTAGGGGAGGGCGAGATATCTTCATTCAATGATGAAAAGCTGACCCTCTACAGGAGAAAAAAAGTAGGGTTCGTGTTCCAGTTTTTCAACCTGCTTCCAAATATAAATGTCCTCGAAAACGTAAGGATACCGCTTCTTCTAAACAACATTGGAAATAGCGGGACAGCATATCAATATCTGGAGAGGGTAGGGCTTAAGGGCAGGGAAATGAGCTATCCCTACCAGCTCTCCGGAGGGGAACAGCAGCGTGTCTCGATCGCCCGGGCGCTCGTCCACGATCCTGGCATCATCCTGGCCGATGAACCAACGGGCAGTCTCGACAGCAAGACAGGGGCCTCTATCATGGAACTCCTTTACGCAGATCGCGTCTGAAAATAAAAAAACCATTGTCCTTGTCACCCATGAGGAATATGTTGCCAGGCACGCAGACAGGACGATCAGGATCAAAGACGGAGTGGTTTTTTTGTGACGTTTCTGCAGCTTCTTAAACTTATGATGCTGAAAAATATCAGGGCTGACCGTTTTCTTACCGTGTTGTCCATAATCGGCGTTGCCCTTGGAATAGGACTATTTAGCGGAGTGAAGGCAGCCTCGGACAGGGCCGCGTTGTCTTTTGAATCAGATATCAGCGGCATGAATCCCTATGCCAACTATGAGGTCGTTGACACATCAGGACTGGATTTTCATGAAGAAATATATAAGACGGTCAGGGGCATCAACGACGACAGCTTTCCTGTAATCGATGTTAAGGGTTATCTGCCTGAAACTAAAGAGACGGCTGATATCAGGGGTGTAGATACAGTCAGGGTAGCCAGGTTCCTTAAACTGGCAGCAAGTGAGAAGGCCGATTTCAGGAGATACTTCACGGAGATCAGCGGTGTTGCTGTAACCAGTGAGTTTGCCGTCCGGCATGCACTTAAAAAGGGCGACAGATTTAGGGCATTAGTATACGACAGGGAATTCATGCTGACGGTTGTGGATATTGAGGACATGCCGCTTATGCCGGTCAATACCATGTTTATGGACCTTGGCAATTTCCAGGATTATTTCGGCAGGGCCGGATATCTTTCGAAGATCGACGTGGCAGCAGATGACAGTTCAGCTGCAGAGATACAAAAAAGGCTTCCGTCCTCACTCACAATTGAAAATAAAGGGCAGGTCATAAAGGCACAGAAGTCGCTCATAAGGGCCTTCCGGTACAATCTCCAGTTTGTAAGCCTCATATCCATACTGGTAGGGGTGTTCCTTCTGTACAATACTATCTTTATCTCGGTGGTCAAGAGGCGGACGGAAATAGGTATTCTCAGGGCCCTGGGCATCGGGCGACATACCGTTGTGCTACTGTTTATCATACAGGGGCTCTTCCTGGGTCTGATCGGTTCTATCTTGGGTATTCTCTGCGGCCAGGTCGTGGCCTGGTTTTCTGTTGCAGCAATTGCAAAGACCATATCTACAATGTATGCCACAATCTCCATATCCAACTATGCCCTTTCCAGCGCCGACATCCTGATGTCCCTTGGTCTGGGTCTGCTTGTCTCGCTCCTGGCCTCGGCCGTCCCTGCCTTTGAAGCCGCAGGCACAAGGCCCAATGAGAGCGTCAGGGAAGGTACCTTTGAGGGTATGCGTCGCGGCAGCGCTATCAATAAGCAGGGTAATAATCGGGGTAATTATCGGAGTTATTACAAAGTGACCGGCATATTTCTGGTCGTCTCAGGATGCGTACTTTCCTATATCGATTACAGGGCCATGCCTTTTGAGTTTCCGTTTCTGGCCTATGCCGGGATCCTTGCCATTATACTGGGTTTTACGGTCCTCTCCCCTTCATATCTTTCATTCCTGCTGCGCATCTTTAAAAGGCCGCTTGAAAAAATGTTTGGTACGTCCGGTGTCATAACCGCGGGGGACATGGAAGGGAGCACCCTTCGTTTGTCAGTGGCCCTTATGAGTGTTGCTATCAGCAGCGCCCTGATCATCTCCCTGTTTATCCTCATCTTTTCCTTCAGGGGGTCTTTGAAAACATGGATAAGTAAGAACATCTCGGCCGACGTCTATGTCAAACCATCGTCTTGCACCTCGAACTTCTGCTATTTCCCTCTTTCTGAGGACCTCGTCAGGACTGTGGAGGAGGCGCCAGGGGTTTCCTTTGTCGACAGGTTCAGGACCCTTCAGATCGATTTCAGGGGAAGGAAGATTGTTGCCGGGTTTGGAGACAGGGCTGCCTTGCACGCGCGTCAGCACAAAACAAAGGGCAGCAGTGTCTCAGTATCTGATAATCTCACTGACAGGGAGATAGGGGTTTCAAGCTACCTTGCCGTTAAATACGGGCTGAAGAGGGGGAGCAGGTGGAAATCAGGACCCCTGCGGGCATGGCAAAGTTCACCATAGGGGACATCTTCAGCAGCTATTCAACCGCCTCAGGCTTCCTCTACCTTGACAGGAAGTGGCTGCGGAAATACTGGGGTATTGATGATGCCACACAACTGGGCATTTATCTCGATAAAGGCACAGATCCAGGGGAGTTTATCAAAGGGCTAAGGCAAAAACTGCTGTCGCGATATGCAGTTGAAATAATGGACAACACTGAGTTGAGAAAGCAGGTCTTGGCCATCTTCGACCGGACGTTCGCTATTACCTATGCCATTGAACTGATCTCGGTCCTGGTGTCGCTGCTGGGGGTGGTCAATATCCTGATGGCGCTTGTGCTTGAGAGGAAGAGGGAGATCAGCATCCTAAGGTATCTGGGTGCCGGATGGGGACAGCTGAGGGGCATGCTCGTCCTTTCCGCCGCTATCCTGGGCATCGCCGGAATAATCCTGGGCGCGGTCATCGGGCTGGCCATGAGTATCATATTCATCCAGGTGATAAACCGTATTTCCTTTGGATGGGAGATACAGTTTAGTTTGCCGGTTCTTTATCTTTCTGTGACAGCAGCAGGACTATTTCTGACAACCCTTATTGCGGGATTGATACCCATGCACATTGTCAGGAAGATAGACCCAAAAAGGTTTATCAGTTTTGAATAACACCTGAAATCTCAAAAATGAAGATGCCATGGTCGCATTTGTGAGCTGGCATAGCCGGACATTGCTATGTGCGTTATGTGGCCCTGTTGACCCCACAGGAAGCTGTGAGGAAACAGCGTGTCATGGAGAAAGGGTTATGGCGGTGACTATGGATAAGGGGTTTGATGTCCTGAAAGATTGTTGCTTGTCGCCATGATAATACGCTTTGGGGAGGTTAGGAGAAGAGTTCTGAGCCTCTAATCATCAGAGATCAGACGGTGAAAATATTGCAGATTTCCGAAAGCAATATGGAGTAACACCTGAATCACGGGCACGTGGCTTTATCCGTGTCCCGTGATTCACGCGTTAGCCGTCCGTTTTTTTCGCCGCCCTGTCAGAAGCCCTTGAAGACGTTTATGGCTGCGATCAGGCGAGATCGAAGCGGTCACGGTTCATGACCTTGTTCCACGCCGCTACGAAGTCTCTCACAAACTTTTCTTTTGCATCGTCCTGCGCATTGACCTCGGCCAAGGCACGCAGTTGCGAGTTGGAGCCGAAAACCAGGTCCACGCGGGTACCGGTCCACTTGAGTTCGCCTGTCTTGCGATCGCGCCCTTCGAACGTGTCCCTGGCCTCAGACCTGGATTTCCACACTGTGCCCATGTCGAGCAGGTTGACGAAGAAGTCGTTGGTGAGGGTCCCTACCCGTGTCGTAAACACGCCGTGCGTCGACTGACCCACGTTGGCCCCGAGCACGCGCAGGCCACCGATGAGCACCGTCATCTCAGGCGCGTTCAGGGTCAGGAGCTGCGCCTTGTCCACCAGCATTTCCTCGGCCGACACAGTGAAGGCTTTCTTCTGGTAATTGCGGAAACCGTCGGCTTGGGGCTCCAGCAAGGCGAACGATTTCACATCGGTCTGGTCTTGTGAGGCGTCGGCGCGGCCCGGAGTGAAGGGTACGTCGACAGCGTGCCCGGCAGCCTTGGCCGCCGCTTCAACCGCAGCGCAGCCAGCCAGCACGATGAGGTCAGCCATGGAGACTTTCTTGCCGCCTGTCTGGGCGCCGTTGAAGGCCCGCTGAATGCTTTCGAGTACGCCCAGCACCTCGGCCAGTTGCGCCGGTTGGTTGGCTTCCCAGTCCTTTTGCGGCGCCAGGCGAATGCGCGCGCCGTTGGCACCTCCGCGCTTGTCTGAGCCACGGAAGGTAGATGCCGACGCCCAAGCCGTCGAAGACCAGTTGTGAGACAGACAGTCCCGAAGCGAGGACCTTGCCCTTGAGGTCGGCGATGTCCCTGGCATCGATCAGGGGATGGTCGACAGCAGGAATCGGGTCTTGCCAGATCAGGTCTTCGGCCGGTACTTCAGGGCCGAGGTAGCAGGCCTTGGGCCCCATGTCGCGGTGGGTCAGCTTGAACCAGGCGCGGGCGAATGCGTCGGCGAGAGCCTGCGGGTCCTTGTGGAATCGGCGCGCGATGGGCTCGTAGATCGGGTCGAAGCGCAGCGACAGGTCTGCCGTGGTCATCATGGGCCGGTGCTTCTTCGATGGGTCGTGGGCGTCCGGGATCATGTGCTCTTCCTTGACGTCCTTGGCCTGCCACTGCCAGGCGCCGGCCGGGCTTTTAGTCAACTCCCACTCGTAGCTAAACAGCATGTCTAAGTAGCCGTTGTCCCATTTTGTGGGGTTGGGCTTCCAGGCGCCTTCGATACCGCTGGTGGTGGTGTGCACGCCCTTGCCGGTGCCGAACCGGTTGATCCAGCCCAGACCTTGCTCTTCGATCGGGGCAGCTTCCGGTTCTGGACCCATCAGCTTCGGGTCGCCCGCGCCGTGCGCCTTACCGAAGGTGTGTCCACCGGCGACGAGCGCGACGGTTTCTTCGTCGTTCATAGCCATGCGGGCGAAGGTTTCGCGCACATCGCGGCCCGAGGCCACGGGGTCGGGGTTGCCGTTCGGGCCTTCAGGGTTCACATAGATCAGTCCCATCTGCACGGCGGCCAATGGGTTCTCAAGCTTGCGGTCACCACTATAGCGCTTGTCACCCAGCCAGGTATCTTCTTTGCCCCAGTAGATGTCTTCCTCGGGCTGCCAGATGTCCACACGGCCACCACCGAATCCGAAGGTCTTGAAGCCCATCGACTCAAGCGCGCAGTTGCCGGCCAAGATCATGAGGTCGGCCCAGGAGATCTTACTCCCATATTTCTGCTTGATAGGCCAAAGTAGGCGGCGCGCCTTGTCCAGGTTGCAGTTGTCGGGCCAGCTGTTGACCGGCGCAAAACGCTGGTTGCCGGTGCCACCGCCGCCACGACCGTCAGCGGTACGGTAGGTTCCAGCGCTGTGCCAGGCCATGCGAATGAACAGGCCGCCGTAGTGGCCCCAGTCCGCAGGCCACCAGTCCTGCGAGTCGGTCATCAGTGAGTACAGGTCTTTCTTCAGGGCGGCCATATCAAGCTTCTTGAATTCTTTGACGTAGTTGAAGTCAGGGCCCATCGGGTTGGAGGCTGGCGCGTGCTGGTGAAGGATTCCCAGGTTAAGCTGATTGGGCCACCAGTCACGATTCGATGCGCCTCTGCCTGATTTGCCAGTTATGGGGCACTTGCTACCTTCACTCATCTTCGTTCTCCTTTCAGGTTTGGGTCTACAGAGCTAACGCATGGGACAGAGCGCAAGCGCAACGCCATGCGATGGTACAGGCTCACCATTATGCCTTTCATTGTCGCTGCTCATTGTATTATCTTTTATTGTAGACAGGGACATCTTTATTATCCCACACCGTCAATTACTATACGAACTTCCGGTTTATCTGAGAGTTATTATAACTATACCATGATTAAGATCGGAGTCAAACAAAAAGTACTTTAGAATCAGACGGCAACAGTCATGACCATTTTGTATAATTCCGGTAATAAGGACCAAAGGCGAATTTCATAAAATATGGGAAATTTGTCTGCACTATCGATTACCAAAAGAAATCATCACCATTTGCGCAGTCCACATACTGAAACTTAAATCTGGTTTGTCCTTTCTCCCCCGAAGCTGCGGAGTCATGTGTGACGGACAAATGCCACAACAGCATGGGCAAGGACAAATTCGTCCATGGACCCGTCGCCGTGGGCGACTGTACCGGCTGTCTCAAAAGTCAGGGCCCCCACAGTTGCCGCTGCCTTATTACGGTGGAGAATAGCACTATTTCAATATCCCCTTTACGATCGCGTCCACCGCCTCTTCCGGAGTCAGTCCGTGCGCCATGAGGGTCTCCATCTGGCGTTTATCAACGCTGCCGATCGCCGCCTCATGAGTAACTTTCGCAAGTGGGTTTGTAACGCTTACTATCGGAATTGCCTTTGCTACAGCGTTATCGTTCAGAATCTCCACGCAGTCCACATGTCCCCTTGCACCTTCTGCATTTCCTTCGGTAATGCCGGTGACTTCCGCCCGTGCATCATCCTCAATGGCAATTCTGGTCTTTATGATACTTCGAGAGTTTTTCCCCGCCAGAACGACTTTTTCCCTTATATTTATATCGTCGTTAACATGGCCGAAGACTCTGACCGTCAATTCAGTCACGGCACTCTCTCCTGCTTCAACAGAGTAATCAATATCAAGACTCCCAACTCTTCCTGTAGTCAGGGTAAAATCAGAAAAGTAGCGGCCGTTCTTTCCGATCTTTACAACCGACTTCGGGATCACCTTAATGCCTCCATGCAGCCCGTGGAAGTGTGTTTCCGAATATTGCATCTCCGCGCCTTCTCCAATCTCAACCGCCGCGTCCATGATATGCCGCACCTTCTCAGCCTTCGGGAATATGCAATGTGCTATAAAATGTGCTGATGCATTTTCTTCAAGCCTGACATCCATCTTGATCTTTTGGGTCCCCTTTTTATGGAGAATGCCGAAAGCAGAGATGCACAGGATTCTTTATTTTTGTTCCTTCTTTAACGGTGACCTTAGCCCTGATACCGCTTATCGTTTTTCGTGCGTCAACCTTCAGACCTTCCACGCTGTTCATGCTGAGTAATGTATGGCCGCTTGCAACAAGGTGCGCTATCTCATTGTTTTCAAGGATGGCCTTATCACCTCCCGCCTCTCCAAATGCCTTCATCAAAGCATCGAGATCAGACATAGGCGCATTCCTCCCCGTCACAGACAAGACATTTTCTTGATTTATAGTATTCGGCCACTTTCTCAGGGTCCCCTGAGCATATAACCCTGCCATTGCATATTTGAGATGCCCTGTCAGCGATTAAGACAATCTCCTCCCGGTGCGTAATCAGGAGTACGGATGAGCCATTGTTTTTGAATGTAGTGATGACATTGACAATATCCTGCATGGAAAGCATGTCAATCCCTGAATCAGGCTCGTCAAGGATAGCAAGTCTCGGATTTAGAGCAAGGATTGATGCAATCTCTATTCGCTTCCGTTCGCCTCCGCTGAGGGATTTATCAACCATCCGGTAAAGATAAAGCTCAGGGGGAAGCCCGACCATTTCGAGATAATGGGCCGGATTGATGTCCCTATTTTTGAGCGTCAGATAATCTCTGACTGCTATACCTTCAAATCTCACAGGCTCCTGCCAAGCCATAGTTATGCCCAGTTTTGCTCTCTCATGGATTTTAAGGCCATTGATGACTTTACCTTCGAAGAGGATTTCGCCTGATGTGGGGTTGTATCCTTCACTACCCATAATCAGATAGGCGAGGGTGCTTTTGCCTGTACCGTTTGTACCGAGGAGGGCATGGACTTCAGATGTATTTGTGGTCAGGGAAAATTCATCGAGAATTCTTTTATTTCCAGTTTCGTATGTAAGCCCTTTTATCTCAAGCAACGGCATCTTCTATTATAACCCCCTGATCTCTTCCGCGTGCTGAAACCCTTTCTGCATTGTTTGTAAAGATCTCTTTTATGGCATCAATGATGACCCCATCCTTTGGGGCCGGCGGTCGTGTTCATGTACGCATTTTGGGAGGCTTTATTCCTCACAAGTCTTGCCAATCAACACAGAACATTTCGAATGAGCAAGGATATTTCTTGATACGCTCCCCATCATGCCTTTGATGCCTCTCAAGCCTCTACATCCTGCCACGATGAGGTCTGCTTTTATTTCCTCTGAAACTCTCAGTATCACGGTTGAAGTTTCCCCGACTTCGGACAGACTTCTTATGGTCCTGATAGTTTTGCTCAACATTTTCTCTGCTTGTTCGACAATTCTTTGAGAATTATCTAATCTGATTGACTGGGCCTGGTCTCTGATCTTGATAATTCTTTCATTAACTTTTGGGGCAAATGTTTCGGGTATATCCAGAAATTCCGGCGGAACTACATTCAATATCGTAAATTCCGTATTATCAGGGAATGGAATCGAAGTTAAAAAAATACCGGCATCTCTGGAATATTCTGATCCGTCAGTGGCATATAGCACTTTAAATACGGGTTGTTCTCTTATGTGGAGTTTTGTAACCAGGACCGGCTTTGGCGATTTAATAGCTACTGCCCTTGTTACACTTCCAGAGAAAAGAGTTTCAATACCCCTTATTCCCCGCGCTCCCATAACAACCATGTCTATATTTGATGTCCTGACCGCATCTATGATGCATTCGTCAGGAGGACCTTCAACTATAGCAGTGCTGATTTTTGCCTCAACAGGCTTTAGGATACCCATAATTGAATCTACAATTTTGGGTGCAAGTTCATGCTTTATTTCTTTGAAAGTTTCGATATAGAATTCCGTGTCATAAAGAAATGGAATCCAAGAAACTGCATGAAAAATCGTTATTTCATCCTGAGGGGTTAATTTCAGGCGGGTTAAAAATTCAGCGGCTCCCTTTGAATAATCAGAACCATCTGTTGCAAGTAATATTTTCATTTGATTAAATCCTCTGCTGATCTTTTATGCCAACATATCACAGCTTACCTGAAAAACCAAAGCGATAAACTACACGAGGTCAGAGGCTTGTCTTCTTTATAACTTCTCTAACTGCCTTTATGTTACCTGCCTTTGTTATTAACATTAAATCTTGTTTCAATATTTCCCATACCTGGCTAAACACACAATCCTAATCCCTGCCTTTTCTCTGCTATATGAGCTATTATGAGGTCTGCTGCTCTTACCGGATCGGGTTCTACAGCAAAGCAGGCCCCAAAGACATCTTTCAACCCGGAAGTTGCAAGTTTAGTTACGTTCGCACTTCCACCAATAGGCGGCATTACCCCAAGGACAGTATAAATCCCGCTGGCCATTACATAGAAGGCGATGGCAACCGCCTTTTCCGAATACCATTCAGGCGCTGCTCCGGCAAGAGGCAGTTTGTCTATGTCTACACCGAGGGCATTGGCCAATGCACAGGCAATAACCGCGATCCTTGAATTATCAACACAGGAGCCGACATGCAGTGAAGGAGGAATATTAAGAAGTCCGCATATCTCTTTAAGGCCGGGACCAGCCAGTTCCTTTGCCTCAGGCACCTGCAACCCGGCCTTGCCGGCTGCCACGTTGGCGCATCCTGTGGTGAGGACCAGTATGTCATTGGCTATCAGGCGTTTGATAAGACCGACATGACCATAATCCTGTCTGACTTTCGGGTTATTGCATCCGACTACACCCACCGCCCCTTTATCTTGCCTGCCTTTATCGCATCGATTAGAGGGGTCAGGCTTCCGCCGAGCGCTCCAACTATGGATTCCACTGAAAATCCGGTCATATTCCTGACCGGCTATGACCGGAATAGACACCCTGTCTCTGTTTCTGCGGGTATAGTTTTCGATCGATTCCTTCACCAGTCGGAACGCCTGTTCCTTGGCATTCTCAGGCGTGAATTCAACATGCTCCATAAAAGGGAACTTCGCCTTGTCCGAAGTAGAGTAGAGCTTTGTGTGATAACACTGCGCCACCTGTCCGAGTGAAGGCATGATACACTGGTAATCCACGATGATTGATTCAACAGCTCCGGTGACGATTGTCAGTTCAGTCATAAGGTGGTTGCCGGCCATGGGTATTTTCCTTCGCATCATGAGTTCATTGCCTGTGCAGCAGAGTCCGGCAAGGTTGATGCCTTTGGCGCCTTTTGACTTTGCAAGGGCTATCATCGCACTGTCTTCAACAGCCAGACCTATCATCTCCGAGACTACCGGGTTGTGGCCATGCACGAGTATATTTACCTGGTCTCTTTCAATACACCGAGATTGACCTCGGAAAAACCCGGGGTTGGCGTTCCGAATATTATATCAGACAGTTCGGTGCCGATCATTGATCCACCATAACCATCCGAAAGGCTGTTTCTGACTGCATGCAAAAGTATGGAGACGTAATTATTGTCAACACCCATGTGTGTCCGGTGCATGGTCTCTGTGGTTTCCCTGTCTATCCCGCGGGGGACAACGCCCAATTTTTCCCATAAGCTCCACCCGCTGTTTTGGGACCCTGTCAAGGAAGGTCGGTCTCCCCTTCTTCATCCCGAAGTCTTCCATCATGGCTTCTGCAAGTTTTAATGCTATCTCCTCATTACTGAGACCGTCAGTTTCTATGCCATATTCAGAGGCGACCTTTTTCATTTTTTCAGGGTCTTTTATCGTATATCCCGGGGCCTTACCGCTCCCTATTTTATGGAGGACGTCGACAAGGTCACGAGCATGGTCTGAATGCGACGCGGAACCGGCAGCAACCATCCTTGCAAGGTTTCTTGCCGCAATAATATCGGCGTCAGCGCCGCAAACGCCGTAATGCGCGCCTTTCCCGTGCGGGTCGATCCGGCACGGACCCATGGCGCATACACGGCATGATAGCCCAGTTCTGCAAAACAGGCACTGAGGCTCCTGCTTCCTGGCCCGGTCCCATGCAGTTATCACCCCGTCTTCATGGGCTTTTTTCAGCATTGCCTGTGCATCCGCTGCTATAGAAAATTCCTGGTACTTATCCATGATAGTCCTCCTTCAGAGCACATACGATTCTACGAATGTCACTAATTGCCTACTGTCGACTTTATTGTGCCTTTGAGCTCAGATAAGTCTGATGATTTTACAATATACGCATCTGAACACCAGACCTCAAAGTCATCTCTGTAATCATAAGTGGTAAGCAAGCATCATTGGCACCCCTGGCCTAATCGACTTCATTTGCCCCAGTAGTTTAATCCCTTCATCGTTATATGACATACAGACGTCAAGGGTTACGAGGTCAGGGTTTTCTTTTTGAAAAAACTCCATTCCCTTTGAACAAGTTGTTGCGGTCACGATATTGTAACCGTCTTCTTCCAGCTCTTCATCGTCAACTACCAAGATTTTCATTCTATCGAAATCTTTTTTTCCTTCTGCTTTGCCTCTTCTGTTTTGGGGGGACTCTTATCTCAAGAATGCCGTCTTTAAACTGTGCCTTAACTTTGTCCGCTTGCACTTCAGAGGGCAGACGAAAAGCTCGGGTAAAAGAACCATATGAACGCTCCATCCTATAAAAGTCCTTTTTCTCTACTTTCTCTTCTTTCTTCTTTTCTCCTGAAATCGTTATGGTGTTATCACTAAGCTTCACATCGATTTCTTCTTTCTTCATAACCGCAGTTCAGCTTTAATTACTACATCACCGCCATCATCAAAAATATCCACTGTCGGAGAGAGTTCTGCCATTTCAGGCATTCTCAGCCTCGGAAACCATGAGGGGCCATATACAGAAAGAGGTCTTCCGAAAAAATCTTCAAATCTTCTTTCCATATCGTCTAAGGGAGAAAGCAGCTTGGCTGGTTCAACTTTTACTACCTCTTTTGATTTTACTTTTTCCATAACATATCCCCTGAACATAAAATTGTAATTATCAGTATCCCTTATATTTCATCCTACTCCTAAGTTACTGAATGTCAATCAATAAAGTGTGGCTAAAGTGTGATCAATTGCAGGTCTGAAAAGAAGTAAGATGAAAAGGGGCAAACGGCAGTTTGTCCTCAAGCCCTGAGACAATTGACTGGGCTACTTCCTTGCATTTGAGAATCTTATGACTTTTTGCTCGTTTTTGCGAAGAAAGCTGTAATTTTTCTTTCCACATGGTTGCTTTGACAGTGCGGACACCTGATTATTTGGTGAGCTTCATATTCTTTTATAGAAAGGAAAATTGTGAATCCTTTGCCACAATCTTTACAGGTATATTCATAGGCGGGCATTAATACGCTCCTCTTTCAGGGTTTATGTAAAATGAGCCAAGATTTCAGCCTTGGGGTTCCCGTCAAGTCAACAGAGATGTTTTTAACCATTTTGGCCTTTATCTGCGGCTCCAAATTTTTGATGATCTCTTTGTTGATTTTTTCGGTAGCTGCCAAATACCAGTTTTCAGGATCTTCTTTTTCTATTAACGCGCTTATATCCATTGCGATCATTTTTTCAAGCTTTTTTCTGGTTTCCGATTCAAGATGGTGAGGTTCACCGTATCCTTTGGCAACTTCACCTTTTCCGCCGCCTCCCGTGAATCTCCCCGCTATATCACTCAACTTATCTCCCAACTTGCCATGTCCTTCAAGAGAATCATAACTCTCTATCAGATCAATTATGGGTCGTCCAAGAGGGCCCGTGGTGACTCTGTATGCCTTAAAATGCCCTAAATCGACCGTAATCAC
This sequence comes from uncultured Nitrospira sp., assembly GCA_963801505.1. Classification (GTDB taxonomy): domain Bacteria; phylum Nitrospirota; class Thermodesulfovibrionia; order Thermodesulfovibrionales; family UBA6898; genus JAOUFP01. Next base: position 141,619 of record CAWDEY010000017.1, read on the forward strand.
TATTATGCTCATGATATTTCTTCCTTAATTAAGAGTAAAATGATTTGTTAGTACTTATAAAATAATTGTACATTTTAATTCCATAATTGCAATATTTATTTTTCCTGGATATAGAGTGATACAATGTGATCATAACCCTGTTTGAAAGACCTCTAAGGAAAGGCAAGACAATGCAGAAATGGAATGCTGTTATCAGTGTCAATGAACGGGGCTTTGCAGAGGCATTTAAAAAACTCGGTTGTTTCGGGCCCATAAAAAAAACCGGTTTTTTCAATGTCCTTTTCATAAGGACGGATGATTTAGACGGTATGCTCGATACCCTGCGCCAATGGATGTCAGAGGACCCTAATGCCCTGTCCTTCATGTCGAAGCTGATACCTGTTACAGATACCTTCAGCTTTCAGTCTCCAGGTGAATTTGAGGAAAAGACAAAGGAGATCGTTCTGGAATGGGTACCTGAACTGGAAGGTAAGGGGTTTCATGTAAGAATGCGCCGCCGTGGATTCAAGGGCAAGCTTTCAGGGCTTCAAGAGGAGCAATTCCTTGATAAATTTCTCCTAGAAGCACTTGAAAAGACAGGACACCCCGGCCATATCACCTTTGAAGACCCTGATGCCATTATAGCTGTCGAGACAATAGCACAGTGGGCGGGGCTTTCGCTTTGGAGCCGGGAAGGGCTGCAAAAGTACCCTTTTATAAGGCTTGACTGAAACAATTGCGTATTGACGGGGGAGCAGAATATGAAGGGAATTCTCATAATACAAGAGGTCAAGCTCAGCAGGGATGTCCTGGTATGCCGGGCCAAAAAAAGAGTGTGCCTGAGCGAGACCCGAAGGCCGGAGAGTGAAGGATACTGAGTGCAGCGAATTCCTGCAGTGGTGCCTGCCGCACCTCCGGCTCCGCTGGCCCGGCTTCCGCAAGGTCAGAAAGCAGGTTTGCAAGCGGCTCAGCCGCCGTATAGGCCGACTGGGGCTTACAGGCCTCGTTGCCTACAGGGAATATCTCGATGGCCATAATGAGGAATGGCAGGTGCTCGATTCGCTCAGCCGGGTGACCATCTCCCGCTTCTATCGTGACAGGAGGGTTTTTGATGTCTTGCGTTCCAAATACTCCCGTCCCTTGCAAGGCGCGCTTTGACGGAGGGCGAAAAAGAGGTGCGCTGCTGGAGCGCCGGAAGCTGCTCCGGGAGGAGCCTTATACTCTCCAGATCCTCTGGAAGATATGCGTGCTGCCTGTGACTGGTCAGGGTGTCCCTCTCGAGGATCATCGCAACCGACACAGGCACTGAGCTGCTTGAAAGGGCTGGAAAGGGATCATTTATGGGGAGCAGTCTCAGGGACCTTCCCCGGGGGAATTGATTAGTCAGGCGTTTGGTCATTCAGGGGAATTCTATTCTGTCCTGAAGGATTTTAGGGAGAATATCGAGTTCGCAAAGCAGGACATCCGTAAGGAGTTGCCCGACGGGACCTTCCATCTCATACTCTGCCGCAACATTGTATTTACCTATTTCGACGAGTTGCAGCAGAGGGGGACCCTCATCAAGATAATCGGAAAGCTTGTAACAGGAGCATTTCTTATTATCGGCATCCATGAATCGCTCCGAGGGGGATTTTAGTCTGAAACCATACAGCAATATCCCGTGTATTTATCAGAAGACGCCTTCATGAATAAAATTAATTAAGTAAATAATATATGTTAGTATGAGTCCGGTATTACCTGTCTTCGGGGAATATCCGGCGCGTTTCAAATAATTTTAGAAACAAGTGCCGGGTCAGTCATTTTTATAAATGGAGGATTAATGTAATGAACAGTTTTTTGCGAAAGAATTTCTTAATCCTGGGGTGGTCATGTTGTTCACTGTTTATGCGCCCCTAAAAGTACCATTCATGTGTGGAAAGATGAAAACTACAGTCAGAAGCTGGGGAAGACCCTGATTATCTTCGTTACCGGTATTGATTACATCCGGAATAATTTTGAAAATGTTTTTGCCGCGCGGCTCAGCGAAAGCGGCGTCGAGGCGTTTCCGGGCAATAGGGTATTGCGTCAACTGGGGACCAGGCCGGAGCGTGAGGCAGTTGTGGCCAGGGTCAGGCAGTTGGGGATTGATAACGTAATAGTGGCGCGGGCCGTAAGCGAAGACGAGTACTCACGCCTTGTTACAGTCAGCGGCTACATCGTGCCGATGGGTTATAATACCGGCTGGAATTCTTTCTATGACGACTCGTTTTCTATTGTTACAGATCCCCGGTCTGTCTATGATCTGGACTATTTTGCCGTTGTCACAAATATCTATGATGTACGCAACGAAACACTGGTCCGGTCTTACCTTTCGCAAGTGGCGGAGGAAACATCGCGCGATGAAGCCGTCAATCTGTTTATCGAAATGGTCCTTAAAGAACTTAATAGCAGTAAATTGCTCTGATCAGGGAAGCGGGAGCAGTACCTTTCCAGCAGATGAAACTGCCGCAAAAGACAGCTTTTTCAATATGACCTATGTATAATAGCTGCAATAATTCGGCTTTTGTTTCTTAAGGAGGGAAATAAAATGAAAACAAGACATATCCTGTATTTCGTTGTGGCAATACTTGTCTGTTTGTTATTTTCGCTTGTATATGCGGATACTTTTGGGACCAAGAAGAAAAGACCAAAACCAGACGAATATGGGACCATTGTTTTGAACAATTATTCAGAGAAAAAGTCCTCCATTGCACCAGTGGTCTTCAGACACTGGTTTCACAGGTCGAGATATACGTGCAGGTTGTGTCATGTTGACATCGGGTTTGCCATGAAAACCGGTGGAACAGGGATCACTGAAAATGACAATAAAAACGGACTATATTGCGGGGCATGCCACAATGGGAAAGAAGCTTTCAGTGCAGAAGAGAAACAATCTAATGGGGATATAATCAAAAACTGCGACAGGTGCCACTCATTTGGGAAAAAGGTTGCGTTTAAGCATGACTTCTATGCATTCAGAAAGGGGCTTCCCCAGGAAAGATTCGGCAATGGAATTGACTG
>CAWDEY010000018.1:0-175280 GCA_963801505.1 uncultured Nitrospira sp.
ATATTCAGGACCGTTGCTGTGTCTGTTTCTTTGGACAGCCTCGCATAGATAGTCGTGAGTATGCCCCTGTCGACAGGCAGCAGATGAGGGGTGAAATTTACCCTGATCTTTTTGCCTGAAGCAAAAGAGAGTTCCTGTTCTATCTCAGGGGTATGTCTGTGCGTACCAATACCATAGGCCTTAAATCCTTCATTGACCTCGCAAAATGAAACTGTCAGATCAGCCTTTCTGCCTGCGCCTGTAGTCCCTGACTTGGAATCAATTATCAAATATGAGGGGTCGATGAGCTTGCCTTTTATTGCAGGCAGAAGCCCGAGTATCGCGCTGGTCGGATAACAACCAGGATTTGCGATCAGCTTGGCCTTTTTGATCCTGGACCTGTATATTTCCGGAAGTCCGAAAACCGCTTTTTTCAGGGTCGTAAGGTACTTGTGGGGCAGGCCGTACCACTCCTGATACACCTCGGGATCAGAAAGGCGATAATCCGCCGACAGATCGATTACCCGCTTTTTATTTTTAAAGAAGAAGTCGACTGCTTCCTGAGAGGCCCCGTGCGGAAGCGCCAGGAAGAAAAGGTCGGCCTTTTTCAGGAGCTCTGTTTTGTTGAGCGGCTCATAGGTCAGGTCCCTGTATTTCTGAAGGTGAGGGAAGAGTGAACTGACGCTTTTGCCCGCTGATTTTTCAGAGGTGACAGCGGTTATCTTTATATGCGGATGACCTGAAAGTATGCGCAAAAGCTCAATCCCTGTATATCCGCTGCCGCCGCATATGGCAACTCTCAGTTTTTCATTTTTATTTATCTTGCTCATAATCACCTCTTAACTTTTAAAAAGTATTCACCACAGAGGACACAGAGAGTTGCAAAAAAATATCAAACTTGCAGGAAGGAAGTTAAGAAAAAGGGCTTGCCTGCGACACCTTACAGCAATCTGCCGTGGCCTGCCAAGCGCAAATTTGAATGCCCAAGGTGTGAAATTCACAAATAGCCGCAACATATCAAATCGTGTCGTCATTGCTAGGCCTTTTTCTTTGCTTCCTTCCTGAGATTTACGCAACGTTAGGGTAATCTCTGTGAACTCTGTGGTTAAACTGCCGTTTTTAGGTTTAACCAAAAGAAAAGGCCCGTCTTAAAAACGGGCCCTGTATAAATAATATTAGAGCATTTCGCTCCAGACTGTAAATTATCTCTTTGAGAACTGGAAGCGTTTTCTTGCGCCTTTGAGTCCGTATTTCTTTCTCTCTACTTCTCTGGGGTCCCTTGTGAGATAACCTTCTTTTTTGAGTTTGCTTCTCACGTCAGCGTCCATCTTGAGGAGGGCCCTTGAAATGCCGAGCCTGATCGCCCCTGCCTGTCCTGTCAGTCCGCCGCCGTCGACTTTTACCGATATGTCATGCTTGCCAGTTGCACCGATTAGCTCGATGGGCTGCCTGATTATCATGCGCAGGGTTTCTCTGGGGAAATAGGTATCCACAGGTTTGCTGTTTACGATAATCTTGCCGCTGCCTGCCCCTATATTTACTCTGGCAATTGAAGATTTTCTCCTGCCTACAGCGATATATTTAATTTCAGCCATATAAACTCCTTTATTGTAAAATTACAGGGGCCTGGGCCTGATGAGGATGTTCAGCCCCCCTGTATACTTTTAATTTTTTTATCATCGCCCTGCCAAGCCTGTTTTTAGGGAGCATTCCCCAAACAGCCTTTTCAATGATCGTCTCGGGTTTGTTTTCGAGAAGCTCTTTTGCTGTCTTGGCCTTAATTCCGCCGATGTATCCGGAATGGTGGTAATACACCTTATCGTTTACTTTATTGCCGGTGAGCTTGATCTTCTCGGCATTGATAACAATTATGAAATCACCTGTGTCCGAATTCGGAGTGAATACCGGTTTGTTCTTGCCTCTGAGATGTACGGCCACTTTTACAGCGAGCTTCCCCAAGACTATATCCTTGGCATCGACTAAATACCATTTGCGGTCAATATCACTTTTTTTAGCAAACTGGGTCTTCATACGTCGGTTTTAACCTTCCTTTATAAGATTTGGAATTAGATAGAATAAATAAACTCAGGGGTAATTGTCAATATTTCGGCATTCGATTTTACTGGATTTTCGAAAAATCAGCTATAAGGGAGAGTGTTTCCCATATGCCCTTTAAAAGGGCCAGTCTGTTTGTCCTGATTTCTTCCTGCTTGTCCATTACCATTACCCTGTCAAAGAAGGTGTTGATATGGGGGGTCATTTGAAGTAAGATGCTCAGGCATTCAGAGAACTTTTCGTTCTCAAGGAGGGGCATACATTCGTCCCTCAGGGCAGCAAAAGAGTGGTGCAGCTGTTTTTCTTCTGCCTGGGTGAACAGACCGGTGTTCACCGGAGGAAGGGAAATTTTGGGCGTAATATTATTCACCCTCTTTATTGCAAGCAGGAAGTCCTGGAAGACCTCATCTTTTCTGAGTTCCTGTATTGCCTCAAGACGTTTAGCGATAAGTTTCAGCGGCTGCACGGATGAAAGCGGGATTACAGATTTTATGAGGTCCTGCTCATAGCCGGAGGATGAAAGGATAAATTCAGTCCTCTGCTCCATGAAGCTGATAATGTTTTGGAGTGTTTTTTCTGCAGACTGCACATTCCTGAGATTATCAAGCGCATACCCGAAAATTTCAGTTAGACTGAAGGCATAGCCTTTATCAAGGATGATCTGGATGATTCCCATGGCCTGTCTTCTTAAGGCGAAAGGGTCTTCAGAGCCAGTGGGTACCAGCCCGATAGAGAAAAAAGAAGAGATATTGTCGATCCTGTCAGCCAGGCTAAGGATTGAACCTGTATCAGTCAACGGCAACCTGTCTCCGTAATTTTTGGGCAGGTACTGTTCCTCAAGCGCAATGGCCACTTCACTGTCTTCCTTATCGTGGGTCGCGTAATACTTACCCATTATGCCCTGAAGTTCCGGGAACTCTCTTACGACCCCTGTGATCAGGTCGGCTTTTGATAATTGCGCTGCCCGCAAAACTTTGTCTTTTAACGGAGGCGCGATTTTTTCACAAAGAAATGCTGCTATGGCCATGACACGCTCATTTTTTTCATATGTGCTTCCGAGTTTGTCATGGAAGGTCACATCCTTCAGGCTTTCGACCCTTTCAGCAAGCGGTGTTGCCGTGTCCTCATGAAAATAAAACTTAGCGTCGTCAAATCTGGCCTTTATAACACGCTCTGCTCCTGTTCTTACTGTTTCGGCGTTTTCAGCCTTTGTATTGCTTATGACAACAAAATGATTCAGAAGATTGCCGTTACTGTCCTGTACCCCGAAATATTTCTGATGGTCTTTCATGACGGTGATCAGAAGCTCCCTGGGAAGTTTCAGATATTCAGCCCTGAAGCTGCATAGTACCGGGACAGGGTATTCCACTATATAGGTAACTGTCTCCAGCAACTCGTCGTCTATAATGGGCAGTATGTCCGGACCGTTAAATAAAGCGGAGATATTCTTTTGTATGCTATTTTTTCTTTTTTCCTGATCAAGGATGACATAGTTGTTTTCAAGGATATTCATATATGAGGTGATCTCTTTGACCTGAAATGCAGCAGGGGAGAGGAACCTGTGACCCTTTGTCAGATTGCTGCTCCTGATGCCGTCGAGTTCGAAATGTATGGTTTCCGCTCCAAAAAGCGCCAGTATCCAGCAAATAGGCCGCGCAAAGTGCAGACTGCCGTTTCCCCACCGCATTGCTTTGGGGAAATGCAGGGAGAGGATAATTTTTTTTGCTATCTCAGGCAGCACTGCCTTTGTCTCAAGCCCTTTTTCCTCGAGGACCGCAGCTACATATTCCGTCGTGCCCTTCATTTTTATTTTCAGGGCAGTGACATCTAATCCAACGGAATTAGCGAACCCTACAGCTGCCCTTGAAGGATTGCCCTGTTCGTCGAAGGCCACTTTTTTTGAAGGGCCGTAGACTTCCCTGACATTGTCTCTCTGCGTCTGGGCCACTCCTGCAATTATCAGAGAGAGCCTTCTGGGTGTTGCGTAGGTAGATATGGTGTTGTAGCTGATTCTGTATTCGTCCAGGGTCTTTGCCGCAATTTCCTTAAGGCCTGAGATCGCCGGAGGTAAAAATCTTGCAGGAATCTCCTCTGTCCCTATCTCGATGCAGCAGCGATGTGCCTGACTGGAGTTCCTGCTTTTGCTGACATGGATGACTGCTGGTCGTTCATTTTTTGTCCCTCAAAAGCGGAAAGCCGAGTTCTTCCCGTTGTCTGAAATAGGCCTCTGCCGCGAGCTTTGCAAGGTTCCTTACCCGTGCGATATACTTCGTCCTTTCTGTTACTGATATTGCCCCTCGTGCGTCAAGGAGATTAAACAGATGAGAACATTTCAGGCAGAATTCGTAGGAAGGTATGACAAGCCCCAGTTTGTTCATCCTTATGGATTCTTTTTCACAGTCATCGAAATGCCGCGCGAGCATTCCGGCATTGGAATGATCGAAATTATATTTAGACCCTTCAACCTCTGTCATGTGATGGACATCTCCGTAGGTCACTTCCTTGTTCCATTTCAAGCTGAAAAATGTTGTCGACGCCCTGAAGGTACATGGCTATTCTTTCAAGCCCGTAGGTTATCTCCAGAGTTACAGGCTTGAGGTCAATCCCGCCCACCTGCTGGAAATAGGTGAACTGTGTTACCTCCATGCCATCGAGCCAGACCTCCCAGCCGAGCCCCCAGGCCCCGAGAGTCGGGGATTCCCAGTCGTCTTCTACAAACCGTGATATCGTGTTTGGTAGGGTCTATTCCGAGTTGCTGAAAGACTTTCAAGATACAGCCCCTGGCTGTCCTCCGGCGAAGGCTTGATGATTACCTGATACTGGTAATAGTGCTGGAGCCTGTTAGGATTTTCTCCGTACCTGCCGTCAGTCGGTCTTCTGGATGGCTGCACATAGGCTGTTTTCCACGGTTCGGGCCCGAGTACCCGCAGGAATGTCGCTGGGTGGAATGTGCCCGCGCCTACTTCCGTATCATAAGGCTGAAGCAGTGCGCAGCCTTTTTTGGCCCAGAAATTCTGCAGCGATAAAATCAGTTCCTGAAAATACAATGATAACCTCCAGAGTGTAAGAAAAAATCATAAATAAAGCATGAGGTTTTTGTCAATCGAAGCACCACCGAAGAAGCAGACTTTATATCCGCAGCCGCACTGTGTAAGGTATTCGAGGTCGTTTTGCCAGTGTTATTTGTGACCGGACAGGATTGACAAATCAGTGTGACTTTGACGTGACCCGTGTTTGGGGCTTTATTTAAATGCATTTTTGGGGTAATGGTATGATATACTCAACTCAATGAAAAACAGGTCAGTTTTTTTATTATTAATCTGTGCTTGTCAGTATTTTTTTGGGAGGCGCCATTGGCGCATGCCGAAAGTATTACAGGCAGCGGCTGTTCTGTAAGCAATGTCGGCTACCTTCAGGAGCTTGCAAAAGAATATGAAAGGCAAACAGGGGTCAAGGTGCTGGTCCGCGGCGGGGGCACTGTAGTTGGAATAGAAGATGTCAGAACAGGCAAGGTGGATTTTGCGGCCGCTTGCAGGAACAAAGTCGGCAGATGATCCGGCGGATGTTGATTTTATACAGGTTGCCTGGGATGCCCTGGCCTTTATAGTCCACAAATCAAATCCCCTGGATAATATATCCCTTGATGAGGTGAGGGCGATATACACAGGTAAAATAACCAACTGGAAGCAGTTGAAGGGGACGGACTCTCCTATAAAAGTATTTGTCTCAAAACCAAGAAAGGGGCTCAGCGGGGTTGAAAGTTCCATACAGGCCCTGGTTTTGAAAGACAAGCAAATTGTCGAGACCGCTAATACCATGTTTCTTCCCTCCTCAGCGATCGTTGAACAGATGGTTGAAGACACCCCAGGAGGCTTTGCTACAACGGGTTTTTCAAGCGCCCGCAAACGGGATATTAAAATGTTAAAGGTCAACGGTGTCTCACCTGACAAAAAAAATATAATAAATAATAAATATCCGCTGAAAAGACCCCTTTTTCTTTTGGTGCCCCGCAGGGCAAAACCTGCGGTAAAGAATTTTATTGACTTTGCATTGAGCAGTAAAGGCCAGAAATTCATCGGCTCGCAGGGAGTTGTCTCACTGATTGATCTGAAATGAGACTATCACTGCAGGCAAAGATATCAATCCTTATCGCAGTTATTATTGTTTTAAGCAGCGGTATATCAACCTATTATTTTACAGCCGCACATAGCCGCAGCAAGGAAAACGGGCGGGTTTTGAGGGGAATGGCCCTGATTAATTCCCTGTCCAAGTCCGCAGAGGATGGTCTTATAAATGAGGACCTCAATCTTATTAAGAAAGCCTCATATGTTATTAAGGCCCCCGATGTGCTCCTCGCGCAGGTCTATTCTGATATTTGGGATGCTAGTTGATGCCTATCCCTTTGAAAAATTAAAGGAACTGCCTGCTCCTGAAGCTGTCGATCATTTCAGAAAGAACTCGTCGCCTTTTTATATAAAAAACAAAAGCAGCTATGATTTTTACAGCCCGGTATTCTATAGGGCGTCTGAGGAAGCAGCGCCGGTAACTATCGGTTTTGTAAGGATTGTCTTGTCGTCAGCTGATATCCAAAAGGATATCGGCAGTATAGTTTTTCATAATGTCATTTTGTCCCTGGTTATTACGCTTGTTGCCATTTTCGCCATAAACACGCTTATAAGCCGTATCGTGATAGGACCAGTCATGGACCTTTACAAAGCTGTTTCCCGGTATAAAGAGGGCTCACTGCCTGATATTGTTTCTGTGCGTTCTTCCGATGAAATAGGCGAGCTGTCTTTGGAGTTCAACAAAATGAGCCGCTCTATTCAGGAGAGGAATGACAAACTGGTCGAATCAGAGAAAAGGATAAAGTACATTTTTGAGAGGGTCGAACATGCTATCTTTGGTCTTGACAGGGAAGGCAATATCATAGAGGCAAACAGTAAATTTACGGAGATGTTCGGGACTGTAAAGAATATCTGCAATTTATTGACGAGCGAAAAAAAAGGTCAGGAGTGCCTCTACAATTCGGTCTCCAGCAAGGTGGTCCATGCCGAGGAGCGTGTCATGGGGAAGTACGGTCATGAACTCATCGTGCTCCTTTCCATGTACCCTGAGACCGACGGCAACGGAAACATAGAGGGCTATGACGGCTATATTATAGACATAACTGAAAAAAAGAGACTGGAGGAAAGACTGATCAGGTCCCAGAAGATGGAGGCTGTCGGGACCCTCGTGGGCGGTATGGCGCACGAATTCAACAATATCCTGACCGCCATTTTGGGATATTCTGAAATTATGCTCTCCATGACCGCGGAAGGAGACCCTTTTTACAAGCCTGTAAACATAATCCATGAATCTGCAAAAAGGGGAGCGGATTTCGGCAGAAAAATACTGACTATAACCAGGAAAGAAAAGATCGAGACCAAGCCTGTAAACATAAATGACGTTATTAATAATTCCATCGACCTGCTTCAAAGAAGCATCCCAAAGGACATAGAGATCATAGCAAAGCTCAGCGACGATATTCCTTCTATTAATGCCGATGCTTCACAGATCCAGCAGGTCATTGTCAACCTCGCGATAAACGCGCGCGATGCCATGCCTGAAGGAGGGAAATTGTTTATTGAAACCTCAGTCATCAGCTCCGAAGACGATATCCCCGGAGATATGCACTCAGTCCGGAAAGGTTTTATAAAATTATCTGTTTCAGACACCGGCATGGGCATTGACATAGCAACGCAAAGCAAGATATTCGATCCCTTTTTTACAACAAAGGAAGTCGGCAAGGGCACTGGCCTTGGTCTTTACATGGTCCATTCCATTGTCAATAATCACGGGGGATATATAAACCTGTACAGCGAGCCCCTGAGGGGGACCCAATTCAATATCTATCTGCCGGTTTCCAGCTTAACGGCGCAGGAAGAGACCTATGATAATCAGAATCTGCAGGGCTCAGGAACTATTCTTGTTATTGACGATGAGGCTGACGTTAGGGAATTGTGCAAGGACTTGCTCACGACGCTCGGTTACAGGATATTGCTGGCTGACAGCGGAAGCGCCGGTATTAAGATCTACAGGGAGAGTAAGGATGAAATAGCTCTGGTCATTCTTGACATGATTATGCCCAAGATGGGCGGCAGGGAAGTCTTCCAGACACTGAAGATGATTGATCCTGAAGTTAAGGTAGTGCTTTGTTCCGGTTTTGGTCAGAACGGGTTTGCCGGGATAGAAGACCTTCTCAAAAAGGGAGTGGTTGAATTTGTTCAGAAGCCATTCTCACGCCAGGCCATCGGACTTGCCATAAAAAAAGCGCTCCAAGGAGCTGTCAGGCCGCTTCAGTGATGGTTCTGCGATACGAAAACTAAGACGGGCCTGTTATTCTAATAACGGCAGTCGTTCGCGCAAAGCCGCAAAGTTCGCAAAGAGAAACAGAGACTTGGAATGGAAACGTAATCCACCATTACGGTAGGCCTGCTTTTAATCCGTCTCCTGGATTTTCCCTTGTGTTCTCGGCGAACTCTCTTGTTAACTCCTCTTTGAGAGGTTAATTCGCCAAGATGAGAGACGGGCGGAATTCCTTCCGCCCATCCGTGGTGTTTGATCTTGAAATTATTTTTTTGCCAAAGGTGGCGTCGGAACATTCGAGCCGTGACATTCGGCGCAGTTCTGCTGGGCTGTAATTCCTACGTTTGATACTGCCTTCCATGTGGATTTTGGTTTATACGTACCGTCCTTCCAGTCATTGAGGTCTTTGACGAGGTGGTATGCAACGCTTGCCGTTACACGCGCACACCTGTCTCTCCTTTCAGGACTGCCGATGGGATAACCGGACGCCTTCATCCATTTTCCGACAGATATATGACAAAGCGGCGATTCGCTTGTCGTCTGGATGATCGCTGTTTTTACCCTCGGTTCTTTGGGTGTGAAAGAAGGAAGGGCTGTTTCGGAATACCATTGCAGGGCGTCAGAGCCGATTGCTGCGCCGTTTTCGCACTCAGGCCCTGCGATTCTGGGGCCGATAATCACGTTGCTCACAATGTTGGCGCCGGCATTTGAACCGCATATTGTCCCCCAGCCAGCCATTCCTCCCTCAAGAAAAACATAGGCATCAATGGGGAATGACTTATAAGGTTCACCTACTTCTTTCCTGAGTTGGCTGAATACACTGCTGATGACCGCCGCACCGCAGAAGACGCGGTACCATTCATTATAGGCAAGCTCCGCAGTTTTATCGGGGTCGAGTTTTACATACGGCCACGGCCATTTTTCGGTCGGACCGCCCTTGGCTTCAGCCTTTGTAAAGAGACCCAGTCCTCCCGAGGCCAGTATAGCAAGCCCGGCTGCGCCAGCCGCACCTTTGAGAAGCCCTCTTCTTGAAAGTTTTTCGTCAATCATATCTCTAACCTCCATTCCCTAACCTCCTGTCTGGTTTTCCGGTTTCAGTCGAAACCGTTTATGAAAAAGTACTTTTTATAACGCATAGGACACGAGGTCCTCTGGCACTCGAAGTAATTATAAAAAGTCTATCATATTGTGATTATATGTCAAATTATAATTATAAAGTAGAAGTTCTTTTTATTTGCAGCAATAACAGGGACCATTTCTGTCCTCTGAATTTGACATGCCCTTACTTTGATGGTATGGTTTTTTATGGGGAAAAGGGTCATATCCAAGTGGACAATAACGGGTTAAGAGGGAAGGAATGATAAACAGACGCAAGCATAAACGAATTCCAATAGCGGCCGTCGCCACAGTTAAATATGAAACTAAAGCTAAAATCCTTTCACTTCAGGCCTTAACGGGCAGTATCTCTTACGGAGGCGTAGGATTGTATTTGGATTGTCCAATAGAGGACGGCAATAATGTATCTGTTACTATTAATTTTGTATCTATTGAAGGAATAATTAAGACTGTTTCTATTGAAGGAGAGGTTGTATATAACAAAAAAATAGGTGATATATATTTTTTGGGCATACAATTTGATGAAGAAGTAAAGGACAGCAATCAGCCTTTGTTATATAAATACCTCGAGAGCGCCCTCATATGGGATAAACAATAAGTTCCAGCGATTAAGCGGATGCAAGGGGTTGGCTGTTTGATATACTTACTGCTCTTTTGTCTGTAATCCATGCCTTTGATAGATGCATTATTGAGTTAAGGAATTGCCTGACCAAGTTATATTTATTGATAAATGGATAGCGAGCGAATATAATGAAAAAACATTCCTTGCATTGAGATTCCCTGCGGTCTTGTCGGAGGGAGTCTTCAATTAATTTTGTATGAGACTCTTTTCTATGGAAAATGTAATTTACAATGAATCTCTCCGGAACAGAATTGTGAGGGACACAAATTATCGCCATGAAAGGTAGTCCTCGATGCAGACATTGATAAATTCTTTGGTCAATAGTTTAATGGAGTAACGTGGAGAATTCAGACAAGAACTTCAGCGATCAAAAACATATCCTCATTGCCGAAGATAGCAATTCTCAGGCAGAAAATCTGATAGAAATCCTCACGCAGAACGGTTATAAAGTTACGGCCGTTCAGGATGGGATGGATGGGCTCGTAAAGCTTACGAGGTTTCGACCTGATCTTATTATAAGCGATATATGGATGCCAAGAATGAATGGCTATGAGTTTTGCCGGGCACTGAAAAACAATAAGAATTTTCACGCTATCCCGGTAATACTGCTCACCGCACTCACTGATACGGAGGATATAATCAAAGGTCTTAGGGCAGGTGCCGATTATTACATCACGAAGCCATTTGACAAGGACCTTTTGCTTTCCGATGCGGCATCGATCCTGTCCAACACTGGACCAAGGGTCAGAAATGACGATACGGCTACCGTCGAGGTAAGAACCAAGGATAAATCCTATCAGGTCAGCCTAAATCCTCAAAATATCCTTAATTTTCTTATCTCAACCTCTGAGAACCTATTTTCCCAGAATAGGGACCTCCTGCAGACAAAGCGTGAGCTAAAAGATCTTAATGATAATCTCGAAGAAATAGTGAGGGAAAAAACTCACTTTCTCAGTAAGGAGATCTCGGAGCGTAAAAAGGCAGAAGATGCCGTCAAAAAAAGTCTTGAAAGCGTGCGAAAGAGCCTGGATGGTACAGTAAATGCTTTGGCAAAGACGATAGAGATGAGAGACCCGTACACAGCCGGACATCAGAGGCGAGTTGCGCAGCTTGCATGTGCCATAGCAAAAGCGATGGGGTTCACAGAAGAAAGGCTCGAAGGGATGCAAGTCATAGGTTTTCTCCACGATCTTGGCAAGATAGTGGTGCCTGCCGAGATCCTGAGCAAACCAGGTAAGCTAAATGAGGTGGAATTCAGCATGATAAAGGCCCACGCTGAGGTAGGATATAATATTCTGAAGGACATTGAGTTTCCCTGGCCTGTAAATATTGCGGTACTACAGCACCATGAAAGACTAAACGGCTCAGGATATCCGGGAGGGCTTCTGGGCCAGGAGATAATTGTAGAGGCACGAATTCTGGCTGTTGCCGACGTGGTCGAGTCGATGGCATCCCACAGGCCCTACCGGCCCGCTCTCGGAGTAGAAAAAGCACTCGTTGAGATATTAAAAAATCGGGGAATTCTATTTGACGAAAAAGTGGTTGATACCTGCATAAGCCTTTTTGAGGAAAAGGGTTTTGCACTATTTCCCGCCGCGTAATTTGACGCCTTGCAACGGGTGCACTTGTTGCACCTCATCGCAAGGTCGTCTCCAGGTCACTCTTGTAATCAGCTACATCCGCATCCCTCTCCCGGTACGAGGGTATCAGCAGGTTCATTTTTGCTGATACTTGATGAAAACTTGTCCATCTTTGCTGTTGCGCCTTTTCTGAGCATCTTGGCAACTTCAATTGCAGTATTGGTCGCGATTTTGTATATCCAAGTAGACAGCGGGAATCTCCTCTGAAATTCTCCAGCGCCTTGGCGGCCTTTATGAAAACCTCGTGGGTCAGATCTTCGGATTCAGCTTCACCGACAAGCCGCGCCAGATAACGGAACACTTTCTCAGTGAAGGCCGTGTAGATGTCCTGAAACTCCGGCTTGCCTTCTGAACTTCTTTTCATAATATCCTCCTGTGAAGTTTCTCTATATGCTTGCAGCAGCCGCTACAACCTCCTTGAGCCGGACAGTATTTGTTTTAAGCCGATTCATTCACCAAGCCTCACAACAGTCCCCACACCATCTTTGCGGCTATGGCGTAGAGCACGATGCCGATGATCTTCTTCACCTGCCCAGCGTCGAGTTTGCGGTGCATAAGCCAAGAGCCGAGGAGGGCTCCTGCCATTGATCCGACTGCCGCGAATGTAAGCAAATTCCAGTTGATCGTTTCCATGGCCGCATGGCCGAAAAATCCGGCGAGTGATGAAAAGACAACTATGAAGGCTGTGGTCGCAGAGGCCTTCTTCGGGTCAAAGCCGAGCCAGACGAGCGCAGGAACGATGATGTTGCCGCCGCCCACACCCAGAAGGCCGCCCAGATATCCGGCCCCGATACCCAATCCGATGCCTGTCTTCAATTCCTTTCCGACGGAAGACTGACCTTCCTCTTTCTTCTTCGGCTTATAAAAGAGCATCATGGAGGCAGCGAAGACCAGAAAGATCACGAATAAGAGGATAAGAGTGTTCTTCGGAAAGAACCGCGTTGACCAGGCTCCAAGAGGGGAAAAGACAATGGCGAGTGCGATTATGGGTACAGCGGTGCGAAACAGAACGAGCTTGTAGCGGATATAGTTGGCCGAGGCGAAGGTCATGCTGATGGCATTCAGCAAAAGGCCAATCGCCATTGCCTCAGTAAGAGGTACTCCGAGCCAGTAGAACGTCGGGATCACGATGAACGCTGCGCCTACACCGGCTATTGTCAGGACCGTGGTGAAAACGAAAACAAGCGTTGCTGCAATTATAGGCGTTACCATATCGCTTCACAGAGAAGGCAGGGCTGAAGCCCTGCTCTCTATTTTTCGCCCTCAGAGCAGGGGATGCAGAGCATCCGTCCGTCCTGAGCGGTTGTCAATTTGTCAGTGAACACCGCTTCTCCGCATTTCGCGCAGCGTTTCACTTCAAAGTTTGCAGATCCCTTCTTCATGTCTTTTTGGAACACGTCGCTGATATTCAGGAATTCGGTTTCAGGAAGCCCCAGAATCCGCTCCACAAGAGGGTCAGTGATCGCAGCCGGAATGTCCTGCGGCGGAACACCTTTTTTCCGCTCCTGGACAAAGGGTGAATTCATCGCCTTTTCGAAAAAGTCGGGCTTTAGCGAAACTCTCACCGCTTTTCCAGTCTTCGTATCAGCAAGGGTGAAGGCCATCTTGTTGTAATAGAGTTTTTGGATGTTCGATTTTCCGTAGGTACATCCCGTCGCAGTCATAATCCCGTCAAGGAAGCAGCCTGCAGCATGTCCTTTGCCTGTTTCGGCCTCCACAAAAAGCTCTTTGTCCTTCGATCTTTCCACTCCGAGCGCCTTCATTGCTGCAAGTCCAGCCTTAAGACCCATCGGCATGGCAGGACATTTGTGGCCGTGAAACTTCATTGCTGTATCAAAATATTCATTAAACTCTTTCATGTTGACCTCCATAGTCGTTTGATTGGTTATATCCGGAGAATGCAGCATATATGACCCAGGCACATCCCCCCTTACCCTCCGTGCCACCAGCATTTGCAAACTATTGAGAATCTTTTCATCTATTTCACGCTATATGTTAGTTATCCCAAAATATATGCCAACAAGTACGAGCAAGGCCCCACTCACCTTCTTCGCATAGAGCGAAAAGTTTCTGGTGCCTTTTGAGCCAACTATGCTCTCTGTAAGCCCAACAGACAGCCCTGCTACAAATATCAACGCACAATGCCCGAGGGCATAAACAAAAAGGAGTGATCCGCCGTACATCATATCTCCCTGAGTCGAGACATAGGCTAGGATCACAGCGAGTACCGGGGTAGCACAGGGAGATGAGACAGTGCCGGTCAACATGCCAAGCAGAAAAGCTCCGACAAGGCCTTTTGTTTTGATTGCCCTTGTCTTTTGAAAGGGTAGGGGAATTGAGATAATCCCCATGAGCTGAAGGCCCATCAATATTGCTATGAGAGCCAGAACCAGATAAGGCCACCTTCCCATAAATCCAAGGAACTGTCCCATGACCGAAGCAACAGCGCCAAGCAGGGTAAAGGTGATCGAGAGCCCAAGAACGAATACAAAAGAAAAAATGGCTGCTTTCTTCCTGTTCCCTTCTGAATAACCCCCGACATAACCGATGATCAGGGGAATGGCAGCCAGCACGCAAGGACTTGCCGCTGATATCAGGCCGCCGATGAATACAGCGATAAATGCCAGTCCGTGCTGGTTCTGGACTATTGCCTGGATATTCTCTAATAAAACTCGCATGAATACTCTTATTCCCTATCTTTGCTCGAAAGCTTCATCAACGGTTCCTTTGCCTTGTCCACAACACGGCGGACATCTCCAAGGCATCATCTGCCTTCAGGGTGATTGAACTTGCAGTTGCATGTCCCATTTTTTTTCGCATTCAATATCTTTTCCAGGATTAATGAAGCGCCTTTGTTTTCCCGGACATCTCTGATGATGTCCTCTTCAGAGTATCCAAAACAGTAACATATAAGTTTGTTTTTCATTTAACACCTTCTACAGGCCAGCTTTTCTCAGCACAGGCTCTATTTCTTCATAACCGTAAAAGCCCATATGCCGGTGGAACTCTTTCCCGTTCTTATCCAGAAACACCTGGGTCGGAATGGCGAACACCCCGAACTTTCTGCCGGTGTCACTGTCTTTTGCGACATCCACAAAAAAGACCTCCAGTTTTCCCTTGTAGTTTGTTCTCAGCTTTTCCATTACCGCCTTCATCTGCTCGCAGGGGACGCAGCCTACTGAGCCCAACTCAAGCATGACTATTTTCCTTTCCTTTTTCGCCTTACTCAATACAGCATCAACTTCACTTGCATTTGCACTAACGTATCCTGAGAGCGCAAGTAAGGTCAGAATAACTAAAGCCAGCATTTTCTTCATGATTACTCCTCCATAAGATTTAGATTTTTTAAACTTTTTACTACAATCCAATATTTTTTACTTTGCAGTATTCAACGGTAAAAAACCTCTTCTGAAAATATAGGGCCACATTGACCAGGCCGATTAAAGCAGGCACTTCCACAAGCGGCCCGATTACTGCTGCAAAGGCAGCGCCGGAGTTTATGCCGAAGACTGCGACGGCAACCGCAATGGCGAGCTCAAAGTTATTGCTCGCTGCAGTGAAGGAAAGCGTGGCTGTTTTTGGATAATCGGCGCCGATCTTCTTTCCCAAGGTAAAATGAGACAAGAAACATGACCACAAAATAAATAAGTAACGGGACTGCTATCCGTACCACATCAAGCGGGAGCCTGACAATGTAATTGCCTTTGAGCGAGAACATAACAAGAATTGTGAAGAGCAGGAAGATCAGTGTGATCGGGCTTATCCTGGGTATGAACACCTTTTCGTACCACTCACGGTCCTTGATTTTGAGCAGGCTGAAGCGCGTTATCATACCCGCAAGAAAAGGGATTCCCAGATAGATGAAGACGCTCTTGGCGATCTGGTCGATCGTGACATTGACAACCACTCCCTTTAGGCCGAACCAGGCAGGCAGGACGGTTATAAAAACATAGGCGTAAACAGAGAAGAAGAGGACCTGAAATATGGAGTTGAAGGCAACAAGGCCTGCCGCATATTCCGGGTCGCCGCAGGCCAGGTCGTTCCATACGATGACCATTGCAATACAGCGGGCAAGTCCGATCATAATTAGTCCGACCATATATTCCGGATATCCGGAAAGAAAAGCTATGGCCAGCAGGAACATCAGGATAGGACCGATGACCCAATTCTGTACGAGAGAAAGCAGCAGGATCTTTTTATTTCTGAATACTTCACCCAGTTCCTCGTATTTAACTTTCGCCAAAGGCGGGTACATCATGAGGATGAGACCAATGGCGATCGGTATATTCGTGGTGCCGACCTGAAACTGGTTGATGAACTCCTCGGTTCCAGGAATGAAATATCCCAGACCGACGCCGCAGACCATTGCGGCGAATATCCACAGGGTGAGATATCGATCAAGAAAAGAAAGTCGTTTACCTGTTTTTTCAGTCATGGTTATTCTCCTGAGTCCAATGAAGTTATTAATTCAACTATTTTCGTCTTTATCTCATCCCGAGCTCTGCGGAACTCCTTCATGATTTGCTCCTCCGTCCCCCCAGCGCCAACCGGGTCATCTATCGGCCAGTGGATGCGCTTTATCTCAGGCGGGGTCATGGGACAGGAGGCCTCTGCGTTGCCGCATAACGTTACTATGATATCCATCTTTCCCAGGAGTTCAGGATCTATTGCTTTTGACTTATGGTTTGAAATATCTATTCCTGCTTGCTTCATTACTGCAATGGCTCCTGGATGTACCACGCCCGCAGGCATCAGCCCGGCACTATAAGGCTCTATCAGTCCTTTGCCCGATTCCCTCGCAAACCCTTCTGCCATCTGCGAGCGACAGGTATTCCCAGTGCAGAGAAACATTATTTTTGTCATTTACACCTCCCGGCGCATCTTTTTTTGTCGGGTAGAGGCACAATATTGTCCCTTGAAGTCTTGCCCTGCAAGAAATCATCAAGTCTGTTCCTGTCCCCTGCTACGAATTCTTTCGGTATCCTCTCCAGGACAGACATAAGCAAAAACCGCCTGAAGAAATCCGAATCGTCAAGCCGGTAATGGGTCCACCGCCCCTGCCTTCTGTCTTTCAAAAAACCTGCTTCTTTTAATACATTTAAATGAAATGATACCTTAGGCTGACTCATGTCCAGGGCAGTAAAGATGTCACAGACGCAGAGTTCTCCGCTCTCAAGGAGTTTGATCACCCGGAGTCTCGTCTCGTCAGAGAGGGCCTTGAAGATGTTCGCAAGGTCCTGCATAACTACACCTCTTCTTTTATCAGGGCTTTTACTTTTTCAATGTTCGGCAGCGGCTTGCCCGAATGTTTGAGCTTGCCGTTGACCACAAGTCCCGGCGTTGACATCGTGTATTTCATGATCTCCTGAATTTCCGATATTTTCTCAACTTCTGCTTCTATCCCGAGTTCCTGCAACGCCTTTTTTGCCAGTTCCTCCATCGTGTGGCAGTTTGCACATCCGGGGCCTAATACCTTGATCTCCATCATGAGTAAACCTCCTATAAAATTGCGTTAAATAAATAGCCGACAGCTATAATCGTTAAAGTCATTATTCCGACAAATATGCCAAGTAAAGGGAGCTTTCAATACCTTTCTCAGAATTATCATTTCAGGCAGATGACAGGGCAGTAACCGCCATCATAAAGGCAAGTACGGTGCCCATGCTCATGCCCTTCTCCATTAAGGCATATACGATCGGTATGACTCCTGCTGCATTGGAATAAAGCGGCACCCCGATTGCAACCGCAACAGGTACTGCAAAAGGGTTGTCCCCTGCCTGCGTAATGTGTCAGGAAGTCCTGCGGCACATAACCATGTATGAACCCTCCGATGCCGATGGCGATAATTATATAAAGCCATACCTTTTTCAGTATGTCAGCTGTATTCCACCTTGCGCCTTCAAGTCTCTCCCTGAATGTCGGCCTTGCAGCTTCCGGTCCCTGACCGACCTGTATTTTAAAGACATATTCTTCTATCCATCTTTCCGGCTTCAGTTTTCCGATGATCAGACCACCGAAGAAGGCCACGAAAAGCCCTGTCCCGATATAGATAGCTGTCACCTTCCATCCGAAAAGGCCCCATAGCAGAACGATTGCCACTTCATTGACCATGGGCGAGGATATCAAAAAAGAGAATGTTACTCCGAGCGGAACGCCTGCCTCAACAAAGCCGATAAAGAGGGGAACTGCAGAACATGAGCAAAAGGGTGTAACGATCCCCAGCAGTGCCGCAAGAATATTGCCTATAAACTCTTTTTTATGTGACAGGATGCGTTTTGTCTTCTCAGGAGGGAAATAACTTCTGATTAGGGATATGACGAAGATGATGACCGAAAGGAGCAGGAATATTTTGATTGTGTCATATATAAAGAAATTAAGTGCATCAGCGAGGCTGGAGTCCTTTGAAAGACTTAAAAGGTCATAAGTAATGTAGGCTGCAAATTCCTTTAACAAATCTATCTCCTGTTTTCCTGATGTTATACTTACATATAAACAAAATTTGATATGAAAGTCAACTGTTCCCTTGAGTGTTGCAAGTTATTTCCCATCTAACCTTGTAAACCTGCGGTACGATGCTATACTAAAACTAAGACAGTGCGAAAGAGCTTTTTGCAGCTTTAATATTATTATCCGTGAGGTTAAAATAAATTAAAGGTATCGTTGTCTGGGTATGCTATGAGACGGAATCATACTGAGGGGCCGGCCAAGGGGCCGGAGAGGAGAGCTGACAACGCTTCAGACATCTACTCCTACATGGATATAGTGGCCAGGGAGGCGGAAGAGTATGCATCGGACCATACAACTCCGCTGTCTCCTCTGCTGGAGGAAGTGGAATACTTTACCCTGACAAAGACACCCTATCCCAATATGCTCACAGGACGGGTCGAAGGACGGTTCCTGCAGTTGGCAGTCCAACTCTCCGGAGCTCAGCGGATCGTTGAAATCGGCACCTTCACCGGCTACTCAGCTCTTGCCATGGCAGAGGGTCTGCCTGAAGGTGGCCAAATACTGACTATCGAGAATAATCCGGCCCACGCAAAGATCGCACAGGATTTCTTTGACCGGAGCCCCTGCGGCTTTAAGATCACCCTGCGCGCGGGAGAAGCACTGGAAATCCTGAAGACCCTGCCGGAGGCAAAGACCGACCTTGTTTTTATAGATGCCGACAAACAAAATTACAGCGCCTATTACAAAGAAGCAATGCGGATTTTGCGAAATGGCGGATTAATACTTGCCGACAATGCCCTGTGGTATGGCAGGATCTTTGAGCCGGAGGATGACGACAGCCGTGCAATGGCAGACTTCAACGAACTGGTGAAGGCAGACAACCGGACCGAGAAGCTGTTTCTCACAATACGCGACGGCATCTATTTAATAAGGAAGTGTGTCAGCTGAGCTGACCGGCCACCTCTTCAACTTTTACCTTTACTATCTCTTTGGTCTTCCGGTCCTTTATTTCTACAAGCCCCTCCCTGAGAGTTTTCTCACCCAGTATTATCTGAAAGGGAATGCCGATAAGGTCAGCGTCCTTGAACTTTACTCCAGCCCTTTCATCCCTGTCGTCCATCAGTACATCCAGACCTTTTTCAGATAATTCCCTGTATAGTCTTTCAGAGGTCTCTGTTGTTGCCTGGTCTTTCATATTAAGCGGAAGGATTTCAACGTCAAAAGGAGATATGCTTTTTGGCCAGATTATGCCGTCTTTGTCATGACTCTGCTCAATAGCGGCAGCAGCTATGCGGGCAGGGCCGATGCCGTAGCTGCCCATGATAATCGGTTTTTCCTGTCCGTTTTCATCAAGGAATATTGCTTTAAGGGCGCTTGAGTATTTTGTGCCGAGCTTGAAGATATTGCCGATCTCTATGACCTGCTCAACATTCAAGACAGCGCCGCATTTGTACGCAGGAGTCTCCTGCCTTTGCAGTATGTATGTCATGCCATTCAGCAGAAAAATCTGTCTCTGCCTTTATTCCCCTGATGTGGTAATGGGGCTTGTTTGCCCCGCTGACATACACTCCTTCTTTCAGGCAGCTGTCAGCTACAATCCTGAGCTTATGATCCATGGGGCCGATAAAGCCGGCCTCCACCCCGAGTATCTCCTTGACCTCTGTCTTTTGCGCGGGCCTGTGAGTGTCCAATGACCATGGATAGTTTCTTTTCGTGGACTTCCTGGTCTCCCCTTACTAACGCCAGAACCGGTCCGTTATCACTGATCACCAGTATGCTCTTGATGAAATATTCAGGGGTCAGTTTCAGAAAGTTAGAGACTTCCTGCACTGTCCTTTTCTCAGGAGTGTGGATCTCCTCTTTTTCCCAGGCCTTTGTCTCTGTCTGAGTGGGAATTGACAGGGCAAGCTCGATATTAGCGGAATATCCGCATTTAGGACACAGAGCGACCTTATCTTCTCCCGCAGGGCTCGGCGCCATGAATTCGTGCGAGACGCCGCCTCCCATCATGCCGGGGTCTGATTCGACCATAAGGAAATCAAGACCGCATCTTTCAAATATCCTGTGGTATGCCTCTGCATGGAGTTGGTAGTTTTTGTCGAGGGCCTCTTCTGATATGTCAAAGCTGTAGCTGTCCTTCATGGCGAATTCTCTTGTCCTTAAAATACCGCTTTTGGGTCTGGCTTCGTCCCTGAGCTTGGTCTGTATCTGGTACCATACCTGCGGCATGTCCCTGTAAGAGCGGATTTCACGTGAGGCAAGCCAGGTCATTATCTCTTCATGCGTCATACCGAGGCACATGTCACGGCCCGTCCGGTCTTTGAGCCTGAACATCTCGTCGCCTATGGCGTCCCATCTGCCGGTCTGCTGCCATATTTCAGCAGGATGCAGCACAGGCAGGGAAATCTCCTGTCCGCCTATGGCGTTCATTTCTTCCCTCAGGACTTTATTGATTTTGTTGATGACCCTCAGGCCAAGGGGCAGATACATGTATAGACCTGAGGCCAGCTGCCTTACATACCCGGCCCTCAGCATCAGGACATGGCTTATCGCCTCTGCGTCAGCAGGCACTTCTCTGAGGGTCGGTATAAACATTTTAGAAAAAAGCATATTATCCTCCGAAATTTCTGTCATTCCGTCTTGACCGGGTAATCTTTTCGCAAGGATTCCCTATGCGCATTGCTTGTGGGAATGAACCAAGAAATTAACTAATTAACTAAATGCGGTCTCTGTCGCGCAGCGGTCTTCACAAATAAATTCAGTTTAGAGTAATTAAATAGGAAATCTTTAGTCAACGGGAAGGCAGTGAATAGTGGATTACGCATGTTTTTCGACAGGTGAATCACAGAGGGATTGCACAACACAAGACCGGGGAAAAAAACGCGTATGTCATACGCCCTTCGGAATTCACGGTTTTCACACCTTTAGTTGTATTCAATACTCTCCGTGTCCAGCGTATGGGTAAAGATCAGTTAACCTATCAGAATTGCGCCTTGAATTCAGCGAGGGCCTGCTTCAGTTCCTCCAGTTCGCTCCTGAACCTTGAGTTTTCTTCCTCAAGCCTGCTGAGTCTCTCCTGTACCGTGTACTGAGGCGCTGTCGCCCCTGCAGCCACAGCAGCCGGCTCAGGCGAGGGTATTCCTGAAAAAAGATGCATGTGTCTGCACTCCTTCCTTCCTGTCTCCCTCGGCAGTCTTATCACAAGCGCCGGGTTGTAATCCATCAGGGCCTGCAGGTTTTTTTCGACCTCCTCCAGACTCTCAAACGGCGACATTCTTTCAGCATGGGTGCGGAGTTCCCCCGTTGTCTGAGGCCCGCGCAGCATAAGTTCGCAGACAATAGCGATTTCCTGTCTTGACAGATCAAACCTGTCGAGGATTGTATGCATATATTTTGTGACACGGCTCCCTGCTGTAAGGGTTTTCCTCGCAAGCCCCTTTTCCTGAAGGCCTTCAAGCCCCTGCGCAACATCAGCTTCATCAAAGGAAACAACAGGGCTGCGGTTGGATTTCTGGTTGCAGGCGCTTGTCAGGCTATTTAGAGACAGCGGGTAATACTCCGGGGTGGTCAGCTCCTTTTCAATAAGGCAGCCCAGGATGCGGACCTCTGTGTCATCAAGTACGATATCCATTTTGGGACCTCCATAATATCTTTTGCACGGATTGGGTCAAACAAACATGTTTATATTTTAAAACATACTATTGATGAATGGATAGCGACCGAAAATAAGGGAAATATATCTTGCATTGAGATTCGCTGCGGTCTTGCCGCAGAGTCTTAAATTTTATTGCTTTTGGGTGGAACATTTGACGAAAATAGACTAATATTAAGAAAATGACATGGTTGCCTTGACAGGAAAAGGCTTTATTCTGTATACCATTACTAGCAAAAAAGGAGGAGGTATTATGACTTTAAAGAGAACAATAGCAATAGGGTGTTTTTTGGCAGTGCTTCTTGCGATCAGCGGTGTTTCGTGGGCTGCTGACGCGTCTCTGAAGCCCTTTGTGCTTGCATATCGAGGAGCAGGGACTATTGATGCTAAAGTGGGTGAGGTCAAGGCTGCTGTTGAAAGGGAAGGCTTTCAGGTTGTTGGGGAGTACACTCCGTACAAGGGGACTCATATAGTTGCTGTAACAAGCGAAGCGCTCAAAAATAATGCCGTAAATTCAAAATTCGGGGCATATGGGGCGGCCCTGCGCATTTCAATAACAGAAAAAGGCAAAGACCTTCAGGTTTCCTACATCAATCCCCTTTACATGGCCCAGGCCTACAGAATGAAGAATGGCCTTGCGGATACTGCAGCGAAAATGGAGAAGGCGCTGGGCAAGAAGGAAACGTTTGGATCAAAAAACGGGCTTAGGGCCGACAAACTGCGCAAGTACCATTACATGATGTTAATGCCGTATTTTGATGATCAGGTCGAACTTGCGAAGTATAAATCCCATGAGGAAGCTCTTAAGGCTGTTGAGGCCAATCTTGCGGCAGGCAAAGGAGGCACGGTAAAGGTCTATCGGGTGGATCTGCCCGGGAAAAAGGAGTCGGTCTTTGGCGTGGGCATCAAAGAAGGGGAGGGCGCTGATGAGGCAGTAATGAAGACAGTTGATTACGGTGACCTCAAGCAGGCAGCTCATCTGCCTTATGAACTGATAGTATCAGACGACACTGTTTATATGCTGCACGGCAAGTTCCGCATTGCAGTGGATTTCCCTGATCTTACCATGGGCACATTTATGAAAATATCAGGCGCTCCTTCTGCTATAGAAAATACTCTAAGGCAGGTGGCTGGAGGTAAATAGTCTGATTATTATTTAGAAAATACAAGTAGAGTCCTGGTTTTTAAAGGGATGGGAGTTTCTGCTTTTCCGGACTTCCATCCTTTTATTAAGAGGTAACAAAATAAAACATGAAGTTGCCAAAAGAGCACAGGCAAAAAAAGAGAGGTTCGATTTCATTACCTGTATCTATTTCGGATGCAGCAGAAATGCCGGCTGACAAGGGAAAAGTCCGCAAGGGGACAACAGCAGACCTCAGCGATTCAGGTATCGGTATCTATTCTGATATCGAACTCAAAGCGGGTACTGTACTTGAGCTCGAATGCCCGGACATCTGGGATGCTCCAAAGAAATTCTCTGTACAATGGTGTAACAAGGTCAAATATAATTTCTACCGTATAGGGCTTGAAGTTAAGGATGAGAACTTAAAGTGATATAAAGAATATTGGTAAAGGCTTTATTTCACTTTTTAAGGAATATCATGCTTAATAATTAATCCGTTTTGCCTGTCTGCAATGTTCAGGTAAGTTTTTTTGAGGGTATAATCACCGGTCTCTTCCTGTACAAAAAAATGCCGTGATATGCCATGCCCTGTTTCATCGAAACAAGTCCCTCTGGTCTGCTAATATAGATACCTATGAAAATCAAGCTGATTATCTTTGATCTTGACGGCACGCTCGTTGATTCCGCTCCCGATATAACGAACGCGCTTAATTATGCCTCAGGACCTTATGGTTTTGAACAATTGACTGTAGAAAGGACGACCAGCCTGGTTGGGGAGGGCGTTACAAGACTTATAGAAAAGCTTGTCGGCCAAAAGGCAGAAGGTCTGAAGGATGTTGTGCTGAAGAGGTTTCTGGAGTACTACAGCGAACATCTTACGGACTTTACGGTCCCTTATCCAGGAGTTCGTGAAACGCTTAAGATGCTCGGGGAGTACCGAAAGGCTGTGCTCTCAAATAAAAGAGAGGACCTCTCCAGAGGTCTGCTTGAAAACCTTGGGCTTTCCGGTTATTTTGATATTATCTGGGGCAGCGACAGTGTGTCTGAAAAAAAACCTTCACCAGCGCCTGTGCTTGAGATGCTTAAGAAGATCTCCTGTGGGGCTGATGAGGCTGTTATGGTCGGTGACAGCAATTATGACATAGAGGCAGGCAGGGCAGCAGGAGTAAGGACAGTGGCTGTTTCTTATGGCTACAGGGACATAAGCCTACTGAGGGAGGCAGATTTTATCATAGACAATATGCGGGAGTTAATATTAAAACTGGACCTGTTTAATGCAAACTGACATGGAAACTACGCTTGATGGCATACGCGATATAAAGGTTTATCAAAACAGGAAAGGCTACAGGTTTTCTGTTGATGCGCTGTTGCTCTATTGTTTTGTAAATGTGAAGCACGCTGAGAACATCGCGGACCTTGGAACAGGTTCAGGGATCATCGGCCTGCTGTTGGGCAGGAAGTATTCTGATGCAAAGGTCATGCTAGTGGAACTTCAGGAGTCCCTGTACATCCTGGCTGAAAAGAATATTATTATGAACGGTCTGGAAGACAGGGTCAAAGTGGTGCTTGCCGACATAAAAGATATAAAAAAGAAAATACCCCCGCGGCAATATGATCTGGTTGTTTCAAACCCGCCTTTTCGGAAGCCCACGACAGGTCTTCTCAGCATTGGAGAGGAAAAGGCTGTGGCAAGGCACGAGCTGAGACTGGAGCTTATTGATCTGACAGCGGCTGCATCTCATCTGCTGAAGGCGCGCGGGAGGTTCTGCATGATATTTCATCCTGAGAGGCTTTTTGAAGTTATCGATACACTCAGGAAAAACCGGCTGGAGCCAAAGAGGCTCAGGTTTGTCCATAATGATATCAAGGCTACCTCCAAGATAGTGCTGATAGAGGCTGTAAAGGATGGACGCGCAGGCATCAAAGTGGAAAACCCTCTTTTTATGTACAATGAAAAAGGAGAATATACTTCCGAGGTCAGTGAAATGTACGGGAAACACCAGTCGGAGACAGGACCGATCGGCTTGTAAATGAAAATTGCAATTAGTTTATCTGTATATTTTATGGTCCCATCCGGTATAATACAGCAATACTTTTAAAGAAGGAATTTCAATGAGATTTATCAGGATTTTTTTCAGGCCTATGATTGCCGCTCTTTTTATACCTGCATATGCAGTCCCCAATAAAGAAATGAATATTTAATGATTAGAAATACTTTCTGCATCCTTGAAGGAATAGGCGAAAAACTAGAGAAACGGATATGGAAAGAAGGGATTTTAACCTGGGAAGACTTCACCAACGCATCCGAACTGTTTGGATTCAGTAAAGAAAGAAAACGGCTGTTTGACCAGAGCCTGTTGAGGCATAAAGCTGAACTTGATGCAGGCAACGCGGGTTATTTCAGCAAAAAGCTGAAACGCCGGGAACACTGGCGGCTCTATGACTCCTTCAAAAAAGACGCTGTCTGTCTTGATATTGAAACCAACGGGTTGCAGCCCCAGAGCGGCGGCTATGTGACTGTAGTAGGTCTTTACGACGGCTATGATTACAAAGCCCTTGTCAGGGGCGAAAATCTTAGCGCTGAAAATCTCAGAAATGAACTGCAGCAATATAAATGCCTTATAACGTTTTATGGGTCGGCCTTTGATGTCCCATTTCTATTAAGGTCTTTCAGCGGACTAGAGTTTAATGTCCCGCATTTTGATCTTTGTTTCGGGGTAAAAAGGCTGGGTTTCAAGGGAGGGTTGAAAAAACTCGAACATGACCTTGGTATTGAGCGTGATGAAGCAGTGATCGGACTGGATGGATATGATGCGGTCAAACTCTGGGATTCAGCAAGAAAAGGTTCTGCGGAATCACTGGAGAGGCTTATAAAATACAACAGGGAAGATACTGTAAATCTTATGCAGATCGCGACCATACTCTATGAAAGACTTAAACATTCAACCGGAATAGAGGAATATCTGTCCTGTGGAGTTGCTTGAGAGTTTTTTTACTTACCTGACCGTAGAAAAAGGTCTTTCGAAAAATACCCTTAGTTCATACGCTGCTGACCTGAAGAGATATTCTCTTTTTTTAAAGGAAAGAGAAAAAGATATAGCCTCTGCGCTTCGTAGCGATATCATAGATTTTAACGAGGCCTTAAGAAACGATGGCTATTCAGTGCCGAGCATCTGCAGGTACCTCTCATCAATCAAGGCGATCTATAAATATCTGCTTATAGAGAATATTCTGGAGACCGACCCCTCTGATAATATACATATGCCTAAAAAATGGGAAAGACTTCCGAAGGCCTTAAGCATCTCTGAGGTTATGGAGCTTCTCCACGCCAGTTTCCCGGAAAAGACCGTACTGAGAGACTCTGCAATGCTTGAACTCCTTTATTCCTCAGGCTTGCGCGTAAGCGAACTGGTGAAGATAAAGCTGGGAGACATTCATTTTGATGCCGGTTTTGTAAGGCTTATGGGTAAGGGGGCCAAGGAACGTGTAGTGCCGGTCAATACGCGGGCACTTGAAAAGGTCAGGATATATATGGAAAAAGAGAGGCCGGAAACACTCAAAAAAAGACAATCCCCTTATCTGTTTGTGACCAGGATGGGCAAGCCTATGAGCAGACAGCATTTCTGGCAGACCCTGAAGGCCATAGGAAAACAGGCGGGTCTGGAGATTTCACCTCATACGATACGGCATTGTTTTGCCACACATCTTCTTGAAGGAGGGGCTGATCTCAGGTCTGTTCAGAAGATGCTGGGACATTCCGATATTTCAACTACCCAGATTTATACAAAGGTAACGACTGACAGGATCAAGAAGGTCTTCAAAGCATATCATCCCAGGTCGTGAACCGTGAAATGTGGATCGCAAGTCACCGATATCTTTCAAAGGTGACGAGGATTCACACTTTCAGAAAAGGAGAATCCGTTTCATCCTCCGATGTCTCCGAGTGTTTGCCGGCTATTGACTTTGGGCCTGATCTAAGGCTATTATTTCACCAGTAAAGGGGAGTAGCTGAGTCAGTGGCTATCGTCAACACGGCCTGAAAAGCCCGGTACCACTGGTTAGATAAAACTAATAAGCGAGACTTTTACCGCGGGAATATATTTCCGTGGTAAAGGTCTTTTTTTTATGGGAAAATTCAAGGGAGCAGTAAAGGAGATATATGCACTGGCACCAAAAAACAGTTCAATCTGTTGTAGAAGAACTGAACACGTCTTTAAAGGGTGTATCAACAGAAGAAGCGCAAAAACGTCTGTTGGAATATGGCCCGAATGAATTAAAGGAGAAAAAGAAAAAGACCCCGCTGATGATGTTCCTTGATCAGTTCAGGGACTTTATGATCCTTGTCCTTATTGCAGCGGCCCTTATTTCAGGCTTCATCGGCGAGTTGTCAGACACCATCGCCATCATTGTCATTGTTGTCCTGAACGCGGTTGTAGGTTTTATACAGGAATACAGGGCTGAAAAAGCCATAGCGGCACTCAAAAAAATGGCTGCACCCTCGGCAACGGTCATGAGAAACATGATGCCTGAAAACATCTCTGCTTCTGAGCTCGTGCCTGGTGATATAGTAATGCTTGAGGCAGGACGAATTGTACCTGCGGATATGAGATTGATTGAAGCCGCACAGTTTAAAGTAGAAGAGGCCGCACTTACCGGCGAATCCCTGCCTGTTGAAAAAAATACCGAAGCGCTGCATGACGAACACCTACCTATGGGCGACAGAAAAAATATGGCGTACAAGGGTACTTTTGTGACTTCAGGACGAGGGGCCGGAATTATTGTGGCAACAGGCATGGGCACCGAGCTTGGCAGGATTGCTACAATGCTTCAGGAAGAAGAGGAGGTAAAGACACCCCTTCAAAAAAGACTTGCTACCTTCGGGCGGAAACTTGCCATAGCCGTGCTTGTCATTTGCGCCATTGTTTTCGGCATAGGCATAATGAGGGGAGAACCGCCTTTGTTGATGCTCCTCACTGCTATCTCGCTTGCTGTAGCCGCAATCCCGGAGGCGCTTCCTGCTGTAATAACAATATCCCTAGCATTGGGGGCAAAAAAACTCATCACGCAACACGCCCTGATAAGAAAACTGCCTGCTGTTGAGACCCTCGGCTCTGTGACTTATATCTGCTCTGACAAAACAGGGACTCTTACATTAAACAAAATGACGGTTGAAGAGATGTGGGTGGATGGAAAGATAATAGGAGTCAGGGATTTGGGATTTGGAATTAGTAAAGAGGTCCAACCCCTAAGCGCCACCCCCAATCCCTTTTTCTGACAGCCCTTGGTTTGAGCAATGACGCAGAGATGGGCGCTGATGGCACGGTCATGGGCGACCCCACTGAAATTGCGCTTTATGATATAGCAAAGAAACAGGGTTTTGAGAAAAAAGAACTGGAAAATAATTTTGCTAGAGTAGCGGAAATCCCGTTTGATTCCGACAGAAAATGCATGACAACATTTCATAAAACAGGGGTTGGGGTGCAGGGGTTAGGGGTTAGTAAAGAAGAACTAATCGCTAATCCCCAAGCCCCAATCCCTAATCCCCAGTATATCTCTTTCACAAAAGGGGCCACAGACGTTCTGATAGAAAAGTCAGAAAATATTTTAACATCAGCGGGATTAAAGTCTCTTGATATTCAGGAGATGAACAGGATGAATGAACGGATGGCTGCTGATGGTCTCAGGGTCCTCTGTATTACAATGAGAACGTGGGACGTCCTGCCTGCTGATATGTCTGCAGGGACTGTTGAAACCGGTCTTACGGTTTTAGGCCTTACAGGTATGATAGACCCGCCAAGGGAAGAAGCCAAAGAAGCTGTGGCAATGTGCCAGGTAGCCGGGATAAAGCCTGTAATGATAACAGGCGACCATCCCATTACTGCCCGGGTGATAGCCGGGAGGCTGGGCATCATAGAAGATGATTCAAAGGCGATCATAACCGGAAGAGAGCTTGAGAAATTATCATTAGAGGAATTTGAGGAAAGGGTTGAGGGTATCAGGGTGTACGCAAGGGTCGCCCCTGAACAGAAATTAAAAATAGTGAAGGCCCTTCAGGACAAGGGCCAGTTTGTCGCGATGACGGGTGACGGGGTAAATGACGCCCCAGCATTAAAAAGGGCGGACATCGGAGTGGCCATGGGGATTACCGGGACTGACGTCTCTAAGGAAGCTGCTCACATGATACTCCTTGACGACAATTTTGCTACCATAGTAAAGGCCGTTAAGGAAGGAAGAAAGATTTATGACAACATCAGAAAGTTCATAAAATATCTCCTGACCACAAATTCAGGGGAGATATGGACCCTCTTTCTTGCCCCTCTGGTCGGCTTGCCGATACCCCTGCTTCCGATCCATATACTCTGGATCAATCTGGTGACAGACGGACTCCCCGCGCTTGCCCTGTCAGCAGAACCCGCGGAGGGAGATGTAATGAGCAGACCTCCAAGACATCCGAAAGAAAGCATCTTCGCCCACGGCCTGGGATTGCATGCGATATGGGTTGGACTCCTGATGGGCGGAGTGGTACTCTTTGTCCAGGCCTGGTCGATCACGACCGGACATAGCCACTGGCAGACGATGGTATTTACAGTCCTCTGTCTGACGCAATTGGGCCACGTACTGGCCATAAGATCGGAAAAAGAATCATTGTTCAAAATAGGGTTGTTCTCTAATAAATTCGTACTGGGTGCAGTCATACTAACCTTTGCCATGCAGATGGTTACAATTTATGTGCCTTTTTTAAACCCGATATTCAAGACTGAGCCTTTGACCTTCAGCGAATTGATGTTGACCCTTGTTTTGTCATCTGTAGTCTTTATCGCAGTGGAGATTGAAAAATGCATAAAACGTCGGCATAGTGAAAAAAATGGCGGAGCCGTATGATCCACGAAACAGCCGCTGTTTCGCGGCCTTTTATCATAGATGCCACCAGGCAGTTGAAGTGAGGCCTTCCGGGGTTTTGGTGCCTTGACGCAATTTCCTCGTCAGTTTTTTTTACCGAAATCGACTTTAATTACCTTTTCTTTTGATTGAAAACCCGCTTTTTGGACAGCTGCTTTGCCTTTAACTGCCTCCTTTGTAGCAGGGGCGACTGAAAACTGGGCATTCAGCTCAGGGGAGAAAATTGATGTTATGCTCTCGGGCGGTATAAAACACTTTTCTGTTTTTGTACCAAAGCCGAGTGTTGCCGAGATGCCTTGCTCGTTCCATTCGAATTTCATCCCCGTGTTGAATACCAGTATGAGGCCTTTTTCTTTTTCTTCTGTCAGAAAGCCCCTTTCTCCGATCAAAACGTCGTCAGAGTAACTCACGTGAATAAAGACCCTGCCTGCCATGTCAAGCAGTTCAAAGAAAACATGTTTCTTAAGGTCGGCTAAATCCTTTGGCAAAATATTTCTCCTTTTTTTATTTCACGGTCTGCTTTGCACATGTATTAAGGAGCTCAAAAGTTTTCGTGAGAAGTTCCGAGATATGAGATTACTTCGCTCCGCTCGCAGTGACAAACAGCGTGATACAGCGTCATTGCGAGCAGTAACGCGACGAAGCAATCTCAGATTACTTATGAATCTCATTAATAAAGTCAGAATTATATGTAAATTCCGACTCTGTTAAAAGCATAATATGGTGATAATATATATGTCAAAAACTCACGGAGGGCGAAGACTATAAAGAGAAGGCCTGTTTGGCAATAATGGCCTGAAAAAGTTAATATAAACAGATGAAAAAACATGAGGGAAAGTCTTTTGTTGAAATATTTGCAGACGGTGCCTGCAGCGGAAATCCCGGCATCGGTGGATTTGGGGCGATATTGAGGTCGGGTGACAAATGCAGGGAATTATCCGGATGCGAGAAATTGACAACGAACAACAGGATGGAGATGATGGCTGTTATTTCGGCCCTTGAGGCCCTGAGAAAGCCCTGCAGCGTCAGAATCACGACAGATTCGAAGTATATTGTGAAGGGTATGACAGAATGGATAGATGGCTGGATCAAAAATAAATGGAAAAACTCCCAGAGGAAAGATGTGCTGAACAGGGACCTGTGGGAAAGGCTTTTAATGGCCTCAGAGGACCATGATATAAAATGGGAATGGATAAAGGGCCATAACGGGCATTATGAAAATGAGAGATGCGATCTCCTTGCCAGGGAAGCAATAATCAAATACCGGATGGAAACTCAAAATGAGAAAGCCTGAGCTGCTTGCTCCCGCAGGCGATTTTGAAAAGCTCAGGACGGCCCTGCACTATGGCGCTGATGCCGTCTATATAGGTGACTCCAGATTCAGCCTCAGGGGAAAGGCAGGAAACTTTCAGGATGAGCAATTGAAGGATGCCATAGCGTATGCGCATGCCCACAATGCCAGGGCTTATGTGACAGCTAATATATTCGCCCATAACAGGGACCTTTTGGCAGTGGAAGAGCATGCCAGGCTGCTTAAGGATCTCGGGCCTGATGCAGTGATTGTCTCAGATCCGGGTATATTCAGAATATTCAGAAGGATTGCTCCGGAGATCGATATCCATATCAGTACCCAGGCGAATATCACCAATGTTGAAACAGCAAGATTCTGGGAGGACCTCGGTGCCAGGAGAATTATACTTGCAAGGGAACTCTCCATTGAAGAGATAAAGGAGATCCGTGCAAAGACTAGCATGGAAATCGAGGTATTTGTTCATGGCTCGATATGCATATCCTATTCCGGCAGATGCTATATAAGCAGCTTTCTGGCTTCGAGAAGCGCAAATCGCGGGGAATGCACCAATTCGTGCAGATGGAGCTACAGTCTGATGGAGGAGAAAAGACAGGGTGAATATCTCCCGGTCTTTGAAGACGAGAGGGGGACGTATATCATGAGTTCCAGGGACCTCTGCATGATAGAACACCTGCCTCTCCTTCTTGAGGCAGGTATTGACAGCTTCAAGATAGAGGGAAGGATGAAAGGGATAAACTATGTTGCGGGTGTTGTAAAGCTATACCGGGAGGCTGTTGATGCCATAGGCAAAGAAGATTATGCCGGGCTCCAGGTAAAATGGCGGCAGGAACTCTCCATGTTTAGCAGCAGGGGTTATACCACAGGTATGTTTTTTGGAAAACAGCCGGAAACTGATTATAATTTTGATGGTGAAAGTTACAGGATGAGCCATGAGCTTGTGGGGGTTGTCCTTAAGGTATATGGTAACACAGCACAGGTCGCGTTGAGGAACAGACTGGACCTGGGAGATGAGGTGGAATTTCTTTCGCCAGGCCTTGAAGGGAATAAATATGAGGTAGAAGCAATGCATGATTCAGAGGGCTTTGCTATTACTTCTGCCAGGAACGAGGAACTGATATCCATGCACGTACCTGACTGTGTCAGGGAGCATGATCTTATCAGAAGGGACAAGGATTTAAGGGGTAGCAAAAGGCATGCGCTCATTGTTACCGGGGATACACATTGCTGAGTAAATTTTTTCTTTTCTATCTATTGTACTGGTTATTGGGAAATCCATTTCTTGCAATCATTGTCATTCTGGTAATTTATTTGACGATAGACAGGACTTTTTTTGGTTTTATCCCCGACCCTTTTAAGGCCTTTAAAAAAGCCGGGAGGATCAGAGAACTGCAGAAAACCATATTAATAAATCCCCATGATGCAAGGTCCCTGAAAGAGCTGGGCATATTCATGATCGAGAAAAAAGATTACAGAAAAGCCCGTGATTTTCTGGAAAAAGCCGCAAGCAAGTTGTCCGATGACCCTGAGTTTAACTATTATTACGGTCTGTCCATGGCAAGATGCGGAGACATACAGCAAGGCAGGGCATTAGTTGACGCTGCCCTGAAGAATTCCCCAGGTCTCAAGTACGGTGAACCGTATATGATGATGGCAGAGGTTTATATTGATAATGGAGACTTCAGCAGCGCACTCCCGCTTCTGAAGAACTTTGAGAATATCCATTCGTCAAGCTCAAGGGGATTTTATCAGATGGGATTAGTAAGATTGAAGCTTGGCATGAAAGAGGAAGGGACAGAATACCTGAAAAAAGCTATAGAGGCTTTTAAGGCCTCCCCGCGCTTTAAACGTAAAGTGGACAGGAAATGGGCGTGGAAGGCAAGGGCGCTGTTAAGGAAGGCCCTGTAGATGACAGGTGAGCAATATAAAACAGGGGTGCAGATATGTTGAAAAGACCTTTGCCCCCCCAGGAAGATCTGATCAGGTGTCCTGTATGTGAATATCACTTTAAAAGGGAGGAAGGGTTCACCTGCAGTAGATGCAGGAGAGGTATTTTATGCAAAAGACACAGGGTCGCAGGGACAAAAGAATGTGCAAGCTGTGTTGTTGAGCGCAGACATAAGGAACTCTCTGACCTCAGAGAGCAGGAGAGTAGCCTTAAGAGTTTTCTCAGACTTCTTCAGTTCATTTTTCTCGTGTTTGCAGTTTTTTTTATTGCATTGAAAATAGGGCTGGAAGATACTGTGGAATTTCTGAAAAACAGCTTTATGATAGATATCCTGCCTTATATCGGAGGCGGTGCTTTTTTAGGTTATATAGTTGTTTATTTTGTCCTCAGTAACCAAAAGGAAAAAACCCTTAAGCTTGAAAACGTGATCAGGAAAATGAGGTTGGCAGGCAAATGAATATATCTGCAGAGAACAAATTCTGAAATCACAGCAATTGAAAATATTCTTCTCCGGAATAGGCGGCAGCGGGGTCTCAGCCATAGCAGGGTTCATGGCTGATAAAGGTCATTTTATTGCCGGCTCTGACCGGCTTTTTGACTTATCATTCGAGCATCCGGTCCGTACAAGACTGGAAGAAACTGGTATTGCCATCTTTCCCCAAAACGGACAGGGGCTTGACGGGTCTTTTGACCTTGCTGTTTTCAGCACCTCGGTCGAAAAAAGCAATCCTGATTTTATAAAAGCTGAAAAGCTCGGAATTTCCCTGAAGACCCGTCCGGAATATCTGTCGCAAATTGTATCTGATTACAGGACAATAGCTGTGGCAGGAACTAGCGGCAAGTCTACTACCTCCGGAATGCTGGCTTTTCTCATGCAGCGTCTGGGAATGTCGCCGAATTTTATCGGCGGCGGACGGGTCAAGCAGTTTCGGACATCGAGGAATTCAGGAAATTATTTTGCCGACTCTTCCGACCTCCTGATTATTGAGGCCTGTGAGTCTGACGGGACTATAGTAAACTATAAGCCTTTCTATTCAATTATTTTAAACCTTGACCTTGACCACCATTCTATTGATCAGACTGCCGTCATGTTTGAGAAACTTTCAGATAATACCTCAGGGCTTGTGTTTGTCTGCGCTGACGATAAAAACCTGGCGTCCGCTAACATCAGGAACGCACGCCTTTTTTCTATCCGGCTGGACTCTGAATATCAGGCAAGGGACATCGAATACCATCCGCTCGGAACTGTTTTCAGGCTCAATGGTCATGAGTTCAAAATCTCTTTGCCGGGGGAGTACAATCTCTACAACGCTCTCGCATGCATATCATTACTTTCAGAACTGGGAATAAGTCCGGAGGCGATAGCTACCGTACTCCCCGAATTTACGGGTATTGAAAGAAGGTTTGATATACATCGCAATGACGGCAGATATCTGGTCATAGACGATTATGCCCACAATCCCCACAAGATCCATAGTCTTATCGGAGCAATACAGATGATAAGCGATAAAGTCTGTTATATCTTCCAGCCCCATGGTTATGGACCGACAAGGCTTATGAAAGAGGGCTATATCGAGACGTTTGCAAAAGGCTTGAGGAGTTCCGACCATCTGGTACTGTTACCGATCTATTACGCTGGGGGGACGGCTGCAAAGGACATTTCAAGTAAAGACCTTGCAGAAGGAGTGGCAGCCTCAGGCAGATCAGTCGAGGTCCTTGAAGACCGCTCTGACGTTTTGAAGAAGACCGGCCTGTGGGACACCTATGTTGTCCTTGGCGCAAGGGATGATACGCTCTCTGAGCTTGCGGAGCAGGTTGCGAGGGAATTAGGGTAATATTAGTATCGGTTTACCGAAGGGCCGGGAGTGCAACTTTACCAGGATTGCATTTCTCTCTTTAAGTCTTCAATTGAGGTTGACTCTCCGCGTTCGACTGCCGCTCTGCCTTTCTTGACTTTGTCAATCACATAAAGTTCATACATAATGTCGTCGATATTTGCTGTTTCCCGCAGTTTTGAAATTGCCTTGATTGCTTCTTGTTTCAATGTCTCCACTGTCAGCACCTCCTTTTGTTCAAACTTATGAATATTCTATAAGCCCATCAGCCTTTAACCTTTTCTTCAGATCTTCAAAACTGATAGTCGTCTCATCTTTGCTCTCCGCTATAACGGCAAGATCGTGAATATCTTCAAGAAGCTCCTCATAATCTTCCATCGGCAAAATGACGGCTTTCTTGATGCCTGCTTCATCTACAATAAATTGAGTATCCATTGTTCACCTCCTTATAATTTGAAGCCTTGTTCCATTAGTACCGACAGCGACAAATTTCCCGTTGCCATAGGTAACAGCTTTGAAATAACTAGACGTCCCGGAAATTCTGCTACTCCAGGCAGCCCCATCTGAAGAAGCGCAGATAACTTGTTCACAATTGCACTTAGGTGCAACATTTGTCCCGAAAATGGGATGAAAGTTGCACGTCGTTGAGTCTATTCCAACTTTGGCTGACGCGGCCCCAGCCTAAATGTTCATGTCTTGACACTACCACCTCCTTCAATATCCAGATAGTCAAGCGGGCTGCGAATCTTGCCCTGGCTCCGTGTGCTTATATGGGTATATATTCGGTCGTCTTACTGGTAGCATGAATATATCTTAAATCCACACCTGCCTCCAGGATGTGTTACGAAGCTGTGCCGAAAGTTCTCGAAATCGTGATGAGTAATGCGTGATGCGTGAAGGGTTAATTCATTGGAAAATCCCCCCTCACCCCCCCTTTGCTAAAGTGGGGGTAATAACAATTTCGCTCTGAAGCACAGGATCAATATAGACTTCTTTTCCTGCGAATATATCGAGAAGGAGTGCAAGGGTTTTTTGATTGTCCGGAAAGCTCCAGTATTTCCTCACAGGATGCCATCTCCGGCCCTGGATCATCCGGATTTTTTCAACAATGGCTGTATCATAGCGGAACGTGGCTGCGATATTTCCCGAAACATCCCTTGAAATATTCACCCTTTTATCCCCTCCTACTTATGTCCGCAATGAATAACTGAGGTTTTGCGGGCATGTCATAGAACTTGAAATGGTACCTAAACTGACTTTGCTTGGCCCCTGCATGTTCCCAATAAAAAAGGCCGAGCTGCCTAAAGGTTTTTCCTTCGGCAGCTCGGCCATCTTCCATTTGCTAATAAGACCCGCCACTTTCCGCCCCCTTCTCGCGAAGGGTTTGGCATTTATCGGGATCTCTAACTTCTAATAAACAAATAACACACAATATCTGCTTTGTCAAATCTATCAAAGGCAATCATTCCAGATAGGCAATCAAAGGCATCCAGTGTAACCCGCTTTAAGCGGCATAAATGAAGGAAGAAACCAAAAAACAACCCCCTCCGCCCCCTTTATTAAGGGGGAATTTTTCAGAAACTTGCCTGCGTTTCCGTGTCCAGCGGGACTTATGTGTAAAGATCAGCTTATCAAGGTGTGGGGTAAGTTGTCAGTTTGAAAGTTCGTTGGAATTAATAGGTGATTGCTTAAATGGAGAGGGGACGGATTAGCTGCTAATAATGTTTCTTCAGTTCTGTCAGCACCTGTTTTGCAATATTCTTTAGTGTCTCAAAGACACCGGGGCCGGTAACTGCTACAGCTTCAAAATACGGAACATTTCCAGGGTTCAGCAGTTTGTTCATATTTTCAACAGGCGCGACATTAGACAGGTCTCTTTTGTTGTATTGAACGGTATATGGCAGCTTGTCGAGGTCATATCCCTGATCATTGAGATTAATTCTTAAGTCATCAAGGCTTTCGATATTCGCTTCCATTCTTTCTATCTGACTGTCCGCAACAAAAACAACTCCATCGACGCCCTTTAAAATAAGCTTTCGGCTGGCAGCGTAGAAAACCTGTCCCGGTACAGTATAAAGATGAAACCTGATCTTAAAGCCCTTTATGTCGCCGAGTGCAAGGGGAAGAAAATCGAAGAACAGGGTCCTTTCTGTTTCGGTTGCGAGAGATATGAGTTTGCCCTTCTGGTCGGGGTTTGTCTTTTTGAAGACAAACTGCAGGTTTGTTGTTTTTCCGCACAGACCAGGCCCGTAGTAAACGATCTTGCAGTTTATTTCACGTGACGAATAGTTTATAAAAGACACGTAATAGGATACCTACCTGAAAAGGTTGTCGATGTCTTCATCGCTGATTTCTGCAAAAGGTGATTCATCCAGTCTTCCCTCGGTTTTTTCATGTTCGGATTTGCTGGTAATTGTACTGAATATTGTTACAAGAGCTTCCGAGGCTTTTTTTACTCTAAGACGGACCAGTCCCAGAGAGGACCTCTTGTCGAAGATGACAACAAGGATCACCCTCTGGCCGATAAGTGAAATATGGATATTGTCTTTTTCCCCTTCATGGAAGAGGATTGTGAACTCTTTTTCTCCAAGAAGCCGCGCAATCCCTCCTGTTGCAGCAATGTTGCCGGCAGTCAATGATGCGAGCGAGGTTGTGTCGATGTCGCGTGTTTCACCTGCAGAGGCGATCAGTTGTCCATTCTTGTCTACAAGAAAGACAACCATGGCGTTTGTCTGCTGATACAGTTTCTGGAGTTCCTCGTCGATTTTGCGGAACTCCTCTTCATACATGACAAGATCTGAGCTGCTCATAACTCCTTAGAAAATATCATAGTTGCCGACTCTTTAGCAACCGCATTCTGCCTGTTTTTTCAATTTTTCCCATTCCCTGTCAACTTCTTCCTGTACCTTCTTCAATAACCATTCGTTGGCCGGGGCGAAAAGATGCTTGAATCTGCCCTGGGGTTTCATGAAATCAGCTACCGGGACCTTGTCTTTCGGAGTATACGTGATCTTTGTGACTCCGTCTTCGATCTCATAAAGAGGCCAGTAACATGAATTTACCCCTAGTCTGCAAAGGGTGATTGCGTCATTTGTCTGTGAACGCCATCCGCGGTTGCATGCAGACAGTATATTCATGAATTTGGGGCCATTAAACTCATGTGCCTTTCTGACTTTTTTCATCAGGTCCATCCAGTGAGAAGGCGAAGCCTGGGCAGCATAGGGGATGTTATGCGCTGCCATGATCTTTGTAAGGTTCTTTCTCACCCTGAGCTTGCCGGGGATCACGTCTCCTGCCGGACATGTTGTCGTATCTGCGCCCAGTGGTGTTGCGCTTGAACGCTGTATGCCGGTGTTCATGTATGCGCCGTTATCGTAACAGACGTAAAGCATATCATGCCCGCGTTCCATAGCGCCTGACAGACTCTGTAATCCGATATCGTAGGTGCCTCCGTCACCGCCAAAGGCGATGAATTTTATGTCCTTGTCTATCTTGCCCTGTTTTTTCAGTGAACGGTACATGGTTTCAACACCTGATATGGTTGCAGCAGCATTTTCAAAGGCTGAGTGTATCCAGGGGATCTTCCAGGCTGTATACTCAGAGATACAGGTTGAGACCTCAAGGCATCCGGTTGCATTGGAAGCGATGACCGGATAGTCTGTTGCGAGGAGCACCATTTTCACTATGGTAGGGGCCCCGCAGCCGGCGCACATCCTGTGGCCGTGTGTCAGAAGGTCTTCTTTTTTTGAAAGCTCTTTTAACGTCAGTCCTGTCGCCATATTATTCCCTCACTCCTAAATATTCTTTAATTATTCTTATCTTCCCACCCTTTGCTATGTCGTGAAGTTCATTCAGAACAAGCGCTGCGTGGGAAGGCATGTAGTCCCTGCCGCCGAGGCCGTAGATCTTGTTTATCAGGGCCGGTCTTTCTTTCAGGTGATAGAGGGCCGAGGTGATCTCCATAAAGAGAGGCCCATATCCGCCGAAAGAATCCGCCCTGTCCATGACGCAGACTGCTTTTGTGTTTTTCAGGGCCTCAGCCACTTCTTCATACGGGAACGGCCTGAAGAGTCTTGGTTTCAGGAGTCCGGCCTTGATGCCTTTGTTTCTGAAATCGTCTATTACATCTTTGGAGGTGCCTGCCGCAGAGTTCAGTATTACAAGTGCTATATCGGCATCCTCCAGTCTGTATGATTCAAACAGTCCGTATTTTCTGCCGCTAAGCTTCTCGAAATCCTTTGCAACATCAAGGACAACGTCCTTGACCTTTGTCATGACCTCGTGCTGGGCACGTTTGTATTCATGATATAAGTCGGTGAGGATAAGGGGGCCGTAACTTTTTGGTTTCTCAAGGTCAAGCAATGGTAGAAAGTTCTTAAATTCCCCGACGAAATTCCTGACCTCTGCATCTTCGAGGTACTCCATCCTCTCTATGGAATGACTAATGATAAAGCCGTCAAGACATACCATTACCGGAAGTCTGATATCCATGTGCTCCCCGACCCTGAAGGCCTGGATGGTATTGTCATAGGCTTCCTGTGCATCCTCAGACCAAATCTGTATCCAGCCCGTGTCCCTTGCACCCATGGCGTCCGAATGGTCGCCGTGGATATTTAGGGGGGCTGAAAGCGCACGGTTTACAACAGGCATTATGATAGGGAGCCTGTCTCCTGACGCAATATGCAGCATCTCCCACATCAGCGCAAGACCCTGTGAAGATGTAGCGGTCACCACTCTTCCACCTGCGGCAGAAGCGCCTATGCAGGCGCTCATGGAACTATGTTCGCTTTCCACCAGGATCGGTTCCGTAGTGACTTTGCCGTTAGCTATATAGGACGCATATCTTTGCATCATGTCTGTTTGCGGAGTAATAGGGTAAATCCCGCAGACATCGGGGTTTACCTGGCGGAGCGCATTGGCAACCGCTTCATTCCCTGTGACAGCGACAACCTTTGCCATCTATTTGCCCTCCTCTATCATTTCAATCGCTTTTTTCCCTTTTTTACCTGGACATTCAAGGGCACAGATGCCGCAACCCTTGCAATAGTCGTAATCGAATTCTTCTCTTTTGCCATCTTTGACTTTCACGGCCATGTCCGGGCAGTAAACCCAGCATAAAAGGCATTGTATGCAGTTTTCCTGGATCCATATCGGTCTATAGGCCCTCCAGGAGCCTGTTTTAAACTTAACAGCACTTCCCCCTTCGAGGACAACAGAGCCTGGCGGCAGGTCTTTCCATCCCTTTGGTTTCATCCTTCTATTACCTCCTCGTATCCTCTTTTTGTGGCCTCAAGGTTGCCGTCTATGATCTTCTGGGAGAATTTTTTGCCGAAACTCTTCTTTACGTCCTCCAAAAGATGTTCAAGCGTGATGAGACCGGTAATCTTGCAGATTGCCCCGAGTAAGGGTGCGTTGGGCAGCGCCCTGCCAAAGCATTCAATAGCAATCTTGGTTGCGTCCAAAGTGAATACTTTCTGGTTTTTCCCGACTTTAAGTTTTTCTTTTACATCTTCGGGGCCCTTTGAGGTATTCACAAGAAAAATGGTATTGTCCTTTGCGCCTTCAGCAGTGTTTATGCTGTCAAGCAACGTGGCGTCAGCCACGGCAACAATATCAGGCTCCAAAACAGGGCAGTGCATCCGCAGCTTATTTGAGCTTATCCTGTTATAGGCCCTTAACGGTGCGCCGGCTCTTTCAGGGCCGTACTCAGGAAACGCCTGCACATATCTTCCGCCGCTCAGGCAGGTGTCTGCAAGCACTTTTGCGGCCGTTACTGTTCCCTGGCCGCCTCTTCCATGCCATCTGATTTCAACTGTTTCAGCCATATTTTCCTCCAGAATTAAATTGAATCATCATTTTAGTAGATTAAACGATGATTTTTCAATAAATAACC
Source organism: uncultured Nitrospira sp. (assembly GCA_963801505.1). Classification (GTDB taxonomy): domain Bacteria; phylum Nitrospirota; class Thermodesulfovibrionia; order Thermodesulfovibrionales; family UBA6898; genus JAOUFP01. The sequence continues at coordinate 40,865 of CAWDEY010000018.1, forward strand.
TATTTGTTTAATTTATAGATATATTTGACTCAAAATGGGCTATTTTTTAACCACAGAGTGCACAGAGAAAAAATCAGGCCAATAAATCGGTGGATCGCCTTTTTTAGGTTTGACTAAAAACAGCAGCTGTTTTATATTTATTGGACTATGGTACAAAGCATGACAGGATTCGGCGGCGCTGAAAAAAACGGCTACAGGGTAGAGATCAGGTCTTTAAACAGCAGATTTCTGGATATTCATATCAAAGCCCCGTCTTTTCTCAATCAGTTTGATATACCGTTTAGGAATCTTCTTAAGGAACGTTTTGCGCGCGGGAAGTTCGATGTAACGATCTCTGCTTCAGAGAATGTTTCGGCTGAGCTGAAGGTCAATACCGCTATAGTAGGCAGATTATATTCAGCGTTCAAAAAGCTGCAGGAAGACCTGTCCCTCTCAGGCGAGATAGATATCAATCTGATAGCAGGCTTTCATCAAATGTATCTGGAGGCAGAGATCGCGTACGATTCAGATTCTTTATATCGGGTTTTCGGACTGGCCATGGACAGCCTGGCTGAGATGCGTAACAGGGAGGGAGACAGCCTTGCGGCCGAACTCCTGAAACTTGTGGATTCCCTGTGCAGGATGAACGAGCAGATCAGATATGTAAAGGGCGATGTCCTCAGGGAGATGACTGAAAAGTTCAATGATAAACTTAAGGCGCTTCTTTCAGATAAGGATTTTGACAGCAACAGGGTACTGCAGGAGGCAGCGCTCATGGCCATAAAGCTTGATATATCCGAAGAAATTGCCAGAATTGACAGTCATTTAAGGCAATTCAGAGAATTACTCTCCCTGCATGATATTATTGGAAGAAAACTGGATTTCATTGTCCAGGAGTTAAACAGGGAAATTAACACGATAACATCGAAGTCCAGTGACTATGTTCTTACCAGCCTGACGGTTGAGATGAAGGCTGTGATAGAAATGATGAAGGAACAGGTCCAGAATATACAGTAAGATAATTTCAAAAGCTTATGCAAAAAGAGGACAAAACATGAAACCACAGAGTGCACAGATAATATCTCTGTGCCCTCTGTGGTTAATTTTTACACTACGTACAATCAATCGGCGAGGAGAAAATGAAGAAAAGCGATGTGAGTCCCATACTGGTCAATATCGGATTTGGAAATGTTGTGGCTTCTTCCAGGGTTGTTGCAATTGTGACGCCAGGATCTGCTCCTATCAAGAGGATACGTGAGGAGGCCAAAAAAACAGGGAAACTGGTTGATGCGACCCAGGGAAGACGCACGCGATCAATCATAGTAACTGACAGCAATCATATTATACTCTCCGCCTTGCAGGCTGAAACGATTACACAGCGATTTCTGGAAGGGAAGGGACCTGTTGGTGAAGATGAATAAGGGGACCATATTTATCGTTTCTGCGCCGTCAGGGGCCGGCAAGACAACGATGTGCAAGCAGATAATCAGGATTGTGGACAATGTAAAGCCCTCGGTGTCTTTTACAACAAGACCTCCGAGGCCGGGTGAGGTGCCGGATGAAGATTATTGCTTTGTCAGCGAGGCGGAATTCAGGACCATGTGCGACAGAGGGGATTTTGTCGAATGGGCCAGGGTGCATGGCAACTTTTACGGGACGTCGAGGCTGAAACTCCAGGAGCTTATCAGCGACGGGTACGACGTCCTCCTGGACATCGATACCCAGGGCGCCAGGCAGATCAGGAAATCCTTCAATAACGGTGTATATATATTCATTCTTCCACCTTCCATGACGGAACTTAAGCGCAGACTGGAAGGTCGTATGAGCAATTCCGTCGAGGACATGAACAGGCGGTTGGAGCGCGCGGTTGATGAAATTAAGGAATATTATACGTATGATTATGTTATAGTTAACGATATACTTGAAAATTCGCTTAAAAAACTTGAGGCGATTATAATAGCCGAGAGGCTCAGAAGCAGCAAGACAGATCCTCAATGGATTGAGAATAATTAATGCCAGAAAATTAATGGAGGTACAACAATGGATATAATCTCTCTGCCTGTAGAGTATGATCATAAGAAGATCGACGGGAAGTTCAGGCTGGTGACCATTGCCGCTCAAAGGGCAAAGGAGCTTTCACTTGGTGCAAAACCAAAAATATCAGTAAAATCAAAGAAAGTAACAACAATAGCGATAGAAGAAGCCATCAGTAACGTGCTGGAATTTGTTACAGGAGAAGAAGCGGTCATCGCCAGGGAAAAGGCGGGAAAATTTGATTACAGAAAACAGCTTGAGGCAAGCAAAAAAGTAGCAGCGGTTGAGGACCTTAGCGAACTCGAAAAAGATCTGAAGGTATACCTGCACGAAAAAGGAGCATACGACAAAAAGGCCTTTGAAGAGCTTTTTACTGATATAAAGCCGGAAGATGCCGGGGAAGCTGAAGAATAAATCCATACTCCTTGGAGTTTCCGGGGGAGTTGCTGCATACAAAGCCGTCGAACTTGTCAGAAGATTAAAGGACGAAGGCGCCTCGGCCACTGTAATTATGACCGGGGCTGCCGCACAATTTATAACACCTCTTTCTCTGGAGGTAGCCTCTCAAAACAGGGTATATTCTTCTCTCTTTGATGCACCCCTGGCCCATATTGATCTGCCATCAAAAGCAGATGTCTTTGTGATCGCGCCTGCTACAGCAAACATCATAGCAAAAATGGCCCATGGTATCGCCGATGACCTTCTGAGCACCTGTTTTCTCTCTTATCAGGGAACTATAATCATAGCGCCTTCGATGAACTGGAAAATGTACGAAAACAGGATTTTCCAGGAGAACCTGCAGAAGATAAAATCCCTTGGCGTCTTACAGGTTGGACCTGAAAAAGGCAGTCTTGCCTGTGGTGAAGAAGGGCTGGGCAGGTTGTCCGATATCCAGGATATCATAGAAGCTGTCAAGTCAGCTGTAACCGGAAAGGACCTGTGCGAAGAAAAGATAGTTGTGACTGCCGGTCCTACAAGGGAATATATTGATCCTGTGAGATTTATTTCCAACAGGTCTTCAGGCAAGATGGGGTATGCATTGGCAAAGGCTGCAAGGGACAGGGGCGCTGAGGTTACCCTTATCAGCGGTCCATCGTCATTGCGAAGGCCTTTTGGCCTAAAATTCGTTCAGGTCAAAACATCGGAAGAAATGCTCGGAGCTGTAGAAAGAGAGACAACGGATGATACGACTGTCCTCATCATGTCTGCGGCTGTAGCTGATTTTAAGCCACAGGAGAGAGCGGCAACCAAGATAGAAAAAAATGAAGGCATGACTTTAGCGCTGCTTAAGGCTGATGATATAATTTCTCGGATAACCGGCAGGAGTAAACGGCCGTTTGTTATCGGGTTTGCTGCTGAAACAGGGAATAATCTCGACCGGGCCGAAAAAAAATTGCATAAGAAAAATATGGATATGATTGTATTTAACGATGTCTCCGAGCCCGGGGCAGGCTTTGAAGTGGATACTAACAGTGTTGTGATTATAGACAAAAAGGGCAAAACAGTCACTGGACTTATCAGCAAGGATTCTGTTGCGGATATTGTTTTAGACCGGTTTGTCGAAAACAAATCTTGACATTCACTGTGATTTTAGAGGAAAATTTGAGGAAGCCATGTCAATAACAGAAATCAACAAACTCAGGGAAAAGGTTGAGAAAGATCCCAATTCCAGACTTTATGTGCCTCTTGCAGAGGAATACAGGAAGGAAGGAATGATGGATGAGGCTATAGAAGTTCTCCATAAGGGACTGGAAATACACCCCGGTTATATGAGTGCAAAGGTATCTCTGGGTAAAATCTATCACGCAAAGGGGCAACTGGCTGAGGCCTGCACCGAATTTGAAAGTGTGGTAAAGTCGATACCTGACAATCTGTATGCCCACAAAAAACTGGCAGAAATATACAGGGATACAGGGAAAAACGACCTTGCGATAAAGGCCTACAGAACGGTCCTGAAGCTCAACCCTATGGATGAGGAGACCCTCAACAACCTTCGTGACCTTGAAGGGGCATCTACTGAGAGACCTTTGGAAAGACTGCAAGAGCCTGATGCTTCGTCTGAAGAATCTCCATTTGAACCCATGGTTTTAGAGCAGTCCACACATGATCAGCCAAAGGTTGAGGAGCCAAAGGTTGAGGAAAAGGTGGAGAATGAAGTGTCAGGGGAAGATATAGATGCCTTTAAAGAGTCGCTTTTTGGATTGAAAGCTGAAGCAGCTGAAGAAATCAGTGAAAAGATACAAGCTGTTGCGGAAGAAGTTGATGAAAAAACCATAGAGATACCCGAAGAGGCTGGGGAAGAATGGTCTTTTGGTGACGTAGAAACCGCCCCTGGTATTGAGGCTGTTGAAGAAGAAGCCAGTGCAGAAGAATATAATGCAGAGGCAATAGTGATACCTGAAGAGGCTGGAGAGGAATGGTCTTTTGGTGACGTTGAAACCGCTAGCGGTATTGAGTCTGTTGAAGAAGAAGTTAGCGCGGAAACAATCGAGATACCTGAAGAGGCTGATGAAGAATTGTCCTTTGGTGATATGCCGTCTGTTCATAGTACAGAAGATTTGAAAACGGCCGGAGAGGTGGAAACAGTACCGGCAGATATGTTTGCCCCGCTTAGATATAAATCTCAAACAGGGTCCACAGCTGAAACAACCCCTGAAGCTGGTTCCGGAGGTCAAAAGGACAAAGGCGTGTTTTTGCAGAGAGCCGACAGGTTTATATCTGAAGGAAATTACCTCGGGGCCATAAATGTGTATCAGCAGATTCTTGCTGACGATGCTGGTGATAAGCAGACACTCCAGCGCATCGAAGAACTGAGGTCCCTGCTGAAGCTTATGGGTAAGGACAAAGAGGTCCTGATATCAAAATTGAACGCGTTTCTGGGCGCTTTAAAAAAGAGGGGCGATGAATTTCATAGAAGTTCTTAAGGATACTGTAGATAAGGTAGAAGGTGCGGTATCCGCGATGATTATTGCATCTGACGGGATCGCTGTAGAGGAATATGTGTCCGAAAAGATAATAGATCTTACCGGGCTGGGGGCAGAAGCCTCGGCAATGATAAGGGACATAGGTTTTGCAGCGGAAAATCTCGGCCTTGGGGAAGCAAGAGAATTTTCTATTATATCGGACAAATGCGGCATCATTATGCGGAAGATCAACGAAGAATATTATATCGCGCTGATCATAAAACCCGAAGGTAATTATGGCAAGGGCCGCTTTGTTTTAAAGACTACAGTCCCCAAAATAGAAGGCGAATTTTAGCCTGGTTCTCATCATTCAGAAACTGAATTAACTTGCAGGTTTGAGGATATGAAGATACTCGTTATACATGGACCTAACTTGAATATGCTCGGCAGCAGAGAGGCAGGCATTTACGGCCATACGACCCTTGATGCTGTGAACGCGCAGATAGTTGACCTCTCCCGGACGCTTGAAATGGATGCCGAGGTTTTTCAGTCAAATAGTGAAGGCGCGATCGTAGATGCCATACAGGTAAAGGAGTATGACGTTCTTATTATTAATCCGGCCGCGTATACGCATACCAGTGTGGCGATAAGGGATGCAATAGCAGCTGTCGGTAAACCCGCCATAGAGGTGCACATTTCCAATATTTACAAACGGGAAGAATTCAGGAAGGAATCTTACATATCAGGGGTTGCCACAGGTCAGATTAGCGGTCTCGGGACAGAAGGATATCTCCTTGCTGTCAGGGCCGCAAAGAAAATCATCCTGCAATGAATCGTACTAAGGCCATAGCCGATTCCCTTGAGGCAAAGGGAATCGATGGATTCCTCATATCCAGTATTACAAATGTCAGGTATTTGACCGGCTTCAGCGGCTCTTCCGGCCGTGTTCTTGTCACGAAGAACAATAAGATCTTTTATACTGACTTCAGATACGAGGAGCAGGCCAAACAGGAAATCAGGGACCTCGATATCTTTATTGAAAAAGAGGAGCCTCCCAGAGAACTAATTGAAAAGGCCAAAGCCTTGGGGATAAGGACCCTTGGTTTTGAGTCAACGGCTTCATACCATTTTTACCGGTCGCTTCTGAGAAAAGGTATAAAGATAAAAGCGGTCAGCAATTTTGTTGAGGACCTGCGCAAAATAAAAGACGCTGAGGAAATCCTAATGATCAGAAAGGCGATTGCAAGGGCGGAAAATGCTTTTCTGCAGGTAAAGGAATATATAAAGCCGGATTTTTCTGAAAGGCAGGTTGCGTTGCGGCTGGAGGAAAACCTGAAAAAAGAGGGGTGTTATTCTATCCCTTTTGATATAATAGTTGCGTCTGGGCGGAACTCGGCTTTGCCTCATGCGAAACCAACAGAGAAAAAAATAAAACCAGGAGACCTTGTTGTGGTTGACTGGGGAGGTGAAGCCGGAGGTTATTTCTCTGACATGACAAGATCTTTTCTGATACGGGGAAGGGATATTTCTAGAAAAATGGAGATATACGAGACAGTATTGCAGGCAAATATTCAGGCAATTCATTCAGTCGCTTCAGGCCTGAGCAGCAGAATGGTTGATAAGGCTGCGAGAGATAGTATAAAAAAGGCCGGTTATGCTGATTTTTTCGGCCATGGAACAGGTCACGGGGTCGGGCTTGACGTGCATGAACTGCCTCGTATCTCGAGGCTTGGAAGGGAGTATGTGAAAACAGGGATGGTATTTACGGTAGAGCCTGGTGTGTATATTCCGGAAATCGGCGGAGTGCGAATAGAAGATATGGTCCTTGTCGAAAAGAGCGGCTGCAGGGTTTTGACTATGCTACCCAAGGGACTTGAGATACTACATTAGTGTACTGTCTACGGATTAGCTTCACAATGTGCAAACAAATGGTAACTGATCGAGTTTGTAAACGGACACTGATTTATATATTGAAAAATGGTTTCAGGAGGAATACATGGTAATTTCAACAAGTGATTTCAGAAAGGGGTTGAAGCTCGAATTTAAGGGCGATCCCTATGAAATAGTGGATTTCCAGCATGTAAAGATGGGCAGAGGCGGTGCTACCGTCAAGACAAAGATGAAGAACCTTAAGACAGGCGGTGTTGTTGAGGAGACCATACGGTCCGGTGAAAAGTTCCCTACTCCTGAGCTTGAGGAAAAGAAGATGCAGTTTCTTTATATGCAGGACGGCCAGTATTATTTCATGGACCAGGAAACATTCGAACAGCTGCCTCTTACCTCTGAGCAACTGGGCGACAAGAAACTTTTTCTTAAAGAGAATATAGAGGTGAAGATACTGAATTATAAGGGCACGCCGCTGAATGTAGAACTTCCCACGTTCATCGAACTTGTTGTGGCACAGACAGACCCGGGTTATAAAGGAGACACTGCCTCAGGCGGAGGAAAACCGGCAACGCTCGAAACCGGCGCGGTTGTCAGGGTCCCTTTCCACATAAATGAAGGGGACACTGTAAAGGTGGACACGAGGACGTCTGAATATATAGAAAGGGTAAAATAATGGAACTTGAGGATTTAAAGCAGTTGATTGAGCTTCTCAAGGAAACCGATATTACTGAGATCCAGGTCGAAAAAGAAGGAACAAAGGTAAAGATCAAAAGGGAAAAGTTTTTTCAGTCACTTGAGATAGCGACCCAAAAGGTGCCGTCTGTTTCTCAGGAAGCTGCTATCAAAAAGGAGATCGATGAAGAGTCGCAGAGGCTTATTACTGTTACGTCTCCTATCGTCGGGACATTCTACAGGTCTCCTTCCCCCGAGGCCCCTATTTTTGTTGAAACAGGGCGGCAGGTCAAAAAGGGACAGGTGCTCTGTATTATCGAGGCGATGAAACTCATGAATGAAATAGAGAGCGAAGTTGACGGCATTCTGATGAAGGCACTTGTTGACAACGGACAACCGGTAGAATACGGCGAGCCGCTCTTCCTGATCGAACCCGTATGAAATTATTTAAAAAGATTTTAGTCGCCAACAGAGGAGAGATCGCTGTCAGGATTATGCGGGCCTGCAGGGAACTCGACATAAAGACCGTCGCAGTCTACTCTGACGTTGATAAGGAGTCCCTGCATACAAAATTAGCTGACGAGTCTGTCTGTATCGGCCCTGCAAACTCAGCACAGAGCTACAACAATATCCCGAGCATACTCACGGCAGCAGAGATAACAGACTCTGAGGCCATTCATCCCGGATACGGGTTTTTATCGGAGAACCCTCAATTTGCCGAGGCATGCCTTTCATCAGGGATCGTGTTCATCGGTCCTTCAGCAGACTCCATAAGGCTCGGAGGGGACAAGGCAAAGGCAAGACAGACGATGAAACGGCGGGGAGTCCCTGTTGTCCCCGGCAGTGACGGTCCCGTTATAACAGAGGAGGCTGCGCTGAAGATCGCCAAAAAGATTGGATTTCCGGTGATCATTAAGGCTTCGGCAGGCGGCGGCGGACGGGGTATGCGCATTGTAAGAGATGAGGCGGAATTCGAAAAGATGTATTTTATGGCACAGAGGGAGGCCTTGACAGCTTTTGGCAATGGCGAACTCTATATAGAGAAGTATATTACTGAAATGAGGCATATAGAGGTCCAGATACTGGGCGACTCAAAAGGGAATATCATACATCTGGGTGAGAGGGACTGTTCCATCCAGAGAAGGCATCAGAAGCTGATAGAAGAATCTCCATCGATTATCGCAACACAACAATTCAGAAAGAAGATAGGGGACTATGCTGTCAAGGCTGCACGGGCGCTGAAATACAGAAATGCCGGTACAGTAGAATTTATTGTTGCCCCTGATAACAATATATTTTTCATGGAGATGAATACGCGTCTTCAGGTCGAACACCCGGTTACCGAATATGTAAGCGGGATAGATATAGTGAAAGAACAGATTAAAATAGCTGCAGGATTGCCTCTTGAATGGAAACAGACGCAGATCAAACTCTCAGGTCATTCTATCGAGTGCAGGATCAATGCTGAAGACCCTGAGAGGTTTATCCCCTGCCCGGGGAAGATCACTTTTCTGGCACTGCCAGGTGGTCCGGGGGTGAGGGTTGATACAGCAGCCTATAACGGCTGTGTGATCCCTTCGCATTATGATTCACTGATAGCAAAACTCATTGTCCATGGAAGAGACAGGTCAGAGGCCATTGCGAGGATGAAAAGGGCGCTCGATGAATTCGTTGTCGAGGGGATAAAGACCACGATACCATTTCATAAAAAAGTACTGAACTCACCCCTCTTTATAAAAGGTGATTTTAATACCAGCTTTATTGAAAAGATGAACGCATCTGTTGAGAATACAGTCAGGGAGACCGCCTGACCTCTTACCGATTTTTGTCTGACAGATTTGGAGTGACCTGGAACTGATGTATGTATTTTAACGGGATTTGCTTTATCACTGACAGGAAATACAGTGACCTGCCTTTGTATGATATGATCAATATTGTCCTCCGCGCCGGCGTGAAATGCATCCAGTACCGGGAAAAAGATCTTTCAAGGCGGCAAATTTACGTAAATGCAGCCTCACTCAGAGAATTGACACGGTCCTTCGATGCAACGCTAATTATCAATGACCACGCGGATATCGCGCTCGCGGTGGATGCTGACGGTGTTCATCTGGGCCAGGACGATCTGCCTTTGAAAGAGGCGAGGAAAATTATGGGAGGCAGGATAGTAGGCATCTCCACTCATGACCTTGACCAGGCAAAGGAGGCTGAACTCGGAGGTGCTGACTACATAGGATTCGGTCCTGTTTTTTATACAACCACAAAAGACGCCGGGGCCCCCAAAGGAATTGATGCTATCAGGACTATTAAAGAAAATGTCAGTATTCCGCTTGTGGCGATCGGAGGAATAAGTCTCGATAACGTCGCATCCGTAATCGGGGCAGGAGCAGATGCCGTAGCTTTGGCTACAGCGATCTGCAAGGGAGATATGGCTGTAAATGCAGAGGAGTTTGTCCGTTTCTTTAATGCCTGATATAGGCGGGTCACCACGGCCAGAAGAAGGCGCTTCTGCTAGAATACTATTGTTTTGTATTATATTAAGATATTATTTTCTCTGTGTTCTCTGTGGTTAATTTTGATAATACATATATGAGATAAGGAGCAGGAGATGAAAAAAATTTGCATGTCATTCTTTCTCGTGGGAGTTATTGCGCTGGCCGGATTCGGCTGCCAGAAAAAAACTGATGTTATCAGGATAGGCATAGCAGGGCCTATGACAGGTGATCAGAGCAAGATGGGGATGGATTTCAAAAACGGAGTTTCTCTGGCAGTTGAACAATGGAATTCCAGGGGAGGTGTTCTGGGCAAGAAGATTGAAATATTGATCGGTGACGACCAGCATGATCCCAAACAGGCTGTCTCAGTTGCCAATAAAATGGTGAACGAGGGCGTTGTAGGTGTCATCGGCCATTTTAATTCCAGCTGTTCGATCCCTGCTTCAGATGTTTATGCCAGGGCCGGAGTCCCGATGATTTCCCCTGGTTCAACCAACCCCCAGCTTACTGAAAAAGGATACAAGGGAGTGTCCAGGGTCTGCGGACGGGACGATCAGCAGGGAAGGGTCGCGGCAGAATTTGTCACAGAGCGGCTAAAACTCAAAAGAGTTGCCGTCATTCATGATAAGACAACCTATGGTCAGGGTCTGGCTGATGAGTTCAAAAAAGCCCTTGGTGATAAGGTGGCGGTAGTTTTTTATGGCGGAATAACACAGGGAGACAGGGACTTCAAAGGTGTTTTGACTACTATAAAGGAAAAGGAGCCTGAATTGATCTTCTTCGGAGGTATCTACCCTGAGGCAGGTCTTATGGTCAGGCAGGCAAAGGAGATCGGACTGAAGGCCCCCTTCATGAGCGGTGATGGCTCTATTGATCCGAAATTCATTGAAATAGCCGGAGCCAAGGCAGCTGAGGGCACCTATCTGACTTTCAGTCCTGACCCTCAGAACATCCCAACTGCCAGGGAATTTGTTGAAACATACAGGGCGAAATACGGTGAACTCGGTCCTTATTCAATATATGCATATGATGCTGCAAATATCATGCTTGCAGCGATTAAGGAGGCCAACAGCACCGAAGGCAAAAGGATCATGGACAAACTCCACAGCATGGAATTCAACGGCGCTCTCGGCATGATTAAATTTGACCAAAAGGGGGATATAACTGCAGCGCCCTATGTCATCTGGATCACAAAAGACGGCAAGTTCGTGGAATATTGGAAACCCTGAGTGCAGTGGAGGTCCTTTCTCGAAAAATTAAGTAACAATTCACCGCGGAGACGCAGAGGACGCTGAGAGAATCATTTTAGTTTTCCGCCTCTCATCGGAAAACAAAAAAACTTTAACTCTGTGAACTCTGCGTCTCTGCGGTAAAAAGTTCTTTCTTTGAGTGGGCGCGAGGATTGCGATAAACAATTGAAATAAATTGAGAATCATTAATAACGGGGAAAAAAATGTGCGAGTTTTGTACAAAGCATGGAGATGGTCAGGTCTGGTATAAAAATGCCGCAAATTATTCCAATGACCTGCTTTCCGATCTAAGGAGAAGGGCCTTTATTGCGGACTTTCTTGAATCGACTTTCAGGAGCGGATTTGATACCATCGGAAGGCTTGAGACCATATACAGAAAAAAAGGCCGGTTGCCTGGTGCGATTAAAACTGAGATGGAAGAACGCGCCCAAAGAGAACATTTTGGTCAGGTCCTGCCTATAGAAGAGATCAGGGACCTTGTCTTTAAGTCAGATACAATTGTAAGAATGCCCTGCGCCTGCCGCTGGACTGCTGAAAAAAAAGAGGTCAGGTGCTGTTATGGGATCAGCTTCGGCGCTGAGGCCTGGTATAAGGGCATTGACATGAGCTATTTCGGAAAGGCATCTGATGAAGGACTTGAATCCCTGCAGCGGCAGGAAGCGATATCCCAGATGGAGCGGATGGAAGACCAGGGCGCCATACATACTATCTGGACCATGGTGACCCCTTTTATCGGAGCAATATGCAATTGTACACTCCGCGATTGTCTTGCGATGAGGACGCTTTCGTCCATCCATGTTGAGACGATGGCAAGGGGAGAATATGTTGCAACAGTGGATAAGGGGATTTGCACGGGATGCGGCGTCTGTGAAAAGGCTTGTCAGTTTGACGCTATAGAGAGCAGGTCTGAAAGCAGCGTTATTAGCGCGCAGATCAACAGCAGCAAATGTTATGGATGCGGTCTATGCAGGAAGGCCTGCGAAACAGGGGCAATTTCGCTCATACAGAGATGAAGTTTACACTCCATCAAAGGCTGCAGGAAGATACGGTAAATATTGTCCGCCTTAAATTGTCCCGCGTGCTTTTGATGAAGGACTCTTCTTTCCCCTGGCTCGTCCTTGTCCCTGAAAGACAAGGCGTGCAGGAGGTCTATGAACTTAGCATCGAAGCGAGGTTTGTTTTAATCGAAGAAATCGCCACTGCCTCGGAAATCCTGCGGCAGCTTTATTCCCCTGACAAGATCAATATTGGTGCGCTGGGAAACCTGGTCCCCCAGTTGCATATTCACGTAATCGGCCGCTTCAGAACAGACCGCGCATGGCCAGGCCCTGTATGGGGTACAGGCCCTGCAAGACCTTATACAGATGAGGGGCTGGCCGCAGTCTCCGCAGGGATCAAGAAAGCCTTTCAACAAAGAAAGAAGGGCCTATGACAGACAATAAACAATATTCCCTTCTGGCAGTTCTCCATGAGATAAACAGAAGAGAGTTGAGGAACAAGCTAAACCTGTTTCCTGAAGACCTGCGCTACTATGCGACAGTGGCCAGCAGCATCGTCGGCTGCGGAAAACGCAAAAAGGATCAGGGAAACCCCTGCGGGGGTATCTGAAAACAGTGAAGAGTTTGTTTCAAAACTCCTTGAGCTAACGAGCTTTGAAGGCAGTGCCTCGTTTATTGAGGTCCTGGAAAAATATCTCATCGAGACATTGAAGGATGAGCTGAAATTCTGCTGTTTGAACTGCACGCTTTTTAACAGATGCCTTGATATAGATAACCTTTCTGTCGGAGAACTCTTCCTCAGACGGATAAATGGTGAAGAAACATCTGAAATAAGAGAGGACATTTCCCTCGAGATAGATAAAGCCCTCCTGAAAACCCCTTATTTTGCAACTGATGCGGCGCGCAGGCTGTGCAAGGATTTTCTGCATCAGTATAATCCTTCAAATGTCGGGGAAGTCTTTGGCCGTTATGCGGACATGGCCTCGTCCCTTCAACAGCAGTTCGGCCTGGATTATAAAAAGTTCCTTCAACAAATGGTCTCTATTAATATGACTTTTTTCGACAAATCCGATGAAAAGACGGGTCGGACCGACACGGATCTCTGATCCAAACTGCAGCAACATATGTGTTGACTTTGTTGTTTGATTGTATAATGATCACAATTAATGTCTATTCAAGCCAGGTCTGATGAATCAAATAGTATACTTGTGTCGCGTATAATTTCGGTCAACGGAGTGGATCGTTCCAACTAAGTCTGTGATTACTTCCTCGGCTGCTATAGCAGCTGATGGAACTATTTATGTGGCAGGCACAAATCTTGACAAGACTATTCTCTGTTCTCAAACACCTTCGACGGTTATGGTCCAGCTTGGTAACCTGTACGCCATAGATCCTAACGGGACCATAAAGTGGAGCCGTACTCTCTCCGGCATAGTGCATTCATCGCCGGCAATAGCGACTGACGGGACGATTTACGTCGCCTCAAATGGAGATTTCGGCTATGACAGATCAAATCCCCGCGACCCTAAAAGTCCCTACCCGCCCAGTGATGTAGATCCTAGTTATCCGGTAAATGGGCATTTCATTGCTGTAAATCCGGATGGATCTTTGAAATGGTCCGTAAATACAAAAGGCTATGTGAATTCATCCCCCGCTATAGCGTTGGATGGCACAATTTATGTAGGGTCTCATTATGCTACAAAGGCATATGGGGTAGACGCATCCACCTTGATAGATGTCGGCTCACTTACTACAGGCTATCTCAATGCGATAAATCCAAACGGTACGGTAAAGTGGTTCAAGGATTTATTCGGCGCTGTAGATTCGTCCCCGGCTGTTGGACTTGATGGGACGATCTATGTCGGCTCTGATGATAATCATGTGTGGGTGTTAAACCCCAATGGTACGGTAAAGTGGGTATCTCCCACCAGGGATTACGTGAAATCGTCACCGGCACTTGCAGCCGACGGAACAATTTATATAGGGTCGAATGACGGCAGCCTATACGCGTTTAACTCTGATGGCACCGTGAAGTCGCGTTTTGCTATTGGGGGGACAGTAAACTCTTCGCCTAGTATCGGTCCGGCTGGCACCCTTTATTTTGCTACAGGCGGCGGCGATGACTAACTGTATTCCATGATTGGAAGCAGTGTCCTTGCGGAAACGCCATGGCCGAAGTTCCGTCGTGATTTGGTCAATACAGGCCGAAAGTAGCTCGCGGATTCTGATCTAGTAATAAAAGCTCCCCGCTGTTTGTGAGGCGGGGAGCTTTATTTTTGCTTTTCATCTAAATTGTCCAGCCAAAGGGGGGCCACTTCTGACCTTGTTAAACAAGAACTTTTCCTTGACTTAGTAGTCCAAATAGTAGTAAATGAATCATATGAGAATCGCACTGAGCAAAGGACAAACTACCATTGAGTTTGCGCTGATATTACTTTTGTTGTTAACGTTGATTTTTTGGATAATCGATTTAGGCCTTATGTTCTTTGTTCAGTTTACTATGCAGAACGCCGTCCGGGAGGGTGCGCGCTTTGCCGTTGTAGGACAGGGTCACTCATCCAGCAGCCGTGCCCTTGTTGTCCAGAGGATAAGGGACAAATCCTTCGGTCTTTACGACAAATATTGCCCCTATCCCGGGTCTACCACTTTTTCTTATTTAGTTGGGACTTCAACCCTGGTTCCATTGCCAACAGATCCGTCGGACCCGGCAAGCCTCACCGTGGGCAATCCGGACCAGATAATCATAATAAGCGTTACCTGTAACTGGCCGGTCTTGACTCCCATGACGACAATGATGAAGGCCACCTTCCCAAACGGCATATTTAACTTTACTGTCAAATCTACGATGAAGAACGAACCCTTTTGAAACCACGGAGGTCATTATTAAACACAGCGGTACGATAAGGGGCTCACGTGGCCAAAGCGTTATTGAGTTGGCTTTGCTTATGCCTTTGCTAATTTTCCTCGGAATATTCATATTCGATTTCTCTCGCGCAATTTATGCCAACAATATTATCGTTAGTTTGAGCCGCGAAGGCGCCAACTTTGCGTCGCGTACTATAAATAGTCCCCAGGACATCATAAATTCTCTCGTCTATGCTGCATCGCCCTTGAATATGTCCGAAAAAGGTATGATCTATATAACTCAGTTAAACGGACTATCAGGTGGGACGGTCGAAATAGCGGCACAGCACCGGCTCGACCGGTCTGGTGTTGCACCGCCCAGCAGAGTCGGCACCTGTACCCCCTGGGCCGGAGGAGATTGCACTCCGCCGAATCCTAACAACAGGCCTTTGGCCAATCTCGTAGCACTTCATCTGAATCCGGGTGACCTTGCACCCGGCCAGACGGCGTGGGCGGTAGAGGTCTTTTATGATTATCAGGTGGTTTTTACTAATATAATAAACTACAGGCCGGTACTTTACTCAATATCCACATTCTAACGATAGGAGATGAAGTTATGAGAGCGTTTAAATCAGGCAGAAATGGTCAAGTGGTAGTAATGGTCGCTCTTTTTCTCGTTGTCCTTTTATTGTTTGTGGGGATAGCAATAGATGTTGGGATAAGCTATGGCGTGAAGGCGAAGCTGAACTCGGCTGCCGACGGGGCTGCGCTTGCTGCCGGGCGCGCCCTTGGCGAAGACGGCGATGATCCAACCCGGATAGCAAAAGCCCAGGCCGCGGCTTTGAAATTCTTCAATGCCAATTTCCCTGCCGGTTACATGGGGGCAACGCCGACTTTTCAGACCCCGGCGATTGTCCATAATGCTAACGGAAGCTGGGATATAACCGTGCCGGCCACAGCAAGCGTTCCCACTATCTTCCTGCGGCTCATAGGACGCAACACTTTTGAGCCGGCGGTGGTGGCTGTGACCCACAGGCGCGACCTTGACATGGCTTTTGTCCTGGACACCACAGGATCACTCAGTTCGGTCTTTTCACAGGTGAAGACGAACGCAGTAACGTTCTTGGACAAATTTATCCCAACCTCCGACAGGCTGGCCCTCCTGCACTTTGCTTATGGGGCTACAGTTGATGATCCGATAAGAACGTCAAGCAGGGGGTTTGACAGGGCGAGCATGGTGTTCCACATAAATAGCTTCAGCGCCTCAGGCAATACGAACTACTCTGAGGCGTTTTGGCGGGGAAGGGACCAGCTTGATAGTATACCCGCAGGTGCCCGTTCAAGCCTCAGGGTCATAGTGTTTTTCTCTGATGGTTCGCCAAACTCGTTTTCGTCAACTTTCAAGGGGACCTTCCCTTGCAGTGCGACCCCTCCTGGCAATCCCGGGGTTATCGTTACAGGCGACTCGCCCGGATCGCCCAGCGGGCTTAGTCAGTTAGGCTCTGTCCGCTATGTATCTTCTGGATGCTCTGCATCGAGTGTGACCACACTGCCTGCCTTTTTCAACTTGGGCCCCGGAATCGGCAACACCACGTTCCATGTGACCAGCCCGCCCTCGGGCCCTGGCCTGAACCCCAGGCCCGTGACATCAACGCTCAATTTTGACAACGTAAACAATGCGGCGAGGAACCTCGCAGAAGAGATGGCCAGTAAAGCACGGGACGATGGCATATATGTTTATACTATTGGACTTGGATACCTCCTGACTGTGAGTAAAAGTTGGGGGAACCACGAAAGAGGCGATACCGTCCTTAAGAACATGGCCAACGACCCCTCAGCCCTCAACCATAACTCCAGTCAACCTGAGGGGCTGTATTGTTTCGCAGCAGACATAAGCCAATTGAATGCCTGCTTCGATGCGGTAGCAAGTCAGATCTTACGTCTTACGAAGTAAAAGAGACAGGTTGAGCAGTGCCTGGATGCCGGCAGAGATGGAAAAAATATACGGTGCATTGAGATTCCCTGCGGTCTGGCCGGAGGGGGGCTCAATTGCAGTTTCAAATGAAAACCCTAAAAAAAATTGACATTCATTGAAAAGTACGGTAGAAGTCTATGTAAAGAGAATATTTTTTTATTATTTTAGAAGGGAGAGTGATTTTAGAGGAAAAGCAATCAGTTCAGAAAAGGGGTGATTTATTTGCCCTAACAAACTTTTAAGGAGGAGAAAATGAAGATTATCAGAAAACTGCAAAGTTTCGTTAAGAACGAGAAGGGACAGACAATGATTGAGTACGCACTTGTTGCGGTGCTCATCGCTATCTTGCTTGTTTTTCTGTTTTTACAGTCAGGTGTGCAAATCCGGGATAAGCGGAGCAGGAAGCAAGGTCGCCAGCGCGCTTAAATGATTTTTTATTCTTTTTTTGTATAGAATTGCCGGCTGTTTGCGGTGAGTAGATTTTTCTATGTTTCTTGAGCTACTCCGCAGGCGTGCCTCAGGAGCATGTCATTCTGGGGGGGGCTAGCACCCCTCCAGATTATCTTTAGTGAAACAATAATGGAAACAAAATATAAAAATATGAAAAAAAATCGGAGAGAAAAAGGTAGGCAGTCATAGAGACTGCCCTTATGATATTTTTTCTTTTAGTCGTATTTTCCGGGACCGCTGAAATCGCCAGGGCCTGCTGGTGGCTGAAAAACCAGTTGAACAATGCAGCCAGGGTCGCAGTCAGGGTTGCGATTGCCACGCTGAACCTTGCCAGTATCAGTTCCTCGACCTGTGCTTCAGCATCAGATGTTGTTGTAGTCGCAGCCTGTAACTCGATTACTAACACATCGCTCCATGATGGTCCCAATACTAAGATAAGCTTAACTACTACTGATGAAAATGCTGGTGGAACAGTCGATCCAGGTGACACGGTAACCGTAACAGTACAAGGTACTTTTCGGTCTGCAGTCCCTGACCTTGCATCTCTCAGCTTAGGTCTCTTCCAGGGTGCAATATCTATGCAAACAAGCGCATTAATGCGTTATGAATAAATGGATGGCAAGCGAATATAATAAAAAACATGCCTTGCATTGAGATTCTCTGCGGTTTTGCCGGCGAGGGTCTGTGGTTTTTTTATGAAATGTAATAATAAGCAAGAATTGAACTTTTAAATGACAGGGGGCAATAATGGAAGCAAAACCGAAAACAGTCTTTATTATAGGCGTATTGGCGGTGGCGGTAGCGGGGATTGCGAGCATGTCTCTCTATAATTACCTCAAAGGCCAGGAAGCTATGGTGAAGGGTGCCGTGGCCACTCAGAGTATTGTGGTTGCAGCAGAGGAAATACCTGTTGGCAGCTCAATCACCCCTCAACAGGTAAAAATGCTAAACTGGCCTAAGGCTGCGATGCCCGCTGGACAGACGTTTACTTCTGCTGAACAGGTAACAGGGAGAACAGCGATAGACAGGTATACTGCCGGTGAACCCATTGTCGAAGCTAAGCTCGTGCCCAAGGAAGGTCAGAGCGGAATCTTAACATACAAAATACCTGAGGGACACAGGGCCATGACGGTTGCTGTTGACCAGGTATCAGGGGTCGCAGGTTTTATAAGTCCCGGCAACATTGTTGATGTTGTGCTGACTTATACTTCTTCAGGAACTAACCAATTATCTGTCAGCAAGATAGTCCTCCAGAATGTGCCTGTTTTGGCAACAGGTCAAGTCGTTTCACAGCAAAAAAATGAGGAAAAACCCCAGGTGGTCCCGACTGTAACCATGGATGTTACACCGGAGGATGCTGAAAAACTTGCCATAGCCAGTACTCAGGGAAAACTTCAGCTTGTCCTCCGGAGGGTAGGGGACAAGGAAGTTGCCAGGACAACCGGAGCAACGGTGAAGAAAGTCATGACCGGTGTGAGTGAAGAGGCGCCGAAAGTTGTCACAAAAACCAGGACGGTCGTTAAGGCCCACATAATTGAAAAGGGAAAAAAGGTGGAAAAACCACAGACCACTGTTGAGATATTACGTGGCAACCAGAAAACTGAAAAATCATTCGGAATTGAATAAGAGTTATATAAAGTAATGAAGACATCATTGAAAAAATATCCCAGCCCCTGCTTAAAGCAAAGAAACTTTTATATTAATTCCCCCTTAGAAAAGGGGGATAAAGAGGGTTGTGAATCAGAAATGGAAGCAGAAACCAAAAAACAACCCCCTCCGCCCCCTTTATTAAGGGGGGACTTTTTAAAAAAATCCGTTTACATTATGAATTTTTTAAGGAGGGAGTTATGATTCATAAAAACGTCAGATATATTTTAGCAATCCTTATTATTTTCATCTTTTCTTCTGTTGCGCTGGCTGGTGTCCCTGTAGAGGTCTTTATAGGCAAGGGGACCATTGTGACCCTTAAGGAGCCCAGCAAGCGTATCTCTATTTCCGATCCTGAGATTGCTGATTTGAATCTTATTTCTCCAACCGAGGTAGTCATAAACGGGAAAAAGATGGGCAGTACAAATATGATTGTCTGGGACAAACAGGGGAAGACAATGTTTTTTGATATAACTGTTATCGGGGATATCGACATTAAAAAGCTTGAGGCGCAGATTAAAGAGGCTGCGCCGAATGATAATATAACGGTTGAGTTTGCGAAAGATACTATAGTCCTTTCAGGGAAGGCCGCCAACCAGCAGACGATAGATAAGGTTGTACAGATAGCACAGTCTTATGCTATAGGTTCCACCACTGTTACGAGCACAAGCAGAGACGCTGCCGGAGTTCTTATAACAACGACTGAAACGAGCGGCAAGGTCCTCAATCATATAATAATCGAAGACGCACAGCAGGTACTGCTTGAAGTCAAGGTGGCCCAGATAAACAAATCCAAGATGAAGGAGCTGGGGTTAAGTGTTATGTTGAAAGGTGCGAGCGCCGAGGGGCTATTTGGCCTTGCTGCCTCCCCAACGGGAAATCTGGGTAGTGGTACAAGCTTTAATAATTCCAGCATTTCTACTACAACTGGTACCAACAATTCTAATTTGAATACTAGTACCAGAACGAGTGTATTTGACAATATAACTAATACTCTTTTAAGTGATGTGACTACAAATAATAATAGCTCTGGCGCCCCAGCCATTACTTCTACTGGTACAACTACGCAATCCAATACTAGAGGAACGGGACTTATAGGGTATGATCTTAATCAATCAACTCCGCAAATAGGAGTGACTCACTTTGCCAGCGGCATATCCGTATTTCTGAAGGCGCTTTCAACCAAAGGTTTTGGTAAGATACTTGCTGAGCCTAATCTTGTTGTGCGAAGCGGTGAGAAGGGCGAATTTCATGTGGGGCAACGTTTTCCTGTTCAATCCGTTACAGGTACAGGTGCAAATGCAACAGTATCGATCACATACGAAGACGTAGGGGTACGGCTGAATTTTGCGCCTGAGGTGCTTGAGACAGGTGCGATACGATTGACCGTGGATCCGGCAGAAGTGAGCAATATTACAGATTTTGTAAGGTTACAAAATTTGGTCGCACCTGTGATTGATACGAGGACGATAAAGACAAAAGTTGATCTGAGAGAGGGAGAAAGCCTCATTCTTGCCGGTTTGCTGAAAGATGACGTAACAAAAAGTGTGCAAAAAATCCCGCTGCTCGGTGATATTCCAATTCTTGGCGCGTTTTTCAGAAATACTACTGATAAAACAGAAGAGACGGAACTTGTTTTCTTCATTACACCAAAACTTGTTAAACCATTGGCACCAGGGACAAAGCCTGAACTTCCGACTGACAAGGCTTTGACTCCGGAGCAGGAGCGAGAATTCAACTGGATACCGTTGCCGGCATCTAGTTCCGGTGAATCGGACCCAACAGTCCAATAAAATGTTTTTGACAGGAGCAGCGAAGTTGATTAGTATGTGTGTAGATGTTTTTTTGACACAATTCAGGTCTGTTCCTGACAGAGTTTTTTCAGGGTTTCTGGATTGGCCATTTGATCTGAAGCATGAAAAAAAAGATTATACACACAGGAAATTAAAATTGAGGATGAACCAATGAAGTTTGGGGGCCTAGAAAATCAGGGTGCTGCCATACTCTTTTGAAGGTAGTAAAAGTTTTGCAGGGAATGAAGTGAATTGTCATATAAAAGTATATAACAACAGGAGGATTTTGAACTAGATGCCGCAATCCATATCAGTAGTTGTGATAGACAGCGATGTTGATTCCCTGGGAAACATCGTAAAATATGTTAATAAGCTTGGTCCCCAGGTGATTATAGAAGGCACTGCTGTAAACTTCGAGCGCGGATATGAACTGGTCCACAAAAAAAGACCGATGGTTGTTATCACTGGAAATAAAGACCGGGGAACTCGATGTCTGCATTGACAGGATACAGATGATGCTGTCCCGCTTTCCACAGTTGTCGGTCTTTGCGGTATGTGATGACAGGTCTGCGGACACGATATTGAAGGTCATGAGGGCCGGTGCAGTGGAATATCTTCTGAGGCCTGTCAGTGATGTGGACCTGACAGCAGCTCTTCAGAAGATTGGCAGGCTCTGGATAGCAAAACCTGTGGAGGAAGTTGAGCAGGGGCATATATATGCCTTTTATAGTCCCAAAGGAGGGGTTGGAGTCACAACACTGGCAGTCAATACTGCAACGAGCATACATAATCTTACCAAGAAGCCCACTATTGTTGTGGACCTGGATTTAATTGCAGGAGATGTGACCACCTTTCTGAATATGAGTCCGTCATATTCAATAAGCGATGTTACTATGAATACCAGCCGTCTTGATGCCAGTTTTCTGCAGGGAGTCATCGCCAGGCATGAATCAGGGATACATGTCCTGGCCGAGCCTAAAAAGGTAGAGGAAGGGGTTGCCCTCGCGAAGTGAAGATTTGGTCAAGGTCCTCAGTTTGCTTAAGACCATGTTCAGCTATATTATCATCGATACGGAAACAGGGTTGAACAATAAAACAATGACTGCCCTGAAAATGGCTGATGCTATAGTGCTCACTACTGTACTGAGTCTTCCCGGGATAAAAAATACACAGAGATATATGAGTTATTTTGAAAATATGAATCTGCATCCTAAAATCATGCTGGTTATTAACAGATATCTCAATAAGGGTGAGATAAAACTGGAAGAGGCAGCCAGGATACTGAAGCAGCCTATTAGATGGAGTTTCCCCAATGAGTATGAGGATGCAATGAAATGCCTTAATAAAGGAGTGCCTTTATACACCGGGGCACCGAAATCCGATTTGAATGAGTCTGTCAAAGAATTTGCAAAGCTGCTGATCAGCAAAAAGCAGGAAGGAGTCAGGTATGGCAATAAGTGATGACTTGACCCGCAAGATGAAAATTTCAAATATTGATATGTACCAGAGTATAAAGACCAGAATACACAGAAGCCTCCTGGAGCGCCTGGATTTTACGAATATCGACGCAATACCGGCTGATGTTCTCAGGAGAGAAGTCGGCAAGGTCGTTGAATCCCTGATAGAGGATGAGAAGATACCGCTTAGCCAGGTTGAGAAGGAGAGCCTTATCGTTGACGTTCAACATGAGACTTTTGGCCTTGGTCCGCTTGAAATTCTCCTTGCAGACCCGGATATATCCGACATCCTTGTCAATAGATACAACCAGGTTTATGTAGAAAAGGGCGGCAGGTTGTTCAAAAATGATGTGATGTTCAGGGACGACAATCATCTGCTTCAGATAATAGACCGTATCGTGTCCAAGGTTGGTCGTAGGGTCGATGAGTCATCCCCTTATGTTGATGCAAGACTTCCTGACGGCTCCAGGGTGAATGCTATCATCCCTCCACTTGCTATTGACGGCCCGGTCCTTTCAATAAGGAGGTTCGGGGTCGATCCTTTAACGATGCCTGATATATTGGCCTTTGGCACTTTGAATGAAGATATGGCTTTTATACTTGAGAATTGTGTAAAGACAAGATGCAACATACTGTTATCCGGAGGAACGGGGACCGGGAAAACAACTCTTTTGAATATTCTCTCCGAGTTTATTTCCAATGATGAGAGGATCATCACAATTGAGGACTCGGCTGAATTGCAGATGAAGCAGGAGCATGTAGTCAGACTTGAAACGCGGCCCCCCAACATAGAGGGGAAAGGAGAGGTGACGCAGCGGGACCTGGTGAAGAACACCCTGAGAATGCGTCCCGACAGGATTATTGTCGGGGAGGTGAGAGGGTCTGAAGCGCTGGATATGCTGCAGGCCATGAATACAGGTCATGATGGATCACTCTCTACAATCCATGCCAATAGCGCGAGGGACGCACTGGCAAGACTTGATACCATGGTCCTGATGGTCGGGCTATGACCTTCCTGAAAGGGCCATTAAAGAGCAGGTAGCTTCTGCTATCCAGGTAGTTGTCCAGATCGCCAGAATGTCTGATGGTTCAAGAAAGATCACTAATATATCCGAGATTACCGGGATGGAGGGCAGCACTATTGTTATGCAGGACATATTTGTATTTAAGAAAAAAGGTATTGCGCCGGATGGAAGAGTTCTTGGAGAATTTGTTTCAACAGGTGTGAGACCAAGATTCATAGACAGGTTTAAAATTGCGGGAATCAGTGTGCCTTTGCATTTATTTGAGGGGGTAGAGAAATGAATATGCAACTGGTAGTCATCATCTTCTTCATAGCGCTCCTTTTGGGTCTGCTCTTTCTCTATGTTTTGTATACAACTGTAAAGAGATCTTCGGGCTATGAACTGAGGAGACGACTGGGAAAGCTCGCTGTTAAGGGAGATCAGAGTATTGCGTCTGAGCTGGCAGGCGAAGTTCTGCTTGAAATGACACCTTTGGACAAATTCATTTTTAAATATTCTCTTTGTTGTGAAAGTGGACAAGTTTATAGACCAGGCCGGAGTTAAGTTTGACTTGAAACGGTTTTCCATCTACATAGTCCTGGCCGGCATTGCGGGTTTTTGTGCGGGCTTGCTGTTGAGGAGGGGATTTTTACCGCCTGTCATACTTATGCTTATCGGGTTATATGCTCCTTTTTTATATTTAATGGTCAAGAAAAATAAAAGGTTTTTGAAATTTACAGAACAGTTTCCAAATACGCTTGAGATGATTGCACGGTCCCTTAGGGCAGGGCATGCCCTTTCATCAGCAATACAACTGGTGGGGACGGAAATGGAAGACCCTGTCGGTACGCTTTTTAAAAACGCGCATGAAGAGCAGACCTTGGGACTTTCCATGAAGGATTCTCTGGCGCAGATGCTGGAGCGTATGCCGAGCATGGACCTTCAACTGTTTGTGACCGCGGTAAACATCCACAGTGGTGTGGGAGGCAATCTCGCAGAGTCGCTGGAAAGGCTCGCGCATATGATCAGAGAAAGGCTGAAGATACGGAGGCAGGTAAGAGTATATTCTGCTCAGGCAAGGATGTCCGCGATAATTTTGCTTATACTTCCTGTTTTTATGGCATTTTTTTTCTATTTCTTTGTGCCGGGGTATATTGAAGAACTGGTTACTTCGAATGTGGGCAAATATGGCCTGGCCTTTGCGGTGATCGCGCAGTGTCTGGGTTTTCTGGTAATAAGAAAAATTATAAATATAAGGATTTAAATTATCAAAAGCTTTCGTGTATTCCACAAGATACGGTCTGATGCTGCTGAGACAGGCCATGCCTTAGAAAGCGAAGCAGCAGTGAAGGAGGGTATATGCCGTTAAATCTTCTTATAGTCCTTGTATTTGCGGGAACAGCCTCTCTTGTTGCTTTCCTGCTCTATATGCTTGTCCCGAAGAAAAATGTCCTGAAGGAGCGTCTGAAGGGCCTTGAACAAAGACCTATGGAGCCCGCTTTTGAGGAGCCCTTGACAGCCTGGCAGAAATTCATCGGCCGGTTGGGGACCGGGATACCGCTGAGAATTGAGGATTATGGGAAATATATGAGATTGCTTATTGCTGCAGGCATACGGAAGGAGAAGTTCCCTCTTTTTATGGGATCAAAGATTGCGCTGGCGATGCTTTTACCTGCAATCTATCTGATATTTTTCGGGATGACTATGGGGCATAACTATAATACAAAAGTAATAATTGCCGCGGTGCTGGCAATTTCGGGGTTCCTTTTGCCCAGTTTCTGGCTTTCAAGAAAGTTAAAGAACAGACAGCGGCAGATATTCTTTGACCTCCCTGATGTGCTTGACCTTATGACTGTCTGTGTCGAAGCCGGCCTTAGCATAGAGGCTTCGATGATGACGATTTCACGGGAGGAGAATTTCAATAAGAGTCCTCTTGTCAGGGAAATGAAAATTGTGCTTGCAGAGACGCGTGCAGGTAAATCCAGGGTTGAAGCCTTAAAGAATATGGGAGAACGATCAATGGTGGATGACCTGAAGGCCTTTACTACTGTGCTTATTCAGACGGAGCGCTTAGGCACAAGCCTTGTGCAGGCATTGAGGGTTTATTCCGATTCATTCAGGACAATAAGGTTGCAAAGAGCACAGGAAGCAGCGGCCAAGACAACTATTAAGCTTCTTTTTCCCCTGGTAATGTTTATTTTGCCTGCTCTTTTTGTGGTAATGCTGCTCCCGGCAATAATAAGAATGCAAAAATTTATGGGTGGTTTGTAGTCCGTGCACAACAGGGTAAAACGTTTTTTTTAATAATCAAGATCTTTGCTAGAGGGGGGGTGAGCTTTTTATGAACTTGGATTTTAATTCTTTAGTCCTGATGGTTATAGCAGTTGAACTGGCGTTGATTTATGTGAAGTTAGGTAGAAAATAAATGTAAAGTTTCTGCGAAAATAACAGATCTACTATACCTGAATTATATGATAAAAGACCCCTCTCTTTTTTAAAGGGGAGGGGAGATGTTTGTAATAATAGATGGATAGCGGGCGAATATAATCAAAAAAATTACTTGCATTGAGATCTCCTGCGGTCTTGCCGAAGGGGGTCTTCAATATATAATTGAAATTAACTCAAATTAATATGATGAGAGCTGTAAACCTGAGGAATAATAAAGAGCTTTCTCACAAAGTCACCATAGCCTGCAGTCTTTTGGCGAGAATGAAAGGACTATTGGGCAGGCAGGGACTTGAACCAGGAGAGTCTCTCTGGATAAAACCGTGCAATAGCATCCATACCATAGGGATGAAATTCTCTATTGATGCAGCTTTTCTTGATAGCAGGAATACTGTTGTTAAAGTCAAAAATGAACTGTCTTCAAATCGTATTACCGGCATATATTTCAGTGCTTCAAGTGTTATTGAATTCCCTGCTGGAAAACTGAAGGAGACAGATACACAAGTTGGGGACAGGATCGAAATTGCCTGAAGGTTTAAATGACAGAAGATTTGTTCCTCTCTTGTTTTATTATGTAACTTCCCCAATTATATTTGTATTTTCTTTTTCTTGTCGAACCAGCAAATACATATGAAGAAGTTACTGTATTTTACGCTCGGTTTTACGTCTTTTTTGGCGATGATATTTTACTTGAAATTCAATTCTCTCCATCCATTGAAATCGAGACTATTTTGAAAATAAACGTGGTAAAAAAGAATAATGGCTAATTTCAGCTCAAAACGCACACAATTACCAGTGTTTGCAATAATCATCTACTCTTTATTGGTTAACGGATATACACTTGTTGAAAACATCAAATTCCCGGAAAAAACAAAAGAGAATATCTCAAAATACGAAAATCGGTTTGTTAATCTTCGTCAGCTATTGCCCCAACATGGCGTTATAGGGTACATCTCTGATGAGAAAAATGAGAGTGATCAGGATTTCATTGACTCCAGAATATACTTGGCACAATACTCCCTTTCTCCTGTTATTCTCGTCAGGTCACGGGATTACAGTTTGATTGTCGGAAATTTCCTGGAGCAAACGCCTGATTGCGAGGCGTACAGAAAGCAGGGATTAATTCCTATCAAAGATTTCGGTAACGGTGTTGTATTGTTCCGGAGGGACCTTCAGTGATAGTAAAACTTTGCCTGTCATTTATGGTGCCTCTGTTGATAGGTTTCATTTTGCTGCACGCTTATTTGCCATTAAATAAGATGAATTTTGCAGCTTTTCTATTGAAAATCAGTCTTGCTGTAGGCCTGGGCTTTGGAATCACATCCTGTACATATTTTTTATCGTTATTAACAATGGGTCCGTATATATATGGGGTTGTCATTTATGAGGCAGGGGTATTTATTTTCGTGACATTTTTGTTTGTGTTTTACATGAGGACCCAGAAACTCTCCGGCAATGGAATGGTGTATGAAAAAGAATTGAATTTTTTTCAACCAGGACGGTTTATCACAATGGGTTTCTATTCAGTTCTTGGTCTTTCTTTTGTAAATATTCTCTATATTGCTATACTCATGCCGAATGGGACGTGGGATGCCTTGGCGATATGGAATATGCATGCTCGGTTTCTCTTCAGGGGGGGGGGAGCATTGGAGGGACGCTTTTTCCGTTCTTTTGGCGCCAAAACATCACCCCGACTATCCTTTACTTCTACCTTTGACGGTGTCACGGGGCTGGACGTATGTCGGCAAAGAAGCGGCAGCAATCCCAATGCTTGTATCTTTGCTTTTTACACTTTCAATAGTTGGCATAATCTATTCTTCTCTTGCTATTTTAAAGAGTAAAAGTCAGGGTGTTATAGCTGTCTTTTTTTTGCTGAGTACGCCGGGCTTTATATATAATGGTGCTCGACAACAGGCAGACATTCCGATGGCCTTCTTCTTATTGTCCAGCTTGGTCTTTTTGTTTCTGCAGGAGCGATCTCAGGTAAGTTATGGGTTATCGTATTTTTCCGGGGTAATGGCAGGATTTGCCGGGTGGACAAAAAATGAGGGCTTATTATTTTTATTTTCATTTTTGGCGGCCAGATTATTGGCAATTATTTTTTCAAAAAACAGAAAAATGCATATTCATCATTTAATGTATTTTGTCCTGGGTAGTATGCCTGTTTTAGCGATGATCCTATATTTCAAAATCAATCTTGCGCCACCCAATGATCTGGTTTCCGGAGGCAGGGGCATAGGAGAAGTCGTATGGAAATTAAAAGATTATTCCAGATATGTGCAGATCCTGAGGGCATTTATAACCGGTATCCTGTTTACAATTCCCCAGGTCATTTTGCTGATATTTTACCCTTTGTACGTTGGATTCAGATACGCTAACAAAAGGAAAATAGTCAACTTCACCGCGCTGCTCGCCCTGACCCTCATTACGGTGGGCTATTTTTGCGTATATCTTATAACTCCATACGATCTTAGCTGGCATTTGACATGGTCTCTTGACAGAATTTTGCTTCAGCTATGGCCTAGTATTCTTTTTACCTATTTTATGAGTGTACGCACTACTGAAGAAGCGATCATAGACAGTCAAATTGAGACACTACAGAAAGAAATATAGAAGGAGATAGTCATGCTGATATCCGTTGTCATTCCGGTTTTTAATGAAGCAAACACAATCTCCAATATAATAAGTCAGGTAAATGCTGCCTGCCTCCAGTTTGAGAAAGAGATTATTGTTGTGGACGATTCTTCTGCTGACGGCACTCACGAAATACTCCAGACTATTGAAGGGCAAAACAATAAGAACATTGCAGTAATTTATCATGATAGAAATCAGGGAAAAGGAGCTGCGTTAAAAAGCGGGTTTAATCTGGCAAAGGGGGATATTGTCATTATCCAGGATGCTGACCTGGAATACGATCCTCAGGAATATCCCAAGTTGATTGCTCCTATCCTTGAGGGCAAGGCTGATGTTGTTTATGGATCAAGATTTATCAGCGGCGAGCCTCATAGGGTCCTCTATTTCTGGCATTTTATGGGGAACCGCTTTTTGACTTTGCTTTCCAATATGTTTACCAATTTAAACCTGAGTGATATGGAGACCTGTTATAAGGTATTTAGAAAAGAAATATTAGAGAAGATCGATATCAGGGAAAAACGATTTGGTTTTGAGCCGGAGATTACCGCAAAAGTGGCCAAGTTGGGATGTCGAATATATGAGGTAGGTATTTCTTATTCCGGCCGGACATATAACGAAGGGAAGAAGATAGACTGGAAAGACGGCGTATGGGCCTTGTGGTGCATATTAAGGTATAACTTTTTTGACTAAAAATATAATCAGCCCCATGATAGGAAGGTTGGTTGAGCGAAATTCCTAAAACAAACGATAAACACATTACTATTACTTATATAGGTGTGCTATGGTTAATATCTTCGCTGATAATGTATAGACAGCTTCTTACACAGGGTTATTTTTCCTGTTTAATAGAAGATACATATACATATACAAGTTGGGCTTCTCAATTTGCAGAGAGTTTGAGGGAAGGCATTATTTACCCACGTTGGACTCCTTTAAATTTCTGGGGTTATGGCAGCCCTACATTTATTCTCTACCCTCCTTTGGCCTTTTATCTGACTTCTTTCTTTAATGTATTAGCCGGATCAGTCATAACAGCGATGAATATCACTAAATATACAGCGCTGCTGTTATCTGGAATCGGGATGTTTTTTCTTGTCAGAGAATTTTATTCTGAAAAGTCTGCTCTGCTTTCAGCAATCTTTTATATTGGATTTCCTTTCAATGTTTTCGGATTATACTATTATGGAACTTTTGCTTCAGTTGTTTCGCTGATGTGGTTCTCGCCGATCATTCTTTTTACCTATAAATACATCGATAAAAGACAATACAAATATGTTCTCTATGCCGGGCTCTGTTATGGAGGTTTGATCTTTACCCATTTGATCAATGCCTATATGTTTACGTTCGTAATGAGCAGTTTTGTTCTCTCACTGTCTATTATTAAAAAGCGACCATGGGATATTCTGGCGATTCCGGTTATCATTCTGACTGGCAGCTTGGTATCGGCCGCATATCTATTTCCGCTGCTGTTTGAAAAACATTTTTTTAATATAAATGCGTTTGTAGCTGCGGGCGGAGGTTTTGATTTTGCACAATATTTTATTTACCCAAATATGACAGGAATAATGCCACCAGGAAATTTCTGGCCTGTTTATTACAAGGAATTCGAAACTGAGATTTTTCTTTTAAGTGTATTTATCTGTATTTTTATGATGCGCATGGCAAGATTGAAAAATATTAAAACGGGGCGTGATACCAATAGCGTTAACTTTATATTCATCGGGACTGCCCTTGGCAGTCTTTTTTTACTATTTGGTCTCTCCTCGTTTATCTGGAATGCCATACCTTTTTTTAAGTTCATTCAGTTCCCGTTCAGATGGTTGAATATTACTTTTTTTGCTGTTGCTTTTCTCTCTGCCGCAGGTTTCCGGTTGACGGAATACAACTCCGGGCGACGCACTGAACGACGCGTTGCTATTGGCATTGTAGTCCTTATTTTTTTAGTTTGTATTTTGTATGATTATAAATACATTGTTACTTCCCCGGTATTTACCCCCGATGAATTGATACCCCCCAAGTCAGTTAACTGGACTAAGGAACATCTGCCGGCTGGAGTTGATCTTAATAAAATTAGCATGGATGAAACTAAAGAAGATCGAATTACTTTTCTAAAAGGCGAGGGAAATGTTGAAATCACAACATGGAACACAGCCAAAAGATCTGTCAAAATTGAATTAAAAGAAGACTCCGTAATCAGAATAAGGACTTTTTATTTTCCTGGTTGGAAGGCCTTTATAGATGGTAAGCAGACGGGAATAAATAGAGAAGATGGCACAGGGGCTATACTTGTGGGCATTCCAAGGGGAGAGCATTTGCTTGAGTTGAAGTTTGTAGATTCACCTATAAGTTTTTACTCAAAAATAGTAACAATAGTCACTTTATTGGTTGTAGCGCTTTCAATCCTGACAATGCGTCTGAGATATAGAGGAAATCAAATTAATGAAATTTAGACCTCTGTGTTCAGACTGTCACGATAACAAGCTTTATCTGGAAAGCTGAAGGTGAACTATGATGACCAAGCAGGCTGATAAAGACAGGAGCGTAAAGCGTATAACTTCTTACATATTTTTGTTATTTTTTGTAACATTTTCAGCGGTGTAAGAATTTGGATGGCAGTTTCGGCTGATATTGGCTGAAAAAGCAGCGATTATTGATATTGGATGAGGGTGAAATGACTGATTTTTTAAAGAATGGCCGAAGGAATAAACATACAGCTTTTTACGTGTTTTTATTTTTCTTTGGTATATACCTGTTTACTATTTCGGGCCTTGAATTCAATACCGATGCAGGAGAGGAAAGGATCGAGCTTGTCAAGGCAATAGTAGAAAGGCATGAACTGTCATTAACTCCAGGTTCAGCCATAGTTGGCCCGGATGGGAAAGCGTACCCATTGAGGGGAATAGCCCCTGTTTTGCTTTCCGCGCCTTTTTATATCCTTGGAAAGATTATCGGCTCGCCTGCTGCAGCAGGACCAGTATTAATAATCAATCAGTTACTGGGTGCCGCCGGCGTTGCAATGGTTTTCCTCTTTGCTGTTTCTCTTGGTTATTCCCTGAGGGCATCTGCATTGACGGCAATTTTCTATGGTTTTGGGACCTTTGCCTGGCCCTATGCCAAAATTTCATTTGAACACATAATTGAGACCTTTTTTGTGCTTTTGACGGTTTATTTCGTATATCGATACAGTGTTCATGGAAAAATCTCAAGCATCCTGCTTTCCGGGATTTCATTCGGTTTTGCTGTTAATACGCGGTATACTTCCGCATTGATTCTGCCAGCTATTTTTCTTATGATGATAGTCCACTACCTGAAAAAATATGAATTGCGTGATACCGTAAAATATCTGTCAAGGGATGCAGGTTTATTTGCGCTGGCTTTTCTGCCTTTTTTGGGCTTGTCTTTCTGGTATAATTACGCACGTTTCGGCTCCATCTTCGAGACAGGATATACGCTGCAGGCGAAGCGTCTCGGGCTCGATTTTTTTGGCGGCACACCGCTCCTGACCGGTCTCAGCGGTTTCCTGATAAGCCCGGGAAAGGGATTTTTCTACTATTCGCCTGTAGCAGTACTTTTTTTATTTTCGATCAGGTCATTTCTGAAAAAAAATCCCGGGCTTGGTGCGAGCTTTATCTGTATAATACTGTCATACCTGCTGTTTTTATCTAAAAACATATACTGGCATGGAGACTGGGCTTGGGGACCACGATATCTGCTGGTAATCACTCCCTTCTTTATTCTCCCGTTAGCTTCCCTTTTTGACTCTTCACTGTGGTTGAAAAATAGATTCGTTAGGGGCGCCGTATATGCCCTTTTTTCGGTGAGCTTTATTATTCAGGTTGCTGCGGTATCAGTCGATTTCAATAAATACTTTCTTGATTTGATAATAGAGGAAAAAGTTGTATTTACGGCGATACACGGAGAAGGTGTTCAGCCTATATTTGAGTTGCCGGCCGAAAGATACTTTGACTGGTCGAAGTCGCCTGTCCTTGCCCAGTTCAAATTTCTTACACAGATGGCAGGAGAGATTAAGGAGTACAGATACGCAGAACTTCCGGAAGGGGCTTCAGTTAAAGAAAAGATTAAGGCGAAAACATTTATGAATGTCTTTGATTACTGGTGGTTAATGCAATATTTCACCATGAACAGCTATTCCGGTTTTATTATAGGCGGAATTTTTTTACCGTTTCTGCCTACGCAGGGATAAGACTGTTGAAAGCTGTTACTCGTATACGCGATGCAACTTGAGCTATGATAATAACGCTGAGCTTTTTCTTATGAGTAACCGGGAAAAAGGCTATAATCTAATGAGGAGAATATGTAATGAGGCAGCCTGATACAATTTACAGGCGGTTTGTTCCTTCGCTTGCTGATATCTTGTTTTTGACAATTTTCCTTTATCTGTTTTTTTCAGGGAAAACCATGCTCCTTGGTGATGGAGACACGGGATACCACATAAGGGCCGGGGAATACATACTGAAGACTTTTTCAGTCCCGAAACATGATATTTTCTCTTTCCTGACCCCGGCTATTCCATGGACAGCACATGAATGGCTTTCGGAGGTCGTTATGGCCCTTGTCCACAGGGTATCAGGTCTTAGCGGCGTTGTATTTTTTTTTGCTTGTATAATCGCTGTTGTTTATTACCTGCTATTTAAAGTAATCCGCTCATATAAGGGAAATATTTTCGTTGCCATATCAATTATCCTCCTGGTAATACTTTCCTCTCAGATACACTGGCTGGCACGTCCGCATATTTTTTCGCTCCTCATAATAATTATATGGTATCACCTGCTTGATCTCTATGAATACAGCGACAGAAATTATCTGCTATTTTATGCCGCCCCTTATGCTTCTCTGGGTCAATCTGCACGGGGGATTTATTATCGGAATAGTCCTTAACGGAATTTATCTGACAGGGAATATCGCAAAAGTTGTTGCTGCGACCGGCGACGCAAAAGAAAGCCATATGAAAAAAATCCGAGTGCTGGGTCTGATTACAATTGGCTGTTTCCTGACGACCTTGATAAACCCTTATGGTTACCATATTTTGCTTTTCCCTTTCAGGCTGACTTCAGATAAATATATTATGGATAGCATAATTGAGTTCTTCTCGCCGAATTTTCATGATCCATTGGTCTTTAAGTATCTTTTACTGCTGATGATAACAGTCTTTGCAATTTCCAAAAAAAGCTTGAATATCATCGAGCTTATGCTCACGGTGCTTTTTACCTATATGGCGCTTTATTCAATAAGGTATATTCCTCTTTTTGCTATTATCATGGCTATCATCCTGGTGAAGCAGGCAGATTATATAGCAAATCAGTCTGATACGAGATTCATGTCTTTTATGAAAAAAAGGGCGGAGAGGATAAGTTCCGTTGATTCATCTGCAACTGGGTATTTATGGCCTATTGCCGGGATTTTAGTGGGCCTTATTGCATTAATAAACGCCAATGTGGTCCACAGATTTGATAAAGAAACATTTCCTGTTGCTGCGGTAGAGTTTTTGCAGCAGGAACATTTGAAAGGGAATATGTTTAACAATGATCAGTTTGGTGATTACATAATCTATAAAGCCTGGCCCGAATATAGGGTATTTTTCGATGGAAGGTCGGACATGTATGGCGCGCAACGGATAAAAGAATATTATGAGATAACCAGAATAGAACCGGGGTGGGAGGATGTACTCAAAAAATATGATATAAATTGGATTATTTACAATAATAAATCAACCCTTTCCCAGTTTCTTTTGCAACGAGATGACTGGAAGTTGATATATGCTGATAAGGTAGCAAATATATTCATGAAAAATAAACCTGAGAACCTGGTTTGGATGGAAAAATATAAAAATATCAGACCTGTTGTCGAGTAATCACAATAACAATATTTTATGAGCAAAAAATATTCTCACAACTTTTCTTCTTACCCGGAGCTGTCCCCTTTTGTTATAGTGCATTCTCTTTTTATGCACGTAATGGTACTTTCTTTTCTGCTTACACTTCCTATGTATAGCACGGTAAATGAGAAGGGATCCCTATTCGGATATTATGTCTATTTAACGGGTGAAAAAACCAATAAGGCACTGGAATCTGCAGAGCCGAACATGTCAGAAAAGCGGATTGAAGCTGCAAATAGCAAGGAAACAACGATAATTCCCGGGAAGATTATCAATGATATTAAGAATAATGAAGAAATAGCGCTGCCAGCAGGACCGGTTAAAGAGAAAGGGAATAACGAAGGACGTTCAATAGTAATACAGAAGGAAATTGACAGAAGCGGTACATTAAAAGACATAAAGCCTTCATACAATGTACCAAATAAGGAAGCCGAAATTATTGCTAAAGAAACAGACAAAATAGAGAAGACTGAAAAAGAAACTCCTTTATCGGCTGTTGAAAATGGGGTCCAGATTGAAAAGCCTGTAGAGCCTTACCTTAAACCTGAAGCGATTTCATCAGTGATTGATCAGGTTCAGAAAAAAAATGTGGAAAAAATGGCGAGGGTTGACGGACGAAAGAATATTGAACGTCCTTATGCTGTTCAGCTATCTTCGGAAAACGATGTCTCAGTGTCCGAAATGAAATCTTCTTCAAGAGGCATTGAGTTAACAGTGACAGGTCCTTCCCGGGCAATGGAAAAAGCTAAGATGATTGATAAATCAGAGACCAAAGCAGAGCAACCCTTAACGACTGCCCAATCGATATCCGGCAGTAAAACTGTTCATGATAATGAAAATGCTATAAAACCTGCTGATAATAGCGGAAAAGCCATGATGGGGAAAACTGCTAAAGCGCAAGAAGAAAAGTCTGTTTTAGGGTTGCCTGTGGACGAATCATTTTTTCACAAGGATATAAAAATAGAGGTCCTTCAGCAAAAGGCTGAGAGTCAGGGTGTTTACATGTACCTTTTAAAAAATAACTATCTTAGCCTTCAAAA
The DNA here is from genome assembly GCA_963801505.1 of uncultured Nitrospira sp. Classification (GTDB taxonomy): domain Bacteria; phylum Nitrospirota; class Thermodesulfovibrionia; order Thermodesulfovibrionales; family UBA6898; genus JAOUFP01. Next base: position 76,265 of record CAWDEY010000018.1, read on the forward strand.
AAGGCATAAATGGGGCAAAGAAAAGAAAATCGAGGCAATTGTAGAGACAAAGAGAAATGATGCTGACAATGAAATTAAAACAGTTTTTTCAATTGCAAAATGCGATGAAGGCATCTATACTTTTGTCATTGAGAACAGAAATATGGTCCCATATGATACCGAGGTTGTTTTTGCCCTTTACGCAGGACAGAAAAGGGAACGAATTAGGAAAATCAGCGCTGTAAGCGTATCTCCTTCATCTATGTTGCGGTTTATGTTTGTACTTCCTGATACTGTTTTTTGGGATGATGAGAAGTTTTTTACCGGAAGCATAGAGGATTCTGATTCCATAACAAAGTTTAATGATGCGTCTGGTTTTATATGGAAAGAAGAAAAGGATTAGCTGGAAACTTTGTCGAAAGTATGTGCAAGATTTGTAGTTTGGAGATATAAGAATGGAAAATTTGTTAGGGCAGAAGCTATTAAAAAATAAAGTCGTTACAGAGGACCAGCTTCACATGGCTTTGGAGCGGCAAACTCTTCACGGTGGCAGACTAGGTCATAATCTTGTTGCCCTCGGCTTTACAACACCTGAAGATCTGAAGAATTTTTTTTCAGTGCTTCCAAAAGCCCCGTCTAACGTTGAAGACACAGGCCTTGATTTATCTTATATCGCTGACCTCATTATGAAACATATACTCTTCATGGGAGAATTTACTCTTAAAGATATATCAGAGAAGATTAAACTCCCGATCCAAATAGTTGATATAGCAGTTGATCTGCTCAGGAGAGAACGTCTTGTTGAGGTTAAGGGCGCCGGCGGTTATGCAAAGGAGACATATAAGTTTAACATTACAGGGCAAGGCAAGCTCAGGGGATCGGAGCTTCTTGATATATGCCGTTATGTAGGACCTGCTCCCGTTTTGTTGGAAGAATACAAAAAACTGGTTGAATTGCAGACAGTAAAAAATATTGTTGTAATTGAAGCTAGTGTGAAAAGGGCCTTTTCTGATCTTATCGTAAGCGAGGGGCTTTTGAAAATGCTGGGACCTGCTATAAGTTCCGGCAAGGCAATTTTTATTTATGGCCCCCCTGGCAACGGCAAGACCACTATAGCTGAAACAATAGGAAGGATACTTCCGGAAACTGTTTATATCCCCTATGCGATAATCGTAGGTGGTCAGATAATATCTGTTTATAATCCTGTTAATCATTTTCCCTCTGATAACGAACCAGGCGAAAAGTATGACGAGAGGTGGGTCCTTATAAGAAGACCTGTAATTATGACCGGAGGTGAGCTTACTCTCAGGATGCTTGACCTCGAATTTAATCAAATTTCCAAATTTTATGAAGCACCCCTGCAGATGAAATCCAACAACGGTCTTTTTATATTGGATGATTTCGGCAGGCAGCAGATGGACCCCCACAGTCTTTTAAACAGATGGATAGTCCCTCTTGAAAGAAGGATGGACTTCATGACTCTTCATACAGGCATGAAGTTTGATGTTCCTTTTGACCAGCTTGTCATATTTTCGACTAATATAGAGCCCAAGAAACTTGTGGATGAAGCGTTCTTAAGAAGGATAAGGTACAAAATTAAAATAGATCACCCGTCAGAGAAGGAATATAGAGAGATATTCGTGAAGGTTTGCGACTCTAACGGGATTGATTTCAAAGCAGATGTTTATGATTATCTTATTGAAAATTACTATAAAAGACTTGATATAAAGCTCAATGCCTGTCATCCAAGGGACATTATCGACCATATTATAGACGATGCTCACTATTATGCCCACTCGCCTCAGCTCTCAAGGGAGGGGATAGATATTGCCTGGAAGAACTACTTTGTGGAGATGTGAGTTGAATAGGTTATCCTGATTTTTATGGTGACCTCAAATCAGACAAGTCAAACGCAATGAAATATGGGTCTTCAGTTATAATCAGTTTATAGCATCCCGGACCGAATAATAGAAATAATCAACCAGACCCCGAGGATGAAAGCCATTCCGAAGGAGACAATGCCGAGCAGCGACATGCCGAAAACACTGGGCCCTGCGCCCGTGGCATGCATTATGGCCGAACTCAGCAGGATTGCACTTATGATCATGCTGAAGGCTATCCTGTTACTTGAACGGTCCAGGTCCTTAATAAATTTCTCCATTCCCACATGAGTCATCTTGATGCCTATGTCGTCTTTGAGCATTTTCTGGATTATCTGTTTCATCTGTTTTGGGAAAAGAAAGGCAAAATCGCTTATCTCAAGGATATTTTTTCTGGCTTTTTCATATAGCCGTCCAGGTTTTAGCTTATCCTTTATCAGTTTTGAAGCATAGGGTTCTGCCGCAGATATAAAATCAAAATCCGGGTCCAGTTCCCGCCCGACGTTTTCGAGAAACAGCATCGCTTTATTTACCAGGAGAAGGTCTGAGGGGATCTTCATTTTATGTTTAATAGCGATATGCGTAACAGTGTCCAGGTAATCCGCAAAATTAATTTCTTTTATGGTCAGACCATAAAGAGGCTCAAGAAAATCAGACAGGTCTGACTTGAATTCCTTTCTGAACATCTCCAGGTCTACGTGTTCAGGCATAAGTCCGAGTTCCAGATACTGGTCAATCAGGCTGTCAAAATCTTTATGAATAAGCGCGAGGAATGTGCCTGCCAATGTTTCTCTGAGTTCAGGCGAAATCCTGCCTACAATCCCGAAATCCATGAACCCTATTGTCCCTGAAGGCATGGCAAAGATATTGCCGGGATGGGGGTCAGCATGAAAAAAACCGTCTTCAAGGACCATTTTGAAGTAGGCATCAACCCCTATCTTTGCCAGGCGTTTTCTGTCGAGGCCCTGCCGGGTGATTTCGTTGATATCGTCGATTCTGACACCTTCTATCCGTTCCATGATGAGCACCTTGTCTGTAGTATGCTCCTCAAAAATCCTCGGGATACGGATATCAGGGTTATTCATGAAGTTATGCCTGAACCTGATACAGTTACGCGCCTCCTCAAGGAAATCAAGTTCCTTTCTGACTGTTCTTGAAAATTCCTCAACAATACCCGCAGGATTGAAAAAAGAACTTTCAGGGACGTATTTTTCAAGCAGGTTGGCTGCATAGATTAGTATGCTGATGTCTGTTTCAATTTGTTCCCGAATATGAGGACGCTGAACTTTGATTATTATATCGCTGCCGTCATTGAGCTTTCCCCTGAACACCTGGGCAATGGATGCAGCAGCAATGGGTGTTCTGTCGAACTCAACAAAAATATCCTGCAGTTTTCTGCCCGTCTCCTGCTCAATAATCCTTATTGCATCCTCAGCAGGAAAGGGTGGGACCCTGTCCTGAAGCTTTTTGAACTCATCTGCGTAATTCTTGGTGATCAGATCAGGACGGGAGGAGAGTATTTGGGCAAGCTTGATAAAGCTGGGTCCGAGTTCGGCAAAGGCCATCCTGAGCTGCTCGGGTGCGGAAGGGCTTTTTACCGGAGGCCACTGTCCAAAAGCCTTGAGCCTCTTCCTGAAAGGGATGAACCTGCCAAGATGTATCTGGTCGATTACCTTTCCAAATCCGTATTTGAGAAAGACATTAGTAATCTGTCTGATTCTGTTGGCGCTCTTACGGAATCTGAGAAAACTGAAGGGCATGAAAGGGCCTTAAGTGTTTTGCCCCGTTTCCTCGAGCTTCTTGATTCTTTCAGAAAGAGCGTTGACCTGTTCCTTTAGTTTAGCGACTTCATCCCTTGACGGGAGGCTCATTTTTTCAAGGGCCTTCTGGACAAGTTCATTCAGGCTTTTTGACATGTCTTCAGCATTTTTGTCTGCCTTTTCAGACCATTCCTTGACCAGTTTGGCCCCCTGGGATTCACTCAACTCGCCTTTTTTTACGAGATCATCAACGAACTCCCTGACTTTTTCCTGCACACCGAATCCCGCAAGCATTGCACTCCTTATGATGTCCAATATAGCCATAAAGCCTCCTTTTTGAGTTATCAGGGATTAGTTATCAGGGATTGGCAAAATAAAAACAGCTTTTTTTGCTGCCAAGCACCGTTCCCTAACCCCCAATTACTGTTGTTTGATTATATCGTATTACTATAGCCTTTCTTTTGCAACTTGATTTACAAGGATTTTTAACCTCAAAAAACCCTTGCAGTGGCATAACAGTAACATACCTTTTCCCATGTGCTCATTGTACCAAAGATTTCCTTGATTAACAATAAGATATATATATAAGATAAATCTATCATAATAATGGTCTTTTATCCCTATAAGAGAGACTGTGTGGCAACGCGTGGCACAAAAAAAACAAGTGATCGAGCTTTCTCTGTCATTATTTCACTGGCAATTTCAACCAGATCATAATTTCCATAATAGCCCGAAAAAAAATGATAAAAGGCAGAGCCATGCCAGAACTGTTTGAGGTCGGATGTCAATAGTAGACACCAATCCCTTTCATGCTGCTAGTTGTTCAGCATAGAATTTCTGCTCATATGCTGCAGGCGAAAGATAGCCAAGCCTTTTCTGACGTCTTTGCCTGTTATAGAAGATTTCAATGAACTCCCTTATTTCCCTGATAGCCTCATCCCTGGTTGCATAGCGACGGTGATGGACAAGCTCATTTTTCAGAGTTCCCCAGAAGCTTTCCATCGGTGCATTATCGTAACAGTTTCCTTTTCGACTCATTGACGCTGTTATCCCGAACTGATCAAGCAATGCTCTGTATTCATATGAGCAGTATTGGCTACCCCGGTCCGAGTGTTGAATCAAACCCTTTTGGGGCCGTTTAGCTGCTACTGCTCGAAACAGCGACTGGCTAACAAGGCTTTTTGTCATCCGAGGTCCCATAGCATATCCGACAATTTCACCGGCAAAAAGGTCCTTATGTCCTGCAAGATACAGCCAGCCTTCCTCTGTCGGGATGTATGTTATATCAGTTACCCAGACCCGATTCGGAGCAGATACCTCAAAATGCTGATCAACTAAATTTTCTGCTACCGGCAGTGTGTGGCTGGAATCAGTGGTAGCCTTGAACTTTTTCTTCTGTTTACAACATATTCCGAGCTTTTTCCTTATGCGCTTTATCCGGCAAATGCCCACCTGGATCCCATTGTCGGCCAGATCGTGCTGTAAGCGCTCAGGACCGAAACTCTGGCGGGTCCTCTTATGAGCTGCCCGGATCTCTACCTCCAGCCGCGCTTCCTCCTGCGCCCGTTTCGAAAGCGGCCTGGTCAGCCATGCATAATACCCGCTTGCAGATACAGCCAAAATCTTACTCATAAGTGGCACTGGATATTGGAGTCTCAATTCTTTCATCATCGCGTACCTGGCAGGGACTCCTTGGCAAAGTACGCTGCTGCTTTTTTTAATATGTCACGCTCCATCTTAACCTCGGCCAGTTCTCGCTTTACACGGGCTAACTCCACCTCCATATCAGTGAGGGGACGCTGTGATTTGCCGATATTGCCCAGCTTGCCAGCTTTGGATGCCCTGACCCAGTTTCCTATAGTCGAAGGGGGCAATGACAATCGTCGCCCTGCTTCAGGCAATGTCAGTCCACCTTCTGTTACCAGTTTCACTGCTTCTTCTCGAAACTCTTTCGTGTACGTCCCTTTTGGAATCCTTTTCATTTCTACACCTCCGTTTAGTATTTTACTTAAACTTTGGTGTCTACGATATCCATCTTACCTCAGTTAAAATAAACCATAGGAGGTGACCTATGTTTTGATGGATTATTTCAATCGATGTATTTGCTCATAATTTTGGCGAAATTAGGCCTTTACGAGGTAAAGAACCTTACCTTGTTGAAGCCGAGGATATCCTGAAGATACTTTCTGTCTATGTACTTTTTGTCTATTGACACATTGAAATATATTGTGTTACTCTGTGTTCGTAACATCGTATAAGGAGGTTTTTATGAGCACGACAACATTTAGTATAAGACTTGACGAGGAGACAAAGGAGCGCATTGAAAACTTAGCTAAATCAACAGCCAGATCAAGAGCTTTCCTTATTAATGAAGCTGTCAAAGAATATCTCGATATCAACGAATGGCAGATAGCAGAGATCAAGCAGGCCATAGAGGAAGCCGATAAGCCAGGGGCCAAGTTCATAGACCACGAAAAGATAAAGTCAAAATGGGGGGCTAAACGTGTACATTCGGTGGACTCAAAAGGCCGATAAGGATTTGGATAACATAGAAACGTATATTTCACAAGATAGCCCAAAAGCTGCCATTAAGGTAATCTTCGATGTAATTACAGCAGTGGAACAGCTAAGGGATTTCCCGGCCCTTGGGAGAGCTGGACGAGTTGTAGGGACGAGGGAGCTCGTTATATCAGGAAAACCCTATATCGTACCTTACAGAATCAAAGAAAAAGTAATAGAAATTCTGAGGGTCTTTCATACGTCAAGAAAAATAGAGGGGAAATGAAGGATGGAAAAAGGGGAGATTGACACAGCATAAGGCGGCAGGACTGCTTTCTTTTAGATATAATCTTTAGGTGTGGCGGTAACCTGATAATCGGAGACTGACGAACTTGCCGGTCACCACAAACGCGATGGCCACAAAAGCCGCCTTCAGGATCGTCCGGCTGATCTTGTTGACGATCCAGGTCGGCACCCGCTGGGAGTCCCCTCATCCGAGTCGTACCTGGCATCATATTTTTCAGCAAGTTTATCAAAAATATTTTTATTTTTTATTTGTCGACTTTTAGCTCATAGCTTGAATCTTCTGAATATGTAGAACTTCGGGAAATCAATACCGAGTGTAAACACCACCGAAAATATCAAAACAGTGGCAACCTGATACGGCGCAAGGGACGGAACAAAGATACCGTATACCCCCAACAGTGCAAAACCGATTATGGTTGCAGAGCTCAGGACCAGTAATTCCCTGCCAGGAAGCGACGACCAGAAGTGTCTTCTCTCCCGTACGATCAGTACCCGGAACTGGCTGTTGAATATCAGATTCAGCATTACCAGGGTGCGCAGCTTCTCCCATTCAAGATGAAAGTATTTCAGCCCCATCAGGATGACGAGAATGCCCTCCACAACCAGGAGCATGCCGGGAACGAGCGACGCGAGAGTTATGCTTTTCACATTCCACATGTTCGGATTAGGCGTATGTTTTACATTGTCGGTTGCCAGAGACATGGTTACGAAATCGTTTGCAAACACCAGTAGCGACATCCCAAGGAGAGAAAGCACAATGTTATGGAGCCAGAAGAAGCTCAGGGTCAGCAGACCGACGAATTCTATCACCTTTGTAACCTTATTTATGACCCAGGTCAGCATCCGCTGATAGGTCTGTCTGCTTATTGTTACCGCATTGATTATGACACTTATCCCCGGTTCGGTCAGGACTACGCTCGCAGAGGCCTTTGCCACGTCGGTCGCATTGCTCACCGCTATACCCATCTCCGCCTGTTTAAGCGCCGGCGCATCATTAACCCCGTCTCCGGTCATCCCTACCATGTGACCTCTGGACTGCAGAAGTTTCACAATCTTATACTTGTCTTCCGGATATATCTCGGCAAACCCGTCGCTTTCTCCGACGACCTTCATCTGCTCATCCTCGCTCAAGCCCCCGATGTCCGCCATACGGATAATGTTCCCGCCGATCCCCGCCTGAAGGGCTATCTCTTTAGCTATGGCCATGCTGTCGCCGGTAAGCATTATCGGCTTTATTCCCAGCTTTCTTGCCTGTTCTATCATGCTTTTTGAGTCCGGCCTGAGTGGATCAGCCAATGACAGCAATCCCGCAAGTTTAAGATTATCCAGGTCGTCGCCTTCCGAACGGGCAACTGCTATCGTTCTGTATCCCTTCCGGGAAAACTCTTCTATGATCCCGTTTGCCTTCTCCATGTCTTCTTTATCGATTCCCCGGCACATGGATATGACTATCTGGGCTGCGCCTTTGACCGCTTTAAAATGCTTTGTGTCGACTTCGATTATCGCCTCGGTCCTCTTGATCGCTGGATTAAAGGGAGTATGGGATATCCGTTTGTAGGCGTTAAAATCAACTCTCATGCTTTTCGCGTACTCAATGACCGCAAGGTCTATGATGTCCATCCCTTCCTCTTGTGAGGCCAGGGCTGCTGTTAGTGACAACATCCTCTTTCGTATATCCGGAGAACGGTATGCTTTCGGCAATCGATAATTTATTCTGAGTTATCGTACCTGTCTTATCGAAGCAGAGGACGTCTATCGAAGCCGCATCCTCGATCGAATCGAGTCTGGTCACGAGCGCTCCCTTTTTTGCAAGCTCCATTGCTCCGACGGACTGGACTATGGTGAGCACTGCCGGAAGGGCCACAGGGACCGCGCCCATAAGAAAGATTACAGCCAGGGTCAGTATGGTAACGATATGTTCTTCTAATCTCATAATCACACCGTATGCCAAAATTAAAACCAATGCGGCTATGCCCAGATACATCATATATCTGACCATAGTCATCATCACTTCACCCTGGTGGGACTTTGGCTTTGCTGTTTTGACGAGTTCCGCTGTTTTGCCGAAGTATGTGTTTGCTCCGGTATTGATTACCGCGCACCTGGCCTCTCCACGCCTCACTACGGAACTCGAATAGATTATGTCCGATTCGTGTGTCTCTACGGGCAGGGATTCTCCGGTCAGGGCTGATTGATCAATGGAAAGCTCGCCGCTTATAATTTTGGCATCGGCCGGCACGATATCACCGAGTCCAACGGCGATGATGTCTCCGGGCACGATTTCTTTAGCCTGCTTTCATGACCCACTTCCCATCACGCAATACTTTCGCTTTGACCGCCAGCTTCTTTTTGAGGAGTTCGACGGCCTTTTGAGAACCGCGTGAATGCACGTGGCCAATGACGGCATTTACCGTAAGCAACACAAAGATTATGGTCCCTTCGAGATAATGACTCAATATAAATGAAAGCCCCATTGCAAGCTCCAGCAGCCACGGCATGGGACCCCAGTAACGCAGCAAAAATTCAAGAAAGGGGTTCTTCTTTTTCTCTGCTATTTCGTTATACCCGAATATCTCAAGGCGTTTCACGGCGTCGGACTCTGAAAGACCGTCTTTGCAAGTCTCCAGGATCTTCAGAGACTCTTCAATCGGGATCAGTTTGTATTCAGATGTGTTTCTGACTTTCAGATTCATGGAAATACCTCAGCCACGTTTGACAACCATGACAGCACAGCCCGCAAGTCCAACAACCTTTTCAGTTGAGCTGCCCATAAGAAATTTCCTTAACCCGGTTTTACCGTAAGCGCCCATCACTATTAAGTCAACCGCCCTGCCGCCTGCTGTTTCAAGTATCGCATCATAAGCCTTGCCTCTGGGAGTTAAGGCTTCAAAGGCAACCCCTTCATCTTGCGCCATTTTGATGACCTTGTTCACGTTTGATTTTGCTTCCTCCAGTTCGTTGTCCAAAAAGTAGGAAGAAAGGGCAATGACATGACTCCCACTGCTCTTGGCGATAGCAAGCGCCTCTGAGACCGCCGCGTTGGCATGCTCGGAGCCGTCTGTTGCGACCAGAATATTTCTGAACTCCAGCACTGCTGCTCTTGGGACCACCAAAACGTTGCAAAACGCATTGCCGATGACTTTTGCCGCTACACTTCCCATTAAAACCTTTGCCATCCCCTTGCGGCCGTGCCTGCCTATAATTATCATGTCAACCTTCTTTTTTTCAGCTTCCTCGACTATTAGTCGATAAGGCTCCCCCGCCTCCCGGAGGATGGTCTTGCAAGACACACCTTCTTTCAATGCTCTGGTTTTTAGAGACTCGAAATATGCTGCCACTTCTTTCTCTTCCTTTTCGATAACATCGGTACCAAAGGTCTCATATTCGGGATTTATTTCTATGACTGAAATGGCATGGAGTTCACTTGTACATTTCCTGGCAAGGTTTATCGCTTCCCTTACCGCGCCTTCGCTATACTCCGACAAGTCTGTTGCTAAAAGCAGTTTTTCGATTTTCTTCATAGGACAAAACTCTGTGGTGCTCATGGCAATTTCTCCTTTCTTGTGATTTCATACCGTGATTCATCAAGTCTAAATAGTTATAGCATATTTTGTACCTTTCGATAAGAGGGATGAAACGCGAGGGACATAACAAATGCGCTTCTCTCCAACATGAGGCTTGATCATTTGCCGGCCTTGTAAGGTAATTCTATCATGACTTCTGTCCCATCGCCGGGTTTTGAGTCGACATATATTTTACCTTTGTGTGCCTCTACCACCTTCTTAGCAATAGGCATCCCGAGTCCGGTCCCCTCTTTCTTCTTCGTATAGAACGGGGTAAATATATTCTGGCGAGTCTCTCTGTCCATTCCGGGACCCTGGTCGACCACTCTAACAGCCAAATTATCGTTTCCAGCTTCAATACTGACTGTGACGCTCTGTCCTTTGCCGGAGGCCTCGATCGCATTGCTGACGAGATTTATCAGCGCCCTTTCCATATGAAAACTGTCTATTTCCATATGGACCGTTGAAGCAGGGAGCTTTGTTACCAAATTAACACCTTCTCCCGATGCTTTTGCTTCACAGAACTGACATGCCTTAGTGACGACCTCTCTCATGTCTTCTTGCTTCAGCGTCAACTGAAGAGGCTTGGAGAAGTCCAGTACATCATTGACTATCTTTTGCATGATAAGAGCTGAATCCATTACGATGTTTATCGACTCATCGGCATTCCCCTTCTTGTCTTTAATGCGTTTTGAGTACCCGAGGATCGTGATAAGAGGGTTCTTCAGATCATGCACAATTGCCGTAGCGACCTGTCCTATCGTTGCAAGATACCTCTCTTTTTCTGACTGTTCCCTCGTTTTCCTTTCTCTGTCTGCCAGATATCCGGCAAAAATTGCAAAAAGCCATTGCAGTCCCAAATGAAACAATCTGTTTACCTCAGATGCGAAGGCCCCTGTCCAACCTTCAATAACGAAAGGGAGCTCGAAAACAAAAATGCAGAGATATACGATGAGAGCACCCCTCAGACCGAACGCAATAGCACCGAGAAATATTGGTATATAGTAAAATTCCTTGTAAACATTATGAAGAGAATAGATCTCAGGGAGAGTTGAGTAGTGCAGGTATGTGATAAATAAGACAAAGATGCCTATGATAAAGGAAGCATGTCTTTTTATAAGCATCGTGGTCGTTTTCCCTCATCACATTTTCCCTGTAATCTCACCCTTCATCCTTTCAAACTCTTCCCTTGTTATTTCGCCTTTAGCGTACCGTCTCTTAAGAATATGGAGTGGTGATTCTCCGTGAGTTGGCTCCCTGCTTCCGGAAATCAAATTTACGAGATGGACCACTCCGAAGACAATAAAAATGGAAAAGATGGCGATGAATAGCCAGCCAAACTCCATCCCGCGTTCAACCATGCGCCAGTGCATTTTCTTTCTCCTTTTTCACATTGTACCACTGATACTCCGCTCTTCATAGGGCACCGTACAAGTAAACTGTCCGGGTGATAATTGATAGCAAGGAGTAACTATTCATGAAACGTTCGGAGGTATAGGTGAGGTACGGAATTAAGACAGGCATACCTATGTAACCCTTTTGGGGTTTTAAAGACATGCAATATTGACTCGGCGCAGGGGTCATAACACTTTATAATTATTACACCCTGCGGTCTCTGCCGCAGGTCCAAATTTCGGTCATTCCGGCTTGTCCGGAATCTTTCCGGAAGGATTCCCGACGCGCATTGCTTGCGGGAATGACACCAAGAAATGAACATTCAAATAATGGACGCCCTGTGGTCTCTGCCACAGGGTTCTTCACTCATTGAAAGCTTATTACCGGAGAAGGCATGGGGATGCCGATTGGTAGGTCAATATTCAATGCCGATGGACTCTATGAAAAACGATAGCTTACCTAATTGGGTTACTGCTGCATTAGGTGTGTTACGGGGAGTACAGAACAGTTATTAAAAGTTGAAACCCGCGTTAGTTACTGTGTAACAAAATGGATTGAATCTTAAGACCACTGAAGGTCATGATAAGTCCGGCTTTTTCAAGGAGAAAAAGGAGGAACAATGACCGAAGCAGGTTCAATTCTCAGAGCGAGCATCAGTGACATCAAAGCAGTAGATCATCATACCGCAGTAGGATCTCTTATTGATCGCATTCTTCAAAAGATCTCCAAGGTGGAACTCCCCGGCACAGAGCACTTCGAGAAGTACATGCGCCATAAGTGGAGAATGAATCACAAGCCACATACTCTTATGGGCAGCTTTCAGGCGATAAGAGGCTTTCTCGGTTTCTATTCCAGCTTAGGGAAGAATCAACTCCAAGAGATTGTCAGTGACGATCTGGAAGCATTTGTCGAACACGAGCAAGATCGAGGGCTCAAAGTCACCTCGGTCAGAACACGGCTTAATTATATCTGGGCGTTTCTGCGGTTTCTGATCGAACAGGACATCCTTAATGAGAGCATTCTCAGACGTAAGATTAAGCTCCGGGTTCCCGATTTTCTGCCCAGGGCCATCGCTCCGGGCGATGTCAGAAAGATACTCGCTTCCCTTAAGGAAACTCGTGATCGTGCTCTCATCCTAGTACTCTTGCGAACAGGGATGAGAATCGGTGAACTTCTTGGCTTGAAGATGAGAGATCTCGATGTGCGTGAGAAGAAGATACACATTTATGAGGGCGAAAAGAACTGTCTTGGGCGGGTTGTCTATCTGAGCGACGATGCGCTGATGGCCTTACGGCTCTGGCTTAAAAAGAGAGATAAAGGAAAAGAATATCTCTTTTACGGCTTGAGGACTCACATATGCTACACGACGGCCTGGAATATCTTTACAAAATATTTGAGGGAAGCAGGACTCCAACATAAAGGCTACACAATCCACAGCTTTAGGCATACCTTTGCAAGCGAACTGCTCAATGCCGGCATGCGGCTGGAATGTCTACAACTGCTTCTGGGTCATCACGACATAGAGATGACCCGGCGGTATGCCCGTCTCACCGATAAAAGTCGCGAAGAAGAGTACTTCCGCGCCATGGAAATCATCGAACAGGGAGGCATTAATGGGGCCTACTAATCTGGTTGCCAGGTACCGCAGATTCCTGAAGCGAAGAAACTATTCTGTTCACACGGTAAGAAACTACATCAACATCCTCGGTCACTTCAGCGGCTGGCTGCGGATTCCTCTCGAAAAGGTGACCGCCAGGGAAACCGACGCGTACATGGACCATCTATTGAGAAATAGAAAAAAGCCGAAGACCATCAACTGTCATCTCGGCTGCATCCATGCTTTTTACTATTATCTGATCGAAGATGAGAAAATGTCTCTTATCAATCCAGTAAGAAAAAATTATAAACTTCGTCTACCCAGACCATTGCCCAAACATCTCAGGGACGCACAGGTTTCAACACTCTTCAAAGAAATTAACGACACCAGAGATCGGGCCATGTTCATGCTGATGCTCAGATGTGGTCTGCGTGTTGAGGAAGTTGCACGACTGACAGTAGATGCGATAGAGTATGCCAGAAGACAACTTTATGTTTTCAATGGAAAAGGCGGCAAGGACAGGGTTGTCTATCTCAGCGAGGATGCTTTGAGTGCCTTACAAGCGTATATGCAGAAAAGGAAGTGGTCTAAAGAGAAAAGAGTGTTCTTAGTACAAAAGGGCCCGCTGAAGGGAAACCCGATATCGGTTCGCGGCATACAAAAGAGAATCGAATACTATGCAAAAAAGACCAAGATACAGGTATCCTGTCATCCCTTAAGACACACCATGGCAACCCAGTTGTTAAATGCAGATGCCGATCTCGTAACCATTCAGGATCTACTGGGCCACAGCAAGATTACCACAACCCAGTGCTACTGCAGAGTTTCCAATCTCAAAGTACAGAGAGATTACTACAAGGCAATTAACGTTGTATTGCAGAGAACTCAGCCGATAAGGGAGGATATCTCGAAATTGGACAAAAAAGGAATAAGGGAAAATAGGATTTAACTAACTGAAACTAAAAGAAAAAGCAGCTTTTGTTAGAGAAAGTGAAAGCAGATCGGAAACATTGATTTTGTCGTATTGTCGGTGTACTCAACTGCGGAGTAGAGTTAAGAGTATCGTTTACAAAAAATGTAAACACAATTAGTGTTCAGGACACATTATTTCATATTTTGGATCATATCGTATAATGAATTGATCGCTTTGTCCAGCCTCTCGATCTCTTTTGTGCCCCCCTGGGCTATGTCGGGTTTGCCGCCGCCTCTCCCCCCGGCAGAGGCCGCCACCTGTTTCAGAAGGTCTCCGGCTTTGTATTTTTCTGTAAGATCCTTTGTTACCATTGCAACCATTGCTGCCTGGTCATCTTTTGCTGAAGCCAGTAGAACAATACCTGATTCGAGGCCATCCCTTACCTTATCGGCCAATTCCCTGAGGTCTTTTGATTCAAGGCCGTCAATCCTGTAGGATATGACCTTTATGCCTTTGATATCATGCGCGCCAGCTAGTATCTTTGAGGAGCTTTCAACTGCTGATCTGCCCTTGAATTTTTCGAGGGACCTTTCGAGCTCTTTTAAATCTCCGAGAAGCTTCTTCACTTTTTCCGAGGGGTTTTCAGATGTCTTAAGTATAAAGCAAATTTTTCTGAGTTCGTTTTCCTCAGACCTGAAGGCGTTGATGGCTTCCTTTCCAGTGACGGCCTCAATTCGCCTTATACCGGATGCAACAGAGCCTTCGGAAATTATCTTAAAGAGGCCGATGTCCCCAGTAGCACCAACATGCGTACCGCCGCATAATTCAGCACTGACATCAGCTACCCTGACTACCCTGACAGTGTCGCCGTACTTTTCGCCGAAAAGCGCAGTGACGCCTGATTCGATCGCTTTTTTTGTGTCCATAAGCGTTGTATTGACCTTTATATTTTTGAGTATGACTTCGTTTACCTCATCCTCAATACTTTCTATGGTCTTTCTGTCGAGGGAATCGAAATGGGTAAAATCAAAACGGAGCCTCTCGGGTGCTACATAGGAACCGGCCTGTTTGACATGTTCTCCAAGAATGTTTTTAAGGGCACTGTGCAACAGGTGTGTTGTTGTATGGTTTCTCATTGTTGCAGTCCTTCCGCTTTGGTCAACGACACAGTGGAGCTTTGATCCGGTAATTAGAGTCCCTTTTATAATACTTATTTTATGGATATGTATACCCTCGACAGGTTTTTTTGTATCGCTTACTGCCACCTTAAGGCTATTGGCATTGAACTCTCCGCTATCTCCTGCCTGACCTCCAGATTCAGCATAAAATGTAGTTCTGTCGAGCAGGACTTCGCCTGTATCTCCCTGAGCAAGTTCCTGAACAACCTTTCCGTTTTTGATAATTGCAAGCACTGTTGCTTCGGCCTCAAAGGCATCATAACCCACAAAAACAGTCTTCGGGAATTGCTGGAAAAGTTCCCTGTAAACAGAAGCAACCGCAACTTCTTCTGCAGACCATGAAGCCCTTGCCTTTGTCTTCTGAATTTCCATTTCCCTGTGAAAGCCCGGCTCGTCTATCTGAAGGGCATGTTCGTCTGCTACATCCTTGGCTATGTCCAGAGGAAACCCGAAAGTGTCATATAGTTTAAAAAGGTCATCTCCGGGTATGATTTTGTCGCCTTTCTTTTTCATATCAGTGATGATGCTGTTGAGCATGACAAGACCGTGTTCCAGGGTCATGTTGAATTTCTCTTCCTCAAGCTTGAGAATCTTCTGGACCCTTGATTTCTCATCAAGCAGTTCCGGATATATACCGCCCATTGAAGCGGCCACGGAATCGCAGAGCTTAAAAAGTACAGGTTCCTCGATGCCGAGACTTTTACAGTAGCGGGAAGCGCGTCGTATTATTCTTCTTAAAACATACCCTCTTCCTTCATTAGAAGGGACCAGGCCCTCTGCAAGCAGAAAAGCGATAGACCTTATATGGTCAGCGATGACCCTTATGGCGATATCTGTTCCTTTGTCGGCGCCATACGGTTTTTTAGCGAAAGAACATATGGCTGTTATGATCTGTGAAAAAATATCTGTGTCAAAGTTATTATACTTTCCCTGAATTACAGCTGCAAGCCTTTCAAGCCCCATTCCGGTATCTATGCTGGGTTTAGGAAGCGGATTCAGGGCGCCTGATTTATCTCTGTCATACTGCATGAACACAAGGTTCCAGATTTCCAGAAAACGGTCGCAATCACATCCAACCGCACAGTCTGGCCTGCCGCACCCTATTTCACTCCCCTGATCTATGATAATTTCCGAGCATGGTCCGCACGGCCCGGTATCACCCATCTGCCAGAAATTGTCTTTTGCCCCGAGACGCACAATCTTTTGAGCGGAAATATCTGTCAGGGTCTCCCATAAATGTGCGGCTTCGTCATCTGTTTCGAAGACAGTTACCCATAAGCGTTCTTTCGGAAGTCTGAATTTTTCCGTCAGCAGCTCCCAGGCGAAAAGTATCGCATCTTTTTTGAAATAATCTCCGAAGGAGAAGTTTCCAAGCATTTCGAAAAAAGTATGGTGTCGGGCTGTATGACCCACATTTTCGAGATCATTGTGTTTCCCTCCCGCACGCATGCATTTCTGACTGGTTACCGCACGCTTGTATGGCCTGATGTCCTCTCCCAGAAACACGGACTTGAACTGGACCATCCCTGCATTTGTAAAAAGAAGAGAAGGGTCATTGCCAGGTATAAGTGATGAGCTCTGGACCACCTCATGTCCTTTGGACCTGAAAAACTCTAAAAACGCATTTCGTATGTCGTTGTTTGTCATGGTCTATTTCGCAATCCCTATTGATTTTGCACAGGTTGAAAGAGAGATCATCATGACCGTGCCTGCAACCAGGACATATTGAAGACCCCCTCCGGCAAGACCGCAGGGAATCTCAATGCAAGGTATATTTTTTTCTTTATATTTGCTCGCTAACCCCGTGGCAAGCCCACTGGGAATATCTCTCGCTATCCATTTATTCATTTTCTTCTTTCTCCTCAATCCGTATGAAGTCATGTAATGCGGCTCTTATGGTACTAAAACCGTAGCCTTTCCGTAAAAGGAAATCCCATAGTCTCTTTTCTTTTTTTTATCAGGATAACTTCCAGTTGTTCTGAGTTTTTTTTCTATAAGTCTTCTGATTTTATCAGCTTCTATTTCTTCGTTGTACTCCAGGGTCTCCTCGATAATTTCATCCGGCAATCCTCTGCTGCGCAGGAACCTTTCTGCACTGTTATGTCCGAGCAGCTTATTATCAAAGGCCTGTCGCTTAAGGTCCAGTGCAAGGGCACGATCATCAAGGTACCCGGCGTCTTTCAGGTGTTTTAGGGCACTCGATACATGATTTTCAGAAAACCCTTTTTTTTCGAGCCGTTCCCTTAACTCTTTTTCACTCCTGCCTCTGTAATTGAGAAGCATAAAGGCATATTTTCTTGCGCTAGCGTCCGAATCTGTCAATTTTCATCTCGTCCTCTGAAGAGCGCTCATCAAAACTAAGATCGCTGGTTGACTGTATGCCCTTTACCCTCAGCGCGAAATCATCAGGATTGGTTGCTCGTCTGAGGGCCTCGTCATAAGATATTAGACCTCCCTTGTAAAGGGAGAAAAGCGACTGGTCGAAGGTCTGCATCCCATAATGAAGCGCGCCCTGGGCTATGAAATCAGGGATCATCTTGCTCTTGTCAGCATCAAGGATGCAATCCTTGATTGTTGCAGTAGCGATAAGAACTTCAACTGCAGGCACCCTGCCGTTGCCATCACTTTTCGGCACAAGTCTCATTGAGATAATAGATTTTAAAACAGAAGCAAGCTGCATCCTTACCTGTTTATGCTGGTAAGGAGGAAAGACAGATATTATTCTGTTGATAGTTTCTGTAGCATCTACGGTATGCAGCGTACTTAAGACGAGATGACCTGTCTCCGCAGCGGTCAGAGCTGTCTGAATAGTCTCGAAATCTCTCATTTCACCTACGAGAATGACGTCGGGGTCCTGTCTTAAGGCTGCCCTTAAGGCTTTGCTGAAGGATTCCGTGTCGTTGCCTATCTCTCTTTGGTTGACGATGGACCTTTTGTCCCTGTGAAGATATTCTATCGGGTCCTCGATAGTCATGATATGCTCAGTTTTGTTGGTGTTTATATTATCCAGCATGGAAGCAAGGGTAGTTGACTTACCGCTACCAGTCGTGCCTGTGACCAGTATCAAGCCGCGGGACTCCATGGAAATCTTTTTGAGCACCTCAGGGAGATTGAGTTCCTCGATAGTCGGTATTCTCATTGGGATTACCCGAAACACAAGCCCGATAGTCCCCCGCTGAATAAAAATATTGCATCTGAATCGCCCCAGGCCCGGTACGCTGTAAGCCAGGTCAATGTCATTTTTCTTTTTGAAAACTTCCCGTTGCCCCGGGCTCATAACGGAAAACGCAATTTTTAAGGTGTCTTCCTGGCTAAGCCTGCTTTCAGTTGATAACGGCGTGAGTTCACCGTTTATTCTGAGAATAGGGTAGGAACCTACTTTAAGATGAAGATCCGAAGCTCCCTGCGAATGTGCGGCTTTTAATAATTCATTCACATCCATCTGTTGTCTCCTGGAAGTTATTTCCTGAGGTTATAAGCCTCTACTATTTTATCTCCGACCTCTGCAGCTATCGTCGGGTTATTTTTCAGAAATTCTTTCACATTTTCCCTGCCCTGCCCAATCCTGTTACCGCCGTAGCTATACCATGCGCCTGATTTTTCTATAATATTCTTTTCAACCCCAAGGTCTACTATTTCACCTTCACGTGATATACCCTGGTTGAAGAAGATATCATACTCAGCCTGTTTGAAGGGCGGGGCCATCTTGTTTTTTACTACCTTTACCCTTACCCTGCCGCCTATTATCTCCTGGTTCTCCTTGATATTTTCTATCTTTCTGATATCCAGTCTCATAGACGAATAAAATTTGAGCGCATTACCGCCTGTCGTTGTTTCAGGGCTCCCGAACATGACGCCGATTTTCATCCTTATCTGATTAATGAAGACCACAGTGGTATTGGATTTGGATATTGAAGCAGTAAGTTTTCTCAGAGCCTGGCTCATAAGCCTTGCCTGAAGGCCCGGGAGTGAGTCTCCCATATCGCCCTCTATCTCTGCCTTTGGTACGAGGGCTGCCACAGAATCTATTACTATAATGTCCAGCGCGCCGCTTCTAACCAGGGACTCTGTGACCTCCAGTGCCTGTTCCCCTGTGTCAGGCTGTGAAATAAGCAGGTCTTCAACATTTACCCCAATCCTTTTTGCATAATTTATGTCCAGGGCATGCTCGGCGTCTATGAACGCTGCAGTTCCTCCGGCAGCCTGTGCCTGCGCAACAGCGTTCAGTGCCAGTGTAGTTTTTCCCGAAGATTCCGGTCCGTATATTTCGACTACCCTGCCTCTGGGAAGCCCTCCTATGCCTGTTGCGATGTCAAGAGTCAGCGAGCCAGTAGGGATGACCTGTACCCCTTCGACAACGCTATTTTCACCAAGGCGCATGATAGAACCTTTTCCAAAGTTTTTTTCGATCTGAGATATGGCCATCTCAAGGGCCTTCAGCTTGTTATCATTATCCTTATCTATCCTTAGTTGCCATTATTATTCCCTCCAATTGGTATTTCCGCCAGGCTGTAATATTTTGCCCCGGATGGTTTTAATTCACTTTTCATTAATTTTATCTTCTGGACTTCAAAATCAGGAAAATCTGTAACTTTGAACTCTTCAAGTCTCCTTAGCATTTCTCCCACGTTCCTGTTTGACTTTACCCTGCCTATTGTTACATGAGGAGTAAATCCTCTTTCCTCTTTCCGATAACCGAACTTTACCATCTCACTTGCGATATCCTTATAAAGGTCTGTCAGGGATTGGGATTCTTCTATCCCCACCCATATGACCCTTGGTCGTCTTCCAGAGGGAAAACAACCGACACCAGCTATTTTAATATAAAAAGGAGAATAAGGTGCTAATATTTTATAGAGAGCCTCTTTTATATCGGGTATGAGGGAGTCTTCTGTTTCCCCCAGAAATTGCAATGTTATGTGGATATTCTCAGCTGATACCCATTTAACGTCCGAGGCGGACTTTTTCAGGCTGTCGATAATATCCGCGATAGATTTTCTTATGGTTTCCGGAATTTCAATCGCAATGAAGCATCTTAATAACATTTCGTGACGCCTTTAGTTGTTTAGCTCTTAACGGCTAATACCAATTATAAGGTATTTTATTGTTTAAATGTATCTCTTACGGGCCCCATGTAAAAGTCCCCATTCTTTCATCGGAAACGGCAAAAGTTTGAAACAGTCTTTTATATCAAGTTTTAAAAATAAATAGCCATATCTGCAAAATCATGTTTGTGTATATACCGGCCAATATGTCATCAGCCATTACACCTAATCCGTTGCTTAAAGTTTTTTCTACTTTTGATATGAAAAGTGGTTTTAGTATATCGAAAAACCTGAACAAAAGAAAGGCTGCAATGACGAATCCAAATGTTTTCGGCAGATAGAAGACTGAAACATAAAAACCTATGAATTCATCTATGATAATTTTTTTGCTGTCTTTTTCCTTCAGCATCTTTTCAGCAACTGTTGAGGCATGGATGCCGAGTAAAGCCCCGATTACAATAATTAAGAAGTGAGCGTACACAGACAGATCAGTAAGGAGAAATAAAACAAGGGCAAACAGACTTCCTATTGTCCCTGGGGCAAAGGGAAAATAGCCGAGAAAACCGATTGTTGCTACTAAGGTAAGGGCGGTATGATATGAATTTCTGAAACTTATAGTAATTCTTCAATTATTTTATATGTGTAATTTATATTGGCTGAACCTTCAAGTGTGGCTTTGACTGAGCAGTATTTTTCCATGGAGAGCTGTACCGCTCTTTTTACCGCTTCCTCTGATATGTTTTTGCCTTTAATGATGAATTCTATATCGATTCCGGTAAATTTCTGGGGATAGCTCTCTGCTTTTTGCCCGTTTACGTTAATCTCAAGGCCTGTTATGGTCTGTTTTTTCTTTTTGAGAATCGAAACAACATCCATTCCGGAGCAGCCGCCTATGCCGATAAGAAGAAGCTCCATGGGACGCAATCCGGTGTTTTTTCCTCCTGCCTCAGGAGGTCCGTCCATAACAATGGCATGTCCTGAATCAGCCTCTCCGACAAACTGCATTCCGTTTACGTATGTGACTTTTGCCTTTGGCATTTCTTACCCCCTTTTTAAGGTAATTTATATAACCGGCTTTTGTAATGTCAATAAATACCTTCTGATGATTGACACCTGAGGCTTTCTATAATAAGATTTTATTAGGTTCAATCAATTGCTTTATCAAGAGGAGGGAGTCATGGATATTAATGTTCTTTTTACAGATCATGCGGTTGAGATTGACGGCGTTAAATACCATCATCATCCCAATGGTGGAGGGATGGTTGCTGAGACAGCCTATGTTGCAAAAACAGCTTACATAGGACCTTTTGCGAAAATCTGCGACAATGCAAGAGTTACTGGTAACGCCAGTGTATTTGGCAATGCCTGGGTCTTTGATAATGCTGAAGTACGCGGTGATGCCGATGTCTTTGGGAATGCAAGAGTTTTTGGCAATGCAAAAATATGCGATGATGCAAAAGTCTATGGCTTTGCCTCTGTTTTTGGAAATGCGAAGGTTTCAGATTTTGCAGAAGTGTATGACTTTGCAGAGGTATCAGGCAATTCTAAGGTCTGTTTTAAAACAAAGGTCTCCGGTAGTACAAAAATAACTGGAGATACAATAATTTGAAAATAAAGAATAAAGCCTGGAAACTGATACAAGCGACATACAGGACCACTTTGATTGCGTGCATACTGATGAGATGGTGGACCAGATGGGCGCATGAATCTTGTAATGTCAAAGCAGCTATCTCTTCAGCAATCTAAATACTGATACAAGGCTGAGGAGCACTGCCGAGCCGGCGGCCACAAGGGATGGCGTCTGGTTTCCCAGTAACGCAAAGAAAAGCGCGGCAGTGGAGGCGTTCACTGTCAGGATCACGAGGAGCATTACGTCAGAGAGGGATGTGAGCTGCTTAGTGACACCCTGTATTTCGGCCTTTCCGATCTTGAAAGAGAGTTCTCCCCTGTTGGCCTTCTTGAGGAAGGCATAGGTCTGGGAAGGCAGATCAACGAGTTCCAATAACTTTTTCTTCAGGGTACCGATGACCTGGTTTATGCTGTCTTCCTGTGAGCCCCTGAAGAATTCCCTGATATACGGCTTGCCTATCTCGATGATGTTCACCTCGGGATTGAGACGGTAAGCCATGCCATTGAGCATGCCTATTGTCCTTGCAAGGAGTATGAAATAGTTGGGCACCTGAAAGTTATTAATGACGCTGAGGATATTATTGATCTCCTCGCCTATATCATCCACTGTGAGTGACTTCAGTTCCTCGGGGGTGCTGAACCGGTACTTATCGATAAGGTCCTGGGTGACGTCAGCTATGGCCTTGTAATCAGCGCCTTCGATGAGTACCCCCATTTTTTCGAGGGCCTCGACGATGCCGGTTGTATCGTTTTCGACAATGGCGGTGGCATATTGTCGCAGGTTTCTCCTTGTGGAGTCGGTTATAGCCTGTACCATCCCGAAATCTACGAATACAATCGTCGGCCCTTCACCAACGAAGATGTTTCCCGGATGCGGGTCGCAGTGGAAAAAGCCGTGAACGAAAATCATCTTTGCATAGGTCTCTGCAAGGAGGTTGACCAGTATACGGCAGTCCATACCAGAGGCCTTGATCGCTGCACATTCGCTTATCTTGGTCCCTCTGACAAACTCCAGGGTGAGGACCTTACCTCTCGAATATTCCCAATACACCTGAGGTATGACGACCCGCTTGTCTGCGCTGAAATTCAGCCTGAACTTTTCGGCATTTTTCCCTTCCTGGACGTAATCCAGTTCGCCCCGCAGAATCCTGGAGAATTCCTCATGGAGCACCCTGAGATTGATCCAGCCCATTTTGCCGCGCATGAGGGTTATGAGTACCTCGAACATCTTGATGTCTGTTTCGATAATTTTTTCTATGCCCGGATACTGGACCTTGACCGCTGCTTCCCGTCCGTCTTTCAGTACGGCCCTGTGCACCTGGCCGAGGGATGCGGAGGCAATGGGCTCTTTGTCAAATTCAGCGAAGAGGTCCTCGGGAGAAGAGCCGAGTTCATCAATTATCCGCTGCCTTATCTCACCGAAATCATGGGGCGGGACCTGGTCCTGCAGTTCAGAGAGTTCTTCGATATATTCGTCAGGGAGGAAGTCCTTTCGCGAACTCAGGAACTGGCCGACTTTGATCATCACGCCTTTCATTTCCAATGACTTTTCCCTTATGAGCGCGGCATTTCTCCTGTGGAGTTTTCTAAGGCGGGCCGCTTTCATCTCGCGAGAGAGGAACATCCCGAGGAGCGGGGCAAGTTTGTATGAGATCAGTACCCTCAGTGCTATCAGCAGCCCTTTGATGAATCTTTTTCTGTAATGTATTTTCGCCATATCTTCAAGTAGAATATAACGGAATTCAGGGGAGAATGCAATTGCAGGGGACTTGCCCTAAGATATTTCGTGGGGACCGGCCAAAAGCGCAGGGTTTTTGTATCCAATACGATAAAAGCCTGCTATAATTTTTAATGATGATCATTGGGAGGTGGCTATGGGCAAAGCGTCCTTCAGAGGACCATATGTTGCAGACGGGCTTTGCAATGATATATTAGGTGACACAGTGTGAGCAGGGTCGACGTATTGTGCGACACAGACAGAGAGATGATGCTGGAGTTCAGCAGACTCTGTGTAAGTCGTCTTAATAATTACCTTCCTTTAAAGCTCTTTCTTTCCCCCTTTCAGCATTTCCTCGATGCCAATGTTCTTAAGGAGATAGAGAAGGACCGGCTCATTATCGAACATGCGGAAGCGCATTTTGAAAGGGGCAGGAACAGGGATGACCTGGACGTAAACGACATTTTCGAAATGACAATAAAGGTCGATGATGAGTTTGTAAATAAATTATCAAACCCCTTTTTTTCAGTAGCGATCAGGTATGACGATTTCGCAGAGATACGAAAGAAGAGGATTGCTGCTTTAGTGAATATGGTGTTCGACCTCCTGCGTAACTGGCAGGATGAGGTTCCATTCCACCAATGTCGTGAAGACCACTTTTAAGGAAGAAAGCTATCGGGAAGTTCTCAGGGAGGTCCTTCATCTTTACAATGTCGAGACGAAAATGCTGAGCAATTCCTTCACCTTTCATGGCCCGGCAGGCAAGGTCAAAGACCTTTTTGCGGAACGGCTTTTTACGACTATGGAAAAGACGGCCGGAGAGATTGCACTGGTATATACGCACAGAGTATACGCGGATAAGGGCGGTTCATTCGTCAACCCGACTTCGCAGCATACGACCAGTTAGATGAAGATCTACAAAAAGGCACGGCTCCTCTATACCTGGGCATTTACGAATACGAAGACCACGGCTGCCATAGACATCACGAACACCTGCAATCTTAAGTGTTCTCATTGCTACTGGTGGAAGGAGGAACGTCCGGCAGAACTTGGTGATGATGCCATGGTCGCCTTTATGAAAGACCTGCGGTCCCGCGGGATGACTGCGGCGATTATTTACGGCGGCGAGCCTATGCTGCGGCCCGGGATGTGCGAGGCCGCCTCCAGGATTTTTGACCACCCCCTCATCTTTACCAACGGGACGCAGGGCTTTGCTCCATTCGATGCCCAGTGGATTCTGTCCCTTGACGGAACAAGAGAGGTCCACGACAGTATAAGGGGGCAGGGGGCCTATGACTGTTCAGTGGAAAATCTCAGAAAAGCCCCTCGCAAGCCTGTTGTCCATACAACGATTACCAGCCAGAATAGGCATAACCTTGAAGAGTTTCTTGATGAGCTGAGCGCACTGCCGATCAAGGGGGTCGGGTTCAGTTTCTACACTCCCCATACAACAGGGGATGAAAGCGGCCTCTCAATATCATTGGTTGAAAGAGATCGGATATTGAATGAGCTTTTGAGGCTGCGGAAGAGGTACTGGCGAATACTGGGTCTGACCGCTCAAATGGCAAACCAGTTCAGGCAAAGCGGAGAATACTCTCAGTGGAACAGCCTCGAAAGATGCCCGGTCAGCAAGGTATGTAATTGCTATAATTCAGACGGAACTCAGAAGCAGTGCACCTATGGAAACAACGCGGATTGCAGGCTCTGTGGCTGCGCGAGTATTCCCCTTTATCGCGCCGCCATCAAGCACCTCGACCCCTTGGCCCTCTTCATGATACACCGTTTGCTCAACTGAGGTCTGCCTCAGCCTTTCCGGGCTTCAAAAATCGTCGCAATGCCGAAGGTCATTGCATGAACATTCACCTCACTGAACCCGCAGGACTCTAAAATGTGTTTGAATTCTTCAGATGCTGGAAATGCCTTAATCGACCTGGGCAGATAATTATACGGCACATCTGTTTTGAGTACCTTCATGGCAATAAATGGCATGACCCTGAAACAATATACCGTATATAGCGGTTTGACCCTGCGGTCCGTAGGAGGCGTAAGTTCAAGACAGCAGAATCTACCCCCTGGCTTAAGGACCCTGTATGCTTCGCGCAGGGCAGCGGCTGTATCGATGATATTCCTCATGCCGAAGGAAACTGTCACTGCATCGAAGGAATTATCAGGGAAGTTAAGATCTTTCGCATCTGAAAAAGCGAAACTGATGTTGGATGACCTGGAACTGAGCTTCTTTTCTGCTTCGCTGAGCATTTCTTTGCTGAAGTCAACTCCGGAGACAGATCCTTGCTTTCCGACTTTCTTAGATAATAATAACGCTAATTTCCCGGTACCTGTACAGACATCCAGGACCTTCTCCCCTCCACGCAACTCCAGGAGCGAAACGAGTTTTTTTCTCCATCCCTGGTCAAGGCCAAAACTGAAAAATGAACTCAAAAAATCAATATCTGTTGCTATAGATGCAAATATCTCCTGTACGAAAGTATCCCTGTTGCGCTGTGACATGATTTCCATTTCAGCATTCACCTCCAGGATTATTTGATAATCTTATTTTCTCATAAAAAAAGACTTTATGTAACAGCAAAATGAAAATTTTCTTTTTGAGGATGGTTATATTTTTTATGAGCAGCAATGAAGGGTCAGAGGAATTGTTTTTATTGCATGGTTACCTTGCATTCCCGTGCATTTCAGCGAATTTGTTTGCAGGTTTGCGAAAAATGATGGGAGGATAGCAATAAAAAAAAGATCTTTCCATGATGGAGGAGATCCTGGAGATTATTCCTCTTCTTCGTATCCTGTGAACATCGCCTTTATATGTCCCATAGCCGTTGGGCCCAGTGTGGTCAGATAGACGTGAACGAAGAGGAACGCTGTGAAGACAAAGGAGATGACGACATGGACGATATCCACGAAAATCAGGCCTCCCAGCATGCCAATTACTGTCGCGAAAGTCTTTATGTCCCAAAGCAGTATTCCTGTTATTATCTGAAGCGGCAGCAGAATTATCATGATAAAAAAATATGAGACCTGCTGGAGTGGATTAAACTTATGCTCAGGTGTCCCGTGATGAGGATTTTCATGTCCCATGAAGAGACCGTACCCGTAATATTTTGCCTGTATCAGACAGCCCGTGAAGAACTTTTTCGGGTTCAAGGGAGGAATATATATACGAATCTTTCGGGTAAAAATGTAGTAGCCGAGCCACAGGAAAAACTCCAGGATCAGGATGATACCGATAACGTCATGAAAGGTAACGGCGGTCTTGAACTTAGTGAGGCTTGTGACTTCCTGGTATCTGATCTGTATCCCGGTGAAAATAAGGGCCAGGAAACAGAGAAACGTTTATCCAGTGCCATATCCTTACTGGCAGCGGATGGAGGTATATCCTCTTTCTTACTCCTTGAATATGTGCTTTTTTTGTTTTTCTGAGCGGTGAAGTCAATACCCTCAGGCTGATATGGGCCACCGGGAACAGTGATGCCGCAGAAGACCATAAGTACACCAACCCAGTCGAAAAACGTGAGCCGTGTGCCGCCGAGGACATAGAATTGGCTGAACTCCCATTCCGGTCTGAGCGACCCGAGAATTCCGGGCTGCGCATTGAATTTGACGATGCGGCCGTCAGCCTTGACAATGGCGAGCGTGACATTCTTGAAAAACTTTGAGTCCTTGCTATGACAGCTTTCGCATTCCCTGACGGCATTCTTCTTGACCGAAAGCTGGTGGGCCTCGGAGTACCTGCTCACATCCATCCTGCCGATATATGAGAGCTTCGCTTCAGCTCCCTTTTTATTTAACTGTTTTAAAATATAGGAAAGTTCCTCGGAATCGATCCCTTCGCCATGGGCGTTCAGCCTCTCTGACAGGCTGGCGGAATCCGTACCCAGGATCTCCAGTATCTGCTCTTCGCTGATCGGTGCGCCGGTGTTTCTGTCAACGAACTGCATATAGATCCCCTTGCCGGAGGCTGGTGCGTGGCATGCGGCGCAGGCGACCATGCTCAGGTGGAGATCGGCATTCGGAAGCCATTTTCTGTGCAGTGCCTCAGCATCCTTATGACAGCCGAGGCAGGCTGACTTCATCTTGTCGGTCATGGCAGTGAACTTCACCTCATGGGCGAAGTGACATGAAGAACACAAAGGCGCCTTATGCTCGCCCCGCGCTCTGGCCATGCCATGGACACTTTTTTCATAGATCCGGAAAATATTCTCATGGCATTTTCTGCAGGGTACGCCGCTGAGCGTCTCGTACGAGGTCTTTGGTCCGACGGCGTGAAAACCGTGGCAGTCAGTGCAGACAGGCGCCTTAAGGTTTCCCCGCTGCATAAGTGTATCCCCCCACGGAAACGAAAGATTATAATGGATGCTTCCCCGGACCTGCGAAGCCTTGTTCTCGTGACATTTCCTGCATACCCCGGAAATGGCGATCGAGTTTTCCCGTAAGGTTGCGAAAGTCTTTTTGGGATGGGAGTCCTGAGAAAATTCTGAGTGACAGTAGCTGCAGATATGCTTGTTGTGGACAGAGGCGGCAAGATTAGCGGGATCCACCTGGAGGGAGAGCACTTCCCCGCTGGCAAGCGTTTGGCTGATCTTCAAACGGTGGCAGAAGAGACAATAATCATTTCCTGACAATGAAGCTTTCAACGCAGAGACGCGTTTTACCGCATGCGAGGTGTGACATACGGTGCATAGCGGAGCATCTGCATTCTCTACTACAAAGGCGTGATTTGGCATTGTTTTGAGCTTCTCAGCAATATGGCAGGTCATGCATGCGCGGGAAGCTTCCTGTACAAAGGCCATTTTGCTGTCGAACTTTTTGCCCGGATGGTTCTGCATCGAAATTTCATGATGACAGTCAGTGCATTTGAGGGACCTGTGGACCGATTTGCTGAGTTCTCCATAACGGACTGTGACAGACATCTTTTCATTGTCTTTGAATACCATAAACTGTCCTTCACTTCCGTGGCAGGACAGGCACATCGCGGCATCTTCAGGAATGCCGACTTTTCTCCGCAATGAGCGGGACTGGTAAGACTGAAGAGAAATATCAAAACAGTAATGATATGCGCCAGCAGCAGAGCGTGGTTCAGGGCTTTTTCTTTTATCTTTCCTTCCATCTTAATTCCCCATTCGTTCCGGCTTTCCTTCTTCTTAACCCCAACATATCACGAGATAAGCATGAATACAACCAAAAAATGGCTCTCGCAGCCTGTTGTTTGCTGACGATAAAGGACTTAAAGTGAACGCCAGGCCGG
This sequence comes from uncultured Nitrospira sp., assembly GCA_963801505.1. GTDB lineage: Bacteria > Nitrospirota > Thermodesulfovibrionia > Thermodesulfovibrionales > UBA6898 > JAOUFP01. Next base: position 104,983 of record CAWDEY010000018.1, read on the forward strand.
CATCGAAGGCTACAGGTACCTGCAGAGCCGGGGTTCAGCGCCGAGCCGATAAAGGAGGTTCGCCATGATGCAGAACCCGGTGAAGGAGAAGATGATCGTTGCAGATCCGACGAAGCCGGTAAAGAAGAGCCAGTTGAAACTGTGGAACCGTGCGAACAACGAGGTCCAGGAGAGATTGAACCCAACGAAAAGATAGATGTAACGCTCCAGGAACCATCTGTCGGTCTGCATAAAGTAAAACCTGCTGTCTTTTTTCTCTCCGCGGACAGCAGTGCTCGGTATCATCGGTCGTGCGCCGAGGAGCACGAGGATATTCCCGACAATGCAGAAACCTGTGAATGCCACCATAAGGGAACACATACCCACAAAAAGGATCGAAAAAGCCCAGTTCGGATTTACATATGCCGTCAGGATGGAGCTTACAACAACGTCTGTTCCTGCGACAAGCCATACGAGCCTCTCCACATACCATACATGCGTCTTTACGATATAAACTCCTGTACGCTTATTCATGATGGACCTCCTGGAATGGATTGAATTCCTGATTTGAACCTCTTCAGACGGTAAAAGGCCTCGCGCTCGCGCTCTCCGATGTACTGCACTATAGTCTTTATATTGTCCCGAAGCTCGGGCAGTACCCGCTCTTCAATGACCCTTATCTTACGTGTGGTCTTGATTATCTCCTCGCCAAGCCGTTTCAGCTTGCTTTCGAAGGCCGCTATCTCGACCATCGATTCCACGATCTTCTCAAAAAGGTAGATGCCCTCTTCAAGGTGCGGGGTGGTCGGGAGAAAATCGTAGCCCCTCATCCCTGGCTCACGGACAGCGGATTCGCAGGCTGTGACTTCCTTGTACTTCAGTCCCCAGATGCTGTTTTCGGTTATCTCCACCCTGAAGTCCCTGGCAGTGACCGCTGCTATGGACTCAATGCTGTCTTTGCCTTCATGCCCGAGACTGAGTCTGAGTTCCTGGATAGCCTTCCCGTAGATATTCCGTATCTCTGCCCGCGACTGAAGGAAGGGCCTGGTAGTGTCGAGAAACTCCTTGATCAGTGCCTGTTTCCTCGCCTTCAGTATTTTCATGCTGTTGACCACTGACCTGGACTTGTCCCTGAGCATAAGGAGGTTTGTCCGTGTCGGGTGTATCATCTTCCTACCCTGTACCTTTCTATCAGGGACTGGCCGATGTCGAGAGTTTCTCCCACGATCCTTCTGACGCTTCCCTGATGAACAAACTCCCTCTCGAAGGCCTCGGCGAAGCCGAGCATATGTTTGTCGCCTTCTGTCATGCCCTCTCTTCCCACAATCGCCTCGAGCCTCCGGAGGTCCCTTCCCCTGGCATAGTATTTATAGAGGTTATTGGCAATCTCCCTGTGGTCTTTTCTTGTGCGTCCTTCACCGATTCCCTTCTGCATGAGCCGTGAAAGGCTAGGCAGCACATCCACTGGCGGAAAGATGTCCTGCTGATGGATCTCCCTGCTCAGGACAATCTGTCCCTCAGTGATGTATCCGGTCAGGTCAGGGATTGGATGGGTGATGTCATCTTCCGGCATGGTAACTACCGGGAGCATGGTCACTGAGCCCTTCGTTCCCTTGATCCTCCCGGCGCGTTCGTAAAGTGAGGCAAGGTCAGAGTACATGTACCCTGGATAGCCCCTCCGGCCAGGAAGTTCCTCCCTTGCTGTGGAGATCTCCCGCAGGGCATCGCAGTAGTTTGTCATGTCGGTAATTATCACAAGTACGTCCATTCCCATGTCAAAGGCAAGATACTCGGCGACAGTCAGAGCGAACCGTGGGGCAAGGAGCCGTTCCATCACCGGCTCGTCGGCCAGGTTTACGAAGGCGACAAAGCCTGTTTTCATCTCCTTGATCGTCTTCAGGTAAAAGGAATACTCGTGAAAGGTCAGGCCGAGGGCAGCAAAGACAACACAGAACCCTGCATCTCCGGCAGTAAGTCTGGCATTCCTCAGGATACCTGCCACTAATTCTCTTGAGGGCAGTCCTGAGCAGGAGAAGACCGGAAGCTTCTGTCCCTTTACAAGTGTGTTAAGCCCGTCTATAACCGAATAACCGGTTTCTATCGGCTCCTCAGGCCGCGCCCGTGCAGCAGGATTGATCGGTGAGCCTGTGACCGGCACCTGATGGTCGGGAATGAACATGTCCATTCCGTCGATCGGCTTACAGGAACCGTTAAAGACCCTTCCGACCAGGTCAGGAGACAGGGGCGCTCTCATCAGAGCATCTGTAAAGACAACCGACATCCTCTGAATATCCAGTCCCCGGCTGTCGCCGTAGAGCTCAATCAGGACTTTGTCTCCTTCAATGCCCAGGACCTCACCTGCGATCTCTCCTCCTTCATCGGTTACAACCCTCACCATCTCGCCGATCCTGGCAGCAAAGATATCCCTGACAAAGAGTAGCGGTCCTGCCAGGGAGGATACTGTCCGGTAGATATGCTCAGACAGCCTCATGTTCGCTCCTGAAGGCCTCTTCCAGGGAGATGCCCTGTCTGAGTTTTGCCTCAGCCTGATCATGAAAGGCCTTGATCTTTTTCATCTGCAAGAGGGTCTGTTGCGGAGATGAAAAGGCGTCATCAGTAAAAGAGTTCTGACAGAGGAACCCGGTCCGGATCATCCCGGCCACGTGCATCAGGAGGCGGTCCGTATCCTGGAGGCCTTCGGCTCCCACGATCTCTGCCACCTCGCGCAGGGACTCTTCCTTCTGGAGCATTTCCCTGCACCAGCGCTGCAGATCGGTCCATTCCTGAGAATACAGTTTCTCAAACTGACCTGCCAGTTCCCTGGCATAGAGCGAATAACTTTGGAACCAGTTTATGGCCGGGAAATGCCGCCTGTGTGCCAGTGACGTATCGAGCATTAGAAAGGCCCCTGTTGCCCGGAGACATGCCTGGGTTACCGGTTCAGTAAAATCTCCGCCAGGAGGCGATACGGAAAGGATCATGCTGAGGGAGCCGGTCTTGCCGCCCAAAGTCTCAACAACCCCGGCCCTCTCGATAAAAGATGAAAGCCTCGAGGAGAGATAGGTCGGATAGCCCTCTTCTCCGGGCATCTCTTCCAGTGACGTTGATATTTCGCGCAGGGCCTCTGCCCAGCGGGAGAGGCTATCGGCAAGAAAGAGCACATGATAACCCATGTCACGGTAGTATTCGGCCATTGTAACAGCTGTATAGATCGAGGCCTCCCTTGCAGCTACAGGCATATTTGATGTGTTAATAACGAGTATGGTCCGGTCTGTCAGTGGTCTTGCTGTCCACGGATCTTTCAGGGTCAGGAACTCCTCGATCATCTCTGCCATTTCATTGCCCCGCTCGCCGCATCCGACATAGACAACGATATCCACATCCGCAAACTTTGCGATGGCCTGTTCGAGTATTGTCTTGCCTGTGCCGAATCCTCCCGGCAGGATTGCCGTACCACCCTTTGCGAGGGAGTAGAGAAAGTCGATGCTCCGCTGACCGGTAATCAGCGGCAATGAGGGCGCATATTTTTTCCGGTACGGTCTGGCATCTCTCACCGGCCATTCAATACACCCCAGGATTTCCTCCCCGCTCTCGAATTGACCGAGGGGGCTGTCAATGCTTACTTCTCCTTCGGCAAACCATGCTATCTTCTGCTGTTTAATGGTTTTGTTTATTATGTAATGCCGGAAAGGCCCCTCCTCAAAGAACCCCACATCTTCACCCGGCTGCACAATTTCTCCCTGTTTACGAAGTGGATAATACCGCCACTTCTTCAGATAGTCCAGAGGGGGCATCTCTCTGCCGATTTTGATGAAGGGGCCCATCTCATCCCGCATCCGTTTGAGCGGCCTCTGGAGACCGTCGAACATGCCTGATATGAGACCTGTGCCCAGTCGGACGGTAAGCGGCATCCCCGCGGCCTTGACCGGTTCCCCGATCGCGAGACCGCGTGTGTCCTCATAGACCTGGATCACAGACTTCTCCTGCTCAAGCCTGACCACTTCGCCCGTCAGCATGGCGTGCCCTGCATAGACCCGTTCATAAAGCTTCAGACCTTTCAGGTCAACACTCACTGTGGGTCCTGATATGCCGAGTATCCTGCCGGTCACAGCCGTATCCTCACGTGGTAGCCGATAGCCCTTCTGATCAACCGTGCCGCATAGTCTTCTATCTCTCCGGGACCAGCCAGGGGAGAGGGGAGGACAACTATGACACCATGCCAGGCGCCTTCAATCTCTCTCATCCTCTCTTCGTCAATGCCTGAGGTCAAACGCTCGTCGATGACGATCAGTCCGTTTTCCGGATCAGCTCACTGCCTTGCCGAGGATGTCCTCAAGTTCCTGTGGCTCTGCGATATACTGGTCGATGCCTGCAAGAGCAAAACCAGGCCGCGCGGCCGTCTCTGTAATGAAAATCACTTTCTTCACTGAACCAGCTCCGCAGCCACAAGGTCCTGTTCCAGTCCCTGGGTATAGCAAAGGACGCTCAGGTTCATCGCCTCTATCGAACACCTCCATAGATATTCGAGAATCGGGCCTATACTGAGCGGGGATCTCCCTTCCTTTTTCAGCGACCGGGTAATTCCCCGGTAGAGGGACGCCTCCAACTTTACATTATCAGCAGAGGCGATCTCCTCCCCCGTTATCTCCCTCAGAAGTCTCTCCAGGTCAGGCCGGCTCTTGCTGTCAAGAATCTCCTTGAGCTTGTCTGCATCAATCGTTCCTCCGGGTATAAAGGAGTGCTCTGCCGGTGTCTCCAGCTTCAGGAGTTTGGCCAGGGCAAGGGTATTCCTGGCATCGATCAAACGCATGAAAAATGTCTGAAGGACCGGGTCCAGTCCAGCCCCAACAATGACAGAAAGATATCGTTTGGTCAGTTCGTGTTCAAAACCGCTCAGGCCCTTCTGCCTCAGAATTTCTGTTATCCCGCTAAATTGTCCGGAAAGGCGCCTGAGTTTTGCTTCTATTGTCTGGACTGCTGCAAACTCATCAGCACTATCGGAAAGTATTTTCCTGAGCTCTTCAGAGAGAAGGCTCGCAGAAAGCATCTCCCTCACCCTGGCCCTTTTCATCTCCTTCAGGCTTCTGAGACAGATAAAGAGGGTCCTGAGTTCAGCGTATACAAAGAAGGGCCCAAAAATGTTCCTCAAACGTCTGTTCATCTGATAATACACCCAGCGGTATTCGTTCAGGAGCGCCCTCCAGATACCCTCAGGGGATCTGTCGCCGGAGACTCTCTGGTAATGACCCTCAGGGAGTTGCTCAAGAGGTGCCGGGGATGCGACGAGGGGCGTCCAGTCCTGGATAAAGCGTGCCTTTCTCCCTCTGATACGCGACAGGAGATAATCTGAGGGATATCCCCGGTCTTTTCCTTTCTCGAGGAGGTCTGTGGCATTAAACTGTTTCATAAAACTCTTTCATAATATGCGGAAGGATATCCCCCCAGGCGCGTTCGAGCCTTTTTTCGAGGGTATTGATAACACGGATTTTACCATCATCAGTCATCACGTCCATGCCGCCGGATATACTGTCATCGGTGATAATCCCGGCTTCAGGAAAATGCTCTTGCGCGATCCCGGCATCCTCAGGATTTACCCTGACGGTCTTCCAGGCAGCGGAGGAAGCTCTTCCGCCATATTCCTGAAGGAACCCTGATAATCGCGATCCCTCAGCCTGCGGAGGGAAGCGTGAGATATCCTGTATAATCTTTCAGATAGCCTTAAGTCCTCCGCAATGGTTATCAAGCCGGGCCTTTTTTTCTGCCTCGGAAAGGGTCTCTTCTGTCCGCTTTCCTGAGGCCGAAGAACAGCGCTGTTGACTGTCCTCCCTGAGGCGGCTGATTCTCAGAAGGGCCTCCTTATTGATCCTGGCCTCCTCTTCATCTGTCTCCCGGATGATCGCAGCGATTTTTTTCTCTGCCTCCTGCCAGAGGGACTCGATCAGTTCCTCACAGTTCACCGGCTATTTTCCTCCGAAAAGGATCATGCTTGCGATAACAAATCCCAGGATTACCATTGTCTCAGGAATTGCAACAAGGATGACGATCGTGCCGGCAAGCTCCGGCTTCTCGGCCAATGTTCCTGCTCCTGCAGCCCCGATGCGTGACTGGGCCCAGGCGGTTGCTATGGCGGTCAGACCGATCGCAAGGGCAGCGCAAAGCGCGACGAGAACTTTTTCCATGGCCATAATAGTTCCTCCTTTATTTCATATTCACATCATATCACATTGAAATTGTAAGATATTCATTGTTTTTTTCCTCTATCGGGACCCTTTGTTTTCATCTTTTTTCAGGGGTTCAAACTCTTTTCCCCCCTGCTCAAAGAATTTACTGAAAAACTCTACGTAATGGAGACGCAGGGAATGGATGGCCGGGGAAAAGACACCGAGGACGATATTGAGCAGGTGGAGCATCACAGCCACCGCAATCCCGATGACTATATTTCCGGTGCGGCCCGCGATATTGTTTGCCGTAAAGGCGAGAAGGACCGACGTCAGACCGATGGCCATGATCCTGACGTAGGAGATAATATTGCCGATGCTCTTCAGGAGTTCGAGCGGCGCCAGCAGTCCCCCGGTAAAGAGCAGAAAGGGCATCAGGAAAAGGATCATCATTATGACCGGCTGGGCCATGATTTCCGGGAAGACATCGAAGAACGATGCAAGTACTATGATCAGGCAGACGATGATCAGGATGCTGAGGAGCTTAAAAAAAGCCTCTTTTTTGGTCTTCTTCTTGAGTGCGGTTATGATACCGAGAAACAATCCCAGGAGGATATGGGCCACACCCACGGCGAGCGTAAAATAGAGCATCGGGATGACAGCGGTCCGTCGTTCGACGCAGATCGGCTCAATCCCGAAGAAGCGGCGCGGGAGGTCGCCGAAAAACTCACTGTAAAGGATACCGAAGAAGATAGTATAAAGGGAGGAGATGAAGAGTATCTGTGCCGCGTCCCGGTGCAACTTCTTTTTCAAAAACCGCTTCTTCAGAACTATTGAAAGGATCAAGAGGAAGATGCCGTAGCCCGCATCTCCCAGGATCATGCCGAAGAAGACCGGGAAGAATATCCCTATGAAGGGCGTTGGGTCAAGTGAAGTGTAGGCAGGCAGCGGAAGGACCCTTGTGAAAAGTTCAAAAGGCTTAAAGTATGCAGGGTTCTTCAGCATGACCGGGACCCGTTCAAGGTCCTCCTCCAGCATCTCCTTCTCTTCAACGACTACCTGATTGCCAAAGGAGCCGGTGAGTTGTTTTTTTAGTCCGTCAATGTCGGTCGTAGGGACCCATCCGTTAATAAAAAAACACATCTTCGTCTGAAAGGCAGATGCCGAAGCAGACAACAGAGAGAGCCGCTCGCCGGTCCACTCGAGCACACTGGAGTATATCGGTCTCCATCTCTGGCAGATCTTTTCGATACTCCGGTCTATTACTTCAATGCCCGCCAGGATTTCAGATGTTCTTTTATCAAGATACTCAATCTTTCCGGTGAGCGATAATAGTTCAAAGGATTCGGGCAGGGACATCTCAGGGATATGCTCGCTGCTCAGGGCCTTGCTCACCTTTTCCGAAACTGTTTTCTCAACAGTTATCAATCCGCCAAGCGTGCCGTTGCCGGCCGGCACGGTAAAGAGTTTAAACTTGCCTCCTGTCAATCTTGTGAGGAGCGCCCGTACCTGCTCAACAGCGCCGGGATCTTTTATGGTGAGCCCGATCACGTCCAGGTTCGGCGATGTCATGGCATCCCTGAAGAGAGATTCCAGTGTGTCCAGGAACCCGGAATATCTTCTGAGATCAGCCATTTCCCGATGCAGGCCTTCTTTTTGCTCCTCCAGTTCCCTGCATGATGCGATGTGTTTTTCGATAGTATAGGCTATGGTGCCGATAATCGGCTGGGGGTCCAGATAGCTCTTTCTTACAGGCAGCGTCGGCAGATAAGAGAACAGCTTTATTGATCTTCTCTCTGAGGTCCTCAAGGAAAAGGCGCTCAAAAAGGGTCTTTTCATCGAGAGAGTAAGACCTGAGTTCCTCTTCCTGTCCTTTTTCAATAAAGCCGACTGTCGACGGTTCGATATGGAAGAGGCCCAGAGAACGGATCAGGGTGAGGACGTCCTGCAGGAGCTGCTTTGGCCCCACGATCTCAACTTTTGACATTCGGACGATCAATAGGCCTCCCGGGCAAGATGCTATCTATGTATTTCATAACGATTTTTTGCAGGGCTTCGTCAGGCAGACTCCTCAGGTTTTCCGCCCTTCGGGCAGCAGCTTCCAGGATATCGGCAGCCTTTTCTTCGGCGATTTCCTCTGCTTTACGAACTGACTTTTCAAGCTGCTCACGAAGCGCTGCCTCTTCCTGCATGACCCTCTCCTCAGCCTCTTTCCCGGCTTTTTCGATCTTCTCCGCGTGCCGCTTTTTTTCGGACTCGATTTTCGCCTGTATCTCCCGTTCAGTCTCGAGGACCTTGCTTAACAGGTCTCTTTCCATGGCCCATTGTATCAGAATCCGGATTAGAATATAATCCTGATGTTCTTTGGTTTCAGCTCAACTTAAAGATGAAAAAGGTTATCGGGGAGATCAAGGTCTATTTCGAGATCATCCATCAAGACTTCTTCTATTACTCCTTCACTGAGATCATAGGAAACTATCTTCAGCGGCAGATATGTCATCTTGTCAAGCCAGAGGTCATACTGGTGTATGCCGCAGACAGTGAAATCCTCAATTCCGGTTACTCTCACCAGGACCGTCTGTCTGCCTGAGAGGCTTTCATCTCCCATTATGTATGTCTTTCCATTGGATTGGAGCTTTGCCACAATTCCCAGCAATGAACCGATGTCTGATTCGTCAACCTTATGCCCGGCTGAACTTTGAATTATTTCATTGTCGGGACTGAGTGTCACCACGTGATCTGTAAACCTGAAAGGTCTGAGTCTGACTTCTTTTTTGACCGGATTATAGGTGAGGATTACTCCAGGGAGAGGCTTGATGAATTCCATTCTAATATAGGCTGACTTATAATAATAGCGGATCTCTTCAAAGGAGTTATGACTCTTCGACCTTAACGTCACCTGATATGTTTTGATGTTTCTGTAATTCCTGAGTGCGATGGCTATAGGATTGCCTGGGTTGTCTGTACTAACTAAAGGCATGATATTAACCTCTGCATCTTAGCTTTTTGATAGTCCCCAAGAGTCTGCTAATTCCATTTTTACATAAAAACCGATTCTTGTCCAAAATGGAAATTTTACCGTAGCCAAAAGTAGGCGCATAGAGATCCAATAGCCCAATGGAATCAACCCCATTACAATGATTCATTATTTAAAAAAAGCTTGGTTTTGTTGAGATTAAAATAATTTTGCTATTTTTAAAAATAATGCTTGAATACCTGTTTTGCAAGTGATAAGCTTTTTTTAAAAGGAGTAACCAAAGGTAGCATGGATGACAATGAATGGCAATAAAGGTCGCAATATGGTGCAAATTTCCTATGAGTAGCTACAAAATTATTGGCATAATTAATGCACTAATTAGTTTTATGTACAGGTCATGAGAAGATTGTAAATAATTAACGAAAGCTAATGCTTGAAAGGGGGTCGGATTATGAAAAATATCGAGCAAAATCTTTTCGAAGAGAAGCTTGGGGGCGTCTCCAGGAGAGACTTCCTTAAATTCTGTAGTGCCATGGCAGCTGCAATGGGACTGCCCCTGGGAATGGGTGAGAAGATTGCCGAGGCAGTAACGAGTCAGAAACGTCCACCGGTTATCTGGCTTTCTGCACAGGAATGCACGGGCTGCACAGAAACGTTATTAAGGTCTACTCATCCCACGCTGGAAAAGCTGATCCTCGAACTGATATCGCTTGAATATCATGAGACATTGAATGTAGGAGCTGGACATCAGGCAGAAGCATTGCTTGCAAATTCAATAAAAGAAAACACAGGGAAGTATATTCTTGTTGTCGACGGATCTATCCCTGTGAAGGATGGCGGCATTTACTGCAAGATAGGCGGGAAAACAGCTCTTTCACTTCTTGAGGAGATGGGGGCCCAGGCTGCAGCTGTTATTGCTATCGGCTCCTGTGCCTCATGGGGTGGTATACCTTCTGCTGATCCTAACCCGACCGGAGCTACCCCTGCGCATGAGGTGCTGAAGAACAAGGGGATAAAAACACCTGTTGTTAATATACCCGGCTGCCCTCCGAATCCGTACAACTTTCTTTCGACAGTTCTTTATTTCCTCACCTTCAAGAAACTGCCTGAGCTTGATGATCAGGCAAGGCCAAAATTTGCCTATGGCAGAATCATTCATGAAAACTGCGAACGCAGGCCTCATTTTGATGCCGGCAGATTTGCTGTACAATTTGGAGATGAAGGACACAGGAAGGGCTATTGCCTTTATAAATTAGGGTGCAAAGGCCCTGAGACCTTTAATAACTGTCCCATACAGCTTTTTGGAGATGTTGGATCAGGAAGCTGGCCTGTTGGGACCGGTCATCCATGTTTTGGATGTTCAGAGAAGGGTGTAGGATTTACCCTGCCACTCCATTCACCTGCCCGTCCAAAGTACATTACTCCTCCTGCGCTGTTTACTGAAGTTTATCCCGGCAAAGAAGGCGTGTCGCCCGGGAGTAAAGGCCGTGGCTGCGGGTGTTGCAGGTGTTGCAATCGGCGCTGCAGGCGCAGCAGTGCTGACAGGGCTTGGCAAGAAGGACGAAGATAAAAAAGACAAGGAGGAATAGCCATGGCTATGAACAGGCGAGATTTTCTAAAGGTGGCTGCCGGCAGTGGATTACTCCTTGCGTCTGATATAGGATCTGCCAAGGCGTCTATGCCTGAGACTTTGCCTCCTCAGGCAGTGGGCATTCTTTATGACGCCACACTCTGCATCGGCTGCAAATCATGTATGGTCAACTGCAAGACATACAACAGTGTTCCCGGCGGCGCCCTCTACTTAAAGGGGCGGGACATACCGTATGAGACCACACAGTTATGAGAAGGGAATCTGGGACGCACCGGTTGATCTTTCTTCACGGACCCTCAATATCATCAAGGTCAGCAAGAGCGGTACTGCAGTGAATAAGGACAGCGTTGAAAACGGGTATTCATTTGTAAAACAGCACTGTATGCACTGTATTTCTCCTGCATGCGTTTCCGTATGTCCGGTCGGGGCATTAAAGAAGGACCCTGTCAATGGTGTCGTCTATTATGTAGAGGACAGGTGCATCGGTTGCCGTTACTGTATGATTGCCTGCCCTTTTAAAATACCAAGATATGAATATGAGTACGCATTGCCGCAGGTCAGGAAATGCCAGCTTTGCAACCACAGGTATGCAGAAGGAAAGTATTCAGCCTGCTGTGAGTTCTGTCCGACAGGGGCCTCAATTTTCGGCAAGGTGGTTGATCTCAGGAAAGAGGCCCAGAAAAGGCTTTCTCTGAAAACAGGTGAAGAATATGACTTCCCTGTGCAGACTGTTGACTCTAAGGAAAAAAGCAGACGCCCTGTATCAAAGTATATCAACCATGTGTATGGCCAGTCGGAAGCAGGAGGTACCCAGTATCTCATGCTTGCAGGTGTGCCCTTTGACATGGATCGGTTTTAATAAGAACATCGGTGATAATTTTTTGCCGGAACTTACGTGGGCATATATATCCAAGATACCGGCTGTGGCTGCAGTTGTAATTGGAGCAGGTACGCTAACCTGGGCGATTACCAGCAGGAAAAACAAAGAACAAGGGGGAATCATAATGAACCAAAAAAACATTAAAGTGATTACTCCGTTCAGTATGGTTTTGATCGTTATCATGGCAGCCGGTGCTTTGGCGGCTGTCTACCGATTGTTGTTCGGACTCGGGGCTTCTACAAACCTGAATGATACCTGGCCCTGGGGTTTATGGATAGCGTTTGATGTCGTCGGCGGTGTTGCGCTGGCTGCCGGCGGGTTCATCATTGCCGGCGCTGTCTATATCCTGAACTGGAAGAAGTACAAGCCGATTGTCAGGGCAGCTATCATGAACACCTTTTTGGGGTATTTGATGGCTGCCACGTCTATAACTCTGGACATCGGACACCCTTTCCGCATCTGGCATCCCATGGTCATGTGGCAGGTCAATTCCATAATGTTTATCGTGGCCATACACGTTGTCCTCTACACATCAACGCTTGCCACGGAATCCAGCCCGATGTTCTTTGAAAAGTTGAAGATGCCGAGGGCGCTGAAATTCGTTAATAAGATAATGGTCGGGGTCGTTCTTTTCGGCGTGCTCCTTTCTACTCTGCACCAGTCCTCACTCGGGGCTGTTTTCCTGATTGCGCCTTCAAAGCTCTCCGCGCTCTGGAATGGCAGTATGCTTCCGTACATGTTTCTTGTGTCGGCTGTACTTCTGGGACTCAACATGGTCAGCTTTGAGACGATTTTAAGTGGAAGGGTATTCAAACACAAACCTCCGATGGATATACTTTCAGGTCTTGCGAGGGGGTCCTTGATTGTTGCTGTTTTTTATTTTGTGATGAAGATATGGCAGCTGGTAACAGGCCCGGGCATAGGGGCCGCATTCGATGGCAGCACTGCAGGGAACATGTATCTTGTTGAAATGCTTATAGGGGTAATTCTGCCGATGATACTGCTTTCGATGAAAGATATGAGAAGCCGCGTAAGCAGCATATTTACGATTAACTTACTCGTGATAACCGGCATTGTTTTGAATCGGTTTAATGTCGCCATTTTCGGACTGGCTGAATATGCGGGCCGGACCGGAGCAGACTATTTCCCTTCAGTGATGGAATTCATCCTTACGATGGCTATGGTATCTTTCGCGATTTTTGCTTTTAAGTTGTCGGTAAAATATCTGAATGTGTTCCCTGAAGGACAGCATTGATGCAGAGTTGGCCGCATATGAAAGGGAAGATAATGAGCAAAGAGATTTTCCTGGAATTGTTCCTGGATAAGGTTATAAATACATTTCAAGGGAGGTCCTTATGGCAAAGAGAATTACTGTTGATCCTGTAACAAGAATAGAAGGGCATCTGCGAATAGACTGTGAGGTTGACAACGGCAAGGTCACAAACGCCTGGTCATCCGGACAGATGTGGCGTGGCATAGAGACAATTCTTAAGGGCCGTGACCCCCGGGACGCCTGGATATTTACGCAACGCTTCTGCGGTGTTTGAACGACAGTCCACGCACTGGTTTCAGTGCGTACGGTTGAAAATGCTCTTGGCATGGAGATACCTTTGAACGCCCAGTATATCAGAAATCTGATGATGGGCGCGCATGCTACCCATGACCATATTGTGCATTTCTATCATCTTGCGGCCCTTGACTGGGTTGACATTGTTTCAGCCCTCAAGGCAGATGCCCGCGCAACAGCGAACCTTGGACAGAAACTCTCGTCATGGGAAGGGAACAGCTATAATGCGGTGAAGGCTTCCCAGGACAGACTGAAGACCTTTGTAGGCTCAGGTCAGTTGGGTATTTACGGAAGCGGTTACTGGGGACATCCTGCCATGAAGCTTGCGCCTGAGGTCAATATGCTTGCCGCGCACCATTATCTGCAGGCCCTGGAGTACCAAAGAGAGATAAACAAGGTGGTCAGTATCCTCGGGTCCAAGACACCTCATATCCAGAACGTTGCTGTCGGCGGAGTTGCCAATCGCTATCAATCTTGACAGCCAGTCCACCCTGAATATGGAAAGACTCTATTATGTGAAAACTCTTATCGACAAGGTTGGTGATTTTGTCGAAAACGTGCTGCTTGTCGATACAGCCGCTGTTGCGGCATTTTATGCTGACTGGACAAAGCATGGCGAAGGGAGTGATGAACTATCTTTCCGCCCCTGATATGCCGATGGATACAAAAGGTACGGTCTTTGCCCTTCCGGGCGGATATATCCCAGATGGGGATGTCAGCAAATTCACAGCCTATTAAGAGCTACAGGATCCTTTCTTCAGGGACAATGTAAAGGAGAGCATCAAGCATTCCTGGTACGACGGCGACTGGGACCGCCATCCCTGGGAAGGCGAAACTGTTCCCAAGTATACGGATTTTCAGGACAACGGCAAATATTCATGGGTCAAGTCCCCTACCTTTAAGGGCAAACCTGCACAGGTCGGACCGCTTGCCAATGTGCTTTGTATGTTTGCTGCAGGCCATGAGCCTACGAAAAGATATGCCACGAAGATGCTTGATACAATAAGCGCCCTTGCAGGGGCAAAAGTGGGGATAGGGGCATTGCACTCGACCATCGGAAGGATCGGCGCACGTTCAATTCGCTGTGCTGTGCTTTACGATACCCTGAAGTCCCAGTGGCAGGCCCTTATTGAAAATATAGCAAAGGGTGATATTAAGACATTCAATCAGCCGGAATTTCCGCAGGGAGAGCAGAGGGGCTTTGGGTTCCATGAAGCGCCAAGAGGCATTCTTTCCCACTGGATAGTGATCAAGGACGGCAAGATAAAGAACTATCAGGCTGTTGTGCCTTCGACCTGGAATGCAGGCCCCAGAAACAGCCAGGATGCCCTTGGCCCTTATGAGGCGTCTTTGATCGGCACCCCTGTGGCAGATCCTGAAAAGCCTCTTGAGGTTTTAAGGACGGTCCATTCTTTCGATCCCTGTCTTGCATGCGCGATCCATATGCATGACAGAACACAGAAAGAGATCGTCAGGGTAAGGGCGGTTTAGTGAGGACGACTTCGATCTGTATAGGTTGCGATTTGAAGGAGTCCCGATGAACGTTCTTGTGCTTGGGATAGGAAATGTCCTTATGACTGATGACAGTGTGGGCATACGTGTGATCAATGAACTTGAGAGGAGGTTCCGGTTTCCGGAAAACGTCGAACTTCTCGATGGCGGCACTTCCGGCATAGAACTCCTCTCATACATTGTAAACAGGGACTATCTGATTATCGTTGATGCGATCAAAAGCGATTTGCCTCCGGGGACGGTTGTGAAGGTCGAGGGTGAGGATGTCCCTGCCAAATTTATGACAAGGATATCTCCTCACCAGCTTGGCCTTTCCGACCTCCTTGCCGCAGCTACCCTTACAGGGGAATTACCAAAGCAGATGGTCCTTTTCGGAATAGAGCCGAAGCGTGGTTGCCTTAGGGCTTGAGATGACGGATGAGGTGAAGGGGAGTTTTGAAAAACTGCTCGGGGTTGTTGTGGATGAACTAAAGAGGATTGGATCTGCCCCTGAAGTTTTGGAAGAATGTGCTTTTGGCAAGGAAAGTATCTGGAGAAATGTGTAGAATATAAATATGTGTCTTGCGATACCATCCAAAATAATAGAGATCGATAACTTCAGGGCCATGGTGGATGTCTACGGCGCCCGCCGTGAGATCAACCTTATGCTTATGCCTGAGGAAGTCGGGATCGGTGATTTTGTCCTGGTACATGCCGGATTTGCTATTCAAAAAGTAGAGCATGAATTAGCACATGAGGCATTAACGGTCATATCGGGCATAATTGAAGATATGGAAAAAGAAATTGAATCTGAGAACTCAGGAAAAGATTACTGACCTGGTCTTTTGCCTCAGCGATAAGTCGTTATTTCAGAAAGAATTATTGTAACTTTTTTTCCTTTGTTTTAGACAAGTATCCCCTGAATCCTGCATTGTACTGAGATAGCTTTTCTAACCCTGATAAGGCCTTGACAATCTTGCAACTGGCTGAATTAAAATCATAATATTCAATTGCCTGACGGAATTTCCAGCAATTAACATGTGGGTGTCTGAGAACAACGCAGTGGTTACGACAGAGGTGCCGGGGATAGATCCAAATGCCCTTGAAATCTCCGTTGTCAAGGATTCCCTCACGTTGCGCGGTTCACGTCAGGATGAAGAGCTTAAAGAAGGGGAGTCTTATCACCGGAGAGAAAGGTGGAGCGGACAGTTCACCAAGACTCTTGAACTGCCGTTTCCTGTTGATGCCGGCAAGGTTGAAGCGCGTTTTGCAAAAGGGGTTCTGTTTATATCTCTTCCCCGCGCAGAAGCTGACAAGCCCAGAAAAATTGTGGTCAAGTCCGAACAGGCTTAATGAAGGAGGTGAACAAAAAATGACTGAAGCAGCAGGAGAGATGCAGAAGAAAGAGGCTGAAACTCTCGAGACAGGAGAACGCACAAGGGCAAGCAGGATATATGCGCCGCAGGTGGATATTATTGAACGGAAAGACGACATAGTTATAATCGCCGACATGCCTGGAGTGGATGAGAAGTCTGTTGATATAACCCTTGAGAAAAATGTCCTGACAATCTACGGAAGGGTTGACGCTTACGCGCCCGAGAATCACAAGAATTTTCTTTCAGAGTATGGAATCGGAGATTATCAAAGGGTCTTTACCCTGTCTGATGAAGTTGACAGAGACAAGATTCAGGCAACGGTGAAAAACGGAGTTTTAAAGCTTGTCATGCCCAAGGCAGAGACGATCAAAACAAGGAAAATACCGATTAAGGCCGAAGGCATAGGCGGGGTCTTGAATTACAGTTAAGTGGAGAAATATATTGATAAAAGGAGGTATTTGTCATGGCAATCAGAAATCTTGTTCCGTTTGGGAAAAAAAATTTTCCGGTGAGACGTGAGGAAGAGGGGCCCTTTGCCCTTCTGCGGCGTGAGATGGACTCAGTGTTTGACAACTTTTTCCGTGGTTTTGATATTGAGCCTTTTGAGACACGATTCGGCGCCTTCAGTCCAAAAGTCGATGTGAACGAGACTGACAAAGAGATAAAGATCTCAGCAGAACTTCCCGGCATGGACGAAAAGGACATTGACGTGTCGATTCAAAATGATATGCTCACGATCAAGGGCGAGAAGAAGGAGGAAAAAGAAGACAAGGGAAAAGACTACTACAGGATGGAGCGCTCCTATGGCTCTTTCAGCAGGACCATTCCGCTTACTGTTGAAGTGGAAACTGATAAGGTCGAGGCCAAGTTCAAAAAGGGTGTGCTCAGCATAACACTTCCAAAGACAGCCAAGGCTGTAGCAGAAACAAAGAAGATCGCTATTAAAGCTGAATAAGTAGCAAAGTTCTTTCTGCCAGCCGGCAAATTAATGCCTCATCTGAGCTTATTAATTTCAATTGGGACAGGTCAGCCGTCAAATGGCGGCTGACCTGTCACCAGACTGGTTTATGCAGCAGCGGTTGTTGATTCGCAAAGTTCCAAACCATATATAAGACTCAGAGTTCACGAAACGCATTACATTTTGTTAGCTGTCCCTAATCAAAATTGCTATGAATGGACTTTTTTCACAATATCTTCACAAAAATCTTTTATAAAATAATAATTGTGATTTTGAGATTATTTTAAAAAAAGGAGAACAGAGATGACACAGAAAAAGCGTATGCTAATCTATGGAGCGACACTTATATTGATCGGGCTGATCATAGGACTTGTCATATCTTCAAACTTTAATTTGCTTTCAAATGGCTACTCCGAAGATGCTAATATATCAAGAGAGGCCATTGACATTCTCTCGAAAACCGGACAGGCCATGGCGGAAGTTGCCGCCGCAATAAAGCCCTCGGTGGTTAATATATCTTCTACAAAGACTGTAAAAATATCAGGGATGCAATCGCCTTTTGGGGATGATCCTTTTTTCAGACAATTTTTTGGCGATCAATTCGGACACTTCGGACAGCCGCGGGAGCACAAGCAGGCAGGTCTCGGATCAGGGGTTATCGTGGACAAAGACGGCTATATTCTCACCAATAACCACGTGATCAAGGATGCGGATGAGATTAAGGTGAAATTATCGGACAAAAGAGAATTCAAGGGTAAGGTCATTGGAACTGATCCTAAAACTGACCTTGCTGTAATCAAGATAGATTCGAACCATCTTCCTGTGATCAAGCTTGGAGACTCGGAGAAATTGAAGGTCGGGGAAACCGTAATTGCGATTGGCAGCCCTTATGGGTTGAACCAGACAGTCACATCCGGCATCGTAAGCGCTACAGGCAGGGCGAATGTGGGCATTGCGGATTATGAGGATTTTATCCAGACCGATGCGGCGATTAATCCCGGCAACTCAGGCGGAGCGCTCGTGAATGTGAAGGGTGAACTTGTGGGAATCAACACAGCCATATTCAGCACCTCTGGTGGATATCAGGGGATCGGCTTTGCCATACCGAGCAGCATGGCGAAGGTTGTGATGGACAACCTTATCAAGAAAGGAAAGGTCGTCAGGGGCTGGCTTGGTGTTTCGATCCAGCCTGTTACACCTGAGCTTGCGAAACAGTTCGGGATAAAAGATGAAAGAGGCGCCCTCGTGGGAGACGTTGTGGAAGACAGTCCGGCTGAAAAGGCGGGTCTCCAGAGGGGAGATGTCATCATAGAGTATGACGGTAAGGAGATCAAATGATCCTTCTACTCTAAGGAATATGGTGGCGGGCACTCCTCCTGGCAAAAAGGTGGCCATAAATATCCTCCGTAACGGAAAAGAGCAGAAAGTGCAAGTCACTGTTGCCGAACTGCCTGCGGAGATGCAGAAACTTCAGGGGAAATTCGACAACATTCTGAAAGGAGTTATGGTACAGGGTCTCACTCCTGAAATGAAGAAAAACCTCGATATTCCGAAACGAATAACCGGTGTTGTTGTCACGGACATTGAAGATGGCAGTCCTGCGGAGGGAGTCCTTATGGCAAACGACGTCATTGCTGAGGTCAACCGTAAAAAAATAACCGGGATGAAAGATTACGAGGCGGTTGTTTCGCAGATCAAGGCAGACCATGATATCTTGCTGCTTGTCTTCAGAAATGGCTCGGCTATATATATAACACTTACTTCAAAGTAGCGATCAAACACCGATAGCCCAGATAATGGTAAAAGAAATTTATGAATTGTATGGGATAGATGAGCAAGGCAGGAATTCTTCCTGCCTTGCTCATCTTTTTGCGCTGTTTAGGGTAGCGGATTTATGAATATTGAGGACTAAGGATAGCTGATCTGGAGGCGCTGTATTGCTGTTGCTTTTCCTGAATCATTGCTGATTTCTATAACAACCGCCGACAGAATACCATCCCCGTCTGCTGTTATAAACCTGTCAGGCATACCTGTCAGGAAACGCTGTATTATCTGATCAACTCCGATGCCGATAACCGAGTAGGAAGGTCCTGTCATGCCTACGTCGGTTATGTAGGCGGTCCCATGCTGAAGGATTTTTTCATCTGCTGTCTGCACATGCGTATGAGTTCCGATAACAGCACTTACCTTACCGTCCACATAGTAACCGAAGGCAATTTTTTCAGAGGTTGCCTCTGCATGCAGATCTATGATTATGATATCGGTCTCTTTTTTTAAATACTCTATCTCGGGTTTTGCTGTCCTGAAAGGACAATCCATGCTGGGCATGAAGACCCTGCCTGAAAGGTTTATAATCC
Source organism: uncultured Nitrospira sp. (assembly GCA_963801505.1). GTDB lineage: Bacteria > Nitrospirota > Thermodesulfovibrionia > Thermodesulfovibrionales > UBA6898 > JAOUFP01. The sequence goes on from CAWDEY010000018.1 coordinate 124,317, forward strand.
CTGCTTTCATTCCGTTGGACAGTGTGTAGATTACGCTTCCGTATCCAGGTACACCAGGAGGATAGTTGAGGGGCCTTAAAACCCGGTTGTCCTTGGAGATGTAATTTACAAAATCCTTCTTGTCCCACACATGATTCCCTGTGGTGATCACATCAACACCCATTCTGAAGAGTTCAGTGACAAGGGCTTCGGTAAGGCCGAAACCTCCGGCTATATTTTCTCCGTTTGCGATTACAAGGTCCAGCTTGTATTTATCTATCAGGTTAGGCAGCAGGGCTTTTACAGTGTTTCTGCCGATCTTTCCAACAATGTCTCCGATGAATAATACTTTCATAATGACGTGATGAGTGACAAATGATGTGTCACGCGTTTTGCATTCTGCAAACTTATTCCGCATTACTGATAACGCGACTGATAACGTGTTACAGGCTTTTTTATTTTGCGTATTCAACATATCTGGATTCCCTGATAACAGTTACTTTTATCTGTCCGGGATAGGACATCTCAGCTTCGATTTTTTTCGAGAGGTCACGGGCTATCAGAGATGACATCTCATCACTTACATCTTCAGGCTTTACGATGATTCTTATTTCCCTGCCTGCCTGGATCGCGTAACATTTTTCTACACCGTTGAAGGAAAGCGCCATTTGCTCAAGCGCCTCAAGACGTTTGAGGTAATGCTCGATGCTCTCACGTCTGACACCCGGTCTTGCTGCTGAGAGTGCATCTGCTGCAGCAACAAGGGCAGCCTCAACAGTAATGGGGTCTCCTTCGCCGTGATGTACCAAAATGGCATTGACTATCTTGAAGTTTTCACCATGTTTTTTGGCCAGGTTGGCGCCTATTTCCTGATGGGAACCCTCTATCTCATGGTCTATGGCTTTCCCGAGGTCATGGAGAAGACCGGCCCTTTTGGCAAGTTTTGTGTCAACTCCGAGTTCTCCGGCCATCATACCTGCAAAATATGCCACTTCCCTTGAGTGCTGAAGCACGTTTTGTCCGTAAGATGTCCTGTACTTAAGTCTGCCCAGTGTTTTGATGAGTTCAGGGTGTATACCTGAAAGGCCAAGATCAAAAACTGCCTTTTCCCCTTCTTCACGTATATTTGCATCAACTTCTTTTTTTACCTTTTCGACGATTTCTTCTATCCTTGTGGGATGAATCCTCCCGTCTGCAATGAGGCGCTCAAGTGAAAGACGCGCAATCTCTCTTCTTACAGGATCAAAGGCGGAAAGGGTCACCATTTCCGGAGTATCATCGACGATCAGGTCAACGCCTGTAGCAGCTTCAAGGGCACGAATATTCCTGCCCTCCCGGCCTATTATCCTGCCCTTCATATCATCGCTGGGCAGGCTTACTGCGGACACTGTAGCATCAGCAACATAATCGCTTGCGTAACGCTGTATGGTGGAGCCAATGATCTCCTTGGCCTTTTTTTCAGCACTTTCTTTTGCCTCATCCTCAATTTTCTTTACGAGTTTAGCAATATCAAACCTGGTGTCTTCCTCAGTTCTCCGCAGGATCTCCTGTTTTGCCTCTTCAGTGCTTATTCCCGAGAGCTTTTCCAGAATCTGGGTCTGTTCCTTAATCAACGAGTTGGATTTGTTTTCCTTGTCCTGCAGCGCTCTTTCTCTTGAGTTGAAGTCTTTTTCCTTTTTCCCTAATTCGTGTTCGCGCTTGTCTATCTGATCGAATTTTCTATCTAAAGATTCTTCTTTTTGACGAAGTCTTTTTTCCAGATGGTTCAGTTCAGAGCGTTTTTCCCTTAATTCCTTTTCAGCTTCTGTCTTGGCCTGATAGACGATATCCTTGGCTTCGATGGCCGCTTCTTTTCTGATTGTTTCAACTTCCTTTCGGGCATCCTCCAAAAGTTTATTCTTGTCCAGTTCAATGGATTTTCTCTGGGTTTTTAAAGTGTTTTTATACAGCAGGCTTATAATGAGGCCGATGATGACACCAGTAACGATAGCGATGAGAAGGTATTGAATATTAATCATCTGAGGTGATCCTCCTTTTTTGCAGCCGTGATTTTGAGGCTCTTTCATATGATAACGGAGAAAGAGCATGTGATAACGAGTAGTTATACCTGAATAAATCCTGTATGAAAGCTTTGTTTGACCCTGTCAGAAATAATGCTCGTGCACTTGCTCTGCGAATGATCCGGGGTTTATCCCGCTTAGAGATAAATCTCTAACGGGGTAAACAGGCGGAATGGCAGGCGCATTAAAAATGACAGGGCCTGATGTGTCTCTTCGCAGGACATGAGATATGGTTGTTTTTTGTTCTGTTTTTACATTCAATTTTTATAGTCCCGGGCAGGACTATGGTTTGGAGAGCACTTTTGGGGTTGAGAAAACGGTAATAATAGAAAATAAATTTACTTTTTCATTTATTGAAATACCTCTTAGTAAAGGTATATGCCTTTTGTTTTCTCTATTAATTTTTTTATTTGTTATTCCCAAAAGCTTTAAAACCATAGCTGCCTGCATAATAAATTTATTGATCCCGCCCTGTCGTGTATGTGAAATATCAGATCCGCCTATTACATAGGTGGGTGTCTTAAAGTCATCTTCAGGCTTTTGCCACAGGGGCAATATGCACACCAATGCCTTACGCAGACTCCCGAAAGATCTAATTAACCGGATCAATTCTTTCACATATCACCTACAGGGCAGGTAGTCATCAATATGTTCATATCTATTTTATAACAGAAATTAGCAGAAATGAGCAAGGTAAAATTCTTTTTCAATAAAGACTTTTATCTTGTATTGAAAGTAATTTTTTAATAAACTATTGAGTAATTCAATTATGGATGCACTGATTTTGGCAGGCGGGGAAAACAGGAGGTTCCTTTTTCACAAAGGGCTTGCCGAGATACATGGTAAAAGGCTTATTGAGATAACATCTTCTTTGTTAAGAAAATACTTTAATAAAGTATGGCTAAGCACTAACAGTCCGGATAAATATTTTTATCTGGGTCTGCCTATGATAGGAGATATTATAAATTTTCGCGGTCCTTTGACAGGAATATTTTCCGCACTCTTAAGCACAGGGGCACCGGAGCTGTTTGTTGCTGCCTGTGATATGCCTTTTATATCTGATGATATGATAAATCTTATCAAGGACTCCTATAAAGGACAGGATGCCGTAATACCTGTCTTTAGCGGCAGCCCCCAGCCGTTACTTGGAATATATTCCAATAAGATCAAAGACCTTATGGAAGAGAGGATAAGCTTTAAAGGAAGGGCGATGAGGGATTTGCTGTGTGATATTGATGTATATTATATACCTGAAAAAGAGGTCCTTACGGTTGATCCGGAGGGAAGGTCTTTCGTGAATATCAATACCAGAGAAGACTTAAAGCAGGCAACAGGAGGTTAAAATGTTTGGATTAGGAATGCCGGAGCTTATTGTAATCCTTGTTATTGTTGTTGTTCTTTTCGGTGCATACCAGATTGCCGGAAATCGGAAAGGGGATAGGACTTGCCATAAAAAACTTTAAAAAATCGACCTCTGAGCAGGATGAAATTGATGTGACCCCAAAGAAAAAAGAGGCCGGCGCTGAAAAAGAGGGAGAAGAAAAAGGCAAGGGTGAATAGGGGACCTGTATCTGAAATAGATCTTCATGCTCTTCAACATAATCTTAAAATTATCCGCCGGATTGCTGATGACAGGACTGTAATCGCGGTTGTCAAGGCAGATGCCTATGGACACGGGTCTGTTGAGATTTCAAGAAAACTGCTCTCTGAAGGCATATCACATCTGGCTGTAGCATTTACTGAAGAAGCAAAAATTCTCAGGGAAGCGGGTATTGACGCAAAGATACTTGTATTGTTTGACAGTTCTGATATTGCTGATTTCTTTGCTTATGATCTCATTCCGGTAATTTATGATACGGATACAGCTTCTGCATTATCGAAAGAAGCAATAAAGAGAAATAAAAAAATCCCTGTACATCTAAAAATCGATACCGGCATGGGACGGACCGGATTTATGGCTGAAAATTCTGTTTCAGCTGCTGCTTTAATCTCGGACATGGAAGGTATTGAACTTGAAGGGCTCCTAAGCCATTTTTCCGAAGCTGATTCAGGCGATAAATCCGCTTCGATCCGACAGATTGAGGTTTTCAATAATATACGAATTGCTATAGAGGCAAAGACAGGCCGGAAACTGATCGCCCATATGTCAAACAGCGCCGCGCTCCTTTCTTTGAAGGCAGGCCTGCTGGATGCTGTCAGGCCGGGACTTATCCTTTACGGCTATTCTCCCTTTCCGGAGAGCTACGGGCTGAGACCGTTAATGAAGATAAAAACAAAGATACTTTCCTTAAGAAAATTACCCTCTGGTACGCCTGTTGGTTATGGCAGATCTTTTATTACAAAGAGGGAGAGTAAAATAGCTGTTGTCCCTGTCGGATATGCAGACGGCTATAACCGTCTCTTTTCCAATAATGCTGAAATGCTTGTTCGGGGGAGGAGAGTGCCGGTGGCAGGCAGAATTTGTATGGACTTGACTATGATAGATGTTACTGAAGTCGATGACATCTCCGTGGGAGATGAAGTAGTTATCCTTGGCCGGCAGGGCGGCGACATAATTACAGCGAAAGAACTCTCATCAAGGATAAATACAATCCCCTATGAAATAATAACCTCGTTGGGGAGCAGGGCAAAAAAGGAATATATAAATTGATTAAATTCATTGAACGGTTTGGAAAGAAATCTTGGAAAATGTAGGCTTCGTACTTATGCTGCAGAAAAACATGAAACTGAAAGATGATAAGGAAATTGCGATAGAAAAGCTAATAATGGTAGATTAGTTGGAGTCGAAAATCTCCGGCGGAACTAAGAAGGGTGGGGCTTGCACGGGCTATTGCGCGAGCTTATGAGCGCGGGTGCTGATAATATTTTGAACAAAAAATGGCGTGGAGGTTATGTTGGTATGGGAGTGAGGTTTGAAGACGAGGATTTCAAATATCTCTTTGGCAGTGCTTCCCAAAATATCCGACAAATTAAGATGCGTAAAAAAATCGGCGAGATACTCCTTGAAGCAGGCAATATAAGGTCTGAGGACATAAAAAAGGTCCTTGATATACAGAAGGCTGAGGGTATGAAACGAAGGTTTGGCGAGATCCTGATGGATGAAGAAGGTATTGCGGAAGGAGATATTTTCAGGGCCCTCTCCACGCAGTTTAATATGCCGCTCATTGCTATGGAAGATTTCCCCGAGACACTCCCGATTGAGAAGATTTCCTTTGATTTTCTTGAGAAGAACCTTATTATGCCTCTTGAATTGAAAGGTAATGATCTTAAAATAGCAATCGGGGACCCGACGAATATTGAAGCGCTTGAGTCTCTAAAGGCTTCCTATGAATATGTTATCTCTGTAGTTCTTGCCAGAAAATCCGAGATGCTCCAGCATCTTCAGCAGCTTCATGGATCGAGAAGCGCTGTAATGCAGAGACTGATAGAGGACACTGCCGAGGACGAGCTCTCAGGGACTGATCTGTCAGGGGAGATAAGCCACCTGAAGGACCTTGCGCAGGAAAAGGGGATCATACAGCTGGTAAACCTTCTGATGGGAAATGCTGTAAATGACCGGGCAAGCGATATACATGTTGAGCCTGGTGAATACAATGTCAGGGTGCGATACAGGATTGACGGCCTGCTCTATGAAAAAGAGACCCTTCCTGTCAGGATGTATTCCGCTGTTATCTCGAGGATAAAACTGCTTTCACAGATGAATATTGCCGAGAGAAGGCTTCCTCAGGACGGCAGGATAAAGGTGACATTCTCAGGTAAGACCATTGACATAAGGGTATCCACAATTCCCACGATATTCGGAGAGAGTGTTGTTATGAGGCTCCTTGACAAAGAGACTTCATTCATTACACTTGAAGAGATAGGCTTTGACCGGTCGCTTCTTGATATTTATGAGGATGTTATACTGAAACCTTATGGCATGATACTGATTACAGGGCCTACAGGCAGCGGCAAGTCCACTACGCTCTATGCCTCTCTGGCAAGAATTAACACACCGGAAAAGAAGATCATAACCGTAGAAGAACCGGTGGAATACCTGATGCAGGGCATCACTCAAATACAGGTAAGGACGAAGATCGGTCTTACCTTTGCCACTGGTCTCCGGCATATTGTCAGACAGGACCCCGACGTAATAATGGTCGGCGAGATACGTGACATGGAAACTGCTAATATCGGTATTCATGCTTCGCTTACAGGGCATCTGCTCTTCAGCACCCTCCATACCAATGATGCCCCCGGGGCGATTACACGACTGATGGACATGGGCGTCGAAAACTATCTTGTTGCTTCCACCCTGGTATGCGTAATGGCCCAGAGGCTTGTCAGGAGAATATGCCAGCACTGCAAGGTGAAAAAGGATGTCTCTGAAGACATTTTAAAGAGATTTGACAGCAGCGTAAAAGAAGTCTGGGTCGGGAGTGGATGTGAGCATTGTTCCGGCACCGGATACAGGGGCAGGATCGGTATCTTTGAAGTACTGCCTGTAGGGAATGAAATCAGGGACCTTGTCATGCGGCGCGCTACGGTGAAAGAGATAAAAGACAAGGCTATCGCACTGGGTATGAGAACGCTCAGACAGGATGGCATAGAAAAAGTCAAAAGAGGTCTCACCACTATAGACGAGGTCCTTCGCGTCACCCAGGTGGAACTGTGATAACAAAAGGTAAAAAGTTAAAAGAGATAAAGCATAGCTTTAAACCTTTCACCTTTCACTTTTCACCTTTCACTTCTGAAAGAGGGCATTGCCCTGATGATGGTGCTCTGGGTTTTGGTGCTGCTGAGTATCATCTCCCTGAATTATTTCAGTTCAAACAGATGGAATACCGCCAGCACAAGGAACCTCAAAGAAGAGACACTTTCCTATTATATGGCGATGTCAGGATATCAGGAAGCAGTCAACTATATACTGTCGGATAAAGACCCTTCTTTCGATTTTATAGACAATGAAGGCAACTTCTGGACAGATTCCGATGCCAAAACACAGCCTGTAACAGGCTTGCAAACAACAGAGGACGGAGAAATCGAGATAAAGATCATTGATGAAAATGCGAAGATCAATATCAATTATGCGGATGCCTTGCTACTTACAAAGCTTTTTTCATGGGCAGGCATTCCCAATGACGCAATAACCGAGATAAATGATTCTATTATGGATTGGAAAGACGCTGATAGCGAACATCATCTTTCCGGAGCCGAAGACGAGTATTACGAAGGGCTTGCAGACCCTTATAAAGCAAAGAACCTGCTCTTTGACATACCTGAAGAATTAGCCCTGGTCAAAGGAATGCAGCCTGAATATTTTAAGGATAATGGCGATGGGAAATCATTGCTTAGTTTAATGACTACTTTCGGTGGTAATAGTATAAACATTAATACTGTTTCAAGAGAGGTTATGCAGATTTTAGGATTTAATGATGACGAAATAGAAGCGGTCCTGAAGCAGAGGACCAGGGAATCAGGGGGGTTCAGGTTCATACCGCCGGAGTTTGCAGCCAAGGGGGTAAACGCGATCGCCTCGCAGATCTTGAGGATCGAGGTGCTGGCCAGGCAGAAAAACAGCAAACGGGCTGTAAAGATTGTCGCGGTCTTAAACAGAAAACCCGATACGTCAGGATATAAAGTCCAAACAGTTTATTGGAGAGAAGATGCCGAAAATATTAGGGGTTAACATAGATTCCGGAAGTCTCAACGCTTCCCTGGTAGATTCTACATTCAGATCAGTGAAGCATATTAAGACAGAGAGAGTGGTTCTTCCTGAAAACAGGGAGGAAAGAAACAGTGTAATGGCTGCTATTTTGACGAAATGGCAGAAAGAATATATGCCTAAAGGCGCGGTTATCGGCTTGACGCTGCAGAACTTTTCCTGGCGGACCATTGAGATGCCATCAATGAAAAGAGCGGATATGCACAAGGCCCTTTTGTTTGAACTAGAAAAATATCTGCCGCTGCCGGTGGACGAATATATATATGATTTTTTAGTCACAGGAAGCGGAAAAACAGGCCCTAATATGGTAAAGATTCTGGTCTTCTCAATAAAAAAAGAGATTCTGAACGCTTTATTGAAAATCGTAAAAGAGGCCGGGATCGAGATACTTTCTGTGAGGTGCAGCACAATTGATATTTTATCAGGTGTTATGGATATTGCCGGAGAGAAAAAGCTGGAAGGTATATTTGTGAACTCAACAGATGATGCGTATGAGATAGCCGGCCTGCATGATTCAATGCCCGTATATATGAAAAGATTTCCCAAAACTGCTGATGTGAAAGATGAGATAGAAGGGCTTGCCATGAGTTATCCCGGACGCCTGTATGCCGCCGGCCCAGTGGAACAGTCTGTTCTTGGCAGGCTTGACACCAGAAAGTTCCAGCTTCTCACTCCTGATCTGCTTGCAGCATCTTTTGTGAAGAAAACACGTTTTAATCTCAATTTTCTTCCATACGAATTTGTAAAACCCAAAAAGGATTATTATCCTTATATGATTGGCGGGTTTGCTGCTGCCACTATTCTGATTTTTTTCTTTACAGGTTTAATAACCTATTATAAAGACAGGCATGCTTCAGAGAAGATCGAAAAAAAGATAGCGAAGATCAAGAGCAAGGCCTCGGGGATGATAGAAGCGCAGAAAAAAATGGACCTGTTGCAGAAAGACAGGAAGGTATTGATAGACTTCCGCAGCAGGAGTAACCGGCCGGTCAGGATTATGAGCACGCTGAGCAAGACACTGCCGGTCAATGCGTGGCTGATCAATCTTTCTATTGACGATAAGGGAAGAGTGGAGATGGAAGGTTTTTCCCCTATGACTGCCGACGTCATTGTGGCACTGGAGAAATCGAAGGCCTTTAAAAATATCTCATTCTCTGCTCCTATTATTTCAAAAGACAAGGTAGAGAGATTTGCCTTAAAAATGGAGGTTGAGGGATTTTGAGAAAAAACAGGTATCTTATCCTTGCATTACTCTGTATCTGTTCTGTGTATCTGTTTGAGACATATTTCCTGGCGCCTGCAACCGAGACTTACCGTGAGGCCTTAGCTAAAAATTACAAAACGCTTCAGCGGTATGAATATGTTGTAAAAGGGGCAGGGGCTGCGGAAGAGGGGGGCAAAGACCTTATCAATGATGTGAAAAATCTTGAAAAAAGACTTATTACGGAAAAATCTGATTTTCTGGCATCTGCGAAAATGCAGAAAGAAATTACCGGACTCACAAACAAGGCGGGCCTGAATTTGGCCACAATACGACCCATGGGTGAGGTGAAGCTCAACGGTTACCGTGTCATTCAGGTATATTTTGAAGGACATGGCGATATAAAACAGGTAAGCGAATTTCTGAAATTGGTTGAATCTGATACTTTGATGTTGAAAATTGATAAACTGTCACTTAATATAACCAATATGCAGAATACGGATGATCTGAAGTTTAAAATACAGATATCGAGCTTGAGCAAGACATGATAAGAAAACATTTTATGCTCGCAACTGTCCTTTTCCTGTTCCTTTACACTGGCTGGAATTTTTATTCCGAGGCGCTCGTTTATGAACCGATGTCTGTAATTTCACTAAAACAACCTAAATTACAGGAATCAAAAGCGAGTGTATCCACATACAGCACTGCCTGGGACAGCGATATAACGGGAAAGAATCTTTTTAGTCCCATAAGGGGACCAAAGCCACCACCGCCGCCGCCGCCGCCACCGCCACCGCCTCCACCTCCAAAGAGGCCTGAACTCTCACTCAATGGTATTGTCCAGCATCCATCCGGTGAGTACGTCGGGTATCTTGGGATAGACAAGGCAATGCCGGCACCTATAAGAAAAGGCGATAAGATCGGAGACATTGAAGTCATTGATATATCTGAAAGGAAAGTTGTGTTAAAATGGATGGGTGAAAATATAAATATGAGTATCGAACATATACAAACAGTGGATAGCCCGACGACTGTAAGAGGGGACGCGGCAGCCACAGGTGTCCCGCCGCTGCGGCCTTCTGCCAGGGCTCGAAGACAGCTTAGACAACCACCACCCGAGATTCAGTCTGAGTAGGAAAATGATATCTATGATTATTGACCGATATAAACATAATAGACAAACCGAGGACGACAAAATGAAATTTAAACTGCTATACCCCGTTTAGATAAGACCATCGACGAAGTTGGTGGGCATCACCTTATAGAGCCGATGGCAGTCAAAAGCCACCATAAGCTCATGCCGGTAAAGATTGCAAAAGCGCTAACAGGGCTTACAGTTTTACTTCTTTTATTGTTAGTGACTTCCTGTGCACCAAAGCAGGCAGTAAAGCAGGAGGAGCAGCCGGCCGTACCGCCTGCGATAGAAGCTCAGCCGGCTGATAGCGGCCAGAAGACAGAGATAAAAGAGGTGAAGCCTGCACCTGCAGTGGAGAAAAAGGCCGAGGAGCAGTATGTCATGCTCAACTTCGAAAACGCGGACATCGGGACGGTCATAAATACTGTCAGCGAAATGCTGAAGATGAATTATATCCTTTCGCCGGGTGTGACCGGCAAGATCACGATACAATCGCGGAATAAGGTGCCTTTGAGCGAACTGTTTTCTACCTTCCAGACAATACTCGAATTCAACGGCTTCACTGCAATAAAGGACGGCAGCTTTTACCGAATTGTGCCTATTGATACAGTAAAGCAGCAGCCTGTGCCGGTAGACACCGGGAAAAAACCTGAGACACCCAAAGACGCGAGCTTCGTAACCCAGCAGATCCCCCTGGAATATGTAAAGGCCAATGATGTTGCCAATATCGTAAGAAACCTTATGCCGCGGGGGACTGACATCATTGTCTATGAACCCTCAAACATGCTTATAGTTACCTCTTCCCCCTCAGGCATAGTAAAGACCATGAAGCTGCTTGAGGCAATCGACATACCTTCCTCTGAGCGCGACGCTGTAAGGACCTTTGTCTATTATGTGGAAAACGGCGAGGCAAAGAATCTCGCCACAATACTCAAAAGCCTTTATGGAAAGCAGAAGTCGGATTCCCAGGCTGTTAAATCCGTTACGCAGCCAACGCAGCCAGCACAGCCAGCCATCCGCAGGCCAGGACAAGCCACCAGCGCCAGCGCCTCAACCAGCAGCTGCGCCTCAGGCCGGAGCTGCTGTCCTGGAAGGTGTTGCCGGCACTGTAGAAGGCGACGTTGTCTTTGATTCATACGACGCTATAAATGCCTTGATCATAAAGTCAACTCCAAGGGCCTACCTCACACTCCTTGAGACTATTAAAAAGCTGGACACCCAGCCCAAACAGGTCCTGATAGAGGTGCTGATAGCAGAGGTTACTCTGGATGATCAGACACAACCTGGGCCTGGAATGGGTCTTAAAGGGGCACAGTCGCGCCTTTAACAAAAACTTTGACTATATTAGCTGGAAATTCTCAATCACCGGGGAGTTTTTTTAGTACGACCTCATCTACAACTACTGATGGTACAGCTACTACAAATTTTGATAAATTTGTTCCAGTTGTCACTAGAGGACTTTTTGCCAATGTGTTAACTGCTGAATGAATTCAATATCCTGATAAATGCAGCAGCTACCAACGGTGATGTTAAAGTGCTCGCAAGCCCGCATATACTGGCACTTGACAATAAAGAGGCGAAGATCGAGATCGCTCACGAGGTGCCTGTGGCTTCCACCATATCCCAGCCCCAGACAACCACAGAATTTACGACATCTCAGATCCAGTTCAAGTCAGTAGGTACCATACTTACTGTCACCCCGCAGATCAGTGAAAAGAAGCAGGTGACCCTGAAGATCAACCAGGAGGTCAGCGATATAGGAACAGACTGTCCAAATAGCAGGTCAGGCATACACGGGCTTTACAACAAGAAAGGCCAATACCACTGCCATAGTGCAGGATGGACATACACTTGTTATCGGAGGAATCATTAAGGAAACAAAGGGATATCTCACGAACAGGCATCCCGTTTCTGAGCAAGATACCGGTCCTGGGTTATCTCTTTGGTTCAACAACTGACAGAATGTCACGAACGGAACTGATCCTCATGGTCACCCCGCATGTTGTCGGCAGTCAGGAAGAGGCTGATGCGCTGACAGAGGAATACACAAACAAGGTGAAAGGTCTCAAAGAGAAGATAGAGGAGAGCAGGAAAAAGACTGACAGAGGAGAAGTTGATCAGGCGGATATCCATATCCATAAAACCCCTGAAGAGACTAATCCTGAAGAGACTAATATAGTGGAGAAGCAAAAGCAGGAAGAAGAGAAGAAAATGATTATTAACAATCTCATAATAAAATGAAGATTCTTTGCGTTTTGGCTGTCAGGCCCGAAGTTCTTAATATGGAATCAGTTATTCGAAATAAAGCAGTTCTTCAAGGGTTATGAGCACTGACTCTGACAAAGAAGTTAGGTTATACCCGCCTTCCAGAGAGAAAATATAAGGGATGTTTTTCTTTGAGGACAATATCCCTCTCACAATGTTCTTTATCCCTTCGTTTGTTACCCTGAGGCCTGCTAGAGGGTCGTTGACGTGCAGGTCATAACCTGCAGATACAAGTATAATGTCAGGATCGAATCTTTTGACCAGACCCGGAAGTATATCCTGGTAAGCCACAAAAAAATCCTTGTCCCCTGCGCCATAGTGCATCGGCATGTTGTAAGTATAGCCATCTCCGCTGCCTTTGCCCCTTTCTGAGTCGCTGCCTGTGCCGGGATAATGCGGATACTGGTGAGTGCTGAAGTAAAAGACTGTGTCATCTTCTTCGAATATATGCTGTGTGCCATTGCCGTGGTGGACATCAAAATCAATGATAAAGACCTTCCTGAAGCCTGATTTCTGGGCGTAGCGTGCCCCGACAGCAATATTATTGAATATGCAAAAGCCCATGGCACTGTCCGCCTCTGCGTGATGACCAGGCGGCCTTACAGCACAGAAGGCCCTTTCAATGCTTCCTGTCCTGCATCCTTCTATTGCCTCTATTACAGCGCCTGCAGCATAAAGAGCAGCCTCTGCCGAGTTTTTTGAAATATAGGTGTCAGGGTCATAATAGCCTGTAAATTTTATGACTTCATCAACGTACAAGCTGGTATGGACAGCGAGAATGTCCGTCAGGTCGGCCTTACGGGGTTTTATGTAAAGAGGCTTGTCATTGAAATCAGACTGTTTCAGGGCATTATTTATCGCTATGAGGCGTTCAGCGGATTCAGGGTGGCCTGAAGGCATCTCATGGAGGAGAAAGATATCGTCATATATGTATCCAACCTTTTTCATGAAATGATTTTATCACGGAATTTAAGGAAAAGAAAAACAAAAGGGCAGGATTTCTCCTGCCCCTGTAAATGGAAATTGATAATTATCTAGAACAGACCTGATACCTTTCCTGTTTCCACATCAACGTCGACCCTCCTGAAGGCCGGATTGGAACTTGTTCCGGGCATGAGGCTGATCGTCCCTGCGCAGGGGCAGAGGAACTTGGCGCCGGAGTAAATCAGGATGTCCCTGATGGGAAGGGTCCAGCCCTTGGGCACTCCCTTGATCGTCGGGTCATGAGAGAGGCTCAGGTGGGTCTTGACCATCATGGTGGCGTAGTCAGCATACTGGGGATCGTCTTCCAGCATCTTGGCCTTTGCTTCAGCTTCAGGCAGCCAGGATACACCATCAGCACCGTATACTTCCTTCGCAATGAGTGCTACGCGGTCGCGCAGCTTCATCTCCAGAGGGTAGAGGAACTTGAAGTCGTTTTTGTCATTACAGGCGTCGATGACCGCATCTGCCAGTTCCAGTGCTCCCTCACCACCCTTGAGCCAATGCTGTGATTCGGCGCAGCGTGCGCCCGCAGCTTCAGCGGCCTTCTTGATCACTGCAACTTCTGCGTCCGTATCAGTGTAGAAACGGTTTACACATACTACAGGGTTTATGCCTGATTTGCGGATAACATTGATCATGTGGACCATGTTGGCGCAGCCCTTTTCAACCAGAGCAATATTTTCCCTGGTGTACTCATCGGCCAGGGGCTTGCCTGCCACTACCTTTGGCCCGCCGCCGTGCATCTTCAGGGCGCGGACAGTAGTTGTGAGCACAGATACATGCGGTTTCAGGCCGCTGAAACGGGATTTTACGTTCCAGAATTTTTCAAAACCAATGTCAGCTGCAAAGCCGGACTCGGTGACATGATAGTCAAAGAGCTTCAGGCCGACCCGGTCAGCAATGATCGAGGACTGGCCTACTGCGATATTGGCGAAAGGCCCGGCATGGACAAAGCATGGGTTGTATTCAGCCGTGCACATGAGAGTGGGGTTGATAGTATTTCGCATGAAGGCGGCCATGGCATTGCCGACTTCCAGATCGCCGGTGGTGACGGGTTTGCCGCTCTTGTCAAAGGCAACAGTTATGTTGTTCAAACGCTGTTTCAGGTCCGCGAGGTCATTGGCCACTGAGAGGATGGCCATGCACTCAGAGCCCACAGCAATACCGAACTTCGACTGCATCATAAAGCCATCCTGCCTGCCGCCTATGCCGATTATGATATTGCGGAGGCTCTGGGCGCAGAAGTCCATAATCCAACCCATCTCCACGCGGGTAGGGTCGATGTCGAGCCGCCTCATCTTGGTGAGACGCTGCAGCTGCTCGTCGTTATAGTTACGCTCGTGCTGCATCCTGGAGGTCATCGCCACCATGGCCAGGTTATGGGCGTTCATGATGTCGTTGATATCGCCGGTGAGTCCCAGGGAAAACTCGGTCATCGGAATCAGAAGGGAGTTGCCGCCGCCTGCTGCAGTCCCCTTAACGTTCATGGTGGGACCTCCGGAGGGCTGGCGCAAAGCCCCGCCAACGTTGACTCCTCTTTTGCCCAGACCTTCCATCAAACCGCATGAGGTGGTGCTTTTACCCTCGCCCAGAGGGGTGGGGGTGATGGCGGTCACTTCGATGTACTTGCCGTCAGGATTGTTTTTGAGACGGTTGATGACCTTGAGAAAGTCGATCTTGGAGAGGCGGCCCATGGGCAGCATCTCGTCTTTTTGCAGTCCCAGCTTCTCGCGCCATTCATCCGGCGTGGGCATGTTCTTTTCAGCTTCTTCTGAAATCTGCCAGTCGGCTAATTTCGTTGCATCATACGGCATAACAGTTCCTCCTTAAAAAGTTGAATTCAAGAAATTTGATGTGAACAAATTAGTCTGGTACTACATAAATCCGTATATCTTAATAACTGAATATTTCTTAATAGCTAATCAGGGCATTCAAAAATTTATCATTCATGCGTCTTACATTCATGCACATAACGAGCGCAAGCTTTTTCAGGATTTTGAATGCTATGGGAGAGATCTCTTTTTCCATTTTCTCAAAATCTTCCTTGCTGATCAGATACAACTCGGTATTTTCACCGGCGATGGCAAAGGCCTGGTGCTTTCTTTGTTCAAGGATGGAAAGTTCACCGAAAAAATGTCCCTTGGTAAAGACCGCAAGAGTCTGTTTCCAGCCGTCAGAGGTGACTTTTGCAATTTCAATCTTGCCGGCTTTTATGAGGTAGAGACCTTTTGTGTCTTCTTTTTCCTTGAAGATATATTCACCTTTTTTGAATTTCAGTTTCTGTATAATTTTTGATATCTTGGCAAGTTCCTGATCGTTAAGGTCTTCAAGTAGGGTTTGTTCTTTCAGTATTTTGCTCATGGTCTTTCTCCTTATAAATTGGCCGGTTTAACGGTTCTATGTCCTGGCGTTTCAGCAACCGGTTCTATCCTGACAGCACAGACTTTTAACTCTGGTATTTTGCAAATGGGATCGAGTTCAGCGCTCGTTAATATATTAGCAGCAGCTTCTTTGTAATGGAAGGGAATAAAGACCATGCCTTTTGAAGGCTTATCCGAGATAAGGGCCTTTAACGTGATATGTTCCTCTCCTGGAAGATACTTTCAGCAGGTCGCCATTTTGAATTTTGAATTCCATTGCATCCTCAGGGTTTATTTCAATATAAGGCTCAGGAGCGACTTTATTTAATGCATATACCTTCCTTGTCATTGAGCCGGTGTGGTACTGGAACAGCTGCCTGCCGGTTGAAAGAATAAAGGGATATTCCCTGTCCGGCAGCTCTTTTGAAGGGGAGTATTGAACCGCTGTAAACGCTGCCTTTCCGCGCGGAAAACCGCCCTTGAAGAGATACTGAGTGCCCGGATGGTCAGGTGTGGGGCATGGCCACTGGAGTCCTGAGGATTCTATCCTGTTGTAAGTTATGCCTGCAACAGCCGGCCAGACCTGGCCTACTTCCTGAAAAACTTCCTCTGTATAATTGTAATTCATTTCAAATCCCATACGCTTGGAGAGGTCGAGGATAATGGCGGAATCTTCTCTTGCATCGCCAGGAGGATTTACGGCTTTTCTCACTCTCTGGAGTCTTCTTTCTGTATTTGTAAAGGTCCCTTCTTTTTCAGCAAAACAGGTCGCAGGAAGAACTACGTCGGCAAGTTCAGCTGTCTCAGTCATGAATATGTCCTGTACAACGAGGAAGTCGAGGTTCTTAAATGCCTTTACAGCATGGTTTATATCAGGGTCGCTCATTACAGGGTTCTCGCCCATTATATAGAGCGCCTTCAATTTGCCCTCCTCAGCTGCCAGGGTCATCTCTGTTGCAGTAAGCCCTGGCTTGTCAGAAAGCTCAACACCCCAGGCAGTCTCAAACTTGTCCTTTATGGTTTTCATGTCAACTTTCTGGTATCCCGGGTACTGGTTGGGGATGCATCCCATGTCAGTGGCCCCCTGAACATTATTCTGGCCCCTTAACGGATTAACTCCTGTGCTTTCCTTGCCAAGATTTCCGGTCATTAAAGCAAGATTGGCAATTGCAAAGACATTCTGTGTGCCGTGAGAATGCTGGGTAATGCCCATGGTGTAAAATATTGCAGCCTTTTGAGCCTGACCGTATAAGCGCGCAGCCTCAATAATATCTTTTTTCGGAACACCGGTAATTTTTTCAGCTTTTTCAGGGGTGAAATCTTCTATCCCTTTTTTAAAGGCATCAAAGCCTTCGGTCCACTCGTTTATGAAATGTTTATCTGTCAGTTTTTCTTTTAAAATAACATGCATGATTCCGTTGAGCAGTGCGACATCTGTTCCGGGCTTATGCTGCATCCACAAGGTAGAAAACCTGACAAGGTTAATCTTTCTTGGATCAGCGATAATTATTTTTGCGCCGTTTTTAACAGCCTTTTTCATCCTCAGTCCCACAATAGGATGCGTCTCTGTGGTGTTGGAGCCAATCACGAAAATCACATCGTTGTTTTCTATCTCCGGAATAGAATTGGTCATTGCCCCTGAGCCGAATACTGTGGCCAGACCGGCCACGGTAGCGCTGTGTCAATACCTGGCGCAGTGGTCAACATTGTTGGTACCCACCGCGGCCCTGATAAATTTCTGAAACAGGTAATTCTCTTCGTTGGTGCATCTTGCAGAAGAAAGGCCGCCTATGGAATCAGGACCATTTTTGGCCTTGATCTTTTTGAGCTTTGATGCGACCAGGTCCAGGGCTTCGTCCCACGTCGCCTCCCTGAAATGGCCTTTTTCTTTTATGAGCGGGGTCTTCAGTCTTTTGGGGTCGTTTATAAAACTGTAACCGAAGCGGCCCTTAGGGCAAAGCCATCCCTCATTAATCGTGTCTTCTTTGGAGGAAACGCGGATCACCTCATTGCGTCTGACATGCAAGGTAAGGGAGCAGCCGCAGCCGCAATAGCCGCAGGTAGTATCTATTTCCCTGATGTCTTTCTGCCTGCCGTGCTGTTTCCATGCCTTGCCTGCAAGAGCGCCTGTCGGGCATACGGCAACGCACTGGCCGCAAAACTCGCAGTCAAGGTCCTTTTCAAAGGGTGGGCAGACCTTGGCGTTAAAGCCCCTGTAGGCTATGTCTATGGCGCCTACGCCCTCGACTTCGTCACAGACGCGCACGCACTTGCCGCAGAGAATGCATTTCTCCATGTCCCTTTCGATAAAAGGATTCATGTCTTTTTTTGTATATATCCTTCTTTCGCCTTCGAAACGGTTTTCCCTTATGCCGTAAAAATAAGCGAGTTCCTGGAGCGTGCAGTCGCCGGCCCTTTCGCAGATCATGCAGTCGTTGGGATGATCGGAAAGTATAAGTTCTAAAATAGTCTTGCGCAGCTTTTCGATTTCAGGCGTGGTCGTAGTAACTTCCATGCCCTGTGTTACAGGCGTAGTGCACGATGTTACGGGCCTGTTTATGCCCTTTATCTCGACAATGCATAATCTGCAGCCGCCGTAAGGTGAGAGTTTCGGGTGATGACAAAGGGTTGGAATGGGTATGTCGGCAAACCTCGCCGCATCCAAAATTGTCGTGCCATCCGGCACAGAAACCGGCATCCCGTTTATTTTCAAGTCGATCATTTTCTAACCCTTACCTATTGCCTTAAATTTACATGTTTCAAAACATGCCCCGCATTTGACGCAAACATCCGCGTCGATGGTATGGGCTTGTTTCTTTTCACCGCTTATAGCATTGGCCGGGCATACCCTCTTGCACATACCGCACCCTTTACAAAATTCGGCGAGTATCTTATACGAAAGGAGGTCCTTGCATACACCGGCAGGACATTTTTTCTTTGAGATATGGGCTTCGTATTCATCCCTGAAATATTTTATCGTACTCAATATCGGGTTTGGCGCAGTCTGACCCAGGCCGCAAAGAGAAGTCGCCTTGATGTCGTTTGCAAGGTCCTGGAGAAGTTCTATGTCCCCCTCTCTTCCATGACCGGAGGTTATCCTTTCGAGTATCTCAAGCAGTCTTTTTGTCCCTATCCTGCAGGGTACGCATTTCCCGCATGATTCAGACTGGGTGAACTGCAGGAAGAATTTGGCTATATTGACCATGCAATCGTTTTCATCAAGCACAACCATGCCGCCTGAACCAACGATCGAACCGACAGACGCAAGGGATTCAAAGTCAACCTTGATGTCGAGCATCTCTGCAGTTATACAGCCCCCTGAAGGGCCGCCTGTCTGGACTGCCTTGAATTTTTTATTGTTTTCTATGCCGCCGCCGATGTCGTAAATGATTTCCCTCAGGGGGATACCCATGGGGACCTCTATCAGTCCTGAGTTCTTTATCTTTCCGGTCAGGGCAAAGACCTTTGTGCCCTTGCTCTTTTCAGTGCCGAACGAAGAATACCAATCAGCGCCCCTTCTTACGATATACTGAATATTGGCAAGAGTTTCCACATTGTTTATGACTGTGGGTTTTCCCCAGAGACCCTTATACACAGGAAAGGGCGGTTTGGCCCTCGGCATCCCGCGCTGTCCTTCAATGGAGGCTATGAGGGCTGTTTCTTCACCGCAGACAAAGGCGCCTGCACCCAGTTTTATCTTTATATCAAAATTGAATTTCGTGCCAAGGATATTTTTGCCCAGGAAATTTTTCTGTCTGGCCTGTTTTAAGGCGTTTTTGAGACGCTCTACTGCAAGGGGATATTCAGCCCGGATATAGACATAACCTTTGTCAGCGCCTATGGCATAAGCGCCGATGGCCATGCCCTCAATTACAGCATGAGGGTTCCCTTCAATGACCGACCTGTCCATGAAGGCCCCTGGATCGCCTTCGTCAGCATTGCAGATAATATATTTCTGGGATGCACTCTCTTTGCTGCAAATGTCCCATTTTACGCCTGTAGGAAAGCCGGCCCCTCCACGGCCCCGCAAGCCGGACTTTTTTATAAGATCAATAATATCCTGCCGGGACATTTTCGTGATAACTTTTTGCAGGGCTTCATATCCGTTTATATTTAAATACGAATCAATTTCATCAGGATCTACAATGCCGCAATCAGAAAGCACGACCTTGATCTGTTTGTCGTGGAACGTATGATAATCTTCAGATACAGCCCACTCCTCAACAGGGACACCCCCGATTATGTGTTCATTGACTATCCGCTCTACCATTTCAGGCTTGATAAACTGGTATGTTGTCTTGTTGCCATCGACAATTACATCAACGAGGACATCCCTTGCGCAGAGGCCTCTGCAGCCGACTTTGTGCATTGAGCAGTTTTTGGCAATATCGGCCTTTATATTTTTTTTGCCGAGCAGCTTTTTGAAGGCCTTCATGACCTCGGAGCCGCCGGCTGCTATCCCGCCGGTCCCCATGCAGATCCTTATTTTAAGGTCATTTCTCAAGCTCTTTGTCCTTCAGGTTTCTTACTTCCTTCATCAAATTGTCGGCAGAAACCTTGCCGTAGACTTTATCGTTTATTATTACTACAGGTGCGATACTGCAGGCCCCGACGCAGTTGACCTTCTCCAGCGTGAACTCTTTGTCGCTGGTTGTCTGCTGCCCCTCGGGAAGGTCCAGTTCCTTTATAAGGCCGTTTATCAGCCTTTCGGAGCCTTTCACATGGCATGCAGTGCCGCAGCAGGTTGTTATTATATTTTTACCCCTTGGACTAAGATGAAACTGGGCATAGAAGGTCGCGATGCCGAAAAAGCGGCTGGCAGGGATATCGAGTTTCTTTGAAAACCATAGCACTGCATCTTCAGGTATATATCCTAATTCATTCTGTATGGCCTGCAGAAGGGAAATTATGTTCCCTTCGTGCTTTTCATAATCTGCGCATATTTTATTTAAGATATTTTTCATCAGATTTTGTATGTAATAAATAATGAATTAAATATGGATTTGAAAGTTATCATATACAGAGAAAGACTGTCAAGAAAATCGAAACATATTGATTATTAATAATTTTAATAAAAATATTCATCCCATTAGAAATACTGCCCTGTTGGAATTTCTAACACGGCTAACTGGTATTCCGGGCCATAAAATACCGGTGATGTTATGCTCAACAGAGGCCCGGTTTTCGGACGGAATGTTTACAGTTTGTTGATTTTTTATGTTGTAATCAACGAAAATGTCACAAGATGGTTTATCCGGAGGAAAAGAATGTTTAAAACGTATCGTGTTGGAATGATGATAATCGCATGCATCTTTTTGTTTTCTGATCTCAGTCATGCAAATGTCCTTCTGGACAGGGTTGTTGCTGTTGTAAACCAGGATGTAATAACCTGGAGCGAGCTGTACAAGGCAATGGAAGCGGATGCTTCGCCGAAGATAAAAGAGCTGCAAAAAGATGAACAGAGAAAGGTATTCAAGGAAAATGAAGCTGTTTTTCTTGAGACACTGATTAATGTAAGATTACAGCTGCAAGAGGCAAAGAATGCCGGGGTAAGAGTTTCTGATGAGGAGCTTCAGGGGGCTATCGACGGCATCAAAAAGAAATACTCCATGTCAGATGATGCCTTCAGCGAATCTCTGAAGAACGAAGGTTTCACCTATGTCGGAATACAAGAAAAGGCTCTGGGAACAGATACTTATCAGCAAGCTTGTTAATTCGCAGATAAGAAACAAGATTGTCGTAACAGATGAAGATCTCAGAAAATTTGTCACATGAGAATAAAGAGGTATTGGAAAATACTGAGAGTTACAGGATAAGCCAGATTTTATTTAAAAAGCAGAAGGATGCTGATAGCAGCAAGCTTGAAGAAAAAGCAGCTGATTTGCTCAAAAAAATAGAGCAGGGAGAGAGCTTCAGCGATCTTGCAAAACAGTATTCCGGAGGACCCATCTGCAAATGCCGGCGGGGATTTGGGTATATTGAAAAAAAGCCAGCTGAACAAAAATTTCACGGATATTATATCCCAGATGAAGCCAGGGGATGTCAGCAAGCCTTTCTGGACAGAGACCGGTCTTCATATAATCAAGCTTGAATCCAGGACAGAGGTCAAAAATAAGGATGAGGCATTGGAAGATGCAAGGAACATGCTCAATAATAAGATTTTCAGTGAAAGATACAATGCCTGGATAAAATCTCTCAGGGAGAAATCATTTATCGAGGTAAGGCTTTAAAACCCAGGCTTTAACCCATGTAAGCAGCATCAGAAATACTCATGGAGGGAATGTGAATACTCTGAAAATAGGGGTGCTTGCTTCCGGCAGAGGGTCTAACTTCCAGGCGATTATAGATTCCATAGAAACCGGTTATATCCAGGCCCGGATAAGTGTGCTCATTACAGATAATCCCAATGCCTTCTCGATTGAAAGGGCGGAAAAACACGGGATAGAGTCTCTTGATCATGCTTCCCAAAAACTATGCTTCCCGTGATGAATACTTCATGGACATTGCTGCTGATCTGAAGAAAAGGGATGTTGAGCTGGTCGTTCTGGCTGGTTTTATGAGAATAGTGGGCAGACCCTTGATTGAGGCCTATCCCAACAGGGTGATGAATATACATCCTGCTCTTTTGCCGTCTTTTCCAGGACTCCATGGACAAAAACAGGCCAATGATTACGGAGTAAAGATATCAGGGTGCACAGTACATTTTGTGGATGAAGGGATGGATACCGGGCCTATCATTATACAGGCAGCAGTTGCGGTAAAGGACGATGACACAGAAGAGACGTTATCAGGGAGGATTCTCAAACTTGAACATAAGATTTTTCCTGAGGCAATTAAGCTCTTCTCTGAGGGCAGGATCGGGATGCAAGGCCGCAAGGTCGTAATCAGAGGCGCTGTTTTCGATGACAGGCCCTTAATCAGTCCGCCGCTGGGTATCGACTTTACCTGAAAGTCGATAGGTATTAACAATGGAAACACGCCAGACTCATGATTGAAGTGGCAGCCGTAGGGATTCGCCCCCCTCTCTCGCACCGCTGCGAACAAAAAAAGGCGGGAGATTTCCCGCCTTTTTTCTTGACTGACTGCCGCCTGCTCTATTCGACCTTCTTCATTTCCGTGCCGCAGGTACATTTGCCTGGGTTCTGGCTGATGGTATCGCACTTGCAGTCAGGCCCGCAGGCGCAGGTATACTTACCGGTGGTTTTGAAGGGGCGTTCGCTTGTCCCATGAATCGGCCTTCAACATCACCTTGCCCTCTTCAACCTTCATTACCTTCGCCTTCACCATATCTTTGCCGCAGGTACATTTGCCCGGATTTCTCGACATGGTCATGCACGGGCAGTCCGCACCGCAGTTGCAGGCGTAGACCTCGTCACCCACCTTCAGGTCAATCTTGCCCGAACCGTCGGCGAATGCAATTGCAGCGCAGAACAGAACGATGATTGCAAACAAAATAGTCTTCCTCATGATTTCACCTCCTTTACGGTTTTCTAAAGTTACAGTTATAAGGTATAGTTCCACTCTATGACATTCCCCACCAGCTGTCAAGCGGATATTTTATCTTACAGTTGCATTAAAAAAAGGCGAGGAGAGGCGATGACGGGGTTGGCGAACGAATATAAGGAAAAAAATTTACCTTACATTGAGATTCCCTGCGGTCTTGCCGAAGGGAGTCTTCATTTCACCTGCAAAAGGTATTGTTATAAAAAGAGCGAAGTATTATCATCTCTTTAATGACATTTGTATTGCTGCTGCAGAGGCAGGAGATATGACGATCTATATTCTTGACCTGTTTGGGGTTGCGGTATTTGCCATCACCGGCGCCCTGGCGGCTGGGAAGAAAAAGATGGACCTGTTTGGCGTGGTCGTGCTCGCCCTTGCGACCGCGCTTGGCGGAGGGACGTTGAGAGATGTCATCCTCGGGGCGTACCCGGTCTTCTGGATTTCAGACCCGACGTATATCTTTGTGGGGACAGCGGCTGCCATTTCGATATTCGTCTTAGC
This sequence comes from uncultured Nitrospira sp., assembly GCA_963801505.1. Taxonomy (GTDB): domain Bacteria; phylum Nitrospirota; class Thermodesulfovibrionia; order Thermodesulfovibrionales; family UBA6898; genus JAOUFP01. The sequence goes on from CAWDEY010000018.1 coordinate 148,009, forward strand.
CCGATTTCGCCGGTCTCCGGCAAAGGCGCTCACATTTGCCGATGCGTTTGGGTTGGCGATCTTCACCGTGATAGGGACTGAGAAGGCAATTTCTCTTGGAGTGCCGGGCTCTATTGCCGTAATCATGGGAGTTATGACCGGGGTTGCCGGCGGTATTATCAGAGATATACTTTCAGGCGAGATCCCGCTGGTACTGAAGGCCGAGATATATGCGACCGCTTCTCTCTGCGGGGCCATTATTTTTGCCATACTCACAAAACATTTCCCATCCATGCCGCTGCCAGCGCCAGCTGCTATCGCGGTAATCCTGGGCCTCAGACTGGCCGCAATTCACTGGAAACTTTCACTCCCGGTTTTTCCATCGGATAAGAAATGAACGCCCCAGCTTGATCGTTCAGAAAATAGTTGGAGGAAGTGTATATTAGCCAAAACTATTTTTTGAACCGTAACTATACGAAGTGCTAATATATTAAATGATGGGCAAAATAGGAAGAGAACATAAAACTATGGTTAATTCTCAGGAAGCAAATTCAAACAAATTTAATGCTCAATTGCTTGACAGCAGTCATATCAATGTTAATGACGTAGGAAAAGTTATCGACAGCCGAGCAATTCAGGAATTGATGAATTATTTTTATAAAGTGACAAATGTTGGAATAGGGATTACTGATCTCAAAGGCAACATTCTGGTAGCTACCGGATGGCAGGATATTTGTACAAAATTCCATCGCGTCAACCCGGCAACTTGTCGGCATTGCATTGAGAGCGACACAGTTCTTTCAGGAAATGGTGAAGAAGGAAAATATATTCTATACAAGTGTAAAAACCATATGTGGGACATGTCAACGCCTATTAAAGTCAGCGGTGTACATATAGCTAATCTCTTTCTTGGGCAGTTCTTTTTTGCAGATGAAGACCCTGATTATGAGTTTTTTAACAGTCTGGCCGAGCGGTGCGGATTTGATAAAAAAGAGTATATGGATGCTTTGCAGCGAGTTCCGAGATGGAGCAGAGAAAAAGTCAATAACGTGATGGAGTTTTACTCAAGATTTGCCGGCATGATAGCAAAGCTCACCTATAGCAATGAAGAACTTGAAAAGAAAGTTAAGGAACGTGCAAATGAGCTAATGATTATAAATACACAGTTGGAGCAGGAGATTGCTGAACGAAAGCGTACGGAGGCTACGCTCAAGGAGAGTGAAGAGAAGTTCCGCTCTCTCGTTGAGACAACTAGCGACCTGATATGGGAAGTTGACGAGAATGCATTCTACACTTATGTAAGCCCGAGGGTTAAGGATATACTTGGATACGAACCGCAGGAGATAATGGGCAAGACCCCTTTTGATCTGATGCCTCGGGAAGAAGCGGAACGTGTTGCCTCAGAGTTCCTATCCATTGTTGCGAACCGAAGGCCCTTTCCAGGTCTCGAAAATATTAATAGACACAAAGATGGAAGACTTATTATTCTTGAAACAAGCGGTGTGCCTGTCTTTGACGGTGGCGGAAAATATCGTGGTTACCGCGGGATAGACCGTGATATCACCATGCGCAAGAAGGCTGAGGAGTTAAAAGATCGCCTTCTTAATGCGATCTCTGCCGCTACCGAGGGCATTGCGATAACAGATGACAAAGACAGGTTCATATATGTAAATGATGCCCATGCCCGGATTTATGGCTACCTCCAGGATGAGCTTATAGGAAAGACTTGGCGTGATACTGTTACGCCGGAGCTGGAAACCGTGATTGAAAAAGATTTATCGAAAACCCTGCATAACAGAGCTGTAGGTATCTGGTCAGGTGAGTGTCCTGCTTTAAGGAAGGACGGCACAATATTACCCGCTGAAATCACGGCCACTTCCCGTTGGGATGAGACGGGTAAATACCTCGGACATATATGTATTGCAAGGGACATCACCGAGCGCAAAGAGGCCGAGGACAAGGTCCGGCAGAGCGAGATCAAATATCGGAACCTGTTTGATTTGTCGACGGACGGGATCTTCATCCTCGACCTCGACGGCAACTTCATCGATGTCAACAGCACTGCATACACACGCCTGGGGTACACGAAGGAGGAGATGCTCAGCCTGCACATCAGCAAGCTCGACCACCCGGTGTTCGCTTCCCGGGTCCCCGAACGGCTGGCGCAGATACGCGATCACGGCGCTGCAGTCTTCGAGTCCGCCCATCTGAGGAAGGACGGTACCGCGATGCCGGTGGAAGTCAATTCCCGTCTGCTCAATTATGAGGAGAGGCAGGTGTATTTCAGCGTCATCCGTGACATCACCGAGCGCAAGATAGCGGAAGAGAAGATCCTGGCGGCTCTTAAAGAAAAGGAGATCCTTTTAAAAGAGATCCACCACCGGGTAAAGAACAACCTCCAGGTAGTGGCAAGCATGCTGCACCTTCAGGCAGGATATATAAAAGACAGGGAAGCAAGGACCTTATTTGAGGAAAGCCAGAAGCGTATTGAATCAATGGCGCTTCTGCATGAAAAATTATATCAGGCAAAGGACCTGGCCAGGATTGATTTCAGGGAATATGTGGTTGATCTGGCCAGCAACCTATTGGCTTTAAACACCGACAAATCAGAGAGGATAGAGATGAAGGTGGACATTGAAGGGGTCATACTTGACGTCAATAATTCAATCCCCTGCGGGCTCATAATCAATGAGCTGGTTTCAAACGCCCTTGCACACGCCTTCCAAGATGGAGGGAAGGGCCAAATTACTATAGGCATGCATAACAGCAGTGATAATAGAATCAGACTTTCTGTAAGCGATAATGGAGCAGGCTTTCCTGAGGATCTGGATTTCAAAAATACAGCATCCCTTGGAATGCAGCTGGTAAATTCCCTGGTAAACCAGCTTGACGGATTGATAGAACTGGACAGAAGTAAAGGGACAGCCTTCAGGATAGAATTTCAGGCATAAAATATAATGGGAGGGATTGGTCTTGGCAAATGAAAAGATACTGATAGTTGAGGATGAAGGCATAGTAATACTCCATATCAGGAAGGCACTTGAAAACCTTGGGTATATTGTAGCCGGCATAGCTAATTACGGAGATGATGCCATCATAAAGGCAACGGAAATAAGGCCTGACCTGGTGCTCATGGATATTGTCCTTAAGGGCGCGATTGACGGAATAGAAGCTGCTGATAAGATCCGCGCCATCCTCAATATCCCGGTGATCTACCTTACCGCCCATGCAGATGAGGGCACACTTCAGAGGGCCAAGGTGACTGAACCCTTCGGATATATAGTGAAGCCCTTCAGGGAAAGGGATTTGCAGATCGCAATTGAATTTGCCCTCTATAAGTCCAGGATGGAAGGTGAAAGGAATCTGCTGATTCATCAGCTTAAAGATGCGCTTGAAAATGTCAGGACATTGAGCGGCATGCTTCCCATTTGCTCATACTGCAAAAAGATTCGCGACGATAAGGGCTACTGGCAACAGCTAGAGGCCTACATCACTGAACATTCCGAGGCCCTGTTCAGCCATGGTCTTTGTCCGGAATGCGCGGAAAAGGTGCATGAGGAAATCGAGACATTCAAAAATGAGAAAACATGAAATGCATAGATGCAGTGTTATGGACAACCAACACGATTAGAGGGCTTACTCACCGCAGTTTTTTTGTGGCATCGGCTTTGTGGCATCGGGGGTGGAAGCCTGCAATTAGTCTTTGTACAACGCCCCGGACCGTGCTATGCTTATCTTAGGAAGTCACGAGTGACGAAGGACGGCGAAGGGAAGAATTCAGCACGTGTCATCGCATCCCCGGTGTTCGGTCTGCCTGCCTGCCGGCTCGTAAGATTTTTGAACCTGCAACCTTCAACCGGGAACCTCGAACCAGGGGAGGGACATCAATGAAGAAGGCTTATAAGATACTGGCCGTTATAGCAGCAGTGCTTATCGTGGCTGTGGTCGGCTTTACCCTCTTTGTAAAATCCTATCTCACGGATGAGCGCATCCGCACGCTCGTTACCGAATCTGCCGAGAAGTCCCTCCACAGAAAGGTCTCCTTCGGCGCAATCTCGGTGAGCATCTTCAGCGGCATTTCGGTGAAAGACTTCGCGGTCCGGGAGAAGGACTCCGACCAGGCCTTTATTAAGGCCGACGCCTTTGTGCTCAAATACCAGTTTCTGCCCCTCCTCTCCAAGAGGCTGATCATCGACGAGCTTGCCGTGGAGTCCCCGCGGATCGTGATTACGAAAAAGGCGGACGGCTCTTTCAATTTTTCGGACATGACCCGGCCGAAGGAGGAGGCAGCCGGAGAGAAAAAAGGAGAGGTCTCCGGCCTCCCGGTCAACCTGAGCGTGAAATCCCTCAGGATCGACAAGGCGCGGCTCGAATACGACGACCCTGGCGGGGCTCTCAGAAGGGCGGTGGTCGACCTCGATGCGGAAATAGCCCTGCGGGCTGTAGCGAACCAGGTGATCGGTTCGTCGGGCAAGGTAAAAATGAATCTTGTTGAGGTCCTTTTGAAGGACCGGCCGAAGCCGGTGAAGGCCGTGACAATCTCGGTCCAGTACCAGTCGGAGGTGAACCTCACCGACCGTAAGATCGATATCTCTGAGGCTTCGATTGCCGGCCTCGGCGCGGACGCCTCCCTCAAGGGGCAGGTGAATTACGGCGATCCCCTTTCCTACGCCATTACTGTGAAGGCATCCCAGGTGAACCTCGCGGCAGTGCAGAAGTCTGCTGCAGGGTTCCTGCCCGAGGGGGTCGGTCTTGACGGCGGCCTTTCGGTCGACCTCACGGCGGAACAGAAGCCTATAAAGGAGGCGAAACCTACATTCAAGGGAGAGATTGTGCTCAGGAACGCTGCCATGCAAACGAAGTCCATGCGGCCTGTCTTAAACGGCGCAATCACCTTGAGCCCGGACCGGATAGACTTCCGGGCGCTAAAGCTCGTGGCTGGCGGCAGCACTGCCGATATCACCGGCCAGGTCCTGAACTATGCCACGAGCCCCAATCTGCGCATCGATGTGACGAGCGCTATGCTGAACCTTGACAGTCTCATGCCACTTGCGGCGCCGGGTGCGGCGACAGGCGCGGCCCAGGCGGTAAAGAAGGATGAGAAGGAATTTGGGCCCCTTAAGTCGAAGGTCCGGGCCGAGGGGAACGCCGATATTCAGCGGATGGTCTTCAGGGGTATCACGGTTCAGAACATGAAGGCGCATTATCTCTTCCAGGACAATGTCTTCACCCTCGCATCGCTTACCGGCAACAGCCTGAGCGGCAGCTTCATGGTCCAGGCCAGGGCCGATCTCTCGAAGCCGGGCTCGGCCTACTCAATGACAGCCGAGACGAAGGGCATAAAGATCGAAGAGATCACCACCGCCTTTGCACCGAAGGCGAAGGAGAAGCTCTTCGGCAGCCTCTCCGCCCGGGCCGAGATCAGCGGCGCCGGCTCGATGGCAGCATCGATGAAGCTGAACCTGAAGGGCAACGGCTCCTTCAGCGTGAAGGACGGGAAGATACGGAACGCGCAGATCTCCGAGGGGCTCCTGGCCATCCTCGGCCTCCAGAGTCTGAAAGAGATCCCCATGGAAAAGGCGGAGGGAAGCTTTACGATCGGCGGCGGGGTGATAAACCTTAAGAGCTTGATCGCGAACAAGGACCTCGTCGTCAACGAGACCGGCACCATCGGCCTCGACCAGAGACTTGACATGTCCCTGCTCGTGAAGGTCTCGGACGCCCTCTCTCCGAAGATCGTGAGCCAGTCGGGGGTCTCCCAGTTCCTGTCAGTGGAGAAGGGCTGGACCACGGTCCCTCTCAGGCTCGGAGGCACTATCTCCAAACCCTCCTATGGCATCGATACGAAGGCCGTGGGAAAGCAGGCGACTGAGAAGTTGCAAAAGAAGATGGGCGAGGAGCTGCTCAAGGCCCTTTCAGGGGAGAAGGAGAAGAAGTCGGGCGAACAGCCGGCGGATACGCAAACGGAAAAGAAAGGCGGTTCTCCAAAAGATCTGCTGAAGGGGCTGTTTAAGTAGGACGCGAGGCCTGAACCTCAAGAAACCTGCGTATTTCATCAGCTGAGACAGAGACCACCGCACATTCCGAAAATCTTGATTGAAGGTGTTAAAAAAGGCGGATGATACAATCGGACTTTTCAGATCATATCTGAAAGGGCATGGGGAATCCTGCAATGAGTTCCTTGAAGCAAATACTGCGCTGTAGTAATATATGACTGGTATAACTTAAATATTTTAGGCAAGATCAAACGAAACGGGGGAACATGGTCAGGATTTCCAGCGGAAGCCTCAAGGGCAGAAAAGTAGTTATCTCAAAGAAAATCTTTATCTCAGCAGACAGAGATGAACTCAGGCCCACATCTTCAAAGGTCAGGGAATCGATTTTTAACATACTCCAGACTGAAATAGATAAGGCTTTGTTTCTGGACCTTTATGCCGGGACAGGCGCCGTGGGTTTAGAGGCATTATCCAGAGGCGCTGGAAAGGTTTATTTTGTAGAAAACAACCAAGTCCGCGCAAAGGCGGTCATGGATTATATTCACAGGTTAGGTCTGGATGACAGGGCTTCTGTATATCAGGAAGAGGCTGAGGCTTTTTTGAAGAGGGCTATGAGGACAGGCCTGAAGTTTGACATCATATTTGCCGACCCTCCCTATCTGTCCGGTGAAATTGACAAGGTGCTCCCGAACATCGGGCAGTGCAAGATTCTGAAAGACGATGGCTGCATTTTAGTTGAACATTCCTCAAAGACAGCTCTTCCTGAGAACATACAGAATCTAAAACTGGCTAAGAATTACAGGTATGGCGATACAATGATAACACTCTACAGGAAGGAACAATGAATAAAAAAATAGCTATTTATCCTGGCACTTTCGACCCTTTTACAAACGGACACCTTGACCTTGTTGTACGGGGCCTGAGGATTTTTGACGAGGTGATCGTGGCACTTGCCCCCAGCCAGAAAAAAAATCCCCTTTTCACAGTTGAGGAGCGGCTTACTCTTATACAGAAATCAATTAAGCAATATGACAGGGTCAGCTACGCGGTCTTTGACGGCCTCCTTGTTGAGTATGTGAAGGAAAAAAAGGGCATAGCTATAATACGGGGATTAAGGGCTGTCTCTGATTTCGAATATGAACTTCAGATGGCGCTGATGAACAGACGCCTGCTTTCAGAGATCGAGACTGTGTTCATGATGCCCAGTGAAGAGTACTCTTTCCTGACAGCAACGATTGTCAAGGAGATCGCCTCTTTGGGAGGTTGCGTAAAGAGGCTCGTACCTTTGTCTGTAGAAAAGGCCCTGAAAGAGAAATACAAACGACTGAAAAGCAAAAACTGCTGAGTAACGTAACTAATCAGGTTGTTTAGACTGTAGGCTGTTAGGACTCATGGTTATTTCCCCGCTATCCACCTAAACACCTACAGACTATCCACCTGAATTCAGGGCGAATAATATTTCTTCTTTTTCTTTAAATATTCCTGCTCTACGTGTCCGCCATAGTCATGAGGATATTTGTAGTCTTTACCGTGGCCTAACTTTTTGGCCCCAGGATAATGGCTGTCTTTGAGGTGGTCAGGGACCTCCATGGTCTGCTCCGTTTTAATGTCCTCAAGGGCTGCTTCAATGGCCTTGTAACAGGCGTTGCTTTTCGGCGCGTTTGCGATATAAATGGTTGCCTGAGCAAGAGGTATCTTCGCCTCCGGCATGCCTATGAACTCAATTGACTTCAGTGCAGATATCGCGACGACCAGTGCCATAGGGTCTGCATTTCCAACATCTTCTGAGGCGCATATCACAATCCTCCTTGCTATAAACCTGGGGTCTTCTCCTGCATAAATCATCTTCGCCAGATAATATATTGCAGCATCAGGGTCAGAACCTCGCATGCTCTTTATGAAGGCCGAAACAGTATCGTAATGCTGGTCGCCTTTTTTGTCATAGACCACCACCTTTTTCTGTATGGACTCCTCTGCAACAGGCAGTGTTAGGTGGATGCATCCATCTTCGGCCGGGGCTGTTGTAAGTACAGCTATTTCAAGTGACGATAAGGCCTTGCGGCCGTCTCCATCCGACATCCTTGCTATATGCTGCAAGGCTTTTTCCTCAACGGATATCTTCAGATAACCAAGGCCTCTTTCCTTGTCAGAGACAGCGTTATGGAGTATCTTCAGTATATTTTCTTCTGAAAGAGGTTTTAATTCAAATACCTGGCTTCTGGAAAGCAGCGCTGAATTCACATAGAAAAAAGGGTTTTCTACTGTGGCTGCTATCAGGGTGAGATTGCCCTCTTCGACATCAGGAAGCAGTGCATCCTGCTGCAGTTTATTGAACCTGTGAATTTCATCGAGAAACAGAATCGTGCGCATGCCCTTTGCCTTGCGTGTCCTCGCTGCCTGGATGATCTTTCTAAGTTCATCCAGCCCGGCAGTAGCAGCATTGAGCCATTCAAAATGCGCCATTGTTTTTTCTGCTATCACCTTTGCCAGCGCTGTCTTGCCTGTGCCAGGCGGACCATAAAGGATCAGGGAGGTGATTCTGTCAGCCTCCAGGGCCCTTCTTAAGAGTTTGCCCTCACCGAGTATATGCTCCTGACCAAAATATTCATTTATGTCCCGCGGACTCATGCGATAGGCAAGGGGTTCTTTAACAGGTTCGTTATTGAAAAGATCCATAATGAAATTTAACCCTTTTTTGCAGTACCTGTCCAGCCTTATGGTAAAATGTACGTCTGTAAAATGGATAGCGAGCGATATTACCCGTGGACTTATCACGGGGTTAGCGAGCGAATATAATGAAAAAATATATCTTACATTGAGATTCCCTGCGGTCTTGCCGGAGGGAGTCTTCAAAATGGATTATGCTCATGCCGCCCCAAAAGAGATGATAAAAAGAGGGCGAATATATCAGGACAAATATACCGAAGGAGAACAGTACAATTGAATATGCAGGATAAAACGAATGAGTGATCTTGCCCATAATTCTCATAGAATGGGTTATCTCTATATCCTGCTTGCCATTTTTCTCTGGAGTTCGCAGGGCGTTGTGGTCAGACTCTCAGGGGTTGAGGTCCATATACTTCTTTTTTATTCTCAGCTGGTGTCTGTAATTTTGCAGGGGGTAATCGTCTCACAAAAAAAATACAGGGCAGAGATTACCGGCCTGAAAAAGCTCTCATACCCGCCTATCCTCGCGATTTTTTTGATGCTTAACAATTTAGCTTTTTTCTATGCCTTTCAGAATACAACTATCGCAAATGCTGTTCTGACGCATTATACAGCCCCTATCATCGTAGCCTTTCTTGCAGCATTTTTTTTGGGTGAGAAAGTAACAGGTAGATTGATAATATCAATAGCAGTTGCTTCAACAGGGCTATGGATCCTGCTGGACGGTTTCTCCATAAGCGATACACATGGATTTGGCATTGCAGCAGGACTTTTTTCAGGTCTTTCTTACGCCATCATAATCATACTCTCCAGAAGCTTTGCCGGGCATTTCTCCCCTGTTGTCCTGTCTTTTTTGGCCAATACATGTATTGTATTGATGCTTTTGCCTTTTATAAGGGTATTTCCTTTGCACGCATGGAGGAGCCTTTTGATCATGGGAATAGTCCATTCAACTTTTGCGCCCATCCTTTATTTTAAAGGCCTCCGCACAGTAACGGCCAACAGGGCTGCGGTGCTCGGGTATCTGGAGCCGGTTAGCGCGATACTCTTCAGTATGGTATTCTTAAATGAAATTCCAGGTCTGTATTCTTTTTTCGGAGGTGCCCTGATACTGTTTTCAGGATATCTGACAATCAGAGGTGAAGTCTGACATGAAGAAAAAAAAGTGAAGGTCTGCGAAATATTTACCAGTATTCAGGGAGAGTCAACCTTTGCAGGTCTGCCCTGCACATTTGTAAGGCTCAGCGGATGCAATCTCAGATGTGCATACTGTGACACGAAATACTCTTATGATGAGGGTATTGAGATGCAGATCGAAGATATTTTGCAGCGCGTTGATTCTGCAGGGGTGCGTCTGGTGGAAATCACCGGCGGTGAACCTATGCTCCAGGGAGAAGAAACCAATTCCCTGATCAGGGAATTGCTGGACAAAGATTATGAAGTGCTGGTTGAGACGAACGGATCAATTAATATTAGAGAGCTCGACAGACGTGCGACAATCATCCTTGACATGAAAACTCCCTGCAGCACTATGAGCGATAAAATGGATTTTACAAACCTTGAGCTTGTAAAAAACACTGATGAGGTCAAATTTGTGATATGCAGCAGGGATGACTATGAATGGTCAAAAAAGATCATCTCACAATATGGACTGGAGGAAAGGTGCAGGGTACTGTTTTCCCCAGGCTTTGGTACGCTACAGCCCAGGGACCTGGCTGCATGGATCATCGAAGACAGGCTGCATGTGAGGCTGAACATTCAGATACATAAATATATCTTTGATCCCAGGGAGAGAATGGTCTGATCTTCTCTCCTATCCCGGATAATTCATAAACTATGGTAAGAATAAGACGGGATATAGTACTCTCGCTCATTCTCGCTGTGCTCCGAGGTTTTTGCCTCTTGATTTAAGAAAACTACGCTACAGGAATATCGGCAAAAAAATCCGCTCCAATACTATACCCCGCCTTATTCTGGTCTGATTTGTCTGAAATTTATGAATTATGTGGGCTAACGGCAAAAGGCCATACTAATCACCCTAAAAAAAGCAGTTGGGATAATTGGCATGAGCGGCTTGGCTCGCCTTTCGTTGCAGTTCTTGGCGAAAAGGAGCGTGAAGCAGCCGTGACTGTCTGAACCCGAAGGGTGAGTTTCACGGCTGTAGCGAAATGAGCTTAGAACGGCAGAAAGAGAGCTTTTGGAGCGAATGACAGTTAACCCAACTGCCCAATATAGGATCACTAGTCACTTATTACTTGCTGTCTTAAAAGGTAAGTGCTTATTTCTTTTTCAAAGTGATCGCTGAATACTGTTTTTGCCTAAATTTTCTTTTATCTTTTTTATGTCCCAGAATGCAATCTCGTCTATTTCATCTTTATTGAATATGAATTTCCCGTTATATATACAGGAAAATGTGCTGACCAGTTCTGATTCAATATGATTCGAAAACAGGTAGGCATACAGATAGTCCAGTCTGCAATCTGATATCCCGAGCTCTTCCTTCGTCTCCCTCTTTGCTGCTTCCAGGATGTCTTCACCAGGGTTTACGTGTCCCCCGACCGAAGTGTCCCATTTGCCTGGCGCAACGTCTTTATTGAGGGAACGCTTCTGAAGAAGAAGCCTCTTTTTTTTATCGAACACAAGGACATGGACAACACGGTGGATTAAAGAAGGGTTGCAGTGGAGTTCAGATCTTTTAGCGAGCCTCAGGACATCGCCGTTTTCATCCACCACCTCTAATATTTCATCGTTGAGTGCCATAATTATTAGTTTTAGCCAAATTGGGCCTCTCTGTTATTTTTCCTATTATTACATTTTAAGAAAAAGGCATTTCATATGGCAAATAAAAAGAGCAGTAAATGTCTGTAGCTGCACTTTTTTGCTCTTGACCTTGACATTGCAGACGCTCCGCTATAAACAGGATATCGAAATCATGATAAAATGGGGTATGAAGACAACACCGACATCATCCAGGGCCCTTCAGATAAATCTGGCTGATTACCGTGTCGATGTTACGATCGATCCCAAATATCATGTCATTCAGGAAGTAATGTCCAGGTTCTTCGGCCTGCAAAAGCCGCTGGATACTTTTTTGAAGGAGATTTGCCACCCGTACAAGAACTGGCAATTCATAGTGCATGAGGCAAGGACTTTTTCCCTCGGCTATTTCTATGATTTAAAGACAGACCCAAAGGGGCATGAGGCGGTCAAGCTCTATATCGATATCGCGCTTGAGGCGATCGAAAAGGCCAAAGAGGCGGAAGTGAAGGCAGACGCCTTTCATAACCTCTATCTCCTCCTTCAGAAATGCATTCAAGATTCCGGTGAAGAACTGAAGACTTTTATGCCGGTAATAGAGTACGGTTTCGAGCGGTTGAACGCATTTCCGTCTGACCTCCTTTCTCTTGTCGCCGGGAGTTATTACCAGATGAACAGGCTTGCGGAGATTTTTCTTCAGACCGCACCGGCCGGGACTGACTTCCGGGCCGTAAATTCCCTCCTGACCAGGTATTTTGAATGTACCTTTTCCTACTGGCTCTCCGAAAATGACCCAGGGGAATGGTTTGCGAGCGAAATCCCGGACGCCATTGCGCAGGATATAGCGGACCTCTTCAACCCCATATCTCACGAGCGGATCAAGTCATGTCAGGCGAGGCTCCGGAGCATAGTCGCCGGGAATGATAGCAGTTCTCCCGCTGCGCTGAAGGAACTGCTTGAGCTGCCCGGCTACAGGAATTTCGTCGAGGTTTATAATGGCCTGCCCGAGAAGATATTCAACGCAACTCCTGATGAAAAACTGAAACGCCATTACAAGCTGATCTTTCTTTTTCATACAATGAACATTGCCGGATTGTCGGGCATTCACGAGGAAACACTCAAAGAGATCAACCGTACCATAGACTGGGTCATCTGCCATGAAGAACTCCACTATGTGCAGCAGTTGATCAAGAATACCTTCGGCATCCTGAAAGAGAGCGCGGGAAAATACCCGGATACGGTGCTCAAGTCTGTTTTGAACATGGGTATGGGGGTCTATAAGACCGCTGAAAGCGATCTGGTTTATTTTTTCAACGAGCAGGTTGTCCGGCTTGGTTTTCAGACTCCCGACTTTATGGGGATAAGCAACGACTGGCAGATTCAGAGCAATTTTGCCCATATACAGAACATCCGGACCTGGATGGAATTGATCAGGCTGAATCCGAAGTGGTCAAAGAAGCTTCTTTCGTCTCTTATCATCCATCTTTCTTTGAGCGGCGTTCTCATCAAGGATACCGACCTCTTTCCGAGGGATATCACCGGTTTTCTCAACAGCGACATCCGGCCGGTCTATAATCTTTCAAAACAGCTCATGCGGCTGTTCCCCGCGTATTTTAATGAAATCGGAGCTGAGGGGCAGCTCAGGGATATCTCTACGGAGCTCGACGAACTATGCAGGCGCAAGGATATCCTGATTCATTTCCTGAGAAAGCAGAGCCACGTGGAGAGTTCAAACAGGATTATCTCCCTTATCGAGGCGATTCTCTCTTTCTGGAAGACGAAGGCAAAGGAAGGACTGCGAATCTATTTGCCGCAGAATATTTATGACCAGATCGAACCTGAGGGCCCTTTCATCGACGGAGTCAACAATGTAATAAACAGCCTTTTTGAGGCCAGAGGGCTTGTCAAAATCTGCGACCTGCTTTCGCTTGATGACGACTTCATAACAGAGGTTGCCGGCAGTTTTTCCGAAGAGCACAAGACGGATATTGAAAGGGTGAAACTGGCTGTACGGTTTTATAAGCGGCTGAACCAGAAATACTCTATCGCGTACTGCGAGGTCAACGACTATATAAAACAGGTGCAACCGGATATCCCGCTGGAGCTGGACGGCCTGAGGGCTGTCCTTTCTCAGGAAGATACCTTCATGAAAATCTCAGGCCTGCTGAATTACCTCCAGCAGCTGAAGGATATCATACTGTCACCGGCGGCGTTTGATATCCATGAGGATATTTACAGGAAGCGGCATATCGCGGCGGACATACCTTCCATGTACGGCAGCTACCATGAGGCAAAATTCGATGCGCTCGGGCTTACCTTCCGGCTGGAGTTTCTTGTCAATACGCTTTTTGAGGATTTGATAGAGGACTTTAATCTCGGTTTTATTACGCACGAAACCTTTGAACGGATATATGAATGCCTGATGCTTTTCAGCAAGGCACTGAATATCGACGGTATTCCCGCCAGGGAGTTTGAACATCAGCTTGAATTGCTCAATAAGTCTCTCAAGATAAGGATGGTCACGTTTACCCAGTACGTGGATATCTTCCGCGGGTTCACGCAGGTTGTCCGCAACCTGGTCAGCAACTATTTCAATAATATCCATAAAGAAAACCTGCTGGAAATCCCGAATGAGCTGCCTTCTGAGAAACTGCTTCCGAAATATCTCCGCGAGTCCGACAGCCGTGAAGAGTTATTTCAAAAAGTTGCCGAGATATTTTTAAGGGACGCTATAGCGTCTTCGCTGGGGATACAGAAACTGGACCTGTTCCTGACCCGTATCTCCAACACGCTTCACGAGCAGTCTGAAAGACTCCTGCTTGACAGGCACTATCTGCTGCTCACCTATAACCCCAGGAATATTGTGACCTCAATTACAGAGCCGGATGAATGTCTTCTTGATCTTGTCCAGTTGGGGAACAAAGGCCTCAATATCGTCAAAATGAAAAATCTGGGGCTCCCGGTCCCTCCGGGCTTTATCATAACCACGGAGGTTTTCAGATGCAGGGAGCTTATAGAAAGTTATCCGCCTGCCAACAGGAATTTCAGAGAGCAGATAGACAGGGCAATAGCAGAGCTTGAAAAGCTGTCCGGAAAAACATTCGGTGCCCCTGAAAATCCGCTGATCATTTCCGTCAGGAGCGGCGCGACCGTATCGCAGCCGGGGATGATGGACTCATATCTGAATGTGGGCATGAACGAGTCCATAGTTGACGGCATCATCAGACAGACCGGCAATGAATGGTTTGCGTGGGATTGCTACAGAAGATTCTTGCAGTCCTTCGGTATGTCCTTTGGCCTCATTCGTGATACCTTTGACGCCATAATCAATGAGTTCAAGAAAAACTACGGTGTCCCTTACAAAAAGGACTTGCCCCCCCTGCAGATGAAAGAGGTGTCAATGGCTTACAAAGAATTCATCTGCGGAAGCGGGATTGAGGTTGAGGAATCTCCTGTGGAACAGTTATACATAGCAATACAGCGCGTGCTGCATTCCTGGAACTCCGCCAAGGCGCAGACCTACAGGAAAATAATGGGAATCTCCGATGACTGGGGCACAGCGGTCACTGTGCAGTCCATGGTCTTCGGCAATCTTTCCCAGCAGTCGGGGGCGGGAGTACTGTTTACCCACAGCCCCAAATATTCTCCCGAGCTGCTGAGACCCTGGGGCGACTATACCATCGGCAATCAGGGGGAAGATGTTGTATCCGGGCTGGTTACGACCTATCCTGTTTCAATCTATCAGGCGAAGATGGAAAACAGACCGGCGGAACTGGCCCTTGAAAGCAAGTTTCCTGAAATCTATCAGGCGCTCAGGGAAATCGCCAAGATGCTGATTTATGAAAAACATTATGGGCCTCAGGATATTGAATTCACTTTTGAGGGGCCGCGGAAAAAAGATCTTTATCTCCTGCAGACAAGAAACATGGAGATGAGGGAGGGAAAAACATTTCCGTCCTTTGAAAGCACCTGCGAGATGTCGCAGAGATTTCTCGGGCACGGCATCGGAGTGAGCGGCGGGGCATTATCAGGCAGGGTGGTCTTCAGTCTTGAAGACATAACATACTGGAAGGGAGCAGCGCCCGGTTCTTCATTAATCCTGGTGCGCGGAGATACTGTTCCTGATGATATAAAAGAGATCTCGGCAGCCGACGGGCTTCTCACCGCGCGGGGAGGCGCTACTTCACATGCCGCCATTGTCGCAACCAGGCTTGACAAGACCTGTGTGGTAGGGTGCAGGGACCTTGTCTGCATGGAAAAGGAAAAGAAATGCATCCTGCACCACCACGTCGTTAACGCGGGCGAGTTTATAAGCATAGATGGAGCGGAAGGTTCCATATATATTGGGGAGATGACATTAAGCGAAAGGGGGAACAAATAAATGGGAAAAAGCGCTGAAAGAAAACTTGGTATAAATGGTCTGGGACGCATAGGAAAGCTGACCTTATGGGACCATGTGTCAAAAAAATATTTCAGGGAAATAGTCGTCAACATCGGACGCGAGGCCGGAAAGTCTCTCAATGACATAGTGCATTATATTGTCAGGGACTCAACGTACGGTTCCCTTCCCATGTACCTTTACGGGTGCAGGGCCGGCCGCGATCCCGGAGAGGTCATTCAAGATGTGGATGAAACCGCCGGTACGATGACCATTGACGGCGTAAAGGTAACCGTTCTCAGGAGTGCCCGCGACCCGAAGGAAATCGGCTGGAAAAATCATGATGTTGGCCTGGTTGTTGACACCACGGGCCAGTTCCTTGATCCCGCTCTTTCAGCGGACGCGCCGAAAGGCTCGATCAGGGGGCACATCGCGGCTGGCGCGGAGAGGGTAATCGTATCCGCGCCATTCAAGATAAAAGACAAGACAAAGGCAATGCCCGATGACGCGGTCACCTGTGTCAATGGGCATAAATGAACACGATTTTGATCCTGCGCGTCACCGAATAATTTCCGCTGCTTCCTGCACCACAACCTGTCTGGCCCATATGATGAAGCCCCTTCTGGACGTCATAGGAGCAAAGAGGATTCTTACAGCTTCAATGGCTACTGTGCATGCCGCTACAGGTTCGCAGCAGGTTCTGGACAGGCTGGCCAAGTCCGGGGCAACCGACCTCAGGAAAGACAGGAGCATACTCAACAACATAATACTTACCTCGACCGGCGCCGCTAATACGCTTGCGCTCGTCCTGCCGCAGATGAGGCAAATCGGCTTCATGGCAGAATCAGTTCGTGTTCCGCTGACGACCGGCTCGCTGATTATTCTCGTAGTGAACATACAGGAGGACGAGTCGGGGGCGACAGTCAACCGGCAGGTAATCAATGACATATATAGACAGGCTGCGTCGTCGCCGCATGGATATCTTGTTTATACGGACGAACAGAACGTTTCGGGAGATATCATCGCCATGCCGAAGGCCGCAGCCATTATCGAGGGGCACGAGACACACACCCGCACCGCTGAAGTGACCGTGGATATCGAGAGACTTACCGGCATAAAAAAGGAATTTCTCGAAGAGCTAAAAAATACAGAGATCAGAATCCCCCTGACCCAGGCGGTAGTTTACGGATGGTACGACAATGAAATGGGCAACTACGTTCATATGCTCGGAGAGCTTACCGGATATATAGCCGAATCATAGGATGGTTATCATAGGCTGAAGGAAGGCAGGGCATCGCCCTCCTTCAGGTTCAGATCTGTCTGTTACTTCTGCATCTTCCTGATGACCTCGCCCAACTTCCGGATTAATCTTAGTTTCTCGCTGTCTCAAAAAAATAATTTGAATGAAAGCATAAGGATGGAGTTAAAACAAGGCGTACGTTGATTCCGCCTGTTCTCCTTATCTGCGAATAACGTCTGCAGCAAGCTGAGTCCCCCTGTTATATAGATTGTGATTCAATACAAGGCGAGGCATGTTACGAATGGCATTCAGCAGAATTGAAAGAGGACAGAGTTTTTTTCCTCATTTATTTAAAATATCCCGCCGTGCAGTCAGCCTAAGGGCAAAACCCTTAAGCCCTCAGCATGTGCCGCCTTGCAAAGTGCCAAGTCAGTAGAGGAGAAGAAGAGAGAGATATCGCTTTGGTCTTTATACAGTCTCCTTAAACAGGGGCATGAGTTTGCGTTGCTCTTCCTTTATAAGTTTAGCAGAAGAAAGCTGAATGGCGCCAAAACGGGTCAAGCCATATTTATTGATAAAAGTGCCGGCCTCGACATCATTGAAATCGACTTTGACAAAATGAGCCCAATCCTGTGAAAATTGCTTGATAACCGTGTCGTAGTCTTTCTTGGAAAGATCGTTGTTTTTCAATCGCACATCTAATGCAGACATAACCTCGGTAAAAGCAATCCTGCATGTTGCCAGCATCTCAGCTACTTTGGCCCAATCCCGTATAACATCGGAATATGGTTCATTGACGTAGAGTTTTACCAGACTGCTTGTGCCGAGATATAGAATCATTGACGTTCCTCAAGGATAGTCTCTGACAAGCGGTTTTCCCTTAATGGCAACACCTTCGAGCCCTTTTGGTTTTTCACCGGACCATTGCGCCATCCCCGAATTCATAAGAGATTTAATTACCCTTCTTTCTCTTGAAATGGGTACCATCAGGGCAACTTCTTCACCGTGGGCAGTGATGATAACCTGTTCGCCGGAATTAGCTATGGCCACATAACTGCTTAATTTGGCTTTTAATTCCTTGATTCCGACTGAATCTTTGTGATCTCTTTTATTGTCATTATAGTTACAATATTAATGTATATGCTAACTACAATGTCAAGACAAGGAAGTCATTTCTTCATATTTCCTTCACGGTCGCATGATAATCTGATAGCTATGAGGAAATGGGAGGTGATAAACAAAAGATGAAAAATATGGTTTGAAGTGGATTGCCCTTGTGTTTAGTGGTTCTTGCATGTCGGTTGTCTTAGATGGTACCCAACAATATGCGTTAGCTCAAAAGGCGACATCCCTTCGGATGGGTGAAACAAGGGCCACCCTTGATCCGAATAGCTTCAGCGACCCGAAGGTGCGAAGCGCGTATCAGGCAGCAAAGGAAATTCCCCAGGTACTGGACAGTATCTATTGTTACTGCCAGTGCGAGGAGTCGCCATCATTCAGGCACAAAAGTCTGCTGAGTTGTTACGTCGACAGCCACGCCTCCACATGAGATATTTGTCTTGGGGAGGCCCTTCGGGCCTTCGAGTTATATAAAAAAGGCTTTTCCATAAAGAAAATCAAGGACACGGTTGAAAGAGAATATAAACGTAGCAGTAACAATAATTCAGAATAAGGAGAAGATATGAAAAAAATTGCTGTAGTTTCAATGGTCCTGCTTCTTATAGCAGGTATCGCCTATGCGAAGAACTATGAAGTAACAAAAAAGGCCGGCGAGTATACTGTTGTTGCAACGATCGACAAGAACCCACCTGCGGTCGGCGACAATAATATCTCAATCGATATCAAGGATGCAGCAGGTAAAGCCGTTACCGACGCCAAGGTGAAGGTCGAATATTCTATGCCGGCGATGCCTGGCATGCCCGCGATGAACTATAAGGCGGATGCTTCGCTGACCGGATCGGCATATACCGCTAAAATGAACCTTTCCATGTCCGGCTCCTGGAACGTACTGTCAAGGTGATCGAGAGGCGGGAAGAGTTCGACAATGAAGTTTAACGTGGATGCCCACTAAGAATTTACAGGAAAGACTGTAGGCAGTATCTCTGCCAGGTTATTTGACGATGAGAGAAAGGTTTTAACATGTATCAAAGTAAATGGTCGTTGCTCCTGAGTGCCTTCAGCAATCCTCACTTCTGTGCTCTTTAGCAGCTCATTATCTTATGCCCACGACCTCGTCTGGCCAGGCGAAAAGCTGAAGATACTTTTTCCTCAGGCGTCATCTTTCGAGCAAAAGAACCTCTATGTTTCAGATGAACAAAAGGCCGTCATTGAAAAGGCTCTTGGCGGAAGGCTGCCTGAGGAGGACCTTAAGCCTTCGATATATTTTGCTATTGTGAAAGACAGTCCTGAAGCTGCGCCCAAAAAGGCTGCTGCGATCATCTTTATTGACGCTCACGGAGAGGGAGGCAAAATAGAGATGGGTGTTGTTGTCAACGGCAAGGGTGAACTCATGAAAGTGCACATATTCGAAAACAAGGAGCCCGAAGCAATCAGCCAGCCGGTCTTTCTTAAACAGTTTGAGGGCAAGAAGGCATCCGACCCCTTTAAAGTCGGAACAGATATAACAGCTCCCGGAGCAGCGGTGAAATCCGCTCAGGCTGTTGCCTCGGGTGCCAGGAGAGGGCTCCTCGTCATTAACGAGATGTTCAGGAAGAAATGAAAAAGTCATTTGTAATTCTTACAGTGTTTCTCCTTCTATTGGTGATGGGGAATTATGCATCCGGCATGGAAGGTATGGAAGGCCATGACCACACTGCTACTGCAAGCTCTTTCAGGATAGATGGCGCGAATGTAACATTGAGACTCGACCCTGAAACATATCAAAAGGGAACAACTCCTAAAGTTGTCGTATCATTGAACGATCCGATGTCGATGTCTCCCATTTATGACGCTGAACTCTACATAAAAATCGAAAAAGATCTGCCGATGGACCATGCCTCACAGCCGATGCCTTCGTCACCTGGAAAGGGGAATGGGAGCAGTGGACTCGATTTCGGAGAGACCATGGATATGTCGTCCATGACATCGATGGTAGACCTTTCCAGCTTCAAAAAGCTTCAGCCTGACCAGATGGCTGGAATGTTTGCGGTTGCATATCCCCTGGAGGAAAAAGGAGAGTATACATTCACACTCGCCATCAAGTCCCTCAGTGGAAAGACCTTTGCAGACCCCCTGATATACGGCGGCAAAATCTCTTATCAGGAGAAATCCCGCGCTCCTCTTTACAGGATGATCTTTGTGATCGGGACTATTTTGCTGAGCGGTCTTCTCGGGACAGTGATTCTTCACCAAAGAAGAGCTCTCAAGCTGGAGCCTGGGCAAAAGCTGAATCTGCTCGACATTCCCTGGCTCCGGAGTTTTCTTAAGTCAGCCTGGTTCCAGCCGGTGTTTCAGGTCCCGTTGCTCTTTGGTGTTCCTGATCATAATCGCCGCAGGGTTGTTCGATATACAACAGGGGGACAGGAATATCGCGACATTGCTGATGTGGACCATATGGTGGGCAGCCATCAGTCTTCACCTTCGTTTTAGTCGGAAGGATATGGTGCATGATGTGCCCCTTCGGCGCAATACAGGACTGGATCGGGCGTCTGATAAGCATGAACAGGGATTTCCCGAAGCCGCTCAGGAACATCTACCTTTCAAGTTTCATATTTTTTGGTCTGACATGGTGGGACAGTTACAGCGGCATTGTGAACAAACCGTCGCTCACCGCATATCTCCTTATCGGCTTTTTTGCGGTCGCCATAGGGATGGCGTTGGTATTTAAAGGAAGGTCTTTTTGCAGGTATGTCTGCCCCATCGGGGGCCTGATAGCCATATATTCGATGTTCAGCCCCGTTGAACTCAGGAACAAGTGTCTTGAAGTATGCAGAGGCCACAAAATAAAAGAGTGTATCAAGGGGACTGATACGAGTCATGGCTGTCCGATGTTCGTGACTCCGATGACCCTTGACAGGAACAACTACTGCAATTTCTGCAGCGAATGCATAAAGTCCTGCTCCCAGGACAATATCGTAATCCGCTTCAGGAGTTTTGCGAAAGACCTCTGGGTCTCCTCGAAAGGGTATCTTGATGAGGCCCTCTTTGTAATGGCGCTCGTCGGAATTACCATAATTGTCACAGGAGAGATGATAGAGCCATGGCATGGGTGGATGGACACCGTCGGAAAGATTCTGCCCTTCGATACGTTCGGAATAGTTTCACATGCCGCAAGGGAAAAGGCGACTTTCCTGATCGTCTTTACTGTGGGGTCCCTTATAATCGCTCCTCTGCTACTTTTATTTAGCAGTCTGGTAGTCAGGAAATTTACAGGCCCGGAATCCCCGCTTTCTCTGAAAAGCACGTTCATTCAATTTGCATACATGTTCATCCCGGTCGGGCTTTCCATGCACCTGGCCCATAACATCAACCACCTTTTCAAGGAAGGTCCTGAAATTGTTCCTGCAATAGAGAGGTTAACGAATACCCTTGCCGGAACCGGAATGCCTGATTGGTCAGTAACGCCGCTTATGGGTACTGAAACCATATTCTGGCTCCAGATGGCCATTTTCCTTATCATGAATGTTTTCTCCCTTTACGCCGGCTACAGGATCGCCGTGAAACATTATGGAGACAAGGCCCTCAGGGCATTTATACCCATGGCCCTTCTGGCTGTTTCCCTGATGGTCCTGAATGCCTATATTCTTGGTCAGCCGATGTCCATGAGACATCATCACTGAGGCAGCTATGAAGAAGATATTCCTATTAACACTGTTGTTGTCCATGGTTATTTTTTCGTCTTCCTCTTGGGCGGACCTTGATCTTGACAAAGAGGTGCTTGTCATTCCCGACACCCACAATGTGAAACCGTATATCTGGAACGTTGCAGAGGAATCCCCATGGCTACGAACTGGTTATGGATAATGGTCAGGAAGGACCGAATGGCAAGTTCTCGTTCAAAATAAAGGGAGAAACATCCGCCCAAATAGAGGAGATGCACGTATTCATAACGGACGAAGACCTGCATACCTTTGTCCACCGTCAGCCGGTAAAAGGATGACGACGGCAGCTATCTCTTTGATTTCGATGCTCCGAAAACCGGCGGGTATCGTTTCGAGATCGTCTTTAAAACCAACGGCGGATGGATAGATCTCTTCAGGGATATGAAACTGAAAACGTCGGTCGGTAAGAAGGAACCTGTTGCGAAGCCAGGCGACGAAGACTACAGCGTGAAGATAAAGCTCTATCCGAAGAAACTCTACGCCGAACACGTAAGCACGTTTCTTTATGAAATAAGCTACAAAGGAAAACCGTTGAAGGATCTCGAAAAGATGAACGGCTCTGATATGATCGTTGCCGCGTGGGACGAGAAGATGAGAGAGTTTGTCTATATGACGCCGAGGCAGAACCTTGGAGGCCCGGAAGTGGCGGTAAGTGTTGTGTTGATGCGCCCGGGAAAACACGCGGTCTTCGCGGAATTCAAACACAACGGTCATTGTCAGAACGGTAGATTCAGTCGTTGACGTACATGCCGAACCGAGGCAGGATATTAGTCCGATTCTAGGTCTGAAACCGTCAGATTGAATATTGAGAGCTTGGATATTTGAATTTAAACAGGCCTTTGGTTTGACCACAGGTCGAAAGGAGTGAATTATGAAAAGAATGCTGACGACAATTATTCTTGTATTTGCATTGGCCGGAGGTTATGCGTTTGCGCAGGGTATAGATACAAAAGCGGACGAGGGCCGACACCGGGGACAAACAGGAAGTGTCTGTTGTCGACCACGCCAGACATTGCACGAAGGACATGAAAGGCGTATCCAGTCGTCGTAACGAAAAAACTACAATAAATCAGAAGGAAGACAACTCGTTAGGCATCAAATAACTACATAAGACTATGTAGTTATTCGTAACAAACGTCCCGAGTTTCCTGAACACTATGGTAGGTGCAAGCTGAATAAAGACCACTGCTTTTAGGACTTCAGGAACTGCATAAAAAATGTTGCTGATCTATGATCAGTGATGACCCTGTTTTATACGATTGAGAACCTCTACCAGAGCGTTGTTCCATCCCGCAGGCCCAATACCGTCAGCCCTTATCAGCCGCGGCATATCTATTTGCGGATCATATGTACCGTCTTGCTTTTGCACAAGTACAGGGAGATCAACTCTCTCAAGCATGGGAATGTCATTCGGACTGTCACCTAAGGCAATGGTCTTAATATTCCCATATTTCCTCGTGTAAAGATCCATCAGAGTAGATACGGCGATCCCCTTATCGCTGTTGCCTAGGATATGGAAAAATCTTCCCTGTGTAAACGTAAACCCCTTTTGTTTGATAGAGCTAAGGAGATGAGGCAATTCGTGACCTGGCCCCTTATAAATGAATGGCTCATCAAAGTCACGTACCTTTGCCATCATTGCTTCGTCAATTTTCATGTTAGCAATGGCCGCGAGTTCTATAGCAGTCATGTCACCAAAGCCCGTGATCTCAAAACCCTCTTGCTTAAGTTCCTTTGCTGCATTTCTTAAGTCAGGATATCGGGCGCCAAGCCTGATCACATCATAATCTGCTTCCTCTTCTATTGTGTAAGAAGCCGCGGAGAGAGGAAAATCGAAATATTTCTTTGGGATAAATATTCCGCCGCCATTTTCTGATACAAAAGGATGACTATTGCCAAGTTTCTTTCTGTAATATTCAATTTCTGTTTTTGTTTTGCTTGAGCAGAGGATAAGAGGAACAGACTGCTGTCTGATAAGTTCAAGCGCAGGCATTGCCGTTTCGAAAGAATAAGCAGAATAATCAAGAAGTGTACCATCAAGGTCGGTGAAAATAATAAGTTTATTCATAATTATAGGGTATCATAATGTATGGATTTTATAATTGAAAAGCAACAGGCCAAAATGAGAGGCATCCGATGAGTGTCATAGAACACCTGGACAAATTATCTAAAGGAGCGCTGGCAGTTTATGATAGCACGAGCAGAGGCCTTTATGTATTCTGCAAAAATGCAGGGAAGAACAATATCAGATTTGAGGTTTTCAAAGCATAACAGGAATTCTCACTTAAATCTTTGCTTTAAAATGATTAAGTCGCCTCGGTAATTCAAAGGCAATGGATTGCCCAGGCAGGAAAGGAACCGCAGACATAAATATCAAAAGCAAGCTTCAGCGGATGCTAAAAATATGCTATGGGGCAAAGGATATCCTTATTTTGATATACGGAAACCCTGACCCTGATGCGCTTGCAAGCTCACTTGCTCTTAAGAAAATACTTACTACAAAGAAGCACACCGTTACTATAGGTTATACCGGGGCAATCGGGAGGCCTGAAAACGCTGCAATGATGAGGCAACTTAAGATAAAGGCCATACCGCTCGACGAGAAGAGAGTAGCCCGATATGATCTTGTCGCTCTTGTAGACTCGCAACCTCATTTCTTTACAGACTTCAGGCTTTCCAGGTGTGATATTGTAATCGACCATCATCCGATAGTAAAAAAGAATAAAGTCGGGTTTTCCGATATAAGACCTGACTATTTGTCTGCTTCTTCCATTATGACGGAATATCTGAAGGCCGCAGATATTGGCCTTACGAGAAATCTTGCAAGTGCTCTTTTTTATGGAATTAAAACAGACGCGAGGCATTTCATGGGTGACATGAGCCGCTGGGATCTGGAGGCCGTAAGATGGCTCAAACAAAAGACGGACAGATATATTGTCAACCAGATAGAGTATTCTCAATTCACAGGAGAAAGTCTGGACTACTTCAGTATTGCTCTCGTCAGAAGGCGTTATTTTAACGGTGTCCTGTTCACTCATCTAGGGCCGGTACCCTCCTCCGACATCTGCGTTCAGATAGCCGATTTTCTTATAAGGGTCGAAAATGTTTCATGGGCTCTTGTTACAGGTGTTGTAGCCGATACATTGGTGATCGTATTTCGAAATGACGGGATAAAAAAGGATGCTGGTTATCTTGCAGGCGCAGTCTTCGACGGTATCGGCAGCGCAGGCGGGCATAAGTCTATGGGGCGGGCAGAGATAAAACAGGATGCCTTGCCTCAGGGACTGCTTCTGTCGGACAACAGGGGTGTCGAGGAGTTTGTGCTTAAATCGCTCGCAAGGGTTGACCCTTTTTTTCTTCCCATACGGGAATCTTTAATAGTATAGCTTTTTCCTGTAAGATAGTTATGCGGTGCGCTTCTAACATACGGGTTGCTCGTATAAAATTATAGATAGGGAGTAAAGGAAATGACAGTAAAAAATGTCGGCGAAAAATATAAGTGCAATGTATGCGGAAATGAGGTTGAAGTAACAAAGGTCGGAGGCGGTGAACTTGTCTGCTGCGGCCAGCCTATGGAGCAGACGGGATAATAGCTTGAAGGTAAATAGACCATTTCAGCAGGGAGGAAATCTATGGAAGAAATCAAGAGTACAGCAGGCAGTAAAATTTATCTTTATATCATCGGCATTCTGGTTGTTCTGGTTGCCGCCATGTTCCTGTGGAAGGTAATCGCAGTGAGAAGCGTTGAAAAAAAATCGGAGCAGATCATATCGAGCAGGACAGAGGAACTCCTCAGGCTTACGGCAATACCCTTTGCATGGACCATCCGCAAAGAGATGCAGAAGGAAGACTATGACCAGATCAATGAATATCTGACAAGCTTCATAAAGGAGCCGCATATAAAGATGGCGCTCGTGGTAAAGGTTGACGGCACTGTAGCCGCAGCTACGGACAAGAAGCTTGAAGGCAAGCAGTTTTCCTCTTTCTATCCGTCTGAATTACTGACCCCAAACGATGTCAGGGTCTCCAAAGACAAGGATGGCAATATTCTGCTGGTCGGCCCGCTTATGGGCCTAAATGCAAGGCTCGGCACTTCGCTTATTGTTTATGAGCCTGAGAAGTTAGCGCTTAATTAGAGAGATGGACATGGAGGAATTTATCAGGCATTGGCTATTAGACCCTACTATCGGGAAATTTGTTTCCGCATTTATCGGCCTTCTGGTCATTATCGCCTTAGTCCGCTTTTTCAAAAACTACCTTTTCAGATATATCAAGGATTCCGACAACCGTTACCGCGCGCGGAAGTTTGTGACCTTTATCGGATATATAACCGCCCTTATAGTTATGGCTGCCATTTTCAGTGACAAGCTCAGAAGCTTGAGCGTTGCGCTGGGTGTCGCAGGCGCAGGCATTGCATTTGCCCTTCAGGAGGTCATAGCCAGCGTTGCCGGATGGCTTGCTGTGTCAGCGGGCAATTTTTATAAGCCGGGAGACCGCATACAACTCGGCGGCATAATGGGCGACGTGATCGATATCGGCATACTGCGCACTACATTGATGGAATGCGGCGAGTGGGTCAAGGCGGATCTATACAACGGTCGTATTGTGAGGGTAGCAAACAGCTTTGTCTTTAAAGAGCCTGTCTTCAATTATTCGGGCGACTTCAAGTTTGTCTGGGATGAGATTATCATGCCGGTAAAATTCGGCTGTGATTACAAACTCTCAAGAGAGATATTTCAGAAGGTCGCTGATGAGGTCACGGGCGAATATGCACGCAACGCCAAAAGCGCGTGGCAGGAGATGGTAAATAAATACAGGATCGAAGACGCAAAGGTCGAACCGATGGTGACTATCCGGGTGACCGACAACTGGATGGAGTTCACTATTCGCTATATTGTTGATTACAAAAAGCGGCGAATAACAAAGGATATTCTCTTTACCCGGATTATCGAGGAGATTGACAAGACAGACGGGCGGGTCGGGATCGCCTCAACAACCCTCCAGCTTGTAGACCTGCCGGAATTCAAGATAAGGCTTGCCGGTAAAGAGGGCAGCCAATTCCATCGGGATAAAGAATAAGCCCTGCTATCGGCAGGCGGCGTCTTTTTACGGTTTGTTTTGGGGTGACTGCACCATTACCTTGACCGCTGCTTCCTTCGCGGCCTTTTTGCTTATACTTCTCTTGATACTGGCTTCGGGTATACCATATTCTTTGGTCAGTAAAGTCACTATAGCCTTAATCCTTTGCTCTGCGAGCCTTATTCTTTTACTGTAGGCAACAGAAACTTCGGGATAGGCTTCAATCCATATCGAAATATTGTTTTCTCTCACATACGCATCTTTTATTGCTGCCAGGGCCTTTTTCATTTCATCGGTCAATGAAGTTTCTTCTTCTTTGAAGATAAGCAGAGGAACATAGGGGATGGTCTGCACTT
>CAWDEY010000019.1:0-15040 GCA_963801505.1 uncultured Nitrospira sp.
AACTAAGATTGTTTAGCCTGATCACCAGGGTGGTATCCGCGATTGTTTTTTTACTGATTGTTGTATTATTCTTTTATAAAATAGATTAAAAGCATTTTAAAAGAAAGTAATGCCCAGCTATGTATAAAGAATACTTTGGCTTGAAAGAACCACCTTTTTCCATTGCCCCTGACCCGCATTATCTCTATATGAGTGATAACCACCGGGAGGCCCTGGCCCATCTTCTTTACGGCATCAACAGCGACAATGGTTTTGTTTTGCTTACCGGAGATGTGGGCACCGGAAAGACAACTGTCTGCCGCTGTTTGCTTGCTCAGCTGCCGGAGAATTCCAACATAGCATTTATCCTCAATCCAAAGCTGTCGGTTGATGAACTGCTTGCAACGATCTGTGATGAACTGGACATTGTTTATCCGGCCGGCAATATCAGCAATAAGGTATTTATCGACAACATAAATGCTTATCTCATCAACGCCAACAAAAAAGGCAGGCGGACGGTACTTATTGTCGAGGAGGCCCAAAATCTCAGGCCTGAAGTGCTTGAACAGATCCGTTTATTGACAAACCTTGAGACAGATGAACGTAAACTCTTGCAGATAATTATGGTTGGACAACCCGAACTCAATGAGCTATTGTCACGACCTGAACTTAGGCAGTTGAAACAGCGGATTACGGCAAGATATCATCTGGGACCGCTGACAAAACAGGAACTGTCCTCCTATGTGTTGCACCGTCTTTCAATAGCCGGAGTAAACAGAAAATTATTTACTTCCAGGACCATAGACAGGCTTTTTCAGTTGAGTTGCGGAATTCCAAGAATTATTAATCTCTTATGTGATCGCGCGCTGCTCGGTACTTATGTCCAGGGGAAAAGCATGGTTGATCTCCCTACCTTGAATAAAGCAGCCCGTGAAGTGTTCGGATATCCCGGCGACCGCAGGCAGATGAATAAGAAATTGAGGTGGGCAATAAACAGCCTGCTCCTTATAGTCTGTGGTACTGCAATGGCCTGGACCTACTTTTTTAGCCTCAAAGCAAAATTGTCCGAAACAAATAAAACTGGACCACAGTACCTGAATGTATCATCTAAAACTCA
The DNA here is from genome assembly GCA_963801505.1 of uncultured Nitrospira sp. Classification (GTDB taxonomy): domain Bacteria; phylum Nitrospirota; class Thermodesulfovibrionia; order Thermodesulfovibrionales; family UBA6898; genus JAOUFP01. Next base: position 1,097 of record CAWDEY010000019.1, read on the forward strand.
ATTACAGCCTCTGAATATCTCACCGTGGCCGGCTGATTTTCCTTTGTACCGCGATCAGGCGATGGCTTTTCAGGCACTCTTTAAGCAGTGGGAAGTCCCTTACAACAAAAGGGAAGACTTTTGTCAGCAGGCAGAGACTCAGGGCTTACGCTGCATGAACGGACCCGGAAGTCTGAGCAGTGTCATGAGACTCAACAGTCCTGTTGTGTTAAAGCTTTTTGATGATCAGGGCAAAGAGTTTTATGTGACACTGGCAATGATTAAGGGCCGGACAGCTACGATTGAAGCAGGCGATGAGAAAAGGACCGTTGGTCTGACAGAGATTGAGCATAGGTGGCTTGGCGATTATACCCTGCTTTGGCGTGCCCCGGTGAATTACCGGGGAGATATCCGTCCAGGCATGACAGGGCCTGATGTGCATTGGCTTGATACGCAGCTTGCGATCATTCAGGGAAGAAAGGCGCGGACAGAGGAAGTTCTTACTTATGATGCTCAATTAATTACTCAGGTGAAGAAATATCAGATCTCTGAGGAAATTGTGCCTGACGGAATTGTAGGGCCCCGGACAATTATCCACATCAATAACGCAGTCGGGATCAAGGCCCCAAGGCTGGTGCAGCGGCAAGGAGAAACATAAGTATGTCGTATATACTTGACGCATTGAAAAAATCGGAAAAGGACCGTCAGCGCGGAACTCTACCTGATATGCTGACAGTCCAGGATATTGTTGCTGAGAAGCCCGCAAAACGTCTGCCCTGGGTTTATTTTCTTGTAGTGGCTTTGCTGCTTAATGCAGGGGCATTAACCTGGTGGCTGGGTTTTTCGCATACTAATAAGACTAATGTGGTTGAAACGTCTAAGACAGACAATATTCCTACTTTATCTGTGAATGAAGCCACCCAATCCGATATTGAGAGGACCAGGCCGACCCATGATTTTACTCAGCAAGGCAGTCCCGAATTCAGCGGTGTTGAAAAAAAGGAGGCTCCTTTTATTGAAAAGACAGTATATGCGAATCCGGGAAAAAGGTCAGATCAACAGAATCGAATGCCGGAGGTCCCTGACGTCAAAGGAAAAACATCGCCCGGTCTTCCGGATGCCGGCGGCGGTATAGTGAAACCCACTGAGCTTTCTTCTGTGAAGCCGGAACAGACAACAGAGCCAATCGCTATTCCCCCTGCGGCCGGGAGCAAAATCGTGGAAATGCCGGATGAAAACAGACTATATGCACTCAAAGAATTGCCCTCCCCTGTTCGTCAGGGACTCCCGTCTTTTTCAGTCTCAGCGTTGCTTTACTCGAATAATCCAGCCTCCCGCATGGTGAGAGTAAATGATCAGATGCTGCACGAAGGGCAGGCATTAGGCGAAGACCTGAAGTTGGATGAGATTACCAGGGATGGTCTTATCTTCAGATATCAAAAATACCGTTTTTATGTTGAAGCAAAATAGTTTTTAAACCGCACTAGTCGGATTGAAAAATCCCGGGGTAAAGCCTTTTTCTGTCATTTCCGCAAGTGAAGCGCGTAGGTAATCTTTTTTTATTTTTAGTTTTGAAACCCTCAACAGCAGAAATGTCGTCTCACTCCTTATTTCTTCTCTTCTGTCCCTCTTTGTGATGTTATAATAAAAACCTTAATAAAAGGTGAAAGGATCAAAAAAATGTTTATCATATTATCCAGCTATATTCTGGTCCAGGGTTTTGAATACTGGCTCAAGTACATAAATCTCAGACATATGAAAATATATGGGAGGAAGGTGCCTTCGGGGTTTGAAAGTTTTATAGACGAATCCATACTGAAAAAGACCCATTCCTATACCATGGAGCATAACAGGCTTTCTTTGATAGAATCGCTCTTTGGCAATGTTTTACTGCTGGTGTTTATCTTTGGCGGACTGCTGAATGCTTACAATTCCTGGCTGGTATCTTTGAAATTGCCTTTTGTTTTGACAGGACTGGCTTTTTTTCTTATGCTGGGCTATGCAAGTTCAATACTTTCCATGCCTTTCGGAATCTACAACACCTTCAGGATTGAAAATAAATACGGTTTTAACACAATGACCGTGAAATTATGGATAGCTGACCTGATCAAGTCCACCCTGATAGCGACTGTTTTAATGAGTTTGATACTGTCTGTCAGTTTCTGGATCATACAGTCGAGTCCTGACTACTGGTGGCTTTTTGTCTGGGGATTTTTTTTCGTATTCAGCCTTTTTATGATGTTTATTTCGCCATACGTTATAGAGCCGCTTTTTAATAAATTCACACCGCTGGAAGGCGATGGGCTTGAAGGAAAAATCACGGGCCTGATGGAGAAGGCCGGGATAAAGGTAAGCAGGGTTTTTAAAATAGATGCCTCTAAAAGGAGCCATCATACCAACGCCTACTTTACCGGCATAGGGAAGGTAAAGAGGATAGTCCTCTTTGACACACTTCTCAATAAGATGACACAGTCCGAGCTCCTTGCGGTACTTGCTCATGAAGCCGGCCACTGGAAGAAAAAGCATATACTGAAGCGTATTGTTTTTGTTGAACTGATGTCTTTCATAGGCGCCTATATTTCGTTCAGGGTCCTTAAAACAGACTTTCTTGCTCATATCTTTGAAATACAGAATGCCACATTTTTTGCAAAGCTGGTCATGCTGGGCTTCCTCTTCAGTATAATTTCATTCCCTTTTACCCCTTTGTCGAGTTATTTTTCACGGAAGCATGAATACGAGGCAGACGCCTTTGCAGCCGCGTTGACGTCAGATCCTGAAAGTATGGCCACTTCTTTGATAAAATTATCAAAGGACAATCTTTCAAATCTGCATCCTCACCCATTATACGCTAAATTTTATTACTCCCATCCGCCTGTTGTTGAGCGGGTGAATAAACTCCGTGAATCAGCTGTAGAATTGTTATGAAAGAAAAAGTGTTTTTTTCATGGTCCAGCGGCAAGGACAGCGCCTTTGCTCTCTATGAACTGAAGAAAGACAAAAAATACGATGTCACAGCCTTGCTTACAACCGTAACTGCTCCATATGACCGGATCAGCATGCATGGCGTGAGAAACGAGCTTCTGTTGCAGCAGGCTGAATCCCTGGGCATTCCTCTTGAGAGGGTGTATATTCAAAAAGACGCGTCTAATGAAAAATATGAAATTGCGATAAAAGATACGCTGCTCCGGTATAAGGACAAAGGTGTCTCCTGCGTAGGCTTTGGCGACCTGTTCCTTGAGGATTTGAGACATTACAGGGAAAAGAAACTTTCGGAAATCGGGTTGAAGGCTGTTTTTCCCTTGTGGAAAAGGGACACAAAGGTCCTTTCCCGCGAATTCATCCGGACCGGGTTTAAGGCAGTCATCACCTGCGTTGACTCACAGGCCCTCGACGGCGGATTTTCGGGCAGGGATTACGATATGCAATTTTTGTCCGAACTGCCTGGCCACGTTGATCCGTGCGGTGAAAATGGTGAATTCCACTCCTTTGCATATGATGGTCCGATCTTTAAAAAGCCGGTGCCGTTTAATAAGGGTGCTGTTGTCCTGAGAGATAAAAGGTTCCATTTTTGTGAACTGTTTGCTGTGTGATGTGTGATTTATAGCCGTAACTGATGGGACACCGGCAAGAGCGCAATTGTCGGGCATAAAAAAAGCGGATATTTTATAATGTTATCTCAGATGCCAAAGGAAAAGAAAAAGGGGAAGGTAGAAGACAATTAACAAGCTGGACATCATAATTCTTTGTATCATTGGCCTTACTACAGCCCTTGGATTATGGAAAGGTATGATCAGGCAGATCGTAGCACTGGCCGGGATTGTTGCCGGATACGTTATTTCTTTGAAGCTATATATCAGGGTCGCAAATTTAATGCCCAAAGGCATGGAACCCGGGACTGCCAGGATGATCAGTTTTGTCCTGATTTTTGTTGTCTGCGTAATATTAGCGTATATCCTTGGAGTGTTCGCAGACAAGAGCTTCAAGATAGCAGGTCTAAGCTGGGCCAACAGGATGGCAGGAGGGTTATTAGGTTTCCTGAAGGGCTTTATTCTTATCGTTGTCATGGTAGCTCTATTAATCGCGTTTCTGCCTGCAGACAACAATCTTTTAAATAGATCTGTGACTCTTCCGTATGTCATATCAGGGACAAAGATCATAAGCAGCATCATACCGGAGGAGGTCCGAAGCAAATATAAAGATAAAGTTGAGTATATAAAAAATAACTGGATACAAAGGGAAATTTTAAAAAAACGTATTGAAAGAGAAAACAAGCATGGATAAAGGAAGAGTTGCTATTGTCACCGGCGGCGGCCAGGGGGTCGGCAAGGCTATTGTAAAAAGATTGCTCTCAGACGGCCTCAGGGTGGTCATTGCTGAAATGGATGAAGAGGCAGGCAGAGAGACGCTCGAAGAATATCACGGCCTTGGGGAGTGTGTATTTATGCATGCCGATATCTCGGAGGAGGCAACGGTCAAGGCTGTTGTCAGGGAAACAGTCGCTTCTTTCCGGCGACTGGATGTCCTCATCAACAACGCCGGGATTTTCATCAACAAGCCGCCTGAGAAATTGTCTCTGAAGGAATGGAACAGGGTGTTGGCCGTCAATCTCACAGGGACTTTCCTCTGCTCGAAGTATGCAGCCCCGCATCTTACAAAGAGCAGTGGCTCTATCGTTAACATTGCCTCAACCCGGGCGCTCATGTCGGAACCAAAGACAGAGGCCTACTCTGCGTCAAAGGGAGGTGTGGTGGCACTTACCCATTCCCTGGCCCTCAGCCTCGGGCCAGAGGTGCGCATCAACTGCATCAGCCCAGGATGGATCGATGTTAGCTCATGGAAAAAGGGACGCGCAGGACAAGCAGCAAAACTTTCGGAAATGGACCACAAACAACACCCCGCAGGCAGGGTCGGCAGACCTGAAGACATCGCCTCCCTGGCAGCCTATATCATCTCCCCTGAGGCAGGTTTTATCACAGGGGCCAATTTTGTCGTCGATGGCGGGATGACACGAAAAATGATCTACGTATGAGGAGCTCAAATGCTGTTGTAGGTGGCTAGGCTGACGGTAGAAGGTTGTCAGTATGCTTCCGTCTTTTCGCCTCAGCGAATCGGTCTGCGTTATTACAATAATGGCTGAAACTATTTACGGTTCACCATTCACGGCCTTTAAAAGTCTTTTTCTTTGACAGGCCCAACTTATTACTGGTTTATGAAATTAATTTAATCTTGTTCTAATCCAAATTTTAATCTATCCTAACGTAGACTTGGTCTTACAAATAGCGTGGCTAAAGACCCCTGCTTCAGCGGTCTGGTACAGGTTCTGCAGTAAGAACGATTAAAAAGGGGGTAACGATGAGAAAAAAAACAGTCGTAAGCGTACGATGCATATCCGCACAAATATTTTTTCTTCTGTGCGCGCTTCTTCTGGCGTGCGGGTCACCTGCCCACGGTGCGGAAACTGCACAGAGGCAATCGATAGTTCGTGAACCAGCCCTCAATGTGGAAATGCTCAAGATCCTTCCTGTCCTGGAAGACAAGATCGGGAACAGAAAACTTCTCGAAAAATCAAAGGAGAAGATTTTCGCCATGAATAGTCGTGAGCTGCACCTTGTAGCGGCCCTCTGCGAGAAGATATCGGATGAGGGACAAACAGTCAGCTCTGATATTGCATTTTTGCTGGTTACGGCCCTCATAGTCCTGTCCTGATTTTCAGACGCCCGAAGGTCCAATTTATGTCACGGAGGTTGACGAAAGTGCAATTACTAAAAAATATATCGCATATCCTTTATCACATTGTCGTTGTCGTCCTGAGTGCTGCCGTAGCATTGTCGCTGCCGTTTACTGCGCGGTTTATGGCGAGGAAGTTCCTGGGACTACTGGGCATTGATAGAAAACGAGAAGATATTCCTCATATCCATAGAGGTCGGGACCGCTGTCCTTCTCATTGTCCTCTTCAACTTCATCGTAAAGAACATGAAAAGCAGAAAGCTGTCCAGGCTGGCGGAGGAAGCCGGTCTTTATGCGCTGGGCCGCGCAAGCGGGCTTATAGAGCATGCGAGGATAAGGAAGCTGAAAGAAAAACACGGGGTGGCGAGAAATGTCATGCTGATAGGGTCGACAGGCTTTACGACCTTTGTGGACCCTGCGGGTGACCTTCATCAGGTCATTCAGAAATGCCGGGGAGCGAAGATCATGCTCCTTGACCCGTCGGGCGAAGGTGCAAGTTCACGTGCCAGGAGCATCCAGTCCCCTGATATCACCCTGGAAAGTTTCCGGGAGCAGATCGCAAGGAGCATAGAGTTTCTCAAAGGTCTTAAGGAGGTCCAGATGGACATCAGATTGAAGCTCTATCAGGACGTTCCTCTCCTTAAACTTGCAATACTGGGTGACTATGTCTTCCTGCGGCATTACCACCACGGGGTCGACGTCCAGCAATTGCCTGAGTTTGTATTCAGACACCAGAGGAATCCCGGTTGCCTGTACAACCCTTTTTATCAATATTTCCTCGACCGGTGGCATGATCCTGCCCTGCCTGAGTATGAGCTGGAGACTGATGAACTCATCTACAGGGACAAGGCGGGCAACGAGGTAAGGAGAGAGAAGTTCGAATTACCCGCTTTAGCGCAGGCGTAATGTGAGGGCAAGTATGCATACAAACAAAAGGCACATAGGAGGTGTCTGAATGAAACATCAGGACATGATGGATTCACTGCTGTCTCTGGGTATGCAACGTGGAAGGGTCACCTGCCAGGAGTTAAACGACGCCTTTCCTGCAGAGTTCCTGCCGCTTGAGGAGGTGGAGCGGTTCCTCCGCCTGCTCGAAGGACTGGGTGTCAAGGTCATTGATTCAGTAGAAAACCGGAAGAGGAAAGCCCGGCGTAATCGTTCATAAAACAAGGGCGACGATGCTTCAACCTGCAACCCGCAATTTTGAGCAAGGGGATAATCCTTGTCTTTAAGAGCTTGACGTATTATTAATTGAGTTTTACGGGACGGGGCTTACCTCGGCTTTTTCTCCCCAGCGTCTCCCTGATGGCGCCAGGGTTGGGCTGCTGGAGATGCGGCGATGCAGGGACATCCTCCTGAGTGGCTGCCACTGAAGACCGGACGGTCCCTCAACCGCTATAGATTGCTTTTTTATTGGAGGGTTTGAATTGAGTCACGGAGTATGTCCCTGGTGGTTAGGTTATTTGCTGGCGAGTCCGCTAAGGCGTATGTTGCAGGACCCTGCCGGGATTCTGAAGCCTTATGTTTTGAAAGGCATGAATGTCCTGGATGTCGGGTGCGGCATGGGATTTTTTTCTTTGCCAATGGCGGAACTGGTGGGCGAAAAAGGGAGGGTTGTCTGTATTGATTTGCAGGAACAAATGATTAAAGGACTCCTTGCAAGGGCGAAGAGGGCTGGACTGATTGACAGAATTGACGCGCGGGTATGCAGCCAAAGTTGCCTTGGATTGAGTGCCCTTGCCGCTAAAATCGATTTTGCGCTTGCCTTTGCCTTGCTCCATGAGGTGCCTGATAAGGCCATTTTATTTTCAGAAATTCTTCGCACAATGAAACCTGGCTCGAAATTGATTTTTGCGGAGCCTAGCGGGCATGTATCAAAGAAGGATTTTGAGAAGACTGTTGCCCTTGCGCAAGGCCTGGGCTTTGAAGTGGTCGGTGACCTGGAAATAAGACGAAGCCACGCTGTCTTGTTGCAAGCGGTGAGTGATAGGGAATAGACTGAAATCAGATAGGTTGAAGTTCGAAGTCTGTTAGGATGCCTCAGGCTTTACGCCACAATGTCTCCACCTGATACCAAACAGCTTGCAACTCACAAAGATTTCGACCCGTAACATGCTACGCCACCATCAGCTTGACAGGCGATCCTGGCAGCGGTAAAAAAGAAACAGAATGTTGAACCCATAAGGGATTTTAAAGAGAAATCCCTTTAAAACTTTCTTGAGCATAATGCTCTTGCTGAAAACCCACCTTTTTTTCATCAACTTTAGGGCGCGATCAGGATCACATCGTGATAAAATATGGTTAGATAGGAGGAGTATGCCATGAATAAAATTGGTCCGCATTTAATTATTTTTTTTCTTTTACCATTCTTATTAGGCTTTACCTCCAAACCTCAGAGGCCCGGCCTCTGGGAAAGACACTGTGCGGCATGTCATGATGGGAAAACTGAACTTAATATGAAAGTTGTGATAGACAAAGATCAAATAAAAGCAAAATATGAGACCATAGCAGATCTGGTAAAAGCTGTAACTTGTGAGGGTCCCCCATGTATGAACATATTAAAACATGATGAAGCATTAATAATAAAAGTTGGCAAAGAAATCGGGATAAAAAAGGACAAACCTAAAATGCTTGAAGTTATGAGCGACATGTTTGCGCAGAAAAAAGCCAAAAAGATCGAGGATATCAATGAGAGTATTAGAATCCTCGAAAGGAGAAAAAAGTGCATTGAAGCAGCTCAGGATTCTTTATCACTTGAGAATTGCAAATAACAATAATAGGTTGAGAAAGAAAGACTGTGGTCGTGGACTCAGGCATGTGAAGTTCCCCTTGGGCCTGACACTGTAGTGATTTTACTACAGGCGCAAGGTTTCTCTTGAAAATAAATGTGAGTGCCAAAGTGGACGATTAAGGTTGCGTGTAGAAATCAGCTCCGTACGGTATCTTAATTTGGAATCTCACCGTCGTCCATTGTCTTGCGTATTTTAAACATCAGATCTCACATGGGAAAGGGCTTTTGAATGAAATCAATGCCCTTGTTTCATAAATTCACTTCCTCTTTTCCTGATCAGATCACGAAATTTTTTTAATCTGAATATGATGACATCATTGCGCAATTCCGAAAGCAGTATAAGCGACTTGAGTTCTTCAGCCCTTTGCCGCAAATAATTATTTGAAGAGTCTTTTGCCAGTAACAAACGATACATTTCCATTGCGATGATATATTCTCCGTCAGCGATCAACGAATCGGCCCTGCCAACGAGTTCAGTAGTGTCTTCCGGAATATTGGGAGAAGTTATCTTAGGCAAACTTTTCCCATTAATTTTAACGATCCCTTTGTCTGAAAGTTTCCAAATTGACATGCCGGCTAACACTCCGAATAAGCGGATTGATGATCTTGCATTGGTAATCTTTAAGCGTTTTCTGCCTCTACTAAAAATATAACAATGTACTGAGTCCTTTGATATGGGCCAGTCATTTGTCCATTATATCACTTTGTGATATTCATCTTTTTTGAAGGGTCTGCCCATTTGTATCCGTATAAAACATGGATTACTTTACAACTTTGTCTTCACGAAAGAAATCCTACCCAGGTAGGGGATATGAGAGAAATAGGGGCTCTCGCCCGCATTTTCGGGAGGGGGCTACGGACAGGAGTCAGGGGGGGTATGACGACTTTTTGTGAGACTATCAAAGTTGGGCAAGTGATGCTTAATCCACAATGATTTGGCCATTTACGATGGGTGACGATAGCGCAGCAGAGGGGTGAAATCCTTCAGCCGTCAGTCCTTAGCCTGAAGACCTGAGTATTTACCTGCGATCTTAAAAAACTTTGAGCATATTCAAGACAACTTAAGGGAACACTGGCATGGGGTAACAGGAGCAGTCTTCAGACGGTCTTCTTCTCCGGGAAACCCAGAGCCTGCAAAATCTCGCGCATGTGGTCAGTATGAAAGCCAATATGATAATCGGAGAGTCCGGAGACCCACTGGGCCAGGGTCGGATACTCCCCCAGCGGCGACTCTTTGAGCATTGGGATATTGGCTTTTCTTAAAAGCTGATTTTCGGAAAGACCTTCTACTAATGCTGCAAGACCAGAGTATTCCCTGTCAAATTCAGCCAGAAGCTCGGAAACTGTCATCCCTGTTCGCCTGCCGGTCCAAAATGGGTCTTCGGCCACCATGTCCAGCCGCGGTGTGTCCTGTTCAAGAAAGGCCTTTAGCCCCGGCAAAATTCCTGTCCCCTCCGGCCCGCAGAGGTGAGAGATGATCTGTTTGGGCGACCAACGGTCTTCCGGAGCACGTGACGCGGTTTCCTCATCAAGCCCTTCGCAGGCACTTTTGAATTCGGCCATATTTGCGCGAATTCCCTGAGCGAGTTCTTTTCCATTTTGATCAGTCATATATTCATGCCTCCCTTTTCTTCTTGCTTGAATCCCTGTGGTCCGCTCCCCACTTCAAAGCGGTAAAAAAAGTCATTCCATTCTCCCCCGGCCACCGCTGCCCTGGAGCATATTCTCAATTGAGGGGTTCAGCATTATCCTTATGACCACCTTATCGCCTTTTAACCAGTAATACGTATTTAGTGCGTCAGCAACACCATAAGTAAAGGGCTGATATAAAGGCCTGATCTCATACCCTATGATGTCCCCATTCGGGGCTTTGATAGTGCTCATCTGGGATTGACTGAATGACGAGTTGCACTGCACGAATTTATTTGCCTTTTCAAACGCGTCTTTTGCTCCAACGCCCTTTTTAATCCTGTATTTGAAATCAGGCGCATAGGGTTCGAAGGTATACGGATCATCTTCTTTATCAAGGAAGGCAATAGTATCGAGGTCGTTAAGATAATTACAGCCAAAGAATATTACTCTGTAGTCGCCCTTGATTTCGGGCCCCGGGGTCCCCGTTGTACTGAGACGAATTCCAGGCGCGCAGGAGGTACAGAATGCTGCTATTAAAAAAACAATAAAACATCCGAGCTTAACATTTTTCATAATGACAACCCCCTTTTCCTGACTGGCTGCTTACTGAAGAGCATTAACGAAACTATCAGTTAAATATTATCACAACATTTCTGAAATACAAGCACAATAATATTTACCGGCCTGATGGGAATGTGAGTAACTGCTCAAGTGAGCAGACTGTGTACCCATATGCAATTTTTGATGTTCTGCAGGTCCAAAGGGGACTGATATATTTTTCACGAACTCAGAACCATATAAAGAGTGTCTCTCAAGTCCTCAAGCTTATATGGCTTAGTCAGTCGGGCCTTGAATCCATATTTTTCATAATCCGCCACAGCAGCGTCATCCGAGTAGCCGCTTGATACGATAGCCTTGACTTTGGGGTCAATTTTACTCAACTGTTCAATGGTATCCCTGCCACCCAGACCGCCGCGTATGGTCAAGTCGAGAATCACGATGTCAAAGGGATTGCCTGAATCCATGGCGGCACGGTATTTCTCTGTTGCCGATTCACCGTGTTTCGCAAATTCCACGTCATGCCCGAGGGCACTCATCATTTCTCCGGCGATATTCAGCACAAGCTCTTCGTCATCCATTACAAGAATTTTTCTTCTGCCGACGTCGAGTGGTGTTTCGCGCTTTTGTATCCTCTCTTTGGCAGCTTCAATCGCAGGCAGATAGATAATAAAATTGGTGCCCTTGCCTAATTCGGATGTTACACTGATCTGACCACCATGGTTACTGATTATTGAATAAGAAGTTGCCAGTCCCAGGCCGCTTCCCTTCTCCTTAGTAGTGAAGTAAGGGTCAAAGATTTTTTGCAGGTACTTCGCCGGGATACCGGTGCCGGTATCCTCAATAGATATCTCGACATAGTTGCCTTCACTGAGCATCTGAGGACGAATCTTTTTTGGTTCCAGCACATTCCTCGCAGTAATTATTATTGTGCCCCCCTCGGGCATTGCCTGGTCGGCATTCAGCACGATGTTTTGAATTACCTGGCCGATTTGCCCCGCATCGGCGTAAACCGGCCACAGGTCGCCGGCAAGTGCAATTTTACTACTTACCTGGGAGCCACTCAGTGCGAACTTCACAGCGTTCTCTATCACCGGCCCGAGGGCTATCGCCTTTCTCACCGGCTTCCCCCCCTTGGAGAACGTCAGAAGCTGTGTTGTGAGGTTCACGGACTGGTGCAGCGCCTTCTCTGCCTGCTCCAGCATTGCCAGTGCTTTCTCTCGCTGGTCGAGGGTCAACTTTGCCATAGTGATATATCCGAACACTCCTTGCAGGAGGTTATTGAAGTCATGGGCTAAACCACCAGCCAAAGTGCCGATGGATTCGAGTTTCTGGGACTTGAGAATTTCCTGTTCCAGCCGCTTCCGTTCGCTAATGTCTCGAACAATCGCCTGCACATATACCTTGTCACTCAGTTCGAGTCTGCTCAGGGTGATCTCAACGTAAAAGGGATTTCCATTAGCGTGGAGCGCCTGCCACACGAAGACCTGCGGGATACCGCTCAACACAGCCTGCATTTTCTCCCCGGCCACAGCTGAAGAGGGCCGTCCATCGGGTTGTCGCTCAGGTGAGAGCTCGCCGGGCGAACGGCCGATGATCTGCTCTTTCGTTAGTCCGTACATCTCAGCACCTTTCTCGTTGCAGTCCGTCAAGCTGGTCTCATCCTGGATGAAAATACCATCGTTTGCGTGTTCAAAGAGCAGGCGGTACTTATTTTCGCTTTCCCGGAGCTTCTCCTCGGCAATCTTGCGCTCAGTGATGTCATCGAAAACGACAAGCACCTTATCTGCGATCCAGACTCCAAAAATCGCCACGATCTTGACAGTGCCGTCCTTGCAGGTGACGCGGTATTCCCGCTGTTCAATCTCATGATTATGCTTAAGGGCCTCGCCGACAAGCCCCATCCACTGGGCAATAACTTCGTCACGGTAGGTCTTGTCGGGATATGCTTGCACCCACCAGCGGTCCATGTCAGGTATGTCCTGCGGCAGATATCCGAAAGTCTCAATGGCCTTGAGATTGATATATTCAATTACCCCGTCGGAGTTAACCAAAGCCATAGACAGCGGACTGTTCTCGACCACTTTCATGAACTGGTCCTTGCTCTCCCGAAGCGACTCTTCAACACGCTTTCGTTCGGTTATGTCCGTGATCACGCCGATCAGGCCGAGTTCATTGCCCTGAGCGTCATGAAAGCGTCTGCATGCGAGGTGGCCCCAGAACTCGGTACCGTCCTTCCGCAAGTAGCGGCGTTCGAGGTCCACGAAGCTATCGCACTTGCAAGCAAGGTACGTATATTCTGTCTGCTGGTCTCCCGCTCAGAAGGGTGTACATGATCTGCATATTCACTCCCGATAAGTTCCTCCATCACGCAGCCGAACATCTCGGCCATGCGCCTGTTGGCGTGGGTGAATCGACCACCTTTGTCCACCAGGCCGATCCCCACACTCGCGGTGTCCATGATCTGCTGCACCAAGGCCCCTCGCTCGGCGATCTCCCTCTCTGACCGCTTGCGCTCGGAGATGTCACGAACGATCGCCTGCAAGCAAATCTTGCCGCCAAGTTCGACTCTACTCAGGTTGACCTCCACGTCAAAGGGGCTTCCGTCGGCGCGCGCCGGCTGCCACTCGAAGGCCTGGGGGATGCCGCTGAACGCAGCTCTGACCTTCTCGCCGGCCACTTCGGACGAGAGCCGTCCGTCGGGCTGCCGCTCCGGGGCGAACTCGCTGGGCGAACGGCCGATGACCTGCTCTCGTGTTAGCCCGTACATCTCCGCTCCTCTTCGGTTGCAGTCCGTGAAGCCTGTCTCATCCTGGATGAAGATCCCGTCATTCGCCGCTTCAAAAAGCACCCGGTATTTTCTCTCGTTTTCGCGAAGTGCAATTTCAGACTGAGTTCTCTGCTTTGAATACAAACTGATAAGCCAATACAAAAAAGCTGATGTCAGCAATATGTACAGCCACCCTTTAAAGATGCTGAGTTTAGTATATATTTCCGGGTCTTTAGTTAGTTTTGCTACGAGTACGTCAGAAGAGATTATCCACAAAAATCCGAACGCAGCAAAATATATAACAATTTTGAGAGGGGACAGGTTCCGGTCCATTATTTGAAATCGTATCACATATATATGAGACATGACAATATTCGGTATGACCACAGGCCGAGGCATGCGATCACGTCCTTCGGGCCATCTCAGCGTTTGATGATCTTGAGCTTTTTTAAGAGTACGAGGGACGTCTGATATTCCGCGCCCTCCT
>CAWDEY010000020.1:0-273043 GCA_963801505.1 uncultured Nitrospira sp.
ACGCATACCTCCAGACCGGCCTTATTACCTGCCACGATGCGCTGGGTCGCATGATCGACTGCACGGAAGCGGTCAGGACGCGGAGTTCAAAAACGGTGTGCCCTGGCCTACACCGCGATTCGAGACGCATGACGATGTGGTCCTCGATCGACTGACGGGACTTACGTGGACAACAAACGCTAACCTGGCTGAATTCCCTTTGACATGGAAGGAAGCCCTCGATTACATCGCAAAGATGAATCGTGACGAGGCCTTCGGCATTTCCGACTGGCGTCTTCCTAACCGCCGTGAACTGCGAAGCCTCATGAGTCATCAAACAAGGAAGCCTGCTTTGCCGGAAGGAAATCCTTTCATTAATGTATTTAGCGGGTGGTACTGGACGTCCACCACTGCGGCAATCAACACCTCCTGTGCCTGGCATATCCATATGGAAGGAGCTAAGGATGTTTTATGGCCGGAAGGCCACGTTTTATCTATTGTGGCCTGTTGGAGGAAAGGGGAACTTAATTCTTGCCTGTTACCGGCCAAACCCGGTGTTATGACGTAAAAGGACAGATCATCTCCTGCACAGGAACAGGACAGGACGGAGAATTCCGTTTAGGGGTGCAATGGCCTGACCCACGGTTTGAGGACATGGAAAATGTGGTCGTCGACCACCTCACGGGCCTCTGTTGGCACCCCTCGGCAGACCTCACAGGGCAGCTGTCGACCTGGGAGGAAGCGCTCAAAGCAGTGACCGACCTCAACAGGCAGGTGGGAGAAATATATTCATGGCGGCTGCCAAATATCAACGAACTGGAATCGCTCGTGGATTGCAGCACGCACAGTCCGGCGCTTCCTCCTGGACATCCCTTCAGAAATGTAAAGGAGGGATATTGGTCTTCGACAACGAGCATGTTCGAACCAGACTGGGCATGGGCACTCTATCTTACCAAAGGCGCGGTCGGTGTTGGAATGAAAAGAGGCGCGCATTTTTATGTGTGGCCGGTCAGCGTTCTTCCCTGATGGCCGTTAAATTAACTACCCCTCAACAGAACTGCGAGGTATCTAAACTGAAATCCGATAATTGATTCCCCCTTTGGAAAGGGGGAGGAAGGGGGATTTTGAGAACAAATACATCTATAAAATCTCCCCTAACCCCTCTTTTCCAAGGAGGGGTATTTCGGGACAACGACACAATAGAGGACAGAGCGTTTATACCCCGATGCAGCGCATCGAGGAATTATTTTGATTAAATAGAAATCTAAAAGTGGACTGCAGGGACCCCGAAGCCAGGATAGTTTTGCTCTAAGTTTCCTATTCCGAGACCGAGAATCCTGTTGCTTGAGAAAACCTGAAGTGTGTCAAAGAAGTCGTTGTAGCCGTAAGGGGCAACATCATAATCTGCGAGTATCATGAATGGCATTTTCCTTTCGCTCATCATGTCCGGAATATGAGTATGAGTTATACATAGCAGTTGTAACCCTTCAGGGCCAAAGCCGGTAGCAGCATTAAAATACCCGCGTGCCTGAGACACGGTCATTCTTAGAAATCTTTCCCCTGTCTGAATTTTTCCGAAATAAAATCCTTTTGGTCTTGGAGGTGCCCCAGGCCGCAGCCGGAGGGAATCATGCTTGTTAAAATCAATATGCGGGCTCTGCCATACTTTATGCTTTAATTGCTTACAGGCATAATCCCAGGCCATCTTCCCTGAGGCAATAGGATCTGAGTGGTTTGCACTGTCCTTACCGAAGCCGTAAAAAAGCGCGATGCCGGCAAACCCCTGCTCCAGGTCACTGTCAGTCAGAGAAGGAGGAGAATCAATCCCGTTAAACTCTTTTTCAGTGATGGCCCATTTCATTTTTTTGCCGGCCCTGCGCCAGGCCATGATCTGCTCTTCTATCGGAAGTATTACATGCTCTGCAAATTCAGATTTCTTCGCAATAAAAAAGCCGGACAACCAGTTAACATGTGTCATAATTTTATTCCTTTGCAGTATTAACATTATCACACAGCGGAAGCCACATCAATATTGTAAGATAGATTGTTGGGGAGTTTTTCTCTTTATTTAAAGCTTTGAGTACATTCGGTTCCGCGGCCGTGCGACTCATATTTCACTATATCAAGGGGCATGTATTTAGAGACCGCAGATAAAGACCAGACGGGGGGGAAAATATCTTCCCCTGTCTGCGTGGGCGCTCCTGACATGCATTTTTCGTAAATATGCAATATTATATATTTAAGTAATACCTGGAACTTAACAGACTGGTATGATTAATCATTTATGCAAAATTAACAGGTGATAATGCAACAGACATTTGAAAGCAAAATAGAAGAAACGATCGGCGGTCCCTTGACAGCGCAGGACATCAGGATTCTCCAGGTCAATCTGGGCTATCGCTGCAACATGGCCTGTAAGCACTGTCACGTTAGTGCAGGACCCGCCAGGACCGAAGCAATGGATAAGACAACCATAGATCAAATCCTTGATTTGCTTGCAAAACATAGTATCGGAGTACTTGACATCACCGGCGGGGCTCCGGAGATGAACCCGCATTTCACGTATCTTGTAATGAAGGCAAAGACTGCGGGCTGCCACGTCATTGTCCGATCAAATCTTACCATTTTCTTTGAAGACGGTTATGAATATCTGCCTGACTTTTATCGGGCGCACGATGTTGAGATATCGGCCTCTCTACCCTATTATCTTGACAGTAACGTTGACAGGGTCAGAGGAGCTGGTACTTTCGGGAAAAGTATCGAGGCGATCAAACATCTCAACCGCCTCGGCTATGGAGACGGCAATGGCAGAAAACTGAATCTCGTTTACAACCCTGCGGGCGCCTTTCTGGCCCCTGCCCAGAAATGTCTTGAGGAAGAATATCGGAGAGAGCTCGGCAATCGGCATGGAATTATATTTGACGATCTTTTGGTTTTTTCAAATATGCCGGTCGGCAGGTTCAGGACACATCTTGAAAAAAACGGGGGATTGAACAAATACCAGGAGAAGCTGGAACAGGCATTCAATCCATCAACTCTTGAGGGATTGATGTGCCGGCGTCTTATCAGTGTCGGGTGGGACGGGTCGCTCTACGATTGTGATTTCAATCAGGTGCTCGGCCTGAGGGTCAACGCCTCGGGTCATCAACACATCCGGGATTTTGAGTATGAACATCTGATAAAAAGAAAGATCCATGTTGGGGACCACTGTTACGGTTGTACCGCGGGCCAGGGCTCTACCTGAACAGGCGCAATTGCTTAGCAGGCGGTCGCCTGCATGAAAAAGTAGATAAGAGGATACTGGGAAAATTGACGGCCCGAGGGAGGAAACAATTACAGTTAAAGACCCTGTCTGAGAAATGCTGATCGAAGACAAGGATTGGAATATCGATAAATCGTACCCTGTTCATTGGCTCGGCGGGAACGCCTGTACAGTGAAGGACGTTCCCACCGTTTTAATCTCTACTGCAGAGTTATCTTGTTTGTCGTTCCGTCAAAACCAATTATATACAAATATGATTTTGCACTGCCTGTGCTGTTAAAGTTGTAGTTGCCGTACATCATGTTGAAGGTGTTGTTGCTGTTCATCATGGCATTGCCGAAATCGGATGTTACTACATAAATACTGTTATTGGCAATCACCGGCACGGAAGCGAATTTGCCGTCCAGCGTGACTGCCACCGGGACTGTAGAGGCAGTCAGCGGCAGGTTCACTATATAGAGTACCGACTGAACCGGAAGGAGAAGATGTGCCGAGATTTTCTGCTACCCAGTAGTTCGTTAGGTCAGGAAGTGAGGCGGTAGCGACCAGAGAGTTTCCGTAGATTACCGGTCTTGACACGATCCCATTTAGCGTCAGCGTCTCTATCAGGCCGGCAGGTGTCACTGCGGATACTGTTGATTGAAAGACATTGCTGCTCAGGAAGAGTGTTGGCCGGGGCTGTAGAATTAAAACCAACGATGTAGGCTGTTCCGTCGTCGCCAACTACTGGCGCGCCGGCCATTCCATTCATCATCCCGAAGCCTCCGGAATTCGTCAGGCCCATCATACCTCCACCCATCATCGATCCAGATACGCCGCCGGTACCCCCCATCATCGCCGCGTCCGCTGCGCCCATGTAAACAAGCATAATCATTAAACCCGTCATCAATAATATCTTTTTCATTCCAACCTCCAAATAATCGTTAAATTTTGAATCGCAATATGCGACAGTTTTATCAATAAAAAGAAACTGTTTTTTTCACCTCCCTGTATACAAGCTCCGAAAGACTGTTTGTGTGCCAGCGAACCGCTACGTTAAGATCGCCTGTGACTAAAAAAGTCAGACGGGAAAGATATCTTTCCCGTCATAGTTTGTGTTGTGCTACTGAATTACAAAATTGGTCATCCAAAAATAATAGGTTGACATATTACCACCCGCAGGGGTCGCCATCAGTCCAAGATAATAGGTCCCCGTCGGGAGCATCGATGTGGGAATATCGGCTCCAAAAGGCATCTGGTCGATGCTCGTCACGCCGCTCATCAACGGCGTCATTCCCGTCGAGACAGGTTGTAAACCGCCTTGTTGATCCAGCAGGTATACGTTGAAGGGATCGATCGAAGGCGCGTAAAGTTCAAAGTACATATCCATAGGCATTTCAAATTGACCGACTTGGGCATGAATTGTCAGCATGTTACCACCCATTGCCACAGAGCCCACTCCTATGGGCATTGTATCCTGAGGGCCGGAGCCTATAACAGGATCAGTCGTCGGACCGGATGAAAACATCATCTGGGATGTCGGCATAGGCATCACAGACATCATTCCGGACGACGAACCAGTGCCGCCCGTATTCATCCAACCCGTGCCGCCAGAATTCATCGAACCTGATCCGCTCGTATTCCCTCCGGTATTCATCATGGCATAGGTGTTGGCCGAAAAGGCCAGAAAGGCGAACGTCATTAATAACAACAAACTGTATACAAAACGTCTCTTCATTTTTTTCCTCCAGTGCTATCTTACAAGTCAGAATTGGTCCTGAGCTTGTCGTAATGTTTTCATTAATATGAAAAACATCACTGTAAATAAGTTTAGCAATTAATAATGAATAAACTGTGAATATTCCATTAAATAATGTTAATGATATATCAACCTGCCAAATACACCGGTTTTTTAATGGTGCATCTGGGTATTTAATGGGTGACCAACATATTGGGGTAAATGTAACTGAACCAGTCTCGGCAATTCCTTAATGGTGTCATTGCGAGTCCTCGACGAAGCAATCTCAAAGCGCGTCATATAGATCTCTCCAATCCTTATTGAAGTCATTGATCAAAGCGAGCTTTTTTGTCCTTGATCCGCCTTTAATTTGCTTTTCTCTTAATATTGCACCCTCAACTTCTCTGAAAATCTCGAAATACACCAGTTTACCGACATTATATTTCTTCGTAAATCCTTCAACCAGTTTTTCCCTTATGCTCATGAACCCTTCTCATTAGATTATTAGTGATTTCTGTATAGAGAACGCTGTTGTTCTTAAACAATTATAAACCTCGACTGTTCGACATCCCATCGAGGCATTTTTGCAGCCGGCGATGTCACGAATGCCTTCGGAAAGCGGATAATCATCGCCTGCGGCGAAGGCGCAAAGGCCGCCATGGCAGCCAGCCAGTACATACTGCCAGATAGAAATGCCTGAAAGGCTGATACGATTAAAAGACAATAATTATCGTGCTATTACTGAAACAATTTTCCCGGACATGCGGGAGCTCCATAACCGCCGTACATTTCCATGGTAATGTCCGTAAAGTCCTTCCCGTCAGGACCCTTTACCAGGAATGCAACATCTCCAGGCACTATCTTCCTATCGGGTTCCTGAATGTAGACCATAAGATGGTTCGTTACACCGTCTGCCCATGGCATGGAAATAAACGTGAATGTGGTCTTTATTGTTAAAGATCATGGGCCAGGTATGGATAAAGAAACTCTTGAGAATATCTTCATCCCGTTCTATACAAAGAAAAGCACGGGGACGGGATTGGGGATGCCTATTGCAAGGAGATCGTCGATGGTCATCATGGTCAAGTGCATATTCGCAGCCAACCCGGAGACGACGCAGTAGTAAGGATAGAACTTCCTCGTAAAATGTGCTATCAGTATAAGGAGGAAAAATAAAATTTTATTCAAATAAGAGGCGCTGACGTCACAATATTTTGTGTGGGAGGAAACATGAAAGTTAAAGACCCTGTATGCGGAATGCAGATTGAAGACAAGGAGGCCGCAGCTACATCGACATATAAGGGCACGACATATTATTTCTGCTCGAAACCCTGCAAGGAAGATTTCGATAAGGACCCTGAGTCATATCTTGGGGACAAGCCTGCATCCGAAAGGACGAGTGGGGCTGAAAAAGAAGTAGCCCACACCTGTCCCATGCACCCGGAGGTGAGACGGGAAGGCCCGGGGGCATGTCCCAAATGCGGCATGGCGCTTGAGCCTGTTACACCGTCTGCACGTGTGACCAAAACTGAGTGGACCTGTCCGATGCATCCGGAGATTGTACGTGAAGCTCCCGGCAGCTGCCCCAAATGTGGGATGGCCCTCGAACCTAAAACAGTTAGCGCTGAAGACGAGGAAAATCCCGAACTCACTGACATGACACGGCGTTTCAAGATAAGCGTGCTGCTGAGCATCCCTGTTGTCATCCTTGCTATGGGCGGCATGGTCCCGGGTCTTTCTTCATTGCTGAAAATGGTCCCCCATGGGATACGTAAGTGGCTGGAACTAGGCCTTGCGACCCCTGTCGTTCTCTGGGGCGGCTGGCCTTTTTTTGTGCGGGGCTGGCAGTCAGTTGTCACCTGGAACCCCAATATGTTTACCCTGATCGGCATCGGTACAGGAGTCGCCTATGTGTACAGTTTGGTTGCTGCGTTATTTCCTGAGGTGTTTCCGGCATCCTTCCGGACAGCTGATGGCGAGGTTGGACTTTACTTCGAGGCGGCCTCAGTTATTGTGACCCTCGTACTGCTCGGCCAGGTGCTTGAACTCAGGGCAAGAAGCAAAACCGGAGCGGCCATCAAGGCATTACTTGGACTTGCGCCAAAAACCGCTCGCAGGATCACAGATGGAAAGGAAGAAGATGTTCCCCTTGAAGAGGTGACCCCGGGAGATATGCTCCGTGTGCGTCCCGGAGAAAAAATACCTGTGGACGGAGTGGTCACGGAGGGTACAAGTTCAGTAGACGAATCAATGATCAGCGGAGAGCCTCTCCCTGTCTCAAAGAAACAGGGAGACCGGATTATCGGAGCTACAGTAAACGGAACGGGCACGTTGGTCATGAAGGCGGAGAAAGTGGGGGCAGGAACATTGCTCGCGCAGATTGTTCATATGGTGTCCGAGGCGCAAAGAAGCCGCGCCCCGGTCCAGAAGCTTGTAGACATTGTTGCCGGTTATTTTGTACAGATCGTGGTTGCCGTTGCTGTTTTAACTTTTGTTGTGTGGGCATGGGTAGGGCCTGAACCAAGGATGGCTGTCGCACTCATCAATGCTGTTGCGGTCCTGCTCATAGCGTGTCCATGCGCGCTTGGTCTGGCGACCCCTTTGTCCATAATGGTTGCTACCGGGAAAGGAGCAAGTTCAGGCGTTCTGTTTAAGAATGCCGAGGCGATTGAGGTAATGAAGAAGGTCGATACCCTTGTAGTGGATAAAACCGGGACTCTGACAGTGGGCAAACCGAAACTGGTCTCTATTATTCCAAATGAAGGCCCTGATGAGAAATTAATGGAGAAATCGATGGTTTACTACGCAGCGAGTCTGGAGCGGGGCAGTGAGCATCCTTTGGCAGCTGCGATTGTGGCAGGAGCGGATGAAAAAGGGATAAAGACTGCGAATTTCGAAGCTTTTGAATCAAAGACCGGAAAGGGTGTTGTCGGCAAGGTAGAAGGGCATGCCGTGGCACTAGGCAACCGCAAGCTTCTCGAAGATCTGAATATTGATCCGGGGGGATTGTCTGTCAGGGCTGAAACTATGCGCAAAGAGGGGCAGACCGTTATGTTCCTCGCAGTGGACGGAAAGGCAGCGGGCCTTCTGGGGGTGGCCGACCCGATAAAAGAAACTACGGCTGAAGCTATCAAACAGCTCCATGATGAAGGCATAAAGATAGTTATGCTTACCGGTGATAATCAGACTACAGCTGAGGCAGTGGCAAAGAAGCTCGGACTCGATGATGTCATTGCCGGGATGTTGCCTGACCAGAAAGCCGAGGCAGTAAAACGTTTGCAGAAGGAAGGCCGGTTTGTGGCCATGGCAGGAGACGGCATCAATGATGCACCGGCCCTTGCCCAGGCACAAGTTGGCATTGCCATGGGGACCGGAACGGATGTCGCAATGCAGAGTGCCGGGGTAACTCTGGTAAAAGGAGACCTTCGCGGCATCCTGCGGGCAAGGCGGCTGAGCAGGGCAACAATGAGCAATATAAAACAGAACCTCTTTTTTGCCTTCGGTTACAATTCAATCGGTATCCCAATTGCCGCCGGGGTACTTTATCCTTTTTTCGGTATTTTACTGAGCCCGATGATCGCAGCAGCTGCCATGAGCTTCAGTTCCGTATCAGTCATCAGCAATGCCCTGAGACTGAGAAGGGTGAAATTGTGACTCAGGCCTGCCGTTCATCATTTATTCAAAATTGTTATATATAATCCTGTTAAACAAAAAATTGGGGTGATTAAACATGAAAATATAATTACTGAGACTTCTGGTCCTGCCGCTGCTTTTTGTATTTTTTTCTGCCGGAGCTGAGCGGCCCAGAAGCATGGGCACCGCGCTCTAAATCATCAATGTGTGAGGCGGGGCGAAAAGGTAAATATGCTTATTTCAAATTTGTCTCTGAAAGTCCTTCTGATTGCCCCTTTCAATCCCTCACCTCCAAATCGAAGTAAGGTTACTATATCAAGCCGTCTCATACTGAGTCAAAGCAAATTTCAGGAAGTGTCAAGCCAAAATAGAAATTAATGGCATTGCTGCCATATCTTCTGGTTATTATTATGCTCTTTAAATGACTAGAACTTATCTCAAAATCGACTTCTTGATGCGTGACTCTTTGTTTTGTCATTCCCTGCAGACGGGAATCCAGTATTTTTGCGGATGTCTGGATACCCGCCTTCGCAAGTATGACGGCTTTCATTAACATGATTCAATTTTGAGATAGGTTCTAATACGCTTTTTGTAATATTACTCATATCTGAATTCTGCGCAGCCCTGCGGTTGCAATCTGTTTTGCTCTTCAGAACTAATGCCCCGCTAACGCAGTTGGGAGCTTGAGGATCACCGATCGGGGTGCTATGATGAAACATGGGGATGGAACTCGCTGAAAAAGGGGGAATTATATGAAGAAAACACTTAAGAAAGTGGTCATTATTTGGGCGGCTCTGGTGCTCACTGGGCTATGTTCGATCTCGAAGGCGAACACATCAGGATGTCCCACATGCAATGATGTAACACCGGGATCGCCATCAGAGGTGCGTATCGAATATCGGGATGGGACAGCCCGGTCCGCATGCGGTCTTCGCTGCGCAGGAGCGATGCTTGCTGCATACCGCAGTCAGGATGTAAAGACGATCTGGGTCAGAGAGCACGGGAGCGGAAAACTCCTTGATGCAAAGAAGGCAATCTGGGTCCTCGGGCTCAGCAGCAGGAGCAAAGAGGCCTTCTCAAAGAGACCTGATGCCGAAGCGTTTTCAGATGCCAACGGCGGCAGAGTAGCAAATTTCAGAGATACAATGGCGGCAGTCTTCTCAGGGATGTACGACGAGATTCAGAAAGTGCAGTCGCAGCCCCGTGAAGAGGCAAGCAACGACATCACTACCCATCCCAAATGTGCCTACTGCGGTATGGACCGAAAACAGTACGCATACAGCAGGGTGCTGCTGAGGTACCTCGACGGATCGGAAGTCGGTCTATGTAGTGTACATTGCGCAGGCATCGACCTGGCGCTTCACCCGGAAAAGGGGCCTGCACAGATTATGGCTGGCACCTTTGATCACGGGAACCTTGTCGACGCGGAGAAGGCAATCTGGGTGCTTGGCGGTTCGAAGCAGGGGGTCATGTCGATAAGGGGCAAATGGGCCTTCGAAAACAAGGAAGACGCCGAGGCGTTCATACGTGAGTTCGGTGGCTCGATCACAAGTTTCCGGAATGTTATGACCGCCGCTTACGAAGATATGTGGGAGATCATCCGATAGCCGGAGCATGTACAATTCCCCCTTGACAACTGATGGGCGATGGCCTAAAGTGGAATTATACTTTATAACTGTAACTTCAGGAAAACCAAAAAGGGAGGTGAAATCATGAGGAAGACTATTTTGTTTACAATCATTGTCCTGTTCTGTGCTGCAGTGGCATTCGGCGGCACCTTCGGCAAGATGGAGCTGAAGGTGGGCGACGAGATCTACGCCTGCAATTGCGGTGCGGATTGCCCGTGCAATACCATGTCGAGAATGCCGGGCAAATGTACCTGCGGCAAAGATATGGTGAAGGCGAAGGTAATGAGTGTTGGAGAGGGCACGGTGATGCTGAAGGCGGATTCATGGGACAAGGAACGCTCCTTCAAAACCACTGGTAAGTACGCCTGTGCCTGCGGGCCTGACTGCAAGTGTGAAACCATCAGCCAGAACCCCGGCAAATGTCCCTGCGGCACTGAAATGAAGAAGGTTGAGTAGCGCAGGGCTGAAGTCATTCAGGAAAAAGGGTGGGGGATTTCCCGCCCTTTTTTATTCGCAGAGCTGAGAGGGTGTTGTGGGAGTCGAATTCCTCGTTCTCCGGTCAAATTCTTAGTCTGTCGCATCCGTGGGTAGAAGCTTGTTAAGGAGACTGCCCTTTTCTTCTTCGATTATAGAAAAGCAGACCGGGTTCCGGCCTATGGGATGATGTTTGAATACTACGACTACTGCAAAAACTGCAGAAGTAAGCAGCATTAAACAATTTCATATGAAGAGTAACTATTTTTGATTTATAGGCGCGAAAATCTGGGAATGGATTTACAATACTGACTTCGGCATCCTCAATCATATCCTGTGCGTGAAGATAAACTGCAATCTCGCCCCGGGAATCTGGAAATGCGCAGGGATGACCTCGATATCAGGCATCACTTGATATGGTTTATTCATTAAAAATTCCCCCTGATGAATATCAATTTCGACAGCCCTGCTGCTCCGGGGGAGGATAAGTTCACTCCATTTCGGACTGTTAATTGTTGAGAGCATCTCTCATTGAGGGAGAAACATCAGCGTGGTGATGTACAATCTTCCATGTCCCGGCTTCACGGCGATAAATATTCGTGACCCGCTGCTCGATGGAGACCTGTTTTCCGCCAAACCTCGCCTGCCCCTGCTCAACACCCACTTCGTAGGCCATATCTCCCGTGACCTGGATGAGCTGATCGGTCAGTTTGACCTGCCCATCTGAGGCCATCTTGGCTACCTGGGTCCATGCTTCAAATACATTGTTCCATCCGAGTTCCCTGCCACCAATCGGGTGCATGGTTGTCACAGCCGGAGTATGCAACCAGATGTCTGCCAGTGGGCCGATATCTCCATTGAGCATGCGGTTCAAAGCAGCATAGAATTGTTCCGATGCCTTGCGGACTTCGTCTTCTGCTGACATGAATTATACTCCTCTGAATGGATGGTGCGTAACTCGTTATGCTTCAGACCAATGTTTACGGGTGAATGTTTTATTGGTTAATTCATATCACGAAATGAGCTGTCTGTCCAGCAAAAAAAAGGAGAGATTATCCATAGTAGAGGGGTGTGCTTAATTTATTTAAACTCATCCTCACTATAACAGAACATGATCTTCTTTTTAGCCTAATCGATATCGGACCATCCGGCGCGGTCCTACGACAGACTGTGATATAATGGTCTGAAATCATACTGTAAGGGGGCTTTATGCAATTTTTTCTTTTTCTTGCTTTATTGATCGCAATAGTACTGCTGCTTTTTGCGGTCCAGAACGCTGCAGTTGTTACTGTGAGTTTCCTCACCTTTCATTTCGTGGGCTCCCTGTCCTTTGTTCTCGTCACAGTCTTTGCCGCAGGCTTCCTCTCCGGAATCCTCATGTCTTTACCTTCGCTACTGAGGAAGGGCTCGGCCCTAAGGGAGCAAAAAAGAAAGGTCAAACAGCTTGAAAAAGACATGAAGACCGTCCCACCTTCTCAAGATGGCGGCGACCAGCCATCCATTTGACGGGTTTACCGCCAGAAAGCGGCAAACGGGTCCAAGGCATTGCCCTCAGGTCAGGGAACCAGTCTGTCGGCTGTGATGATGCCGGGCGTTATCATCCACCGCAGGGACCAGGCGGCTTTTTCATCTCTTTCAAGGCAGACCACACAGGCAGTTTGAAATGAGATTATATTTTTGTCTGCTTCTCCGCAAATCAACAGACCTGCAAGCTTCCCGAGATGGGGCATATGGCCCACAAGCATTAGGTCATCCGTAAGGTATTTCAGACGGTCGTCCCATGCAGAAGGCCCGTCGAGCGGCAGCAGTCCGTCGCTCTCCGCCAATTCTTTGTAACTGCCGGGGCCCAGGTTTTTCGCTATGATCTCCGCTGTCTGCCTTGCCCTCAATTTTTTGCTGTAGAGGACCTGATTCACTCTTATGTTGGACCCGGAGAGATAAGCGGCCACCTTACTGATGTCCCGCATACCGGCTTCGGAAAGCGGACGCGCCGGGTCATTTTTTTCGCTCAAGGCATCTGCATGCTGAATGAGATAAAGAAGCATAAAACTCTCCTTAACATATGCCGGTCCTGTCGGCTGCGGCAAAAGTTATTGTTACCACGTCAGTCCTGCCAGGCCCATCGTTTCCGGAAGACGAAATAGTCCTGGCGTCGCCTTCTCTATTTATTTTTAAAGGGTATCACACCTGGAGTTGTCTGTCTATTAACGCCGCTTACATATTCCCGGTCGCCCTATTCAATGTTTGCAGTCCTTTACCACTCTATAGCATCTTGCAGCAACTGGTATGCAAGGACGAACATTGCTGCATTCCAGGACTGGCCCGCCATCCCCATCGGCTCACCGGTCTTGCCGTGAAGCCATTCATTAAATTCTCAGTTGTTCAACCTGCTTGCCTCCGCATAGCGGAGGAGCTCAGTCCATGCCAGGTCTTTTCTCTTTATGTTTGAGAGCAGGATAATCCAGAAGCCGCCGGCGAACGGCCATATGCCGCCGTTAGGGTACTGCCATGGGAAGTTCTGCTGGTGACGCCCCATATAGGTGCGCCAGGAGCGGCCCGTCCGGCTTATCGGGTTGTGGACTACCCATACGGGATACGGAAGATTCACCTTTAATTTCAGGAGCCCTTCGGTCATTCGGACAGCCCGTGATTTTTCAGCCAGGCCAAAGAGAAGGCTCAGGATATTGGCGAACACGTCGATCTCTTTTCCCCAGAAGGAAAAATTCACGAAACTGAGATAGAAATCACTCTTTTTTGCCATGTTCCTGATGTAATGCACAAGGATTCGGGCGCGGCGGTTTTCCGGAATGGCCCTGTCAAAGGGAAAGAAAATGCGGTTAAAATAATACTTCGTGTCTTTCGCGGGTCGGCCTGCGGCCTGCCGGATTCGCTGCAACCGGTATTAAATGGATAGCGAGCGATATTCCCCGTGGTCCGGCCTAAGGCCCCTACTGTTGGTGCCACGGGGTTAGCGAGCGAATATAATGAGAAAACATTCCTTGCATTGACGGTCTTGCCGGAGGGAGTCTTCAATTTCTCCTGATTATACAATTATTATTACGTGACATCACAGTAATACGTTTTGAATAACCGCATAAACAGAGTATAATGAAAAAAGAAATTTATACCACTAAAATACAGACCGGCTGGAAAATTTTTAAGGAGTGCTTATTGATAACTGACGGCAGACAGAAGAGTCATTATCGAAAATGTGAAGCCGGAAATCAACGGCGGAAGGTTTCCCGCAAAAAGAGCGATCGGCGAAAAGCTTGTTGTCCAGGCTGACATCTTCGTCGACGGCCATGACTCTATCTCCGCTCGTCTTCTCTACAGGTGCCCGCAGGACAAGGGCTGGAAAGATATGCCGATGCGCTTTGTCGGCAATGACAGGTGGGAAGGCGAATTTGTCGTAACGGAACTGGGTGTATACCATTATACCCTCGAAGGATGGGTAGATCATTTCCGCTCGTGGCAGAACGATATCAGAAAGAAATTCGGCGCGGGTCAGGACCTTGCGGTCGACATCCTTATCGGGCTTCAGTATATGGAAGAGGCTCTGGAACGGTTCCCTGGAAAGGTAAATAAAGACTGCCAGAAGCTCTGTTCCCTCGTGAAGGAAAAAGCCGGGGAAGACATGGAAGCGGCTATTTCGCTCGTGCTCGGGGAAGAGGTTTCTGCGTACATGGACAAATATCCGGAGAGGCGGGGAGTTGTCCGTTATGAAAGAGATCTCACGGTGGATGTGGATGTCGCAAAGGCCTTATTCAACTCCTGGTATGAATTCTTCCCGAAGCAGTGTATGAACTTGGCTATGAACTGAACAACAGTCCTGACTGGGTGATAATCCCGATACGCGGGATAAGACGTACCTTGCAGATAAATTGATACAAAAGGGGGAAGGATGCCTGAACAGACAGAGGTCATATACGATGTCAGCAGACTGACGGACCAGGATATTTATCTCTTTAAGCAGGGCAACCACTTCAGGCTTTACGAGAAAATGGGGTCGCGCATGATGTCGGTAGACGGTCTGGAAGGCGTCCATTTTGCCGTCTGGGCGCCCAATGCCGTCCGGGTTTCAGTGGCCGGGAATTTCAATAATTGGAACACGAAATCGCATCTCCTGAAAATCAGAACGGATGGCTCAGGAATATGGGAGGGGTTTCTCCCTGAATTGGGTGAAGGGACTCTCTACAAGTATCATATTGTTTCGAGCTATCAAGACTACAGGGCCGATAAAGGAGACCCGTTCGCGCTGCAGTGGCAGGCACCTCCATTGACCGCGTCGGTTGTTGCCGACCTGAGGTATGACTGGCAGGACGCCAGCTGGATGAAGGACCGCCGCGTAAATAATGCCCTGACGTCGCCCTTCTCAGTGTACGAAGTCCATCCCGGTTCGTGGCGAAGGGTGCCTGAGGAGGACAACCGGCCGCTCACCTACAGGGAAATGGCAGAATATCTGCCTGAATACGTCAGGGAAACGGGTTTTACCCACGTGGAATTCACACCAATCATGGAGCATCCCTTCTACGGTTCATGGGGATATCAGACCACAGGATATTTTGCTCCTACCAGCCGGTACGGAACTCCACAGGACTTTATGTATCTTATCGACCGCCTGCATCAGTACGGCATCGGGGTAATCCTTGACTGGGTGCCTTCACATTTCCCGGACGACCTGCACGGGCTGGTCTTTTTTGACGGGACGCACCTCTATGAACATGCCGACCCCCTGCAGGGGTTTCATCCTGACTGGAACAGTTATATTTTCAATTACAGCCGTAATGAAGTGAGGGCCTTTCTTATCAGCAGCGCCCTCTTCTGGCTCGAAAAATACCACATTGACGGCCTCAGGGTAGACGCGGTGGCCTCCATGCTGTATCTCGACTACGGCAGGAAGGAAGGCCAGTGGGTCCCCAACGAATACGGTGGAAGAGAGAACATCGAATGCGATAAACTTTTTAAGAAACCTCAATGAAGAGATTTACCGCACTTTTCCTGATGTCCAGACCATTGCAGAGGAATCGACTGCCTGGCCGATGGTTTCGAGACCGAATTATACGGGAGGGCTCGGCTTTGGGATGAAATGGAACATGGGCTGGATGCACGATACCCTAGCTTATTTTTCAAAGGATCCGGTTTTCAGGAAATATCACCACAACCAGCTCACCTTCAGCATCCTCTATGCCTTTTCAGAAAATTTCATGCTTTCACTGTCTCATGACGAAGTCGTCTACGGCAAAGGCTCCCTTTTTAACAAAATGCCGGGAGACGAATGGCAGAAGTTTGCCAACCTGCGGCTGTTGTTTGGCTATATGTATGCCCATCCCGGCAAAAAACTTCTGTTTATGGGAGATGAATTCGGGCAGCGGAGGGAATGGGTCCATGAAGACAGTCTCGACTGGCATCTGCTTGAAACTCCTGCGCATCAGGGTGTCCAGAAATGGATCAGACATCTCAATATATTATACAAAGGTGGGCCTGCGCTTTACGAGATGGACTTCGACCCGGCGGGGTTTGAATGGGTGGACTGCAGCGACTGGGAACACAGTATCATCAGCTTTATCAGAAAGGGAAAAACAGCCGGAGACACCGTGCTCGTAGTCTGCAATTTTACACCCGAACCACGAAATAACTATCGTGTGGGTGTTCCCGCGGGGGGCTACTGGAAGGAGGTCTTAAACAGCGACGCCCATGAATACGGCGGGAGCGGACATGGCAACCTCGGCGGCCTTGAGGCATCTCCTGTACCGTATCATGGCAGATATTATTCGCTTTCTTTGTCTTTGCCGCCGCTGGGCATTCTTTTTTTCAGGAGGGGGGGGTTTAAGGCTGGATACAAACCAGGCTGATTTGCAAACCTGTAGATATTTCGTAGAAAATAACCGTGCGGAGAAAATCTAATATGTGATGGCAGCTCCGGGCACAAAGGATTCTTTGAGATGGAAAGCATTGTTCTCAGAAGTGAAATTCAGCAAAAACTCAACGAGATAAAAGAAGCAGACATTCTCGTCGGCATCCCTAGCTACAATAATGCGCGGACCATCGGTCACGTTGTAAGGACCGTTCATGTAGGACTGTCAAAGTGATGGGAGCGACTTTTGACCTGATGGAGGAATATTCCGGGGTCTGGAAAAAGGGAAAAGGATCCACGCCGGTTGAATCGTTCGGGACCCGGCACGCAGTGAGACTTGAACCTGTGAATGTCAATATTGACAGGATGATAGAAAAATTCAGGCTTGGAGTCAAAGAGCTGGTAAAAATCTGGGAAGGTTTCGTATCAAGAGATATCGCGTCTTTTCTGAGGAAAATTGAGGATTTAAAAAAAGATGAGTTTTATATCCCTGATGAAGTATGGGCTGAAATTATTTACAGCTTCGCGATCGCTTTTCACAGAAAGATAATGAACAGGGAGCATCTCCTCCAATCACTCACATCGCTTTATATTGGAAAAACGGCCTCATTCGTGATAGAAACACGGGAAAGCTATGCACACCAGGTTGATCAAAAGATCGAACAGTTATGGAGGGTATTTGAGAACAACAAGCTTTTTCTCAATGTAAACTGGCATTAATGAAAGGTGATGTGACATATAAATGAAACGGGTTTTCAGGGGCTTCATAGCTTTTTTCAAAGACGGAGGGCCACTGCTTGCCGGGTCTATCGCCTATTTTTTCCTTATGTCCTTTGTCCCCTTCAGTCTTCTGCTTGTCTCCTTTTTCGGATATTTTCTCGGAGAAAACAGGGAGTTTTACGAGTTCCTATCAGCAAGACTGCTGAGGTTCTTTCCCTCCGCTACGTCCGAGGTTTCCAGGCAACTGACAGCTCTTGTGGTATACAGAAAGATCGGCATTTTCACCTTTATTGTCTACACCTACTTTTCGTACCAGCTTTATATGGCACTGGGGGCCGCGGTCCGCGCAATTTTCAGACAGAAAAAAAAGTTCTCCCTGTTCATCTCAGTCGCTATCTCTTTTTTTATTGTCACTCTTATCGCCGCTCTTATTGTTGTTTCCTTCGCAGCGACCTCGGCGTTACAGATGCTGCAGTCTCTTCTTAAGGTCTTCCCGGCGCTCGAAATCAGCGGCATTACCGGCCTTTTCGTAAGGTTCGTTATCCCGGTGTTCCTGGTCCTTGTGGTGACAGCCTTCCTTTACAAGCTTCTGCCTGCTAAAAAAGTATCGTTGCGTCATGCTTTTCGCGGGGCCTTTTTCACCGCAGTCTTTCTGGAAGTAGCAAGGCACCTCTTCACCTTATATGTCATCAGAGCGGCAGCTCAGTTCGGCGCGGTCTACGGATCTCTCTCGACATTCGTCATCTTCCTGCTGTGGATCTATTACTCGGCATGCATTTTTCTCATAGGGGCTGAAATCGTCCGCGACCTTGAAACCGGCAGAAGCGGTCCATGAGCGCTGGAAATCGGAAAATGTGTAATGCTAATCCACACCTGCTTGATACCACACTCGCTGGATAATTTACTCTTGATTTGACGTTTATTGCAACGACATTACTACTACACGACCAGTGAGAGCGCGAAGAAAGGCCTCGATCTGGCCCAATTCAAGATCACTCAGTTGGCCATGGTCGAGCTGAGGAGTTCGTTGGTCCGGCTTGAGATCACGATAGAACTGACTGTAGCGATATCAATAAACATGAGTCGATTTGTTAAATGAGTAGCGGGCGATATTCCCTGTGGTCAAAAAATAACCTTTGGACGTGGTTTTTTATGTGATATGGTAAAAGAAGAAGATGTAAGTGCGTTTCAAATGCGAAAAGGAGAATTTCAGATGAGTAAAATAAGGTTGACAGGTCTTGCTGCGGTGCTGTTTATGGTTATCGCGACAGGGACCATCTCGGCAGAGCCACAAGTCGCTACCTATATTCTTAATATCAGCGTCAGTGGGTCAGGGAGAGTAGTTGGAAAGAACATTGAGTGTTACACGGTATGTAATATAACCCTGCCCGCGGGGACTGAGGTGGTCCTTACGGCCTTTCCCGCAAGAGAATGGAGTTTCGTAGGCTGGGACAGCGCTTGTAAGGAAAAGGGCGCCTGCACAGTCATTATGGACAGTGATAAGGCCGTAGAGGCGATCTTTACCTATCCATAGCCGGAGAGATGCCTGGGAGCAATCATTGTTTTTTGTTGGTGGCAACATGCTCCTGTCACGTTACCGCACAGCACCCCTGGAACGGTAATTGCCGTCGTGGCTGTAATAAATTATTTGAACCAGGAGAACGCCTTGTCGAAAGCGTCCGACAAATCTTCCATCGCCTTGTCCATACCTTTTTTTACGTCTTCCCATGCCTTGTCGCCGGTTGACTTCAGTTCTGCCAGTTTTTTGCCGGCAGCATCTCTTTTCTTCTTTAATTCCTGCATCTGCTTCCCGATATCGGCTCTTGCCTCTTTCTTGAGTTTTTTTGATTTTGCCTTTAGCTCTTCAATATCCTTGTCGTATTTTTCAAGCTTCTGCTCTATCTGTTTCTGGTA
The DNA here is from genome assembly GCA_963801505.1 of uncultured Nitrospira sp. GTDB lineage: Bacteria > Nitrospirota > Thermodesulfovibrionia > Thermodesulfovibrionales > UBA6898 > JAOUFP01. Next base: position 19,182 of record CAWDEY010000020.1, read on the forward strand.
CTCGTCCTTCTTCTCCCGGGTATAGGCGATTGTCGTCTCGGCAGCCTCATGGGCCTCTTTTTTGACGTCTTCTGCAGTTACGTCCTTTTTGATTTCATCAGCTTTTTTACTTTCACATCCGATCATGGAGCCTAAATACAATACTACAAAAATAATAATGATCAATTTAAAGACTTTCATTCCATACCTCCTATGTAAAGAGCATGTTTTATTGTTTCAGACCCGCCATAATTCACTTTTATCTCTCTTCAATGTCTGCAGCATTTTATTGTCATAACTATTAATCACGATATGCCAAAACCCGTCAATTATAGGGAGCTTTGTTGATCAGATGACAACATTAAATCCCTGCTCTGTAGTGCCCCCCTCACCACAAGTCAGCAGTTATTTTATAATCTTTGGATTGAATCACTGTCAAGGTATAAATTCTCTAATGCCTTTTCTACTATGCCGTTGTTTCATGTTCTGGAAATGTTCGTTTAACGGGGAAGTCCACTTGTTCGATACCAAACTTAGCCTTACGGACAGTAGACCAGAGCCCCTTTTACAGCAAAGCTGATTTTGATCACTCGGGGGCATTCATCATGGACAAGCTACAAAAGCAAGCGTGCCAGAGGACTTAGTGATTATTGCGGGTGATGAGCCAAAAAAATCAGTAAAAGTAGCGGTGCCAGTACCATTCAGCGTTGAATCCAAGACGCCGGTTACAGTTACATTCAGGGTTTCATTATTAGCCGGGTCCGAAACAGAACTTGTAAAACACACTAATGCATTATCCCCTGCAAGCGTTAAATTGCCAAATACAGCTGATTCTATATTATTTAACACGTTTATTCCCTTACCATGAAGTGACCAATTCGTTCCACCTTCATAAGTTACTGATAACTTAAATATCGGCCCTATTCCGAATTGCCAACAATAGTCGCCGAGATACTCAGAGGCCGCAACACCTGGTACCCAGCTCGCAGCAAAAAACAAACTAAAGCATAATAACAACAAACCTAATCTCAGAACTTTCATTTTCACTATCCTCCTTATTTATACGGTATGGTTTTGCGATGTTCAAATATCACCCACCCGGTCTATTCTGCTCTCTGCACAGCACCCCCCCTCTCTTTCAGGCTTGAAACTTTTTTACTTTATAGAAGCATAAGTTGTGCCAGGACCGGTGTTTAAAGAAATGATTCTCTATGATCTTGATATCATTGTAGATTAAGCGAAGGCTACGATGGTGGAATTAGACTATGAAATGCCGACTTTCTGATATATCAGGAGTCTCCTGATATATCAGGCATTATTCTCGCCAGGTTTTTCTATTGTATTTTTCTATTACCGTTAGTCCGTCATCCATATCACAAGACAATCGTGAAGACTGCAGGAACTTCTGTTTGAGTTCATCAGAAAATTATCCAGTCATTTCATTTGGGAGCAAGAAGGCCATATTTATTGACAATCACATCCTTTGTGATACGATGAAATGAATGCAGTTAACAATAGTGTTGTACGCTGGTAATCGAAGGAACTTTTACTCGAAAGGAGAAACAAAAATGCGAATGCTTGTGCAGGTCAGATTCCCCCACAAGGAGTTCAACGCAGCAGTGAAGGACGGGAGTGTGGGAGAAAAAATCAGACGTATTCTCGAAGAAACGAAGCCCGAGTCAATCCATTTTACAGAGTACAACGGCCAGCGCGGGGCCATTATGATCATTGACATAGCTGATCCTTCAAGAATCCCGAGTATTTCGGAACCTTGGTTCCTGTCGTTCAACGCCGACTTGGAATTTCATGTTGCCATGACGCCTGAAGATCTCGGGAGGGCTGGACTCGAAGCCCTCGGCAAAAAATGGGCTTAGCTCCCCGCGTTGCTACGGACTTTGTCCCCGTCTGCGCTGGGGCAAAGTCGTTTTTTTGAGGACTATCAATTGACCAACACATAATCACTCACGCTGAAACATTAACCCGAATCATACAATTAACCACAGAGCACACAGAGAAACATAATGATAGTAAAGATTTCCTCTTTGAACTCTTTTATGCTGGATGACAACTCAATGGTTGACGATAGCTTCCATTACTTCTTTTCAACAGGGTATTTGGCCTCGGACCATTCCCTCCAGCCACCTTTGAGGACCTCTGCTTTAAAGCCTTTTTCAATCAGTTTTTTCGCCACACGGGCGCTCGTTTCTTCATTCGGTCAGGCACAGTAGAGGACTATTTCCTTATCTTTCGGCAATGTAACGGCCCAGGTATCGACAGTCTGCGGGTCCATCCGTTTGGCGCCGGTAATCTTCTCGTCACTATCTTTCCAATCGCTCTCAACCCTCACGTCAAGCAGCACCATAACCGGAGATCCGAGTTCGGCCTTCAATTCGTCCTTTGATATGCGGGGCACATCGATCGTACCCTGCCTGCTCGTGCACGCCATCAACACAACAAGAACGCCAAGTACAATAAGAAACCCTCTTTTCATATGTCCTCCCCTCCCTCCCTGATCAAAGTTTCATAAAAAAAGTCTTCATGGCATTATTATAACCTGACCGAAACCCGCATTCAAGGACTTCAAGACTCTATCCATACCACCTTTACAGTTTTCATCCATAATTCTATCAGTTAGCCTGGTCCGACCCCGGCCGTGGCAATTTTTATGATTTAGCAGGCATCTCCCACCCCTCACAAAAACCTTTATACGTTGCTATAATTTGAGTATACAATTGAGAATGAACTTCTAATGACTAAGGAGGAGTGTCATGCAGAAAACAGGGGTTGCTATGGGTAAAAAAAGCTTCCCATTGGCTAAAGTTTATGGTTTGCTCGAACCCGGGCCGGTTGTGATGGTCACGACAGCCAGAGATGGGCATGCGAACATTATGACCATGTCATGGCACATGATGATAGATTTCGAGCCTCCGACAGTGGGTTGTATAATCAGCAACCGGAACTACACGTTCAACATCCTGAAGGCGACCAGGGAATGCGTAATAAACATCCCGACGCTTGAGCTGGTAGATAAGGTAGTTGGCTGCGGGAACAGCTCCGGAGGAAAGATCGACAAGTTCAAGGTCTTTGGGCTCACGAAGAAAACTGCCTCATATGTTAAAGCCCCGCTAATTGACGAGTGTTATGCGAATCTTGAATGCAAGGTCGTGGATACGAAGATGGTAACCAAGTACAACCTCTTCATCCTCGAGGTGCTTAAAGCCTGGATCAATCCAGCAGTGAAATACCCAAGGACAATTCACCACCGGGGGAGAGGTTCTTTTATTATTGCCGGTGAGATAATCAATTTGCCTTCAAAAATGAAATAGCTACACCTGATACTGCACTTCGGACATATCAGAAAAAATGCTGTTTCCTTGTGAAAATGCAACTTTCTAACATTGACCTGAAAAACTCTGAGTATCTCATCGGAAAGAGCCAGTTTTTTGCACCATAACCAAGAGGGTTGGAGTGCAATGCGACGGCTTGGTATTATGTCTTCAATGTCTTCAACAAAAACACCTTCGGGGCCGCCTTGAAAGTCTCAATCGTGTGGTTTTATGTAAGTGGGCCTCTTGCTTGAATAATTCAGTAGTACCCCTGCCTTTTTTTGACGCAAAATCGGCCTTATTAGACATTCATAGAATGATTTAAGCAGATTCTTCACTTATTTATTCTTCTTGCATTGCCTTATAACCCGAAGTATAATGGCGGCATCACATCATTAAGGGGAGCTATTATGATTCGACCATAATAGTACCAATCAAAAAATTATGTTCCATATTTAAGCGGTTAGGAAGATTTTATAAAAAATTGCTTAAAGGAGGGTATGGTATGTTTCGAGGGCAAAGATGGAAAGGCAGTTTCGGGTCCGTTAAGGGACAAAATGCAGGCGTCGTTAAATTAGCTGTTCTTTTGTCTCTTGCAGTATTTCTTGTTTTTTTGATTTTCACGGTGGGCGTGCAGCAGACAAAGGCCGCGGACTGTGACTGTAATGTATGCCACGGGGACCCACATGGCCCGGGCTGGGCAGGCTGCTCTACCTGTCACGACAGTCCCCCGCAGACAGCTTCCCATCTGAAACATTACACGAGCAGCCCTCTCCTCTTCATGACGTATGGCGATACCACGATCACGAGTACGGATGATGCCTATCAGTTCGGCTGCGGCAACTGTCATCCCCTGGACAACACAAAGCACAGGGACGGGATCGTCGAGGTGGAACTGTATAACCCGGAAGCCCCCGAAGATTCCGTGAAGGCCAAGAACCCGTCAACAGCAGCGTATACACCGGGGACCAACGTTTCTAGCTATCCGAGCAAAGTGGCCGGGGATGCAACAATCTTTTCCTACTCCGACGGTACCTGCAGCAATGTTTACTGCCACAGCGGCAACACCGCTACCTCGGGGCCTGTAGGCTTCCCGCTCCAGAGCTCTCCCGGCGTCTACATCATGGATGCGGATTGTAATCCCACGTATGCTCCCTACACCGTTGACCTGCAGAGAGATTATAAAACCACGCCCGCATGGGGTGCCAGCTCCATTTCTACCTGTACCGCATGCCACCAGTTCCCGCTGACGACAACATATCCTTCGAATCAGGCAGGGGTTGGCGACAGCCACCAGTGGGTTGATGATTATGGCTATGGGAACCTCCATGGATATAACATGAGCAATAGCACGCCGGTTTACTGCCGGACCTGTCATTACGGGACAGTCACCGAGGCCAATACATTCAGCAGGGATGCCAATGGCGTCACCACCTATGACCCTGTTCCGCTCGCCAGTCATGTGATGCATGTCAACGGCAGTCCGGACGTTGTCTTCGATCAGACAAATAACATTGTTTACAATGTTATTCGGCCCAATATCATGTTGAACCTCAGCGGTGCAACCTATGATCCTGCCACGAAGACATGTTCCAACGTGGCCTGTCACTATGGTGATAATACGCTTCCTCCAGGTGGGGTTAGCCCTTATAAGGTCAGGTATCAGCAGAAAGTCAAGTGGGGCGCTCCTTTCCGTCCTACTGATGTTGATGTTGAGTGCGACGCCTGTCACCGCGTACTGTTACCGAAGACCTGTCCATGACCAGGGGTGAGAATATGATATATAAAATTTTCAGGAGGGATATCATGCAAGAAATAAAGAGAGGAGGCTTCATAAAGCAAGGCATCGCAATAAAGACAGGTGTCATATGCATCAGCGTCTTTGTATTCTTTTTCCTTATGCTCTCCGTCGGAGCTTATGCCCAGGTATTGGTCTGTTCCGATTGCCATGGCCCGCAGGGGCCTCACGGAGCCTGCCTGCGATTCTTCGTGCACCAGCTGCCATGGCTTTCCGCCGACAACGAACCTGACCGGTGGACCGACCGGGCTCGTTGGCCCATACGCGAATGAGCCGAATCCTCTGCCTACCGGAGCACTTTCCGCAGGCGCTCATGCAAAACATGCGTCGGCAGGGGGACTGGGGTATCCCTGTCAGACATGCCATACCGGCGGCATGCCCCAGTCAGCGGTAGTCGGCAACAACAAGATACAGATAGGCTTCGATATAGGGGGTACGGGCGGAGGTTCATATGACGGCCATACACTAAACGCTCCTTACAGTTATGAGAGCACTAACGGCACCACAGTGACTCTTGGCGGCACGAAGACCTGTTCGAGCATTTACTGCCACAGCGATGGGACGTCAGTTCTACCGGGGGCGCTCCTGACAGCCTCCCCGGCGTGGGACACGCCAGGTCCGCTCGCCTGCACGACTTGCCACGGCTATCCGCCTTCGTATGCCAATGGCGACACAAAGGCCAACAGCCATATGGCGCCAGGTCATAATCGCCAGTGCAACGTTTGCCACTCTGCAACTACGTCCGACGGGACGACAATAACAGACCCTGCAAGACATGCCAACGCTGTGTATGACGTTTTGCCTGCTGATGCAAGTGTTGATTTCAGCTACGCATATGACGCTGCAGGAGGGACATGCAGCGCAGTAGCGTGTCATGGAGGGGTGGCCTTACAGTGGGGCGCCGCTTTTACCGGGGCAGATTGCGGGTTGTGCCATACTGGACATGCAACGGGCCATATGGCGACAGATGGATCCGGCCATCCGGTTCCGGGCACCTGCACAGACTGTCATACGCAGTATGCAGGCGGCTCCCATACAGGGAACAACACGCAATCTTTCCAATAGTTGCGGAGCGTGCCATGTTACAACAGGTCTTTCTTTCATTTCACACAGCGCGGTCCCAATGACCGCGGTTCCCGGGCAGTGCACAACATGCCATCCCGGTATGATAACAACACATGCGGCACACACAGGAGGAACGGCGCACACTCTCACTACAGAGGCCACCTGCACAATCTGCCACAGTGCAACGCCGAGGGTGCGGCCGACAGCGGGAATAATGGGTGCATGCACAACCTGTCATGGCGACAAGCAGAATTAATCATCTTGATGTCGCCGGGTACTCGGGTTCGGGCCTCAGACATGTATAGACTGCCATATCATAGGCGGAAATGCAGATATCAACGACATTATAGATAACGGCTGCACTCCCTGTCATGGATGGTGACCACCAAGTTACGCGGATGCTCTGGGGATGCACAGTGGAGGACTGCCTTTTGCCGCTTTCTCAGCTTCTGCTGGAAGCGGTATTGACGCGTGGAAAGTGACACTGAATACCTTTGGCTCCGATGGTACTATTTCGTCTGTGAACTGGGGAGACGGGACAAAGATAGTCTCACGACACATACGTATGCAAGTGCCGGAGATAAATCCATCACACTAAACATACTCAAAAATGGACAGACAGCTAGCGTGACTCATTCCATCACTCTTTCTAACTACCCGATAAGCGGCACGGTTAAGATCGGAGGTGTCGGACTCGGCAACGTAACGATTACACTGACTGGCGCCACTTCCGGCACGACAGTGACAGACTCAAGTGGGGCTTATTCCTTCTTAGTGAGGCCGGGTACATATTCGGTCCACGCTGCAAAGGCCGGTTATACTTTGAGTGCTGATGTGACGTCAATAGTAGCTGCGCCGGGAAAGACTGACGCCAATTTCACGTAGGACGGGACTGCCTTTTGCCGCTTTCTCAGCTTCGGCTGGAAGCGGTATTGACGCGTGGAAAGTGACACTGGATACCTCTGGCTCCAATGGTACCATTTCGTCTGTGAACTGGGGAGACGGGACAATAGATAGTCTCACGACACATACGTATACAAGTGCCGGAGCTAAATCCATCACGCTAAACATATTCAAAAATGGACAGACAGCTAGCGTGACTCATTCCATAACTCTTTATAACTACCCTATAAGCGGCACGGTTAAGATCGGAGGTGTCGGACTCGGCAACGTAACGATTACACTGACTGGCGCCTACCTCAGGCACGACAGTGACAGACTCAAGCGGAGCTTATTCCTTCTTAGTGAGGCCGGGTACATATTCGGTCCACGCTGCAAAGGCCGGTTATACTTTAAGTTCTGATGTGACGTCAATAGTAGCTGCGCCGGGAAAGACTGACGCCAACTTCACAGCGCAGGTGCAGACAGCGGTCCTGACCGTAAGCAAGGCGAACTCCACTTATGGCTCAGTGTCAAGCTCTCCAACAGGTATCAGCTGCGATGCAACGTGCAGCGGACCTTCAACAGCCACGTTTGACGTAGGTTCAGTTGTCAGACTGACCGCATCTATATCAACCGGCGAGACAGTAGGCAGCTTGATTTGCACAGGTGGGACTACAGCAACTTGTGGCGGCACATCATGTTATTCCGATGTGACGATAGCTTCAGGCGGCAACATTTGTACAGCGGTCTTCTCTGACATGCCCTATGTGGTCAAGAGAGTCTCCGGTGCAGTAGACTCTTACTATCTGAATCTTGCTGATGGTTTAAATGCTACAGTAAATGAAGACATCTTTTATCTCAAGGGCATTATCTTTAATGAGAGTGTAATTTACGATAAAACAGATGTTACGGTAACTCTCAATGGCGGCTATGATGATTCTTCGTATACACTAAGGTCTGGAACTACTTTGATTGGAGGATCCGGAAGATCACTGACCATCAGGGGAGGAACGGTAATAGTTGATGGCATTGCAATTTACTGATTCGAGAAGGCCCGCAGGGATGCGGGCCTTCTTCCCCCAATTTACATATTCAAATTCACTCCCTGGGATACGAATTTCGAAAATGCCACTGAGCAACAGCAGATTATCGAGAATTTGAATGGTTTAGTCGATAAACAAAATAAGGCAATAGAGGTGTCTAAGGTTTCTTATTGGATCAGCGCTGCAAGATTCACAATTCGGCATATGCGATCAGCAAGGCTGATTAACGCTCAAAGATAGCAGCTACTAATAAAAATCTCCTTCTTCACAAATCCGCCTTTTCAATCATCGGTTATCTTTTCACATCCATCTTCACGCTGAGGTATTTTAGTTTCCTGTTTTGGCAGGATGTCGACCTCCATATAGTCACTTGATGAGATTCCCCTTCGTCAATGTCGAAGGGCTCACCATAACCCTCTTTCGCATTGCTGCCTTCGCAAGTTATGATAGGCTTCCAGTCTACATGCACCTTATACCCGTTATTATTGATGAACTCGACGAAGGCAACTATAAGGTCTTTTGGTTTTCTATAAACCTGCCGCTCCCCCCTCATCAGGAAGAAAAGTTTTGATTCAATCGGGACATATATCTATCCTGACTCAAACATAACACCCGATATTGATGATGTCAAGCGTACGGCTGAACTATTCATCGTAATATTTGGGAAGTCATCAGCACGCACGCTTCTTGTTCGTCGGTAAGTATCTTTTCCGTGGGATTAGTCGAAATTTCAAAATGAAACACGCATACTTTAGGGGGTGTTCGTAATGCGATGTACAGGAAGTATCTTGCAGGAAAGCTTTATAGTCTGCGGGTGAGGTGTTCGAGGGGGAAAGCGCAACTGCAAAACTCTGAGATTTTTGAGGACTTCTGTGAGTACATCGCATAATTAGACAGAATTAGACAGACTCTTTTGGACCGTAAACTTCCCGCTCCGGTTAAGGGTCGGCACTGCCGGGAAATATTTTTTTATTCGGCCATTATTATTATCTGAATGTCCATCACATTGGTGCCTGTGGGGCCTGTGATAAGAAGATCGCCTGATTTCTTTAAAAAATTATAGGAGTCATTATTGTCCAGATATTCTTTAGGGTCCAGTCCTGAGGCCTTTGCTGTCTTTAGTGTCTCACCGTCCACAACAGCCCCTGCGGCATCAGTCGGTCCGTCAGTCCCATCTGTTCCGGCTGAAAGGAGTGTGATTCCATCAATACCTTCTATCTCCATTGCAAAGGCAAACCCGAGTTCCATATTTCTTCCGCCCAAGCCATTACCCTTTACAGTAACTGTGGTCTCACCACCTGAGATAAAACAGCAGGGGCGTTTCAGTTTCCCGGTTTTCTTAATACTCATCGCTTTTTGCGCGAGTTCTCTCCCTACCTCTCTTGCCTCTCCTGTCATCTCTGAGGAAATTATCTCTGTCTCAAAGCCAAGAGATTCAGCCCTGGACTTCGCTGCCCCAAGGGCTTTTTTGTTGCTGCTGATTATTATGTTCTCAACCTTATCAAAAAGTTGACTGCCTTCTTTCGGTGTTTCGGGAAGAAGACCTTCTGCACCTTTTTGCAGGACTTCCAACACTGAGAGCGGCGTACTGACCCTCAACCCATATTTTTCAATTACCCTTAAGGCATCCTGATATGTAGTGCTGTCTGGTGAGGTCGGCCCTGAGGCGATCACATCGAGGCTGTCGCCTATGACATCAGAGATTATAAGGGACATTACCCTTGCAGGAAAGGCCGCCTCTGCCAGCCTGCCGCCCTTCACCTTTGAGATATGTTTTCTCACTGTATTGAGTTCATTTATATCCGCTCCTGACCTCAGAAGCAGTCCTGTGATCGCCTGTTTGTCTTTGAGCGATATGCTTTCATAAGGAGACACGAGAAGCGCAGAGCCTCCTCCTGAGATGAGACAGACCAGAAGGGTCTTTTCGTCTGTATCTTTCAGAAGCGTAATGATCTCTTCAGTCGCCCGTATGCCGTTTTCATCAGGGACAGGATGTCCGGCTTCAAAGACACTGATGACTGAGCTGCCGCCAGGCTCTCTGTCCTTTCTTATCGCATGCCCATATTTTGTGATGATAGTCCCTTTTTCGAGGATGTCAGGGAACTGTTCTTCCAGGGCCTTTGCCATAGGGCAGGAGGCCTTGCCAAACCCCGCTACTAAAAGCCTTGAATATCCGCCCTCAGTGAAGGCCAGACGAATCTTCCCTGCATAAGGCCTTACTGATTCATAAGGGTCCACAGCCTTCAGCGCGGCCTGAAATATCTCCCTTGCAGCTTCTTTATTACCTATTGGTCTCATTGCGTGCATATGGTTTATGCCCTCAGCGCATATTTCATGGTCAGTCCCTGCACCAAAATTGAAAAGACGACTACCCTCCTGCCAGTCCTATTGTTACCCCTCCTATCACCTCTTCAGTAAAAAGCAGGGCAATCCCGCTGAAAGATATGTCGTGTCCTGAAATGGCTATTTCCGATATAGCTATGAATATTACAACTCCTATGCCGTCATTAAAAAGGGCTTCTCCTGCTATTTTGACCTCCAGACTTTTAGGCACACCGGTCTTTTTAAGCATCCCCAGCACAGCAATCGGGTCAGTGGGAGAAATGAGCGCGCCAAACAGGAGACAATAAATGAATTTCAGGGAGAGACCCAAATACCCTGTAATGAAATATACGAAGGTGCCGACGAGAAATGTTGAAAAAATAACGCCCAGGGTCGCAAAGATAAGCACTGCCCACTTCTGGTTCGCCAGCTCGTTGAGATCTACATGCAGTGCACCTGCAAACAGCAGGAAACTGAGCATTCCGACCATAAGCGTCTCATTAAAATCAATGGCCCTGACCAGGACAAGCCATCGTGCTTCAATGCCTAGGGCGGTCTGTCCGAGATGGCCAAGTGCCAGGATGCCAAGGGACATCAAAATGGAGATCAGCATTAACCCGATTGTGGTAGGCAATTTAATGAAACGGTGATTTATATAGCCAAAGAGCGCTGAAAGGGTAATTAAGATCGCTATAATATTGAACAAATCCGCCGCCTCCGCTACAGCTGGAATAATAATATCTTACACGACAATGGAAATGTTGACCACTTATGCAGGCATATACCGGTGCCGCACTCGTTTGTAACATACAGGAAAGAGTGATAGGATTGATTATAAAGAATATATTTAAAAGGAGAAACAGATGATAGAAATTATTTCAGGCATGCCTGATAATGTCGTGGCAGTCAGCGCAAAGGAAACTGTGACCGGAGAGGACTATGACAAGGTGTTCATACCTGCTATTGAAGAGAGACTGAAAAGGCACCGGAAGATACGCGTGTTATATCACTTGGGCAAGGATTTCTCAGGCTTCACTGCCACAGCAATGTGGGACGATGCCAAGGTCGGTATAAGCCATCTCACTGCATTTGAGAAAATAGCAGTGGTTTCAGATGTCGACTGGATAACCGGCGCTGTGAAAATCTTTGCGTTTCTCATCCCCTGTCCGGTGAAAATATTCAGTAATGATAAACTTCAGGAGGCAAAGAATTGGATAAGCCAATGATCTCCTCACGATCAATGAATTAATACCTGTAATAAACAACTGATGCATAACGTTTGCCCTACTATAACTTATTAAGGAGAGACCATATGAAGGACAATTACTTTATCAGAATACTTTTTATTTGTGTACTTGTTTTCGGCCTTACTGGTCAAAATTATGCCTTGGCCCATATAAGCGGGGAACATCAACATCAGGACATGCAGTCTATGCCTTCGATTAGCGAAGATGACGCTGTAACCGCGATTAAAACAGACCCTGAACAAGTCACCGTCGGGACCCCCACAACAATCGTTTTTTCGGTCAAGGACCTCAAGGGAAGGCCAATAACCGACCTCACCCTCCATCATGACCGCCTCATTCATGTTGCAATCGTAAGTCAGGATTTCAGTGTCTTTTCCCACATCCATCCCCAGGATTTCGGGCCAATTACCCCTGAAATGAAAAAAACCGCACATTATCCTGTACGCTTCACCTTTCCAAAAGCCGGGCGCTACATCATCGGGATCGACTTTGCGATAAAAGGGCAGCCTGTTTCCAAACATTTCATAGTTAATGTAACAGGCGCACCTGAAATGGGGACTCCCAAAAAAGATCTCTCCAGAGAAAAGAGCTTCGGGGACCTCGAGGTCAAGTTTGCGACCATGCCTGAACACGTCACAGCAGGGAAGGAAGTTACGCTCAGTTACCTCTTCAGAAGCAACGGGGAGCCGGTTGCCGACCTTGCGCCATGGCTTTCAGCGCCAATGCATCTTGCGATAGTATCAGAAGATCTCAAGCATTTCATACATACGCACGGCGAAATTCCGGGCATGTCACACATGGGCCACCATGAACATCACATGGATATGAAAGTTCCTGAGAAGTTCGGTCCTAAAGTTGAAGTTCACGTCATCTTCCCTGCCAAAGGACTGTACCAGTTATTCGGCCAGGTCGGCCATAAAGGCAAGGTCGTTCTTACAAGCTTTATGGTCCAGGTGGATTAATGGGAAGTCCCAGTTTCTTTTTCTGAAGCGGTTTAATACCAAGAACGATCTCGGCCGCCATACGGAAGACAGTCGACATACTTACGTCGAGGCAATTAAAGCCGGCATCTTCCAGTGCTTTCCGCACAAAGAGTCCATAAACCTGGGAAACCATTTATGCCCCTGCTCGTACAGGTCCCTCATATTGCTGGGGCCTCCGGACCCTGAGAGGGAAACTATACATATTCGCCCCTCTTTTCGAAGGACCCTTTTGCACTCGCTCAGCACCAATGGGATTTCCTGCTGTGGCCAGCCAGACGTTAGCGGAAATCTACTGATCGTGAGATTTGCACATAGCTGCACCACACCTGATTCCGTCGTCATGGCAATGCCTTTTTCATCAATTTCGCCTTGCGATTTATACAATGTTAGGGCCAAACCCGGCGATTGAAGTTCTATGGATTACATGATAGCATCTTCTTAAGAAAACATTGCTCTAATTTAATAGATCGAGAGGCAGGTATCATTTTTATGGCAAAAAAAACCGAAGATCATAAGACACTATCTGTCGAAGAGGCCATAAAGGAACTCGGGTCTGACAAAGACAAAGGGCTGTCAGGGGATGAGGTCCTGAAACGCCTTGACGAATACGGCTATAATGAAATCCCGGAAGAAGAGGAATCCGCCCTGCACCGTATCCTCAGGCGGTATTCTTTTTGTCAATATGTCCGGTTGGAAATTGAACATACCCAGCGTATAGTTAATGACAGAGTTACCTCCAGGAGGAGAAGCGTCCAATGAAAGCAATAGCTGTTGTCCCCGGTACCCGGTCTCTGAGTCTGGTGGACCGTGCCGAGCCATTTATAACTTCAGCCGATGAAGTAAAGATAAAGATATTACAAGTGGGCATCTGCGGAACAGATCGTGAAGAGGCCGCCGGCGGCCGCGCGCGCGCTCCAGGGGGACACAACGACCTTGTCATCGGACACGAAATGTTCGGTCGGGTAGTGGAAACAGGCACCTCGGTAACGCGCGTGGCAAAAGGCGATTATGCTGTCTTCACCGTGCGTCGGGGCTGCGGCAAATGCATGCCCTGCGCCATGAACCGTCCGGACATGTGCAGGACGGGCGAGTATGTTGAGCGGGGCATCTGGGGAATTGACGGCTATCAGACGGAATACGTCGTGGACAAGGAGCAATATGTGGTCCGCATCCCCCGGGAACTCGAACAGGTCGGAGTTCTGACCGAACCGCTGTCCGTGGCCGAGAAAGCTATTGATGAGTCAGTTCGTCTCCAGTTTGCCCGGCTGCCTGATGCGCTTGCCACACCGGACTGGCTTCATGGACTGCATTGCCTGGTAGCCGGATTGGGCCCGATCGGGCTGCTGGCGGCTATGGCCCTCCGACTGCGGGGAGCAAATGTGTTCGGCCTGGACATCGTGGACGCTGCCTCTGTCCGTGCACAGTGGCTGAAAGGGATCGGGGGACAGTATGTGGATGCCAGAGAGGTTCCGGCGGAATCCGTGAAAAAAGTGCTGGGGCCGATGGAACTGATCGTCGAGGCCACTGGGATCGCCGCACTTGAATTCAACCTTCTGGATGCGCTTGCCCTTAACGGGGTCTACGTGCTGACCGGCATCCCAGGTGGCCACCGGCCGATCGAGATCGCGGGCTCCGAAATCATCAGCAGGCTGGTACTGGGCAATCAGGCTATGGTGGGGAGTGTCAATGCCAGCCGCGACCACTACCAGATGGCTGTGGACGATCTTCTGACAGCCCAACTGCAATGGGGCGATCATCTGGGCCGTCTGATCACTAACCGTTATCCCCACACCGGGTTCGCGGAGGCCTTTGAACACCATGATGAGAACGAGATCAAGGCAGTAGTGGAATGGGGAACTTGACCGTGCCGGTTGCGGTCAGCCTCGGCCTTGGTCTTGTTCCTGTCTTTTGGAGAAGATAAACAATGTCCCTATCACCTGGCACTGATCACAACGCCGGTACAAACCGGTTTGTCTATATTGCCGCCGCGATCTCTGCGCTCGGCGGCATGCTCTTCGGTTATGACACCGGTGTCATATCAGGCGCTATCCTCTTCATTCAGCAGGACTTCTCTTTGTCGCCTGGTCTCGAAGAGGTCGTCGTCAGCTCCGTGGTGCTTGGCGCAATGCTCGGAGCGTTTGCGGGAGGAACACTAACGGACCGCTTCGGAAGGCGCATTGTGCTCATCGTTACCGCGGCCCTCTTTGCCCTCGGCGCTATCGGTACGGCCCTGGCCCCTACGCTCACCTGGCTGGTCTTCGGTCGGGTCATTGTCGGCATCGCCATCGGCGTTGCCTCCTTCACAACGCCTCTCTATATTTCCGAGATATCTCCCATCACCATGCGCGGCCGCTTCGTCTCGTTCAACCAGGTCGCGCTTACTAGCGGGATCGTTATCGCGTATCTCGTTGACTATGCGCTATCAGACATGCGGGGATGGCGCTGGATGTTTGGTCTCGCCGCGGTCCCTTCTGCCCTGCTGGGAATGGGCATGGTGTTCATGCCCGAAAGTCCGCGCTGGCTGCTGAGCCACGGCCTGCTGGACAAAGGACGCTCCGTGCTTCAGCATATCCGCGGTACGACCGCCATTGACGATGAGGCACAGGAAATTCAACAAAGCTCAGCACAGCAGAGCGGCAGCCTGTCGGAACTTGCGAGCACGTCGCTCAGACCGGCGATGATCGTAGGCATCGGACTGGCCCTGTTCCAGCAGGTTACTGGTATCAACACGGTCATCTACTATGCGCCGACCATCTTTCAAGCCGCCGGGTTCGAGTCCGCGTCAGCCGCTATTCTTGCCACAACAGGCGTCGGCGTCATCAACGTATTGATGACTGTTGTTGCCTTGCTGCTTCTGGACCGCGTGGGACGGCGTCCGCTGTTGCTGATCGGCATGGCAGGCATGGTCATCAGCCTCGCGGTCCTAGGCACTGCCTTTCTGTATCCCTACCTGTCTGGACTGAGATGGCTTGCAGCGGGAAGCCTCACGCTCTATGTGGGTTCTTTTGCCGTGGGCCTGGGACCGGTCTTCTGGCTGCTGATATCGGAAATATATCCCGTGAAAGTCCGTGGTCTGGCCATGAGCATCGCCACAGTTGCCAACTGGGGAGCGAACCTGTTCGTGGCCCTGACCTTTCTCACACTTATTGAGGTTCTGGGCCGACCTGCAACATTCTGGTTGTATGGCATCGTCGGCCTCGGGGCCTGGATATTCGCCTTTGTTCTGGTCCCTGAAACAAAGGGCCGGAGCCTGGAAGATATTGAAAAGCATTGGCGGGCCGGCAAACATCCCCGGGAGATGGGGAAGAACCAATCAACAAAAAGAGTTGGAGGTTAACGATGACTGTTCCAATTTTATATGCACCTGGATGGCCGGGGATACCGGCCCGCTGGACCTCGAGCGCCAAGAGCGGGGTCGGCACTTCGTTGAGCCCCGCAAGCCGCGTATGGTTAACCCTGAGCCACGGTATCCTCAATGAGATCTACTATCCCCGCGTAGACCAGGCGTGTACCCGCGACCTGGGCCTTGTTGTCACTGATGGACGGGAATTTATCTCCGAGGAAAAACGGCATACCTCATCTCTCCTTAGATATGTAGCAGAAGGCGTTCCCGCATTTCATCTGGAAAATACCTGCAGGGAAGGACGTTATCGGATAGAAAAGGACATTATTGCAGATCCCCGAAGAGACGTTGTGCTACAGCGGACCAGGTTCATCGCTCTTCAGGGGAATGTACAGGAATATCATCTTTATGCCCTGCTGGCGCCGCACCTTGGCAACCACGGCGCCGGCAACACCGCCTGGGTCGGAGACTACAAGGGCGTACCCATGCTCTTTGCAAAGCGGGACGGAAATGCCCTTGCCCTGGCTTGCTCAGCATCGTGGCTCAGGCGTTCTGTTGGTTTCGTCGGAAATTCCGATGCATGGCAGGACCTGATGCGTCACAAGCAGATGACCCTGGAGTACACGCGCGCCGAAAACGGCAACGTGGCAATGTGTGGAGAGGTTGATATTACAGCATGCAGCGGCCCGTTCCTTCTCGCCCTGGGGTTCGGCAGCGATGCTGCCGAGGCAGGGAACCGTGCCCTTGCAAGTTTATACGAAGGGTTCGAGTCGGCGCAGGCACTCTACATACGCGAGTGGCTGGCATGGCAGCGGACGCTGTTGACCATGGAAATCGCCAGGGACGATGATAATGACCTGTTCCGGGTGAGTACAGCGGTCCTTCGGACCCACGAGTCAAAACGCTTTCCCGGCGGACTGATCGCCAGCCTTTCCATTCCCTGGGGCTTTTCCAAGGGAGATAACGATCTCGGCGGATATCATCTTGCCTGGCCGCGGGATCTGGTAGAATCCGCCGGAGGGCTCCTGGCCGCAGGTGCATGGAAAGACGTTCACCGTGTGCTCCACTATCTCCAGGTCACGCAGGAAGCGGACGGTTGCTGGCCGCAAAACATGTGGCTTGACGGTACACCGTACTGGGGCGGCATCCAGATGGACGAGACCGCTTTTCCCATACTTCTCGTTGATATGGCGCAAAGGGAGAAGGCAATGGAAAAGGGTGATCTTATCGCGCTCTGGCCTATGGTGCGAAGGGCGGCAAGCTTTATCGTGAGGAATGGTCCGATGACGCAGCAGGACCGCTGGGAGGAAGATGCAGGCTATTCGCCCTTCACACTTGCAGTAGAGATCGCGGCCCTTCTGGTCGCCGCGGACCTTGCCGAGCTGAACAACGAACCCAGGCCAGCCGCGTATCTCCGCGAAACCGCCGACACCTGGAACGCGAATATCGAACGTTGGGTCTACGTGACGGGTACTGAGTTGGCTAAACACATTGGAGTTGAAGGCTACTACGTACGCATCGCACCGCCGGAAGAGGCTGATGCCGCCTCTCCGGAAGCAGGGTTCGTACCGATCAAAAACAGGCCCGTTGGCCAAAGCGCCGAACCTGCTGTTCATATCGTAAGTCCGGATGCCCTGGCCCTGGTCCGTTTCGGCCTTCGCGCTGCCGATGATCCCCGCGTTGTCAATACTGTAAAGGTCATAGACTCGCTATTGAAAGTGGAGACGCCCCACGGCCCGTCGTGGCACCGGTATAACGACGACGGCTACGGCGAACATGAGGACGGTTCTCCGTTCGATGGCACTGGCATTGGTCGGGCATGGCCGCTGCTTTCAGGCGAGCGCGGCCATTATGAACTCGCTGCGGGCCGACGCAGGGAAGCGGAACAGCTCTGCCGGACCATGGAGGCCTTTGCCAACGAAGGGGGAATGATATCCGAGCAGGTATGGGACGACCAGGACATCCCGGAGAAGGGACTCTTTTTCGGCAGGCCGTCGGGTTCGGCCATGCCGCTAGTCTGGGCCCACTCCGAGTACGTGAAACTGAGACGGTCATTGCATGATGGCCGGGTGTTCGATATGCCGCCGCAGACCGTTGGGCGTTACCAGGCAAAGAAGACCGGGTCGCACTACGGCATCTGGCGGTTCAACCACAAGTGCCGCACAATGCCTTCAGGTAAAGCGTTGCGAGTCGAGGTATTGGCCCCGGCAAAAGTCCATTGGAGCAGTGATGGCTGGAATCAGGTACATGATGCAGATACACAGGATACAGGCCTGGGGGTGTACGTCGCTGATCTTCCTACAACGGAATTGCCGGCAGGAACAAAGCTCTGTTTCACCTTTTTCTGGAAAGGCACGGACCGCTGGGAAGGAACAGACTTCGAAGTGGAGATTGTTATGCCCGATAGCTTTTAATCCTAAAAACGGCAGTTTATTCACCACGGAGGCACAGAGACGCTGAGAAACTGCGGGTTTGAGGCAAATAGGGGACTGACCAATTTGGTTACCCCTACCCTGCCCGTAACTCCTTTATTTTACTCTGTGATCTCTGTGTCTCTGTGGATTCTGCTTTTTTTAGGTCAATAGGGACAAGATAATAAAGTGCCGGCACACCGCGCTGCTTGCGGATAGCTACCAGTTCGCCGAATGGTGACAATGAGCTACTTCGAATTGCCGAGTCTGCGCCGCCCCGCCGAGAAGGCCACAAAAAATTACTTTGTTGCTGTCTGGTAACCAACGCGGGGTCCGTTTCAGGCAGCAGCAACTACATCTAAGCAGCGGTCTCTTCCAGGACCTCTTTTATGATTGTCTCCATATCGTCTGCCAGGCTTATAACCAGGCCCGTCCTTACCTCCTCAGGCAGGTTCTCTATGTCCACTCTGTTCATGCGTGGCATAATAACAGTTTTTATTCCGGCCCGTTTTGCAGCCAATATCTTTTCTTTAACTCCTCCCACAGGCAATATTCTGCCGCTCAAAGTGAGCTCTCCGGAAACCGCCACATTTCTAAAAGCAGGTTTTCCTCTGAGCAGAGAAATAAGGGCGACAGCGATAGTCGCGCCTGCCGAAGGACCGTCCTTTGGAATGGCCCCGGCAGGAACATGAATATGGATATCATGCTTTTCAAAAAAATCTTCCGGGATATCGAGATGTGCCGCGTTGCTTCTGACATAACTCAGGGCAGCCTGTGCAGACTCCCGCATGACTGTGCCAAGAGAGCCGGTCAGGATCAATTCTTTATCACCCTTCATTTTGGCCGCCTCAACAAAAATTATGTCGCCTCCTGAATCAGTCCAGACAAGCCCGGTAACAATGCCAATGCTGTTTATGCCTTCTGCGCCCTCAAAGTAATATTTTCTTGGACCGAGAAATTCCTCAACCAGGGCTGGATTGACTTTAATGAGCTGCTGTTGCCCTCTGGCACTAATACATTTTAAGGCTATTTTTCTGCATACCGCAGCTATCTGCCTCTCCAGATCTCTTATCCCGGCCTCACGGGTATATTCCCGGATAATTTTCATAATAGCTTCAATGGAAAATTCAGGCGGACAGTCGCTTAATCCGATCTGCTGGATCTGTTTGGGAACAAGATAGCGCAATCCGATATGCGCTTTTTCATTTTCAGTATACCCGGAAAACTCTATGATCTCCATCCTGTCTCTGAGGGCATAATGGATATTCTCAGACACATTTGCGGTCACAATAAATATGACCTGAGACAGATCAAAGGGCATATCGAGATAATGATCAATAAAGCTATGGTTTTGTTCAGGGTCAAGCACTTCCAGTAATGCTGAAGAAGGATCTCCCTTGAAATCATCCCCTATCTTGTCGATCTCATCCAGCATAATAAGCGGGTTTGAAATCTGCAGGCGCCGGATTTCCTCTATTATCCTTCCGGGCAGTGCTCCTGCGTAGGTCCTGCGGTGGCCCCTGATTTCCGCTTCGTCCTTAATACCCCCCAGAGATATCCGGATGAATTTTCTGCCTAGTGCCTCGGCAATGGAATTCCCAAGTGAGGTTTTTCCGGTCCCCGGCGGCCCGGAAAAACAGAGCACAGACCCTCTCGGAGACACCAAAGAAAAACGTTTCTCCACCGCCTCCCTCACAGTGTCCCTGACCTCTTCAAGATTGAAAGGCTTGGTAATATAATGGAACGCGCCTTTCCTGATGGTCTCTACAGCTGAATCTATAGAGGCGTGACCTGTAATCATTATTACCACTGTATTGGTATAACGTGACTTTATTTTTTCAAGCAGGGCGATGCCGTCAACCTTTTCCATTTTCAGATCACTAATGACAACATCGAATGCAAAAGCAGCCATTTTTTCCAGTGCTTCCATGCCGTTGGCAGCGGTGTCCACTATATAATTTTCCTTTTTCAGGATATGTTCCAGGTTCTTCCTTGCAATCTCCTCATCATCGACAACCAGTATGCCGGCCCGCCTGTTTTTAAGCAGGGTCCTCACCGCAAGGTGCTCAAGTATCCTTTCCTTAACAGCCTTAAGCCCATAGTGACGTTCATCCAGTATCCTTTCGGCCCTTGCGATGTCCAGATTGTCCTCTGTTCTTTTGTTCCAGGGAAGGCCCAGGAGATAATCTATATAGGTCATGCCGATTGAAAATTCGGCGGCACTGGAATTCATTCGGGACAAAAGCTCTATCTCCCTCTGCACGATATCCCTGACATGAGGGGGCAAAAGGGCCGAGGAAAAAATTTCCCTGAGCGCCCCCAGTGAATCGTTCTGCGGTCTTTCTTCTGTCTTCTTAAAGATACTCATATATAAGGGTATATTACACAAATTGGAAGAGAAAATGTCCCCCTTTTTATTTTACCTGATCAGTGCTCACTCACACAGGCAGGGAATTTGACATGTCGTTGCATAGGTCGGGCCATATGTTGCTTACTGCAATATCTGGCTGGTATAATTCAGGATGTTTAAATACCGTTCAAGCATAAGGCAAAAGATAATCCTCGGATATTATACAATTGTAGCTATTATCGTAGGGTTGTCCATATTTGTCTTTTTCGAACTTAGATTTATTGAAAAGAAGGTCATCTTCGGGGACGTTATTTCCGAGTTTTTTGACACAACACTTGAGATCAGACGCTTTGAGAAAAATTATTTTCTTTACAGTCAACAATCGGATTATCTTGAAAACATCAGGTACATTGAAAAGGCACAGGGCCTGCTGGAACATAATACAACTGGATTTGAGATGATCTCAAATCCGAAGCAAATAGCAAAACTGAAAGAAGACCTTCGGAAATACAAAGTGCTTATCGATTCGTATGCCTCATCAGGAAGGTCAGTAGCCTTGTTTAAAGAAAAGACAATTGAGGAACCTGTCGAGAAAATAATATTTGAGAGGGAACTGAGAAAGGTAGGCAAAGACATTATTACAGTCGCTGAAGACATCTCGCAAACCGAGCGTAAGTATGTCCAGTCCTTGCTGAACAATTCTCAAAATATCATTGTTCTTTCCATTATTTCCCTTATATTCATGGCGATAGTTATAGGACAAGTACTGTCACGCATGGTGGTCAGACCGCTTAAAATGCTCGAAGAAAGCATGGGGGTGATAGCAGAAGGCAAGTTCGAAAGGGTATCGATAGACTCCCATGACAGGGAGATCCTGTCGCTGGCCAATGCCTTCAATACCATGCTCAAAGAACTTGAACTGAGACAAAGACATCTGGTCCAGTCTGAAAAACTCGCTTCTTTGGGCACACTTCTTTCCGGTGTAGCGCATGAATTGAACAACCCGCTTTCAAATATTTCCTCATCATGCCAGATACTCACGGAAGAAATCGAAGATACGGATATACCATACAAAAAAGAACTGCTTTCCCAGATCGACGAACAGACCGACAGGGCACGTAATATCGTCCGGTCCCTGCTGGAATTTTCCAGGGAAAAGGTCTTTAAAAAGGAACTGGTCCGGTTAAAAGCGCTTTTTGAGGAAACAATACGTTTCGTAAAAGGTCAGGTACCAACAAACATTACGATAGCACTGAATATACCCGAGGAAATAACTATATACGTTGACAAACAGCGCATGCAGCAGGCCTTCCTGAACCTGATTAAAAATGCGATTGACTCCATGGGTGATACAGGCGATATCCACATCGAAGCTGCGCGACATAACGCTATAGACAAAATAGAGGTGGAGGCAGAAATTTTCAATTATCTGAAATATCACGGAAAATGTACACTTGAGGAAGATACGGTAGATATAATAATAAAAGATTCGGGACCGGGCATACCTCAGGAATTGCTTTCGAGGATATTCGATCCCTTTTTTACGACAAAAGATGTCGGCAAAGGATCAGGCCTCGGGTTATTCATCGTTCATGAAATCATAGAGGAACATGACGGTTGCATAGCAGTTGACAGCAAACTCAATGAAGGGACGACGTTTTTAATCAGATTACCACTGCACAAAACATTACCGGCTGAATAAAGGAGTTACAAATGCAGCAAAATGCAAAAATATTGATCATCGATGATGAAAAGATAGCGCTCAAGAACCTTGAGCACGTCATGAAGAAGGAAGAATACACAGTCGTCGCAACCCAGAGCGGACAGAACGCTCTAAAACTGCTTGAAGAGCAGTCCTTCGATGTTGTACTTACAGACCTGCGGATGGAAAAAGTCGATGGGATGCAGATACTGAAGAGATGCCATGAACTCTATCCCGACACAGAGGTCATTCTGATAACCGGGTTTGCCACCCTCGAAACCGCTGTTGAAGCCATGAAACATGGCGCTTTCTATTATATTTCGAAGCCCTTCAAGCTCGATGAAGTAAGAAAGGTCGTAAAAGAAGCAGTTGAAAAAGTCAGACTAAAAAGCGAAAACAGACAACTGCGGGAGCAGATAGAAAATTATCAGGGAAAGGTCAAAATCATAACCCAGGACGTGAAAATACAAAAGCTTCTTGAAACTGCCCGACAGATTGCGCCAACTGACTGTAATATACTGCTGAGCGGCGAGAGCGGCACAGGGAAAGAGTTGTTTGCCCGCTACATACATTACAGCAGCGACCGCGCCGAAGGTGCGTTCTTTGCTATTAATTGCGGGGCTTTCACAGAAGAGCTCCTTTCCAACGAACTTTTCGGCCACGAAAAAGGGGCCTTCACAGGCGCAAACACGATGAAGAAAGGGCTCACGGAAATGGCGTCAGGGGGGACCTTGTTTCTGGACGAGATTACCGAGATGCCCTCATCCATGCAGGTCAAACTTCTTAGGGTCATCCAGGAAAAGGAGGTACTCCGGCTTGGCGCTACAGAACCGGTCAAAGTCGACGTGCGGTTTATTGCCGCGACGAACAGGGACATACAATCTGCAATAAAGACCGGAGATTTCAGACAGGACCTCTATTACAGGCTTAATGTTGTTTTGCTGCACATACCGCCGCTTTCCGAAAGAAAAGATGATATCCCTCTTTTGAGCTATTATTTTCTGAAGAAGTACTCGATGCTTATGAAGAAAAATATTACGGAAATATCACCTGATGTGATCGCGGTCCTCATGAATTATGATTTCCCGGGAAATGTACGGGAACTGGAAAATATCATGGAAAGGGGGGTCGCGCTCTCAACATCGAGCAGTATCGAAATTATAAATCTTCCTGAAGACCTCAGGGAGCTAAATATCAAGACGTTCAGAAGAAGGGAAGGCAAGATACCATCCCTTGAAGATCAGGAAATGTCTTATATCAACTGGGTGCTTGCCGAAGTCGGAGGTAACAAAACACTCGCGGCCCAGATACTCGGAATTGACAGGGTATCCCTTTGGAGAAAACTGAAAAAATACGGACTAGAAAACGACTGATTGAGATCCCCTGCGGCAGAGATCGCCGGGGATCTCAATGCAATGTATATTTTTTCTTTATATTAGCTCGCTCCATTTATGATATAATTTCACATGAAAAGATTATTTTTTGTAGTGTTTATTTTGGCCCTCATTGCAGCCTGTGATAAAAAACCAAAAAATCCCGGGGCTGAATACGGTAATTTTATGATTAATTCCTATGAGAAAGGAAAACAGGCGGAGGTGACCGGAAACCTTGATGCTGTAAAACAGGCAGTGCAGGCGTATCACGCTTCAAATGATAAATATCCCCAGAATCTGGAGGAAGTACGACCTCTTCTCGGTGGTTCTGAGATGGATTTTTCGAAATATGACTATACCCCTGAAAACGGCGCCGTAACCCTTAAGAATAATTAGTCCTTTCAGTATTTTAATATAGTGATGACTTCTCTGCTTTAAAATTGCTGAAAGGGTCGCAAAGTTATTGCCACTGTTTAGTGGCATCCCTTCTAACAAATTGACAAAACGGGATTTATTGTTGTATAAAATAAAGCTTCGGGCGGGTAGCTCAGCTGGGAGAGCAATGCCCTTACAAGGCATGGGTCGCAGGTTCGATCCCTGTCCCGCCTACCATTAACTACTAGTGAATGGTTAATGGTGAATAGATTTTAGATTTTTATACTGTTTTATCATTGTAGTTTTTAACTAATTACTATTCACTAGTCACTATTTACTTGTTTTCATTCGCGGGGGCGGTAGTTCAGTTGGTTAGAACGCCTGCCTGTCACGCAGGAGGTCGCGGGTTCGAGCCCCGTCCGCCCCGCCATTACTCCCTTGCCATATCTGCCTTGACAACTCTTCCTTGTTTATACAAAAATATATTAGCACTCTCACAGCCTGAGTGCTAAACAATACTATTTTTATCGAGGTGTTAACAGAAATGAACGCACAAAAAATGGAATTCAAAACAGAAGTAAATCAGATAATGGACTTGATGATACACTCCCTTTATTCACACAAGGAGATATTCCTGCGGGAACTCATCTCCAATGCCTCCGATGCCCTGGACAAGGCCCGTTACGAAGCTCTGCTGAACAAAGAACTGACAGGTACAAAGGGGGACTGGAAAATCAGGATATCTGCAGACAAAGCTGCGGGGACACTGACTGTCAGCGATAACGGCATAGGAATGGACAAGGATGAGGCGATTGAGGCCCTTGGGACCATTGCGCATTCAGGCACAAAAGAGTTCCTTCAGTCTCTGAAAAGCAAGGACATACAGGACAACCCTGAGCTGATCGGACAATTCGGCGTCGGCTTCTATTCAGCTTTCATGGTTGCAGACAGGATTACCGTGCTTTCGAAAAAGGCCGCTTCCAAAGATACCCCGGGAGTCAAATGGGAATCTACAGCCGACGGCTCCTTTACCGTAGAAGACATTGAAAAAAAGGAACCTGGCACCGAGATTATTCTGCATGTCAAAGAAGAAGAGAAAAACTACCTTGACGAATGGCAGATTCGGGACATCATAAAAAAATATTCCGATTATATAGAATATCCCGTTGTAATGGAAGTGGAAAGAGAGAAGGAATCTGCCATAGAAAAAGGCACCAGGGTAAAGATAAAGGAAGATGAGACCTTAAATTCCGGAAAGGCCTTATGGCTCAAGGACAAAGCCGAGATCAGCGACACTGAATACAATGAATTCTATCACCATATATCCCACGATTTTGCGGACCCCTCAAAGATCATCCACTACAAAGCTGAAGGCACATCAGAGTTCATCTCTCTGCTTTATATTCCATCAAAGGCCCCTCTTGATATCTTCTACAAAGATTTCAAGATCGGACCTGCACTTTATGTAAAGCGCGTTCAGATAATGGACCACTGCGAACAGCTCATCCCCCAATATCTCAGGTTCGTAAAAGGGTTGGTAGATTCCTCTGATCTGCCTCTCAATGTCTCCAGAGAGATGCTGCAGAACAACCGGCAGACTGAGGTCATCAAAAACAACATCACCAAGAAGATACTCGAATCTCTGGCCGAGATGAAGAAAAACGAATATGATAAATATCTTGCTTTCTTCAAAGAATTCGGAAAGATACTGAAAGAAGGATTGCATTATGATTATTCAAGAAAAGAGCTGATCGCCGACCTACTTCTTCTTCATTCAACAAAGGCCGAAAAGGGGACCTTCAGAACACTCCAGGATTATGTCAGTGCCATGAAGGACGACCAAAAGGAGATCTATTACCTCACAGGGAATTCACTGGATGAGGTTTTAAAATCGCCCTATCTCGAGATGTTTACAGAAAAAGACTATGAAGTCCTTGTCCTGCTGGATGAAATCGATGATTTGATTTTCAGCAACTTCGAATATAAAGGTAAAAAGTTCAAGTCCATAATAAAGGGTGAAATCAGTATCGACAAACAAACACAGGAAAACGAAAAACAATCAAAGGAAAAGTTTGAAAAACTCCTGATTTTCATCAGAGACAGCTTAAAAGACGAGGTGAAAGATGTAAGAATCTCTGGCCGCTTAAAAGAATCACCCTGCTGTCTCGTATCGGATGAAGGAGACCTTGACCCCCGAATGGAACAACTTTTAAAATCCATGGGGCAGGATGTCCCGGAGCGCAAGAAAATACTCGAAATTAATCCTTTGCACCCTATTTTTGATACCATGCTCGGGATCTTCGACAAAGACAAGAGTGACAATATCCTCAAGGAATATACTGCTCTTATTTTAGATCAGGCGCTCTTACTGGAAGGGTCAAAACCGAAAGACCCGGTCCTGTTCATAAAATATCTGTCGAACCTTATGCTGGAACACGCAAAAGATGAGCATCCTGCTTCCCTGGCTCATTAGGCATAATGATAATTTTTTCTTGACGTCTCAGGGTCCTTTAAGTGATAATTTCGCCGGATGTTTCGGAAGCCTGTGTAATTAAATTCCGAAAGCTCCAAATCATTTTTCAGGAGGAAAAAGCAGCATGCAGAAAGGTACAGTAAAGTGGTTCAACGAAAGCAAAGGGTTTGGCTTCATCACAAAGGAAGACGGAGGGGACGTCTTCGTCCATTATTCCGAGATTCAGTCCAACAGCTTTAAGACCCTTGCAGAAGGCCAGGAGGTGTCCTTTGAGGTTGCAGATGGTCCTAAAGGCCCAAAGGCCGTTAACGTTACGAAAGCCTGATATCCATTAAACCTGAAATTACTAGGCCCCTCTGATATCAGAGGGGCTTTTTTATGTGTTTGGCATAAAGGCACTTACCGCAGAGGCGCAAAGATCGCAGAGATTTTAGACTATTTTGCTTGCCACTGAGAGGGCGGCAAACAAAAGATAATCTGCACAATAAAGGCGGAAATGTCTAATTTTCCTCTCTGCGTCCTCTGTGTCTCTGCGGTGAACTATTACCTTATTTTTTTCTGGCTGCCATCAGTCTGTCGTACTTTTCAGCGCCAACACAGTCTCTGGCGGCAGGGCACCACTCAATGCAGGAAGGCTGCATTTCGCGTGTTATCTTTTTTCCGCATTTTTTGCACTCCCCCTCGACTTCATCCGTCCACATTTCATTTACCGTATCACACCAGAAACAAGTTACCTCTTCAGGATATGGTGTTCTGATCTCTCTGCTTCCCGGACAACTTTCCTTAAACATACTTATATTTTACCGATTTCAGCGTGAAAGTATATGACCTATATCATGCCTTCTTTACATTCTAGTTGAACTAATACTAACACGAGAGGCGGAAGTGATGAAAAAAGCCTTACTCTGCGACACCTTACAACACGTGAGCTCGACCAACAGGCAGCAAACAGGAGAAAACTTATCGTGAGCTTTCCTTCAGGTGAAAACAAATTAAAATCAAGTCGTCATTAAGGTTTTTTCAGCGCTTCTGCCTCGAATATCATCAATGTTGAGGTCTACCCCACCGCCTGAAGATATCGTGCTCTATTGCCATCAGGTCGAGGATCTTCCCCGCGGCAAAATCTACCATGTCTTCTATAGTCCGCGGCTGGTGATAAAATCCCATAACAGGCGGAGCTATCCTCACGCCCAGCCTTGCCAGCTTCAACATGTTTTCCAGATGAATGGCGCTAAACGGCATCTCCCGGGGTGAAATTACCAGCGCCCTTCCCTCTTTTATGGTAACATCAGCCGTCCGCTGTATAAGGTTTTCCGTATATCCATTGGCAACGCCCGAGAGGGTCTTCATTGAACAAGGGACGATGAACATACCATCAGTACTGAAAGACCCGCTGGAAACAGGAGCGGAAAGGTCCATTTCGTGATAATAATAAATATTTTCTGAACTTAACGCCCGCCTGACCTTGCCCTGGACCTCTTCTGCAGCATCAGCATACCAGTCAAGCCCGGTTTCCTGGCGTACGATAGGAAAGGCCTGTGAAGATATAAGCAGATGAACTTCTGATACCTTTACGACTTCCCGCAAGACTCTTAGACCAACAGCAGAACCGGTAGCTCCGGTTATAGCAAAAACAAATTTTCTCATACAATATAATCCATCAGGGTAAAGATAAATACTGTCACGCTGATATAGCCGTTCATATTAAAAAAAGCGATATCGAGTTTTCTGAGATCGTCAACCTTGATCAGAGAATGTTCATAGATAAAAAGCCCTGCTGTCAAAAACATTCCGGTCCAATATAAACCTCCTAAATTGAAAATAATACCATTTGCAACAAGCAGGAGAAAACTTGTTATATGAAATATTCTAGAAAGATAAATAGATTTACTGATGCCGAATCTCTTAGGTATGGAATATAGTCCGTATTTTCTGTCAAAGTCGATGTCCTGTAACGCATATAACACGTCAAATCCGGCCAGCCAGAAAATTACAGCGATGACCAGAGGTATGATTTCAATATCGAAAGACCCTTTCACCGCAATCCATGAACCCAAAGGAGCAGCAGATATCGCGAGTCCGAGAACAAAATGGGACATCCAGGTAAAACGTTTTGTGTAGGAATAGATAATAAGAACAACAATCGCTATTGGAGAGAGCTTCAGGCATAAAGGATTCAGCATATATGCCGCGAGCACCAGGAAAATAAAGGAAACAATGACAAAAAGAACAGCGGCAAAAACACTGATGGCGCCCCGAGGGATTTCACGTCCTTCGGTGCGAGGATTCACGCTGTCGATTTTTCTGTCGATAATCCTGTTAAGACCCATTGCGCCTGACCTTGCCCCAACCATTGCGATGACTATCCATCCAATCTGCCTTAAGTCCGGAATTCCGGAGGCAGCTATCAAGGCTGACGTAAAGGCAAACGGAAGCGCAAATACTGAATGGGAAAACTTAATCATCCTCAAATAAATGGATATTTTATCTATAGCCGTCTCCATGTTTCCTTTCATCCTTCTGCTTCTGGGCCAAACATAAGAAAAAACATATCGGAAGTTGTTTTATATATATTACAACACTGTCTTAAAAGTTTAAATGTATTATGTACGATAGAGTTAACTTATCAGAGAGCATTAAGTTATTATATAGATCGAGTCATGCAGAAATTTATAGTCATCAAGGGCGCCCGGGAGCACAACCTTAAAAATATCAGCCTCTCTATTCCCAGAGATGCCATTACCGTGATAACCGGTCCTTCAGGCTCCGGCAAATCCTCTCTTGCAATAGATACAATCTATGCTGAAGGCCAGCGACGTTATGTTGAGAGCCTCTCTGCGTATTCGAGACAATTTCTGGAGCAACTGCAAAAACCTGATATAGATTACATAGAAGGGCTTTCCCCTTCTATTGCCATTGACCAGAAAACTGTCAGCAGGAGTCCACGTTCGACACTCGGAACAATAACGGAAATTTATGATTATCTTCGTGTTCTTTATACTCGCCTGGGAAAGCCGTTATGTTACAACTGCGGGTCTGTAATTTCTCCTCAGGGATCGGAAAATATTCTTAAGGCATTACTGTCTTTGCCCGAAAAAACAAAAATACAGGTCCTTGCACCGATAGTAAGGGACCGAAAAGGAAACTATCGTAAAGAACTTCAGGAAATGCGCAGCGAGGGATTTGTCAGGGCAAGAATAGATAACAAAATGACAGACCTGACGCACGATATTTTACTGGAGAAAACAAAACGGCATACCATAGAGATAGTCATAGACAGACTCATCATAAAAAATGGGATTGAAAGACAGCTTACAGAGGCCATTGAGACATCCTTCAAATATGCTGATGTCCTTGTCGTAAACATTGTTGATAAGAATAAAGATATCATTTTTTCTAAAACTGCTGCCTGTCTGAACTGTGGCATAAGTTATCCTGACATCAACCCGAGGTTTTTTTCTTTTAACAGTTCAAGCGGGGCCTGTCCCGTATGTAAAGGCCTTGGGTTCGAAGGTATGCAGGAAGACTCTGAAGAGATATTCGGACAGCGGCCCTGCAGGGCATGCAAAGGTTTCAGACTTGGGAAAGAGGCTTTAAGCGTGATATTTCAGGGGATCAATATCGGAGAATTCTGCGCGATGTCAGTAAAAGAGGCCATCTCTTTTCTGGGAAATATCGTATTGACGGAGAGGGAAAACATAATCGCCTCAAGAATACTGAAAGAAGTAAAAGACAGACTCTCATTTTTGATGACTGTAGGACTGGGATATCTGACACTGGAGAGACCTTCCCTTACGCTTTCAGGAGGCGAATCTCAAAGGGTGCGTCTCGCAACACAGATGGGCTCGACTTTGACCGGCGTTTTATACGTCCTCGATGAGCCCAGCATAGGACTCCACGCAAAAGATTGTGTGAAGCTGCTGAAAAGTCTTTCTGATATAAAGGATGCGGGTAATACAATTATCGTTGTTGAACACGATGAAGAAACAATCAACTGGTCAGACCACATTATTGATATGGGGCCGGGCGCGGGCACAAAAGGTGGATGGGTTGTCGCAGAGGGGACCTCTGAAGAGATAAAGCATAATGCTAATTCCCTCACCGGTCAATACCTGAACGGGTCTATCTCCATTGCAATTCCCTCAATAAGAAGAAAAACAGTCGATTTTATCGAAATACAGGGGGCGTCAGAACATAACCTGAAAAATATTGACGTGAAAATACCTCTCAGGCTGTTTACCGCTGTCACCGGTGTTTCCGGTTCAGGAAAAAGCACATTAATCTTTGATATACTCTATGAAGCCGCCCATAACGCCATGTCTCGCTTGCCTGCAAACAAATATATCTCAAAGAAATATACGTCTGTAAAAGGGTTGAATCTGATAGACAGGGTCATCAGTGTTGATCAGTCGCCTATAGGCCGTACTCCGAGATCAAATCCTGCAACATATACCGGTTTTTTCTCTTTGATCAGAGAACTTTTTTCACTTCTCCAGGATTCAAAATTAAGGGGATATTCCATATCCAGGTTCAGCTTTAATCGTACTGGCGGGAGGTGTGAAACCTGCCATGGCAACGGGTTGATTAAAGTCGAAATGCATTTTCTCCCTGATGTATACATACTTTGCGACAGCTGCAAAGGGAAAAGATACAATAATGAAACTCTGGAAATACGCTTCAAAGGGAAAAATATCTCTGAAGTACTTGATATGACAATATCCGAGGCCTTAAGTTTTTTTGAAAATATTCCAAAGATCAGAAGAAAACTGATGGTGCTTGATGACATTGGACTGGGGTATCTTCAACTCGGGCAATCTGCGCTGACACTCTCAGGCGGCGAGTCTCAAAGGATAAGACTATCACGAGAACTGGGCAAAAAATCTACAGGCAATGCCCTTTATATTCTGGACGAACCTACCACAGGTCTGCATTTCGCCGACATTCAGAGACTTCTCGATATAATAAATATGCTTGTAGCTCAGGGAAACACTGTTGTAGTCATAGAACATAATCTGGATATTATAAAGTCAGCAGACTACATCATAGATCTGGGTCCTGAAGGCGGAGAAAACGGAGGACACCTGATCGCCGAGGGTACACCTGAAGACATTATCAATAACCCGGCATCTTACACCGGCATGTTCCTTAAGCCTAAACTCATAAACTCCTCAGGGGATCAGGCTGACGGCTGAAGGCTGACTCTCCTCTGGCGTCGCCGAAGGCGACACGAGCTGAAGTATATCAAATCACCTACTCCATCCTGTCCAGTCATCTCATGGGCCCTAAGTCTTGAGAGAGCACCTAAAAGCCTGCTTCCTTCAGTCTATCCCCCTGCGTAGTCTTTTTCTCTCACTTTTAAAATTAGGGACATTTATTTTAAACTTAAAGACAGTCCGGAAAGGAGTTTTACTATATAATGCCAAATTATAAGATATTTCTGTCTCTTCTTCTGTGCTCATGCATAATGCTGCTGAGTTCCTGCAACTCCAACAAGCTTTCAACGTACAAAAAAAGCAAAGCCCTGATGGATACTTTTGTTACTATCACCGTAGTGGCTGAATCCAGAGAAACAGCTGATAAGGCTATTGAAAGCGCGTTTGACGTTATCGAGCAATATGGGGACCTGATCAATTTTTTTTCTGATAAAAGTGAATTAACGGCTATCAACAGGAGCGCAGGAATACATGAAGTAAGGGTATCTCCTGAAACACTTGATACCATAGAAAAAGCAGTATATGTCTCTGAAAAATCAGATGGAGCTTTTGACCCTTCAATAGGACCTGAAATAAAACTATGGGATTTTTTTAAAAAAATAAAACCCTCTGATGCTGAAATCAGGAGGAATCTTCCTTTAGTTAATTACAAAAACATTATTATTGACAAAGGCAAATCAACCGTATTTCTCAAAAAGAAAGATATGCTTCTTGATCTTGGCGGCATAGCAAAAGGATATGCTGCTGATCTCGCGGTGCAAGACCTCAAACAAAAAGGGATAATCGCCGGCATCGTTGCCATTGCAGGTGACATAAAAGCCTTTGGCTTAAAGCCTGATAAAAGCCCCTGGGTTGTGGGCATTAAAAACCCCCGACAAAAAAGCAGTGACGATGAGATAATTGCAAGGGTACCTCTCAGAGACAAGGCAATTTCAACTTCAGGGGATTATGAGCGATATTTTATTATGGACGGACAGAGGTACCATCATCTGCTGATACCCCAAACAGGGTATCCGGGATATGCCTGTCAGAGTGCAACCGTAATTGCCGATAAAGGAGTCACGACCGACGGCTTCGATAACGCCTTGTTTATCCTTGGCCCTGAAAAGGGGATAGAACTTGCCAACAAATTAGGTGTGGATGCTATTATTATCGACAGCAAAGGGGCTATGCATACAACAGCAGGGTTACAAGGGAAACTTACCATTGAAAAAAACCATTAACAATACTACACTCGCAGACAGACTGTTGTTTATACTCCTGATTTCTGTATCCATCGCAGGGATCTTTTTTTCAAGAGATGCCCTGTCACAGGGATCAGACGTTATCATAGAGGTTGACGGTAAACCGGTATATACCCTACCCTTATACTCAAACAGATTGCTTTCCATAGACGGTCCATACGGCCCTACTCTCATAGAGATAGAAAGAGGGAAGGTGCGGGTAAAAGAGTCCCATTGCCGGAACCAGATCTGTGTCAAGGAAGGCTGGATATCCAGAGGCGCAATAGTATGTCTTCCCAATAAGCTTGTTATTATTGTAGGCGGCAGCAAAAAGGACAAACAGCAGGGCATTGATGCAATTACAGGATAAACAGCGCATTGCTATTCTTGCAGCCTATGCCCTTGCCCTGCATGGTTTTGAAAGCCTTCTGCCGACTCCGATACCCTGGCTCAAACTCGGACTCACAAATATCATAACCGTCGTAGCCCTTATCCTCTACGGATTCAGGACCGCCCTTTTGGTCACTCTGCTACGGGTTGTACTTGCTTCCATTTTCATAGGCACTTTTTTGGGCCCTGCCTTCATCTTAAGTGCAGGCGGCGGCATAGCCAGCGTCATTGCCATGGGGCTGAGCATAAAATTGTTCAAAAATCTCTTCGGCACTGTCGGAATAAGCCTGATCGGCGCGCTTTTCCATAATATAGCGCAATTGTCAATGGCTTATTTTCTGTTTATACAAAGGATCGAGGCGGTGCTCATCATCGCTCCCCTCATAGTGCTCATAGGATCAGTCACAGGGCTCGTAAACGGTGTTGTCTCAGACATAATGATAAAAAACCTGTTGAAAAAAGATAGCGAAAAAATTCAGAATGTAGCTGAGGTATGACATGAAAATCACTTGCCCTGTATGTAAAAATATAACAACCTGGGAAGAGAACCCTTTCAGACCTTTTTGTTCCGAACGCTGCAAACTGATTGATCTTGGAGCATGGGCCTCAGGGGAATACAAGCTTCCCGGGACCCCGGTAGATGAGACAGATCAAACAGGGCAGGAAGAAGAGGAAGACAAAAAATAGATTCTTAGAAACTTAACCTGAGAGAACAGCTCTCACATTAAAGAAAGGATATTTCACCGCAGAGGCGCAGAGATCGCAGAGGTCAAGATAATTTTGTTTTCCGTTGAGAGGCCGGAAAACTAAAAATCAGCCTCATGGCAGTTTATATATTTCTGGCCTCTTAGCAGAAATATATAATTATACTCTCTGCGTCCTCTGCGTCTCTGTGGTGAATTCTTTCATAATTTAAATATTTTTGGCTAGAATTCAAGCACTCAAAACAAGGTAATACAATATTTAAAAACATAAAGGAGGCGAATATGATAAAGATTGCAGTTGCAGGCGCAGCAGGAAAAATGGGCAGCAGGATAACCGCTCTCTCAAAAGAATATGAGGGCATGGAACTGGCGGGTGCTTTTGAAAGAAAGGGGCATCCGGACACTGGTAAGGATATTGGTCTTCTCACCGGAATTGGCGAGTTGGGGGTCCAGCTTTCAGCAGGCATTGAAGACATAATAGACAAGGTTGATCTGATCATAGATTTCACTTCCATTGAATCAACAAAGAATAACCTGAAAATCGCCTCAGGCAAAGGCAAGGCAATGGTCATAGGTACCACAGGCTTTTCAAAGGAAGATTTAAAAGAGATCGATTCTCTGACTAAGACCATCCCGTGCGTACTGGCCTCTAACATGAGTCTTGGCGTCAATCTCCTGCTAAAAGTCCTTCAGGACATAGCCAGGGTCCTTGGCGATGACTACGATATTGAAATTGTGGAAGCCCACCATAGATTAAAAAAAGACGCGCCCAGCGGGACAGCCTTAAAGATGGCGCAGGTGATAGCAGATGCTGTCAACAGGAACCTCGAAGAGGTGGCTGTCTATTCCAGAAAGGGCATAATCGGCCAGAGGACGAAAAAAGAGATAGGGATACAGACAGTACGCGCAGGCGATATTGTAGGAGAGCATACGGTTATGTTTGGCGGCCTTGGAGAGAGGATCGAAATCACCCACAAAGCCTCAAGCAGGGACACATTTGCAAGAGGGGCTTTAAAGGCAGCCTCATGGCTAGCTGGAAAGCCTGTCGGGCTATACGATATGCAGGATGTACTGGGGTTGAGATAGAGTAACCCGGAACGGGGCTCTGCCCCGGCCGCCGGTTATTTTTCTTGCCCGCCCAAGCAAAGTAACCAAAGGTATGGCGCCCCGCATAAAGCAATTAATGGCTGCGTTGGCGACCCCGGCAGCGGCAATGCTGCGACTTCGCTCAGCACAGGCAACTTGTAGGAGACAACAATCTTCGCGTATTAAATTAGCATTCCTTTTGATATCTTTAATCTAATTGAATTTTTCAGGTTTTTTTGGTATAATCTGCACTGTTTATGACAAACAAGGAAAAAAAATCTCTTATCGAATCGATTCTGTTCGTTTCAGGTGATCCTGTTACGCTTTCCGTCCTTAAAAATACTACTGATTTTCCTGAAAATGATCTTAAGGAACTCCTCGATGAAC
Organism: uncultured Nitrospira sp.; assembly: GCA_963801505.1. Classification (GTDB taxonomy): domain Bacteria; phylum Nitrospirota; class Thermodesulfovibrionia; order Thermodesulfovibrionales; family UBA6898; genus JAOUFP01. The sequence continues at coordinate 54,857 of CAWDEY010000020.1, forward strand.
TGATTTTGGAATACAAACAGAGGGAAAGCGGCGTCCTCATTTTAGAGATTGCCAACGGCTACCAGATGGTGACCAATCCTCTGTATTCCCAGTGGCTTAAGAAATTTACAAATACTAATACTTCAAACAGGCTCTCGATGCCTTCTTTAGAGACACTCGCTATAATCGCCTACAAACAGCCCATTATCAAGGCTGAACTGGAACAAATACGGGGTGTTAATTCAGACGGTGTAATAAAGACCCTCCTGGACAAACGACTGATAAAAATTATGGGGAGAAAAGAAGTCCCTGGAAAACCTCTTCTGTACGGCACAACACAGGATTTTCTTCAATACTTCGGTATAAAAGACCTGACAGAACTCCCTACCCTCAAAGAACTTGCACGTGAGGAAGCCCTATGAGAAAAATTTCTCTGTATGGGTTCGCACCTTTAAGCCTTTTACTGCTCTGTCTTCTCGTGTTTACCTTTGCCTCAGTGTCTGAGGCCGCAGTCGAGTATAAAGTAAAAAAGGGTGATAATTTTTATAGCATTGCAAAAAAATATCACGTTAAAATCAGCGACCTGAAAAATGCCAATACAACTGCTGCAAGAGACATTAAGCCCGGAGACAAGATCATCATTCCTGCGCAAAAGAATGAAGCAAAGAAGAAAATAAGATCAGCTGAAACAGAAAGCAGCAACGTTTCATACAAAACAGACAGCTCCACTGACAATACAAAGGGATCTTCACAAAACTCAACCAAAGATGTCTATCATACTGTAAAAAAAGGAGATACTCTTTCATCCATATCTCGCAAATATTCGGTCAGCGTCCCTGAGCTGAAGGAACTCAACGATCTCAAAAAATCTGCAAAATTAAAAAATGGACAGAAACTTCTCGTTAAATCTGCAGGGCCAAAAATTTACACAGTCAAAAAAGGCGATAATATCTGGAAAATAGCAAAGAAATACAACATGGATGCGGAAGAATTAATGGAAATAAATGAAATGGATTCTCCTTCCGTAAAAACAGGACAAAAACTTTACCTTGAAGAAGATCAATCAGTTATAGCCGACCTCCAGAATGATGAGACCCTCTCAAAGAACGTGGAAGAAGAACTGAATAAACTACCTGAATCTGATGAATTTACCGAAAAAAGCATGCAGGAGAAGCTCTCTCTCTTTGCAAAAAAACTGATAAACATCCCCTATAAATTTGGCGGAACCAGTATCCTGGGCATTGATTGTTCAGCATATGTAAAAAAGGTTTACGGTCTTCTTGGGATGGACCTTCCCAGAACTGCCAGAGAACAGTTCAACGAAGGGGAAACAGTCGAAAAGGAAGAACTCTCCATCGGAGACCTCGTTTTTTTCAGGACCTACGCCTCATTCCCCTCCCATGTGGGCATTTATCTCGGCAATAATCTGTTCATCCATGCCTCATCAAAGGGAAAAAAGGTCAAAGTCTCTAACCTGGAGGCCCCCTATTTTATGAAAAGATTCATAGGGGCCAAGAGATTGATAAACGATGATGATAAGTCACCAGTACCACAAAGCTGAGTTTTTTTCGGAGATTAACATATCACTCAAGGTGCGGTCCTGATTTTCTATAATTCTCCTCTTGCCAGTCAATATTTTTCATGCATAATATAACATGATTTCTAACTACTTAATAATCGGCCTCGGCGGATTTTTTGGAGCTGTTTCCCGCTACATAGTTGCTCTATGGATAGGTCAAAGATGGGGAAGGATATTTCCACTCGGGACTTTTGTAATTAATATAAGCGGTAGTTTCCTCATAGGCCTCCTTATGTCCCTGTTCACTGAAAAATTTATGGTAAATCCGCAAATAAGGCTGTTTCTGGTAATAGGTTTTCTTGGCGCATTTACCACATTCTCAACATTTGAATACGAAACAGGAACTCTGGTGAAGGACGGTGAATGGTCTATTGCATTAGCAAATGTGGTCTTCAGTGTCCTTGCCGGGTTTGTGGCTTTGAAATTTGGAGAATTCATTGCAAAGAGTATATAGGAGATAACATTATGATACGTACAGGGCCTGCCCAAAAACTCACGGTTTATGTTGATGAAACAGACAAGTATGAGGGAAAACCGGTTTATGAAGTCCTGATGGACATATTTTACAAACAAAGGATAGCGGGTGTCAGTGTTTTCAGAGGTGTCGCGGGATATGGCAGCGACGGTGTTTTTCATACATCCAAGATGCTCGAACTTTCGACCAGCCTTCCTGTAAAGCTCGAGGTCGTTGACTCTGAAGAGATGATCTCCAGGGTCTTGCCGCTTATCAACGATGTTGTAGGAAAAGGGCTGATTGAACTGAGTGACACATTGGTTGTCAAATGCTGTAATAAAACTTCATAACCAGGTTCGTTATTCTGTCCATAACCTAAGATTATTTCTCCGTCATTCCCGCAGGTCGTTAGCGGGAATCCAGGATTTTAAATAGGCTCTGGATCCCCCGGTCAAGCCGGAGGATGACAAATACTGCCTTTATGGACATGGCTCTAAGTAAGTTCAGCCCTTCAATAAATCAGGCTCTGTATGAGGTATGAACATGGCACCCTGCAGCACGTTCATCAAGTCCTGATTTTCGTTCATTTCACTGTACGTTATCATGGGCAATAAATATTCAATCTGCCCCACAAGCCCTTGGTCAAGCAAAAGCATTTCAGCACCGCCCAAGGAAGAGTTTCCAAGCGGTACAAACTTGTCTCTCGGCATATCCGGAAGGAGTCCGATTGTAATTGCATGTTCAATATTGATCCCGCATCCCAGCGCACCTGCTATAAAGACCTTGCCGATATCTCTGAAAGTCAGTCCCAGTGACCTGACAAAGACATAGAGGAAGGAGAACATGGCCGCCTTTGAAAGCAGAAAATTATGTATCTCATGTTCGGTCAGGAAAAGTTCTTTATGATCAGATTTAAACAATACATATCCTTTTTCGCCGTTTCTTTCTATCACCCCGTTTCCAGTTTCAATGAATTTTCCCGACTGGTCGATGATATCTGATAAATAAAGCTCGGAGATGAGTTCGATCAACCCGGAGCCGCATATTCCTGAAGGCCCCTCTCCAGGCATGGCATCGATATGAAGCTTTTTGTCAGCGCGATCGATCTTCACCCCGCAGATCGTTCCTGGTTTTGCCTTTGCCCCGATGCTTGCAATACCTTCTTCCAGTGCAGGACCGGCAGCGCCCGCGCCGACCATTATCCAGTCACTGCAGCCCAGTGTAACTTCCACATTAGTCCCGACATCTATAAAGAGAACAGGGTCTTTTTCCTTATATATACCTGAATAGATAATGCCGCTGATGATATCCCCCCCGACATAGCTTCCTGAATTCGGCAACACATAGATAACAGCATTTTGGTTTATCTGTAGCCCTGTCTCATGTGCATTGAGAAAAACGCCTCTGTTAACAGCAGGGATATACGGGCTGACCGGAATATTCCGGACATCCAATCCAAGAAAAAAATGTGACATGATGGTATTCCCCGCCACTGTAACTGCGTAAATATTTTCAGGACTGACACTGTTTTTCATGCATATCGCGCTGATGAGCACATTTATACCCGCCAGGAGTTCCCCTGTCAAATCGCCGGGAATACCTGCCATTACATGCTGCACCCTGCTGAGCACATCACTTCCAAATCTGATCTGGGGGTTCTCTGCTGCAAGCACATCGATCTTTTCCTCCGAGGCAAGGTCAATTAAAGAGCATTCAATGTTCGTAGATCCGATATCAAGGGCAAGCCCGTAAATCTCTTCTTTTCCAATATCCAGCAACCTGAAGTTACCCTCGTGGACCCCGATAACAAGCCTCAGACTGAACTGGTTTCTTCGAATTTCTTCGGGGAGTCTCCTGAGGATATTCAAAGGAATAATCACATTATGAAGTCCATTTTTTTTCAGTTCATTCTTTAGACGGTCTGCATCAGCGGTTTTGTCTTCTACTGAAGGTGGTATGAGATTAACTTCATAAAGAAATACAAAAGGGTTAAGACTCATAGAGTATCTTCCCCATATCAGTGATATCATAACCCCCAAGATTTTCTACAGACCTGCGGAATTCGTCATTGTCCCTGATTATCTGAAGTACCGCAGAAACAGGACCGGCACCCAGGTATTCCTTTATAAAGGCAAGATCATACCTTTCCCTTGCCAGAGGTATGAAATCGAGCCCAAGCGCCCTTGCAGCAGCCAATATGCCCATGCCGGTATCAGCAATTCCTGTAAGGACGGCCGAAGCTATTCCCATATGCGTATACTCTTCTCTTTCATAGCCCCTGATATCGTCTGAAGATATATTATTTTCCCTGAGATACTTGTCTGTAAGCAACCTGGTACCTGACCCTCTCTGCCTGTTTATAAAAACAATATCCTCACGCAAAAGGTCCTCAAAAGAACTGATATTTTTGGGATTGCCTTTTATCACCATAAGCCCCTGCTGCCGGTAGACAAGATTCATCAATATAATTCCTTTGTCACCGAGAAGGCTTTGAAGATAAGGTATGTTATATTCACCGGTATTTTCGTCAAGAAGATGTGTGCCGGCCATATGCGCTTCACCTTTTTTAAGTGCGATCAGCCCCCCCATTGACCCCACATGAGCTGAGGAAAGGGAAAAACGCGGATAGTTTTTCTTCAGGACATTGGCCAAAAGGTCCAGTGAGTTATCATGGCTTCCAATACATACAACGGTATTGCCTATTTCATCTTTGTCCCTGAGGAGTTCAACATTAACTTCAGCACCTGCGCCGAGACCTTCAGACATTGCAGGTATCCTTACAAAACCATCGGCGCGTACCAGTGACATCAGCACACCAGCGCCCCTGCTGACAGGCGTTGCAATCATGTTTTCCCCTACTTTCCCGAGTTTGACCCTGAGAAATTCTTCCTGACCTAAAGAAGACGCAACCTGTCGGGACAATTTTGCCGTCATGTACTCAGTAGAGGGCAATTCTATCCCCTGTAATTTGCAGACAAGAATCCTGGCGAAAATACTGAAGGTTATGAACGTTGAAACAGGATACCCAGGTATTCCAAGTACAGGAGTGTTTTTTATCCATCCCAGTATCACGGGTTTCCCCGGTTTTATATTTATTCCATGCTGAATGACCTCACCAAGCTCTGCAATGGCCTGTGCTGTAAAATCAGCGGAGCCGGCTGAAGAGCCGGCATTGACAACTACGAGGTCACCAAGTTCACACCCTTCATTTATGGCCTTCTTTATTTCTTCAATATTATCAGGAACAGGCTTGACCCTTATAGCCTCTCCTCCCCATTCCTGGACAAGAGCGGAGAGGATGAAGGAATTGGATTCTATTATGTTGCCTTTTCTCAATTCGCTTCCTGGCTCAACCAACTCGGAACCAGTCGGAATGAGTACTATTTGGGGCCTTCTTCGAGCATGGACTAATACATGCCCGCCGGAAATTATCGCGCCCATATCAACCGGTCTTATTTTATGATTTTCAGGTACTATCAGCTCGGTAGAAACAATGTCTTCCCCGATTACCCTGACATTCTGCCATGGCGTCGCAGCTTTAATTATCTCTATATGTTCTACAACCTTTTTCTGAACATTCCGCTTACCGGGTCCGATATCGGCCTTTTGAATGACGTTTACATCTTCAATCATGATTACTGAGTCAAAACCAACAGGAAGAGGATCTCCTGTATTTACAGAAACAGCCTGAGTACCATAAGCAAGTCTTTTAGGAGATCGCTCAGAAGCACCGAAGGTATCGGCAAATCTTACCGCGTATCCATCCATCGCAGAGGCGTGATAAAAAGGGGACGACAATTTTGCAAATATCGCTTCGCTGGTTATTCTGCCAAGGGCCTGTCCAACAGGAACGCTCTCAGGCCCCAGCGGTCTGACATGTTCGGCTTGTATCTTTTCAAGCCATTTCCTTATGGCTTCATCCAAAGAGATATTGTCCAGATATATGCCTTTTCTCATTTTGCCTGCCTTAGTATGGTATTTTTATTATCGCTATCCTTTGATAAAGTGAAGACGCCTAATAAGAAGAAAAATATTCTGTTGTTTTATTGTTCTATTCCGCCTTCACGGGCAGAACTCAACACCTTCAAAGGCTGCTTGCAATTATTTTTTCTGATTCCTCTGAAACGAGGTGACAATAAACCAGTATCTTTCTGCTGTCGATCCTTGTTTCAATCCTTGTTTTTGCCGCACTGCATATTTTCCTGAGAATGTCATTCCTGTTGCTGTAATAAAGCCAAGGGTATATGTCGTTAACGTCAGAATGCATAAAAGGCATTAAATCTTCTTCTTTAACGCCGCATTTTTTGACAAGTGCTATGACATCATGAATCAACGGGCTGTCGCAGGTCCAGACAGCAATCTTCAATATATTTTCCCATCCTGCCGATATATGCAGTTTGGATAATCCGGATTGGGCAACGTCCAAAACAGAATCGACAATGTTCTTACAGCTTTGCTGGTAACAGGCATCATCTAAAGAAAAGAGGGCCTTATGGGATATTCTGGAAATTTCGTCCTGAAATATTACTATTTCCCTGAAAAAATTGTTTTTGTCTTTGTCAGATAAAGTTTCCAATATTTATACGATACCATAATAACCAGGCATATTTCTCTCTGAAACAAAAATGGTATCCTTTTCAGTTGCGGGTAAAAATCAAGAAAGATTCCGGACAAGCCGGAATGACAAATCCATAGGTAAAAGTCTTTTTCTGTCATTCCGCAAGCGGAGCGCGTAGGGAATACTTTTTCAGTAAAGAGTGTCAGGACCCATAACAAAAAGCATTACACAAAAAAGGTTGTGTTGCTTATCTGATCCGCAAAAATGCAACAGTTTCGATATGAAATGTGTTCGGGAAAAAGTCAATCTGACAAACGGACTGTATCTCGTACTTTTCGCGCAGCTTTTTAATATCTCTCGCCAAGGTAGCAGGATTACAGGATATATATACAATAGTGTCAGCGGGATTCGACAAAATCTTGTTTGCCATATCAGAAGTAAGCCCGGGTCTCGGCGGGTCGAGAATGAGAACATCAAATTTATTTTTTATCTTGTACTTTTCAGCAGAAATCCTGACAAACCTGCAATTCTTCAGGTTGTTAAGTTCAATGTTCCTTATTCCATCTCGGACAGCAAACCGATTTTCTTCAACCGCAACAACTTCATCTGCATGGGCAGCCATGGCAATAGAGAAATTCCCTGCACCTGCATACAGATCGAGGACCTTTTTGCCGCTTAAGGGAAATATTTTTTGTACAACAAAATCAACCGCTTTTTTATTAAGACTCCAGTGCGCCTGAAAAAAAGTCGTCGGCGCGACAGTATACTGCATGCCATTAAGATCAAATTCGGTATAGGCAGCACCAGTGCAGGTATCATCATCAAGCATTACTCCTGAAAAGCCTATGGCCCTGTATTTATCAGATAACGACCTGTCATAACCTCTTCCCTTCAAAAAAACTACCGCTGAATCACCGACCGCAATATGTACATCACTGAGATTTCGTACACTATCGGTTTCCTTGATTTTCTGGAGCAGTTCATTGATCTCAGGCACCATCAATGGACACTGCTGGAATGTCACTACATCCCTGGAAGATTCCCTGAAAAATCCTACATCTCCGTTTCGTGAAACCTTGAATTGTGCCCTGTGACGGTAATTCCACGTCAGGTCATAAAGCGCAGGTTCCAAGGATGTTTCCACGCCGCTTATCCGTCTCAATGAGTCCAGAATTATCTCATCTTTCATCAGCCTTTGCTTTTCACATGACACAAACTGCAGACTGCATCCTCCGCATACCCCGAAGACAGAACATCTCGGAGAAATTCTGTATTCCGAAGCCTCGAGGACGTTTGATACACTCGCAATAGAATAATCCCTCTTTTTCTCTTCTATGGCCACTTCCACAACTTCACCTGGTATTGCTCCCTTGATAAGGATTACCTTTTCGTCCCGGGCTATGGTATACCCCCCGTATGCCGGCATCAATGATTTTAATACCACTCGTTTTATTCCTTTTCAATCAGTTTTTTAATGGTTGCCTTCAATTCAGTCATGTCCGACGACTTCACAATATAGGCCTCAGATGCCCAGACAGCGAAATCATCTCTGTAATCATATGCTGTAGACATAATAATCGGTAGTCGGGGCTTCTTTTCTTTCATCTGTCTTAATAACTTAATGCCGTCAATATCCGGGAGAAGTATATCAAGGGTGACAAGGTCGGGATCTTCCTGGTCAAATCTCTCAATAGCCTCCTGTCCATTCGAAGCAGTGACAATATTATATCCTTCCTCCTCGAGTTCCTCTTTGTAAAGTCTTAAAATATTCGGGTCATCGTCTACTATCAAGATTTTCATTTTTCTGCCTCCTTTATAGGTATAAAAACTCTAAAAACAGTCCCTTTTTCGACTTTGCTTTCAACTTCGAGTCTGCCATTATGCTCCTGTATTATTCTATGCGTTATAGCAAGTCCAAGCCCGGTGCCCGAAGCTTTCGTGGTAAAAAACGGATTAAAGATAAAAGCGCGCTCTTCCTCTGGTATACCCCTCCCGGTGTCCCTTACCTCCAACGCAGCATCATTTCTGTCTACGTATGTCCTGATATATATTGAACCGCTGCCGTTTATCGACTGAACAGCATTCGAAATAATATTTACGATGGCCTCTTTGACCCTGTGAGGATCAATGAAAATATTCGGAGAAGGACCGTAATCCCGCACAAGAACAATGCCCCTTTCCTCGATATCGGATTCCATTAACTGCAGGACGTCATCGACGAGCACATTGAAATTGGTATTTTCCCTTGAAAGCCTGACCTCTTTGACAAATCCCAGTATCTCCTTTAATATGCCTTCCAGCCTTGCAACTTCCTTCACTATTATTCCGGCATATTCTTTGAGGTTGCCCTCCAGTTTCTTTTCAAGTCTCTTGGCAAACCCTCCAACAGAAACCAGAGGGTTCCTGATCTCATGCGCAACCTTTGCAGCGACCTCTCCGAGCGCAGCCATTTTTTCAGACATAACAAGTTTTTCACGCAGATTCTTCAGCTCACTGATATCTCTGACCACATGGACCGATCCGATAAATTCCCCCCCAGAGTCAAATATAGGTGAACTTGAGGTAAGAAATGTGCCGCCAAGATGCGGCTCCTCAAGCTCTTCGATATAGGCCTTTTTCGTGTTTACTGTCTTGTGATGCGGACACCTTTGGACCGGCTCGTTCGTACCGTGGAATATCTCATAACATTTTCTCCCTATGATCTCCGATTGCGGAATCCCTATTTTATCGCTTACCGCACGGTTAATATTCTTAATTTCGTAATCACTGCTGACAAAATAAACCATATCAGATATCGATTCGAAAATATTCTCCAGCTGCTGTTCAGCCATAGTCACCTGTTCAAACAACCGCGCGCTCTCAATCGCTGAAGCAACATGGTTGGAAAAACTTACAAGAAACTGCATATCTTCTTCCAGAATCGTCTTTCTATTGAAATAATTATCAACCCAAATCAGGCCGATCACTTTATCGCGGGAAATCAACGGGACCAAAGCATAGGCCTGGGTGCCGAGCTGCTGTATGAGCACAGTATCTGAAAGGGGCTCTTCTTTGACATCCAATATATTAAATGGTTTTTTTTCTTTGACAGCGCGCGTCAGTGCGCCATCATTATCGAGAGAGACCTCGATGCCAAGAGTAAGCTTCTCAAGAAATGAGTCCTTTTTTGCGGGACTCGTAGCGATTTCCTGCATGACATCGTTGAGCGTTTTATGTTTCAGGGATATATCATCCCATATTGCCCATGCTTCTTCCGGAGACTCAGGACCTACACCCATGACTCCCTTCAGCACATTTTTTGCTTCATCAACAAGAAAGAGAATGGCCCTGTTGAATCCCATGCCGTCACTCATTGTCACCGCAGTCAGGACCATTCTCAAAAGCCTGTCCAGTTCCAGGGTGCTTCTCATGGCGGAACTAATGAAAAAAAGCCTGGATATCTCCTGGTTTCTTCTGATCAGCTCCTTTTCCACCCTTTTCTTTTCTGAAATGTCTCTTGATATACCACTTATCCCTATAACATCACCTGTAGCATTTTTTATGGGTGACAAAGTAAGACTGATTTCAATAATAGTCCCGTCTTTTTTGCTCCTTAAGGTCTCAATATCCTTTAAAACTTCTCCCTTCTTTATGCGTTCTATATTTTCCTGTTCTTTTTCAAAAAGAAATTCAGGAACAAACGGTAAAAAAATGCCTGTAACATCTTTTTCGGAAAAGCCGAATATTTTTTCCGCTCCCTGGTTCCAGGAAGTAACCAGGCCCTCAAGGTCTGATGTAACAATCGCATCTGCAGAGTTATTTATAATGCTCTCAAGATACTCTTTAGTTTGAATAACTTCCCGGTAAAGTCCTAAAGTCTCTTCCTGATACAGCACCCTTTCAGTAATGTCCATGATAAAAACAACGGATTCCGTAATCTCGCCTGTTTCATCTTTGATGGGATATGCGGTGAGTTCAGCATAATTCATGCCCCGTGATTGCATAATTGAATTAATCTCACCGGTTTCAAATGTTGCTTTTGCCGCGCAGTGAGGGCAAATGCCGATCTTTTCATGAAAAATATCAAGGGTATTACGTCCTACAAGTTCATCAGCAGGCGTGGCCACCCATTCTTCAATATATTTATTTACCGACGTTATGACATAGTCCCTGTCAAGAGTAATAATACCGCCCTGGACACTGTCAAAAAGCACGTTCAGACGTTTCCTGTCCTCGCCAAACTTTTTTTGCCTGTTAAGCTCGGATTCATATATTTCAGAGCGTTCTATGGCCAGCGATAAAATTGACGCAAAACCCTCCACGGTATTGAGATCTTCGTTAGTAAAGGAAACCAGATTGCCGTGCATATCGTACTTGTCATAAAGTCCAAGGGTCCCGATGACTTTCTCTCCTACTTTTAACGGAGCGCATATCACAGATTTGGCATTGATTAGAGGCAGCCTCATATTCTGAGGCATTTTACTTGCGTCTTCTACCAGTAACGGTTTATCATTGGCAGCTACCCATCCGGCAATACCCTCTCCAAGGGAAAGCTCCATCTCCTGGTCGACCCCATCGGGCAAACCGTAACAGGATTTAATTTTAAGCTTGTTGTCTTCGAGCAATCTTATAATACATCCCTTGGAAGACAACAACCGTGAAATTTCAGTTGCTATTTTTTTCAGTAAGTCCTCAAGGTCCAAAACCGATGTAAGCGCTTTGCTCATTTCATACAAAACAGTAAGCTTCTGAAGCTGATCTTTCGTAGACCGGAAAAGTTCTGAGTTTCTTACAATAGATTCAACTGTATGTGAAAGAATTTTTAACGTATCAATTTCATCTGTAAAAAATGTATACGGTGATAAACTGCCGACAAGCAAAAAGCCCAAACATTTATTATCGCGGATTATCGGCATAACCAAAGCAGTATTGTAATGTTTCAATATCCCGGTTTTTTCGTCCTTATTAATCTCATCAGAAATGACCACATATCTAAGAGTTGTCATCATTTCACTTATGATATGGTTTTCCAAAGAAACACAATCTTCCGGCAGGCGTTCGTCAGTCACATTTGAAGCCTCCATACAAAAAGTTTTCAGATCGTCTTTCAGCAGATAAAGAGCGCACTTATCATACCGAAGCTTAAGAGAAATTGTTTCAACGATATACTGAAAAGCGTCCTTTAAGTCATATGTTGTGCCGGCCACTTTCGCAACATCCAGCAACAGCTCTGTTTCTTTGAGTTTTTGAGTTACCTTCAGGCTTGAAGATTCCAATTCTGTTACCATTAAATCAAATCTCTTTGCGATAGTTCCAAACTCGTCTTTGCGGTCCAGCCCTATCCTGTATGACATTTCGCCTTTGCCTATCCTTTCGGTTGCCTTTAAAAGTTCTTTAAAAGGGACTTCTATGGCCCTCCTGATCCGTATAATAAGAAAAAAAGTTGCAAGGAAACTGAAGATAATCAGTGCGGCATGATAGTAGACCATTTTTTTCTTGATCTTGTTGGCGACTATTGCAACATTCAATATTTTATTGTTTGAATTTTCAAGCAATTCATCAATCTGTTTTATGATGTTAATAGCAACAGAATCAATATCTTGAAGATATCTGATTACCTCAAGGTTCCCAACGGGTTGCATGTTTCTTATGACATTTCCCGAAAGATCAACTACCTGCTGAAATTCCGTGGCAAGTGCATCAAGCTCTTCTTTATTCTGATGAATAGCGCTTAAATTACCGAAACTCCTGCGCACATCAGATAGTTTCTTGAAATACTGTTTCTTGTATTTTGAATCTCCGGTCAGACTCCAGCCTTTCGTTGCATCTATAAAATCCCCGATATTCCTGGCCAGTTCATTATAAAGCTTGTTCTCTTCACTTCCCGAACGAAGGGACCCCATATGCTCGCTTATTGTATCAAATATAACTATTGACCCCAGGGACAATAGCGCGATCAAAACAAAAAATATCGAAAGCATAAGAGACAACCTTGCCCTGAGAGTCATTTACTCACCCTTTTACGCGCCAGCATATAAAGCTCGACATATTTATCAGTTGATCTGCTCCAGGAGAAATTGTTTTTCATAACTTTACAGGCCATCTTTTTCATATTTGCCTTATCGGTAAAAACACATATTGCACGCTTAACAGCATCCTGCAGAGCATATGGCGTAAAGTCGTGAAAAAGGAACCCGGTCCCTGTATGTGTAATATGGTCATAATCCTGTATTGTATCGGCAAGCCCCCCGGTTTTCCTGGCTATCGGAACAGTCCCATATTTCATGGCTATAAGCTGTCCAAGTCCGCACGGTTCATACTGCGAAGGCATCAGAAAAAAATCAGATCCGGCGTATATCCGGCGCGCAAGAGACTCTTCAAACCCTATACGAACATAAATTCTGCCTTTTAGAGCTTCAGAGGCTTTTTTTAAAAGCCTCTCATATCCATCTTCACCTTTTCCAAGCACAATGAGATTCAGCCCCATGGCAATCAGTGCCTCAAGAGAGTCCAACACAAGGTCAATCCCCTTTTGTGACGAAAGCCTGCTGACAATCGCCGCGATCGGCAGTGTTTCTCTATCGAATGCGGCCTCTTGAAATAATGCTTTCCTGCATCGCGCCTTCCCTTTCGGATCATCATCACCGTATTTACAAGGGAGAAATGTGTCCCTTGCCGGATCAAATTCCTCATAGTCTATGCCATTAATAATTCCATAAAGTTCACTGGCCCTTTTTCTAATGACCCCATCAAGGCCAAAGCCGTACTCAGCCTGCTGTATCTCACGAGCATAGGTATTACTCACAGTATTTATAATATCAGCGTAAAGGAGCCCAGCCTTCATCAAATTGAGTTTTCCGTAAAACTCAAGTCTTTCGGGAACAAAATATTCCCTGCCCAGGCCGGTGTAACTCAGTGTTGGTGCATCGAAAACGCCCTGATAGCCGAGATTGTGAACTGTAAAGAGTGACACTGTTTTAGCAAAATATCCGCTGCTTTTATAGAGAGTTTTAAGATAGAGGGGGACCAAGGCCGTCTGCCAGTCATTACAGTGAATAACATCAGGCTTGACCCGCATTGCAAGACATACTTCCAAAACAGCCTTTGAAAAAAATATGAACCTGATTGCATTATCAGCATAGTCACCCTCAGATGTCCCGTAGAGTTCAGGCCTGTCGTATAGTTCATCGCATTCAATAAAATAGGCCTCTGGATTTTCATCTTTTGATGAAGCAAATATCATCCCCTTATACGCACGTTTTCCCATCCTGACCAGTATGGATTTACCTGTATCATGAAGTTTATGCTTGCTCTTTATCACTGCATACAAGGGAAGCACTAAAAAAGCTGTTTCATTCTTTTTGCGTAATTCCTTCAAAAGGGCCCCTGCAACGTCCGCAAGTCCGCCGGTCTTGATATAGGGGACCGCCTCAGAACTTGCAATAAGAATTTTCAAGAAAGCTTCGCCTCACGCATAAACTTGGCAGACTCTTCAGGAGGGGTCGGATTAATATAAAATCCGGACCCCCACTCAAAGCCCGCGATCTTCGTCAGCTTAGGGACTATTTCAATATGCCAGTGATAGTAGTCATTAATTTCGTCATAGAAAGGAGAGGTATGAATAACAAAATTATACGGAGGGGTATCAAGTATCCTGTCCATCTGTCTTAGTATTCTTTGAAGTATCTCGGCCAGCTCTGAATAATTTCTATCAGGAGGGCTGAACATGGAATTGTGTTTCTTGGGAAGTATCCACGTCTCAAACGGCGACCGGGGTGCAAAAGGTGCAAGTGCTACATATTTTGCATTCTCATATATCACCCGTTTCCCGTCAGAAAGCTCCTGAGTGATCACATCACAAAAAATGCATCTTTCCTTGATCTCGTAGTGCTGGCGTGCAGCATCCAGCTCTTCCTTCACAATCTTCGGAACAATCGGCAGCGCTATAAGCTGGGTATGCGTGTGTTCAAGAGAGGCACCTGCTGCCTCGCCCTCATTTTTGAATATCAGAGCGTATTTGAAACGCTGGTCCTTCTTGAGATCTCCCAGCCTCAGAAAACATGCCCACAAAACGTCTTCAACAGCTTTTTGCGACATGGTAGAAAGAGACAAATTATGTTCTGGTGTCTCAACAATGACTTCATGGGCACCGATACCGTTCATTTTATCGAATATGCCTTCACCGGTTTTCCCAAGCTCGCCGTATATCTGGAGTGCAGGGAATTTATTCGGCATGACTCTCAATGTCCAGCCAGGGGCGTTAGCCTGAGAATCGACAGTTCTGAAAGCCATGATCTCAGGTGGTGTAGTATATTCATTACCCGGACAGAAAGGGCAGAACCCACCTTTTTTTCGCTGCGAAGGGGAGATAAAATCAGTCGGCCTTTTCCCTCTCTCTATCGATATAATGACCCATCTGCCGACGATAGGGTCTTTCCGTAATTCAGGCATATGTCCTCCGAATAAAAATTAAGAAATCAAGCAGCTTATTCAACCAGCTCCAGGTTTCCTTTTTTTATATAAAAATCTGACAGTTACTGCTGTGGATTTTTAACTGCTCGGGTGTTTAGGCTGAAGACGGAAGGCTAAAGCATATCAATCAGTTGCCGGAGCCTCACAGGCCGTCTCAAATACCGGAAATGTTTGTGCGATCACCTAAAAACCTTCCACCTTCAGGCCATTTACCTGAGTAGTTACTGTTTTGGAATATTATATCACAATGGGATATAATTACAGATGAAACCTGTTTTTCACACCAAACTGTTAAATGATTATTTCGGTGATCCTTGTCTTTTCGCAAGGGTCCTGCATGAAAAGAGGGCTGTTCTTTTCGATCTTGGCAATTTACATTCATTAAAACCATCTGATCTATATAAAATTACCGATGTATTTGTGACCCATACCCACATGGACCATTTCATAGGGTTCGACACCCTCCTCAGGGGGATACTAAGAAGGGAAGTTCCCTTAAATATTTATGGCCCTCCCAGCATCCTGCCTTGCATTCAGGGAAAGTTGAAAGGCTACACATGGAATCTGATAGAAGATTATCCGAGCAAAATAAATGTATTTGCGTATAACGGCAGATATTTAACACATTCAGTTTTCCCGGCAAAAAACAGGTTTAGAAAACAGACTGTGTCAAAAGCTAAATCAGACGGTCTCCTCCTTGAAGACCAAATGTTTACTGTACGGGCAGCAAAATTGGACCACAGCATACCGTGTCTTGCATATTCACTTGAAGAAGAATTTCATATCAATATTGATAAAGCTCTCCTTATCAGAAAAAAGCTTACGGTGGGTGCATGGCTGAATGATTTCAAGAAAATTATTAGGGAACAGCCCGGAGACACACAACAGATAATAAGAATCCGCGATAAAGATTTCAAGGTAGCCGAACTATCTGAGATTGCAAGAATAACAAGGGGACAAAAAATTTCATTTGCAACAGATATAGCCTTAAATCAAAACAATTTTGCCGGATTAATAAACTTGATAAAGGGTTCCGACATTTTCTTTTGCGAAGCCTATTTTCTAGAAAAAGACCGAAAAAGAGCTATCGAGAGGTCCCATCTCACAGCTAAAGCGGCTGGAGCAATTGCTAAAGAAGCAGGAGTAAAAAAATTGGAATTAATGCATTTTTCCTCAAAATACAGGGATTGCGCTGATAAAGTTATAGAAGAGGCGATGAGAGAATTTCACGGCTGACTACATTTTCAGACAGTCTTCTCTCCACAAACAATCAGACTGTGCACAGTGACTGGAAACAGCTGTCCCAAAACAGTCAAAGTTACCTTCAGCCCTTTGTATGGCACGTATAATCTCCTCTTTCTTCATCTTACCGGTCTTAACACCATTTCTCTGGGCAATTGCCTTAATATCCTTCAGGTTCATATATTTTACCCCCTTTTATTAAGAACTTTATAGCACGGCAGCGATGCAAAAGCAACAGAAAATATTGAAAATATTGTTATATTGCCCGAAGTTCAACAGTTTGACAAATCCGTTTGTGCTTATTTAACATAAAAGACCTCTGCCCGGAAAGAAAGGATATCTTAAATGTCTCTTGTGTCAGACCAAAAAACGGACTGCCTGATCGAAACCTGTCAGACCCCAATCTCAGGACCGCTTCAACTATTATGGGAACGATTCATTCCGGTCCTGATTATCGCTGTGCTTTCCCTGATAGTCTACGAGGGGGTTTTTCATAGCGATTTTGAACCGCTGCTTTATTATGCCAAGACCTCTCAATGGGCCAGGTTCATCATCCGTCCGAGTATTATCTGGGGACTGATGGGTTCATCGCTCCTGCTTTTCCGTACATTTTTATGGTTCTGGTACAGGCCGTATGTTCCCTCCGGAATAGAAGATGCGCCGGCCATAACAGTAATTATTCCTGCATATAATGAAGGGCCCATGGTCGAAAAAACTATCGCTTCCGTGGCCATGGCGAGGTATCCGCGTGAAAAACTCGAAATCATCGTAGTCGATGACGGAAGCAAAGACGACACCTGGAAGTATATCGTAAAGTCTGCGCTACGCTATCCTGGCCTTGTAAATCCTGTACGCTTTCGGCAAAACCGCGGCAAACGCGCAGCCCTCGAAGAAGGTTTTTTGCGCGCCGCAGGAGAAATAGCCGTCACCATTGATTCCGACAGCATCATTGAGGACAATGCCCTCCTCGCGATGGCCGGCCCCTTTCGCAATTCCAGGGTCGGGGCCGTGGCCGGAAAAGTGGCCGTCTATAACAAAAACAAAGGGGTGCTTCCAAGGATGCTCCATGTCAGGTATGTCCTTTCTTTCGATTTCCTGCGCGCTGCCCAGTCTACTTATGGGGCCGTCTACTGCTGTCCGGGTGCCCTTTCTGCGTACCGCATGTCCGTTGTTCGAGAAGTGCTCGATCAGTGGATGAAGCAGACCTTTCTGGGCAAGCCCTGCACCTACGGGGAGGACCGCTCCATGACAAACTTCATACTTTCCCGGGGTTATGACACAATATATCAACGTACGGCCGTCGTCCATACGATCGCTCCGGAAACTTACGTGAAATTGACCCGGATGTACTTACGGTGGGACAGAAGTTACATAAAAGAGGAACTGAGGCTCTTCAGGATTTTATGGAAACGTCCTCCAATTTCCCGCATGATCACTCTTGTAGATATAAGCATACGGAACCTCCGTTTTCCACTTAGCTACGCGGTCCTCGGACTGCTTGTGAACATGTGCATTCATCAGCCGGCTACGATCTTTAGGCTTCTGTTTGCTATCGGACTGATGTCGTTTCTCAATGCGCTTTATTATTTGCGCTCCGAACGGTCCTGGAATTTCATCTATGGAATCCTCTACTCGTATTTTTCGGCCTTTACGCTTTTCTGGATTTTTCCCTACGCGCTCTTCACTGTGCGCTCTCGTTCCTGGATGACGAGGTAAAAAGACCCTATTGGGCCGGTTCCATAGTGTAAGATTTCTTTTCCTTCCGCGCACTGATACCTTTGGCTGCCGCTCTGTTCACCGCACTGACGATCGCCCTGAACGAGGCGATCTCGATACCATTGTCTACGCCAACGCCGAAAAAAAGGCCTCCCTCGCTGTCCTCTATTCTGACATATGCTGCCGCCTCAGCATCAGAGCCTTCGGAAAGCGCATGTTCATGGTATGAAAGCAGCCTGAAATCATCTGAAACGATCTCCTTAATCGCCTTACTGAATGCATCGATCGGCCCATTGCCACTGCCTGAAAGCGTAGTTACAAAACCGTCAGCCTCCACCTTGGCGACGACGTGTGTCAGTGAGAGACCATCACCTGAATGGGTTTCATTCATAGCGCAACTTCTGAATTGAAACGGACCGTCCGGATACATATATTCCCTCTCGAAGGCCTCCAGCAGCATAGGGGGACGCAGTTCACAGCCGGTCCTCTCAGCCATAGCCTGGATAAGCGCTCCGAATTCGGCATGCATCTCCCTCGGGAGGACAAACCCGTATACGCTCTCCATGACATAGGCGGCGCCTCCTTTGCCTGACTGGCTGTTAATGCGAATCATTGATTCGTAGGTCCTGCCCACGTCTGCCGGATCGATCGGAAGATAGGGGACCTCCCATACCCCGCCGCTTTCTTCATATGCCTTCATACCTTTTTTTATGGCGTCCTGGTGCGAGCCTGAAAAAGCTGTATAGACCAACTCCCCGGCGTAGGGGTGGCGGGGATGTATGGGGAGCCTCGTACAGCGTTCGCAGACACCGGCGATCCTGTCTATATCACTCAGGTCCAGCCCGGGGTCAATGCCCTGAGAGAACAGGTTCATCGCAAGAGTAAGTATGTCGACATTCCCGGTCCGCTCGCCATTACCAAAGAGCGTGCCTTCAACCCTTTCGGTCCCTGCCATAAGAGCAAGTTCGGTAGCCGCGACAGCGGTGCCCCGGTCGTTATGCGCGTGAGCGCTGATGACGACACGGTCACGGTCTTTCAGATGCCGGCAGAACCATTCTATCTGGTCGGCATAGACATTCGGCGTGGCCATCTCTACTGTCGAGGGCAGGTTCAGGACAACCTTCCGCTCAACAGTCGGTTCCCATACAGACATCACGGCCTCGCAGATCCCGACCGCAAAATCGGTCTCAGTGCCGGTAAAACTCTCGGGTGTATATTCGAACAGTATATCACTGCCCTCCATCCTTTCCGCCTCCTGCCGGCAGATCGAGGCCCCTCTCACCGCAAGTTCAATGACCTCCGTCCGGTCCATCCTGAAGACTACTCTTCGCTGCAGCGCCGAGGTTGAATTATACAGATGCACGACAGCGCGTCTGACGCCCTTCAGTGACTTGAAGGTTTTTTGTATCAGGTGCTCCCGGGCCTGCGTAAGTACCTGTATCGTAACTGAATCAGGTATAAGATCTCCCTCAATCAGCCTCCTGATGAAATCATATTCTGTCCGGGAAGCCGAAGGAAACCCCACCTCGATCTCTTTGAATCCCGTGTCGACGAGGAGATTGAATATCTCCAGCTTTTCCTCCACTGTCATCGGCATGATCAGGGACTGGTTGCCGTCCCGCAGGTCAACACTGCACCAACGGGGTGCCCTGCTGATAGTCTTTGAGGGCCAGGTCCGGTCCGGCAGCTGCATGGCTGGGAATGGCCTGTATTTGTGCACTGGCATCTGTTTCATGATAAACCTCCTCTTGTTTTACCCGATCAGGCCAAGACCATGACCGGCTGAAAATAAAAAAGGCCGCGGAGAGTTGTCCGCGGCCTTCAGAAGTCTTTTCTTATTATCAGTTAATCGCTAACAAAAACCCCCTTCAGCCACGGCACAAAGCCATGCATCTTTCGTAAGTCGAAGATTGTTCTGAAGGATTGTCGTCATCATATTTAAACTATAAACCAGGCCTTCAAGCCCTGTCAAGAAAGCAGATTGATATATTTGATTGTCAAAGGCAAGGATGAGAGCCTGGGATAAGTTGTTTTGCAGTTCCTTAAACTACACCTCCTTCTCCCCTGAGATACCCTACTACCTGTGGATTTGGCTTTGGAAGACCTGCCACCTTCCATGCAGTAAGAGGCTCCATAAACTGTTCGGTTATACATTCCTTGGGCTGATGAACATTTTTACAGATAGAACCGAGAATCGGAAAAAAATTATATTTCTTGTAATGGTCCCTCAAAAATTTAATAACTTCCAGTCTGTCTTTAGTCAGTTCTTCGACACCTTCCTGCTCTGCCAATGCACACGCCACCTTTTCGTTCCAGTCATCCGGATTTTCGAGATATCCTTCATCATCCACATTTATCTTCATATCTGAGTATTTCAATACAGGCATGTAATACCTCCTATCAGATTATTCACCTTCTTCAAAGTTTCTAACAAACTGACCTACATGGACACCTAAATAAAGAGGCATCAGTAGCTGTTTTGCATGCTGAAACCTTATTTACACCCTGTGTCTTCAGCCCGCCCTTTTTGACAGCATCTATCCTCTATGACTTCCTCCTTTTTTTTATCTGGTTTTTAAATTCAGACAATATAGACATCATCATATTGCCATACCCTGATTACTACATATCATATAAACCAGGAAGAATCAAGATTCGGACTGTCTCCCCATACCACCTCCGCCTTTCTTACAGGGATATCACACCTCCTAATGGCAATGTGCATTTCGTGGCATTTGGCGGTAAAATGAAATATGAGTAAATTCGCAGCAGCTATTCTGTCTGTCCTTATCTTTTTCAACCAGGCCGCACTGGCATCTGATTTCAGGTTCTCGCCCAGACCCAACAAGGCCGATCTCATAAACTGGCAGCAATGGGGCCGGTGCCTCCTTTTCTGATGCAAAGAGGCTTCAGAGGCCAGTTCTCCTTGCCCTGAGTGCGGTCTGGTGCCACTGGTGTCATGTCATGGACGAGACGACATACTCTGACACAGACGTCATCGCTTATCATCAATGCTAACTTCATCCCCGTAAGGGTCGACACTGACATGAGGCCCGACATCGACAGCCTTTACAATCAGGGAGGCTGGCCGAGCACCCTGGTACTTACGGCTGAGGGAAATATCGTATCGGGCGGTACCTATATCCCGCCGGAGGACATGGTCTCCTGGCTCAAGAAGGCTGTCGCGGCATACAGGAATGACAGGCACGGCACCGGAAATAAGAGAGAGAATAAATCTGAGCACAGCAGGAGAAAGCGACAACAGAGACGGCAGACCTGAAAAGGACAGTCAGCAAGCCTGAGGTCGGCCTTCGACAGCCAGCACGGCGGCTTTGGGATGGCGCAGAAATTTCCGAACCCTGAGGCGATCGATTTCCTTGTCTCCGAATTTTCAAGGAACAGGGACGAAGAGATAAAAGAGATGATCACCCTGACGCTCGACAGGATGGAGGCTGGCGGGATACACGACAATATCAGCGGAGGGTTTTTCAGATACTCAACACGGCCCGACTGGTCGTCGCCCCATTACGAAAAAATGCTCGAGTCTGAACGCGGGGCTTGCGAGGAACTATGCATCGGCCTCTCTGGCCCTCGGCAAAGACAGCTACAGGAAGGTCCTCGACGGGACGATCGGCTATATCATGAATAATCTCTACGACCGGAAAACAGGGGTCTTCTACGGGAGCCAGGATGCTGACGAAGTTTATTACACCGCAAAGACGCGAGTGGGCCCGCCGCCCCGTGTCGACACCACCATTTATGCCGGTCCGAATGCCCAGATGATCACCACCCTGGTGGCAGCCTCTGGCGCAACAGGATCGAAGGAGTATCTCGAACAGGCTGAGAAGGCGGCCGGGTTCATGATCCGGCAACCTCTACTCTGAAAAAAAAGGGATCTATCGTTATTATCGTGACGGGGACAAACATCTGTCCGGACTGCTCGCTGACAATGTCCTGTTCGGCAGTGCGCTCATCGATCTCTACAACGCGACCGGGGACAGGAGGTACATCGACACGGCCCAGGATGTGGCCCGCCTCCTTGCCGGGAAGTTCTTCGATAGTCAACAGGGCTCGTTCAGGACAAGTATAGAAACAACGCCGGTCGGGCCTTCTGAGCCGGGAGGGCTCATGGAATACAACACCGCTGTTTCGAATCTCAGGGCCGCTGTTTTTCTGCTGAGGATTTCAGGGTATCAGGAAGACGCGAAACTCAAAGAGCTGGCCGGCCGCGCGATCGCGCGGACAAAAGATGACTGCGAAAGGATCGGACCTGCTGCCGGGTTTTGCGGGACAGCGTTGGAATGGCAGCTCCTGGAGCCCCTCGAAATCGTGATCATAACCGCCGGGAGGACCTGAACGGTTCCTTACCGCGGTGAACAGAATCTATATCCCGCAGAAGGTGGTCAGGGTGCTTTCGCTGAAGAAAGATGAGGCCGCTATCAGGCGTCTCGGCTATCCCCTGAGGGAGTCCCTCTACCTTTGCGCGGCAAAGAAATGCTTTGCCGCCGTCACTGAGCCGGGAAAGTGGCGGCTGAGGTGAAGAAAGTATATGGAGGGTCTGAAAAAGGAGAAGTCGACGCCGATTCCTTAGGTCTGCAAAAACAGCAATCCTTTTTCTTCATCAATGTAACCATCTCCATACCCGGCTGTCTCATATTTTAGATAAAGGTCCGCTATGAAAAATCTTCAAACTCTGGATTTGGCGCCAGGTAAAAGGTCCTGCTTTAATAGTGTGTATTTTTCAATTATATCTTTTCTCCTGAAACAATCGAGAGAGTGGTCGTTTACCATGCCTGTAGCCTGCATATGCGCGTAACATGTTGTGGACCCCAAAAATTTAAAGCCTCTTTTCTTCAAGTCCCTGCTTAAGGCGTCCGACTCCTTACTCGTTGCAGGATAGTCTGATAATTTCCGGAGCTTATTGATCTTGGGTTTACCGTCAACAAAATCCCATACGTATTTTGAAAAACTCCCGTATTTTGCCTGGACTTCAAGAAATTTATGCGCATTATTTACCGTAGCTTCAATTTTTAATCTATTTCTGATGATCCCCGGATTCAGCAACAGTCTTTCAATCTTTGACTTATCAAATTTGGCAATCCTTTCCGGTTCAAAATTGTCAAATGCAATTCGGTAATTCTCTCTCTTCTTTAAAACCGTGTACCAGCTCAACCCGGCCTGGGCTGATTCCAAAGTCAGAAATTCAAACAGCATCCGGTCGTCATAAACCGGGACACCCCATTCCCTATCGTGGTATTCGACATAATCAGCCTTGCTTAGATCAACCCATGGACAGCGACAGATTTGCACGCATGATTTCTTCTTATTCATTCGTCTCCTTCGATACACAAAAACAGAGTTTATGTACAGACCCTATTTAGACTGTATTGACGACAGTCACCGTCTGTTTTTGTAGTAACGTTAAGATAGGAGTATCACCTCAATGCCAGGGGAACATAGTCGCTCCTCAGACCGGGCAGCGAAGAAACATAAGATGGCCTTATGAGTTTGCCCTGAATAATCTCCTCGATCCTGTGGGCTGACCAGCCTGCCACACGCGACATCGCAAAGATGGGGGTAAAGAGTTCTTTCGGTATTCCCATAGACCTATAAACAAACCCTGAATAAAAATCAACGTTCGCTGATGCCACCTTCCGCTTTTTCCTCAGAACAATCTCCGGTGAAAGCAGGGCAACTTTCCTGTATAGATTAAATTCCTCTCCCATTCCTGACTTCCTCGCGATCTCATCTGCCTTATTTTCTAGTACCAACGCCCTCGGGTCTGACTTTGTATAGACGGCATGGCCTATACCGTAGATCTTGCCTGATTTGTCACCGACCTTCTTGTCCAGTATTTTTTCCAGATAAGTGGAAACTTCATCGTCATCATTCCAGTCTTTAACATGAGATTTTATGTCTTCCATCATACCCTCGACCGCTTCGTTAGCACCGCCGTGCAGGTGTCCTGACAGGGAAGCAACACCTGAACAGATCGCCATATAACTATTGGCCCCTGAAGAGGAGACGGCCCTTACTGTGAAAGTCGAGTTGTTGCCGCCACCATGTTCGGCATGAAGTACGAGCATCATGTCAAAAAGATGAGCAGCCATTTTGTCAGGCTTCTTACCATGCAGCATATAGAGGAAATTTTCCGCATGACTGTATTCATCTCTTGGTTCCGGTAGTTCATCCAGGGTTTTCCTGTGACCGCTTGATGAATGGTAGTTGTACGCAACTATAGTAGGGAATTTAGCGATAAGGTCAATGCATTGCCGTGAGAGATCTTTTATGTCGGTCGAGTTGGGGTTCCTGTCAAACAGATGCATGGCAGACACGATCGTGTGAAGAGAGCCCATCTGATCGTCGTGAGGGGGCCTGTTGAGAATGATCTTTTTTGCTTCTTCCGGCATATGTCTTCTTTGCGCAAGCTCGCTGGTAAAGGTATTGAGATGCTCCTTGTTGGGAAGCTCGCTTGTCAGCAGAAGGTATGCTATCTCTTCAAAACCGAACCTGTTCTCCTTCTGATGGTATTTGACCAGGTCTTTAACATTATAACCGCTGTAATAGAGTTCGCCGTCAAGGTCTATCTTTTTCTCTGTGCCGTCTGCATGTAGTTCTTTCTTGTAGCCAATCACCTGCCCTTTGCTGGTTATACCCACAAAAACACCTGTACCGTCCTCATTTCTCAGGCCAAGTTTTATGTTCTTTGCCTTGACGAGGTCAGGTGATATCTTGTCATGCTTTAAAGCCAGCTTTTGAATTATTTTAAGTACGTTTTCCATGGACCACCTCATTATTATTTATTATTCTCCGGATTGGATATTTATCAGAAACAATAACCACACTATCAAGAAAAACTATCTTAAGATACTTTTCATAATGTAATCTTCCCGGGAAGCTTCATGCACGAGTTGGCCTTCTCATTTTACCGCCCCTGGGGATTATTGCAATTCCCGAGGTGTCAATATGGCACCTGAAACGGTCTTTATCAGGTTCATACCCAATTCTTTCGCCTTCGTCGATTACATTCAATTTGTCCACAATCACGTTTTTAAGGCTGCAACCTTTTCTTAAGGTGACCCTGTCCATGATTATGGAGTTTTCTACAGTAACACCATTTTCTATAATCACTCCGCTTCTGATAACTGAATTGAGGACCTTGGCCCTATGTATTACCGTACCCTCACCTATAATACTGTTTCTTATGTCACCTTTCAGTATTTTTGCTGCAGGACCTTCAGAGCCTGAATGGTGGATCGGCCATAAACCGTTATCGAGTTCAAACTTCGGGAATTCACCCAGCATATCCATATGAGCGTCATAAAAAGCTGAAATGGTGCCTACATCGCGCCAATAACCCTCTTCCTCGTAGGGACTGGTCCCGGGTATGACATTTGTAGAAAAATCATACGCGAACACCTGACCGGACTCGACCAGGCTCGGAATCACATGGGCTCCGAAATCGTGCTGTTTTTTCTTTTGGGCCTTTCCCAGAGATTCCAGCATCACATCTTTATTAAAGATATAATTTCCCATCGATACATAAGCATATTTTGGGTTGTCAGTCATGGGTATCGGCTTTTTCGGTTTTTCCTGGAAGCCTATGATCCTCTTTTCGCTGTCAGTAATTATGACGCCAAAGGCTGATGCCTGCTCAATAGGAACAGGTCTTGCCGCAACAGTCACAACAGCATTATTTTTAATATGGAAATCGATCATCTGCCTGACATCCATCCTGTAGACATGATCAGCTCCGAAGATGATCACCAGTTCCGGATTCAGCTCGCGCATTACACCGATATTCTGAAAAACAGCGTCAGCAGTCCCCTGAAACCATTCAGGTCCCATGCGCATCTGAGGCGGCACTACAGTTACAAAATGGTCCTTGATTACAGAAGAAAGCACCCAGTTTTTCCTTACATGATCAATCAGTGATTGGGATTTATACTGGACGAGAAGATAGATGGAATAGATGCGGGAATTGACCAGATTGCTCAGAACAAAGTCGACTATCCGGTATTGACCGCCAAAGGGCACAGATGGTTTTGACCTGAATGATGTCAGCGGAAAAAGCCTTTCCCCTTTTCCGCCTGCAAGCACAAATGCGAGAATCTTTGGATGTGGCATTCTACCTCCGCTTTTATATATTTCTTAAAATGCGACAATAAAAAAGATTGTTACTGTTTTTTAATATTATACACATAAGCAGACAATCAGGCATTACTTCCCGGTTATTTTTTCATCAAACAGACATGAAAGGCCGGAGAATCTTTGATCTTTCAATATATCTTCCAGTGAATATGGCGTTTTCTGAATCCAGTTTGGATGTGAATCAACAGTACCCGGCAGGTTCTGCTGGTCCAGGGTCCCGATTATATCGTCCAGACTTACAAGGAGAAGCCTGCAGGGAGATTTCGCGAGATAGCAGTATATGGCAATACAGAGCTCATGTGTCATATCAGGTATCAATCCGGGGTATTCAGGAAAATCATCCGGAATAATCCCTTCTGCCTTCAAGACAGAGAGGATGAGGCCTTTATCTCTCTCCCTCGTGATAACATCGCTTTTCCATGCCTCCTCATCTCTATAAATGCCCAGCTGTTTTTTTACCTCAATATCGCGGCCTGCCCAGTAACCATATATTGTTGGAAGGTCATGTGTTGTAATGGCGCAAAGGGCCATGACAGGATATTGTTCAGGGGCCTTAAATGATGGATCAGGGTAGTTTCTCTCAAAATAAAAAAGCCTGTAGGAAAGCATCTGAAAAGCCTGCAGCATCTCCCTGAAGGCATCGTCTATTGTGCCAAGATCTTCGGCTATGACAATCGTTTTGTTCCTTTGACTTTCGAGCGCTATGATCCTGAGAAGGTCAACGGCAGGCTGCAGCAGGTATGCTCCATTTTCAGGAGACATACCGGCCGGTATCCAAAAAAGTCTGTACAAGCCAAGGGCATGGTCAATTCTCAATGCTCCGGCATGCTTCATATTTTTTCTGATCGTTTCAATAAATAATTCATAGCCTGATTCCCTGAGAAAGTCAGGGACCATAGGAGGAAATCCCCAGTTTTGTCCGCAAGGGTTAAAATCATCAGGCGGTGCGCCTACATCAGCATCTCCGATTATCTCCTGGTAATTCCAGGCATCACTACCCCCGGCAACAGCACCTACAGCCAGATCATGATACAGGCCAATCTTCATCCCTGTCTCTTTGCAAAGACCCGATATTTTCAGAAGCTGATCATTAATAAGCCATTGAATATATATGTAATACAGCACTTCTTTTTCATGGTCTTTTCTGAAGGCAATAGCAGCGCCGCCTTTTGGATCATGATATTCAGCAGGCCATTCCTGCCATGAATACACATTTTTTTCCTTTATAAATATGTCCTGGATTGCAAGAAAGGTCGCGAAAGGCCCTACGCACTTCCCTTCAACAGAGAGGTATTGGCTGAATTCCCTGTCCCGTTCCGTGTTCCTTTTATAGTGTCTTTCATGAAAAATTTCAAAGGCACGTCTTAGTATCTGTTCTTTGATTTGTCCGGCCTTTTCATAATTTATACGGTCGGTCTTTCTCAGTTTACGTATTTTTTTTCTGAAAGATTCCCGTTTGATGAATTCCCGGATTTCATCAGACTCTATTACCTCAGGGATTGCTTCTATGTCCAGATAAATATAATTCTTATACAGTCTGCTTATCGGGGAGTAAGGACTGACGCCATGAGGATGCGTATTGGGGATTGCATGCAAAGGGTTCAGGCCGATAAAATCAGCCTTTAAACCAGCCATCATATTTACAATTTTCTCCAGATCTTTGAAATCCCCTATTCCCCAGGAACGTTTTGATTGCAGAGAATAGAGGTTGACGGACAAACCCCATGTCTTTGAAGTATCTGAATCAGGCGGAAGATAACAGACATCAGGAGTTAATATAAGTCTTGTCTTTTTTCGTATTGTTCCGGGTCTATTCTGCAGGATATCCGGAAGCCTGCATTCTATGTCAGCTGTATAATAGCCGGCATTTCTATGTGCTTCATCTGAAATTAGTATTTTTATATATCTGTTGTTGTCTATTGTTCTTTCGTCTGCAATATTAATGTCATTGCCAAAAACCCGAAAACTGTTACTCAGGCCATTTTCATCCTCTATAACACAGCTAATCTCCAGATTGTTCTCTTCTCCCGCTGCAACAGGAATATAAACAGGAATTTTCAAGGGCTGGGCATTGACGGATGCGACAAAAACCGGTTCAGTAAAACTTGTCCACGGCCTGGATTTCCGGTCGTTGATTTCTCTTGCTATGACATCATCAGATTCAATATCTATCCTCATCGCCTTGAGCATGGCCTTTTTCGTCTCAAGGGAAGCGATGTGAAGTTTTCCGAAAATATCCCAGAATTCAGGGAGAATGCCGCACAGCCCTGACAGTTCGTTAATCATTTCAGCTGTATGTTGGTTTATTTCCATTTTGAAATACCTTTCATAATTGATAAACTCGTAAAAAGTCGTCATTCCCGCGAAGGCGGGAATCCAGAGGCGCGCAACTCCTTAAAATGGATTCCCCGATTAAAGACTTCGGGCCAATAGTAGGCGCCTTAAGCGAATGACAATCTTGAAAAGGTTTTTTTACGACATTGTCATAATTGTACCACAATAATATGGTGAGATTTATAGAAACAATATCTTTAGAAAGTCAGGAAATGGAAAGGCTTAAGGAAAACAGTCTTGAAGTTATTAACGGCCTCAAAATAGTAACAGCATTGCCCTCACTCCTGTCCGGAATGTTTATTCCGTTGCCTGCGGCCATCTATTACAACCCAGCCGGCCGAGCCTGTTCCGGTCAATCCCGCCGCCCTATCGTCGAGTCAGGGTAGAAGGTAAAGGGCGGCGTGGCAGATATTATACACTCTGTGGATTGAATCAGTGTCAAGAAAAAAGTCTCTTATTCCCTTTCTACTCCACACCATTGTTTTATATCCAGAAGATGTTTGTTTCAAGGGGTTAATCGTCTACGCGATTCCCCTGGCAACATCGCACTGGCACTATTCCGATAGGTCATAAGTTACAGATCGAACCCCAATGTCTATCGGGCAGTTATTTGCAGAATTCATGTCGAAATTATCGCAAAAACCATTTGCAACAATTCACGCTGCGTTTTCAAATGTTTTTTCTTTTTATACGAGAACCAATATTTTTGCGGCTTAGAAAATAAACTGTGGAAGCCCCAAGGACGCAGAAAAGGCCGCCTGCCTGCAAGGCGGGGCCCGAACCAGTCCTTTGGGCGATGACGCCCATCCAAAAGCTTCCGATGGGCATGCTCCCGCCGAAGACCAGTGCCCAAATGCCCATCAGCCTTCCCCGCAGATGATCAGGGGATTGGGTTTGGATGATGCTATTTCCAATGGAAAAAAATAAGATGATGCCGAATCCGGCGAAGAAAAGAAGGAAGGCCGCGCCAACCGGGTGATGCATAAACCCGAAAAGAATGATGAAAGCTCCATAAATGCCCGTGCCAATATAAAGCGTTTTAACGCGGACGATACGGGACCCCTGTGCGGCAACGACTAACGCGGCGGTACAGGCGCCGAGGCCATTGATGGCCAAAAGCCAGCCATAGCCCTGGGCATCCATTCCTAATTGTGTTACCACGAAGGCAGGTAGCTGGGATTGGTAGGCCCAGCCTCCCAGTCCCATGATGAAGAGCAGGGCCATTGACTGGGCCATGGTGGAATTTGTTTTCAAATACTTGAACCCTTCCAGGGTATATTTCCAGTCGGCTTTCACCTTTTTAGGCGCGTAGTGCGATGCAGGAAGCTGGATCTTGTGAATTGCGTAAAGAACCGCCAAATAACTCATGGCATCCAATAAAAAGCACCAGGCAGCCCCGAAAAAAGCCAGTAAAAGACCTCCAATAGCGGGGCCGATGACCCGGGTGGAATTCACCATGGCGCTGTTGAGTGCTATAGCGTTCACTAAATCTCTTTTGCCCACCAGCTCCACCATGAGGGTCTGCCGGGAGGGAAGCTCAAATGCAACGAATAACCCCCAAAGTGCGGAAAAAAACATTAGATAGGCAATGTGAACGGGACCACGGAACAACATGACGGCCAAAGCCAATGAGGACAATAGTGAAAACCAACTAGTCAAGGTAAAAATCCGGATTTTGGGAATACGGTCGGCCAGAGAACCGGCATAAACGGCGAAGAGGAAAATGGGAAGGGAGCCGAGCACGAAAACAATGCCCAGCAAAAATTCCGAATGGGTGAACTGAAATGCAACCCATCCTAATGCGGCAGTGCGGGTCCAGGTGCCGATCAGTGAAACTGTTTGCCCCAAATAAAAATAGCGGTAATTAGGATTGCGTAAGGCGGAATAAATTTTATGCCACCCTTTGGACGGGGGCAGCCCCGCATTATTTGCCTCAGCTTGTTGCAATGTTTCCCGGGAGTTTTCTGAACTCAATTATTCCCCCTGCTTTGCAATGAATGCATTCACGGCAAGGACCGTTGCTTGTGTTGGAAAAATCTTCTCGGTGAGAACACGGTAAACTTCCTGATCTGCTCTGTACATTACATCTCCCAATGCTTCTATTTATTCGAATAAAGATAGAATTAACCAGCGGGCATGCAAATCTTTACTAAAAACTGAAAAGTTTTTAACCCGTCTGCATTTCTCAAGCAAGACTTCCACTTGCTCGACACAATTATATCACGGCTGATATGTGAGAAATTCAAGGATCTGAAAAATCTGTAGGGCTTTCTTCGTTTGCCATCAGTCGCTAGTAACACCTTGTACCCCGCAAAACATTCGATTGTCGATGATATGAGTATTACAACTGGCATAAAATAATTTTTTTCTTGACATTGATCTAGCCCTAAGAGTATAAAAAAACTGCCAACTTGTGGAGAAGGGGACACCACAGAGGAGGGGGGCTTGTCGTCATCTAATAATCACTATTTTTCTTTAACGGGTTACTTATAATGAAAATAGGAGGATTATCTATGAGAGCATCAAAAAAATTGCTTCTTTCCCTTGTGGTCGGTTTTTGCATGATAAGTCTTAAGCTTGGATCCAACAACTCTGAGTGGAACATATTATACTCAGGCAGCAGACAGCAGCGTTAATGGTATTACTACTGGTTTTTATGGTTCTGCCAGCCTTGTTTCATGTTCAGATTGGTAGAAAACGGAGGATTCTTGTATTAAGAAAAAGGATTTGGCTTCCCTTATTAATTTTTTTGGTATTTGATATACAATTTGTAATATAACCTACTGGCAAATGAATGACGTCTCGGCGCAACAAGTGATTTGTTCGTGTGGGTGAACTTAGCGCTTATATTTTTGATTTCTATTAATAATCTTTAGAATAGTCGTCAGCCTTCCAGTGAGCAGTAGGAGGTGTAATCTATCCGGCGGAGTCCGTGCTGCTTGTTTTTTCTTCACGGTCCAGAGGTATATCGTCCCATGAAGCAGGGTCAGATAATGGCTCAAGATGGGTCATTACTGTGGTGTTTTTCAATGCAGCCCGGATATCATCCTCCATATGTTCCAGGAGTTTATGTCCGCGGTCAACGGTCCAATCGCCAGGGACAAGGACATGGAGTGATACAAAGCGGCGGGAACCAGCCTGACGCGTGCGAAGTGCATGGCACTGAATATCCTTTTGACAATGTAGGTCTAATATTTTTTGTATCGTGTTTATATCTTCAGCAGGCAGTGCTGTATCCATCAGTCCCAATACAGATTCACGCACAATCCGTGTCCCTGACCAGACAATATTCCCTGCTACAAGAAATGCGACGATCGGGTCTAACCGCTCCCATCCTGTAAGCGCCACAGCTCCAACTCCGACCAGGACACCTATTGATGTCCATACATCGGTCAGAAGGTGCTGTGCATTGGCCTTAAGTGTAATCGAGTTATGTTTTTTCGCAGCTTTTAAAAGAACAAGAGCCACAAACAGGTTTACCAGTGAGGCTGCAACAGAAACAGAAAGCCCAAGTCCTATTTGTTCAAGCGGCTTAGGGGAAATAAGACGCGGTACTGCTGTTACAGCAATGCTGATGGCAGCTATCAGGATCAAGGTGCCTTCAACTCCGCTGGAGAAGTACTCGGCTTTGCTGTGTCCGTAGGCATGGTCTTCATCAGCAGGCCGTGCAGCAACAGTGAGCATTGCCAGTGCCATAAGAGCTCCTGCCAGATTTACCAGGGACTCCATCGCATCAGAAAGCAGCCCTACAGAACCCGTCAGCAGATATGCAGCTGTTTTCAGGGACATAGTGACAAGAGCTGCAGAGATCGAAAGCCATGCAAAACGTGTGAGAGATGAACGGGATGATGTTGTCATGTCCGATACTATAAAATAAAAGAACATCTCCTGACAATTATCCTGTGAAATATGATTGGCTCTCCTTTTATTATAAAAAGTAACAAACAGGTCGCCATATTGTGGCACTCTGAGAGCAAAATAAAAATGACCTTAACGCACCACGGACCATGGGTGCGTAATTCGGGACAAACTGTTCAATAGTTGCGTCTGTCAAGATCTCACACAGCCTCCCATCAGTGGCCGAACCCGACACAGATGGCCGAAATATTCCGGAAAATGCTCACAAAAGCATTCGAGATTGGGCGGGAATCCAGTTTTTTAAAACGTTCTGCATCCCCGGGTCAAGCCCGAGGATGACAATCCTTTAATTTATACACAGACTCTAATTACAGCCTCAGTGCTTCAAGCCTTGCAATTCTCTCTTCAACCGGGGGATGCGTGCTGAACAATTTCATCATGGCCCCTCTGGTTAAGGGATTGACTATCATCATATGAGATGTGGCAGGGGTTGCATGCATCGGTATCATCTGAGAACCCTTCTCCAGCTTGCGCAAGGCATTTGCCAAAGCCATAGGATTGCCATGAAGCCTGGCCCCGCCTTCATCAGCCGCATACTCCCTTGACCTTGAAATAGCCATTTGAATAAGCATAGCTGCTATCGGCGCAACGATCATCATAACAATAGCGACTATGGGGCTGCCGCCTCTGTCATCATCACGCCTGCCGCCGAATATCATCGCCCATTGGGCCATTTGAGCCAGGTAACTGATTGCACCGGCAATTGTTGCTGCTACAGTGCCTATCAGGATGTCCCTGTGACTTACATGAGCAAGCTCATGCGCCATGACACCAGAGAGCTCTTCTTCGGTAAGAAGCTGCATAATACCTTCAGTGGCCGCAACAGCAGCATGATTGGGGTTTCTCCCGGTAGCAAAGGCATTAGGAGACATATCGGGGATAACATAAACCTTCGGCATCGGCATGCCGGCCTTCTGAGACAGTCTTCTGACAATCCTGTGCAGTACAGGTGCTTCAGCTTCGCTGACCTGACGCGCTTTGTACATCTTCAATACGATCTTGTCACTGAAAAAATAGGTGATGAAATTCATAAAAAAGGCGAACATCAGGGCCATGGTCATCCCCTGCCTGCCACCTAAGGCAGCACCGCCAAAAACAAGAAGCAAAGTCAGCATTACCATTAGCATTGCTGTCTTAAATATGTTCATATGTCCTCCTTAAAATCCTTATCCAGTAATACTAACTACCTTTATTTATTTTAGTTCATCCTCAACCGGAGCGTCAACAGAGGACCCAATCTGAACTTCTCTTACGTCTCCCTCAAAAATCCTGAATGCCATAACTTCAGGGTTGTCCCTGTCTGTAAGGCCCACTATGAGATAAAAAGTCTCCTGGTAAAAAGCAAGAGATACGTCCTTTGGAGAAGGATAGGGGCGGGAGTGCGGATGTGAATGATATATAGCGACCATTTCATGACCGCTTTTTCGCATCTCCTTCATCGCCCTGAACTGTTCCCCGGGGTCCATCATATAACTTACACTGGATTTTTCAATGTTAGTCATTCTATAAATATTTTCAGCGATATTCCCGTCCCCGGCAAGCAATCCGCATGCCTCATTCGGATATACGGATTTACAGTGTGAAATAACCTGGTCTAACAAGTCTCTGGATAGAATTAATCGGGTAGTCAACTTTCAATGAAAACGACTCAGGTTGTTTAGACCGTAGTCTTTTAGGACCGCTCTTCTCATTTGCGATGTCAAACCGTACATTTCGTCTTTGGGGAAATTCCTTCGTTCACGCTAGGTGAGAATCGCGACTTCATCGTCCAGTTCAAATGCTCTGAGCCTTGTGTGATCTCGCATAGTTATTCCCCCTATCCACCTAAACACCACAGACTATCTACCCGAGTAGTCAAGAAAATTCTGACTACTGGGTTGTGCAATAGCCTTCATTATAATCAATCAATTCAGTAATGCTCGGATTTTCACCGCAAACAGGACATTTAGGGTTTTTTGGAACTTTTACCTTTCTGAAGGTTGTCTTCAGCGCGTTATAAATCAGGAGCTCTCCCTTCAGCACATCGCCCTTCCCTAAAATCAGCTTCAATACCTCGGTCGCCTGCAACCCGCCTATAACTCCGGGAAGAACACCAAGCACCCCGGCCTCCTGACAGGAAGGCACGAGTCCGGGAGGAGGCGGTTCCTCGAAAAGACATCTGTAGCAGGGGCCCTCACCAGGGACTATTGTAGTGACCTGGCCTTCAAACCTGAGAATCGCACCGCTTACAAGTGGCTTACCAAGCATGACACAGGCATCATTGACAAGGTATCTTGTCGGAAAATTATCACTGCCATCAACAACAATGTCGTAGTCCCTGAAGAGATCCATAATATTATCTTTGGAAATCCTTAACTTTAGTGGGACAATATTGACATCAGGATTCAATGCCTTAAACGTCTTTTGGGCAGACTCCACCTTCGGCATCCCGATGGTATTCATGCTGTGGGCAATCTGTCTCTGCAAGTTGCTCATCTCAACTGTATCATTGTCTATCAGCGCGATAGTCCCCACACCGGCTGCAGTAAGATAATAGCCCACAGGGCAGCCAAGACCTCCAGCGCCGACAATAGCTACCTTTGCAGTGGCTATTTTTGCCTGCCCCTTACCGCCGACTTCAGGCAGAATGATATGCCTGCTGTAGCGTAATAGCTGGTCTTCAGTAAATTCCATTAATCTTTTTCCTTTTTAATCTGCAAAATCCAGTCTGTTTCATTGATCTTTGCGACCTTTAAGACCTTCTGCCCATGGTCCTCCATGGACTTGGGAATACTCCTTGAGGCCTCTTCATAATCCAGGAGGATCTCAAGTATCTGCCCCACCTCCATGGACTCTATCGCCAGTTTTGCCTTTACAAATGTATAAGGGCAGACAAGCCCTTTTATATTAATACGTTTATCAGGAGCAATTTCTTCCATATCGATTTTTATACCTCTGTTACATTTGACTAAATCAGATATTGAATTGTAACTGATATCAGGCATTTTCGCAATTTCCGCTCAGTAAGGTTATTTCTACACCCTCAGACCCGCAAAAAATGGTGGCGAAGGCATGGGAAAAACCTCTGTTAGCGTAAACAGGTTAGAGGATTATTAACAAAGTTTCATATATATTTAATTTAGAATTAATGTTTGGCTGATACTGTAATGTCCATGCAGCAGTTTATACGCAACCATTTCTATGAATATCACATCCCCTGTCCTGGGCGGACAACCAAAACCATGCCGGGATCTCCAAGGGGATATCCCGCCCTGATGCTGTATGAAAAGAAATACCAGATACATATTAATTCTGTTTGTTGATCTCATTCTGTCTTCCGTCATAATTGACTTTGCCATGCTCGGCGATTCTGAGCCTGACAGTGGATTCAGGACATCTCAGGAGCAATCATTTTCCGAACGCGTTATTGACCTGACTTCAATAACAGAAGATTTCAGTTCAGTCGCAGTTCCGCAGACCGAAACAGAATGTTCGCCGTCAGAAAGCCTGCTCTTTCATTACTTCATGCCTGTCCTGACAATTAAGGGACGCTCTCCTCCGTTTAATCTCCGCCTGCAACCGACTTCTTGGACAGACTTGACCTAAGGAGTCGATGACAGGGATTTCAGCCCGTTTCCATTGGCGAGATCAGCAAGTCCCTAAAGATAATTTAGCAGAACGAACCACAATTAAAAGGAGATATAATGCAAAGAAAAGGTATCATAATCAGCTTAGTGACAATGTTTTGTCTGATGACCGTCAGCGGTGCATTTGCATACTCGTCATACCTGACCGCTTTTAACAGCAAGTACGGGACGTCGGGTACTGTCCTGAATACCTGCGGGATTTGTCATATCAACCCGGCTGGAGGCGGCAGCCGAAATCCTTACGGCACCTCTTTTGCGGGCGTGTCGACTCATTCCTCAAACCCATCCGGGGCATACACAACCATTGAACCGCTGGACTCAGACGGCGACGGTTATTCCAATATTACCGAAATCAACGCAAGGACCTTCCCCGGCGACGCTACGAGCCATCCGAGCTCCGGCATCTGCCGACACCACTGCTCCAACAGTGACGGTCTTCACGGTACCAACGACATCAGCCACTCTCGCGATTCCGATAACAACAATTACGGCAACGGATAACGTCAGTGTCACAGGTTACATCGTGACCCAGTCTTCAACAAAACCCTCTGCCACGGCGTCCGGATGGAGTTCAACAGTCCCTTCGAGTTATACCGTTAGCGCGGCCGGGACATATACTCTCTACGCGTATGCAAAAGATGCAGCTGGAAACGTCTCAGCAGGCAAAAGCGCATCTGTAACTGTAACGATCTCAGGCGGAGGCAAAGACACTATTGCTCCAACCGTGACGACATTCACTGTTCCTTCCTCCTACACAGCCCTCACAGTGCCGATATCAGCTTTCGTAGTAACAGACAACGTAGGGGTTACTGGGTATATGGTGACCCAGTCTTCGAACAAACCCACTGCAACCGCGACCGGTTGGAAGTCATCGGCCCCCACCAGTTATTCCGTAAGCAACAGCAGGGACCTATACACTCTATGCCTATGCCAAGGATGCAGCAGGAAACGTATCAGCAGGCAAAAGCGCAACCGTAAAAGTCAGCCTGTCGGAGGAGGCGGCACGACCTCAACCACAGCAATTTCAGGCGTGGTAAGAGACATAGTCACCGGCGCTGCTATCTCAGGGGTCATTGTGACAGATGGCACGCACAGCGCTACGACAAATAGTTCAGGCGCATACACCGTGCAGGAAGCCGCAGGCGAACTATACGCTTCATGTCACAAAATCGGGTTATCTTACGACCTATCAGATTGCCCCGGTTGTCTCGGGCAAAACTACGACGATTAACTGGGCGTTGACGAAGTCCTACGGAAATCAGACTATTCCTGCTGCAAACATGAGCTATGTGATCCTTGCGTGGAATGACCTGGGCATGCACTGCGACCAGAACGACTATTCCTATTTCATGGTGCTGCCTCCTTATAACACGCTGCATGCGCAGATATTCAGACGCGGCGGCGAAGGCGCGCAGCTTATCACAAGCGGTGTGACTGTCAGCTATTCCTTCCCCAAGAAGACGAATTCGACCCTTCACACCAACTTCTGGACCTATGCCCCACAGTACGGCTTTAACGTACCGACCAATGTCGGTATTAGCGGAACACCCCTTGCCGGCAACATGAAGCTCGATGCAAAGGGCCTGAGCTGGCAGGCTGTCGGAATCCCGATTACTCCTTATGACGACGACGGAACGTGGGACCCCTATGGCACAGCAGTTATTACAGTAAAAGACGGCTCCGGTCAGGTCCTTCAGACCGCCAACGTTGTAGCGCCTGTATCTACAGAGATGATGTGCAGCAACTGCCACGGTGACGGCACAGGAAACCAGCAGTCCGTGCAGCTGAGCATTCTGCAGGCGCATGATGCCTACAACGGAACGAATCTCGCAGCAGACCAGGGCAGCGGTAAGGTCCATGCCTGTGCCGAATGCCACGCTGACAATGTCTTAGGTGCGCCGGGCAAACCTGGTATCGAGAGCCTCTCACTGGCCATGCATAACTTCCACAAGGACAAAATGGACACCACTCCTGAGGCTTCGGCCACGACCCCAGGGTGCTATAACTGCCATCCCGGACCGAAGACGGAATGTCTCAGAGGAATCATGGCAAGGGCAGGCAAGAGCTGTTACGACTGCCACGGAGATATGTACGGCATGACGAGTGATCTACTCGCAGGACGTCAGCCATGGGTGGATATGCCACAGTGCGGCGACTGCCATGACGCAGGTCATGCGGAAAATACCAATACGCTCTATCGTGATTCTGTATTGCTTAATGCCCCGGAGGACATGGGCGGCAAGATCTATTGCGAGGCATGCCACAACGGCACGCATGCTGAATACACAACTTCCAACCCGGCGGACACGACCATCACAATGAAGTTCCAGGGAGACAAATACTGGATCTGGAACTGCAGGGTTTGCCACAACAGCCAGACACAGGGCTCGATGCACAGAGGTATTCCAAGTACGAGTACAAGTACAAGTACGGGTACAACTGTAACTACCGTCGGCACTTCGTCCCACGGCGATTAGTACCACTTCTATGACAGGAGGGCTTTTGCCCTCCTGTCATATCTTTTTCCGATCAACTGTGATATCAATTATAGTAAAGGCAAGGTCCTGATACTAAAAGGAGGATATAAGACTGTGAGAAAATATATATGGGTCGTAATGCTTTTAATGGGGGCCGTACTTATTGCAGGAAGCGGCTGCAGCCAGAAGGACAAAGGGGGACCTAAAGAACTTCTGGATAAATTCTTTTCTTCCGCAATTCAGCGGGATTACGCGACAACCTATACCTGCTACTACGATGAGTATAAGGCGAAAGTAAACAAGGAAGAGTTCATCAAACACCGGAAGGAGGCATCGGTTTTGCAGGCCTACAAGATCGTTTCTCTGACCCAAAATAAGGATACTGCGCAGGCAGAAGTGCGCCTTACTTTTGCACCTTCTGAAAAGTTAAACAGGAAGGGAGCTGTCGAAACTACAGTTAAGGAAGATATGGTAAAACAGAAAGACGGGTGGAAGATTAAAGTCTGGCAATAAAGGCCGGGGCATTGCTGGTAGACTTCATGTGGGTGCAGCAGTGGGCGATCAAGGTTACGTGCAGTTATCAGCAGAAAGAATGGAATTTATTGATCAGAAACTTTTCTCTCAGCTGATATTTTTGACGGCCTTTCTCTCATCTATGATCTGGGCAGCATCCAGAAGGAGATGCACAGTATCGGATGTCACAGTGACTTCAGTCGTTTGCTGTCCGTACATAATAGTAAAGTTTCCTTCATCCCAGCCCATAAGCTCAAAAAAGGCCTCACGGCCTGTCAGATTCCCTACAGAGGCATGAACTATTTTCCCGTGCGAAAGACATAGGGTGCCTTTTCCGTGATTTCCGATTATTTCCACCTTTGCCGTCTTTAGTCCCAAGCTAAGAATCTGGATTATGTCCGAGAGATCGAAGTCCTCAATATTTCCCGAAAGACCCTCATTTTTCTTGCGAGTGATATGAGGAGAATAACCGAACAGTATACTTCTAATTTTTTCTGTAATATTTACGACTGTCACCGGCCTGAAGATATAATCGACATCAATGGTCATATTCGTGATGTATTCTTCGTTGGGTGCGATCACAAGGAAATCCACATTCGAATATATTTGCTGAACAGCTTGATAAAACTTCATCAATGCTTCAGGGCCAAGAGCTTCGACATCAGTTATGAAAAGTTGTGGTTTCATCCGTCTTATATAGCTAAAAGCGTCAACGCTGTTTGTTACGTGCACTATTTCCATCTCTTGAGACGTAACACTTAACTTCAGCATTGTGGCGATATTTGCCTCACGTTCAAAGATCAGGACGACTTTTTTCTGCAGCGCCTGGAATGACTCTTCTCGTACTAGTGAGAGAAATATTTCCGAGACTTCCGGATCAAACTGACTGCCGGCTTTTTGTCTGATTTCCAGAAGAGCCTGCTCTTTCCCCATTGCTTTTCTATATGGTCTGTCAGTCGTCATTGCATAATAGGCATCCGCGACACTTATTATACGCGCTCCAATTGAAATTTCCCGTCCTTTGAGACCCGACGGATATCCGCTTCCATCATAATATTCGTGATGCTGGCTGATTATGGAGTCGACATTCCATGGAAAATTTACTTGTCTCAATATCTGAACGGAATAGGTAGGATGAGCCCTTAGCGGTATTAATTCCGTTTGGGTTAACCTTCTGTTCTCTTCCAGTAATTGTTGATGAATCATTAGTTTCCCTAAATCTCTCAAGAGGGCGGCCATCTGGATGGCCTCAACAAGAGACTCTTCGAGTCCCATCCTAACAGCTATCTCTCTCGAAAGTTCCGAAACGAGATGATTATTGTTGAAGAAGAACTTATCGTTTACCGTAAGTATCTGCAAAAAGCGATCGACGATGGAATGAGAAAATAGTTTTCATTCCCGAGAGTTCAGTATCGACTATGTTCATTTTTTTTAGATAGTCTTCAATGAGTTTCAGAAATTCTTCAATGTTGATCGAAAACTCTTCGACTTTTTCAGGAAGGGGAGAGATAAAGATAATGCTGACTCCTGGTCGGAGTTTCTCTATCAGATTCTTGAAGTCCTGTCTACTCATCCCTTTTAGTCCAGAACCGACGAGCATTAATCCTATGTTTTCCTCCTGAACTATACGTATGGCTTCGAGAGAATTAGCAGTATCAAAAACTTGGTGGTCTTCGTTTTTTAGCAGAAACCGTAGAAAATTTCTTTCCTGATCGTTTTTGTTGAATATTAGAACGCCTTTTGATTTTGACAAAGATAGACCCTCCATTAAGTTGGCTCCCCATTCAATAGACTGAACTATACCGTTTCATCATGAGCTTGTCAATCCTACCATGGTAGGGTGTCAAGCCAAAGTAGAAATGTCTGTCTTTTTGGAATGTTAGATTGTCTATTTTTTGAAAAGAAACGGGACCCCCAATATTAAAAAGTT
Organism: uncultured Nitrospira sp.; assembly: GCA_963801505.1. Lineage (GTDB taxonomy): Bacteria > Nitrospirota > Thermodesulfovibrionia > Thermodesulfovibrionales > UBA6898 > JAOUFP01. Next base: position 95,785 of record CAWDEY010000020.1, read on the forward strand.
CTTCTCAAAATCGTTGTCTTTCTGTAAGATAACGAGAAACTAGTTAATAACATTGTTAGCCATCTGATCGAATGATATAAATGAAGAGGAATTAGAAATGATCATAAGAAATGAAACAGTTTCCGATATTGATGCAATAACCGAAGTCACAATGGCTGCCTTCAGGACTCTCGCAATCAGCAATCACACAGAGCAGTTCATAATAAATTCATTGCGTATTGCAGGTGCATTGACAATCTCGCTTGTAGCGGAAATTGATGGGCGAGTAGTCGGACATATTGCTTTCTCTCCTGTAACAATTTCTGACGGTTCGATAGGCTGGTACGCTCTCGGTCCTGTTTCTGTGCTGCCGGAGTATCAAAAGCAAGGCATTGGGAAATCACTTATCGACAAAGGTTTGTCTATGCTGAAAGAGTTGGACGGCAAGGGTTGTGCTCTTGTGGGTGATCCGAACTACTATAAACGTTTCGGGTTCAGAAACATCCCGGATTTAGTTTATGAAGGTATTCCACAAGAGTTTTTCCTTGCCTTGCCATTTACCGAAATAATTCCACGAGGAATTGTTGTGTTTCATGAAGGATTCTTAGCCAACGGCTAACCCATCATTCAGCACGGACTGGCGCGATAAAGCCGCGCCAGCCGGTTAATTCAGACGTTGCTTTCCTTCGGTAATCCATAAAATTACTGTCAGTCTTCTGGTGTTGCCTCGGAGGTGAAGTCGGGCCTGAGATGTTCCCCTTGGAATATGCTTCTTTTTCTCATGATATAATTGTATTGAGTACAAGTGGAAATAATTTAATCTTGGAAGATTGTTTATGAAAAAACTCAACTGCTGGGAGTTCAAAAAATGTGGAAGGCAATTTGGTGGAGAAAAAGTATCCGAATTAGGTTTATGTCCGACCGTTATTGAAATCTCTTTAGAGGGGGCTCACGATGGTGAATCTGGCGGTAGAGCATGTTGGGTATTAGAGGGGACCATATGTAAAGGAGCTATTCAGGGGAACTTTGCAGAGAAACTTAAGGAATGTGAGAAGTGCGATTTTCATGAGTATGTTAAAAAACAGGAAGGAAATAACTTTTTGTCAATTGCAACCCTTCTTAAAATAATTGAGGATTACAATAATCGAGAATGATAAGAACTCTTTAACTATTTCTTCCCGTGTTTCTATACCTTCAAGTATCTTCAGCAGCCTTCTGGTTACCCTTCTTTGTTCATTGTGCAGACGTATCGCGATTATTCCAAGGGTGAGGCACCGCCTCGCCCCTACGTTCCTTCTTCTATCGCCGGAAACTCCAATCCCTCTATCTCCTGCAACGACTTCCCGGCAATGCCTTGCAAATCTCCATACATGCCCACTGTTGCTTGCATAACACGTGTAATCTGTTCCTCTCGCTTGGCCCATTGCTTTGTAATGGCCTTCTTCTCCTTGTCGAGGTCTTCCTGCATTGTAGAAAACGCCTCGACAATGGCATGAACGCGTTGACGGAAACGTGGGCCGGTAAGATATTGATAGACCATCTCCATCTTGGTCTCCTGACCCTCATTGGCTTTACGGGCCGAGGCCAACTCTATTAACGTATGACGGAGCGTTACAGCAACCGGGAGTGCAGCCCTTGGATGTGTCACCCATACACCATCAACCAGCTCAAAGGTCTCCACCCCTTTCGGCAGGACCTGACTGACGATTACGGCAACTTCAGCCTTTGCCGCCCGCTGATCTTCACGCAATTTCGCAAGCCATCCGTCACTCCAGTTCTTGGTGCGTTTGGATTCCCATAAGATGGTACCGCAAGGCTGTCCTGATGTTCCGCACACACGATGCAGTATGTCGCCTCCATATTCACCTTTAGGTACAGGTTCAATTGTATCACGTGGAAATTTGCTCCTTAAAAGTTCTTCAAGTTCGAGCTCCTGGACTTCTCCCTGGAGCTGCTGTGATCCCTGTTCTGCCCTGCGCTTGAGTTCTTCAATCTGTTTTTGCATCGAGGTAATGGTCTGCTCCTTTTCCATCACCCTGAGGTTCAATTTCTCCTCAGCTTCCTTTTGCGCCTGGTTACGGACAACAGATAGACCATCCTGGATCCTTTTCTCAATTGTAAGATCCAGTTCGCGTTTCGCGTCATCCAGTTCTCGTTGTTTACGAATAAGTTCAGCCTGTGCCTTCTGCGCCTCAGCGAGCTTTACGTCCCGCTGCTTGAGTATCTCCTGTAGATCGCATAGCTCTTTTGATTTCTGTTCAAAATCATTTGCAAGTGCAAGCCTGGCCTTTTTGCCTTCCTCGGCTGCGATCTTGACGCGTTCCTGTTTCAGCTTCTCGGCAAGTTGCTCTTCGATAGTCTCTCTTTGCTTTGCCAGCGCCTCTTCCCGCTCGCGAAGCGCAGTCTCCCGTTTGATCACATCGGCATCTTTTTGCGCCAGCTGTTTTTCAAACTCGCGGCGTGTCGCCTCTATCAACGGGGCCGCCAGAGATTCGGTAAGTTTAATCTCGTTCTTACATTTTGGACAGGTAATCGTTGGTTCTGTCATATGCCTCTCCTGACATCTGCCTTCCAGATAAATTTTGTTTCCGATTATCTCAAGTGGAATAAGCTCTTTCATTATACTCTGCTTCCCTTGGCATGAGTCCTGTAGTCGTGTCTACGTCCATTTCCCTGCACCCCATTTGATTTTCCACGCTTAGAAGCGCCTACTGTTGGCTGCGTTCTCTGCGAACTCCGTGTTAACTGCTCTATTTAGTGTCTGTGTACAAACTGCCATTTTTATTTTTTGCCGTCATTCTCGTTAAGGCGGGAATCCAGTGTTTTCAATAGGTTTTGGATCCCCGGGTCAAGCCCGAGGATGACGACTTCTTAATTTATACACAGACATTATTTAGGATTAATCATAATCCGTTATGCCTTTTAAAGACAAGGACTATTCGCTTTTCAAATATCTGCAGACAGGACAGTTTATGTACATAACGATATTAATGGTAGAGAGTGGAAAAGAGCGAAAATGAATTAAAAAGCATATTTCTTTGCTCAATCAGCTTTCATTTTGGCCTTTCAAACCTATTTAGCTTCCTTGACATCCCATGAGCATCATGATAATTTTTATTATATAACGGAGTTGCGACATTCTTTGTAAGTCTCATATAACCGTAGGGTAATGAGGACAAAAAATGAAGACATTCAGACAGGCATTAATTGTGATTGTTGCAGTGATGGGCCTATGTGCAGCAGGCATGGTTGCTGCTGAGACCTATCAGCGAGATGGCCATTACGGTGCTTCCAGGGGTTATGGTACTGACGGCAGTCATCGGAGCGGCAGTAATTCCGGCGGCTACTACCGGGGTGACGGGCATTACGGAGGCCACCGGGGCGACGGGCATTACAGAGGTCACTATGATAGGTCGCACTTTAGCGTGTTTTTCGGTGACCCTTTTTGGTACTCGTATTGGGATTATCCTCTTTATTATCCTTACGCCTATCCATACTCCCCTTATTATTATCCTTATGGGGGGGGTACTGCGCCATCAATGCCCCAGGAATACATAGAGCAGGAGGAGCCTGATGAGACCGCTGCCTCAACAACTTCAGGTCTCTGGTACTTTTGCCCGAAATCAAAAGCCTATTATCCATATATTAAGGCATGTCCGGGCGGATGGCAGACAGTGCCGGCATCGCCTTATGGCGAAGCTAATGAGCCTGGATCCGATCCGTCGGGGGCCTGGTATTACTGCCCTGAGTCAAAGGCCTATTACCCTTACATAAAAGAATGCCCGGGTGGCTGGCAGATAACATCGGCACAGCCGCCTTCAAAGGCAGGGAGGTAAGATTATGAAACGCTTATTTATGTTTCCACTCATTGTGATTGTCTCAATGCTCTCAGCGTGCGCGACAATGCCGACCGGGCCCAGCGTAATGGTCCTTCCTGGCGAAGGCAAGAGCTTTGAGCAGTTCCGCAACGACGAATCCATATGCCGTCAGTTCGCCTACGAGCAGGTGGGGGGAGTGGCAGGACAACAGGCAGCACAGAACTCTCAAGTAACTAGCGCTGTTGTCGGTACGGCTCTGGGCGCAGCCGCAGGCGCGGCCATTGGCAGTGCCTCAGGCGATATGGGCTCGGGTGCGGCCATAGGCGCCGGCGCCGGTCTGCTCTACGGCAGCGCCGTGGGCAGCAGTTACGCTTATGGTTCCTACTACGAGGCCCAGCGTCGTTACGACAACGCTTACCTGCAGTGCATGTACGCCAAGGGCAACCAGATACCAGGCTACCGGCGTAGCACCCGTTCGTCAGCCCCTGCGCCGACCAAGAGGTCGTACTATCCTCCGCCGCCTCCGGCTGACTATCCACCGCCGCCTGATTACGACGATCAATAATTGACGGCCGCTAAGTTATGGAATCAGGTGTTTAGACTGAAGGCTGAAGTATATTAATCATCTGTCGCCTTGTGGATCGTCGTTGCCTTAAAACCTTCTACCTTCAGTCTATCCACCTAAATAGCTGCAAATTTTCAGACCTGTTCCTTGCCCTCCACCCTTATGAAGACTGTTTTACCAGTGACTATCTTCAACTTGTTAATCTCTTTGACAGCAGAAAGAACGTCCTTTTCCCTCGCGCTATGGGTAAGGACCACCAGTGGAACAGTTTTGCCTTCTCTTCTGTCTTTTTGTATAACAGAGGCGATGCTTATGTTGTATTTTCCAAGTATGCCTGAAATCCTTGAAAGCACACCTGGTTTATCAATCGCTGAAAATCTGAAGAAATACCTGGACCTCACATCATCCATCTTCAGGAGGTTCTTCCCTTTTCCGTCTCTTGAAAAAAGAGGGTTCCTTCCAATAGTATTATTTGCAATATTACAGGAAATATCAGCTATATCACTGACAACAGCGCTGCCTGTAGGCATATCACCGGCGCCCCGTCCGTAATAGAGCGTTGAACCTACGGCATCGCCTTCCACATAAACAGCATTAAAGACGCCGTCCACCTTTGAAATCAGAAAATCTTCAGGGACCATCGTAGGATGCACCCTAAGCTCAATCTTCCCGTTCGTCTCCTTTGTAATAGCAAGCAGTTTCAGTTTGTACCCCAGTTCACGGGCAAACTCTATGTCAACGGCCGATATCCAGGATATGCCCTCACAGTATACGTCTTTGAGGCTGAACTGCGTCCCATAGGCCAGGGAAGCGAGTATGGCGAGTTTATGGGCTGAATCTATGCCTTCGATGTCATAGGTCGGATCTGCCTCAGCATATCCGAGCTTCTGGGCCTCTTTCAGGACTTCGGCGAACCCGGCATTTTCGTCAGACATCTTCGACAGTATATAATTTGTCGTTCCATTAATTATCCCGTATATCGACTTTATCCTGTTTGCAACCAGCCCTTCACTGATGATTTTGATAATAGGTATGCCGCCTGCCACAGAGGCCTCAAAGCCAATTTTTACTCCTGCTTTTTCAGCAGCCTTGAATATCTCCTTGCCATGGGTAGCCAGCAGGGCCTTGTTGGCAGTCACCACGTGCTTTCCGTTTTTGATCGCCTTAAGCATGATCTCTTTTGCTACGGTGGTCCCGCCTATGAGTTCAACGATAATATGGATATCCGGATCAGTGATTACAGAGTCCGCATCAGTTGTCAGAACACCTTTTGGAAGCTTGATGCCCCTGTCTCTTTTAATATCAAGGTCCGCTATTTTCTTGAGGTTTATATCCACTCCGGTACGGTCCCTCAGGAGCTTCCTGTTTTCAATAAGTATCTTTGCCGTTCCTGTCCCTACTGTTCCAAAACCAATAATCCCAACATTAATCATTTGTTTATCACCTTCTTTATTCCTTTGGTTGCCTGCCTGATCCTGTGTTCATTTTCAACCAGGGCGAACCTCACATAATTGTCTCCACCCTCTCCAAATCCAATGCCAGGGGACACAGCCACACCGGCCTCTTTTATAAGCAGTTTGCAAAATTCAAGTGAGCCCATCTTCCTGAACCTCTCAGGTATCTCAGCCCAGGCAAACATAGTTGCCTTGGGCGGTTCTATTGGCCATCCCGCCTGTTTCAGACCTTTTACCAGAACGTTCCTTCTCCTTTCATAGACCCTCCGCATCTCTTCCACGCAGTCCTGAGGTCCGCGCAATGCAACGATGCTCGCGATCTGTATAGGCTGGAACATTCCGTAATCCAGATAACTCTTGATCTTGATCAAGGCACCGACAATCTCTTTGTTCCCTACGCAAAACCCCACTCTCCAGCCGGCCATGGAATAACTCTTCGTGAGGGAATAAAACTCAACCCCCACGTCCTTTGCACCGGGCGCCTGCAAAAAACTCGGCGCCTTATAGTCGTCAAAGACAAGATCAGCATAGGCCAGGTCATGGATAACAATAATATTGTTTTCTTTTGCGAAAGCAACAACTTTTTTAAAAAAATCCAGGCCATCTACTACCTGGGTAGTAGGATTATGAGGGAAGTTCATTATCAGCATTTTCGGTCTCGGCCATGAGGTCTTATACGCCTTTTCCATCTCTTGGAAAAAGTCAGTTCCAGGGCCTACAGGTACGGTCCTGATCTCTCCACCTGCAATAATAACACTGTAGGGATGTATGGGATATGCAGGGGTTGGTGTCAATACAACATCACCGGGTGTGACAGTAGCAAGCACCAGGTGAGACAGCCCTTCTTTTGAGCCTATAGTAACAACAGCCTCTGATTCAGGGTCAAGATCAACATCATAACGGTTTTTATACCATTCGCATATGGCCATACGCAGCTGTGTTATGCCCTTTGATGCGGAATAACGGTGATTTTTGGGTTTCCTGGCAGCTTCTATAAGCTTATCAACAATATGTTTGGGAGTAGCTCCGTCAGGATTGCCCATGCCGAGGTCTATAATATCTTCCCCTCTCCTTCTGGCTTCCATCTTGAGGTTATTTACAATCGCAAAAACATATGGCGGCAACCTCTTGATCCGGTTGAATTCATACATGTTCGTACATCTCCTCTGCATTCATAGAGCTTCTTACAAGCGGTCCAGAAGCCGCGTATTTAAATCCCATATCAAGGGCCTTTAGCCTCAGGTCTTCAAAGACCGCAGGCAGGATGTATTTTACCACAGGAAGGTTCTTCTTTGTGGGCCTCAGATACTGCCCTATTGTAACAAAATCGCAATCAACTTTTCGCAGGTCCGCCAGGATTTTGATGACTTCATCATATGTCTCGCCAAGCCCGAGCATAAAGCCGGATTTTGTGAAAATATCAGTGGACAGCTCCTTTGCCTGCCTCAGCACTGACAGAGACCTTTCGTATTTTGCAGACGGCCTGACAACAGGATAAAGCCTCGGAACTGTTTCTATGTTATGATTGAACACATCAGGTCCGGCATCCAGAACTGTCCTGAGGGAAATGATATCACCAAGAAAATCCGGAGTGAGGACCTCTATCTTCGCAAGAGGCATCCTTTTCCTTACAGCGCCAATGGTCCTTGCAAACTGTCCGGCTCCGCCATCCGGCAAGTCATCCCTTGTTACAGAAGTAATGACTATATATTTAAGCTTCATCTCTGAAGCTGCCTCCGCAACATTTTCCGGCTCATCCTTATCTACTTCAGACGGACTAAAGGCCTCTATTGAACAAAAACCGCAGTTTCTCGTACAACCCGGTCCAAGGATCATAAAGGTCGCAGTGGGTTTCGCAAAGCACTCCCCCCTGTTAGGACAACGGGCCTCTTCACATACAGTAGAGAGTTTATGACGTCTCAACAAATGTTTCGTTTCATGACTATCGGCGCGGTTTTGTGTCCGTATCCAATCAGGCAATCTCATAGTCATTAAAATTAATGGAATTAGATAACTTTGTCAATTTTATCAGGCATAGTTGAAGACTCCCTCGGGCAAGGCCGAAGGGAACTCAATCCAGGGATTACTTGTAACCGTGACTGGAGAAAAAGCATCTGTAGAAAACGGCTTTTCCCCCTGTCACGGGTTGCATTAAACGATACGATTGAATGGCACTGCTGTTATTAGCGTACTCTTTGTCCCCGCCAGACCGGAAGGCAGGTCTGAGGATTTCTCAGTTCGATGGTCTGGTCGTCAATTGTGATGGAGAGTATGACCTTCCTGTCGGAAAGAGTGACCCCTGTTGCCAGGACGGATACACTCTCGCCTATTTCAGGTCTGTCGATATTATTTAAGTCCCAGTACCAGATCGGACCCAGACCAAACAGCGTCTGAGAGCTGTTGTCCGTCGTGACAGTAAGACCTGAACCAGGGACCCAGGCGTCAGTCACTATGCCTGTTATGGTTTCCGGACTTCCGCTGCAGATGTTCTGGAACTGCAGATTAATCATCTGTCCCTGTTCAGATCCGGCCAAGGCCCATGAACGTCCTCCAGGGCATGTTCCAGGCCCTGCGCCGAAGACTGTCTGACTCACCATAATAACAAACAAAACAGGTAACACTGCAATAAACTTTTTCATTTGTAGCCTCCAGTCAATATAATAAAAGCTAGTTCCCTGATGCGCCTCGGCCAAACCCGCTCCCGTCCAGAGGCCTTGACTGTGTGCCGTTGCCGAAGCCATTCCCGGTTCCGTCCATCGGGCGTTTCCCTGTGGTATTGCCAACCCCTCTCTGACCTGCCGGATTGGCCTGAACGGTCCCCGGGGTTGAAGCACATGTGCCGTCTCTCAGCCGTAGATTCTCTCCCCTGCTGGTTCCGGCTGCGCCTCTACCCTTGGCCTCAACTCCTGATACTACGACACTTACAAGCATTACACCCACTATTAGACCTGCTGGAATTATTCTGCTCTTTTCCATCTGTTTCACCTCCTCTCTTGTTTCGCTGATACCATAATTGCAAATGCCATACCATATGGTTTGATATCAGATAAAGGGGGCGCTTTACGTCTGAATGGCTAAAATATTGGAAGAGGAGGGAGGAAGAGTTACCTGATCATGTGCAGATCCTGCACTACGTCATGCAATAATTGCATCCGGGATGATTAGAAGCGTTTCTATCGAGACAGCCTGTCACGCCATCTGCCTTTGCCCCATAGAGGTCTGTAATCGGCATCTCTAAGGCTTATCTCTTTGCCGGTCGAAAGGAATTTAATACGGCCACCTATAACATATATGATCCCGTCATCGCCAAAGTACTTTGATCCGGTTACTTCCAGTTCGAGTCCACTGAAAAAGCTGATCTTCTCCTGATCAAGGTACCATGGCGGGGCGGTAATTACTTCATACGTCTTGCTTGAGGAAACAAGACTCAGAATAAGAGGACCTCTCTCCCCCCTGGATATCGACGTTACTTTGCCTTTTATCGATACCTCTGTGTTCTCGTCATACCCCTCTTTCACATCAGACGCTGCGTAAGCCCATACAAATAAAAAAGGCTGAAATAAAAAAGCAAACACGACAATATATCCGACCACGAAGAGTTTATTAATTTGCATCATATTCTTTGTCACTCCTTTCTAAGATATACAAAGACTGTGCCAAATATCACATTCAGGGTAATAGACCCCGACGCTCACTCCTGCCGGACACTTATCCCGTATTCCTTTATTTTATACTGTAATGACCTAAGGGAAATACCCAGGATGCCTGCTGCCCGCTTCCTGTTGCCCGTCGCTTTGACAAGCGCAGTCTCGATTGCCCTCCGTTCGATGCTTTTCATGTCCTGATCGCTATCTCCTCCGACATGCTCAGACATCATCAAGTCCGGCAGCGTAAGCTTTCTGCCTTTGCTTATTATCAGGCTCCGCTCGATTACGTTTTCGAGTTCCCGTATATTTCCGGGCCATGAATATCCGGTCAGTTTTGACAAATCACCGTCATCCAGAAAGAGCCCTTCTTTGCCGAGGCGGGCCGAAAAATGTTGAACAAGGTGCTTCGCAATAAGTTTTATTTGTGGTCTCCTTTCTCGAAGAGGAGGAATCGATATTGGAAATACCGAGAGTCTGTAGTATAGATCTTCCCTAAACCGCTTCTCGTCCACCAGAGTTTTCAGGTCCCTGTTCGTTGCAGCAATAACCCGCGCATTGGTCTGTATGGAACTGAGAGAGCCGAGTCTATCGAAGGACCTTTCCTGCAAGACCCTCAGAAGCTTCGCCTGCAGGGTCAAACTCATCTCAGACACCTCATCAAGGAATATCGTACCATCAACTGCGAGTTCAAACCTGCCTTTTTTCTGGGTTGCAGCCCCGGTAAAGGCCCCTCGTTCATAGCCAAACAGTTCGGATTCAAGCAGATTCTCAGGTATCGCTGCACAGTTGATGTCCACAAAAGCCCCGGACCTTCCACTTATATGGTGGAGGACCTTGGCGATAAGGCTTTTGCCGGTTCCTGTCTCACCATACAGAATAACCGTAGCATCTGTTGGTGCAACGTCGGATACTTCCTGAAGTGTCTTCTCCATACCGGTAAAGATAATCTCCAGTGGTGGAAGGCCCTTCGGACCAGCGACTTTCAAATGACTATTCCCGGAGGCCGGTTTTGGCCTATCATATACCCTGGAAACAGCCATTCTGAGTTGCTCCGGGTCCCTCAGAGGTTTAGTAATATAATCTGCGGCGCCTTCCTTCATCGCGTCTACAGCCGAATCCACGGTGGCAAATGCCGTTATCATGATGAATTCGGTCTCTTCATTGCGCAATTTAACCTCATTCATAAATTGCATTCCATCCATACGCGGCATTTTCATGTCGGTAATAATAAGATCAGGCTTGAAATCATGAACTGCCTCAAGTGCCTGCATCGGATCAGTAAAACCTTTCACAGTATAGCCAGCATCTTCAAGAATACTGACCAGAAGAAGGAGAAATGATTTTTCATCGTCAACAGCAACTATTTTGAAATGTTTCTTTGACATTGACCAGGTTTCTCTATGCACGCCCTTCCGGAATTATTATTTCTACAGTAGTGCCACGTTGCGGCTCACTCTTTAGTTCTACCGAACCAGATAAAGACTTGGCGAGTTTCTCGACTATGGCAAGGCCAAGCCCGGTTCCTTTTGTCTTGGTAGTAAAAAACGGTTGAAACGCCTTGTCCCTTGCCTGTTTATCCATCCCCGGGCCATTGTCTCGCACTATTATACTAATAGTACCGTGACCACTCCTCTCCGCGCTTATATTAATTGCAGCATCTGCTCCTGCGGTTTCCGCAAGGGCATCGAGGGAGTTTCGCAAAATGTTGATCAGTATCTGCTTTAACTTGTTCTTGTCAGTATTTACCTTGAAGGCCCCCGGGATGTCAACAGTCCATCGTATGTTATTGTCCGAAGGTCTTGCTGAAGTCTCCAGGCCCATTACCGCATCCATGAGTTCACGAAGTTCAAAAATGGATGACTCGAATCTTTCCGGTTTTGCATACCTTAGCAGGTCGTCGGTCAGCACTTCAAGTCTTTGAGATTCAGCAACAATGATGTCAAGATGTTGCCGGTTAGGTTGATGCTCGTTTTCTATTAAATATTGCGCAAAGCCCTTTATGCTTCCCAGGGGGTTTCTTATCTCATGTGCAAGAGTTGAGGCCATCTCCCCGAGTACTGCCATCTGCTCCCGCTTTGTCATCATTTCCGCCATAATCTCCGAGCGTTTTATGGCTCTCAGGAAAAAGTACGCGATAAGCCAAAGTGCAAGAGTTATAGCTGATATGAGCACTGCCTGGGTGCGTGCCAGCCTGATTATCTTTTCTGCAGGGTAGGTATGGAGAGCTAGCTTAAGAACTGCCATGCTTTCATTCAAATGGACAGGAAAATAGAGAACAAAGACTTTTTCTCCGGTGCCGAGTGTCGAGTAGGCCTGGAGAGGTGTTCCTTTTTCAGAGACTTCTCTAATCTCGCTGTCCGGCACGCGTCTATTAATAAGATTGACATTTGAGTGCAGGAGTGTCCGTCCATCTCTTGCGCACAAGGCGATAAATGCGATGCCCTCCCATCTGCCTTCTGTAATGATATCACTAAAGAGAGTGCCCCTGTCCCTCTCCATGCGTGACAATGTTGCCTCAAGACTTACGGCAATACCAAGTGCAGTGAGTCTAAGAGAATCCTCAGCAGCTCGCACGGCATTGCTGTAAGTGAGGGAAACGCTCGCTGTCGTAATCAACGTTGCGGCAACGAGGGCAACGACAAGATACCGGGACCCTCTACTGTATGACATGCCTGTGATTTCTATTTTTTTATCCTTATTTTTAAGTAGCAAATGCCGCATATGTTTTATTAAGCAACCGTAAAATACCTCTTGATAATTATAATATAAAAACTAAACTTATAAATATAAGCTACGTTAGTAATTACAGTAATGTTCCATAATGGTTAATCTGTGACCACCCGATGGAAAGCCCGCAGCCAGTTCACTCCTGGCTGGTCTCCTGGCTGGTCATTTGACAAGCAGCCTTTTTTAGCATACACTCTTTTTAAGATGAGTCAGGTCAATGGACATGAGACGGGCAGGAGGAGTTTTTTAAAAGCGCTTCTCGGAATCCTTGGTACGACCTTCCTTGTCTCATTCGTGTATCCGCTTCTGAGGTTCCTCGCTCCTCCAGACGGAGAGGCAAAAGGCCAAAAGGTCATGATTAAAAAAAGCGAGGTCCCCGCAGGGTCGGCAAAAGATATCGTCATCAATGGTGTGCCTTCGATCATCATTAATATTCCTGACCAGGGGTTTGTGGCTCTTTCTAAGGTCTGCACACATCTGGGATGTCTCGTGGAGTATGACAAGATCAAAAAAAGGCTGCTCTGTCCCTGTCATGCCGGAGTGTATACACTTGAAGGGAAGGTGGTATCCGGACCGCCGCCCAAGCCCCTCCAGAAGTTTCCGCTTAAGGTGGAGGGGGAGGATATAGTGATAGGATGAAGATGATAATTCACCACAGAGACGCAGAGGTCGCAGAGAGACTGCCAGTGCTAAACCTTGTGAAAAGCAATTTTGTTTTCAGTCCTCTCAACGGAAAACAAAATCATCTACCCCTCAGCGATCTCTGCGCCTCTGCGGTAAACATGTATCTTTTTTCCTGTTTAATGGCATATCGCCTGAATTATCAAGGATGAAGCTATGATCCGAAAAATAAGAAACTGGGTGGAAATACGGATCGGGCTTGACGAACTCATCAGGACCCAGCTTACGGAGTACATGGTACCCCGGAATATCAATATTTCATATACACTCGGGTTCGTAGCGCTGGCAGCCTTTATTTCCCAGATTATTACCGGTTTCTTCCTATTCATTTATTATGTCCCTCATTCGGATTATGCCTTCAGGAGCGTACAGGACATTATGAACAAGACGCCCTACGGCTGGCTTTTCAGACAGATGCATGCTGTCGGAAGCAACCTTATGGTGGCGGTGGTCCTGCTCCATATGCTGTCAGTATTGTTCATGGGAAGCTATAAAAAACCGAGGGAGATGACCTGGATCGCAGGGTCTTTCATGCTCCTGATAACCCTCACCTTCTGTCTTAGCGGTTATCTCCTGCCGTGGAGCCAGTTGAGCTATTGGGCAACGACGATCGTGACGACTATTCCGACCGCCTTCCCATACGTAGGTGAGATAATCACCAGGATGCTCAGAGGAGGAGAGGCGGTCTCGGGTATAACGCTCAACAGATTTCTTGCCCTTCACGTCACCTTTCTCCCACTCCTTCTGCTGTTATTTGCAGCAATACATCTTTTCCTGATCAGACGAATAGGTATCTCCGCCCCACCTTTCGGCAGATCAGAGGAAGAGAAAAAGCCCTGGACGAAATACAGACATGAAGGCCACGCAGGAGGTCATTCCTTTTATCCGTACTTCGTGCAAAAAGAGATGACTGCGGTGTCCGCTTATTTTGTGGTGATGTTTTTAATCCTCACCTTCCTGCCGACACTTTTTCTTCCTGAAGAGGCCAACACACCGGCAGACCCCTTTAAGACACCGGCCCATATAAAGCCTGAATGGTACTTCCTTGCGCCTTACCAGCTGCTTAAGGTCGTCCCGAACAAACTTCTCGGAATCAGCATGCAGATAGCGCTCGTGACTTTATTCATTCTCTGGCCCTTATTCGATACAAAAGAAGAGGAAAACATTCTGAAGCGTCCTTTCCTCCTGACATTGCTTTTCCTGTCTGTAATTGTATGGATAGCGCTGACCATCTGGGGGAAGTATTCATGAGACGCCGGCCGTTTCTTTTCCTTATCGCCCTCATGTTATTCCTTGTCCCCTATGCCGTATCTGCGGAGGGAGAGGAAAGTCGGCAGCCAACGGTCTGCCTTGACTGCCACGACTCCGACATCATGAGACCTGAGTTAAGGTCAATTCCTTCTGAGTGGAGAAAGAGCTGGCATTTTCAAAACAACGTGTCCTGTAATAACTGCCACGGCGGAGACCCGAAGGACGCGTCAATGGCCATGTCGCCGGAGCGGGGTTTTGCAGGGAAACCGTCCTATGCTGAAGTCCCCGAGTTCTGCGGGAAATGTCATATCGGTATCCTGAAAAATTACCTTGAAAGCGGTCACGGAAGGGCACTAAAAGCGGACCAAAGCGGCCCCAATTGCGTGACCTGCCACGGCTCTCACAGTATACAAAAAGCCAATATAGACATAATAAATGAACAGCGTTGTTCTCAATGTCATACATATGAAAGGGCCAGGGCGATGAAGCAGGCGCTTTTTCTGACCGAAAAAAAAATAAGGGATGTACGGAGATGGTATCAACGCCCTCAAACTGGCGGGTGTCTTTACAGAGGAACAGGACAAGACCCTCTTTAATACAGAAGCCGAATTCCGCACCCTCTTTCATTCAGTGGACATCTCCCTTATTAAGAAGAGTACCGACGGGTTCATAAAAAGGCTGGACCAGATAGACGCACAGACAAAGGCCATGTCCCGTGAACTGCTTTTCAGAAAAAACTTTTCGGCCTATCTGATGCTGCTGGCCCTTGCAATGGGAATCGTATTTTTTATGCTATCAAAGACTTCCAGATAAGGACCCTCTAAAGAGATGGGGGTTTGGATAGCTCTCGGACTTTGCATTACACTCGCTATCCATTTAATGAGCAGCCTCGACGTGGAACTTCAGCCCTAAGGCACGAACAACTTTCAGTATTGTAGCAAACTCAGGATTTCCGCCCGGTGAAAGCGCCTTGTAAAGACTTTCACGGCCAAGTCCTGTTTCGCGGGCAATCTGGGACATTCCTTTAGCGCGGGCAATATCTCCGATAGCAGCCGAGATCACGACCGGATCGCCATCCTCAATAGCGGCTTCCAGATATGCAGCCATATCCTCCTCGGTTTTGAGGTGTTCGGACGCATCCCACGGCAGTAGTTTTGACTTTGGTCTTTTTCATATCCAGTCCTCCTTAAGTGTCCGTGATAATTGTATCGCGGTTTTGATATCGGCCGCCTGTGTGCGCTTGTCACCGCCGGCCAGCAGGATTACCAGTTCACGATCGCGTTGGGCAAAATACACCCGATATCCGGGACCATAATCGATTCGTAATTCAGAGACCCCTTCACCGACCGGTTTGACATCACCGAAGTTGCCTATCGACAAGCGGCGTATGCGGATATCAATGCGGGCACGCGCCTGCCTGTCGCGCAAGGCATCAAACCATTTGGCGTATATCTCGGTCTGGCGAACCTCGATCATATCTCTATAGTATCCCAAAGGACAAATAAACAAAGCCAGGCATCGCCAGAAGTCAGAGACTGAAATCAATAATTGAACAGTTCAGAAGGGAAGCTGTCGAATTCGGATCTTATCATCTTCTACTGATATGATGGCCCCTTTTTCGACATCTTTTTCAATGCGCGGCAATACTTTCTCCAAAATCGCGTTAACGAATTCAATACGCGAAGACGACAGCCTGAGGGAAATCAACGAAGGCTTCATCTTGCCTGAAAGAGCTATGATTTCAGAGAAATCCAGGTCTTGAGTCAAAATGACACGGTCACTGCTATCGGCCCTTTCTACAATTTCCCTGTCAGAAGCATTTGACGTCATTACTTCACTGATCCGAACTGCATCGTGACCAAGGCCCTGGAGAAACTTAACAGTTACAGGCGAGATATGCATATCGGCAAGAATTCTCATGCGATAGCAATTGTTTTTTCACTGGCTAACCAGGCTCCGTATTTTGCGGCCTGATATATGTCTTCCTTTTCCAACTCAGGATAATTTTTAATGATTTCATCTGCCGTATAACCGTCACCAATGAGCTTCAAAATAAAATCAACAGTAATACGCAAATTCCTTACAGTAGGTTTGCCTTCACACATATCCGGATTAATGGTTATTCTGTCTAACATGCTCTAATCATATCAAAACAGCCATCCTTTCGCTCTTCATATTAAAGGAATCGCCAGTTGAATGCTGTCAACGGGTTTCATGTATCTTTTCAGTATAAGGTCTTCGGCCTTGATAACATCTTCGGCAGTAACATCCAGGATCGTCATGTTCAGGGTGACCATATCCCTGTAAAAGAAATCGCGCTGCTGCTGAAACTGGTTCTCTGTCGTAATCCTATCGACCTCGAAAAGACGTTTCAGGTTAGAAATCATCTCAACGATTGTAATTGAAGAAATGTAAAGCGGCTGGCTGTGGTCTTCGAGAATACGGGTGACTGTTGCAGTCCCCTTTTCAGGCTGGTATCTCTTAAAAAGTGCGCTTGTATCTATAAAAAATGGCATCCTCTATCGCTTTTCTCTGTCCTCGATAACCCGCTTTGATAGAGAAATGCCAATGCCAGAAAGAACCCATTCGCCTTTTGATACTATTTACAATTCAGGGTTTTAAACTGCCGAACTCCCCATTCAGAGCTTCCGATCTTCTTAGCGGTGGACTTTTGCTCTTTTGCACTTCCGAGCTGCTAAACTTTTGCGCTATTGAACTTTTGGACTCTTAGCCTTCCGCTCTTCCGAGCTTCAGACTTCCGTACTCTCTTTTCATCCGTGTCCGCCATCGCAGCAAAAGCAAAATACCAAGGTCCTCCCACGACTTTCCTAAATTTTAAGTAATTCGTACAAACCTTCAGGCAATTTCAACGCCTTCCAGACCTCTAATTTATCAAGACCAGAAGTTCGACGGCTGATGATGTCAAGCATTAGGCGCCCGATATTTCTTCTCTCCTCCCATAAATCTCGTGGTAATGACCTAATAAGTTCTTCAAGAAAGACAGCAGCTTTTTGATTATCCATTTGATAATTCTCGAAAGTTTTTAGTGCATCACGCACCAAATCTGTGTGTGCAAGAGACAAAGATGAAATCCAACCGGCAAGAGATAGTGCCCGCTCAGCTGTGAGATTCCTTTGCGCCAACTGCATAGTGAGGTCTGGCACAATAACTTCAGGATCGCCTGATTTACAAAATACATAATCATCCTGCAAAGAAATTGCGACGCCAGAAACTAATTTAGCAAGGATCTGCGCAATTCCCTTGCGATCACTGTCTTTCTCATAAAATGATAATAATTTTTCAAAAGTCCGTTGTGCTACATTGGACGTGCTATCGCGTTGCCGACAATAAAGAAATTCAATTTTTTGCCCGATCCTGTCGAGAGTCGAAATTAGAACATGCCCGACGTCTACCATAGTCACTATTTCACTTAGAACTTCTAAGTCAAAATAATACAGGCTTTTCGGTAAAGTCTCGATTGCCTCTTCAATTAAATTTATATATTGCGCCGATATCTTCCAATATCCCATGCTCGCATACATCATGAAGTGCAATGATAAATATGAACGAGCCTTTGCGTATTGCAGTTGCCCCCACATGCTCGAAAGAACCGATATTGGTTCCCCCGTTCCCTCAGATGAAAACAATCCCGATGCTGAGACCGGAAATCCAAAATGTGCAATGGCCGTTCCGATTGGCCAATTATCATCTGTCATATGAGATAAATCCTCTAGTGTCACACCTCTAGCAATCCACCGCTTTTCCGCAGCTTGCCAATCTTTCAAATTGCCCATTTCTCCTTGTGCCACGCGAGTTGCAAATACCTCAATATCCGCAGGAGAATTGCTCGCTCCCAAACACGCCGCCAAGGGCCAGGGAAACGGGGCGTGCAATTGCTCTGAGAAATTGTTCGCAATCATTCGTAGTGCGTCCGCAAGAGTCAAGGGGGAAGGATTTTTTAAAAAATAAGCGGTGGCAACATACGGCTGATATGCTGGATGAACATCTTTTAACCCAGCAAAAATAGAGAACGCCTTTTCAATTCTGGACGTGATCGGTACAAAAAATAACTCACGCCCTTTCCATGGGGTCTTAATTGAAGTGTGCAGAACCCGGCCGCCTAAAAAATTACAGACATTGAGAACTCTCTCATCAAGGAGTTTTGCTCCTTTGCCGATGCCATATGTAAGGTTCCTTATGACATCCATATCAATATTGAAAAGAATCTCCGACAACTTGTGATCCAGCCATTCGGTGCGGACGTCATAAATCACATCCCGAATAATTTGAGATCGTTCTAATAAGTCAGCAGGCCAATTCTTGTCTGCAATGATTTCCGCCCATTTTTCACCACGTGCGATGAGATTAATTACCAAGCGCCATGCGCTAAGGCGTGAATTAGCAGAAGGTCTTTCAAGTTGTTTACTTATTTCCTCTTGATAAATGCTCAGCAATTGATGCTCAAAGAGATCTGCCAGCTGCCCTATGGCATTTTCTGGAGGTAAGTCCAGCAGGTGCAATGCAGTTCGAGTAAGAGTTTGTGCATAAATGGGCTGTTGCCGTGCCGGACCATCTTCAAGCAAGGAAACTGGAAGACGCGGTCCTCGTTGACACATCAATTTGGATGGATTTCTTCCAGAGCCCTGCCTCTCCATTTTAGAGAAACTGGAAAACCTGATAAGGGACAATAAATTCATATTTGGAAGGACTGTATAGGCTGTAAAAATGAGAGGCTGTAATTTCTAAAGCCAATCACGGTTTTTTGTATTTTTTCATTGCACTTTTGCGCTGTTTTTCTTATGCTACCGGTTAGTTATTCTTGCATTGGATGAAAGGGCTTCACTCGTTGCAACAGAGGACAGCCATGCGATCCGGGTCATGCTAGGGCTTTGGAAAATTTGGCTTGATTACAGAGGACAGAAAATCGATCCGGGCATGCAAGCTAAAACTGGATTTTACAACCGCAATTGCCATTCTCATAAGGGCATTCGAAAAAAACCTGATCAATAAGGCTGAAGCTCTTAGCAAGCTACAAAAACTCGAGTCTGTTGCCAGATATATAGCACCTTCGAGCGATACCATCAAGATCGCCGTAACGCTTGATGTAAGTATTTATTTTTGTCTTTTCGTAACTGGCCCAATGCACAAAAGGAATTTCACCATACTCATCAAATATGTTTCCGGCAATCTTCAAGAAATTTACCCAGCCTCTTTTGTCTCCGTCAAGACCCATTTCTGCAAGTGAATAAAGAAAGACTTCCGGCTTTTCTCCGAAAACCTGCATACCCCAGAGATAGATCTTGTCCAACTCATCCAGCTGGGGCGGCAGGCCTTCAAGGTCGAACATCACATAATTTTTTGATTCTGGGATAGCAGGAGTGCCGATGACAATTTCTTTGTTTTCAAGCATGGCTTTGGCCTGCAAGAGATATTCCTGCCGCCTTTGTCCCGACCTTTTGCTCTTTTGCTCCCCATGGTCTTTTCAGTTCAGACAGGCTAGACTCATCGTACTTCGCCGCAATATCCTTGATCGTCAAGACTCCCAATTCCCTTAACCGTCTCGCAAGACCTTGATCAACGTCAGGAAGGAGCGCCACTGACTGCGTCTTTTCAGCACGTTTAACGCAAAGATCATTGTATCCGCAGCCGCCACACTTGGACCACCCCACTGGCGTATAGGGCTCCTCCAGTAATGACGTGATATTAATTAATTCCCGTAAATATTCAATGGCTGTTGCGTCTCCCTTATAATCGATCTCCTCAATATCACCATCACCCTTAAGCACCTCAAGCCTCAAGGGGCTTTTGCCGGTCGCTCTTTCAAATAGCAAGCCGTATATTTGCAACTGTCTGGCTATTTCAGGATGATCTTTTTCGGATACTCGACGGGCCAACTTGCAGTCCCGGATGAAATACTCGCCACCATCATTGATCAAAAAGTCCGGTATACCGATAACCTTGATAACTTGGCCGTCAACAGACACTTCGGTTTCAAATCTGCTCTGATATATAACTTGGCGTCTGTTTTGAATTTCAACCAGTGTAGCTTCAGCGGGCTTGCCGGTCAAATCGGAAACATCCTGAAAGTTAGCAAGGTGGTTCTTTTCATGCCTTTGCCCGAGCTTAAAGATGACTTTCATAAATTCACTCGTAGGTGCGGGCTCGACGCCCTTACTGCTCAAATACAACCGCAGTTCACATTTGGAAGGACTGTACAGGCTGTAAAAATGAGAGGCTGTGATTTCTAAAGCCATTGCAAGGAATTATCCCCCTTCCCTTTATTTTTTCACTATGGCTGTAACTAACCGGTATCATAAAAAATACAGCGTAAAAGTGCAATGGGAAAATACAAAAGAAACCGTGAATGGTGAATTGTGAAACGTGGAAGGCAGGGAATCAGAAGTGGGGAAGCTTCCGTACTTCCGCTATTACTATTTCCGTGTTTTATCTCACAATCTTCAGGCTTATGTCCGCGGCAACTACTGAATGGGTCAAGGCGCCGACAGAAATAAAATCAACGCCTGTTTCAGCTATGTCCCGGACATTCTGCAGCGAGACATTGCCGGAGGCCTCAAGGGGGATTCTTTTTTGAACAATATTGACGGCTTTTATCATATCACTCACAGACATATTATCAAGCATAATAACATCAGCCCCTGCCTCAACGGCCTCCTGAAGGTCATTAAGGTTCTCTACCTCAACTTCTATTTTTGCAAGATGGTGACCTGCCTTTGCAAGCGATACAGCTTTCGTTATGCTGCCAACAGCCTCTATATGATTGTCCTTGATCAGTATGCCGTCAAAGAGGCCGAACCTGTGGTTTAATCCTCCTCCCATCCTCACTGCGTATTTTTCCATAAATCTCAGGCAGGGAGTGGTCTTACGTGTATCGATGATCTTTGCGCTGGTCCCAATCACTGCATCCACAAAAGAGCTTGCAAGAGTGGCAACACCGGAAAGCCTCTGCAGGATATTGAGGCTTACCCGTTCACCGGCAAGCAATGTCTTTGTTTTGCCTGAAACTTCTCCGAGGATGTCGCCTTTTCTGACCTTGGCGCCTTCATCAAAGTAGGTCTTAAATACAGTCTCCTGGTCCAGTATATTGAAGACTTCCCTGGCAAAAGGAAAACCTGCGATCACAAAGCTGGCCTTTGCCACATATAAGGCCCTTGACTCACTTTCTTCAGGGATGAGCAAGGCTGTTGTAATATCCCCGTAGCCAATATCTTCTTCAATGGCATGCTGTAGCAGCCGGACCACGGCAGAAGGCATATCCATAGGCGCCTACCTCCTCCGGAGAAGCGTAAAAAGTCCCCAAATGCCTCCAAGGACACCGCCGAGGGCTGCCGCAGATTTCCAGTCAAGCAAGGTATTTATATTTCCGTCAATATTCTTGGCCAGGACAAGGACAGCAGCGCTATTTTCGCATTTCACGGAATTCCCGGCAATAATGCCGGCAGCGCTTTTCTTGACCGATGCATTATATCTTGTTAACGATAACGGCACGCAGGAATACTTCAGTTTGGTATTGGATCCTGCCACTATCATGCTCAGACCCTGGTCCATAGAAACATCACTGCCGCTTATCATTCCGGCGACTGATTGTACGGCCTCGATCTTTTCTCCATCCACACTTAAAGCACATACCTGCTCCATTTCTACATGTCCGCCTTCAACATTCCTTACGGTGCTCTGACTTATTTTGATGAACTCCCCTTCGATTATTTCAAGCTCTTTTTCCGAGATTTCCTGCTCTTTCTCATCCATTATTTTTCCCCCTTGGCTTCATACAGTTTTTGAAGATTTTCTAAAACCCTTTCCTTTTTCTTCAGGCATTCTTCACACTTGCCCTGTTCCTTGGCAATGACCTCTTTAGGCGCCCTTTTCAGAAAAGCTTCACTATGCAGTTTTTTGTTAAGAAAGATGATGGATTCTTCGAGCTTCGACTCTTCCTTCTTAAGCCTTTCGATTTCAAGGTCCAAGTTTAAAAGCCCTTCAAGAGGCACATAAACTTCAACATGCTTTCTGACTGCCACAGAAGACCCCTTTATCTTCTTTACATCAGCGCCTATCTCTATAACGTCAGCCCTGGCAAGTTTTTTAAAATAAGTGAGATTGCCGGAGATGACTGCTTCCGCAGCATCACTAAGCGTTTTTATATATGCCTTTAATTCCAAAGATGGAGAGAGATTTAATTCCCCGCGTATCGTCCTGATGCCGGTAACAGCTTCCATAATAATGGACATGTGCTCTTCAGCCTCAGTTTCTCTGAGCAGATCCCGGGGATACCCGGCAGTAACTATACTCTCTCCGTTATGAGGCATATTCTGCCATATCTCCTCGGTGACATATGGCATAAAGGGATGGAGCAGCCTCAGGGTCTTTTCAAGTATATAAAGCAGACACTGTCTGACTGGACGCCTGTCAGCCGCTTCATCATACAGGACAGGCTTGACCATCTCAATATACCAGTCACAGAGTTCGTGCCAGATAAACTGATATATGCTGTTGGCGGCGTCGTTGAACCTGTAATCAGCAAGGGACTGGTCTATTTCTCCGGCAGCAAAAGACAGCCTGCTCAATATCCACCTGCTGCCGATATCCAGTTTCCGAAGATCAATTTTCTCCGGCAAAGAGGTGTCTTCTGCGTTAAGAAGTATAAATCTGGAGGCGTTCCAGAGCTTATTGACGAAGTGCCTGTAACCTTCCACCCTGTCTTCTGAAAACCTAACGTCACGTCCCTGCGCTGCGAATGCGGCAAGGGTAAACCTGAAGGCATCAGTGCCATACTTGTCCATCATTATAAGGGGGTCTATGACATTCCCCTTTGACTTGGACATCTTCTGGCCGCTGGAATCCCTGACCAGCGCATGGATATAGACATCTTTAAAAGGGACCTCATCCATAAACTTTATTCCCATCATCATCATGCGTGCTACCCAGAAAAATATGATGTCAAATCCGGTAACAAGCACTGATGTAGGGTAGTATTTCGCAAGTTCAGGCGTTTTTTCCGGCCAGCCCAGGGTGGAAAAGGGCCAGAGCGCTGAAGAAAACCAGGTATCCAGAACATCTTCTTCCTGTCTCAGGTGTACATTATCGCATTTGGAACACTTCACCGGAGTTGATCTGGAAACCATCATCTGCCCGCACGAGTCACAGTACCAGACCGGGATCCTGTGTCCCCACCATATCTGCCTGGATATACACCAGTCTTTAATGCCCTCCATCCAGGCGAAATAAGTGTTTTCCCAGGATTTCGGTATGATTTTTGTTGCGCCATCCCTGACCGCCTTAATGGCCTCATCTGCAAGAGGCTGCACCCTTACGTACCACTGCATGGCAGGAAGCGGTTCTATGACTGTCTTGCATCGGTAACATTGACTTATGGAGTGAGTATATTTCTCCTGCCTGTCTAAAAGTCCGTCATCTTCCAGGTCCCTGAGGACCGCCTTTCTGCATTCATACCTGTCCATCCCGGCATATCCTGGACCCGCCTCAGCAGTCATTTTTCCTTCAGGACCGATTACCTTGATAAAGGGAAGCTGTGGACTCTGCCGTTTCGCTATCGCCTCATCATTGAAGTCATGAGAAGGCGTTACTTTTACAGCACCTGTGCCAAAAGCAGCCTCAACCGCGCTGTCTGCCACTACAGGTATTTTCCTGTTTGTCAGGGGTAGCAATATACTTTTTCCAATAAAGCTTTTATAGCGTTCGTCTTCCGGATTCACGGCCACTGCCGTATCTCCAAGCATTGTTTCAGGCCTTGTGGTAGCAACAGTTATATGGCCCTCTCCTTCAGCAAGTGGATATTTTATATAAGTGAGTTTGCCTTCAACCTCTTCATGTTCTACTTCAATATCGGACAATGCGGTATGACACCTCGGACACCAGTTAATAAGCCGGTTGTCCCGGTAGATAAGTCCCTGCTCATAGAGGCTCACAAAAACTTCTATAACAGCCTTTGAGAGTCCTTCGTCAAGAGTGAACCTTTCCCTGGACCAGTCACAGGATGCGCCCAGACGCTTCAACTGATGGATAATCCTGCCGCCGTATTCGGCCTTCCAATTCCAGACGCGTTCTATAAAGGCCTCTCTCCCTAGCTGATGCCTGTCTATGCCTTCGGCAGCAAGCTGTCTTTCAACAACATTCTGCGTAGCTATGCCGGCATGGTCCATGCCGGGAATCCATACAACGTTATCACCACACATCCGTTTCCATCGCACCAGTATGTCCTGTATCGTTGTGTTAAGGGCATGTCCCATATGAAGTGTGCCGGTAACATTCGGGGGTGGTATTACAATAGAAAAGGCCGTGGCAGCAGAACCCGGATCAGCAGTAAATAAATTTCTGCTTAACCAAAATTCATACCACTTCTTCTCAAAACCCTCTGGATTATAATTTTTTTCTAGTTCAGCCATAACAAAGAAAGACGGGGAACAGGCGCTACCGTTTCCCCGTCATATTTTTTCAAATTTATATTATTAAAACTCGGATTTTATCTTTTCAATCTCTTTGGAGATCATTGTATGGGCCAGGTCAGGAACAGTTTCCCATATGACCTTTTCAACTTCTGTGGTCAAAGATGCAACAGAACTCTTAAGGATTTCCTTCAATACCTTCTCTGCAAGTTCAGGGGCCACTTCCCACAATACCTTTTCTACAGCATCCTTCATGGCAGGCATTAAAGACGATAGCAAGACTTTCCTTAGATCAAGTTCAGACATGACCGACGCGACCTTCTGATCAATGACCTTTTCAAATACCTTAAGCAACTCTTCTTTTGAAGGCATCTCGACTTCAGTGAAAACAGGGGCTTTTGCCGCAGGCCGTGCGCTTCTTTCTCCCAGGGCAGGTCCAGGCCTAAATTCAGGCACAGCAGGGGGGACTTCCTCCATTATTTCAAAAGCCTCTTCAAGTCCCTGCTCCCCGATACTCTCTTCAGCAACAGCTTCTTCGATAGGTCCTTCAGAAAACTCCTCAGCCGCCTCAGGCATTTCCTCCATGGCCCAGAGGTCCTCTTCAAGCCCTTCTGCACCAACAGCCTCAACTCCTTCAACTCCAGTAGCTTCAGGTTCCGCAAAAACAACATCTTCCTCAAAAGCTTCGAGGACTTCTTCTTCCCCTGTATGCATTTCCCGGTCAGCTTCGGAAGCAGCCATGGCAAGAGCAGCGTTTATCTTGCTTATGAGTTCCTGGGATTCAAACGGCTTTATAACAGAGTCATCAGCTCCTACTTCTCTGGCAAGTTCTTCGTCGATGGGTTCAAATGCTCCGGCAAGCAAAATAACCGGCACATGTGACGTCAAAGGATTTTTCTTTATTTGTTCACACAGATTATATCCGTTGACCTTTGGCATCTCTATATCAGCAAGGACAACATCAGGCTTAAATGCGTCGAGGATATTGAGGGCATCTTCACCGTTGCTTACAGACTTTATCTCAAAATCCTCTTCAGCAAGGACAAGTTCGACTACCTTCTGTATGGTAATGCTATCATCTGCAAGTAACAGCTTGTAAGCCATCCTTCACCTCTTTAAAGTATTTTGAGAAATTTTATTGCTAACTACTGAAAATGTCAAGACTTTTTATATATCCGGTGATTATTCTGAACCAAATGTTCAGCATGAGGAAACGCCTCAACCTCCTCCTGAAAATCCACTGGAGGGCACGGTTGAAGTCCCATCTCCACCTGAACCGGAAGAGCAGCAGAATGAAGATATTACTTTCCTGACCTCATTTGATGTACATTTCGGACAATTTGTGTCATGTTCAGAAGCATTTATGCTCTGGAGCATTGAGAATTTCTCATTACATTTCAGGCATATATATTCGTATATAGGCATTTCTGACTCCTTTAAAGTTTCAATTCATATTGATTATTTTATCTCTCAATATACTGTTAAGTCAATAAATGGACAGCGAGGGATATTCCCGTGGTCCTGTCACGGGGTCAGCGAGTTTACAGAACAGCAAAACCTGATATAATGATATTATGAAAGAAGCTATGATTTATGAAAAACTGGAGGGCGAAGAGGTCATATGCCATCTGTGCAATCACAACTGTCTCATAAAAAATGGCCATCGCGGCATCTGCGCTGTCCGTGAAAACAGGGAGGGTATTTTATACAGCCTTGTTTATGGCAGGGTAATTTCAGCAAATGTAGATCCAATAGAAAAAAAACCGCTCTTTCACTTTCTTCCCGAGTCCACATCTTTCTCCATAGCAACGGCCGGCTGCAACTTCAGGTGCAAGCATTGTCAGAATTATGAAATTTCCCAGTGGCCCAGAGAACATAAATCATCAATCCCGGGCAAAGATACGTCGGCTGAAAGTATTGTCAATTCAGCGGCGGAAAACAACTGCGAAAGCATTTCATATACCTATACCGAACCAACCATATTTTTTGAGTTTGCGTACGACTGTGCAAGACTCGCCCATGAAAGAGGCCTTAAGAATGTTTTTGTAAGCAATGGTTATACAGGCAAAGAGGCTGTCAGGCTTATCGCACCCTTTCTTGACGCCAATAACATAGACCTTAAGGGAAGCGACAAATTCTACAGGGACATCTGCGGCGCAAAACTCGGACCTGTCAAGGAAACAATAAGGCTCATGAAGGAGCTCGGTGTCTGGGTGGAAGTTACGACACTTGTCATACCTGAGTTGAATGATTCCGAAAAAGACCTTACTGACATAGCTGAATTTATCAGCTCTGTTGACACCGCGATCCCCTGGCATGTAACGCAGTTTTATCCTACCTACAAACTTCTTGACAAACCGCGCACGCCTGTTTCAACACTGAGACGGGCACGGGAAATCGGTTATAAGGCAGGCTTGAAATATGTATATGAAGGCAATGTGCCGGGTGAAGGAGGAGAAAACACCTATTGCCCCTCGTGCAAAGAGCTTTTAATAGAACGGGTCGGTTATATAATATCAGCCAATCTCATAAAAAACAGCCGCTGTCCTAAATGCGATGCGCTTATAGAGGGTATCTGGACAGCCTGACCTGCAGCTGCTTTAATAATCCTAAAAACGGCAGTTCATTCACCACGGAGGCACAGAGACGCTGAGAAAACGCGGGTTCGAGGCAAATAAGGGACTGCTCAATTTGGTTGCCCTGTCCTGCCCGTAACTCCTTGCTTTTTACTCTGTGATCTCTGTGTCTGAGCATTTTGTTGTTATCCCAAAAAACGCGTTCACTTTTTATCCGCAGTGGCATAAATGCCTTCAAAGTTTTTTAATTTCAACGGGACATTATCATATGTCATAATGCAATCCGCAATCATCTGTTGCATAGAAAAAGAAGCCTGAAGCCAGAGAATATCCCTGAAAAAAACCTTTGCCTCAGGTCTATAGGTTATAATTTACTGAAATGCAATATATCATATTCCTCTTATCAGCATATCTGATGGGATGCCTTGCGGCCATTCCCACGGGACCGGTCCAGATCGAGGTGGTACGAAGATCGGTTAACGGCCATTTTAAAGCTTCTCTCATGGTTGTCGTCGGTGCCCTTATTGCTGATGTCTCTTATGGTGTGATAGCTTTTTTCGGCATTGCTCCATTTTTGGAAAAAGAAAAAGTGATGGCTGTATTCTGGCTGGCGGGCGGTCTGATTCTGACAGTACTGGGCGCAGTGAGTATCAGACACGGCTTAAGAAAAGAGGAAATCATTTACGCGCCCACGCACCTGAAAAAAAAGCGTTGGGCCTTTCTCGGGGGCTTTTCGCTTTCAGCTACAAATCCCATGATGATACTCTGGTGGCTTACAGCGGTGCGGATATTTAAAGACATTGGATTGATCAGGGACTTCAATAATGACATAGCAGTCTCATTTCTGGCAGCGGGCAGCCTGGGGATGGCATCCTATCTTGTGGCGCTTTCCATCTTCATCTTCTGGGCCAAGAAATTCATTTCATTGCGCACATTACAAAGAATAAATTTTTTCTTCGGAGTTTTTCTGATTATTATAGCAATATACTTCATCTATACGTCTTTCCATACACTTTTGCAGTTATACTGAAGTCATAAGCTATCAGAAATTACAATATTATGTTAAAAACGGCGTGGCGTAAGGCTTTATGTTTTATGTCAGCAAGAATGTATTCTTGATGACAACTGGAGAGGTTATTTAATATTTATCAAATTCAGGCTGCGATAAAAGACCGCGTGTTATAATACTAAAGGTATGCAAATGAATAATGTCATTAATAGTTCATATTCCCTTCTCCTGGAGACTTTTGATTCTCTCGAAATTCCTGTTTTTCTAATAGACGGAAAAGAAAATGTTCTTTCCTGCAATAATGCTGTCAGCACTGTTTTGCAATATTCCGCGGATGATTTAACCGGACATAATATCCATGACTTCATCCCCGTGGCCAAAAACTTTAGCAGCCATATCTCCTTTGGTATATTTCCTGCCCGGCCGGCAAACCCGCTTACCTGCCATAAAGACGCCTCTCATTACGAATCATACTGCAGAAGAAAAGACGGCAGCTCTTTTCTGGCTCGGGTTTCCATTGTCCCCATCCACAGAGATGACCTGAAACTGGCTGTCATTGAGAATATATCCGACCGGAAAAAACTTCAGCATAAGGCATCTCAGAGGACGAAGGAGCTGTCGATATTCAATACCTTCGCAAAGATACTGACTACACACCTGCCTACAGACACGATCATACAGGAGACAGTTGATATGCTCGCCTCAATTATGGAAGCAGAGCAGGCCTGGATATACCTGCTGGACAAGTCGGGTGTATTATATCTGAGGGCCTGGCATGGCATCACCGGGGAAACTGTCAAATCCCGGGAATCCAGAAATGCGGGTGAATCACTGAATAAAAAAATCATCTCCTCAGGGCGACCGCTGCTGGTCGAAAACGCCCCTGAAGACCCGCGGGTATCACATGAAGTCCAAGAGATCAAAAGCATAGCCGGGGTCCCCATATCTTCGAAAGGGGTTGTAATGGGTGTTCTCGGCGTAGGAAGCCGCAGCGTCTCCTATTTTACCTCAATGGACATCCAGTTACTGAACACCATCGGCAGCCAGATCGGGGTCGCAATAGAAAACTCAAGGCTCATTGAACAGCTGCAGGACAAGATGGGCCAGATCGCACTGATCAATGAACTCAGCGGGATCATTAATTCGAGCCTCAGCATCGGGACCATTTTCAGAATGATGGTCTCCGAGATAAAGAAGCTGGTCGACTACGACAGGGCGAGCCTCCTCCTCTATAATGAAAAGGACGACAATTTTCTGATCTTCGCCCTGGATACCGAGCTTAAAACTTTTCTGAAAAAGGGCATCAGGGCGCCCATCGAGGGCACGAGCGCCGGTTGGGTTGTAAGAAATGAGCGGCCATGGATCAGCCGGGACCTGGCAAAGACAGATTTCCCTCTGGACAGGAAATTACTCCGGGAAGGCATCAGGTCAACGGTCAGTATCCCCCTGTTCCACGACCGGATACTCGGGGTCTTCAACCTTGACAGCACTGAGCCGGAAAAATACTCGGAAAAAGATCTCGATATACTGGTCCCCATCGCAAAACATATTTCCGTGGCCCTTGAAAACGCCCTTCTCTTTGAGGAGATATCAAAGGAAAAAAAGGAATGGGAGAAGACCTTCGACGCGATTACCGATATGGTATGGATAGAGGACGGAAAACAATGCATTTTGCGCGCTAACTATACCCTGCTTTTAAAAACCGGATTTTCGTCAGTGGAAATCACAGGGAAGCGCTGCTGGGAAGTTCTCGACAGGCTCGGGATAAACCAGACCGATTGTCTCTGCGCCGCCACCCTCCGAACAAAACAACCTTCATTTCGCGAACTCAAGGGCACTGGCAGGAGCATTTTCCATTTCTGGGCCTATCCACTTATAGACGAAGAAGGCCAACTCTATTCAATAGTCCACTATCTCAAGGACGTCACCTCCCAAAAACAGCTCGAACAGCAGCTGATCCGCTCTGAAAAGCTGGCATCACTCGGGACCCTGGTTGCCGGAATCGCGCACGAGATCAATAATCCCCTCGGCATTATCGCCGGATATTCAGAGGCCCTCCTCGACAGGGCAAAAGAAAAGTCTCTCCTTGAAAATAAAGAATTTGAGGACTTCCCCGAATATCTCGAAACTGTCCATAACGAAATATTCAGATGCAAGGGGATTCTCAGGAGCCTGCTTGATTTTGCCCGTCCTTCCGGCGGAACGTTCCGTGATCTGGATATCAACGAACTGATAAAAGAGGTCATACTCCTGGTCAACCATAGGGCAAAACAACTCAAACACAATATTGAGCTCAAACTGAACCGGGACCTTCCCAAGATATACGCGGACCCTGGAAGCCTTCGACAGTTATTTATGAACCTAATAATAAACTCGATTTATTTTACGCCCTCAGGCGGCAGCATCGTTATAACCACTGAGATGGATTCGCTGCAACAGGGTGCCGATATCATCAGGGTATCGGTGTCCGATACCGGCGCGGGAATATCCGGCGAAAACCTTGAAAAAATATTCGATCCCTTCTTCACGACCAAACCCGTAGGTGAAGGTACAGGTCTCGGACTTTCGATCTGCCATAAGATAGTGGAGTCACATAACGGTACAATTGATTGTGAAAGCGAGGCAGGCCGTGGGACCACCTTCGTAATACGCTTCCCGACAAAAGGACAAAATGGTTAGGATACTCGCGGTTGACGACGAAGAGCCCATGAGAAGACTTCTCATGAAAGAACTGTCACGAAAGGGGTTTTCAGTAGAGACCGCCCCTGACGGCGATTCCGCATTAGAGCTGATAAAAAGCAATACTTACGATGTGGTCCTGCTCGATATTGTCATGCCCGGGATTGACGGTATTTCGCTAATGAAAAAACTCAAACAGGACCCTGCGGCCCCGGTGATCATTGTGCTGACCGGCAGGGCCACCGTGGAGACCGCTGTCGAGGCAATGAAGCACGGCGCGTATGATTACCTCACAAAACCATACAAGCTCGATGAACTCGTGATCATCATCAACAGGGCGTTTGAGTTTGGTCAGCTCACAAAAAAAACCCAGTTGCTTCAGCAGGAACTGGTAAGGCAGGAGACGCCATCGGATATCATCGCCGCAAGCCCCAGGTTCATGAGCATACTTGCCCTGGTCCGAAAGATCGCTCCTACTGACTCGACGGTTTTAATACAGGGAGAAAGCGGCACAGGAAAAGAACTGATAGCCAACACTATCTGGCGCCACAGCAAAAGAAGCGCACTGCCTTTTATAGCTTTAAACTGCGCGGCCTTCTCTGAAAATCTCATAGAAACCGAACTTTTCGGCCATGAAAAAGGCGCGTTTACGAATGCCTACCAGGCAAAGCACGGGCTGGTGGAAGTGGCGGACAAAGGGACCCTTTTTCTCGATGAGATAGCAGAAATGCCGCTCGGTCTGCAGGCCAACCTGCTCCGCTTTCTGGATTCCGGGGAATACCGGAGGGTCGGCGGAAACAAGCTCCTCTCTGTTGATACCCGGGTAATCGCAGCCACAAACAAAACCCTCTCTGACCTCATCACAGCAGGACGTTTCAGGGAGGACCTCTATTACCGCTTGAATGTCATCAATATAGCCATTCCGCCTCTCAGGGAAAGGAAAGAGGACATTCCTGATCTTTCCGGCTTTTTCCTGAAGAAGTACAGCCAAAAACTATCAAAATCCATTTCCGGTTTTGCGCCAGGAGTGCTGGACCTCTTCAATGCCTACGACTGGCCTGGGAATGTCAGGGAACTCGAAAACATCATGGAGCGTGCCGTAATACTCTGTGACTCTGAAAAAATAGGGAAAGAGGATATATCTCTGCCGGCCATCCATACAGGGAAAGATAACCGCGTTAACCCTTCACTTGAAGACATGGAAAAAGACCATATTCTGAGGATATTGAATGAAGCAGACAACAACCAGTCAAAGGCCAGCCAGATGCTAGGAATAGACAGGAAAACGCTCTATCTGAAACTGAAAAAATACGGGATCAGTTAAGCGCAAGTTCTGTATAAAAGTCCTCAGTTGTTTAGTGTGAAGAACACTGGACAGAGACCACGGATATAATAATTATGAAAGAAAACAGGAAATTTTTCGGCTTTGGAAAGAATGTGACCATTGCCGGATTTGTCAGCTTTTTCATGGACGTAAGCTCGGAGATGATTTATCCTCTTGTCCCGCTTTTTTTAGCGAATGTCCTTGGGGTAAACAAATCCGTCATAGGGCTTATTGAAGGCATTGCGGAATCAACAGCAAGTCTTCTTAAGGTTTTTTCAGGCTGGGTTTCCGACAGGACAGGCAACCGCAAGTGGCTTATGGCCGCGGGCTATGGCATATCCACGTTGAGCAGACCAATAGTGGCCCTAGCTACAGGTTGGCATCATGTGATGGGTTCCCGCTTCATCGACAGGTTCGGAAAAGGCATTCGTACGGCGCCCCGCGATGTCATTATTGCCGAATCTTCGGACAGGGCATACCTTGGAAGGGCCTTCGGTTTTCATCGTTCCATGGACACAATGGGTGCAGTAGTCGGTCCTGCATCGGCATTTTTCCTCCTCGGCTTATTATCAAACGATTACCGCAAGGTTTTCTGGCTTTCCATGATACCAGGAGTCATTGCCATATTATTGATCGTCTTTTTTATTACTGAAAAAAAGAAGACCGTGACGGCTCATGCAGAGAGACCGAAATTGACCTTGAAACACTTTGACTGGAAGTTCAAGTTCTTTGTCCTTATTGCAGGGTTGTTTGCTCTCGGCAATTCAAGCGATGTTTTTCTGATATTGAGGGCCCAGCAAGTCGGTGTTTCAACGGTCATGATCCCGATGGTCTATCTGCTGTTTAATCTCGTGTATTCTCTTTCCTCTATTCCCGCCGGTATGGCAGCAGATCGTTTCGGCAGAAAGAGGATCATCCTCTTGGGCTTTGTGTTGTTTGCATTCCTGTATTATGGTTTTGGCACAGCCTCCGGCACAAAGGCTGTCTGGGTCCTTTTTGGTCTCTACGGTCTTTTTATGGGCCTTACGGAAGGGGTCCAGAAAGCCTTTCTCACTACAATTATCCCACCGGATTTCAAGGCGACCGCCTTTGGCGTATTTAATACTGTGGTAGGGCTTGCCATGCTGCCTGCAAGTCTGATCGGCGGCTGGCTTTGGGACAATGTCTCACCGTCAGCCACATTTTATTTCGGAGCGATCACGGCAGCGGCTTCTGCTGCAATGTTTATTGTGTTTATATCACTAGTCAAAAGGACCGAGGCGTCACAGTCTTAAAATAACAGCTGTGATTCTAATCACAGATTTTTTATTGGAGACTCCCTTCGGCAAGACCGCAGGGAATCTCAATGCAAGGAATATTTTTCATTATATTCGCTCGCTAACCCCGTGGCAAGACCACGGGGAATATCGCTCGCTATCCCTTTAATCCCGATGCAGAGCATCGGGGAATTGTTTTGATTAAACATTTTTTCTGTGTTCTCTACGGTTAATTTTGTACAATACGTTAATACGATAAAGGAGATGCCCGATGAAAAGTGAAAGAGATTTAAAAGAGATAGTAGCACGGAGGATTGAGTTTTTTAAAAGAAAACCTGAGGCAGCCCTCTACAGGCCTAAGGTCACTTCACGTCACATAAAAAACCTCTATACAGAGTCTCAGGCACGTGAACATCTGGTGAAGGCGGATTATGCAGAGGCAGCTGGCGGCGACAACGAGGCCCCTAATCCGATTGAACTCCTGCTTGCGGCCTTTGCAGCATGCATCGAGGCAGCTTTCTATGAGTTTGCAGTGCATGAAGGTTTTACCATCACCTCCCTCACAGTTAATGTCGAAGGTACGCTCGACCTGAGGGGACTCTTTATGATCGATGACGTATCTGCCGGGTTTAAGGATTTGCGGTATGACTTACACATAGAATCACCTGATGACGAGGAAAAGGTACGCGGATTAGCTGAAAAGGTAGTGGCGCATTGCCCGGTGGTGGACAGCCTGAAGAGACCGACGCAGATATCCGGTGAGATAACGATCAGCAAAGGGTAAGGACAAAGAGCAGCCAGGCAGCCGTTAAGCACGATGAGCTATTTACTGAATTTAGCTGCGGCCTGTGTGTTTAATTGCGCTATTTGGGTTGAGAGGGCCTCTTTTTCCAGGTGATCTCCGATAATGACCAGCCGGCCCTCTTTTGCTGATAAGGCAAAAGGCACGACATCGATATGTCCGTAGGAAAGATCGAAGCGGTAAGACCCCCGGCCTGTACTGACAAGAGATTTCGCCCTCACAATATTTCCATAGAGCCCTTCTTTCATATCTTCAAAGAATCTCTGATACAAAGTAAACCCCACTGTCTTAGCCAGCCTGAAAGCCCCGGTATCAAAGTGCAGATGAGATGCATGCCTTTGTATGGACCGTTGTCCTGTCAGGGGACCCGAGACAGGCACTTCCAGTGTTGCCTGAACAGTACTGAATATGATCGCACGGGGATTAATCTCATCGATAAGCGTTAATGTCTTTGATATTTTATCTTCATCCGTCAGATCTGTTTTGTTGATGAGAATAATGTCCGAATTTGCAACCTGGTCCTGGAAAAAACTGCCGTAAATCTCAGCCTTGTAGAGATCAATGAACTCTGTTACGTCGACAATTCCGATTACCATGACCGGGGTCATTTTGAGCAGTTCAAGCGCTTCAAGCACACCGGAGGGCGAGGCCACGCCGCTAGGTTCGATTATGAGATGCTCCGGGGCAAACGTCGCAATGATCTTTTCTATGGTGCTAATAAGGTCGGTTTTAAGGGTGCAGCATACACACCCGCTTGGCAGTTCAATCGAATCAATGCCGCTTCTGGAGAATATCTCGCCGTCAATCCCTGTCTTGCCGAAGTCATTCACCAGGACAACAGCCTTTTCTACATTGTCCCTGAGGAAGTTCTGTATAAAAGTTGTCTTCCCGGACCCCAATAATCCGCATACGATCGTTGTCTTCATGCTTGAGTATGACCAAACTGGAGGTACAAATTCAAATACAGGAATGCTTCACCTGCTAATCGACACTATAATAGCATTACTACAGGAAGACCTGCTTTCACGTCCTGCTACTCACCGGAAGACTGATGGCGATTCTAAAGATTACTAAAAGAAATCAAGACATAACGCCGAGTTCAAAGGCTTTTTCGCTGGAACTAACTGAATCCCGCAAAGATAAAAAATGAAAGTTGTGGTTAAGACCTGCGTTTATTATTCTTTTGTTCATACATCAATGCGTCTGCTCTCATAAGAAGTTCGTCTATAGTTTCAAGGTGTGCAGGGTCATAGTATGCCACACCGACGCTTATAGAGAGTTCGTATTTGCGGTCAAGTTTTCTGTTTTGTATGTCGACATTCTTTTGCAGGCGCGCTTTAATCAAATCTATGTTGTCCCCGGCTATTCCTATAGGCACTATCACAAATTCATCCCCCCCGATGCGTCCTATGATATCAGAATTTCGAAAAGTGTCGCTAAGGACTTCAGCTGTCTCTCTGATTGCCCCATCGCCTTCCTTATGACCAAGGGTGTCATTGATTGCCTTCAGGCCATCTAAATCAGCATAAAGCATAAATATCCCCCTCTTGAGGCGATCAGCCATCTTTAGCTCACGTTCTGCCAGGGTTATAAATCCGCGCCTGTTGTAAAGTCCTGTGAGTTCATCTCTCAGTGACAGGGAACGCAGCTCTTCTTCCAGATGCTTACGTCCTGTTACATCCCTCAGTATCCCTTCGATTCCAAGAAAATTGCCATTTTCGTCCTCTATTATTCTGCTTGAGGATTCCAGTTCAATCGGTTCTCCGTTTTTATTTTTGGCCCTCATGGGATAAGCACTCACGGATTTTTTAATTTTCAATTCTTCCCGATAAACATCTCTGTCCTTAGGGTCTCTCCAGTAATCCAGGGCGTTCCTCCCGATTATTTCTTCAGGGGTCTCGTAACCAAATATTCTGGCACCAGCAGGGTTCATCAGCGCAAATGTGCCGTCAGCATTTACCTTGAAGATCCCATCCAAGTTTCGCGTAACAAAGGTCCTGTATCTTTCTTCACTTTTCCTCAACGCCTTATAAGCCCGTTTCTTCTCTGTAACGTCCAGAAAATATTCGATGACATGGGACACATTCCCATCCTCATCGGCAATAGGATAACTATAAATATCAAACCATGCCTCTGTTCCGTCTTCTGATTTGATCATCTTCTCAGCAGCACAGGGATCTGATGAACGAAATGTTTTTTCAACAATGCAATTGTCGCAGACGCAGTCCTTTCCATATAAGACCTTATAGCACTGTTCATCAAGCAGGTCCATTATGGGAATTTTTCTTAACCTGGCATACTCCTTATTGGCCCTTACGATCCCGTAATCACGATCAAAAATGATAAACGGCGACTGAATGCTTTCAAAGATTGTATTGAGGAACCGTTCTGACTTGGCTAGCTGTTCTTGCACTTCTTTCCGCTCTTTTACCTCTCTGACAAGCAGATCACGGGAAACAGTAGTTTTCTGCAGGTTCTCTGACATTGCATTGAAGGTAGTAGCGAGCATACCTATTTCATCCCTGGAAGTTATATTTATTCGTTGACTTGTGTTGCCCACGGTAATCTGTTGCATGGCTTTTGCGAGGAGTGAAACAGGTTTATGGACAAAGTTTCTAAGAAAAAGGAACAGGACAAGAGAAATCACACATATAAATACCAGGGCAGTAATGGCGAGATTAAGCGATTGCTTGCGTACGTCGTTGTCAACCGAAAGGAGGGAAAAGTCGGACGTTAGTATGCCGAGGATCTTTTGCGCCTCCGGGTGAAAATGACAGGATGCAGTGTAGCAGGATTGTTCATTGTAAATGGGTTCAACATGTGTCAGCCTTCCATGTCCATCTGTCTCATAATATATTTTCCACTGCTTTCCAGCTTTCAAAGTTTCTGACGGTTTCAAAGGGTCGGCATGGCAGCCCAGGCAGGCAATGGAACTCTTATCGGCTGAGTGCCCGATTTGGCCGGGGTCAGAAGAGTAGATAATTTTCCCTTTTTTATCGAATATTGTTATATTTTTTATATCTGAATTGGAGCCTATACTCGTTACTGTATTCTGGATAGCTTCTTTGTGGAAAGTAAGCATATCATAGTGAATGCTTTTATTTATGAGGTCTGAATAAGAAGCGGTCTGTCTGACGGCGTTATTAATAAGATCATTTTTTTCTGAGATGATCAGCTTATAAAACAATATGCCTACACTAAGCATCAGCAGCAATCCTATGCTGAGGATTAGTTTTCCAGCAAGTGATGTTGCAATGCGGTTCATGAAGCTAGTCATTATGTCAATAACTCTCGCAGTTGTACATTTCCCATGATAGCAACAAAATGATGCCTTTACTACATAATTTATCAAAAATTTAAACTGGTGGAAGACGGCGCTTCTCGCTATTGCGGATATATACGGTGAACTCCTCAAAGAGCCTTGCGCTAACACCGGTAAAACTCCCGTGCGGCGAAAAAGAGAATGCTGAAGGTAACTGCATTTCAAGAAAGATGGGTAATTATTCCCCGCATGCATGGGTAATATTGCCACACTATCTCCACCTTCTGTAGTTCTCCCGGTAATAAATCCCTTTAATTCAGGAGGGTCTATGCTGGCACTGGAATTGCTCATACAATTAAGCCATGGAAGAAATACTTTTATGCACACACGACCCGATCCTGGTCAAAAGCCTTTATGGCGTCCTGCGTGACAAAGGCCATGATGTAGAAATAGCCGACCACCTTGCCCTTGCTGTCCAGATGATCTTAAAGGGCCATTATTATGCCGTAATTATAGACGGCAAACCTTTCGGCCTTTCTGTGGAAGACGCGGTGCAGATCATGAAGACAGTTTCCCCTGAGATGCCTATCATTGTTGTTGGAGGCCCCGACTGCGATGCAGATGCTTTGAGCATAAGGATGCCTGTTGATCTTGAGCAACTCAGGGAATTAATAAATAGCATACATCAGAGCAACAAAATCAGACAGAACTAAGGAGGAGAGAAAATGGCTTTGACACCAAGAGAAACAATACTGAAGGCCTTTGCTATGGAGAAGACCGACAGGGTGCCGGTGACCTTATTTGGAGGCGGCATGTGGGCTATCAAGGACTATGGGACGTCCTTTGAAGAGCTCGCAACCAATGTGGACAAGAATGTAGAGATGTGTGTTGCCGAGGCCGAAAAGATAAGGTCTGATATTATTTATGTTGGTTCGGGTTTCAACAATTTCCATGCAATCGCGCTCGGCAGAAAATCAGGTGTTGGCGTCAAATACCGTGAAATCGGCGCTCCTGACATGACCACACATATCGTAAATTCTGAAGAAGATCTGGCCAAACTCGATATGGAGGACATTTTCAGGGACCCTGTTGTCCAAAACGTGATGGAGGCAACAAGAAAGGTCAAACAGAAAATCGGCGACAAGTATCTTGTGACCATGACCTGCTGGGGACCGTTCACTCTCGCTGCACGCTTTGTGGGTGAAGAGGCCTTTATGAAGTATACCTTTAAAAAACCGGCCTTTGTCGAAAAGATGGTCGACTTCTGCGCTGATCTTCTCATCAAACTCTATGGACCACTTGTGGATGACGGGATCGAGGCGCTCAGTATAGCCGATCCTACTGCCTCAGGCGATCTTATCAATCCCAAACAGATGGCGAAATTCGCTGTGCCGCCGCTTAAGAAGATGAGTGACTGGGCAAAGTCAAAGGGCGTTCATACCATACTCCATATCTGCGGCAATACCAGCGACCGGCTTGACCTCTTCCCTGAGACAGGCTGCAGCACGATATTTTTTGACCAAAAGGTAGATATTGCCAAGGCGAAAGAGGCGCTTTCCGGGAAGATGTCCTTCGGAGGTAATGTCGCGCCGGTCCACGTGCTTCTCAACAAAACAGCGGCTGAGGTTGAAGCGGCCTGCAGGGAGGTAATAGAAACAGTGGCCAAGGATGCAAAAGGGTTCATTCTGGTGCCTGGCTGCGATATACCTCCGACAATCCCCTATGAGAATATCAGAACGTTTCACGATGTGGCGCTCAACTGGAAGTATTGAAATACTTGACCCTGATGGGAGGTGAAAAAAAAGGCAAGACAAAGGGGCGCAAAAAAGTCCATTTCACGGGGAGGTGTAAATGGGAATTTTAGATTTTTGGAAACAATTGACGGCCTCAGGGCCGGAAACAAACCAGAAGGAGGAAACGAACATGTCAGATGAGAAAAAAATGACCGTAGAAGAAGTAAATGAGTACATGAAAAAGCAGTGTGGGTTTGTACCGCGGATGTTCCAGATCATCAATACCGTAACTCCGGAGCCCGGCAGGACCTTTGCCGACTTCTATGCAAGCATCTTCGGCGACGGCGCCCTTTCAAGGAAGGTCAAGGAACTGATGTTCATGTCCGGCGGCGTTGCTTACTGCTCTCCCCGCTGCATTATCCATGTTATTCCGGCTATCAATGCAGGCGCCACTACCGGCGAGATATTCGAAGCAGCTTCTGTCGGCATGATATTGGCTGGCTTTGTCCCGGGCGGCCCCGGCATCCCGTATGCCTTTGAGTATGCCCTGAAATGTCTCGACATAGAGGCTAAATACAGGAAAGGCGAGAAATGGGAATATCTGCCTGCTCCGAAATTCGATCACGGGGTATTTTAAAGAAGGTCAAGGCCGAGGTTAAGGTCGAGGAAAAGAAAGGCAAGGGATGTTCCTGAGTTTTTCCCCTCGCCCTTAGCCTTAACCTGCTGTAAAAAAAAAGAAGGCAGCGACCTTCAGGCGAAGGCCGGCTGCCCTGAGTTAAGTGTGCTTATATAATATCATAATCCGCGCTAAAAGGAGACGGAATGTTCAGATTTGAAAAAAAGCAGAAGGTATTCACCTTAGGCAATATCAAGATAGGGGGACAGCCGGGAGAAAACCCACCACTGATGATATCTTCCATGTTCCATAACAAGGACAAGATAGTCCAGGACAGAAAAGGCAATTTTGACCGTCAGAGGGCAGTTGAAATCATAAGAAAGCAGGAAGAACTGGCAGCCTTGACCGGCGTCCCGGGTATGGTTGCGATGGTTGCCAATTCTCCTGAAGAGGCAAAGATTTATATAGATTTTTACCTTGAGACAACGGACATGCCCTTTGGGATAGACATGTGGGTCGCTGAACAAAGGGCGAAGGCAACTGAGTACGTCGCAAAACTCGGGGTCCAGGACAAGTTCCTCTACAACAGCATAACACCGTGGGACAAGGACATAAAGGGCCAGGTACATAAACTAAAAGACCTCGGGATCAAACATGTTGTTATACAGGCCTTTGATGACCAGGACCAGACGCCTGCAGGCAGGGTGAAGTCTCTCGAAGCGCTACTGGCACAAGGTGCCGGAGATTTTGAAACCACTATCGTCGACACCTCTGTCATGAACCTGCCTTCAACCTCCTTTTCCCTTGTCGCTAACAGGCTGATTAAAGAAAAGCACGGCCTGCCTTGCGGCGGGGCGTATTCAAACGGGACGCATATGTGGGGTGAAATAAAACAAAAGTGGGGGCTTGACGGCTTCAAGGCCATGGACGCAGTAGTACAGGGTATGTCTTCAGCCTTATGGAGCGACTTTAATTTCTGCGGACCAGCGGTGACAGCCCCGAGGGTCTTTCCAGCGGTTGCAAGCGCGCAGATGCTACTGTCAACACTGGTCTATGAGGAGACAGGGGAGATCTATGAAAATGAAAACCTGCCGATAAGGAAGTACTTCGCCGACTTTATAGGAAAGCTGCAGAGCGGCGGGGGCAGAAAGAAAAAATGATGGATTTGAAAGGAGACAGTAATTTATGAATTCAAGAGAAAGAGTGCTGAAACTCTTCAAGGGCGAGCCAATAGACCGGGTACCCTGCTTCAGCGGGATGGGCAATATAACCGAGACCGGGATTAACAAACTCGGGTACAAATTCGCAGGTATCCACCTTGACGCAAAGCAGATGGCGGACACAGCTGCAACTACCTACAAGCTCTTCGGCTACGAGTGTGGCGTCGTGCCTGTTGACCTCTGTGTCGAGGCAGAGGCCTTGGGCTGTATGATCAATGTTTATCCCAATGCCGAGGGCATACTCTATCCAACGATCAAAGACAAGCTCATCCATAATGAAGCTGAAATGGACGACCTGAAGATCCCTGAGGGCTTTCCTGAAAAGGGAAGACTCCCATTGATGAGGGAAGCAATACGACTGCTTAAGGCTGACATCGGCAATGATGTTGCCGTCGGTACATATGTGCTTGGTCCATTCACGCTTGCGGGCCAGATCATGGAATTAAACGACCTTTTGAAGCTCTCCTTCAAGAAGGCCGACAAGGTCGCAAAGCTTCTGGACATTTGTGCCGACGCGCTTATCCTCGTCGCAAAGGAATATGAGAAGGCCGGCGTGGACTATATCACGGTAAGGGAAATGGGTGCAACCAGCGACGTCCTGAGCCCGAGGGTCTTTAAAAGTCTCATCCTGCCACCGCTCCAGAAGGTGATCAAGGCAATATCAGTTTTCTCAGTGCTGCATATCTGCGGAAAGACTAACGACATTGTCACGTCCATGATGGATGCAGGCCCGACCGCTATCAGCGTTGAACAGAAAAACGATGTCGTGGAGTCCAGAAAGAAACTAGGCAAGGACGCTCTTATCTTCGGCAATATGGACGCCTACAATGTCCTTGTCTCAGGGAGCGAGGAACTGGTCAGGTCTACTGTCAGGCAGTGCATTGATGACGGTGTAAGCGCTGTATGGCCGGGATGCGACATCTGGCCTACAGTCCCTCCCAAAAATATGATTGCGATGATGGATGAAATAAATAATTATGGAGGTAAAAAGTAATGGCAGACGAAGCTAGAAAAAAAGAGATATTTGAGAAACTGAGAAATGGCGTTATTCAATATGACGAGGACGCGTGTAAAGAAGGCGCAAATGAGGCCCTGGAGGCAGGTCTTGACGCTAACGAGGCCATTTTTGACGGCCTGGTCTCAGGCATGGAAGAAGTGGGCCGGCTTTTTGAGGCACAGGAATATTTCGTGCCGGAGATCCTCATGTGCGCTGACGCCCTCTATGCAGGACTTGAGATCCTTAAACCTCACTGTAAGCAGATGGACCTTGGAGTAAAGGGGTCCGTTGTCATAGGGACTGTTGAAGGGGATGTACATGATATCGGCAAGAACCTCGTCAAGATGATGTTTGATGTGGCGGGCTTCAATGTCTATGACCTGGGCAGGGACGTTCCCCTCGACAAGTTCGTTGAAGAGCAACTCAAGACAGACTCTGACCTTGTCTGCCTCTCTGCGATGATGACAACATCCATGGTCGGCATGCCGAAGGTAATAGAAAAGATCAAGGAGAAGAACCCCAATTGCATGGTCATGATAGGTGGAGCTCCGACATCCAAAGATCTGGCCGACAAGTGGGGTGCTGACGGCTATGCAGAAGATGCCAGCAACGCTCTTAAAGAAGCTCTCAAGATGGTCTCCTTCCTCAAGAAGCTCAGAGACGAAAAGGCAGCTAAGAAATAAACCGTGAATGCAGATACACTCAAGCAGCATCTGAAAAAGGAAGGCGCTACCCTTGTCGGCATAGGTGATATTACGGAAGCTCTCTCAAGGGACATCCTTCACCTAAACCGCGGTGTAGCAATAGCCGTCAACAGAAGCCTCAACTATGAGACTGTTGAAATGCTCTCAAAACTTCAGAGACTGGCTGAGGAATGGCTGAGATCAAGGGGCTATCTGAATCTGGTCATCCCCCCTGATTCAGACAGGCGTAAAGACAAGCTTATAACAAAGCTCTACAAACTCTTTTGCCACAAGACGGCAGCCACCTGCTCCGGCCTTGGATGGGTCGGAAAGAACGGGCTTGTTATCAACCGGCAGTACGGCTCAAAGCTTTCGTGGGCAACGGTGCTCACCAATGCCCCGCTGGACCCTGATGATCCAGTGAGAGAGTCCGAGTGCGGGGCCTGCGATCTCTGTGTAACACATTGTCCTTCAGGCGCAATAAAGGGAGACCACTGGTCTATAAGTGAGCCCCGCAAGAAAATCGTGGCATATGAAAAATGCTCTGCGCTTAAAAATGACAGGCAGAGCCTTGAAGGCAAGCCCAACTGCGGCTTCTGCGTGACGGTCTGCCCATACTCAAGAAAAAACGGAGGCCGGTGAACGGAAAAATAAAAACCACAGAAATTTACCACTAAGTACACAGAGAGAATAAATTTTAATTTTCAAAAAACTCCGTGAACTCAGTGGATGTCTCTACTTGAAAAGTTAGAGGTCGCATAAAAAGACGAAATTATATGAGAGCACAGAGATGGGGACACAAGCAACTTCCTTGCAACCCTTTTATGTTTATCTTTTCTCGGTGTTCTCTGTGGTTATTTTTGACAATATAAAGTTTCCAGGGAGGAAATAAACATGAGTCGTAAATTTAAGGTGATTTTCCAGCCTGCAGGCAGGCGTGGTGAAATAGAAGAAGGCACAACAATTCTCAAGGCAGCGCAGCTTCTGGGCGTTGACCTCGAAGCGCTCTGCGGAGACAAGAAAGTCTGCGGCAAGTGCAAGGTGAGGATCGAGGAGGGCTATTCCGAAAAAGACAATCTTGAATCCGGCATGGCGCATATTACCCCATCCGAACCAACTCCTGACGAGTTGAAGCACCTAAAGCCGGAAGACGGCCCGGGCGTCAGACTTGCTTGTTCGTGCGAGATCCATGGTGACCTCAAGGTGTTTGTTCCGGAGAGGTCCAGGGCCGGAAAACAGGTAGTACGAAAGGCCGCAAAGGAGCTCGTAATCGCTCTTGACCCTGCGGTGAAAAAATACACGCTGACCTTTACCCCCCCTACATTGCACGACATGAGCACTAGTGACTATGAGCGGGTCATCACCGCGATGGCTGAGATTTACAACATCAAAGATCTGACATTCGATTTTCAGGTGCTGCTGAAGCTTCAGGACGCCCTGAGGGACGGGGAATGGACCATAACGGTAACGGTCTGGCAGGACAAAGAGATCATAAAAGTAGAACCAGGTCATGTCGATGCGTGCTACGGCCTCGCTGTTGATATTGGAACAACTACCTGTGTTGGTTATCTCTGCGACCTCAGCACCGGGAAGGTTATCAA
The DNA here is from genome assembly GCA_963801505.1 of uncultured Nitrospira sp. Classification (GTDB taxonomy): domain Bacteria; phylum Nitrospirota; class Thermodesulfovibrionia; order Thermodesulfovibrionales; family UBA6898; genus JAOUFP01. The sequence goes on from CAWDEY010000020.1 coordinate 140,086, forward strand.
TACCGAGTCGATGATGAACCCTCAGGTACCCTATGGAGAGGACGTCATGTCCAGGATAACCTATGCCATGACAAATTCCGAAGGACTGAAGACCATGCAGGACGCGATAATTACAGGCCTTAATGAGATCATTGAAAAAGTTGTTTCAGAAGTGAGGAAAGACGGCCCTCATCAAGGACATGCGATTGACGACCTGACGATCGTCTTTAACACAGCGATGCACCATATTTTTCTCGGCCTCAACCCGGTCTACATCGGCCGTTCGCCCTTTATTCCCGCGGTGCAGCGTTCCCTCGACATCAAGGCCCGTGATCTTGGGCTGAGGATCAACCCGGGCGCATTCATCCATGTGCTGCCGATTGAGGCAGGGTTCGTAGGCGCTGACAATGTCGGCGTTCTGATCGCCCAGGAGCAGTACTTCCAGGACGATATGGTGCTCATTATTGACATCGGCACCAACGGAGAACTTCTTTTGGGCAACAAAGACAGGGTATGTTCAACCTCATGCGCGACAGGACCCGCATTTGAAGGAGCTCAGATAAAATTCGGAATGAGGGCGGCCCCCGGTGCGATAGAGAAGGTAAAAATAGATCCAATAACAAAAGAGGCCCGCTACAAGGTAATAGGCAAGGCTGACTGGCACACCCATGTCGAGGGCAAGATCAATGCAAAGGGTATATGCGGCTCAGCGATCATCGATGTAATAGCCGAAATGTTCAAGGCAGGTATAATAGACAAGACAGGCAAATTTGTGCCTGATGCCGGCACCAACAGGGTCAGAAAAAATGCTGACGGAAAACCTGAGTACGTCCTTGCATGGGCCGAGGAGACATCCATCGGTCAGGACATTACTGTCACGCAAGGTGATGTCAGGGCACTGCAACTGGCAAAGGGCGCTCTTTATGCAGGCACAAAGCTGATGATGCAGAAGATGGGCGTCACAAAGCTGGACCGCGTTGAACTTGCCGGCGCATTCGGCAGCCATATAGACAGAGAGGCATCACTATGTCTTGGGATGTTCCCGGATGTGCCGATAGACAAGGTGGTGGTGGTCGGTAATGCTGCAGGTGACGGTGCAAGAATGGCGTTGCTTAACAAAGGCAAAAGAACAGAGGCAGAGGAGCGTTCCAGGTGGGTTGAATTTGTAGAGATCGCGACGGAACCGGCTTTTGAAAAGGAGTTCATGCAGGCGATGCATATTCCCCACATGAAGGACAAATTCCCAAACCTTAAGGCGATGCTGGAAGAACAGAAGGAGCCTGTGGCCCCAAGCATTAAGGGATAACCAGGGCTCATAAGCTTGCAAGCTTCTCAGCTTGACAGCATGCACGGAGGACCGCAATGACAAAAGTAGTTATACAGCCTGGGGCCTGCGGAATGCCGGCAACAGTAGAGGTGAAAAAGAAAGGCAAGAAGACTTTCACCCTGACCATAACCTCCGAATGCGAGATGGTCGAGAAGCTTGGGAAAGAGATACCTGAGCTGGACTTTATGGACGCCTTCAAAAGGCTCCTTGACAACCCTGCGTATACGAAAGGTGCAGCATGTCTAAAGCATGTCTCCTGCCCGGTGCCTTGCGGCATCCTCAAGGCGCTTGAGGTTGAGGCAGGCCTCAACGTTCCAAAGGACTGTGTCATACATTTTGTTAAAGAAGAGGAGGAAAAGGTCCTATGACAACCATAATGGACGGCAACAAATTCGCAGAGACCATCAGGGCAAAAGTCAAAGAGGATGCAGAGGCCCTCAATAAGTTCGGGATTCATGTGGGTCTCGCCCTTTTGCTTGTTGGCGACAATCCTGCCTCCAGGCAGTATTTTCAGGCAACACTGAAGGCAGCTAATAAGGCTGATATAGAAATTTACGAGTATCTCCTCCCTGAAACGTCCTCTGTCAATGAAATACTCAACGTTGTACACACGATCAATCAGGACGAGAGAATAAACGGCCTTCTGCCCCTCTTCCCCCTGCCAAGGCGGATTAACGCCCGAAGGGTGGTCAATGCCATCAGGACGGAAAAGGACGTCGACGGACTCGGTTCTCTTGCAATAGGCAGGCTTGCCGCAGACGAATCAACCTTCCAGATATTCAAGGAAGGGGCGTATGAACGTCTCTATGAATCACAATTTATGCCTGCAACCTCGAGCTTTCTGCCCTGCACACCTTTTGGGGTGATACGGCTTCTCGAACACTACAAGGTACCGATAAAGGGCAGGCATGTGGTAATGGTCGGCAAAAGCCTGGCTGTCGGCAAGCCCCTTTCGACAATGTTTCTCTCCAAAGAGGCGACAGTCACTCTCTGTCACCGTGAGACTTCAGACCTCGCGCATTTCACAAAACAGGCCGACATTGTCTGCTCGGCAACAGGGATAGCCGGACTGATAAAAGGTGATATGATAAGGCAAGGGGCAGTGGTCGTTGATATCGGAATAAACGTGCTCCCTGACGGCAGCATTGTGGGCGACGTTGACTATGCCACGGCAAAGGAAAGGGCGTCATTCATTACCCCGGTCCCGGGCGGGGTCGGCCCGGTCACAATAGCGATGCTTCTTGAAAATACAGTCCGCTCCGCAAAACAGAGGACTGTGCTCAACGACCCTCTGTCATATCCCTTTTAGAGATTTGCCCGATGGATTAATGGGTGGCAGCAGAAGAGACCAATGACGGAAATCAAGACAGGAGGATAATCAGTTGGGGACCTTTCTCTCCCTATTGCTTTACATTTCATACGCCCTGTTCATTGGCAAGGTTGCCTGGCGCTTTTGCCTCCTTGCGCGAAGTCCGCTCCTGCTGAAAAACAGCCGGAAGAGGGACCTGAGACAGGGCATTTTGTCGGGCGCAAAGACAGTTTCCGACATCCTCTTTCTTTCAAGGCTTTTCAGGTCCAATCCATGCCTCTGGTGGGGTGAATGGCTTTTCCACGCCTCCTTTGTATTTGTAATGGTCCGTCATCTGAGGTATATTCTGCACCCTGCACCCGCATGGATGGCATCCTACCAGACTTTCGGGATATGCTCAGGTTACGTCCTTGCTGCTTCGCTGATCTTTATCGCTATTTACAAACGTATCGCCGACCGCACTGAGTATGTCTCAGGCTATAATAATTTTATTCTCTCACTCGTGTTTCTTATCAGCCTGACCGGTATACTGATGAGGACAGTATTGAAATTCGACGTCACGTCCGCGAAATATTTTATGCTCGGGGCCCTGACCTTCCACCCGGTCTCAGCCCCTGAGAGCATAACGTTCAGCATACACTTCATAACGTCCATGCTCCTTCTGATCTTTATCCCTTCGCACATATTTGCTGCGCCCTATACTTTAATAGAGGCCCGAAAACGCGAGGAGGCCTTAAGGCTGGTGATGCATGAGAAATAGGGATTCATTCATCAGCCTTCTTTCACCGGGGCAACTCATAGAGCTTGACGCCTGTACACAGTGCGGTGAATGCCTCAAGTCCTGTCCTGTGCAGGACGTGACCGGAAACCCATCCATATCCCCGCCTGAGAAGATACGACTCTTCAGAGAATTTATAAGGGCCACGGAGGGGCTTAAAGCAAAATTTTTAAACCCCTCGCAAATAGACAAAAAGCTCCTTGAGGATTTCACCAAAGCGGTATTTGAATGCACGACCTGCGGCGCCTGCGGCCAGAATTGTACGGTCGGCATTTTTACGCAGCGGCTCTGGCCAACGCTCAGGAAAGAGATGGTAAGGCGGGGCCTCGGGCCTATCGGTATCCAGAGGGAGATACCAGTGGCGATCAGGGACACAGGCAACCCTTACAGGAAACCTGCTTCAGAGAGGTTCAGGCCATGGTTCCCTGAGGGAATAGAAGTATCGCAAAACGCCGAACTCGCATATTATGCCGGTTGCACTGGAGCATATGAGGCACACCCCATGGTAAAGGGCGATGTGCTGGTACTTGATGCTATCGGGAAGCCTTTTACCATGCTGCCTCCTGAAGATGAGGTATGCTGCGGCTTTCCGCTCTTTATAACAGGCCAGCACGACATGCTTGGAGACTTGATAAACAGGCTTGTTGATGCTTATAAGACGCGGGGGGTCAAAACCCTCATATGTTCGTGCCCCTGCTGTGTAAATATCATGGCCAGGGACTGGCCGTTTTTTTATGGCAGAGAGCTGCCCTTCAAAATTCGTCATATCACCCAGTTTGTAGCAGAGGGGATCAGAAACAAACGCTTGCTTATAAAGAAAGAGTTAAAGGAAAGAATAATCTATCATGACCCCTGTTACCTAAGCAGAGGAGTAGGTATAATCGAAGAACCACGGGAGATACTCAGAAGTATTCCGGGAGTCGAACTGATAGAATTTGAAAGACACGGGCTGAACTCCCGCTGCTGTGGTTCCGGTGGAGCGGCCCGGAAGGTCTTCAATGAAAACGCGATAGCCATGGGGAGACTTACCATTGATGAGGCTGTTGCGAAAAAAGCCGACAAGCTTGTCCTTAGCTGTCCGGCATGTTACGCTAAAGTTAATGAAGCGATGGTCGGTAATGAAAAACAGGTCAGGATAGTCGATATCATGGAACTGTTGTCGGGTCTTGTTAAAAGAGGTCAGCAGTGAGGGGTTTCTGTTTCATAAGAAAATCCCTCCTAACCTCCCTTTGCAAAAGGGAGGGACTATTCCCCTCTTTGGCAAAGAGGGGCGAGGGGAGATTTTTATGAGCCATTTTACTATTAAATGCAGGAACTGCGGCACGGAACTCAAGGACATCTATTGCGCCTTTTGCGAACACTGTAAGGACGCCCTGCTTGTAACAGAGTACAAAGAAAAGGAATTCAGACATGACGGAAGCGAAGGAGTATGGGGCTTCAACTGGCTACCGGTCCATGCGCACGGCTTTCTCCAGCCAGGACCTGTCATATACCGGTCAAAAGGACTTTCGTCATATCTCGGCCTTGAAAACCTCTATATTGCCTTTAACGGCTACTGGCCTGAGATGGGCGCGCATCTTGAGACCTGCACCTTCAAGGAATTCGAGGCTGCGGTTGTTATGCAAAACGCTATGGAAAACAGCATCAAGGGACTGATCGTGGCTTCTGCCGGAAATACTGCACGGGCGTTTGCCCATCTGTCCGTAGTGGCTGGGTTTCCTGTGATAATCATTGTGCCAACAATGTGCCTGACGGAGATGTGGTATCTGGAGAGCTCTGCGATGGTGCCTACCCTGGCTGTGGGCGACGGCGATTATTCTGATTCAATCGATGTGGCAAAAAGGATCTCATCCGTCTACGGGTTCCCCTTTGAAGGAGGGGTAAAGAACATTGCAAAAAGGGACGGCCTGGGTTCGGTATTGCTCAAGGCTGTCTCTGAAATTGGCAGACTACCCGACCACTATTTCCAGGCAGTCGGAAGCGGCACAGGCGCTATTGGAGTATGGGAGATGTCAGAGCGGTTTATCCGTGACGGAAGGTTCGGCTTGCAACATCCAAGACTGCACCTGGCACAGAATTTCCCCTTTGGACCTATGGTAAAGGCCTGGTGGAAGGACAGCCGTAAACTTGATCCTCACGACCTCAGGCCGGAGCTGATCGGCGAAATCACGACAAGGGTCCTCTCTACCCGCTATCCTGCGTATTCTATAAAAGGCGGTCTGTATGATGCCCTTAAGGCAACAAACGGTATGATGTACGGCATAAAAAACGAAGACGTGTTTTCCGGAATAGACCTGTTTGCAAAGACAGAGGGGATTGATATAGTCCCGGCAGCAGGCGTTGCAGTTGCCGCGCTCCGGGAAGCGGTCAATATAAGGGCCGTCAGGAGTGTCGATTCCATTTTGCTAAACATCACAGGCGGCGGGGAAAAGAGGCTTGGCAGGGAGAAAAAGGTCTACAATGTCGAGCCCCGTTTTATATCTAAAAAAATATCAGAGACTGAAATAGAGGAACTCTTATGCAATACCCTGAAGAAGAACTGATCGGGATACTCAAAAAAGCGGACGTTGATTTCACCTCCTCTTTGCCCTGTGAAAAGATCAAATATCTCCTTGAAATGGTAGGCAGGGAATTCTTCCATCTGCCTCTGACGAGGGAAGAGGAAGGGGTCGGCATAAGCGCTGGTGCCGCTCTTTCAGGAAGAAGGGCCGCTATGTTCGTGCAAAGCTCCGGCGTCGGAAATATGATAAACGCTTTGCTCTCTCTTACAGAATTCTATAGACTTCCCCTTGTGATATTTGTCAGCCAGAGGGGAGTATACAAAGAAAAAATTGAGGCCCAGGTGCCTATGGGAAAACGACTGCCGCTCATTTTGGAGGGTGCCGGAATAGCATACTCAACAATAAGCAGCAGGGATGATTTCAGTATCATCGGGAAAAAGCTCAAAGAAGTTTATCTGAAAGACAGGATACATGTTTTTTTGTTAAGTCCGGCTATATGGAGCGGAGTTTACGAAGAGGCCCCCCCTAGTCTGATACAATCCCACTTAAAAGGTAGCGCCCCCGCAATAGTAACGAAACAGCCCTTTCCTGAACTGACACGATTTCAAGTGATCGAAACAATAGCGCCCTATCTAAAGGGAAAGGTGGTAGTCTGCAACCTAGGCATCCCTTCGAAAGAACTCTTTTTCATAAAACATCAGCCGTCAAATTTTTATATGCTCGGAAGCATGGGCATGTCCACGCCCATAGGCCTGGGACTCAGTCTGACAACAGAGAAGGAGGTTGTTGTGATCGACGGAGACGGCAGCCTGCTGATGAATCCCGGAGTGCTTGCCACTGCGGCACACGTCTCACCTGAAAACCTTACGATCATCGCCATAGACAACAGCGCCTATGGCTCCACAGGCAGCCAGCCTACACTGACAGCATCCTGTGTCGACCTATCACTTGTTGCAAAGGGTTTCGGTATAAGAAACATTGTTAAGTCCGCAAGCAGGAAGGGACTTGTTGATTCACTTAAGAGCAGACACGTGGGCTTGCGCTTCCTGCATGTCCCTGCTGTCCCTGGCAACAGGGATGTGCCGAATATCCCGCTTAACCATCTGGAGATAAAAAAGCAGGTGCAGGAATTTCTGGGGGCAAATAAAAAAAGTCCGTAATTAGAGTCTGTGTATAAAGTAAAAAGTTGTCATCCTCGGGCTTGCCCCGTGGATCCAGACCGTATTGAAAGGCTGCGCGGGAACGACGGCTTTTGTAGAAATTATGATTTATAAACAAACACCAATTACATCACTACATAACCTCCAGGTCTGTTTCGATCTTTACCGGCCGCGAAAGCGTAATACCAACCGGTGATGTGGCCACGACATGCTTATGTAGTTCCCTCAGCGCCCCAGGCGTGGCATCAGCCTTGATCCTGACCTTCACTCCTATGTTCTTGAAGCCGGGCAGTTTGTCCATATGTAAACTTTCAGGCGGTTCAAGGCCGAGGAAGCCCGGAAGGTCTATCTCTCCTTCAAGATCAATTTTGATGTCGTCGATCTTTATCCCTCTTACTGCTGCATTCATTGCATATCCTATGGACAGACATGCGCCATATGCCTGAAGGACCATTTCAACCGGATTAGCTGCTGTGTTGGTCCCGCAGAGCATTTCCGGTTCGTCTGCAGTAAGCGTAAACTCCCGCGAACAGGTTTCAACCTTAAAGCCGCCCTTCCACGTTGTCGAGGCCTTCCATACTGTCTTGCCCATTTCCCACTTCTGTTTTACAGCCTCAACCACCTTCATCAGATTATCTGTCTCAAGTCCATTAATTACCGGCATTATTTGGTACCTCCGTTTATCAATATCAGGTTAGATCCCTGCAGGTTATAGCCTGCCTGTTTTCTGATACTCCTCCAGATAGATTTTCAGTGCCCTTGCCATCAGCCAGTCAACACTCACCTTGTTGTCAAAGGCCACTTTTATCATTGAATCAAGCATGTCCTTGTCAATCATAGAAGGGTCCGACTGCGGCTGGCCGGATTGAAGCGCTTCCACACTCACCTCTTTAGAATCAGGGTCCAGTTTCTGTTTCTCCCGCGCAAGCAGTTCCTTGAGTTTCTCGACATCCCCTGCCCTGACAGCCTCCGCGACATCCTCAGGAACAGCCGGAGCAGCTCCTCCTTCAGTGACAGAAGCTGTTTCAGCCGCTTCTGAAGAAGGACTCTTTTGGTGATCTTCAACAGGAAATACACCCTCCTGAGGAAGGATACCGGTCATGCCCATCATCATAGTAGTCAGCTTCCTTGCATACTCACCTTCGGGAATCTCCTTTTCAAGGTACTCATTGAGCCTTCCCTCAGCAGCAGCCAAAGCCATCATGTCTGCCATAAGCAGATCATCCTGCCCCTCATTTTCATGTCTGTTTTTGCCAAACGGGGTCTTCTTTGGTTTAGGCAGCTCCCTATCTTTTTTAGACATTATGTCACCTCTTGTTTTAGTTATATTATACAGGAGGTCTTCATAATTATAAAAAACCGGAGAGCTAAACTGCTCTTCAAACGGAGAATCCGTACAGGAATATAATCAAATATTGCCAAGCAGCTTATCTTATATGTTATAATTCAGATTATCCCTCAACTTGCCAGTTGTCCCCTCAAGAAATGGCTGGTAAGTTCTCAAAGCTCCCGCCCCGTTGTCCCCTCCATAAATGACGGGCGGGAGCCCCCTATTATTTCAAACTAACCACTGCCGGAAAGCTTCATCTCTTTTTTCGCTTCAAGCTTTGCTATATCCGATTGTAATTCAGGGTTATATGGACCTAAAAAACGGAAGGTGTTCGCGCAAAATTACACACCAATATCCTCCTTCCAGAGCTCCGGATTATCTTCTATGAACTCCTCCATGAGCCGACGGCATTCCTGGTTATCGACTATCACCACTTCTACGCCTCGCGACCTTACATAATCCTCCGGCCCGCGAAATGTAAGGTTCTCTCCGATAACCACCTTCGGAATCCCATAGAGCAGCACAGTACCACTGCACATGTCACAGGGAGACAAAGTCGAATACAATGTCGCCCGACGATAATCGGCTGCTTTAAGCCGCCCGGCATTTTCCAGACAATCCATTTCAGCGTGCAATATCGAACTTCCCTTTTGTACTCGCCGGTTGTGACCCCGCCCGACTATTTGCCCATCAATAACAAGCACTGATCCGATAGGAATCCCACCCTCGGACATCCCTTTTTTTGCTTCTGCAATTGCGGCTTCTAAAAATGTGTCCATATTTTCTCCTAAGTGTCATCTTCGTAAAAAAAAGAAGAATAGACGGTTTCGTAAAAAGCTCCGGAGACAAGGCACACAAAACCTGAGGGATGAGGCTTACTTTGGTGTACGCTGCAGTGACAAAGGATGCAGTGCAACACAGAATATGGACTTTTTACAAGACCGTTAATAGTGGTCCTCTTCCGGATGTATCTTATCGATAAGTGAGGTGTCGAATATCTCGTGGGCCGGTATCTCTTGTCTGAGGTATCCAAGGGACTTCATCGCTACGGCAAATGCCATTGTAGATGCGATATAACCAGCAGTTACCTTTGCGCAGTATTTCGGAGATATATCCAGTGCGGTCAATACCAGTTCTTCTTCAACAAAACCCAGAAACCGTGATATGATTCCGGCGGCATCCTGCTGGCTGTCCCTTAAAACCGAAGTGGCAATTTCATGCTGCGTGAGAAATCTCTCCACAATATCCCCCGAGATCTCCAGAAACTTGCTTTGAGCTATAATCCCGTAGCTCGGATTATCAGGCCATAGCAACGAGGGAGGATAGAGCACCCTTCCCCCGGCATAATATTTTATCGCTGCAGCAAGCGCCGGTGTTCCAAAGGCGGCAGAGACCTCATCATGGATGACTGCCTCGGTCAGTTGGTCTGACCATTGGAAATTTACGACTTTAACAGCTCCCCCCAGGTTATATTTTCGAAGGCAGTCTGAAAGAATCACATCGTGAATTGAGCCTTTCCCAGGAACGCCGATCTTTCGTCCGCGAAACTGAGCGAGTATGTCTCCGAGGCCCTCTGTTTCAGGAAAACCTCTGTGGCCCGCTTTAGCGCAGATGACCGTCCCTTCTATATGCCCGCCTGCAATACATTTGATCTGCACCCCTCTATCGATGCCTATCAAAACAGGGGGCAAGCCCGCATAGGCGATATCGAGCTGCCCCTTTTCAAAGGCATCCACAATCGCAGGGCCGGTGCCAAAGAGTCTCCACTCAACCTCAACGCCAAGCTTTTCCTGAAGTTTTTCATCTGCCATCAGGATGATAGCAGTGTGATAAAACGTTGAAAGATGGCCTATTCTGAGCTTCATATCGATACGCTCAGGAGTAATCAGAGAGTTCTATAAAATCCCTCCTAACCTCCCTTTCCCAAAGGGAGGGATAATCCCCCTCTTTGGCAAAGAGGGGCGAGGGGAGATTTTCTAAATTAGTCGCCGTTATTATGTTCTTCTTAATATAAAGCTTTTCCACATATGCAAACCCAGGCTGCGCTCATTTTTTAGCCTTGCCTTTAGCAGGCGTTTTCTTCGCAGTCTCCTTCTTTTTTGCTGTCACAGGATGCTCCTGTTTTTTGGTTACAGCAGACGGTTTCCTTTGAGCAAGCTGGGTCTCCTCGATAATGCCGAGAACGTCTTCTTCCCTCACTAAAACGACCATCTCTCTGTCAAGCTCAAATTCCCTGGCGGAATACTTGCCGTACATTATCCTCTGGCCGGGTTTCAACTCAGTCGGGACAAACTTTTTCTCCTTTTCTTTCTCTTTCTTTCCATCTTTCTCTGCTTTGAATTTTCCGGGGCCGATAGCAAGCACAATACCTTCTGTAGGCTTATCCTTCGCAGAATCAGGAATGATGATCCCTGCTGCGGTCATTTCTTTAGGCTCTATTGGCTGAATAAGGGCCCAATCCTGTAGTGGTTTCAGTTTCATAATTTTAAGACCTCCTTGAAAGGGGTAAATTTGATATACCTCAATTATACTTTATATAAAAAATTTCGGGAAAGAAGTTTTAAAAACTTCGCCTCAGGAGCTATAATTCCTTTCTTCAAGAGCTTCTCCCCGAATAAATATTTTTTCAATCTCTATTCCTTTTAACACAAGAAAATTCGCCTGCATTCCTGTTCTGAACTGACCGGAAGCAGCCAAAGACAAGATATATTCATCAGACAGCCCGGCTTTCTTAAATAGGCCCAGCTCCTCATGATAGGTCTTTCCGTAGGGAATATAATGCGGGCCTGAATCACTCCCGGGCAGGACCATTACTCCTCTGTCAACGGCTTTTTTAAAAGCAAGAAGATGTCCTTCGACAACCCTTGCAATATGTGCCTGTATTTTGCAGTCATCCGTTAAACTGGAAAGGACGGCAAAGGCATGCGCCGTAGGGATAAAGGCAATTTTCTTTTCAGCCATCATATCAAGTGCCCTGTCAGATATATGTAAGCCATGGACTATTGCCGATACGCCGGCAGACACCGCATCATGGACCTTCTCAGCGCCATTTGCATGACAGACAACATCCAGCCCGTGTTCTCTTGCATATTGCACAATCCCGGCAAGCTCCTCTTTTTCAAAACCTCCTGGTGTTATCTGTCCTGTTTCAGGCTTAAATATCCCGGAGTTTATGATCTTTATATAATCAACTTCGTGTCTCCTTAGCTGATCGATGAGTCCCCGCGCTCCACTGAAGCCGTCAACCCCTTTCCCCAGGGCTTTCCCATATGTGCCTTTTTTATAAATAGCATATCCGGAAGTCCTTACCTCAAGCCTGTCCTTCAGCAGTTTATTTATTTCCAGGCCCGCAAGCAGACTGTCTCCTCCTTCCCATACCTTATTGATACCGTTTTGAATCAAGGCCGCTGCTGTCCTGTGTGGGGCCGCTAAAGCGCTTTCCGAAAAATGGAGGTGATAATCGCAGAAAAAAGGTGACACTACAAAACCTTTAAAATCAAGCTGCCGCATGTCCTGAGCAACAGGAAGGGTATCTGAAATTTTTTCTATAATTCCATTGTTCAGCAGTAAATATCTTTTTGCAGTGCAATCCGTAGAAGGGCTGAAAATATGATCCGCCCTGATTACCGTATATCCTGACATAATTACTTTACTTCTCCATGTCTTGTCAGTAAGAGTCCTGCCATAAAGACCTTTCTCATTTTTCCATAATTCTCCACACAGATTACATCAGAATCAAAGCTGAATTACAAGCATATACATCCTGCACGGTAATTTTCGAAATACGGGCCTGCGGCTTTTCACCGCTATCACGTATTATAGTCAGGTAAAGATTTTTTAAAACCCTGTATGTTAAAATGCAGTCATGATTGAAGAAATCGGCATTGTAACAAGTACTGAAGGTAAAACAGCTCACGTGAATGTGCCGAAAAAAAGCACCTGTGAAGGTTGCACCGCCGGCACCTGTATTACCGGAGACCAATCTATGGAGATCATAGCTTTCAACAAGGCAGGCGCAAAAACAGGTCAAAAGGTAAGGGTGCTTGTGCAGTCATCTGCCTATTTGAAAGGCACCATGATTATCTACGGGATTCCTGCTCTTGCCCTCATTTCAGGGGCAGTTTTCGGTAAAGAGTTAATGCCTCAAGTGTTCATTGGAACGGACCCCGATCTCCTTTCTGCCATTTTCGGTTTCGGCTTTCTGGGGCTGTCTTTTGTCGGGGTAAAAATATGGTCAAACCATAAAGCTGATACGATCGAATCAGGGCCGGTGATTGAAGATATATTAGACTGAACCTTACGATAGAAAAAAGCAGCATTTAAACGATTATGATCTAGAAATTTTTTCATATAGGGGGTTTAAATGGCAAATTTTGAGGTATCAAAGATCAGGAATGTTGCATTTATAGCACACGGTGGAGCTGGAAAAACTTCTCTTGTGGAGGCGATGCTCTACACCTCCGGAATGATCGACAGAATCGGCAATATTCAGGATGGAACAACGACTACTGATTATGAACCGGAGGAAATTGACAGAAAGATCAGCATAACCTCTTCCCTGGCCTTCTGCGACTGGAACAAAAACCGGATCAACATGATCGATACCCCCGGGTTTATCAACTTTATCGAGGACACGAAGGGATGCCTCAGGGTAGTCGATGGGGCCGTAGTCCTTGTAAGCGCTATCTCCGGCGTCAAGGCTGAAACAGAAAAGATATGGAAATATGCCTGTGAATACGAAGTGCCCAGGATCGTCTTCATCAACAAGATGGATAAGGAATCAGCAAACTTCGAAAAGGCCCTGGGTGAGATCCAAAGCTCTTTTGAGACCGAGCCCGTACCGCTTCAAATTCCAATAGGGACAGGTGAGAGCTTCTCCGGCGTTATAGATATCGTTAAAATGAAGGCCTATAAAATGAACGGAAAAAAAGTCATCGAAGAAGATATCCCGGCTGAACTGAAGGATGAGGCTGAAAAATACAGAAAGAAACTTGTAGAAAAAATAGCTGAATCTGATGATGCCCTTTTAGAAAAATATCTTGAAGGAAACGAACTGACCGAAAGCGAGATATACACAGGCATAAAAGAAGGTTCTTTAACAAGAAAATATATCCCTGTCACCTGTGGTTCCTCTACAAAGAACATCGGCACCTCCAATCTTCTTGATAGCATACTCCTTTGCCTGCCCTCCCCGACTGAAATGACAATCATATCTCCAATCAGGGGCAAGAACCCCAAAGACGGCAAAGAAGTTTTAAGACAACCTCTGGAAGCAGAGCCGGCCTCTGCGTATATTTTTAAGACAATAGCCGACCAGTATGCAGGAAAACTCTCGCTATTCAGGGTATATTCAGGTACCTTCAAGGCTGATTCAACTGTATACAATGCATCACTGGACGCAAAAGAACGCATGGGCCAGCTTTTTTATCTTCTCGGTAAAAAACAGGTGCCTACACAATCTCTTTGTGCAGGAGAAATAGGCGTGGTTGCAAAACTGAAGGCCACAAATACCGGGGACACCTTGTCGGATGAAGCCCATCCCATAGTATTTGAAAAGGTCAGATTTGCTGATCCGATAATATCGTACGCCATCGCGCCAAAGAACAAGGGAGATGAAGAAAAAATAAGCACGAGTCTTCACCGCGTATTAGAGGAAGACCCGACACTCAGATTCAGCAGGGATGAAGAAACAAAAGAGATGCTGATATCCGGAATGGGCCAGGTCCATATAGAAGTTACTCTTGAAAGGCTCAAGAGAAGATTCGGCGTTGAGATTGACATGAAGACCCCCAAAATACCTTACAGAGAGACAATACGGAGCGCGACCAGGGTCCAGGGCAGATATAAAAAACAGTCAGGGGGAAAAGGACAGTACGGCGACTGCCATATCATTGCTGAACCACTTCCCAGAGGTACAGGCTTCGAATTTGTCGACAAGATAGTGGGCGGTGCGATCCCAAGACAATACATACCGGCAGTAGAAAAAGGCGTTATTGAAGCAATGCAGGAAGGGGTCATTGCAGGATATCCTATTGTTGATCTTCGCGTCACGCTTGTTGACGGTTCTTATCATACTGTTGATTCCTCGGAAATGGCTTTTAAGATTGCCGGCTCCATGGCTATAAAAAAGGCTGTTTTGGAAGCAAAACCAGTGCTTCTTGAACCTGTAATGAAGGCAGAGGTAACAACTCCTGATGATGCCCTTGGAGCTATAATAGGAGATCTGAACTCAAAAAGGGGTAAGGTCCAGGGAGTAGAGCCTCAGGCAGGAGGCAACCAGAAGATATCAGCGCTGGTACCGATGTCGGAGATGCTAACCTATGCAAATCAACTCCATAGCCTGACCTCAGGAAGAGGGCTTTATTCCATGGAATTTTCTCATTACGACGAAGTCCCTTCACATCTCTCACAAAAAATAATTGCAGAGCGTGAGGCGCAGAAACAAACAAAGAATGCCTAAAATAATATCCGTCATATTTTTGTATGCACTTATTGTTATAACCGGAGGGGGCTTTGCGTATGCCCAGAAGCCCCCTCAGAATACTCAGCCTGCTGCCCCAGCGGCTGAGAAGGCCATGCCTCAACCCGAGATTCCAAAGCAGATATCTACTGTAACTGTAAAAAACAACCGTCTCAGCGTCGAGTTTGTTGATGTAAGCTTTGGAGAAATTCTGCTTTCCATAAGTAAAAATGCAGGATTCAAGGTCGAAGGTTCCAGCAGGGTCTTTAGTACTAAAGTAACAACGAAATTCAATGATGTTGGTATAGACAGAGGACTAATAAGGCTTTTTTCACTCGTAAATGAGAGCAATTACCTTATCAGTTACAATTCAAAGGGCTCTATCTCAAAATTAAAAGTATATGACATCCTTACCAGTCCGCCTCCATCCACCACAACAAAAACTCCTGTTCCTTATAGGAGGCGCTACCGACGGCGCCCCATTTCTCAATAGTCTGCAATATCTTTCAGGAGATAAAGATTCATATTTGCCAAAATGAGATGCAATCGTAAATTTACAGCATTATTTTTCGTTCATTATGATAAATTATAAACCTAAAAAAAGCAGTTAACCACAGAGACACAGAGATCACAGAGTAAAATCAAGGAGTTACGGGCAGGATATGGGCAACCAAATTGGGCAGTCCCCTCTTTGCCTCAAACTCGCGTTTTCTCAGCGTCTCTGTGCCTCCGTGGTGAATGAACTGCCGTTTTTAGGATGAAATGTTTGTCATTTTTAGTCTTAAAATAGTATTTTAATTACCTGTGGATGACGATAATTTATATATCGAACTGATCGAACAAGGAGTTGCCTATCTTAACGATAACAACAGGCTGGCTGCTCTTGCCTGTTTTGATAAGGCCATTGTCATAGGAAGATCACCCGAATTACTGTCATATCTGTCTTATTGCATTGCCAGTGAAAGAGGTCAGATTTATGAAGCCCTGAAACTCTGTAATGATGCCCTGTCCCGGGAGCCGGATAATCCTGTGCATTATCTGAACCTGGGGAGAATATATCTGCATGCAGGCAAAAAAAAGGAGGCATTATTGGTCCTGAGAAAAGGGCTCTCCTGCGGTGAAAACCAGACAATAAGGTCTATTTTGGAAAAAATAGGAACAAGGGTGAAACCTGTCTTCCCTTTTCTTCCCCGGAACAGCTTTTTAAATAAATATATTGGCTTGCTGCTGCATAAGCTTAAATTAAGATAATTTAGTGTCCGTGTATAAAATCGTTAATTTTGCCGTTAAGTTGTCATTCCGGCTTGTCCGGAATCTTTCCGATGCCTTAAAAGAAGGTCTCTCGACGCGCTTCGCTTGCGAGAATGACAGACCTTTTTCTGATTCATGCAATCTATACACAGACACTAATTAGAAATAACATCTTCAGTGCATTGACTTCGAGGACCAATTACAAACCCTTTTCATTTTTATGAACAGCATATTTTTCGCGCAAGTCATCACCCAAAACATTGAAAGAAATGGCGGTAATAGCTATGAGTAATCCGGGTGAAAAAACCATCCATGGAGCTGAACTGATAAATACCCTGTTTGCACTGATCATTGATCCCCACGTTGCAGCAGGCGGTTGAGCGCCAAGGCCGAGAAAACTCAAGGCAGCCTCTGTAAGAATATATCCTCCAAGCTTCAGCCCTGTCATGACAAAAGCAAGCGGAATGCACTGGGGAAGAATATGGACAAACAGTATCCTTGCATTGCTGCATCCAATGGCCTTTGAGGCCTCGACAAAAGAAGCTTCTCTCAGGGAAATGACCTGTCCTCTGACAAGCCGTGCAAAAGAGGCCCAACCAACAGCAGCGATGGCTATCATAACAGTATAGATACCGGGTGGAAAGACAACCGAAACTCCGATAGCGAGCAACAAAGAGGGAAACGCAAGCACCAGATCCACTGTGGCCATGAAAAATGTGTCCAGTTTCCCGCCATAATATCCGGACAGCAAGCCTATAAGCAGACCTATGGCCATAGATATCAAGGCCGCAATAACAGCTATGCTTATTGATATCCTTCCGCCATAAAGGACCCTCGCCAATATGTCCCTGCCCTTATTGTCGGTACCAAGCAGATGGTTTATTGACGGCGGCTGTTTCAGACTGTCCAGGTCTATTGATTCAGGACCATAAGAAACAATACAGGGGGCCAGGAGGGACATGGCGAAGAGCAACAGAACCAAAAATGCCGATAGCTTACCGCTCAGTCCCATCTACCCTCATCCGCGGATCAAGATAATAATATAGGACATCAACAAGAAGGTTGATAAATACAAAAATCATTGTGCCTGTTATGATGCAACCCATGATTACCGGATAATCCCTCTTCATGATGCCTTCCATCGTGAATCTGCCGATGCCGTCCCATCCGAAAATGGTTTCAGTCAGTACTGCTCCGTTTAGATAGCTTCCAAACTCAAGCCCGATAATAGTGACCACAGGGACCAGGGCATTTTTCAATATATGCACCATGTTGACCCTGATTTCTTTGATGCCTTTTGCCCTTGCTGTTCTGACAAAAGGCATGTCCATAACTTCAAGGACGGAAACCCTTGTTACCCTGACGATTGACGCCAGGGCAGGCAAGGACAATGTCAGTGCCGGCAGGAGCAGATATCTCAGGTCCCCGGTGCCTGAAGGAGGCAACAGTTTCAACTTTAAGCTAAAGAGTAGCATAAGCATAAGGCCGCTCCAGAAGACAGGAACACTCAGGCCTGCTATTGAAAAACCAGTAATCAGCCTGTCAAAAACTCTGTTTTTCCTGATCGCTGAAAGCAGACCGAGAAGTATACCCAGGGGGACTGCGATGCACATGGCCCCGGCTGCAAGCCTGAGTGTGTTGGGCAATTTTGAGATTATCTCATCCAGGACCTTTCTGTTAGTATAATAAGACCTTCCCATCTCACCGGTCAGGATGAGTGAAACGTAGCCGATATACTGCCGGAGGACACCTTTATCAGCGCCTATTTCCTTCCTTATCTTTTCAATAGCCTGCGGGCTTGCTCTTTCCCCTACCATGTCGTAAACAGGGTCGCCTGGAAGGGCTTTGGTCAAGGTAAAGGTTATGAGGGTAATACCAAAGAGCATAGGGACCAACAGGGCCATCTTCTTAAATAAATATGTCTTCACAATGAGACCTCGACACCTTTATCAATATTGTATATAGGGTACAGCTTATAATTTTTCAGATATGGTTGTCTCAGGGTAAAATCCGTTTTATGCCAGAAAAATACCAAAGGCACTTCTTCATCAATGGTCTTTTCAGCCAGCCTGTAGTATTCGTCCCTTTCTGAAATATCAAGCGCCTTTTGTCCTGCTTCGATAAGCCGGTCGACTTCCGGATTAGAATACCTGGACCTGTTTCCGCCTGCACCATGATTTGAGGAGTGAAAAAGAGGAAAGAGGAAATTCTCAGGGTCAGGATAATCAGCCCACCAGCTCAACCAGAACAGGTCCGCCTCTCCCTTATTGACAGCGGACTTATAGGCGCTCCATTCAAGCTGTTTTATTCTTACCTTCAATCCGGCCTTGTTCAGATAAAACTGTATTATCTCGGCCATATCTGTAACTTCCTGGTCCGCAGTTATATAAAAAAGTATGGTCCTCTCCTTAAGGCCTTCAGCGTCTATAATCCGTTTGGCCTCCTGTGGATTATACGGATATGGAAACAGCATCCGCCATTTCCTTAGCACATCAGGAACAGGCCCCTGTGCCAGTCTTCCCCTGTTTTCATAGAATGTCTTTAGTATCTTCTCTCTGTCTATAGCATAAGAGACCGCCTTTCTCAGATCAATATTGTCAAATGGGGGCCTCGAACAGTTAAAGCCGAGGTAATATATGTTCAGGCCAGGCACAGCTGCAAGATACTTCTTCCACTTGGCCGAGGCCCTGTATCTGGCATATTCAGAGGCAGGCACTGTTATTACGTCAAGATTTCCGAGTTCAAACTCTGTTACAGCTGTCAGGTCTTCAGGTATTATCCTGTATATAATTCCCCCTATTTTTGCACGGCCGGAAAAATAGTGATTATTCCTTGCGAGAATTATCTCATTATTATTTTTCCATTCTTTCAGCAAAAAAGGCCCGGTACCTACTGGATGTGATGAAAAATCAGCGCCCAGCCTCTCGACTTCCTCTTTTGGCAAGACATAGGCAGCAGTCATTGTAAGAAGATGGAGGAAAGGGGAAAAGGGCTGCTCGAGCCTGATCTTCAATGTATATCTATCCTGTATCTCAATGCCTGAGACATCAGTCGCCCTTCCCTGCATGTACTCCCTGGCTCCCGAGATCTTATCAAGGACCCAGCTATTAGGGGACTTGCCTGTTGGGGAGAGAATTCTCTTAAATGAATACTTGAAGTCATCGGCTGTAACTTCCCGATTATTAGTGAATTTTACATCCTGTTTCAGGTGAAAAATATATTCGGTGCCTCTGTCTGAGACCTCCCATGATTTCGCGATATCAGGCACCACGTTGAGGTTTGTATCAAGCTTTACCAAGCCATTAAAGATTTTAGCAGAGATATATCCACCTGTTACATCTGTTATAAGTGCAGGATCAAGAGTGGTCGGGTCAGTGTTGAGGCGGTAATAGATGTAATCCGGCAGTCTGTTTTTTACAGAACAGGAATTAAATATAAAAAAAAAGAGAATCAGGGAAAGTATCCGTATACCGATGACTGAATGCTCTGACATTGCGTTTCGGTCCTGGAGCCATATAAGTTTCACAGACTTTCATTGCTCCCTGGATCTTTACGGTCCATGGAAGCGTCATCCTCAATATGCCTGAATATTTCAAAAACAGATACAAAGACAGCCATAATCAGCGGACCCATAATCAGACCTATAATGCCGAAGGCCTTTATCCCGCCGAGGACGCTGAAGAAGATTACTATTGTCGGCATCTTAGTCCTGCTGCCTATAATCAATGGCTTTAAAATATTATCCACCATACTGATGACAAAAATCCCGTAAAGAACAAGACCAATCCCATTCATATAATCTCCCTGGATTATCAGATAGACGGAAGTCGGCCCCCAGACAGCAAGCGTGCCCACAAGAGGGACAAATGACATCACAGACATGGCGATACCCCAGAGAACCGGAGAGTTTATGCCTATAACATAAAAAGCTATACCACCAAGAAGACCCTGTATGACAGCGACTGCAACACCTCCATAGACCGTAGATACGATCATGTCCTTCATCTGTGTCGCAAGTCTCGTCTTCTGCTCTTCATTAAAAGGCAGATAGTCCTTCAACTTTCTTAGAAAGCCCGGGCCGTCCTTAAAGAGGAAGAAGATCGTAAAGATCATAAACAGGAAATTGATCGCAGCTGAAATAATGTTCGTGATCCTTATCGAAAGGTTCGCAGCAAGAATACTGCCGATCTTTTTGATATTGTCCATGAACTGATCATAAGTGGGCATATTGCCCTGACCGATCAGAGAGCTGAGTTTTTCGAAATGTGAAGACGCTTTCATTTTCTCAAACAGGTCTCTGACAGATTGCAATCCGGCGCTGTTCGTATAATCCCCGAACTTTTCCAGCTCACCTATAAGAAGAAATGACAAGTAGGTTATCGGCACGATAATCGCTACAAGGATAATCAGGACAGTAATGGAAGAGGCTATAGACTTCACTTTAATATATTTGGACAAAAATACATATATCGGATAAAAAACTACGGAAAATACTATCGCCCATGCAATCGGGAGCAGAAATGGGCTGACTATCTGATAGGAAAGATATCCGAGTACAGTAAGTATCACAAGGAGCATTACGGAATAAAATCTAGTTGCGTTCACGACACGCCTCAATAAATGAATTAAAGACTGTTCCGGAGATTTGGTTGTTCATTCTTTCAGGGTGCCACTGCACACCAAGAAGAAATGGATGTTTCAGAGAATAATAAAACGCTTCCAGGACTCCGTCAGGCGCAAAGGCAAAGGGACAAAGGCCTCTTGCTATGTCCTTGACCGCCTGATGGTGACTGCTGTTGACCTCGTATGGTCCTGCCCCGAAATACGGATTATCGTAAACCTGTATCTGATGTATACCTGCCCTGTGATCGATTGCCGACCCCTTCTGCGCCGCTATATCCTGGTAGAGCGTCCCGCCCATCGCAATGTTTATAAGTTGCATGCCATAGCAAATACCCAAAACAGGCATCTTCTGCTTCCTTGCAGCATGGAACAGTTCGATATCGAATTTCACCTTTCTTTCGTCTTCGAGGTCCAAATCAGTAATTCTTTCTTCATTATACAACAAAGGATTGATATCTCCTCCACCCGGGATGATAAACCCTGCATAACGTGTCACCGCATCCGCAATATTCACATCAGGACCGATAAATACAGCCCTCCCATGTACTGCCTCAACAGCCTGTATATATAACTCAGAATGCCTGGGGAGATTCTTTTCTCCCCCTGTTGTAATAGCTATCAGCGGCCTTTCGCTTATCTGCATTGTTGTTATGGTTACTTTCTCATTTTGTGTGCGTAATTAGTGTCTGTGTATAAATTCACAATTTGTCATCCTCGGGCTTGCCCCGGGGATCCAGAATCTTTTTGAAAACAATGGATTCCCGATTCAGGACTTCGGGAATGACGAACAGGAAAAGAGAGTCTATAAGCAGACATTACTTATGCTGTAACTTGATCACCAAGCGCGCATCCAACGCCTCTGCTATCTTATTCAGAGTTTCAACTGTTGCTTTCTTGAAACCGCCTCTTTCCAGTCTCGATAAGGCCGGTTGTTTGGTCCCTATTTTCCTCGCCAATTCTTCCTGGGTAATTCCCGCCTTTTCCCGGGCCTTAATCATACTCTCCAGAAGTTCGAACTCGGTATCGAGACCTTGCCACGCCTTCTTAAACTCAGGGTCTTTCATGTTCTCCCTGATATGTTCTTTTAATGTTCTTCCTCTCATTTCTTTCCTCCATATCTTTGCAGAAAGTCGGTCAGTCTTTTTTCTGCAAGCTCAATTTCCTTTTCCGGCGTCTTGTCAGTCTTTTTAACGAAACCATGTAAAAGGATAAACCGTCTGCCGGTGAACGTAAAGTATAAAACCCTGACGGCCCCCTGCTTATCTTTAATTCTAATTTCCCTTATTTTATCCTTTATCTGTTTTGTATAAGGTCCTTTCAGCAAGACCCCATAATTTCCGAGCAAATCAATTGTCCTGAACACCTTTGCCCGCATTCCAACAGAAAGAGAGTCGATAAATTCCGCAACGGGTTCATTTCCTTTTGTGTCCCTGTAGTATTCTACCGTCCAGTTCACTTTGCTTATTATAACTTATATGTTATATGACATCCAGTTTTTTCATTATGTTCTTTACACCAGTCCTTAATTTTTATTACACTTACTGCCAGGGGATAAGACAGTATAAAATTCCCCATTCTTTAACCAGATATGGATCTCACGAAGTCACGCTGCAGGGACATGGTGCCCCAGAATATGGTGGTATCCAGCACAGGGCTGGACGCTGGCCGGCGGTAGCATGTCGAAATGCAGGCGGGCCTGTCGAAAAACAGCGGTGCTAAACTTCACGGCTCTTCCTTCATTAGCGCATCGAGGGGACTCTGGGGAACACCCTGCAAATCTCTTAGGACATGGGTATAGATCATCGTGGTCTCAATGCTCTTATGGCCGAGAAGTTCTTGAATTTCCCTGATATTGACGCCTCTCATGAGCAGGTGAGTAGCGAAACTGTGCCTCAAGGTATGGACGGTAGCGTGCTTCATAATCCCTGCTTTTTTAACCGCCTTTCCTATAGCGTCCTGAATGCCCTTGTCGCTGATATGATGGGACTGTCGTGCGCGATGGGATAGTGCGTATAGTAAATGGAATAAAGGAATGAGCAAAAGTAATGCGGCCTCTTTTGTTTCCCTCCTTGTTGAGGAAAACAAAAATAACCCTCTGCGATCTTTGCGGCTCTGCGGTGAACTATTACGAAATTGCTTCAAGGGAGTTGAGAACCTCGGCAACTGCCTGCCCCAGAGCCTGCTTCCTCCTCCTGTGGCTGAAGGCAAGGAATTTACCGACCCATACTGCGAGAAAAAGGACGTGTTTTTCCGGAGCTAATTTGTTTAAAAGAAGAAATTCTTGGAACTCAGGCAAAACCCCTTTTGGCCCCATTTTGCAAAATCCCCTTTGCTATACGAAGTTCGCTTTTGCCGGTATTATCCGTTGCTATACGAACTCAAGTCAACATGGAAATGTCCCTCCTGTGGCGGGAGCATGAAAGGGATTGGTGTCTACTATTGACATCCGACCTCAATAATATTAAACAAACAAGTTGGTTGCCAAACTGCACACAATGTGATAATCTATCAGTGAATGAAGCTGATAAACTGGAATACCGAAAAAAGCCTTAAGCTCAAAGCATCAAGGGGTATTTGCTTTGAGGATATTGTGTTTTATATTGAAAACGGCGACATTTTGGATGACTATCAACATCCGAATCAGAAAAGGTATCCGGAACAGCGAATAATGGTAATCGGAATAAATAATTATGCATATCTTGTTCCTTATGTTGAGGATGAGGAAGAACTATTTCTGAAAACTATTATTCCGAGCAGAAAGGCAACAGAAAGTTATTTCGGAGGTAAGAAATGAAGACGAAATTGTCTAAAGAAGAACAGGAAATATTGGATAGTTTTGAAAAAGGCGAGTGGATACCAGTAAAAAACCTGTCAAAGAGAAAAGCAGAACTAATGAAATTTGCAAAAAACACTCTAAAGAAAGACAAAAGATTAAACATAAGAATTTCTGAAAGAGACTTAAACGAACTGCAACGAAAGGCAGTAGCAGAGGGCTTGCCATATCAGACGTATGTTTCCAGCATCATTCATAAATTCCTGAGCGGCAAACTTATAGAAGCAAAGAACGAGGTAAAATCAAAAAGTGTGTAAATAAGTAAAACAGGCGGTGTATCCTTTCAAGTTGAGACCAATCAACAAAAGGAAGGAGACACCACCATGAAAAAGAGTCGGGGGTCATGGTGGGGGGTCAGGCTTTGCTATCTTGGTATTGTGAACCAAAATATGAGAGCGCTGTGTCTTACAGCTGATTCGGATAATAAGCAGAGCAAATTATCATAACAAGGGAATATGGGCAGGAAGTTAAACTCAATGTCTGGGAGATTAATATCAAATTACAAAAGCCTGACCCCACAGCAATACTTCAGGAATAGAAAAAATGTTGCGACTCAGACAACATATCGAATATGCGGCAGAAAAAGGAATTCTCAATATTGTCGATCAGTATCTTCGCAACCTTCCAAATAATGACTGGCACTTTGCCGGCAAATAACAAAAAACGATTTATCAGGTGTTGTATCAATATAGCAAATACGCTATAATATCAAAGTGAACTGGACAATCACCTATTTCAGCGAATCTGTGCAGCAAGAAATCCTTGCCATGCCAGCAGGCTTTCTTGCCCGCTATTTGCGATATTCCGACAGAATGGAGGTGTTTGGTCCAGACTTAGGAATGCCACACACGCGCTCAATGGGTGAAGGACTATTTGAGTTGCGGCTAAAATCCTCAGAAGGAATTGCACGTGTCTTCTACTGCACGATGGTCGGCAATAAGATCATGGTGCTTCACCAGTTCATTAAGAAAACAGACAAGACACCGTCCAGAGAGCTTGGCAACAGCTCGACGGCGTATGAAGGAGGTCAAAGATGCTCACCCACAAAGAACTTAAAGCCCGTGCACTTCAGAGCGCCGGATGTAAAGGCCGAATATGAGAGACTCGATGAAGAGTTCTGCTCTTGTTTGACGCGTTCATGAAGGTACGCGCTGCAGCCGGTGTCACGCAGGCGGAGGTTGCCGAACGTATCGGCACAACACAATCCGCGATAGCGCGCCTGGAATCCGGCGGCGGCAAGCACTCTCCATCGCTGGCCACATTGCAAAAGTATGCTCATGCCCTCGGCTGTCGCCTTGAGTTGCGCTTGATCAATGAAAGCCACAAGGTAAAAGGTCTAACCAAGCGCTCAACACGGGCCGCCAAAAAACAGGCGGCCGGTTAGCTGCTTGTTCGACGGAGAAATATAATGAACTACGATGAAGACAAAATAGACGAATATACTTTGGCACTACTCTATCTCGTCGCCCATGAACGGCATGAGGGAATGGGGGCAAGGGTCTGGAAGTCATTTGATTGGGACACACTGAATAGGCTGCATGCAAAAGGACATATATCAAATCCAATATCAAAAACAAAATCGGTACTGATGACTGAAGACGGCTTTCTCAAAGCAAAGGAACTATTTGAAAAATATTTCACCAGGGAACTAAATAAGGAAATAAAAACACTGCCATTCCCGAAAATGATAGGAGCAGCAAAGAAAAGATGGGACGAATTATCGCCAGACTCAAAGAAGGCAATCATCAACTCTACATGGTGTCCCCGCTGCAAGGACAGTACAACAATACAGGTTAGCGAAGGGAGAATGTCAGGCCGTTCTCTCGTCCTGCGCGGCACATGTAAGAAATGCGGCGCAGAAGTTGCCAGGACTGTAGAACCGGAAGACGACTAATCCATATTATTCATAAATTTCAGACAAATCAGACAGGAAGAAGGCGCGATGTAGTATTGGAGCGGATTTTTTTGCCGATATTCCTACAACATGTAAATATGAATTAAGGAGGCAAAAACCCTCGGCCCATGTTCAGATGTCGGGGCGAGAATGAGCGAGGATACTGTATCCCGTCTTCTTCTCAACAAAGTTTATGAATTATGTGGGCCAAAAATACCGGCAAGAGGCGCCACTTGACCGGGAATAGCCCCAGCGATTTTTTGCAAGTGGTTGTTGCCCCAACAAGTCAGCCCTGTCTCCTTAGTACCCTGCCGGGGAAATTGCCTGCAAAGTCCCCATTTCTGATAACAGGAACCCCGTTAACAAGCACATGCTGTATTCCCGAGGACCTCTGGTAGGGACTTTCAAAGGTCGCCCTGTCGATAATATTATTGAGGTCGAATATCACAATATCAGCATACATCCCTTCCCTGAGGCAACCCCTTTTCTTCAGAGAAAAGGTCTCTGCAGGGAGCAATGTGGCCCTGTATATGGCCTCCGAAAGTCCCATAATCCCGTTGTCCCTGACAAACCTGCCTATAAAACGGGGGAAGGTACCGAAGCTGCGCGGGTGTGGTTTGCCTTTTCTGGTCGGGCCGTCAAAACAACGCGCTGAACTGTCAGACCCTATCATGCAATACTTAAGAGAAAGAAATCTCTTCAGATTGTCCTCACTCATAGAAAGAAAAATAGCCCCGACCCTGAGCCGTTCATCAATCAGGACCTTAAAAAGCGTCTCAATTTCGTCAAGCCCCCCCCCGGAGCCCATCATGGCGCTTATATCAGCAATGCTCCTGCCCTCCATCCAGGCATTTGCCGCAGAAGCAACAGACGATATGATTACAGATTTCCAATAATCCTTCTTTCCTGCCTGGCTTTGTATCTCCTGCCTTATCCTTTTACTGTCGCCGGGATTCATAAGCCGTTTCATCTCCTCTTCATTGCCGCCCTCATATGCCCATGCAGGGAGCAGAGTGTCCAGGTCTGTGCTGGAAGCAGTATAAGGATACCTGTCGCAGGTCAGGTCAATTCCAGAATTTCTCGCATCTTCAAGCAGGGAGATTACGCGTTCAGCCTTGTGCCAGTTTTTCTCTCCCGCTGTTTTTATGTGAGAAATATGCACCCTGACATTCGCTTCCCTTCCTATCCTTATGACCTCCTGAACTGACTCGACAAGTAACTCCCCTTCACTCCGCATATGACTGGCATAAACAAGACCTTCTTGTTTAAGCACTTTCGAAAGCCCTATCAGCTCTTCAGTCTTTGAATACAAACCCGGAGGGTATATAAGTCCGGTAGATAATCCTATGGCCCCCTCATCTATTGCGCCGCTTAATAAAGCTGACATCTCCGAAAAATCTTCTTCTGTGGGCGGCCTGTCATCATATCCCATGACAGACCCACGAATATTGCCATGCCCCGCGAGTGTTGCCAGATTGAGGGCAGTCCCCCTTTTTTTTAGCAGAGCAAAATACTGCTCAAACGTGTTCCATCTTTCCGCTATTCCGAGTTCCTTCAAATCATCCTGCCTGCGCTCTAAGGCCTTGTTGAAAAGCGGGGCCGCAGACATCCCGCAATTACCGTTTATCTCTGTTGTTACCCCTTGGGAGACCTTCCCTTCGGCCCGGGGGTCTGCCACAATAGTAAAATCGGAATGTGCATGAGTATCGATAAATCCAGGCGAGACAACCAGACCTTCAGCATCAATGACCATAGTTGCTTCATCACAGCTAAAACTACTGCCTATTGACGATATGACATCTCCTGATATGGCTATATCTTTGACACAGGGACCGGAAAGACTCCCGTCATAGACTGTTCCGCCTCTTATCAGGACATCAATTTGCTTTTTCACCTGTCTCTGCTTCAATGAAGAATTTCTCCGGAGATTGCATGCTTTCTACAAACATGGGCAGAAGAAACATCGATACAGCCTTTGCCCTGTTCCAAACCCCTTTTATATTGGCTGATATTATGTGTTCCCTGTAATTTTCATACAGCATGTCCTTTAATACCGGAAAACATTTCAGGGTAAGCCCCATCATGTAAAAGAAGTCTTTTACAGGCAGACCGGTCCTCTCAAAGGGACTCAGCAGCCTCCAGAGGCCGTGTATGATCTCCTCTGTCTTTGAGGTTGCTATAAGGACCTTCGCGCCAAATATCATAAAAAGGACCCGTAAGGTCCTTATCGCAGCAATATCTAACCCCTCATCAGTAATCACCACAGGACCGGCTGAAAACAGTATCTTCCCGTGCTGGTTCATCACATTACTGATAAAGGTGAATGTAAGGAATATGCTTATAGGTATCCAGCCGGACTTAACAGCCCTCAAAGGGACCTTCAGGAGAAATAAGCAGAGGAGAAAAAAAATAACAGCATATGCCTTCAGGCTGCTCAGGGCAGAAACGAGGACGACAAAAAAGACATAAAAAAGGATCCGTATCTCAGGGGGCAATGTTTTCTCTGAAACCGGCCACAGTCTGGCCTTCCGGCGCCTTCGCCATATATTTGACGATCCCCTCTGATATGGATTTAGCAAGATTGCCCCTGTAAGCATCCTTTGAAAGGAGCTTCTCTTCCAGAGGATTGCTTATGAAGGAGACCTCAACAAGCACTGAAGGCATTTTTGCCCCGAAAAGAACGTAGAACAAGGCCTGTTTTACTCCGAGGTCAACGATGTGATTATAATCCCTGTGAAGGTCACTCACCAGGTTCTTTTGTATGTAATTTGCAAGTTTTATCGATTCATCCCTCTTATTTTCCCTCGACAAATCGTTCAAAATCATATCGAGGCTGTCCATCTCTTTCTTGTTCATCTGTCTCATCTTTTTAAGAGAGATGGCATTTTCACGCGCAGCTACCTTCATTGACTCTTCGCTATTGGTCCAGTTAAGCATATAAGTTTCTATGCCCTTTGCTGCACTGTGCGGGCTCGCGTTGGCATGGATTGATACAAACAGATCTGCGTTTTTGCTGTTTGCAATAGCAGTACGTTGCTCCAGGGGGATAAATACATCCTTGTCCCGCGTGAGGAATATTTCAAAATTT
The DNA here is from genome assembly GCA_963801505.1 of uncultured Nitrospira sp. Taxonomy (GTDB): domain Bacteria; phylum Nitrospirota; class Thermodesulfovibrionia; order Thermodesulfovibrionales; family UBA6898; genus JAOUFP01. Next base: position 168,619 of record CAWDEY010000020.1, read on the forward strand.
GGATTTTTTGCAAGGAGGTCCCTCAATTTCAGCGCTATATCAAGTACAACATCCTTTTCATATAGTTTATTGGGGCCTACAGCGCCGGGGTCATGCCCTCCGTGGCCCGCATCGATGACAATCCTCTTTTTCTCAGAAAAGGTCACCTTTCCGTATATATCGATAATGATCCTTGCAGGGTCTTCCAGGTTGACTATCTTGTAATCAGTGATTTTTTCAAGGTCAAGTACCACCCTTACTGTGCTGCTGTCAAACTGCCCTGCCCGGACTGATTTGAGCATCTCATTGCTTACAGAAATATTCTTTTTTATCTCCGTGTTGATCCTGCTATTTCTGAGATCAAAATACAGCCTGTCAGGATTGGAAAGTCGCTTTTGAGTAAACTCTGTCTGGTCCGTCAGACTGATTACCACCCTTGTATATTCAGGGTATGACCAGTAACGTATATCAGTTACATCGACTGCACCTGCGGCAAAAGAAGAGAAGGGAAGGAAAAGTGTTAAAACAATGGACAAAGAAAGAATGCCAGCTGATATAGACAAAGACTTCATATGAATCTTGATGTCATGCCTCCGCATTATAAAAAACTTATATTAAACAGCCTGCACAGAGGTTATCTCAGGGACCTCTTTTTTTATACTGGATTCCACCCAGTTCTTCATTGTGAGCGATGACATCTGGCAGGTTTTACAGGAACCCTTCAGCCTCACATATACCACGCCATCTCTCACATCGACAAGCTCGATGTCACCACCTTCAGATTTCAGTCCGACACGCACCTTTTCTAAAGCAGCTTCAACCCTTTCCCTGAGCATGTCTTCCTCCTTACTGTTACATATTAGTAAATTAACCAATAATATTCAAGTATCTTATTATACAGGAAGGGCCTCGATATTAATAATAAAGGATAAATAAGCTATTGAAAATTCATGCTATCATGATAAGCAGGCTCTCCATGGAAGTCGACCAGAGTATGTCCAGGGCGAGGTGAAACTCGCAGGTGCTGTCAAAGAGGATGTCGGCCCTTGGGGGAAACTCATCATCCTCCTCCCAGAGAATTATAACCACGGGCAGCCTCGGAAAAGGGAAAAGCTTTACCGAGGCATCACCATAATTCATCTGCCTGCCGCCGAGGTCTGCTCCCCTTTTTAGAAACCCTGCTTTGTCATTGCCGTATTTTAAAGCCAGTTTATCAAGCGGAAGCACATGCGTTCCTCTGAAAAAAATATTGCCTCCTTTGAAACTGACCGGCTTCACAAGCCTTTCTGTCAACGGGACATCCATTGCAGAGGTAAGATAGACGGGGATGGAAAGCCTTGAAAAATATCCCAGCCTGTTTAAAAGCAGATCAGCGTAAGGCGCTTCGCTGTATATGCTCTTGCTTTCAGGGTCAACGGACAATTCCATGCCGAAGGCTTTCAGCAGATAGATGCCGGTTGCCTCATCAAATGAGACCATAGCGTTCCTGCATACATCTGCAGGTGTCAGGCCTTTAAGTATTTTCCACGCCTTTTCTTCGCCTGAGGACATTTTTTATTATACCTTAAGTCAAAAAACAGATAAGAGCAAAGTTTATTAATACTCGCATTGGGGGACAAGGACGAGTCCATTCACAATTGCACCAAAGAGTGCCATAATAGTGACCAACGTATCTAATATAGGGAGGATTTTTTCATGAATACTTTTCGTCAGTCAGTCATCACATATTTCCTGGCACTTCTTATTTTAAACAGCGTAGCCATAAATGCGTCGGCCGCTGAGTATGAGGGCGTAAAAGCAACTCAGATCAAAAAAGCAACGACCGCATCTAGCGGTCAGAAACTTGCTTATCCAAGTACAGACAGTCCCGAGGTCACAGTGCTGATGGTCGAAATACCTGCCGGCGCGGAAACCGGATGGCACATCCACCCTTTCCCTGTCTATGCCTATATGCTCTCCGGCGCTATCACAGTTGAGATGGAAAACAATGAGCAATACAATTTCAAGGAGGGGGATGCAATCCTTGAAGTAGTCAATACTCCGCATAACGGAAGAAATGTGGGTACAGTACCTGCAAAACTCGTGGTCTTCTACACAGGAGAGCAGGGGGAGCCAAATACAGTCAAGGTGACCAGAAAATAACCCTAATTACGGCAGTTGATCGCGCAAAGTCGCAGAGGTCGCGAAGAAAAACAAAACTTGGAATGGGCACTTGATTCACCCTTACGGCAAGCAATGATATGAATAATTTTAAAAGTTCACCGCAGAGGCGCAGAGTTCGCAGAGAGTGTAATTATATATTTCTGCTGAGAGGGCAGAAATATATAAACTGACATGAGTAATGTTTTTTTGTTTTCGGGCCTCTCACCGGAAAACAAAATTCACTATATCTCTGCGAACTCTGTGCCTCTGCGGTAAAAAATGTATTTTGGTTATTTTTCCCTGGCCTTCAACTTCCTTGTCGGCATGGCATTCCAGGGGTCCTCAGGCCATGGGTGTTTCGGATATCTCCCCTTGAGCTCCCTCTTTACCATCTGGTAGCCGTTGTTCCAGAAGCCCTTGAGGTCCTGGGTGATCTGGACAGGCCTGCGTGCCGGAGATAAAAGATGAAGCAGCAGTTTCACCCTGCCGTCTGCTATCTCCGGTGTATCAGAAAGACCGAACATCTCCTGAAGCTTGACTGCCAGGACCGGGGTATCTCCTGAAGTGTAATCAATTGATATGCGGCAGCCGCTTGGCACAACGATTGATACTGGCGCCAGTTCATCAAGGTGCCGCTGCTGCAGCCGTGAAAGCCTGGCACACATTGCAGGGAGAATATCAAGACTGCTTAGTCCCTGAGCTGTACGTATATTTCCAAGCCATGGCAGCAGCCAGTCCTCAGGCCTGGCAGTAAGGCATTCATCCGAAAGGTCAGGCCAGGCCTCTTCAGCAAAACTCCTTTTCATTAGCGCAACTCGTCCCTGAAACTGCCGGACTTCCCTGCTGAAATTAAGCATCACTGAAGGACTGGAACGGATAACATCGCAGAGGATGGGCAGAGTTTCAGCGTCAGTTGGCTTGAACGGTTTTGTAGAAAGCAAAACAGCGCCCAGCCGTTCTTCTACATGAGCTGTAATCCTTTTTTCCCTTTTGTCCCACTCAACCCTTCGGATGGTTTCGATACGATCACTGCATTCCTCTCTGATAATTGCCTCTCTGAGGGGAGTTGCGAGATGTACCAACCCTTCTGCCTTGTCAACTGCATCCACATTAACAGCGATAATAAAAGGGCTCTTTACCAGACTGCTCATCGGAGAAAGACGAACTCCCCTTCCCTGACACAGAAGGAACCGCTCCTTGCCGTCTTCGCGCAGCTTTGCGACCCTGTCAGGGAAACCGCAAAGGAGCAGCCTCGATATCATGTCCGTATAATCAGAGGCTTCAGCAGAGACCTTTCCTTTTTTTCCTATGAGTCTCATAAGCTGTTTTGATGTTCTATCAACTGCCCTGAGCGCCCAGGGATCTGAAGCAGTACTTTCCCTGCCCTTTCTCCACAGCCTGAGTATATCGACTCTTTCTGCGATGTCCGCCTCTTTTGCAAAGGCCATACCGCCGGGGCCACTTCTTCGTAGAATGTCTCTTTCAGAAAGAAGCGCCGCAAGGTCTGCGCCCAGAACTGCACATCCAAGTTCACCTGCCCTATGCATCAGTCTGGCAAGCCTGGGATGCAGCGGCAGGCCGGCCATTATTTTTCCGGCAGGAGTGACAGAACCTTTAACATCTAATGCTCCAAGATCATTTAAAAGGCGAAGTGCGGAATTCCATGAAGCCTCAGGAGGCGCATCGAGCCAACATAAAGCAGAGGGGTCTTTCACACCCCATGCGGCAAGTTCAAGCGCAAGGCCGGAGAGATCAGCAACAAGGACCTCAGGAGGCGCAAAGGGTATCATAACATCAAAGGCATACCTGCTGTAGAGGCGATAACATACGCCGGGACCGAGCCTGCCTGCCCTTCCCTTGCGCTGCGCAGCAGAGGCCTTTGATACAGGAATAGTTATCAGCCTGTTCATTCCTGTTGACGGATCATACTGAAGCCTCCGGGTCAGTCCGCTGTCCACAACTACCTGTACTCCCTCAATTGTCAGGCTAGTCTCAGCTATATTTGTTGCGAGCACGATCTTGCGGCTATTCGACGGAAGAAGAGCGCGTTGCTGCTCTTCAAAGGGCAGGTCGGCATAAAGGGGATGCAGTGTAATGTCCATGCCAACGCGCTCTAAAACAGGACTAAGCGCCTCGCTGCAAAGGCGTATCTCACCAAAACCAGGAAGAAATACCAGAATGTCCCCTGAGGTCTCTTTAAGTGCAGTACGGACAGCATTGACAACGCGTTCCATAAAAGGAGTTTCTTTGCTCACAGCAATGTAATGTTCCTCTACAGGGAAGGCCTTACCGCCCGCTGTAATGACAGGTGCCCCGCCCAACAAGGAAGCGACCGGGCCACAGTCAAGCGTGGCTGACATGACAAGGACCTTCAGGTCTTCCCTTAGGCTTCTTTGTATATCGATACATAAGCTGAGTGCCAGGTCTGCGTTGAGACTTCGCTCGTGAAACTCATCAAAGATGACCATTGCTACCCCTTCAAGGCCGGGGTCGGATTGAATTCTGCGTGTGAGTATGCCCTCAGTTACAACCTCGATTCGCGTCTTCTTTGACGTCCTGCTGTCAAACCTTATGGAATACCCAATGGTTTGTCCTGTTTCCTCGCCTATAGTCTGCGCCATCCACCTGGCGGCTGAAACCGCCGCAAGTCTGCGCGGTTCGAGCATAACTATACGGCCTCTATCAGGCTGGATTACATCGAGCAGTGCCAGAGGAACACGTGTGGTCTTTCCAGCGCCTGGAGGGGCCTGCAAAACAACTGACTGGTTTCTCTGCACAGCCGCTTTAAGGTCTGAAAGTATGTTGTCTATCGGATATGTCATCAAGGCGTTTCAGTCGCGACTTCAAGCAGCGCCATAAGCTCAAGGGCCTCACTTGCGGACCTCCCGCAGAAATCCTCGGAGGCGTAATAGGAGGCGCAAAACACAGGTCGTTCATGTCTTCCGTAAAGGCTGCAGAGATTATCTTCACTTAGTTGAATACAGCGAACACCCGCGGGCTTACCCTCAGGCATCCCTGGAATGGGCGATGATATGGATGGAGCGATGCAGCAGGCCCCGCATCCCTTCCGGCACTGAAATTTCTTCATTCATGACCTCGTTTTAAGCATCAATAGTTTAAAGTATTTTTAACACAAAAGTCCTGCAATGTGACGTCCCTGCATCATTGAGTCTGCGCACAGCAATGATTTATAAAATCCCTCCTAACCTCCCTTTTCCAAAGGGAGGAATAATCCCCCTCTTTGGCAAAGAGGGGTGAGGGGAGATTTTCTCAATAGTATGCATTCTATTACGAGACCTTAGACGTGTTTTGAAATCTTATACGCTGGGAAAATGTATCAGGAAAACAGTAAACTATTAATAAGCTTGTAAATAATCGAAAAGTTTATTGTAAAATCCCTCCTGACCTCCCTTTGCAAAGGGAGGGATAATTCCCCTCTTTGACAAAGAGGGGCGAGGGGAGATTTTCTGAATCAGTCACCATTGCTTAGTGTCTGTGTATAAATTGCCATTTTTATTTTTTACCGTCATTCCCGCGAAGGCGGAAATCCAGTGTTTTAAGTAGGTTCTGGATCCCCGGGTCAAGCCCGAGCATGACAACTTCTTAATTTATACACAGACACTACTTATGGTCTCCTTAATAATATTGGAGGTTACCATTTTGATCATCACGTATAATTGCTGCAGCACCCTGAGGCATCCATGATACCATGGGAGTTCCTTGGCAACGCGCAGGTGCCTGGAAACGGCGGCACGCTAAGCTTGTACAAGCGCGGTGATGAGTTCTCAATCAGGATAGATAGTTGTGAGCTCATGAACAGTCGTGTCCATGGGTCGGAAGATGCCCTTGCCGAACTGGCTTGTGCAAGAGTCATTGATCGTTTCAATCCCGGAATACTGATCGGTGGGCTGGGGATGGGCTACACACTGGCCGCAGCTTTGAGCAGCCTGGGAGACAAGGGACGTTTAGTAGTGGCAGAACTTGTACCGGAGGTTGTGCAGTGGAACCGGGGACCGCTTGCGCATCTGGCCGGTCATCCTCTGCAGGACAGCCGGGTCAGTATCAGGAAGATCGATGTTGCCCGGATCATACAGAAAGAACATCAGTCCTTTGACGCTATTTTACTGGACGTTGACAACGGCCCCGAAGGCCTGGCCCGTAAGGGTAATGACTGGCTATATTCCGTGGAAGGTCTGGAGGCAGCTTTCGCGGCATTGCTGCCTGCTGGTGTGTTAGCTGTATGGTCGGCCAATCCAGACAGGGCCTTTGCACACCGTCTCCGCCAGGCGGGTTTTAAAGTGGACGAGGTCAAGGTAAGGGCCCGGGGTGACAAAGGTGGTGGAAGACACACTATCTGGCTTGCTGTCAGGGCCTCTTGAGGATAAACCTAAATCAAGCAGTTAACCACAGAGCACACAGAGAAAGCCAAAAGCAGGCACTTCTAAACAGGGAAAGCATGGAGTTAGGGTCAAAACATGGCCCACAGTAACGGCAGATTACGTTTCCTTTCCAGGTCTCAGTTTTTCTTTGCGAACTTTTCGCCTTTGCGCGATCAATTGCCGCTTTCAGGATAATAGTATTTAAATGGTAATAAGAGATCAGGTGACAATCAGCTTTTTGGGAAACCTGATTGTGAAATTAGTGCCTTTGTCTCCTGTATCAACCTTCAACTCTCCGCCATGGGAAACGACAATCTTGTGTACTATTGCAAGTCCAAGGCCTGTACCACGTTCCTTGGTGGTATAGAAAGGAAGAAATATTTTGTCTCTTATGCTCTCCGGAATTCCGTGTCCAGTGTCTGAAATGGAAATGCAAACAAGGTCATCAATGAAACCCCTGATCTCCAGTTCTCCTCCCTCAGGCATTGATTCTAAAGCGTTCTGAATCAGGTTCGTCAATGCCTGTCTTAACAGGACCTCGTCAGCATTGATATGCGGCAGCATATCTGTATTGACAGAGACATTAATCCCACCCGAACTTTCTTTAATGGAATTTAGACAGCCTTCTAAAAGCTCCTTCAGGTCAACCTCTGAAGCAATCAGGTCTGTAGGTTTGGCAAAGGAAAGGAAGTCAGTTATGATCCTGTCCATCACCACGACCTCTCTTGATATCGACTCGACAGCCGGCTTCATGGGAGCATCCACCTTCTTTGAAAGCATCCTTGTATAACCTGATATCACGGCCAGAGGGTTTCTCAGTTCATGGGCTATGCCGGCAGACATCTCTCCGAGGGTCGAAAGTTTTTCCCTGAGTTCTTTCTGGTGCTGGAACGCCTTCAACTCAGTCAGGTCTGTAAAGACAAGCAGCTGGCCAATTTTATTGTCTGTGCTGTCCTTAAGCGGAGAGACATTCAGCCCCAGCCAGATCCTCTTTCCGCTGTCTGTTGAATAACTGATTTCAGCCCTTTCAACAGTCTCCCTGCTGTCTATCATTTCCACAATCGGACTATGAAATACTTCCTGACATTTTTTCATCAGGACATCGGATTCGGACATCTCAAGGATTTCTTCAGCAGCGGCATTCATCTTGGTTATCCTTAATTCATGGTCAAAACTCACCACCCCGCTGGGCACGCTCTGGAGGATATTCTCATTATAGAGCTCAACAGACCATGCCCGTTTCTCTGCGTCGTTCATCAGGTCCTGGAGTTGGAGTTCCTTCTCCTTAAGCTTTGATACGAGTTCGTGGAATGTATCGACAACAAAACCGACCTGCGTAACTTCCCTGATTTTTGCTTCCATTTTTTTCCTCTGGATATCGAGGACCAACCTGATCAGATAATACATAAACAGAAATAAAAGTAGGGTTATGATAGTGATTGCGGTTACGGCCTGTATCATCTTTCTGAAATCAGTATAGATACCATATCAGTATCTCCTGTCCCAAAAACAGGGAGATTAACGCGCCCAGTGCAAGGAACGGACCGAAAGGTATCAGAGAACCCTTCTCCCTCCCCCTGAAGGCCATAAGAGCAATGCCGATTATCGAACCAGAGAGACTGCCCAGGAAGGTAGTAAGCAGGACCGTCTTCCAGCCGAGAAAGGCGCCGAGCATCGCCATAAGCTTGATATCGCCGCCGCCCATCCCTTCCTTCTTCAATAGCTTTATGCTCAGAAAAGCAACCAGATAAAACAGAGAAAAACCACTGAGCGCGCCGATCAGGGAGGCCTTGTACCCAAGGTCTGCTGCCCTTAGAAAGGGATCGGGCAGCAAAAAAGAGCCCGCTATAAGGCCAAGCGGGATTCCAGGCAGAGTAATCCTGTCCGGTATTATCTGGAAATCCAGATCAATAAAGGTTATGACAATAAGTGCCGAACAGAGGATGCAATAAACCGCTGAACTCCATTCAGGACCAAACCTCCAGAAAACCAGCAGGTAAAGTACGGCATTGAGGGCCTCCACCAGGGGATATCTTCCTGATATCTTTTCCCCGCAGGACCTGCATCTGCCCCTCAGGAGAAGATAATAGCTGAAGATCGGGATGTTATCATAGTAATTGATCGGGTTGTTGCAGGAAGGACATCTCGAAGACGGCCAGATGATTGACTGGTTGCGCGGCATCCTGTATATGCAGACGTTGAGAAATGATCCGATCAGGGCCCCGAAGACAGCAATAATTACGTAAAAAAGCATTATCCGGTCACCCTGCTGATTTCACTGGCTCTATCTTTCAGGTCGTTTATATTCTTGTCGATTTTCTCTATATCCTCCAGGGCCCCGGCAATATCACTGTCCCTGAAGATGTTCTTCTCAGAGTGACCCTTCAGTTCAACCACACGCTCACCGATTATTTTGAGGAGCGCCTCCCGCTTTTTTGACATTTCATCAGACTGGTAAAGCAGCTTGAATATGACGATTTCAATATTCATCCTCTCGGAAAAAAGTGTTGCGAACCATTTTATCTTTTCTGTCCCTTTTCTAAAGTTTTCATATACCTTTTTCAACATATCTCCTCCCTTATCCTGCCCTGAATAAATCAACCTTCCCTTTCCAGAATACATCAATGGTTTTTTTAAGTGAAGGGAATTCTCCCAGTTCAGGGTCCGCCTCTATCAGGGCAAAGGCCTCTGTCTTTGCCTTTTCTAATATTTTCATATCTCGTATGATATTTGCAACCTTCAGATCAGGCATGCCTGCCTGCCGCGTCCCCAGAAATTCACCAGGCCCCCTGATATCCAGGTCCTCTTCAGCTATCCTGAAGCCGTCATTACTCCTGAGCATGATATGGAGTCTGCGCCGGGCCTCCTCTCCATAGGGCTTGTAAGCGATCAAGATACAAAGTGAACGGTGCGCCCCCCTGCCCACTCTCCCCCTCAATTGATGGAGCTGTGCGAGCCCGAACCTCTCTGCGTGGACGACAAGCATGATTGTTGCCTCTGGAACATCCACGCCGACCTCGATCACTGTTGTGCTCACCAGTATATCTATATCGCCCTGCTTGAATAAAAGCATGACCCTCTCCCTCTCCCCTGTGCTCATCCTGCCATGAAGCAGTCCAATACTGTATTGAGGAAATACCTTTTCAAAGCCTTCTTTTCCCTGTACAGCATTCTTAAGGTCTGTCTTTTCAGACTCCTCAATCGCGGGATAGACAACATATGCCTGCCGGCCTGCTTCAACTTCTTTCCTTAAAAGTTCGTATATTTCCTTCTTTTGGTCTGCTTCAAGGAGTTTTGTCACAACAGGTTTTCTGCCTGGAGGCAGTTCATCAATGATTGAACAGTCCATGTCGCCATAAAGTGTCATCGCCAGCGAGCGCGGTATCGGCGTTGCCGTCATAACGAGTACATCAGGCTTCATCCCTTTCTTCCTCAGCAGGGCCCTCTGCATGACACCGAATTTATGCTGCTCATCTATAACAGCGAGCCCGAGTTTCCTGAATTTTACGCCTTCCTGTATAAGGGCGTGAGTACCTATGACAATATCTGTTTCACCTGAAGCAATGTCAGCGAGCCGGTCTGCTCCCGGACCGGCTGTGAGCAATTGGGTTTTCAGACCGAGAGCTTTTAACAGACCATGCATGTTTATGTAATGCTGGCCTGCAAGTATCTCTGTAGGGGCCATAAGGGCGGCCTGATAGCCTGACTCCGCAGCCTCAAGCATCGCAAGGAGCGCCACAATCGTCTTGCCGCAGCCAACATCTCCCTGTAGCAGCCTGTTCATCGGAGAGGCTGAACGCATGTCCCTGGTGATATCTTCCAGGGTCCTTTTCTGGGCATCAGTCAATTCAAAGGGCAGGAGTTCCATAAGCCTCTTTCTGAAAACTCCCTTTGTTTTGAATTCTATACCCTTATTGAGCCTTGCCCCTCTCTTTAGTGCAGCGAGCCCGAGCTCAAAGAAAAAGAGCTCATCAAAAGAAAGCCTCTGGTGATACCTGCTCGTCCCGCTGTTTAGCGGCCCAAGTGCAGTGCCTGCTTCAGGAAAATGAAGCTGCTGTATACTGGCAGATAATGGTGCCAGATTGTTTTTTTGTATTATTGAAGCAGGGAGCGGATCACGGATTTTGGAGGCATGCTCTTTGACTATGATAAACATGATCTTCCTGAACTGTTTCTGGCTGATGCCCCCGGTAAGCTTGTAGACAGGCACTATCCTCTTTGTATGTATAAAAGAGTCGGTATCATCAGAGACAATCTCATACTCAGGTGAATCCATCTCAAAGGCACTCTGGCCGGTTTTTTTGACCATGCCGCTGAGGACAACTTCCTGTCCCACAGGAAGGTTCTTCTGCATATAGGTCTGATTAAACCATTTGGCCTTTAAAGAACCTGTATTGTCATTGATCGCGATCTCGAATATCTGAAACTTTCTTATGCGGGTACGTATGATATTGGCGAATACTATCCTGCCCTGAACAATTTCCACATTGCCGGGCCTGACATCGGCGATCGTCTTCAGTCCGGTCCTGTCTTCATATCTGTACGGCAGGTAGTAAAGCGCGTCCTTTATGGTCCGAATGCCGAGGCGTGAAAAAAGTTTGGCCCTCTGCGGGCCAATACCTGTTATGCTTTCTACGGGGTGGTCAGGTAAGTCTCTATCCATCAACAGATGGTGATTCTTTTTTGGCTGCTTCCTTTTTTAAAGAGTCTTCAAGTGCCTTATCAGTCTCTTCCATCCTGATCTTGGAATATTCAGTATCGCTGATAATATCAATGTCCCAGCCAGTAAGCTTCATCGCCAACCTTACATTCTGTCCCCTTTTCCCTATGGCGAGCGACAGCTGCTGGTCGTTTACAACAACCATCGCGGTCTTTTCATCTTCATTAATACCGATTTTCTCCACAGTCGCAGGGCTGAGGGCACTGACAATAAGCACCCTGGGATCGTCGTTCCAGGGTATGATATCGATACGCTCCCCTCTCAGTTCGCGCACGATCGTCTGTACCCGTGTTCCCTTCATTCCAACGCATGAACCCACAGGATCAACTGAATGGTTCTTTGAGTAAACAGCTATTTTCGTACGTTCTCCCGGCTCCCTGACAATGTCCTTTATGACCACAAGACCTTCGTGGATCTCAGGGACTTCCATCCTGAATAATTCACCGACAAACTGCGGAAGTACCCTGGAGACTACTATAGAAGGACCTTTTGTGGTTATCTTAACGTCTTCAATGATGGCCCTTACAGTGTCGCCCCGCTTAAGATTTTCACTCGGCAGGGTGTCCTTGAAATAGAGGACAGCCTCAGTTTTGCCAAGATTCAGGAAATACGCGCCTTTTTCCTTTCTCATGACAACACCGCTTACGATCTGTCCGACCTTGTCCTTGAAATCACTGAAAATTACGTCTCTTTCAGCCTCCCTGACACGCTGGAAAATTACCTGTTTGGCGGTCTGGGCAGCGATCCTTCCAAGGTCCTTAAGATCAAGGAGGAATTCTATTTCATCACCTTCTTTTTTGTCGGGGTCTATTTTGGCCGCATCCTCTATTGAAATCTCCTCCAACGGGTCAACAACTTCAGCAACAACCTTTTTTGTTTCATAAGAATGCAGGCTGCACTTCACCCTGTCTATCGTAAGATGGATATTTGTTCTGCCGCCGTATTTTTTCCTCAGCGCCGAAAGCAGCGCTGATTCCAGCGCCTCGACAAGGGTCTCCTTTGATATGCCCTTTTCCCTGCTTATCTGTTCAATTACGTTACAAAGTTCTTTAGTCATTTCAGTTCTATCTCCAATCTAGCTTTAGAGATTTGATCAAATGGAATTTCTATTTCCTTATCGTCAATAGATAAAGTAATATTACCCCCCACCACTCCGGTGATTCTCCCCTTGAAAATATTCTGTTGCTCAATCTTTGCTCTTGTAATAATTTTCACCAGCTTGCCTTTATTTCTCTCAAAATCCTTCATGGTCTTCAGGGGCCTGTCCAGACCCGGAGAAGAAACCTCCAGAATGTAAGCCGTCGGTATCGGGTCCTCTACATCCAAAAGCGCGGAAAGCGCTCTGCTGAATCTTCCGCACTCATCCAGGGTAACACCCTTCTCCTTATCAACAAATATTCTTATCACCGGCTTGCCTGAACTGCCGGCAAGTTCAACATCCACTACTTCCAGTGACTGCTGTGCTGCAATCGAATCAGCCAGTTTTATTATTATATTTTTTATATCTTCCATATAAAACAAAAGAGTGGGACTGCCCACTCTTTAAAATAAAAAAAAACGCCATAAAATATGCAGATAGTATATCAATTATGTGATGAAAATGCAATTTTATCTTTTTTATTTGCGTAGTTTCAGCCTCTCACCAAATCTAATGCATTAATTAGAACCGCCGTGGTCTTGCCACAGGGTCAGAGAGAGAATATAATAAAAAAGATACCTTGCGTTAAGATCCCCGGCGGTCTTTGCGGTCTTGCCGGAGGGGTTCTTCATTAGAAAAATAATTACGGAAGGAATAAGATACCTTGAAAACAAGAAAAGCAGTAATTTCTGATATCAAAGAGATCCAAAAACTGGTCAATGAATTCGCCCGCAAGGAACTGATGATCCCGAGGGCCATAAACGAACTCTATGAAAATGTCAGAGATTTCGTCATTGCCGAAGAAAACGGGACCATTAAAGGCGTATGCGCCTTGCATGTGCTCTGGGAAGACCTTGCAGAGGTCAGATCTCTCGCAGTCAGCAAAGAATACCACAGGCGGGGGATAGGCAGGCAGATGGTCAAGCGATGCCTGAACGAGGCAAAGTCCCTTGGCATAAAAAGGGTCTTTGCTCTGACCTATCAGCCTCTTTTTTTTAAGAAACTGGGCTTTATGGATACAGACAAGGCAAGTCTCCCCCAGAAGATATGGGGCGACTGCATCAGGTGCCCGAAATTCCCTGAGTGCGATGAACATGCACTGATCATCGACCTGTAAAAACTGGCGCTATGTAACAATAAAATTAAGGAAACCCGACGCAACGGCTGCACAGCCAAGAAGGGGAAAGGACAAAGTAATGAGCTGGGATTACAGGGTCGTAGAGCACGACGGGATGTTTACTGTCCACGAGGTCTATTACAACAACATGGGCGACATCACCTCCATCTCACAAGATCCGATGGGTCCCTCAGGGGACACACTGGAGGAATTGAAAGCTGATATGGAGTATTTCCTCCAGGCGCTTGATATGCCGGTATTGGAGAAAGACGAAATAGTTTTTGCACCAGGGGATGAGGATGAAGGCTGCACAGCATGACTTACGGACCAGGCAAACATCACTGTTAGTAGATTAGGCGAGTTAGGTCAGCTGCTATTACCCTAAAAACGGAAGTTGATCGCGCAAAGTCGCAAAGTTCGCTAAGAAAACAAAGACTTGGATAATCCACCATTATGGTGAACCAGATTTTAACCTGAACTGTAGCCCTTCAGTAAAGCAGGGAAGATATTAATCATAAAATCCCCCTTCTTCCCCCTTTTCCAAAGGGGGATCTATTTTTCCCCTCTTTGACAAAGAGGGGGTCAGGGGAGATTTTCCGGAACTGCCTCGCTCCACCGAATAGCTTCCCTGAACTTCTTGATTTTTCTCCCTTGGAAACGCCTACTGTTGGCTGCGTTCTCTGCTACCTGTGGTTAAGTGCTTTTTATAGACTATTTCATTTTGGAAGACAATTTTATTGTCTTACCGGCAACCGTGAAAACCCCTCTTCCGCGATGATGCATTGTCTGCGGGTCTTTCACCGCCGGGTTGATCCAGGCCTTGAGTCACCTCAAGGATAAAGAGGTTGTATTTGGCCGCCATCTTCCCATCAACGACCTTGCATTCAAGATTCGCATAACACTCGTCGACAAGCGGCGCCTTGACGCATGAGGCAGGCGACCTTTCTGTTCCTCGGAATAGGTGGATTCTTCAAAAGTGCTTATTCGCTTATCCATATCTTTGAGTGATATGTCACCGCGTGCGAGTTCACCCAAGCCATCCGGCAAGCTGGCAACTCACGTAGTGGTTTTTACGCGTTACCGTCCCGAACACCTCCATAAGCGTACCCTCGACACTGTCTTCGATATCCTCGACTACGTGTGCAACGCCATTTTCAGCTCGGAAAACGTGCGTTGAATCCGGTGCCTGGGCGTGCGCCCCTGAAACGACTATCGGCGCATGCGTTGCAACAATAACTTCAGGTTCCCGAAAACTGAGAAGGTCGAGCAGCCTTGAGATATAACTGTGTTGCCACTTAGGATGAAGACTGTTCTCTGGCTCATCAATTACAATCACGCTGTGTTCGTTAGAGTTAATGGCGAGATGTGTAAATGTAGACAGCATTGTGAGCTTGCGGCAGCATAATTCGTCTTTTCTATCATTGACAACAATTAATGAAATAATAATGATCAAGCTTTGATGATAAGATCATGACATAAATCTTTTCTCAGGGGTGTCCCTTTCTCCACAAATTAGCAGATGTTTTGTAATCTGTGAACTAGATTAGTGTCAAGGGAAAAATTATTTTAAAAGCCTAGAATAATTTAAATACCCCGGCGATATACAGTGGCACTCCATATAGTCTAAACGCTCCAGTCAACAACTTTGAGATTTTTTATCTGTTTAAACTCCCTGACATTATTGGTCACTAGGGTCACATCGAGACTCAGGGCATGAGCGCCGATAAGCATGTCCATGGAGCCAACAGGAGTTCCGGCCTTTTCTAAGGCAGCGCGCACTGCACCATAGGTCATGGCAGCTCTTTCGTCGAAGTCAGCGATTTCAAGACGGGAGGGTAAACTCCTCCAAGGCCTGACGATTATTTTGAATCTGCTGGCTCTTTTCAACCCCAAACCTGAGTTCTGCAAGCGTAATGGACGAGATTCCTATATCGCCAATGGAATGGGTCTTGAAGTGACGAAGGACTTTCTCCGGCTTCTGCTTGATAAGATAGATGCAGATGTTGGTATCGAGCATGTACTTCACTAAAGAGACTCCCTCTTCTGCGTCTTGGGCTGCTTCCGTTCTGACATAAAGTCAGGAGAGAACTTATCCAAGCTCTTCATCAGCGTTTCCCATGAGCCTTTTGCCGGTATCAGCATAACGACGTTGCCGGACTTTTTGATAAACACCTGGTCGTCATCAAACCGGAACTCCTTAGGCAGGCGGACGGCCTGACTTTGTCCGTTTTGAAAAAGCTTGGCAGTTTTCATTGTTCACCTCTATAAAGTATATATTACAAATATATACTATTAATCGCGGTCATGCAAGGTAAATCTTCGTTGAGCCTGTATTTCTTCAGTTACGTGCTGGAAATGAGCGATAAAAAAGGATTAGTGCTGTCACTTGCGGGAATGACAGAAAAAGGCGTCTTGTTTAAATTTCGTCATTCCCGAAGTCATTAGGCGGGAATTCAGTGGTTTGAAATTGTGCTGGGTCCCCTTCTTCAGGGGACAGATTCTGTATCCCCGGGTCAAGCCCGAGGATGACAACTTTTTAATTTATACACAGTCTCTGTTTAGAGCAATTTATTTCTCCCTGAAAGACATCTTCAGTTCATATACACCTGCTTCAGGTGCTTGTTCTATCACGAAGCCGGTTTTTTCAAACAGCACCAGCATGGACTTGTTGTCCGTTAAAACTGAAGCAGTAAATCCGTGGAGTCCTTTACTCTTTGCCAGGTAGATAAGATATGTGAGCAACTCAGCGCCGATACCCTGATTTTGATAATCATCACGCACAACAAACGCGACTTCAGCCGTGTGGGTATTCTCATCGACATAATAGTGCCCCATACCGGCAATCTCCTCATTTTTATCTGTTTGTATCACGGCAAGTATTGCCATCTCCTTTGTGTAATCTATGACAACGAATTTCTGCAGCCGCTCATGAGGCATATCAGCCCGCGTTGATATGAACCTGTGATACATGCAATCGCTCGAGAGGGAATAAAAGAAATCCTTCAAAAAATGTTCATCAGTTATTTTCACAGGCCTTAAAAATATCCTGAGACCCTTTTTGGTGGTCCGGTGGGCCTCCAGCTCGGCAGGATACATACCCTGTTCGCCGGGTATGAAGGCCTGGTCTTTATAGATGAGATTCAGTTTTTTTGCCTCTTCAATCAGCCAGCGCCGGAATTTCGGATGGGCTGATGGCTATCAGGTCCATGGCCCTTTCCCTGATATTCTTTCCGTGCAGATAGGCTATGCCGAATTCAGTGACAACATAGTGGACATCGCCCCTCGTTAAGGTGACGCCGGCGCCTTCCTTAAGAAACGGAACAATCCTTGAAAGCTCGCCATTTTCAGCCGTAGACTGAAGTGCCAGTATGGTCTTGCCTCCCTGCGATAAGACCGCGCCGCGCATAAAGTCGGCCTGCCCCCCTATCCCGCTGAAAAAGTACTTTCCAATAGACTCTGCTGTGGCCTGTCCTGTAAGGTCTATTTCCAGTGCGCTGTTTATCGCGGTCACATTTCTGTTGCCTGCTATAGTCAGGGGATTGTTCGTATAACTGACTGGCCTGAATTCTATGCTCGGATTGTCATGTATATACTCATAGGTCTCTCTTTTACCCATACAAAAGGCTGCAATTGTTTTATTGCGATTAAGTTCTTTTTTCGTATTATCGACGACACCTTTTCTGATAAGGTCAACAATGCCGTCTGAGAGCAGCTCTGTATGAACACCGAGGTTTTTCCTGTTGCCAAGTTGAGACAGGATGGCATTGGGTACGCTCCCGTAGCCCACCTGGATGGTGTCCCCGTTTTGGACTATCTGTGATACATATTTCCCTATATGCTCTGCAATCTCATCCGGAACAACAGCCTCAAACTCAAGCAACGGTTCATCATAAGGCACAACAAAGGCAATATCATCCATCCGTATAAATGAATCTCCATGGACACGAGGCATGTGGGAATTTACCTGGGCTATCACCACTGAGGCGCTCTCGGCAGCAGCCTTGACTATATCAACACTGACACCCAGGCTCATATAGCCATGGGCGTCAGGCAAAGAGGTCTGGATCAGCGCCACATCAATGGGTATCCGTTTCTTAAGAAACAGATCAGGGACCGAAGAAAGAAATATCGGCGTGTAGTCAGCGATGCCGTTGTTGACAGCATCACGCATATTCATTCCGATGAAAAATGAGTTGCACCGGAATGTGTCCCTGAATTTTTCATCGGTGTAAGGGGACACGCCCAGATTCCAGACCTGGAGCACTTCAGCATCGAAAAAGGCCTTTGGATGTGAACGGATATATTGAATCAGGGCCTTGACGAGGTACTGCGGCTCGCCGCACCCTGTGCCGATAAAGATCCTGTCGCCGGGATGAATATGGGCAAAGATATTGCCCTCCCCGGCAAACTTCTCAGGATACCTGTCTTTTAAGTCCTGAAGACTCCCGCTGTCATTCTCCGGTAACATAACGCTCCTTTGCTTCTTCTATTACCAGTATAGCAAATACCAGTTACGACTCCGATGCTTTATTGATTTGTGTCTGTGTAGAGGTTTTCTCTCGCGTCATTCCGCTCGAAATCCTTAATCGGTAAAAGAGGATTCAACATATCCGGTCCCTCGGGCCAAGGGAGCCGAGGAGGACTTAAACTTTAGTTTATTGACAGACACTAATTAGAAACAAGGTCCCAGGACATTTTTCATTTGTATCCACAGAGATATTCTGATATAGTGTTAACAAAAATGTTTCACGGAGGTAATATGGCCGCAGTACTATCTCTCCTGGCCCTTATTTTACTGGGCACTATAATTATCATATTCGCCGGCATCGCTATCTACAATAAACTCGTCCGCCTGAGGACCACGGTAAAGTCTTCCTGGTCAGACATAGACGTACAGCTCAAAAAGAGATACGACCTTGTCCCGAATCTCATAGAGACTGTAAAAGGCTACGCCAGCCATGAAAAGACAGTTTTTGAGAAAGTGACCGAGGCCCGGTCTTCTGCCATGAAGGCATCTTCTCCTGCTGACAAGGCAAAGGCTGAAAACATGTTCAGCGAAACTCTCAAAAGCCTGTTTGCGGTAGCAGAGGCCTATCCCGAGTTGAAGGCAAATACTAATTTTCTGCAGCTGCAGACCCAACTAAAGGAACTGGAAGACAATATTGAATATGCCAGGAGATATTATAACGCTGTCGTCAGGGATTTTAATATCCTGACGGAAACATTCCCTTCCAATATCATCGCGACTAAGTTCAGCTTCGTAAAAGAAGAATTCTTTGAACTGGAAGAACCAGGGGTGGAAAGAAAGCCCGTAAAAGTGAGTTTTTAGCGAAGGACGGAAGATGCGCTTAATGGGCAGACTCCATATATTCCTGTTTTTCTGCCTAGGAATTTTTTTTATTGTCCCCGGTTCAGTGTCCGCGCAGGATTTTACCATCAATGATTTCAAGGCAAATATACTTATCAACCCTGATTCATCCTTTACAGTCGATGAGATTTTAACAGTAGAATTTCACCGTCCCAGGCACGGCATATACAGGGAAATACCGTACATATATACCGACAGCCTCGGCAGAAACATAAGGACCCCGACTGAAGTGCTTTCAGTCAGGGACGGAAACGGCAATAAACTCAGGGCAAAGATCTCAAGAAAAGGGAATATAATAAATATCAGGATCGGCGACCCTGATACTTATGTCTCAGGTGTCAGGGAATATGAGATTATCTACAAGATTGAAAACGCAATACTATTTTTTGATGACCATGATGAACTCTACTGGAATGTGACCGGCAATTTCTGGCAGGCAGAGATAAGGCACGCTGAGTGCGCGGTCAGGCTTGCCGGTAAAAAGACAAAAGAGTTCCGGGCCGCCTGCTATACAGGAAGAAGCGGGTCTACGGAAAAATTCTGTACCTATGCCACTGCTGAGAATTTCATTGAAGTTAAGACTGAGAAAAGTCTTTCCGCGGGCGAGGGCCTTACAATAGCCTATGGCTGGGACAAAGGCCTTGTCAGCCAGCCCTCCTCATTGAGGAAATTCCTCTGGCTCATAAATCTTCAACAGAACTGGATATTCATCTTCCCTCTTTTATCGTTTATCATCATGCTGAATCTCTGGTACAGGAAGGGCAGAGATCCAAGAGACAGGGAATCTGTAACAGTGATGTACGGACCGCCACAATATAACAACTTGCCACTGTGCCCTGCTGAAGTCGGCACCCTCATAGACGAGACGCTGGACCCAAGGGACATAACCGCGACTATTGTCGGACTTGCTGTAAAAGGTTATATGAAAATCGAGGAAACAAAAGTGGAAGGTCTTGTTTTTGACTCAAAGGACTATTACCTCGCGAAACAAAAAGAGCCTGATGATTCTCTCTCCCTTTTTGAAAGGGAGCTTATGTCTTATATATTCGGCTCACTGCCGGGGAAGATGGTCTCTGAACTTAAGAACAAGTTTTATACATTCATTGACCCTCTCAGAAAAACTCTCTACAGTGAATTGACGAGAAAAGAAGTATTTCACCGTGAGCCCCGATAAGGTCAGGCAGCTCTATGCTGCTGCGGGTTTTATCACGGCAATAGCCGCTACAGTTTTGATAAACCTGCTCTTCAGCGATTCGATAGGAGGGACAAGGGCATTGCTTGCAGGGGTCCTGTCAGGGATTCCCATACTGGGATTTGCGAAGTTCATGCCTGCAAAGACAAAAACTGGGACAGCAGCATATATGGACATCCTTGGTTTTGAGGAATTTCTAAACAGGGCTGAAAAAGACCAGCTTCTGCGCATGAAAGACGAAAACCTCTTCTCTAAATTCTTTCCATACGCCCTTGCGCTCAATGTCGCTGATAACTGGGCAAAGGCCTTTGAAGGAATCTATCAGCAGCCCCCTGAGTGGTATGTTTCTCCTTCCGGCTTCAGGACATTCAGCCCCACTGGCTTTAATCACTCCATAAACTCCACCATGTCAAGCCTTTCCTCCGCGATGTTCTCTGCCCCCCGCAGCAGCGGAACAGGAGGAGGTGGATTTTCAGGAGGAGGCGGGTCCTCGGGAGGAGGGTTCGGAGGAGGAGGAGGAGGAAGCTGGTAAGAAGAAAAGTTTTTATGCCCTGAGAAGGCAGATTTTGCCCAAAAAGCAAAAAAAGTTTTAACCCCAGAGAACACAGCGACTCGCCGTCCTGAAGTGATCAGTTTCAGGACAGCGAAATTGTTTTACTTGATAATGAGATTCTCAATAATGACTGTTCCGTTACTGATCGTCAGATTTCCGTTAATCGTGGTAAAGCCTGTTACGAAGTCGAAATCCGGACCCCATCCACCCTGGAGCAGAATCGCTATATCCTGATCGAAATTCAGATTTTCCGCAAAATCTGAATTCAGGGACAGGATATCATCTCCGTTTGTTGCAGCATCGAATGAACCCTGAATCAGTGTATACCATGTCTCACTATTAGTGCCCCATAACCTCAATACAAAATTCTGCTGAAACGTTGCCTGCAAGGTGTGATCGGCCGTCACGTTTGTAATAGTATATTTAGTTCCGGAAACCTGCGCTGTCACATCGGCAGTGTCGTCAAGCAGACTCTCAAGATGAAAGCCACTTTCCGGTGATATCGTACATTCGAAGCTCCCGCCCGGAGACACACTTTCAGGTGTGCAGGTCATCGCCCCGCTGCCGGTGAAGGAGGAGGAGATGGTATAGATTGCTGCACCCGGCGTGCAAGTTGCCGTTATTCCGGTTGATATGTTGTTTAACGCATCATATGCGCATACCCGGTAGCTGTATTGTGTGTCGTTGGCAAGCCCTGTGTGCGGATATGTCATGCCTGTGGTCACTGCTGTTATCTCTGTGCCGTTGGTGCAGTTTGCATTAGGTATGGCACCTATCAGGTAGACAAGCTTATATGCATCTGTAGTATTCAGCCCGCTCCCTGCATCTGTGGCAGCGTTCCAGCTTAAGGAACACTGGGTATTGCCAGGTGTTGCAGTAAAGGCCGCCCCGTCTGTCGGAGCTGCTGAATCCACAGTCCTTGTAATCTGCGTTGCCGTAGCCTGTGCCCCCTGAGCTTGCGGCCCGCATGTTTAAGGTCAGGCTCTGGCCATTTGCTCCTGTTATCCCTGCCTTTGTGCAGGTCCACGTCGGGCTAGCGCCGCTAACAGTTGCAGCATTCCATGTGCTTCCGTCAGTTGTATATTCACAAGTCGTTACTGCGCTTTCGTTGTCTGTAAAGGTCGTCATCAGGTCAAACGGACTGTCTACAAAACTTCCGTATGATGTATTTGAAGGCGTCAGCGTGCCGGGGACCGGCGGGGAAGTGTAAAGATTTACAATACTGACGGACAGAAGGGCCATACCCGAATAACTGCCCCCCCAGGTCATCGTGTGATCACTGTAGTCCCAAGTATCGTGGATGTATACCAGATTGGATGAATCGTCATAGCCGACGCCAACGATGGTATGACCGGCAAGGTTTAGCATCACCGGGCGACCGGCGTCGATTTCCGCTTTGAACTGGGCGAAGGAAAACCCCCCGGCGACCATGTTATCCGTATTCTGGTTGTAGCAATCGGTCACGGTGTAACCCCTGGCCTCGTAAAAGAGCTTTCTCCCATAAGTCCCATCAAATGTGTCAATACCATACGTTACCATGTCGGCGCAGGTTAACTGAGAAGCTGAACTTGCATAGCTGTAGAACGTAGTCGACCCATCAGTATTGCCAAAAGCGGACTGGCTGGTCTTCATGTAATCCCCGATCGCATCTCCCCAGGTGTGCTGGCCCCAGCCATTAGTTATATATGGGTCATCCGCAACGCTGTTGTACTGTACCCAATAGTCATCTATGGAACCGCGGGTTGCTCTGCCGTCCACCCCATTCTTGGATGCTATCAACGGACAGTTCGGATATGTGGCGTACCCATCTGACCAGGTCGGCCAGGAACTGTTGTTCAGAGGCATAACACCACCATTGGTGGGGCCGGTGTACATGTCCGGGAAGCCTGTCCGGTCATAATACCCTGCAATCATTGCGCCGGAAACCGAGGAACAACCAAAAACCCAATTGAACGCAGGCACTGTCAATGTGTAAATACCTGCAGCGATATCCGGTTTCGGCAGAGAAAGCGCCTGTCGTTGAAGCTCAAAGCCGGGTGGCGGCGTTGGCGGCCCATTGATAATAACCTCGTCAACAAGGGTTCCACCTGAAAGTCTTACCTTAGTTAACAGTGTAATACTTGCCGGGCTTTTGGGACACCGCTTCCTGGGCATGGGCAACCGGTGAGCCACAGGCGCCCAAGCCGAGAAACAACGCTATCCCCCCCAGCATGGACCTAAACAAGACTTTTCGGATTTGATCATTGAGTTTGGTATGCATGACTTTCTCCCTATACAAGTAACTTAAAGATTATTTTGGTATTGAACTTTTTCGCAAAAATTCCGGCTTAAGGAACACTGCACATTGCCTGAATTTGGAGGGTCGCTCCGGCATTCACAATATCAGTTATCGCAGCTTGAAAAGTATTATCGCATGCGCCGGGACCGTCAAGGCAGTTGCTCTCGTCGGTAGCTGACATATTTAAGACGATATATAGCCTGAATTGCAAGAAAAAAATGATGCTTTCTCAGCGTTTTCTTTTGTGAATTTGGTTCCGATGGGGGAAATATTATGATGTAAGATTGAAAAATTGGTACCCGAAGTTGTATAAATCTAAAAACGGCAGTTCATTCACCACGGAGGCACAGAGACGCTGAGAAAACGCGGGGTTGAGGCAAACAGGGGACTGACCAATTTTTGGTTGCCCCTATCCTGCCCGTAACTTCTTGATTTTGCTCTGTGATCTCTGTGTCTCTGTGGTTAACTGCTTTTTTTAGGATAAAGCCTAAAGACAGAGATGTCAGGTTGAAAGATATTCCTCAAGGAAGGTACACGAAAGAGTTACGGGAGGAAGCAGTGAATATGGTTATGCTATTTTCCGGGTCTTTTAGCTTATGGCTTTCAGTTCTTCAAGCGTTTTCTTCAAACTCACGGTGTCCTCGACATTCAGCAATTTTACAGAGGGTTCTATTCTTTTGATCAGTCCTGTAAGCACCTTGCCGGGGCCGACTTCAATAATGGTGTCTATGCCTGTCTCGACCATGTTCCTTATCGAGTCCTCCCATAGCAATGGACTGTTCAATTGCTTGATAAGAGATGCCTTTATCCTCTCTGCCGTAGTCAAAATCACGGCATCAGCGTTGTTGATAATAGGCACTTCAGGGTCCCTGATTTCAATTGTATTGAGGAGTTCTGCCAGCCTGTTTGAGGCCTCCACCATCAAGGTGCAATGCGACGGCGCGCTGACAGACAGTGCAAGTGCCCTTTTTGCTCCCGCATTCTTAGCCAGCTTCATCGCATCTTCAACAGCCTTTTTTTCTCCTGCGATAACGATCTGTCCGGGAGAATTATAATTTGCGGGTGAAACATATCCCGATTCAACAGAGAGGCATATATCATCCACTTTCTGGCGGTCGAGTCCCAGGATTGCGGCCATGAGCCCTTTTCCTTCAGGAACAGCCTCCTGCATAAACATACCTCTTTTTTCAGTAAGTATCACAGCCTCTTTAAATGGGACCACGCCTGCTGCCACAATAGCGGAATATTCACCGAGACTATGGCCTGCCATAAGATAAGGTGCAATGCCATTGGAAGACAGGACCCTGTATGCCGCTATACTTGCGGTCAGAAGACAGGGCTGTGTATGGGAAGTCTTATTGAGCTCCTCCAGAGGACCATTAAAACTCAAGTCTTTTACATCATAGCCGAGCGCTTCAGAGGCCTCTTCATACAACGCCTTTACCTCATCAAAATTCTCCCAGAGGTCTTTTCCCATACCAACGTATTGCGACCCCTGTCCTGGAAATACAAAGGCTGTCTTCATAGTCCCTTTGCCTCTTTGATCTTTCGTATCAGCAAAGGCACTATCTCAAACAAATCCCCTACAATACCATAGGTGGCGATATTGAAGATCGGGGCCTCAGGGTTCTTGTTTATCGCGATAATAATATCAGAGGACTGCATTCCGACTACATGCTGCACAGCGCCTGAGATACCGCAGGCAATATATATCTTTGGGCCGACTGTCTTTCCTGTCTGGCCTACCTGGTGCCTGTAAGGAATCCATCCCTCATCAACAGCAGCCCGCGACGCTCCAAGAGATGCACCGAGCGCTTCAGCAAGTTCATGGAGAAGCTGGAAACCCTTTTCACCACCGGTCCCCCTTCCGCCCGCAACTATAATATTGGCCTCCTGGAGGTTCACTGAAATATCAGAGACTTCTTTAACGATCTCCATGACCTTTGTACGTGACTTTACCTTGTCAGCCTTAACAGCTATTATCTCTCCCTGTCTGGAGGCGTCGTACTCGCCCCTCTTCATCACCCTGGGCCTCACAGTCGCCATCTGCGGCCTTGTATGGGGACAGAGTATTGTGGCCATGATATTTCCGCCGAATGCCGGACGCACCTGAAGCAGGTTCTTTGTGGCCTCATCTATTTCAAGGGCTGTACAATCCGCTGTCAGACCGGCCTTAAGCCTCGCAGCTACCCTGGGAACAAAAGACCTTCCTATGGGAGTTGCCCCTGCAAGCACTATCTCTGGCTTATGCTGCACAATAAGGTCTGAAAGCAGTCCGGCGTAAGGTTCATCATTGAATACACTCACCAGCTCATCAGTACAGTGGTAGACCCTGTCGGCCCCCCACTTTATCAACTCCTGTGCCTCAGCCTGTGTTGCGCCAAAGAGTACTGCTGAGACCTCTGTCCCGAGTTTGTCGGCGAGTTTCTTACCTATCCCGAGCAGCTCAAAGGAAACACCGGCGATAACGCCTTCCCTCTGTTCAGCGTACACCCAGACACCACTGCCCTGGCCTTTTTCTTTTATGTCAGAGGCCTCCTCGACCTCAGATATCGCGCCCTCAGGACATACACTGAGACATGCGCGGCACAACTGACAGTTTTCCGTAATATCCGCCTTATCGTCCTTAATAACAATAGCGTCAAACGGACATGACTGAATACATGACTCACAACCAGTACATTTATCTCTATTAATTTTTATAAACATTTCAGACCTGCCAGTTCCTTTATTAATGCGTCAACCTGTTGTTCTGCTGTTCCCGCAAGCATCTTCCTGTCTTTCCTGACCTCAGGAGCAAAGATATTCCTTACCTGGGTAGGAGAACCCTTGAGACCGAGGCTCTCCTCTTCTGCCTTGATGTCCGTTGCAGTGAGTTTTCTGATCACCGCCTTTTTGGCCGCCATCTTGCCCTTAAGGGAAGGCAATCTGGGGGTATTCAATTCCCTTACTACCGTAAGCAGCACGGGCAGGGATGACTCAACCACATCATAGCCGTCATCCATCAGCCTTTGAAGAACTATCCTGCTGTCAGTTACATCGTCTATTTTCCTTATATAGGCCACATGCGGGATATCCAGGAACTCAGCGATCTCAGGACCAACCTGCGCTGTATCCCCGTCTATGGCCTGTTTGCCGCAGAGTATGACATCCGCACCTACATATTCAATCGCCTTTGCAAGGGCATATGCGGTGGCCCATGTATCAGAGCCGGCAAAGGCCCTGCCCGTAATCAACACAGCCTCGTCAGCACCCATGGATATGGCCTCTCTGAGGGCTTCTTCAGCCTGTGGCGGCCCCATGGTAAGTACGGTCACACTGCCGCCTGTCTTTTCCCTGATCTGGAGACCGGCTTCTATAGCGTGCGTGTCATAGGGATTAATAATTGAAGGGACCCCGTCTCTTATCAGTGTGTTTGTCTCAGGGTTTATCCTGACTTCAGCAGTGTCCGGCACCTGTTTAATACAGACTATTATCCTCATTTGTTCTTGACCTCATCATTTAAAAAGAGAATTTCACAACATAATCAAAACGAACAGCCTAAAATAATATCACAGCCTATTAATCAGGGTCAATTTCAGCTGATTGAATTAGAGTAACCCTTCAGTGGATAGGGGTAGTTACCAGAAAATCTCCCCTCACCCCTCTTTGCCAAAGAGGGGAATATTGTTCCTCCCTTTGGCAAAGGGAGGTTAGGAAGGATTTTTAAATAATAACTTTCTCCTCTTGTCACTGAAGGGTTACGAATTAGAAGCCAGTTGCGAAGAACCATGAGACAGAGACCGCAGGGCGTCCATTCTTTGAATGTTTATTTTGTGTCTTTCGTATTAATGTTGAAAAGACTCTGGATCCCCGGGTCAAGCCCGAGGATGACAACCTTAACTGCTTGTTATTGTTCGTCATTCCCGCAGGTCTTAGGCGGGAATCCAGGCAGCATTATGCTCATTTCAACTTTATTACGAATGAACCTTTATTTTCTGGTGTCATTCCTGCAAGCAAAGAGCGTCGGGAATCCTTCCGTAACGATTCCGGACAAGCCGGAATGACAAAAATCAGGAGCTGTGGCAGAGACCACAGGATGCAATTTCCGACTTTTATCAATACGTAGCCGGATCTTCGGGAGGAAGTTCGGATTCATTGAACGGCATAACGCCCAAGCCGGTCATAAACGACTCAAAAGCAGTGAGCATGCCGGAGTAGTCGTAATCAGGCATCTCCTCTTTTAAGGCCTTTTTGACCAGGGCGTCAAATTCATCATAATCGAAATCAACCGGGAAAATGCCTGAGTTTTTTATCAGTTCAAAAACCTTTTTATCATCCGACAGAGCATTTTCTGTCCTCAGAGCAAGCGCCTCCTTTTTTTCGGGTAAAGCGATGTACCAGCTGAGTGCGAACATGAATGCGTCATAGAGAGTTACAATACCTGCAGATATCTTCCCCTGACGCAGCCTTCTTTTGCCGCCCCGGATATGAAGCCGGGCCCTGAGGAGCGCGCCCTCAGGCTTCTGAAAACTGTCTTTTGTATTCATCAATCCAAAATGCGGCATATTCTCTCCTCTTCTCCATTAAATGTAGCATATCCGCTCAAAAGATCAACCTTTTAAAGTCCTGTTGCTTTATGTTGCAGGCATCTTCTGATATTATATGCAAAATCTGAACACTGACAGACTATAAGACAAGGGAACATTCATACGGCTTAAACTGTCTCAATATATGAGTGAAATCGAAAAATACAATCCTGATGACGATAATGAACTGGTCGCCCGGTGCAAAAGAGGTGAACCGGATGCCTTTGAAGCATTAGTGATAAAACATCAGAAGAAAATGTTTAATATAGCCTTCAGAATGGTCAATAATTATGAAGACGCCTGTGAGATAGTGCAGGATGCCTTCTTCTCGGCATATAAGGGGATAAAGAATTTCGAGACCAGGTCCAGTTTCTCAACCTGGCTCTGTAGCATCGTGATGAATACCTCCAGAAACCGTCTTCAGCAGATCAGGACAAAGTTAAGTCATGAACAATTTTCGCTGGACGACCCCTTATTAACAGAGAGCGGCAGTCTGAGAGTTGAGATCGCCTCTGATTGTCCCTCAGCCGCAGAACAGCTCGAAAAAAAGGAACTGCAGGCCAGGGTACGGGTCTGTATAGAAACCCTGGAGACTGAATTTAAAGAAGTGCTGATATTAAGGGACATACAGGGGTTTTCTTATGATGAGATAGGCGATATGCTATCAATAGCTCAGGGAACAGTCAAATCACGGCTTTTCAGGGCAAGGGAATATATGAAAAAATGCTTATTAAAGGTATTCGGAGAATAAGATATGGTATGCGATAAAATCCAGGAACAACTCTCGGCGTATCTCGACGAGGCCCTGTCGCCTGCTGAGAAAGGTATTATCGACGAGCATCTCAGGTCCTGCCCGAAATGCAGGAAGGCACTGGCTGACCTGGAAATGACTGTTAGTTCAATCAAGGGTCTTGACGAGATAATTCCTCCGCCATGGCTGACACAAAAGATCATGACCCGTGTAAAAGCAGAGGCGGAAAGAAATAAGAGAAGTCTTTTGCAGAAACTCTTCTACCCCCTCCATGTAAAACTGCCTCTTGAGGCTGTTGGTATATTTCTGGTCGCCATAACAGCCCTGTATGTTTTCAAGAGTATGGAGCCTGAGCTTAAAACCGCAATGGCGCCTTCAGAGGAAACAGTTTCTAAATACGCTGAAAAAGAAAAAGCACGGAAACTAAGGCCGAAGGTCAATAAACAGTCTCAGTCTCCTGCTCAGATTAGTTCAAATAAAAATGAAGCAACCAAAAGAGCTCCATCGCTGCAGGAGAGAGGACAGCTCCAGGCTCCGTTGTCAGGACAGTCAGTTTATGATAAGGGCCCTTCTGTCAAAGAAAAACCTTCTGAAGAGTTGAAGACGCCTGAAAAAAACATGCTGATGAAAAGCGCTCCTTCACCGGCAGGAATGTCTGCACCAGATCAATTAAAACAAGAGAACACACCACAGGCAGCCCGCAAAATGATCTCCGGCCATTCAGAAAAGGAGGACATCAGTTTATCGTTTAAAGCCGGTGACATAGATTCTGCCAAAAGAGAACTGGAAGAAGTCTTCTCTGATCTTGGCGGCAGGATTATGAAAGAAGAACCTGATTCAGATACTCTGATCATCATAGGGGGACTCGGTTCTGATAAGCTGTTGCCGCTGATACAAAGATTAAAGACGCTCGGTTACGTGAAGGAAAAAACACCGACTCCGATGTCTGATAAAGAACAGGTCCTGATAAAGATTATTGTATCGAGACCTTAGCACAAAGCTGGGAACAAATTTCAGGGTCCAGCCTCTCCTGTGCGGCGCTTCAGGCCAAATCTTTGTCTTTCCCACTCCATTGCCTTTACATAATGCCTGAACTTCTTTTCATGCAGCCGGAACTCCCTTGAGTGGATCGACCTCCGTCCATTTGCGGTTTTAATGCCCAGATAAGCATGGAGCATTTCGTGATAAACAACGAATTCAAGAAAATAAGCCGGGACTGTTTTTTTGTCCAGAAGAGGATTTATTCTGATCGTGCCGGTCTCCGCATTATAACTTCCCATTGTCCTCAGCCTGACCCGTTTTTTGAGCTGCTTCTTCCCCAGGTTATGGGAGCAGAGATCGTTCCTTCGAAATATTCGCTGTTTAGCGAATCGTAAATAGTTTGAAGACAATAATTCTCACCTGTGACGCGTGTCTTTATTTTTACAGGAGATTTTTTTTTCAAAAGATATCTGTTCTGGCTGATAAATGACCTTATATTCCGACCGTTAGACCGCCCTTTCCTTATAAAATCAGCTACTTCAAGACAGACATCAGGCCCGGCATAAAGAAACATCTTATGGAGCCGGACTGTTACGTTTTGGGCCTTCTTACGGACTGAGAGCATACTTGTGGCATTATCTGTGAGTATCAGACAGAGGTCCATGCCAGTTAACTTCTGGAGATGGTCCTTCAGGGTATGTTCGTCATGCCCAAAGGGCAGGCCTAACTGTTGCGAACAGGTGAGCAAGCTGCCCTATTTATTTTCATATTTTTTCTTTATCATATCGAGGTAGGCGACAAACTCCTCAGGGTCTACATTATCAACAAAACAAAGTCGTTTGCCCTTGGTGTCATTTATCAGCTCACCGTTATGGTCCAGAAATAGAAGCAGGCAGTCATTCTTATAATCAAATTTTTTACCAAGGGCATCTTCTTCCTTTGTAAGAGGCTTGGTGAGATCTACCCTGATCGGGACAAAGTCATCCATAATTTTTTTAGAGATTATCGGATCGTCATAGACATATTTCTGAAGTTTTTCGCAGCGGGGACAGCCTTTTCCGTAGAAGAAATCAACGATACATGGTTTATTCTCAACCTTGGCCTTTGCAAAGCCTTCCTGCAGGGAAAACCATTTCACACCATCTGCTGCATAAGAATAGGAGCATACTACAAATATAAACATTGTCGCCAGAAGCAGAAGCTTTTTCATTTTGTAATCACCTCTACGAATATTTTACATAATTATGTTTATATATTATCACAGCTGTCATAAAATAGGTCTTATAAAGCTGAACGTAAATAAGCTCACATGCCATGACCGGCATGTCCGCTGGTCCCTTGCATGTGCTGAAGATGCAGAAAGTGGCGTGCCGGGATTTGATGAACAAGCAGGGCCACGCACAACAGCAGGGCCAAAATTATTACAGCCTCCACTCTTGTCCTATGAAGAAACTTCGCTACAAACAGGGCCTCATCCCTGCCTCTCTCAGGGGGAGCGATATAACGAAAAGCAAGGAAAAGGAGGAGCAGGAGCTTGGCGGAAAACAAGCCGCCGTAAGGGGTAACGAAGAGCGCCTGGAAACTTCCAACCTGAAACCAGGCATTGTACAAACCCGTAAAAACGATGATAGTCAGCAAAGGACCGAAGATCCTGTAAAACCGCTCAGCAGTCATTGCAACGAGCCGCTGCTGAAGATTATCATCTTTCACGAAAGAAGGAGGGAAGATTGCGGCAAGGGTCATCAGGGAACCGCCCCAGGCAGAAACCGCCAAAAGGTGCAGCCAGTCTGCCAGTTGTTGCGGACTCAGGTCGCCAAAGTCAGATGGGTGGCCTGAGGCACTGCGGGAGAAGGCCAGGGCCGCGCCAGCCAAAAGGAGAAATCCGCCAAAGAGAAGAGAGGTGACATGTCGCTTGCCTGCTATCAGAACAATCCACGCAACGGTAAGCCCTGCCAGCCGCAAGAGCCACATGCTCCCATAGTGAGATTTAAATACGACGGTCGGCAATAAAGGCAGTGATGCCGCCAAACCAAAGCCGCTCATTTCCATTCCCCGTTCTAGAAGGCCGAATAATGTACTCAGGACTAGCATCGACAGGCAGATGACGATAAGACGATCCAGCCGAGCCAATAATGCTTGAGGATATTCTGCCAGCACTCCAGCGGGTCGGGCAAGGGACAAGAGGCAGATGGAGACCCCTATCAGGGTTGCCAATGCTGTGATGTCTATCCATGGTATTAGACTGTGCAGAAGCGCCTGTATCATTGTGACTGTCTCACTTGATTGTGAAAGTAAAGTCGCCCACGGTGCGGTGACCGTCCCTTGCAACAACGTTCCAGATTACCCGGTAAATGCCGGGGGACAACCTGGGCAGACTGACTTGAAGAAGGGTCGGGTTGGACGGATCAACGCGGCCATCCCTCTTATCTACCATCTCGTCGTTTGCATTGTGGACCATAATAGTAGAAAAGGCCGGCTCCAGGTCGCTATCGAACCAGATTCGTACCTGGGCAGGAGAACCGGTCAAAGTCGAGCCAACCTTAGGGTCGGAATGATCAGGAAACGCATGTCCCCATGATACTCCAGGCAGTGCGCACAAAAACGCCAGGAAAATGCCTGTAACTGAAGTCCTGAAATTCATTAGTCGCATTGTTCTCATCAGTGGAAAATCGGTCCTCCTATACCTTTCGGGAATAGGTCATCGACATACAAATGGAATCAGACCGAGGACCCCGACGCTACTGCCTGAGCGTGAGTTGATCGGGATTTGCGCGGCAACTCCGAACTCCATGAACTTGCCGCACCAGACTACACCGGGGTTGACCGTTCCTGTAATTTGTCCCTTGCAGTCAGCGCTCATGCAGGTCTGCATCGGGAATTCGGTAACGAGTATCATGCGGTTAAAGGGAGCGCCGAGCCCTATATCCTTTACAAAGGATTGAAGGTACATGAGACTGTACTGTAAGGAGAATGCCCAGTTCAGAGTCGTAGGATTTCGTTCCACGGTTGTTTCTCCTGTGTCGGGATCGATAGAAACATTGCCTGATCTTGTAGGGAAACTGGAACCGATGACTCCGGTAATTGCAAAAGGTCTGAAGAATCCCATCGACTCTGGCAAGTCGCCGAACCCCTTACCAAAAAAAAGAGCCGGGGAAATCGTAGTAAAAGAATCGGCTATCTGGTGTGCGCCGGTTCCGCCGATATCGAAGTCTGTACCGACTGAAAGGATCAGCTCATGGGGCTCATTCGTAAGAAATTGCCATTTCGCCCCTATACCAAGGTTGTCCCAGCCATTCGCCGAACTGCCGTCGCTTGCCCTCTGATGCAGGTAGGCCTCATGGAATTCGAGTCCGAAGTTGGGCACTATGCGTTTGGAATAGTCGATATCGATTTCCGTGGTTTTTGCATCCGGTCCCTTTGCACGATTAATCAGAATCGAGAATTCATCCGAGATAAACGGATCGTCGACCTGAAAGGTCGTCGGGAAAAACCTCTTGCCGGCAAACCCGTGGGCCCACGAAGATGCCGGCACAAAGAGAATAATTGCGAGCGCGAGACCAAAGGCCTGCCGCAACCTTACTGCTATTGAATTCCTCATTTTCTTCTCCTTCATTCATTAGTGATATGCCCTTTTTACAAAAATTCTATCATGGTCTTGTAAATACATCAATTATAGACAACATTATTAGACACTCAGTACATTGCGCTACTCGACATCGACAGTAAAATTTGTCATCCAATGCTTCTTGCCCTTTACGATCTTCACTGCTATATTCCAAGACCCCGCCATAGGCAGGCTTATCTTTCCTACGAACCTGCCTCTCTTTAGCCGAGTGTCAGCTTTATATGCTGGCATCCACGGCGTTGCCGACTTTGAATATTCGACCATTACGTCTGCGTCACAAGCGCAACGACCAAATGCGTCAGTGACCTCAATGGTGACATGATTATCGCCCGCAACAGGCGGGTTTCTGTCGATTTTCATTACCACATTGTACTCGCCTACTTTCTTCTTCACTTCATAACTTTTTGCGGAAACAATGCCCGTTGATAAAAGCAGAAGCACCATTATTAATATAATCCTGTTTACTCTCATTGTTGACCTCACTTCAACTCAGCGCAAACAACCCTGAAATAGAAATAGGACCCCTTTCCGGAAGATTCCGGAACCTACCGAGGATATTCCGAAGGGCCGGGTCGTGCTTAGCGAGAAATCCATACCGAACAGTTCAAACTCAGTTATACAACCTGAATCGGGGGAAAAAAGACTCTAAAACTTCGGAATTGTTGGTTAGATTCTTGGAGGTCGCTCTATTTGAACGGAAAACGGGGAGGGAGAATAAGACAGGTTGTTTGTTTTAATAAATTCTGTAAACTCCAAAGGCGCTTGTGTGCAGGCGCGTTCGTTTAATGCGGGATGATCACCATTAGCCGACATAAAAGCACCTGAGGCATTGCATACGTCAAGCGATACAATACGCTCCCCCTGATTGTGAGACGAGATAGAAACATGGGCAATAATCGGCGATAACATCGAAAGAACAAGACCCACGATTATCCACATTCTATTTGACTGCATAGCTTTATTGTTGATCAAATATCTCATGATGTCAACATCAAATTATACTATGATAGTCAACGTGAAATATTTCCTCCACGTTTCGTTCCCTCTAGCAAAAATATCTCGAGAATCAACTAATCCGCACTCCCACGGAGTCTTCATCGTTACCCGAATGGTCAGAACATTAAACCCTTCAGTGGGTGAACCGTCCTTGATTTTTTTCGGTCACTGGCAGTATCTTATTGCACAGCTACAGAATAGCAATCCGCTCATAATGAATATCGAAATAATTGTTTTTTTCATTGAAATACTCCTCTGCTATCACGGACACTTTTCATAAAAAGCAGCGCCATAAAAATAAGGCTGAGTGAGGCGACGGTCATCGGCGCTGTCGGCAGGTCAAACTTATATGATATACCGATGCCGATGACGCTCGCCAAGAGCCCGACAATCCATCCTATGAGCAGAACCTTGAAAGGTTTTCGGGTGTAAAGCCTGCCGATCAGGGCAGGTACAATGAGAAAGGAAAAGACCTGTAGTATCCCGGCCATCTGTACTGATTTGACAAGAACAAGGGCAAAGCTGAGAAAGAAAAGGAACTCCCATAACAAGACTGCCGCTGCCGTCAAAGGACAAGGCCATGAAATTCTTTCTGAAGACAAAATGAAAGCCGCCGAGTATACCGTAAAAGATAAAGGCGGAGAGAACATCCTTCTGGGTCAGCCAGAGGATATTGCCGCTCAGAATGGCCTTGAACTCCTCTTCGCCGTGGGGTGACTTATCGAGGATGAGAATGCTCGCCGCGAATGAAAGCATATACAACACGCCTATAAAGGCCTCGATATTGACCGACTTCGCTATCTTTTTGGACAGAGCGAGAATGAAAGCCCCGATAACAGCAAAGGCAATAGAAAACCAATAGCTGTTTTCATGTCCAAAGAAAAAGGACAGGGCGATCCCGATTCCTATGAACTGGGCAAGGGCAATGTCGACGAAAATGATGCCGCGTTCAAGTATGTGAACGCCGAAATAGGCATGAATCAGAATCAGGGCCACGCAGCCCAGGAAAGGGTAAAGCAAAAAATTAAGGGCTTCCATTCTCTTTCTCCTTTATGGCAGTGAATTGATGACCGTATCCATGAGACTGAACCAGTCGGCCGCGCCTGGATTACCTACATCATGCGGGAGTACAATGACTTTGGTCCCTGTCTTTTGGCCTAAGGCTTCGGACTCCCTTTTCCCGTTGGCCTCCGTCGCAAGGATCGCATCAGGCTTTGACCGCTTTATAAGCTCTACAAGTTCCGCAAGGTACCCCGCTGAAGGGGGAATTCCGGGCTTTGGCTCCACATATGCGATGAGTTGAAATCCGAATTCCCGCGCCAGGTATTCAAATAATTTGTGGTAGGCGACGAATTTCTTCCCTCTTTAAGTTCTTGCTGGCCCATTGCTTTTGCTTTTCAGTAAGGCGTTCCCGAAATGCCTGGTAATTACTTCTATAGAATGCCGCATTGCTGCCGTCCAACTCCGACAGAACAGTTGAGATGCCTTCCGCAACTTTAAGAATGTTCTTAGGGGAAAAAAGGTAGTGGGGATTTCCAAGAGGATGTACGTCGCCCATGCTTCTGTCCACTGAAGTCGGTTTATCAATGACGCTGACGAACTGGGAGCAGTCGAAGTTGCCGATTTTTCCGGGCTGAATCTTCGGGTTATTGGATGACTCTATGATGCGTGGGAGATAGCCGATTTCAAGGTCAAGTCCGTTAAACATGAGAATGTCCGCCTTCCTCGCGGCAAGTATCATGCTCGGCTTTGCCTCGGCGTAATGAGGGTCCTGGCTCGGCTTTACCAAGGTAGTTACATCTATTTTGTCTTTTCCTATTTCTTTGGCTATGCTCCCTATAAAGGGCAAGGTTGCGACTACATTCACCTTTGCAAATGCGGGGGTCGCTACGATCAGCACCAGAAGAGATGCAAGTAAATATCTTATCACGTGATTACCTCCTAAAATGCATGGGCGCCGTGAGCGCCGATTCCGAATATTAATTCGAGGAACAGTTCATTGTTGGTTCTGTTGTCCCCGGCCGACTTGTCATAGTTATACTGGAGCCTTATTCGCGAGAACTCGGTCGGATTAAACTCAAGTGCGGCCGAGGCCCTCCAGGGTTTCGCGCCAAAATCTGTTTGGTCTCCGGCAAGGCTGTAATCTTTTTTAAATATATCTAGCAGATCATACCGTGCGCCGATTCTCCAGCGTTCCATCTGATACATCCCCTGTACGTAAAGGCCATCCTGTGCCCTTTTAAGGGGGCTCGTCGACCCTGCGGAGTTGTCTGCAAGCTCACCTTTCTGATTTCTATACATATATTCGCTTTGGAGGGTCAAGCTCTGATTTTTCGAGGGCTTCCATTTGTAAGTCAACTCCGTGTCATACAATGTCGAAGTCCCTGTGAAGTCCGTGTTGTCAGCAATCGTATCCGTCTTTGTGCTGCCGGTGATGACCGATTGCCCAACAAGGATTGTGGAATTATCACTGAGATCAAAAGAGGCCTTTACAAAGCCGGTGAAGGCATGGGGGTCT
The DNA here is from genome assembly GCA_963801505.1 of uncultured Nitrospira sp. Classification (GTDB taxonomy): domain Bacteria; phylum Nitrospirota; class Thermodesulfovibrionia; order Thermodesulfovibrionales; family UBA6898; genus JAOUFP01. The sequence goes on from CAWDEY010000020.1 coordinate 204,924, forward strand.
GACCTCGCATCAGGACCGAAGAGCATCGCATTTTCTCCCTGGAGGATCTCTACGCCGACAAGAGTATAAAATGGTAACGGCGGAAGGTACGTAAGTTGAGCGCCTTTTTCAGTGATCCCCTCGCCCTCTATAAATGCTCTGTATACGAGCGGGAGATCGGCAAAGTCCCAAACATGTTTGTGCTGGTTGTTGATCCTTCCAAAGCCGCTCTTGAATTTCCCGCCTTTCACCTGGAGCCCGTAAGGCAATGCTGTAGTCACAAAATATGCCTCCTCAAGCTCGATGCCGTCTTCGGTAATCGGTATAGTCGCATACAGGTTAAAGTACGGATCAACAGGCGCAAAGAGGCCAAGCTCTGCGGAATCGATGTTAAAACCCTTTGTGTTCGCAATGGTATCCCTTATGAATCTTTGTTCTCATAATATCCGGGAATACCTCTTGTATTAAGTTCACTTTGAGTAAGGTTCGAGGAGTACCCGAAGGTATCAAGAATCAATGATATGTTTGGATTGGCAAGGTTGGAACTGCCGAAAAGTCCGGTGAACTTGGAAAGATTGTTCCTTAGACGGGGGTCTTTCTCGTCTGCAGCTGCCTTTTCCTCGGTCTTTGCGACCTCTTGTTGAGTCGTCTTTTTTAATTCCTCTTTCAGTTCATTGATAACTCGCTGCTGTTCCTCTATGGTTCTGCCTTGCTGCGTTATGGTTTCTTCCAGTGCGTTGAGTCTTGATTCTATGTCTGCCGCAAAAGAATTGCCGGCAAGATGCGAAAATAGAAAATATCAAAAAGAATGCTATTTTCTCTTTCATGAACTCCTCCTTTTCAAATAGGACACGCCACAGGCCGAGTCATATGTCACCTGTGGAAAGATTGAAGATGTCTTAGAAGGACTTAAGCAGGAGGCGCCCGGCAGGGGAGAAGAGCAACCCGTATGGAGTTATAGAGCAATGCTGCTGTAGGTATTTCATGACTCGAAACGGGTTGTTGATTCGTAATAGAAAAAACGGTAACGTTTGCCGATGAATAGTGATGCCCAGCGGAACAAACAGGGCAATCGTGGTGTTCACTGCCGTCGGCATGATGATGAAATGCTGTTGCTAAAGTGGCAAGGACAAAAAGAAGCAAGAAGAAGAAATGCTAATCTTCCAGTCACATGCATGTAGTTCTTTTTTCTGTCTGTCCTTAGCATCTCATCTTATTTAAAATGGAATGTATTTATTATCTTCATTTGTCTTTTTCATGTCAATTTATTTGGATGAGGCCTTTGGATGAGGCAACGAATATCATTTCGACGTGATTTTTAGATGAGGCAACGCGTTTATGCCGAAATCAACATTTCTTGAAAATCCTATTAGGCCCTATTCTTTGCTATTAATTGCTGCGTTCGTGCCGCTCAAATCAAACAGTTTTAACTGCAAACCCCACCATCTGTGCTTCTGAAGGAAGTCCTTCACCTAAGAGCCCTTCATGTACAGGTCATAGAGCGCCTTGCCGACAAAAAAATCCGCCCATGCGATGCCGATATCAGGGAGAGTTGATTTCAGAACCAGTCGCCTGCAGTGGGAGGGACTTTGCCGCAAACTCAGCCAGGCTGAAATGGGCCATGAAGACCGTCCCGTAAATAACAAGGAGCCCGTTAAGAAGATAACCATATGCAGCTGTCTTGCGCGACATAAAAAGAGCGGTGACAACTATGATGTCGATAAAGGGAAAGAGCGCTGCAAAGAATTTTGTGCCGTCAAATATAAAAACACCCGAGTGCAGTTTGTCGGCAACCATAAAGTTATGTATCCTGTAATGAAGCAATAGCCCTGCCAAAGGCAAAAGTACCAGGACTGTCAGTAATGTGTTTTTCTTCATGGCGGACTTAAAAGGTAAAGGTCATAATATGACCAAGGTAAAAAGTCAGCAGAACAACAATGATATGTAACACCCACCAGCCAGGTTTATATCTCATGAAATATTTCAGCATGTTATCTCCAGAGCACATGGCCCAGCGTATAGACAATGGATATACCTAAAAAATGTATTATCCACCAGCCGGTCCTTAAAAAACTGATCTTCCTCGAAAAATTTACCTTCTCCTTTTCCATGTCCAGCTCCTTTTACCGGAAACTTAAGATATTGATTGTCTAATCAAATACTACCATTTTTGTACTGAATGTAAACCCTGCATTTGCAAAAAATCTGTAACAGTTCAGCCATATGGACGGCAAAAAAGGGCATTCACCGCAAAGACGCAAAGATCGCAGAGGTTTTTTTTTATTTTGCTTGCCGTTGAGAGGACGGCAAAGAAAAATATTCTTCTCTGCGTCCTTTGTGTCTCTGCGGTGAAATTTTAATTTTAGGCAAGAATGATATTTTATATGATTAAATATTGTTAAAGTAATTATGAAGAAGGCTTTCAGGAACGATTTCAGAAGGGCACTTAAATGGTCGGCGATTTTATCAGATATCTGAAAAATGACAGGGAATTTCAGCTTCAGCTTGCTGGGGAAAAGCATATCCGTCCTCTGCCGCCGCGGTATGTTGATCTGACAATCAGGAACAGTCTCAGGAAGGTGCTGATTGAAAGAGGCATTGGAGAGTTTTACAGTCACCAGTCAAAGGCGATTGGAGCAATCCGCCAGGGAGAAAATCTGCTGCTTATGACACCTACTGCAAGCGGGAAGAGTCTGGTCTATAATGTCCCGGTCCTCGAAGCTATAATTGAGGACCCCGACGCCAGGGCACTCTATATCTTCCCCATGAAGGGACTCGAACAGGACCAGCTAAAGACACTGAAAGAACTGGCAAAAGCACTCGGGATTGAAAATGCAGGAGAGGTATATGACGGTGACACAAAGGCAGCCAGGAGGAAGGAAATACGAGAGTGTCTGCCGAATGTGATCTTCACAAACCCTGACATGCTCCACCTCAGCCTCATCCCGTTTCACAGGCAGTGGGAGGTTTTTTTCAGACGCCTCAAATATGTCGTCATTGATGAAATACATGCCTACAGAGGGGTATTTGGCTCTCATGTTGCGCAGGTCTTCAGGCGGCTCAGACGGATATGTGATTATTACGGTTCAAACCCCCAGTTCATCTCAGCATCAGCGACCATCGCAAACCCGGCAAAACACGCTGAGGCACTGACAGGGCTCCCCTTCAGGGTCATCGACGAAAGCGGGGCCCCTTCCTCGGAAAGCATTTCTTTTTTCTGGATCCGGTAGAGAGCCCTTACACACTGACCACAAAACTCTTTGTGACCTGTCTGGAGCATGGGCTGAGGACCATAGTCTTCACAAAATCCAGAAGGATTACAGAGCTAGTTTACAAGTGGGCACTGAATTACGCCCCCGGACTGAAAGACAGTGTCAGTCCCTACCGGGCCGGTTTTCTCCCCTCTGAAAGACGGCACATAGAAGAACGGTTATTCAGCGGAGATCTTCTCGGAGTCATATCAACAAGCGCCCTTGAGCTTGGTGTTGACATCGGTGGGCTTGATTGCTGCATCCTCTGCGGGTATCCCGGTTCAGTTTCAAGCACATGGCAAAGGGCAGGCAGGGTCGGCAGACAGGGTCAGGAATCCCTCGTGTTCCTGGTAGCCGGACAGGACGCTCTCGATCATTATTTTATGCGGCATCCAGAGGCCTTTTTTGAAAAAAGCCATGAGGCAGCTGTGATAGACCCTGAAAACAGCAATATACTTAAGAAACATATTCTCTGTGCTGCTTCCGAGGTCCCTTTGAAGTTGACCGAAACCGTTTACAAACATGAAGGGCTGACTGCTGCAATCGGGGAGCTTGTATCTGAAAAAACCCTTGTGAAGGCAAAGAGCGCCGAGATTTGGATCTCTAATGTCCGTAATCCCCAAAGAGATGTCGGTATCAGGGCCATGGGAGAACGTTTTATTCTGCTCAATTCCTCCGGCAGGACCATCGGAGAATCAGGCAGCGGGAGAGTATTGCGGGAGGCCTTCCCTGGCGCCATTTATCTGCATAAAGGAAAACAATACAGGGTCGATGAACTTGACTGGATCAGGAAAAGGGCGATATGCAGTGAGGTCAAGCCAAACTACTACACCCAGCCTCTAAGCTCCGGCACAACAGAAATACTTAAAGAAATAGAAAGGAGGGAATGTAAAGGCATTCCGCTTTGCCGGGGCAGACTGCAGATAACAGAAAGGGTAATTGCCTTTGACAAGAAAAGGTCTTATGACAATGTTAAGATTTCGACCGTGCAGTTGGACCTTCCGGAACACGTGTTTGAGACTGAAGGCCTCTGGTTCATAATCGATAATGTAACTCAGGAAGCTATAGAGTCCAGCAAGTTCGATCTCGCAGGCACTCTCCATGCAGTTGAACATGCAGTGATAGCCTGCATGCCGCTTTTTTCATTTTGTGACAGAGGCGACATCGGGGGCCTTAGCCATACAGGGTTTCCTGCCTTCGGCCTTCCGGCTATCTTCATCTATGACGGCCACGAAGGCGGGGTCGGGCTATCGAAGCGCGCCTATAATATTTTTGAAGACTTGCTTGCAACTACCCTGAAGATACTTGATGATTGCCCCTGCAGCGACGGATGCCCTTCCTGCACCCAGGACCCGCAGTGCGGAAACCGGAACGAGCCGCTGGACAAAAAAGGGGCACAGTTTCTTATTGGAAGATGGCTGAAATAATTTAACCCTCATAATTCATAAATTTCAGACAACTCTAATCAGAATAGGGCGGGGTACAGTATTGGAGCGGATTTTTTTGCCGATATTCCGACAGTCTGTTTAGCTGAGTTCAAGAGGCAAAAGCCTCGGAGCGCAGCGAGAATGAGCTGCAGTACTATATCCTGCCTTATTCTTACCATGGTTTATGAACTATGCAGGTTAATCCCTTCTGCCCAGATAGTCGCCAAGTATACTCCTGCTATGCTCATCTTCGTGACAATATACGCAGAGATTTTCCCAGTTGGAGCCATCAGAGGGATTGTTTCTGGCGTTCCCATCTTTATGATGCACAGTCAAAAGATGCCTGTCTTTAGATTCAAATTCTCTTCCGCATTTGGCACAGATGAGACCATGTACTTTAAGAGACTGTTCCCTGTAACTGCCCGAAGGATTGCTGAGCTCCTTTAATTCCCTGACAATATCTTCGACTGATTTTTCGCTGATTTTCTTTGGGGCCATTCTTTTTGCGCTGCTTCTGAATTTATTGTTTCTCATATATGTTCTCTCTTGCCTTCAAGTATGTTTACACAGAAAGAATATCTGCAAGTCCACAGTTTGCCTTATAAAATTAAAGAAAACCTTTTGCCTACCATGGCCTCGTTGACTGTCATCTCCTTAACTTACTTAATCACTATCCTGTCCATGATGACCGTGCCCCTGCTGACGGTCACAGAACCCGAAATGATCGAAAGTGAAGACGGGTTGCTGTAGCCGCAGCCATATCCTCCTTGAAGTGTTATCGTAATCTCGGGGCTGCGGTCAAAATCCAGGGTCTCGCCAAAGGCTGTAGCTATTAGACGTAGCGTATCACCGGTCACCGCCAAAGCATAAGCATTTGAGCCGCCGCCGATGAAATCAAATGTGGCATTGGTGCGAGCGTTTTGCACCGGCTTATCGCCACAGGCCGAGAAAGAGGCCGAACAAGTCTTAAGGCCGTCCAGTGTGAGCGTGGTGGTCAGATCTGTGCCTGAGCAATCGCCCCCCCATGAACTTAGGACATAGCCGCTGTCAGGCATGGCTGTCAGCTGAAGCGGCACACCGCTGTTGTACCAGCATCCTGCCGAACAGTCCGGAGCTATCGTGCCGTGGCTGCCGGCAATGGTCGTCACCTCATATTGCGTAAGGAACGTTGCGGTGTATGTAGTATCAACGACAGGTGCGATACTATGGCTTTGAGCCCCGCCGTCGCTCCATGATGAAAAGACGTACTGGGTTCCAGTCCCTCCGCTCTGGGGAGAGGCCAAATTGATCGGGTGAGTGGAAGCGGTTGACCAGGTCGTGGACCATGGTGCAATATGCGAACCGCCGTCAACAATTACAGTCCTGCCAGTGGGAGATGAATTAAACTGCGTATTAACGGCAAGTGTCGAGCTGGTAGTCGCCCCCTGTGATATATTGCCCGCCGTGTCGTAGGCACAAACCCGGAAATAATAGGTCTGCCCGTTGGACAGACCTGTGGCTGTTGTCGAAGTCCCTGAGCCGAGATAGACCTGTGTGCCGTTGGTACACTGAGCATTGGGAGCGCTCCCGGTATTCCGCTTGACTATATACCTGTTGGAGGATGCAAGGCCGCTTCCGCCTGTGTCGGAGGCAGAGGTCCAGTTCAGTAATACCGACCCATTCCCCTTAGTGGATGTCAGCGTGCCGTCCGTAGGCGCCGAGTCGTCATAATAAAGGGTAGTCGAACTGCGGTTAGCGCGGCTCTTGTTACCCGAACCGTCTTGCAGCCAGACGTAAATGGCCTGACCGCCCTGGGCGGTTGCGGCAGCAGTAAAGGGTTTGCTCGCGGTATATAAACCGTCGGTATCAGTTGTCGGAACTGCTCCAACCTTGTACCATGCACCGACGATATTTGACGGGTCTGAAGGGTTCGTCCAGTTGATCGAGAAGATGTTGCTATTCGTCCATGAACCAGGTGTCGCAATTAGTATGACGGGGGCAGGAGGAGGAGTCAAATCTGGTGAAGTTATAATCCAACCGATATCTTCGAGGACGCCGAGGGCGACCAGGTCCGGGATCATGATCAGCTTCGTTAGTGCTGATGGAATACGTCATAAGGGCATTGGCAGTGCCGTTGAACACCTCATCCAAATGGCCATAACTTGATCCCGGAGACCAGACAGCCGGAGCATATAGTTTCACATTTGAGCCGCTATTTGCCGCCACAGCGTTTGGACCGTCGAAAAAGACGTTGCCGCTTTTCAGCTGGGTCCCCAGAGCGGCAGACGGGTTCCCGAAATAGGCGGTATCGATCAGGCCCTGGCCGGGATTGTCGACAGCGAAGAGGTCGTATGCATCCGGTATACCGCTGCCCCAGCCCCAGCAGCCAAAGCCGCTGGTCCCATTGCATTCAGCGCCATTGCCTGCATTGCCATCATCATAATCCATCGTCCCAAGAAACCCAAGCCCGTGACATATCTCATGTAAGACAACACTCACAAAGTCGATCTTCCCGGTTCCTGGGTTGCCGTCAATTCCAAAGTACCAGTTGGTTTTGGCGGAGTTAAAGGCTGCGGCTATTTCGACAGTGCTACCATTCAAGTCAGATCCATGGAACTGATTGGCAAGGGCAACGGGATAAAAGGTGTTCGCCAGCGGGGCCCCGCCGAAGTTATAGTAAATGCTGCCACCGCTATATCCAAGGATAGATCCACTGCCCATATCAGTCCAGCAGGCCTCAATTACAATAGGCGTCGAAATGTTCAGATATCCTTCCCAAATCCCAACCGCATAATTGAAGGCTGTTTGTGCATCGGATGGGAAAGTCAGGCATGCGTCACCCCAATATCCGGTCGAACCATTTGTTTTATAATCTACAGTGATAGTTATAGCCATGGGCCGGTTGATATCAGGGTGCTCCTTGCGCGGAACGCGGTGAGGCACTTCAATCGGGTCAAGCACCAGCGGTACAGGACCGCCGACTGGCAGCATCACTGGCGCTACCTCACCAAAGGCCGACGCTGCGGGCATGATGAGCATACCAGCGACTATGAGAGCCAGCACAAGGAAAAACTGTTCGATAAATTTCACCAGGGCCTCCAAAGTATTCGTCTTAAGTTTAACATAAACAAAGCAATTTATATGTTTTCTCTATCGACAAATTCCCTCGGGGTTAATACTTCTGCAAGTTATAATTCCGGACCGCAAGTTATAATTGTTCGTTGTTGCTCTCAACCGCATTAATGATTTGGCTCGTTGACATCAATTCAATTCCTATATTTCTCATTTCAATCCGCCCCTGATCGTACAGACCGGAGACAGCATCATCAACCAGCACAATCCGGAAATCCCTTTCGCTTGCCTCGTAAATCGAGGTGCGTGGGCAGTTCGGAAAATTACATCCGGAAAATATGAGTGTTGAAATATTCTGTTTGCTTAGATACTGCTCCAGAGGGGTATTGTAAAATGCGCCCCAGCGCGGTTTGTAGATCACCACCTCGTTAGCGCCAATCCTCTGGATGCCATGAGAAAGCAGCAGGTCCTCATCTAGTCGTATTCCTTCTTTGGGAAGAATGTCCGGCGCCAACTGACAGCCAGTAGACCCTGCCAGGACCAGGCGTGCGCCCTTCTTGACGAGTCCTTTGCGGCAGAGATCAACGTTCGATCCGTCAGCCTGATAGATTCGAACAATGTGAATAATGGGCCGTCCAGCTAAACGAAAGGCAGCAAGGAGCGACTTCATTCGTGGAAGGACCGTCGTCGTTCCCGGAATTTCAAATGGCTGACCGTCAAGGGTATCGCATTGTGTGTCAATCGTAATGAGTGCAGAACGTGTCCACTCAGGTGCTGTGTAGTTTTCCATAGTCCTCGATTTAGCCGACGCGGAATTCAGCGGGTTCTCCGCTGGAATGACTGGTTAGAAGTTAGCACTCGTCCAATATCAAGGGCCGCCCCTTTCTATTTCCCTACTAAGATGTGTGGGGTCAGGCTTTTGTAATTTGATATTGATCTGGTTCCTTTCACGGTTGTCCTTCTGCCCATACTCCCTTGTTCTGATAATTTGCCCTGCGCAGTATCTTTTTCAGTGGCAATCTGCAAAACGCCCACGCTCATGTTTGCAATATCAAGATATAAAAGCCTGACCCCGCCATTATTCAAAAGATTGTGCATATGGTTGGATGCCCGGCACATTGGGTCGTCTTCGTCTGTGGAGCCTTGTGTCAGCAACTTCAATATGCTTTTATCTGAACCTGCCGGCATCATTGTATCTTTTCCATTTGCAAACCCCAAATTATTTATTAGATAACCCTTAAGATTGCATCTATTGTCATTAACAGCTTGTGCTGTAATGGCTGGATGAGTTATCACGTCACCACTGACTATAGTAAACAGTCTTTATCCGATCAATTATATTCACCATCTTCTTGCCAAATCTTTCAATATAATTACGTTATTTAAATGGCTAACACGCATTGATTATATGATTATTTCCGGTAAACATTTCGTATCCCGGGAGGATTACACTCATTTGTTCCCTCCGTAGGTAGTCTATGCAAAACAGGGGTCTCTGTAAAGAAAAAAATGTATACGAAAGCAGTAGTTCACCACAGAGGCGCAGAGTTCGCTGAGGATTTGTTCTGAAAAAAAGTATTTTTGATCCACAGAGATCATTTCTCTGTGATCTCTATGTCTCTGCGGTAAAATTCATTTGTGGAAAAGGATGAATAATTTAGTCAACGCGAATATTTCGCGCTCTTTTGTACTACAATGGTTTTATGACGGGAACTTTTTCTCACCCTCTTCTGTCTAATAAACTGAAGCGACCAATAAATTTTTATAGGAGGTCTAAAATGAAAAGGAAGTTTGGTTATGTATTTTTAGCATTAATCATCTGTCTTATGGGTTCTGCCTTTGGCGCGGAAAAGATTGTCTCAAAAACTGAATCGCTAAGCAGCACACTGGCAGACCAGGACAGTGTAGCAGTCACCATTTATAACGTAAACCTGGGACTGGTAAAAGATCTGCGTTCCATTAATCTGTCAAAGGGGATGGGAGAGCTAAAGTTCATGGATGTCGCGTCACAAATAATTCCCACGAGTGTGCATATCAAATCACTTATAAACCCTGAGAGTCTCCAAATCCTTGAACAAAACTACGAATATGACCTGCTGAACCCGCAAAAACTCATGGACAAATACGTCGGCAAAGAGGTAAAACTCTATAACAAAAACCCTTACACAGAAAGAGAAGAGATTGTCACAGCCACCCTGCTCTCAAACAACGGCGGCCCCATATTCAGGATTGGAAATGAAATAACCTTCGGCCATCCCGGCAGGGTAATGTTCCCGGGAGTCCCGGAAAACCTCATATCAAAGCCGACCCTTGTCTGGCTTCTGGAAAACAGTCTGAAGGAACAGCAGAAGGTCGAGGCCTCGTACCTCACCAACGGCATAAACTGGAGGGCCGACTATGTGGTGACCCTAAACGATAAGGACACAAAGGCTGACCTTTCCGGCTGGGTGACCATCGACAATAAAAGCGGTGCAACCTATAACGATGCAAAGATAAAACTTGTGGCAGGTGACGTCAACAGGGTCAGGGAGGAGCCGGAATATAGAGACAGGATGCTGAGGATGGCCAAGGCAGAGGCGATGCCCGCAGCGCCACAGTTTAAGGAAGAGGAATTCTTCGAATATCACATATATACGTTGCAGAGGCCTTCCACTATCAAGGAAAACCAGACAAAGCAGATAAGCCTTGTAACTGCTGATTCTATTCCTGTCAGGAAGGAACTTCTCTACCGCGGGGCCGCATACTATTACTACAACCGCTACGGCGAGGCGATGACTAACCAGAAGGTCGGCGTATTCATCGAGATAGAAAATAAGAAAGACCATAACCTCGGAATACCGTTGCCAAAAGGGACTGTCAGGGTATATAAGCAGGATTCAGAGGGAAGTCTTCAGTTTGTAGGTGAAGACTCTATCGATCATACCCCAAAAGATGAAAAAGTCAGGATAAAGCTGGGAGAGGCCTTTGATGTTGTAGGCAGCAGGAAGCAGACCGATTGGAAAAAGATCGCCTCAGATACCTATGAGGCGGCCTTCGAGATATCCCTGCGCAACCATAAGAAAGAAGATGTTATGGTAAAAGTGATCGAACCCATACCCGGTGACTGGACAATGCTCAGTTCATCACATGCCTATAAAAAATCAGAGGCCTTCACAGCAGAGTTCATCTTGCCGGTGTCTAAGGACAAGGAAACAAAACTCACATATAGGGTAAGGATGAGGTTTTAACTTGACAAAAGCATTTACCACAGAGAGCACAGAGAAGACATAATCTCTGTGAACTCTGTGGGCAACTGCTCTTTTTAATATCCGGCAGCAGGTTTTTTTGCCTTAAGAGATTTTATGTAAGCTACCATCTCCTTCATCTGGACTGACTTTACATCTATAGCCTTGCCATTACTCGCGTTTACAATGCAGAAGTTTACTGCATCCTCAAGACCCTTCTGTTTCTTCCCCATAATATTGAACTCTTTTTTTTCAGCCGCATTTTCCAGTCCCTGCCCGTTAGGATGACAGGAGCTACATGCCTTTACACCTCCTGCGAAATTAGGGTCATTGAAAAGGGCCTTGCCTTTTTCCGCCTCACCAGCAGCAAACGCCAGAGTGAAGAGCGCTCCAAGAGCGATTACCGACATAAATACTATTTTGATGAATTTCATTCTTCAGTCACCTCCTTTTCTCAGTGGTAATAAAATAATTCTACTACACAAAAATTCCGTCCGCAACCAGTTTCATAAAATGTTTAGTTTGATTTATGGCCTGATGCCATTTAATCTGATATAATTAATATTATTCTCTAGGAGGAAAAACAGATGATGAAAGATGCCATAGAAACCGCTATCAAGATGGAGACAGACGCGATCGCCTTTTACGGCGAGGCGGCACAGAAAACCAGTCACCCCTTCGGAAAAGAGATGTTCAGGGGCTTTATAAAGGACGAGACCAGGCACCTGAAAATGCTTCAGGACCTGTTTAAGGGGATGGATTTCGAGGTCGAATTGGTGAGGCCTAAGGACACCATTAAAACCGTATTCAGTATGCTCAAAAACGAGATGATGCAGCGGGTCAAGGTCATGGACAATGAAATGGAGGCGGTCAATATAGCCTTGAAATTCGAGAAAGAAGGCTTTGATTTTTACAAGGAATCTGCCGGCAAGGCCGGGTCGCCAAAAGAAAAAGAACTTTTTGAAAAATTGTCTGTCGAGGAAAACGACCACTATACCATCCTGCTGGAAACTCAGAAATTCCTCGAAAATACCAAACAATGGTATATGTACGAAGAGAGAGGAATCGTAGAAGGCTAATCGCAAAGACTCACCACAGAGAACACAGAGAAAATGAATTCAGGTTTTAAATAGCTCCGTGAACTCAGCGGATGTTTATTCTTAAAAATGAACTTCTCAGTTGTTCTCTGTGGTTAATTTATCACAATACTATTTATTTCGAAAGGGGCATTTATGAAGACAGTAGAAATTAAACCTGATATTTATTGGGTTGGAGCAATAGACTGGGGAGTAAGAGATTTCCACGGTTATGTTACACCCAACGGAACAACTTATAACAACTATCTGATAATAGACGAACAGGTCACTCTCGTCGATACTGTGAAATACGATTTTTCGGATATTACCATAGACAATATTCGCAGTATAGTTGATCCGGCAAAGATAACAAATCTGGTAATAAACCATATAGAGCCTGATCATGCCAGCAGCATAGATAAGATAATGGAACTGGCCCCTGATGCAACCATATATATAACTGAGAAGGGGAAGAAGGGGCTTGACAGGTCTTTTGATACATCAAAGTGGAAATTCACTATTGTAAAGACAGGTCATACACTCACAATCGGCAAATATAATCTTCTTTTCCTTGAGACCCCTATGCTTCACTGGCCTGATTCCATGGTCACCTACGTAAAAGAGGCGAAGCTCCTTATTTCCCAGGACGCCTTTGGCCAGCACCTTGCCACCACAGCACGGTTCGATGATGAGTTCGTAGAATGCGCTTCACATGCCGAGCTGGATGAAGCTGTTATCGATTACTATGCAAACATACTCATGCCTTTTGGCAAGCTCATAAAAAATAAAATAGCAGATATCCAGAAGCTGGGACTTGAAATCGATATGATAGCCCCGGACCACGGGATTATCTGGAGAAGCTCGCCGCAAAAAGTCCTGCAGGATTATCTTGATATGGCCAACGGCCGGGCCGCGCTTCGTGTCGCGATAATATATGACACCATGTGGCACAGCACAGAACGTATGACAATCCCACTAATGCAGGGCATCAAGGACGAGGGCGTGGACTGCAAAGTTGTAAAGCTCAGGGCAACGCCTATGAGCGGCGCGATCAAGGAGTTCTGGAAGTCCAGAGGCTGTCTTATCGGCACGCCAACATTGAACAATATCATGTTCCCCTCTGTTGCAGAGTTCATGACTCACCTCAGGGGATTGAGACCCCAAAACAGAATCACCGGTGCCTTTGGCAGCTATGGCTGGGGAGGAGGCGCTGTAAAAGAGGCCTATGAAGAGTTCAAGAGGATGAACCTTGAAATCGTTGAACCAGGCGTGCAGGTGTTATATAAACCGTCTCCTCAGGATGAAGATCAGTGTTATAATTTTGCCAGGGAATTCGCGAAAAAGGTAAAAGAGTATCATACAAAATTCTCATAAGGGACAAAGGCTTTAACAGACTACCATTGTATTCAAGGAGGTCATCATAAACAGAGTACTCTGTGGCATCTTTATTATGATGTTTTCCGGCGCGGCCGTAGCCGGAGATTATGAAACTTGGCATCATGACCATGACAAGGCCAGTCCCATATGGGTACTTCCAAAGAGTACCGCCCCGGAGAATATGCGTTGGACTAAACCTAGTCTGCCTGGAGATCTGGAGTCAAAGAGGTTTTTCTCCCCTGAGAATTGCCGGGGATGCCATGCCTCACTCTTTGATCAATGGAAAGGGTCCATGATGGCCAACGCGTGGAAAGACCCGGTATTTCTTTCGGTATATAAAAGCTATATCCGGGACGCAAAAACCTCCTCTGAAAAAGCCGAGGTCGCCATGTGTTCAAGATGTCATACCCCCTCAGGCTACCTCGGCAACAACATGGGGAGGTACTTCGAAGGGGAACTTTTGGAAGTCGATACGAAAGGCGTCTCGTGCGATATTTGTCACACTGCCGAGGCCAGCGCCGGAGTAGGAAACGGCTCCTTTATCCTCCATCCAGGTGACGCTTCCGAAGGTGTCTACGGGACAAAATACGGCCCCCGTAGGGATTCGGTTTCACCTGTACACCGCACACAATACTCGGAACTCCATACACGGGCCGAATTCTGCGGAATGTGTCATGATGTCGGACACGCGCATAACATTATGCCCATTGAAAATACCTATTCAGAATGGCGTACAAGCCCCTACAATACAGGCGACCCAAAAACTTCGACTCATTGTCAGGACTGCCATATGAAACAGAACCCCGACCACGCTGCGACTGGCTCGACAGACCTGCCGAATACTCCAGGATTTTCCGCTCCTGAAATGCTAGGCGCAAAGAAAAGAGACCATGTCTGGCAGCACTATTTCATAGGCGGGAATTTTGTGGTCACCACCTTGCTCGGCAACGGACAGGCCGCAAGGATGGCCCAGGACAGGCTTGAACATGCACTCACCATCGAGGTCATAGATAGTGGAAAGTCATTGAATAAAGGTGATCTGAACAAGATTAAAATAAAGGTGGTAAACTCAGGCGCCGGACATTACCTCCCGACAGGTCTCACCTATGTACGGGAATTATGGCTTCACCTGACGGTAAAGGACGCAGACGGAAAGCGCCTTTTTGAATCAGGGAGTCTGGACGAGAAAGGCAACATAGACCCTGAAGCCGTTGTCTATAAGACCATTCTCGGTGAAGGAGGAAAGGAGAGAAAACCTACCTTCTTTCTTCCGAAGGCAGTCCAGATACTGCACGACAAGAGGATCCGTCCGAAGGGTTTTTCGATAGAAGATTATTCTTTTTTTATACCTTCGAATGCCAAGGGTCCGCTTAAGGTGGAGGTCGAGGCCAAATACAGGAGCGCACCACAGTTCCTTATTAATGAACTTCTCGGGAAGGACGCCCCGGTGCTTCCTGTTTTTACTATGGGCAGGGCAGAGAGAGAAATCAATGTCAACTAACGTAAAAACAATCGCCTTTCTCGGCAGTCCGAGAAAAGACGGCAATACTGACCTGCTCCTCCAGGAGGCTATCAAAGGAATAGAATCAGCGGGGCTGACAGTAAAAACCTTCAGGTTAAACCTGATGAATATAAGACCCTGTCAGAACTGCGGCGGATGTGATGAAACAGGGGAATGCATTATTAAAGATGATATGGAAGAAATTTACCGGGAAATACGGACTGCCGACAGGTTCATACTCGCCTCTCCCATCTTCTTCTTCGCGCTGAGCGCCCAGTCGAAGGCCATGATCGACCGCTGCCAGAGCTTCTGGTGTGAAAAATATCTGCTTAAAAGACCTCTGCCCGCCGGACCTTACGGCCGCAAGGGACTTCTGCTGCTTGCTGGAGGTATGAAAAAAGAGATCGGTCTGCAGTGCGCTGAAGCAACAGCAAAGGCATTTTTCAGGACGATAAGCGTACCCGAACATAGTACCCTGAGCTATCTTGGAATAGATGCCAAAGGAGCGATTTTGGAGCGTCATAATGCGTTGAAAGAGGCGTTTGAGGCGGGGGAAAAACTGGTACTCTGAGACAATGGAGTTCCCTTTCCCTGAATATATACAACTTTATCCGACCACGCGCTGCAATCAGCGCTGTCCTTTTTGCTTTAACTCTGAAATCAGCACCACCGCTGACCTCGACTATAACAAAGCCCTGGTCCTTTTGGATATCCTGGATAAAAATAATATCAATGGCATAGACATAATGGGAGGAGAGCCATTCCTGCTCCCCTGGCTTTTTGACTTTGTCAGGATAGCGCTCTCCAGAGGAATCTCCCTTAATATCAGCACCAATGGAAGCATGCCTGACCTGATCAGGCATTTCAGGGGAATATCTCCTGAAAATTTCAATATTGGTATTTCCCTTGAAGGCAGCACCGCAGAGAAACATAACAGGCTTACGGGTTCAAACAATTTTGCATCTGCCATTGAAAGCATAAAAAAGCTTGTCGATTTAACACTCAACCCCATCGTTAAAACCGTCCTCAGTCCTGACACTAAAGAAGATATTCAAAATATATTGGATCTTGTCAGGGAACTTGGGGTCAGGCGTTACTACATCATACACATGGACGTTCTACGCAAGGAGGACCTCACAATAAAAAATGTCATTGACTATACCGCCTTTCTTGATTTTTATCGGAAAATAAAAACAGGAAATCCTGATATTGAGGTCCACAGTGTAAACGCCTCCTGCTTTGACAGTAATTCCCTGCCTCCTGGTGTACGCTGTGCCGGAGGGGTCCGCAAGCTTTCGGTCACGCCGGACGGAGGAGTATTTCCGTGCAACCTGTTTCATGGACTCAGTGGGTTTGGTATCGGCAATATTTTCAGAGACAGTTTTGAAGACATCTGGTCAAATCAGAGACTAGATCTGTTCAGAAATCACCAGAAAAACAGCTGCAGCATTTATACCTGCAAAAATCATGCATCATGCACAGGCGGTTGCCCGGCCCACGGTTTTTATCACTACGGGAATTCTGATGCAGCCGATATCAGATGCGTCCTTGCCAGGGGCTATTAATAAGTTCATAAGTAATCGGGGAATTTCATAAAATCCCTCCTAACCTCCCTTTACCAAAGGGAGGAATAATTCCCCTCTTTGCAAAGAGGGGCGAGGGGAGATTTTCTAAATGAGTGACCATTATTTATGGCCTCTTTAATAACAGCCGGCTACAGACAATCTATCTCTATGAGCATCACTGCTGCCCACACTGAGAACGAGTTCTCCGGTACCATATCAGGCAGTTCTATATCATCGGCCTGGAGGTCTGCCAGATACTTCACGTTTTGGAAATACCTGAAAACAAAGGCATCGAAGGTATCTTCCGTGACCTTATCCAGGACCTTTCTGTAATCCAGTTCAGAGAGGATATCTTTTATCAGTTTATTGACCCTCTCTTTTTCCTCTAACATCAGCTTTGTCCCGTTTTCCATTCCCCTCATGACGCTCCTCTGCGTCACGGTCTCCACTTCTTCATATGAGACCATTTTTTTCATCATACTGGCAGTTATATCGAGGACTTCTCTTTTGTTCATGCGACCTCCTCATGCTGAATATCTTATATCTGAAATACGCCTGAAATTTTTCTGTTCAGGCCTTTATTCTTTTCCACCTCCGGTGTATCCAGAGCCATTCAGAGGGATTATTTCTAATATAATTTTCAATATGGCCGGAAAACCGTATTGTATCGTTATAAACAGCCTGTTCATAATCCCCTGCCTTGTCAAGTTCTATCTCAGCGCCTATCTCGAGCAAATGTCCTCTGCCGGCCCTTCTGATAAAGACAGGCAGCACAGGTGAGCCTGTTTTTCTTGCAATGATACCGGGGATTTTCATAATATGGTCTTTTTTCCCCAGGAAATCAGCGACCACTCCTTCAACCCTGACGACGCTCTGGTCCATCAGCATACCTACTGCCTCATTTTTCTTCAGTGCCATGAGGATCTTCTTCAGCGCCCCTTTTTTGTAGATCACAGTGTTGCCGTACTTCTTCCTTGCATTTTCGATAATTTTATTGAGATAGGGGTTGTTCAGAGGCCTCGCCACTCCATGAACACTAGTCAGTTTCGACGATAACACTATGCCCGTCAACTCCCAGTTGCCGCAATGACCTGAGATAAAAATGACCCCGACCCCTTTATCATGCGCTTTCCTGTAATTCTCTATTCCCCTTATCTCAACATGTTTTAATATTGTTTCCCCGGAACCGTAATATATTTTTACGATTTCTACAAACGATTTACCCAGGTTTCTGAAGTTCTGTTTTATGACTGATTCAGGGGTGGCTTTTATTATGACCGCGCCGCGCGCAACAGCTGCTTTGAGGTTCTCTATGGCAATTGAACGCCTGCTTTTCCAGAAATAGAAAAGCAGCCCCCCTATCGTCTCACCGACCTTCAGTGAAACAGCTAAAGGGATTAAGGCAAAAGGCAGAGAAAAAAGCAGCATCAGCAGAAAAGAAAAAAGCTGAAGAGCTCTCCTCATTTATTATTTTCTTCTTCTTTATCTTTGTCTTTATCTTTCTTGTCCTTGAAAGACTCGGTTATTTCTAAAAGTCTTTTCATGACAAGGTGATTTACAGTGTCCTCAGGGAACGTCCCGTCTTCCTGCCTCTGTCCCATGACCTTGCCGGTAAATATCTCCATCCCCTCTTCCACCCTTTCAATCGGGAATATGCTGAATTTGCCTTCCCTGACCGCGTCCACCACTTCTTTTTTTAGCATAAGATGGTGGACATTCTTACTGGGGATAATGACCCCATGAGTTCCGTCCAACCCCCTCATCTTGCAGAGCTCGAAAAACCCTTCGATTTTTTCATTCACCCCGCCTATCGGCTGGACATCGCCGTTTTGGTCCATAGACCCGGTGACAGCTATGTTTTGCTTAAGCGGCACACCTGAAAGACTGCTCAGAATAACGTAAAGCTCGGCACAGGTCGCACTGTCGCCCTCGACCATGTCGTAAAGCTGTTCAAAGGTAATAGAGGCAGTAAAGCTGATGGCTTTTTTTCTGGCATACAGGCTGCCGATATAGTGTGTGATGATAAGGACCGCTTTTTCATGTATCCTGCCGCTCATCTTGGTTTCCCGTTCGATATTAATAACTCCCGCCTTCCCGGCATAGGTCGAGGCCGTGATGCGTGAAGGTTTTCCAAAGCTGTAATCGCCCATGTCCAGCACCGCAAGACCGTTTATCTGCCCTACCTTGACGCCGTCGGTATCGATAATCAGCGTGCCCTCAAGGATCATCTCAGTCAGCCGCTCCTCTATTCGATTGGACCTATAAATCTTCTCTTCGATCGCTTTTAAGACATGTTCAGATGTTACGACAGCTCCTCCTGCCTTCTCCGCCCAGTAGTTAGACTCCCGAAGAAGGTCGGCTATCTCACTGAACTGTGAAGACAGCTTCCCCTGATGGCCTGCGAGACGCGACCCGTATTCAACAATCCTGGCGACCCCGCTTTTGTCAAAGGGCCTCAGGTTCTCCTTTTTGCAGGAGCTGCCCACAAATGAGGCATAGGCCAGCACCATATCGTCATTGCATGCCATCCGGCTGTCAAAGTCAGCCTTCACCTTGAAGAGTTCCCGGTATTCCTCATCAAGACTATAGAGCAGATAATACAGATACGGAGTGCCCAGGAGAACCACCTTGACATTCAGGGGTATGGGCTCCGGCCTCAGGGTCGCAGTGGACATCATACGGTATTGTTCCATAACGTCTTCGAGCTTTATCTCCCTGTTTTTTATCGCCCGTTTAAGCACATCATAGGAAAACACGCTCTTTAATACGTCCAGAATATTGACAATAAGATAGCCGCCGTTGGCCTTATGAAGGGCGCCTGCCTTTATCATCGAAAAATCAGTGGTCGCCATGCCATATTGGAATCTGTACTCCAGCCTGCCGATCAGATTGAAAAAAGTCGGATTGCTTTCGTAAATACAGGGCGCCCCTTTGGTTTCCTGATTGTTGACAAGTACGTTTACCTCATAGCGCGTAAAATTCGGTTCCTGTCTCTGCATCTTCATAAAAGGAAGCGGAGGGGTCTGTTCTTCCTGGACCTTAAAGTCTTCTATATGCCCGAGTATGTCCTCAGTGACATCCGAAAGATATGAGACTATCTTTTCGTGTCCCTGATATTTCTTTTTCAGATCTTCCATATAGTGTCCTACAGCTGAAAGGGTAGCGTCTTTTTCGAGCTTCGAAAGCAGTTCCTTTACATCTTTTTCGGCCTCTCTTACCTCACGCGCAACATCATTAAGTTTTTCCTGAAGCTCTTTTCCTATTTCATCGACTTTGACCTTGACTCCGCCTTCCAGGGCCTCATATTCCTCTTCAGTAAGCGGTTCTCCACCCTTCTTCACCGGGACAATCATTAGCCCGCCTACTGTTTTCCTTATCGAAAATCCCTTTTCCGCGGCCTCCTGCTCCAGGCTGGAGAAAAGCTCTTTCTGTTTCTTCTGGAAATCTTCGAGTATTTTACTCTTCTGTTTTTCATATTCCTTTGATTCAAACACCTTCGAGATTTCCACCTTTAAAATGCGTACCAGCTCTGCCATATCTTTATAAAAAACCACGGCAGCTCCGGGAGGCAATGATATGGCAAGAGGTAAATCCGGGTCTTTGAAGTTGTAAACATAACACCAGTCGGACGGTACCGGTTCGTCGGCGGCCTTTTTAGCAAGGACCGATTTGATAGTAGTCAATTTCCCTGTGCCGTTTTCGCCGAGAATAAAAATATTAAAACCCTTACTGTCAAGATTAAGTCCGAAATCTATGGCCCTCAGTGCCCTGGCCTGGCCTATTATTTCGGTGACATCAGGTAATTCGGCTGTAGTATTAAATTTAAAGATGTCCTGGTCGCAGCACTTATAAAGTTCATTTGCTCCGAGTGGTTTTGGCATTTCAGTCTCTCCTGTCAACGATATTTTGTCTGCTGAGAAAAGTATATGAGAAAACAGACAGATTTTCCATATACTTTCAGGAACTCTACTGTTTTTTTCTTGCAGCGAGCTTATTCAACGCGTTTAGATAAGCCCTGGCAGCGGCTATGATGATATTAGTATCAGCACCATGCCCGCGGACAGTCTTGCCAGCCTCTTCAACAGTGACAGAGACCTCTCCAAGGGCATCTGTTCCGCCTGTAATACCTTTCACTTCAAACTTCTGCAAGGTACTCATTGTACCCGTAATACCGGCTATTGCGCGGTATGTTGCATCAACAGGACCGTCTCCATGCTCCATCCTGTCAAAAACCTCCTCACCAACCTTCAGTTTGACTGTGGCCACAGGTTTCTGGTTCATGCCGCCGGAGGTGGACATATCAATCAGCCTGTAAAATTCATATGTTTTCGACACCTCTTCAGAAACAAGAGCTTCGATATCTTCATCAAAAATATACTTTTTCTGATCTGAAAGCTGCTTGAACTTCAAAAATGCGGTCTCTATCTCCTCAGGACCAAGCTCATAGCCAAGTTCACTGAGCCTTGCCTTAAAGGCGTGCCTTCCTGAATGCTTCCCCAGCACAAGCTCGCTCTTGTGAAGACCGACGTCCTCAGGCTTCATGATCTCATAGGTCATCTTCTCCTTTAACAGTCCGTCCTGATGTATGCCTGATTCATGAGCAAACGCGTTTGAGCCTACAATGGCCTTGTTGGGCTGCACCGGTATCCCGGTTATCCTTGTAATGAGCCTGCTTGTACGAATAATCTCATTAGTGTTGATATTCGTATCCGCGTCGAAAAAATCCTTGCGTGTCTTCAGCGCCATGACAATCTCTTCCATGGAACAGTTGCCCGCGCGTTCGCCTATGCCGTTTATAGTGCACTCGACCTGTCCTGCACCGTTTAAAACAGCAGCCAGCGAATTGGCAACGGAGAGACCGAGATCATCGTGGCAATGCACGGAAATCACAGCGCTGTTTCCAATCCTCTCCTTTATGGCCCTGATCAGCTCTCCGAATTCAGAAGGTGTTGTATACCCGACGGTATCCGGTATATTGACGGTAGAGGCGCCCGCCTCTATTACTGCCTCGACAACATCCAGCAGATACTGCGTGTCAGTCCTCGTGGCGTCCATCGGAGAAAACTCAACATCTTCAACAAGGCTTCTGGCAAGCCTGACCATCTCAACAGACCTTTTCAAGGCCTCAGCCCTGTCGATCCTATACTGGTATTTCAGGTGTATATCAGAAGTGGAATGAAAGGTATGGATACGGCCCAGGGGCGCGTCCTTTATCGCCTCCCATGCCCTTTTGATGTCCTCTTCCTTGGCCCGCGCAAGCGCGGCAATGGTCGCGCCCTTGACCTCTGTTGCTATCCTTCTGACAGCATCAAAATCACCGGGCGAAGCTATCGGGAACCCTGCCTCAATAACATCAACACCGAGCTTTACCAGCTGTTTGGCGACCTGCAGTTTTTCATCCACGTTCATGGAAGCGCCGGGAGACTGTTCTCCGTCACGGAGCGTTGTATCGAATATTTTTATTTTTCTCATTTCTTGACCTCTGATGTCCGCATTTTCAAGCTTTTATAATATAAATATATATTTTCCACAATGCCTTCAGCAAGATAAATCATGGCAATAACAAACAATGCCTTTGCCGGATGACTCACAATAACAGCTATAAAGAGCACAAAAGCAACCAGTATCCAAAAGGGCTTCCTCTGGGTGAAATTGATCTCCTTCAGACCGTGGAATCTGAGGGTGCTCACCATAAGAAGCGCAAGAAACACAGTAAGGACAAGAATGTAAATATTCTTCTCAGGCGTTCCGTCCCAGAATTCATAGTAGAATATTACCAGAGAGGCCAAAACAGATGCAGCGCCGGGGATGGGCATACCCGTAAAGGCCTTTGACTCGGTTGAACCCATCTGCACATTATACCGGGCCAGCCTGAGGGCACCGCAGGCAGCAAATAAAAAGGCTGCTGCTATGCCTAGTCTGTTAAACGGCGAGATCGACCATTTATAGACCATCACGGCAGGCGCTACACCAAATGACACAAGGTCAGAAAGCGAATCAAGTTCAATGCCGAACCTGGTTGTACTGTGTGTAAGCCGCGCTACCCAGCCGTCAAGACCGTCAAAGACATTAGCGATCATGATGGCCCATGCAGCATGGAGATAATTTCCCTTTAAGGCAGAGAGTATCGCATAAAAACCAAAGAACATCCCGCACAAGGTCAAACCGTTTGGAAGAATGTATATGCCTTTTTTCATGTTGTAATTATAATTGAAATTACGGATATTTGCTAAGAAATAAGAGGCGTATCACTTCCGGAGCAACTGTACGGGTTACGGGACAGATTTTTTGTGCCGGTGCTTCTTCTTTTCCACAACTTAATTGCTGAAGTAAATGTGTTATACTAGCAGGTTCAGCTTCTTAGGAACCGCTGTTTTTTAAGCAGTCTAACTACACGGACTTATTTATAGAGGAGAAATCATGGCCCTAAGCATAGGCATCGTAGGCCTGCCAAACGTAGGAAAATCAACTTTGTTTAACGCTCTTACAAAAGAACAAAACGCGGTGGCGGCGAATTATCCGTTTTGCACAATTGAATCAAACAAAGCGATTGTTGAGGTCCCGGACAAGCGTCTTGTTCAGTTATCAGACATTGTGAATCCCCAAAGAATTCAAAACGCAATTGTAGAGTTCACAGATATTGCCGGGCTTGTAAAGGGAGCTTCAAAGGGCGAGGGACTTGGCAACAAGTTCCTCTCGCATATAAGAGAGACCTCGGCGATCGTGCATGTAGTAAGATGTTTTGAAGACGACACCATAATACATGTTGACTGCAGGATTGATCCTTTAAGCGATATTGAAGTCATCAACACAGAGCTCGTGCTTGCCGACATTCAGACGCTTGAAAACAGAATTGCCCGCCTTGAAAAACAGGTCAAAGGAGACCGGAAACTTCAACCGCTGTTTGATATGGCAATGAAACTGCTTGACCATCTTAATACAGGCGAGCCAGCTATCTTATTTGGCGAAATCAATTCTGATGCGTTCGTAGAACTTACGAAAGAAACAAGGCTTATCTCTGCGAAGCCGGTGATATACGCGGCGAATGTTGATGAAGCCGGTATTGCTGAAGACAACGAACATGTTAAAGCAGTCCACAGGTTTGCAGCAGCGCACAATGCCGAGTCAGTGAAGATCTGCGCTAAAATCGAGGAGGAAATGGCCGGTCTGAGCGATGAGGAACGCGATGAATTTCTCTCATCTCTTGGCCAGTTTGAAAGCGGACTCGACCAGATAATTCACCATGGATATCATGCGCTCGGGCTCATAAGTTATTTTACTGCCGGAGTCAAAGAGGTCCGTGCCTGGACAATTCAGCGCGGATGGAAGGCGCCAAAGGCCGCGTCTGTTATTCATGATGATTTTGAACGCGGCTTTATCCGCGCCGAGGTCATGGCCTTCGATGATTTTATTAATGGCAGAGGGGAATCCGGCGCGCGCATTGCCGGTAAACTTCGCACAGAGGGCAGAGACTATGTCGTCAGCAACGGAGACGTGATGCATTTTCTTTTTAACGTATAGGCGACTTTGCAAAAAAAAAGTTCTGACATCCACCGTGTGTTCATCTTGTCATGAATATATGTCAGACCTCTGAGTGACAATTACAAGTCAGATCCGTCCTGCGACGGCCCTTCGTTCTGTGGTCCAGTCTCAGACTTCGGCGTCTCTTCATCATCTGCGGCCGCGGACTCAGACGAAGGCCCTGTTTTTGGTCCGTATTTGGGCCGACGTCTCCCCCACGACCTTGGTCTCTTAGGGCGCTTCTCGGCCTCGGGTCTGAACTCGGATTTATGATCGTCCTGGTGATCTCTATCATGTTCGACCTTGTGCTCCGCTTTTTTCTCTTCCCCGGCCTCCGGCTTGTCCGCCTGAATCTTATCGACAGTTACGATATGTTGTTCAGGGAAAAGTTTCGCTGGTGCCCCTTCTTCCCTGAACTCCGCCTGCATAGGCTCTGCCGTTAGCGTGCTCGCTGTCTCTCCAGCCGGACCTGTTTTCAGCCCATGCTTTGGCCGACGTCTGCCACGCGACCTGGACCGGCGCTTTGGCGGCCTCTCGGCCTCAGTCTTCTGCCCGGTTTCATCCTCAGCCTTATGGCTGGCTTCATCCTCAGTCTTGTCCTCGGTTTTGTGTTCGACTTTATGTTCAGGTCTTAGCTCAGTCTTACGCCCGGCCTTATGTTCAGCCTTTCGATCTGTTTTATGTTCTGCCCTGAATTCAGTTCTTTTTTCTTCCGCCGCAGAGGTCTTTTCTTCCCCGGTCTTTTCAACTGTTATAGTATACTGGCCAGGGAAAAGTTTGGTGTCAGCTATCAGTCTTACAGATACCTTGTCAGCTTTTTCGATCGTGGCTATCTCGTCTCTCTTCATATTAACGAGGTAATTCATGCTCTCTACAGGCAGTTTGCAGAGTTATGGCCTTTATGCCTCCCTTGGCAGCCAATGTATTGATTTCCCGGAAGGCAGTGATGGCGACCATCTCGTCTGTCATAACAATGCCGGCACCGTTACAGGCCTCGCATTTCCTGTTTATCGATTCGAAATAGGCTGTCCTCATCCGTTCCCTCGTCAGTTCGACCATACCGAACTTTGATATGCCGCTTATCTCAGTATGTGCCTTGTCCAGACTCAGCGCTGCCTTGAGCGTTGTTTCTACAGCCCGTCTGTTCTTTGAGGATTCCATGTCGATAAAATCTATCACGATCAGCCCGCCTATGTCCCTGAGTCGGAACTGCCTGGCAACTTCGTCTGCTGCTTCCATATTGGTTTTGAGGGCCGTGGCCTCGATATTTTCTTCCTTCCTGCTCCTGCCTGAATTAACGTCTATGGCTGTAAGCGCCTCTGTCTTATCTATCACAAGGTAGCCTTTCGAAGGCAGATATACAGATCTTTCATTGAGCCTCGCGATCTGCTCTTCAATGTTATGATTGAGAAATATGGGCCTCCTTTCCTTGTAGAACTTTATATTGATTTTGCGCCACGGCAGGGTCTTTGTAAGAAACTGCTTCGTATTTTTGTAGGCTGCCTGATCGTCAATAAGCACCTCGGTAACGTCGTCGGTCAGATAGTCGCGCACAGTCCTCACCGCAATATCCTGTTCTTTGTATATAAGCGCGGGAGCAAAGGCTTTTTTCGATTCTGTCTGTATCTTGCTCCAGAGTTTGGTGAGATATTTCAGGTCATTAGAGAGTTCCTCGCTCGTCTTTTCGCTGCAGGCGGTCCTGAGAATAAACCCCATATCTGCCGGGAGCTTCAGGCTGTGGAATATCTCCTTCAGTCTTTCCCTGTCCTCCCTGTCTTCAATCTTTCTGGAGATGCCGACACGCTGCTGTCCCGGCATCATGACGATATACCTGCCGGGGATGGATATATATGTCGTCAGGCTGGCACCCTTAGTGTCCCTCTCGTCCTTCTCCACCTGCACAATAAGTTCCTGCCCCTTTGTCAGGACATCCTGTATCCTCGCCCTTTTGCCTTCAGCCTTCTTCTGGAAAAATTCCGGGTTGATCTCCCTCATCTGCAAAAAGCCCTGCTTCTTTTGGCCAAAGTCCAGAAAGGCCGCCTGAAGACCTGGCTCTACGCGGACTACTGAAGCCTTGTATACATTCCCCCTGAGATGCTCTCTGCCAGAGGCCTCGACATAAAAATCAACCAGCAGGTCTCCTTCAACTATAGCGACCCTTTTTTCTTCCGCGTGCAGCGCGTTTATCAATATCTTTTTTTTCATATTCTTCCTTAGTTTATATTTTCATTGCCGGAATTTTCAGCTATGATACTGAGTTCCGGGGTTTTATGCACAAAGTGTATGGACTCGCTCAATAAAAGCTCAGGGTATTTTACTGTTGCCTCGATGATCTCTGCAAGAGGAAAATCCGACAAATGCCCGTCAGGGAATTGAATAATAAGGAAATGCCTCTTGAGCAAAAAACATCTCCTCTTCTGCCCGTCCTTGTCAGGAAGAGGAATAATTATATGCTCAATATCTTCCTCAAGATTATAACGCCTTACCAGTTCATCGATTTCTTCCACAGCAAACCAGCCCTGTCCATACCGATTTATATGATTATATCATGACCACACTATTGGTTTATCATCCTGGGGCGATATCATAATCGCGGCCCACAGAAAATAAGGATCCGGATCTATGTTGTCAATCCCCTCAGGGAAGGTCTTCATAAAGATGTCCCTGTTCTTCAGATAGCGCAATACCATAGCGTCCAGCAGAGCCATGGAGGCAGACTGCAATAATGATCTATCTTGGTCCTCGGCAATCTTCCTTACCAGTTCGTTGATTTTTTCACGTTCTTTTATGAGTAAGTCATTGTTCTCTTCCTCTGTCCTGATTTTGGCCCGCTTTATGGAAGCTATCATCCCCTCGGGCGTCAAAATTTCTTTCATCACCTTTACGCTTTTTTCGAATATCTCTTCTGCCTTCATTGTCTCCTCTTATCTATTTATATTCTAATAATACCCTAATACGGCAAAACCGGAACCAAAATACCTTTTTCACCGCAGAGACGCAGAGTTCGCAGAGATTTAGTTAATTTTGTTTTCCGATGAGAGTCCGGAAAACAAAAAATAAGTCACATGGCAGCTTGTATATTTCTGCCCTCTCAGCAGAAATATATAATTAAACTCTCTGCGCCCTCTGCACCTCTGCGGTGAGCTATTATAATTTTTCATGCCATTTTGTACAGTATTTATCTGCTAAGGGACTAATCTCATTCTCATCTCATATGATACAGAGTAAATAATCATTTGCAAGTCAAATATTAAACATTAAACCTGAAATTTATAATGTCCCCGTCCTTTACTTCATAAGTCTTGCCTTCCAGCCTCAAAAGCCCTTTTTCGCGCGCTCCGGCCATGCCCCCGCAGGCCATAAAGTCATCGTAAGAGACAAGCTCGGCGCGTATGAACCCCCTCTCTATATCTGAATGTATCTTACCGGCAGCCCTTTGCGCGTTCAGTCCCCGGTTGATAGTCCATGCCCTGACCTCATCTTCGCCTGCTGTAAGAAAGGAAATAAGGCCGAGCAGATCATACGAGACCCTGATTAATCTGTTCAGAGCAGGCTCTGCAATTCCGAGATCGTCCAGAAAAATCTTTGCCTCTTCCGGAGAAAGCTGCGCTATTTCCATCTCAATCTTTCCGCACAGACTCAGGATCTTGACCTGTCTGCCTTTGAAAATCCCCTCGAGTTCGGAAATCGTTTTTGCAGTACTTTCAGAGGTTATATCAGATTCAGCCACATTCAGCACAATGACCTCGGGCTTAATAGACATAAACTGCAGATGTCTCATTGCCTTATCTTCTTCTTCTGAAAAATCCAGGTCACGAAGAGGGATTTCCTGTTCAAGACTCTCCTTGCATTTCAGGAGGAGCTTCTTTTCAGCCTCATCAGGTTTTTTCCCTCTCTTTGCGCCCTGCTCCATCCGCTCCAGGCGTTTATCAATAAGTTCGAGGTCACCGAACATCATCTCAAGCTCAACAGTCTGGGCGTCCCTTCCGGGGTTTATTTCTCCTAATGGGTGGACTATGACCTCATCTTCAAAGGCCCTTATCACATGCACAATAGCGTCAGTATCTTTTATAAGGTCAAAGACCTTCTTGTTTTGTTCGATATCTCCTTTTGTAAGACCTATATAATCAATATACTCCACTGTAGCATATGTAGTTTTTTTTGGTTTATATATCTCAGAAAGCCTCTCCAGTCTGATGTCCGGCACCCTGACAACTCCAACATGGGGTTCTGCTGCCTGTGACGGGTATATAGTGGTCTCAACATTCAGACCGGTAAGTGCGTTGAATATCGTTGTCTTCCCTGTATTGGCAAGTCCTATAATAGCTACCTTCAATGTTTTCTCCTTTTGCCCGATTATTCGCTGCGTTCATTATAACCGATTCTGCTGTTGGTTTGCCTGTGAAAGACCCTGCGCAGAGACAGCAGCGGATGATAGATCAGATATGGGCCATCAGTTGCGGACGCGTTTCTATAGATTTTTATCAGGGGTCATCGAATCTTCATTATTCAATCGCAGAGAGAACTTGTTTGACGATCTTAGGATGAAGAATTTCGCCGGTATGAAAAGGAACTACTATACCTGATGCCCTGTTTAAGATAAATTCTATGACTGCCTTTGCTTCGAATCATTTCAAATCCTGCTTTCAACAACAGCGTCTCAGCTTCCTGCGCAGAAAGACGTTGAAGCTCAGGCAATCTGGACCTCTAAAGTCGAGGTCATAATTTCTCTACTCAGACAGGCTTTCTTTTCTTCTTCAGTCAAGGTCTCCAGATAAAGTTCGATCGCCTCCCTGATGTTGGCAATGACCTCTTCGAAGGAATCCCCCTGAGACTGACACCCCTGCAGTTCCGGGCTGTATGCATAATAGCCGAACTCATCCTTCTCAATAACGATGCTAACTTTGTATGACATTTTTAGCCTCCAGTATAAGTTTCAGTTTAATCTATCTTCTCTCACTTACCGGAGTTGCCTCCATTATAACTGATTCTGCTGTTGGTTTGTCCGTGGACCTCTCTGTGAGGGTAAGATACAAAGCCTGTCCATCCCGCTCGCAAGGTCGAAGGATTATTCTGTTGCGCCCGCTGGGGAGTCCAACTCCAAGGCCTTAAAATCAATTTTTCTGCGTAGCTCTCACTTTCTCATAGTAACCAACGCGAGTTTCAACTTTTCATGTCTGTTCGATAATCCCCGCAACACGCCTAATCCCTGGCTCAGCCACTGGACATGACATCACCACGACATTTTAAATTGAGCTTTATAAGGCGTCAATTACCGGTACAAATCTTAAACATCACCTCAAGATGTTTTGCCCATCAGGTAAACGAAGCATACTCTGATGGAAACAAGAGTTCTTATTTTTTGTCTCAATTGCCTTTTTTTAAATGATGAAGTGCTGTTAATTTTCATTGCATATGGGGACGGACTTCCTTCGACCGTACTATGTCACTTGTTATTCTGCGAATGCAGACTTATAATTGAATCATGAGTTCGGGGTATAAACTCGAAAAAAAAAGGTCTCATGAAAAGCATTCTTATCTTAGTATTTTTGGCCTTTTCTTATTTAACTTTTTGGGGGTGTGCAACCATTATCAACAGCACAACTCAAAAAATCCCAGTGAAAACATCTCCCCAGGGAGCCACTGCAAAGAATCAAGATGGAGTTAGCTGCATCACGCCCTGCAGAATCGAATTGAAGCGGAATCAAGATCATATTATCACTATTTTAAAAGAAGGTTTCGAAACTCAGTCGATAACCTGTAAACACGTTCTTAGCCGAGCGGTTATAGGATATATACTAGTACCTTTAGGTATTATTAGTGCGGCAGTGGATACGGCAAACGGCAGCATATACCGACTTACGCCGGACAGCATAAGCCTAGTTCTGAAACCCGTGATAGCAGAACTGGAAAAACCCGGATTGCCAATAGACAAACTTAAGGAACTCGAAGACCTTAAAAATTCAGATACGATCACGAAAGAGGAATATGATAGATTAAAAACAAATATATTGAATAATTTTGAAAAGAAGCAAGTAGAATATTAAACGGGTAGGGACCGGCCTGACAAGGCGTTATCTCCAAAACACTTTTTCCTGATTTTTGCTACACAGGAGAGCCACAGATAGGTGGCAATAATGAGAAAGGACAAGGATACATCGAAGTACTATAAGTTACTATGACTTTTGAAATGAGATGGGAATTCAGGGATATATAAAAACGACAAACGCAGACTTCAAACACACCATGGAATTATTGGAGCGGGCCGGTTTTAATTTAGACTCTAAATGACGTAGTTATACACGAGAAACAATTACGATTTGCACTCCGCACAATTTGCCATGCTTAAAGGGCGTTGACTTTAGAACGGACTTGAAGCTCTGCCCTCATCCATTTTTATTGAATACCGACAAGTCCTCAGAATCATACTGGGATAAAAGCTGAAGATTAACAGATGAAATAAATATAACAAAAAGGGGCGAGATATTTAACCTCGCCCCCCTCGGAATATATGAGAATAGAAATTATTCCTTTTCTTTCTCCTTATGCTCCTTCTTCATCTTCTTCATCTCTTTCTTCGTCATGACTTTCCATGCCATCATATTGCCGTCTTTCTCTGAGTACTTGGCGGACAACTTGTCGCCAATCTTCACGTCAGCGAGGGTCTTCCCTTCAGCAAACTTGGTCTTGTCAGTAATAGTGAGCATAACTTCGCCCTTCTTACCTTTTATGGTAAGGGTATTTGCGGCCGCATCAACTGCTGTCACCTCGCCAGAAACAAGCATCGCCTTCGTTGAATGTTTCTTATCTTTTGCAAACGAGAGTCCCACAACGGAGAGAACAATGAGAACTGATACGATAATAGCTAATGCCTTCTTCATAAAATCACCTCCTTTTGTTAATTAATATTGCTGCATTGAATATCTTCTATGCAGAGACTATTAACTTGTATCATAAAAGAATGCACCTGTCAATTAAGTCGGTATTTTCAATTTTAAATTAAGTCCAAAGAAAGACTTATCCTACCGATTTCCAGATGGAAGCTTAAGGGATTAGAACTATATCAGGGTGTGGAGTCCAGAAAGGAGTCGATTAATGCGTTGACAGTTGCACACACAAATCCTGACTTATGCAAATTAAGCACCTCAACAATTACCTAAGTGCCAATCCTATTTACAGGTTAGGTTAGCCATTGCTAAATCGTTTTCGTATAGATATTCCGATACGGTCGGGCAGAGTCTGTAGATCTGCTTAAAACAGTATGTTTCCATCATTTCAATGCTCGGTACATACTTTGATACCGATGCACCACAGGATCCGATGTATCCTTCTTTAAAATAAGGGCAACTCATGGATATCTCCTAAAAAACAGCTATTAATGAAACCATCCAATCCAATCAATTTATCAGTAAGAGTAAAACTCAATCTGACAAACGGGAAAACCAGTTTAAATAATTATAAATGTATTGAAGGTGTAACAGGATAAAGTCACATGAAGGAATTGGCAGTTTCTTTCCTTAATTCCTGTCTCACCATTACTCTGCCCGAAAGGATTAGGGTTCAGATTTCTCTTCTCTCCCTGATTTTCAATTATGTTTTTCACAAGATTGAGCAGCCTGATCTGATCTGACGTTGTCATTCCTGCCATCTCCGCACAGTCACTGAATCCAGTCTCCTTTGAAAAAGGCGATGCAGTCCTCATTATGGTGTTTAACCCATAAATCATCGATAGACTGTAAAATAATTCCTTCGGCAAGTCCCTTTAATCCCATGATATTCTCCCTTTCATTAAGTATTCTCATGTTGCTTGTTGAGCAAGGGTTTAAAGTCCGGCCGTTTCCCAAAGGGCGTGCCGGCGCTGGAGAAAGAGCTATCCTAATCCTCCAAAACCTTCTTGACTTGTCCGACTTTTTCCTGAACTTTTCCGGCTATCTTTTCGGCTTTGCCTTTGGCCTCCAATTTGGGGTTATCGGTGATTTTACCGGCCATTTCCTTGACCTTACCCTTTGCGTCGTGAAATGTGCCTTCCACTTTGTCCTTCGTGCTTGACTTCATGCTATTCCTCCTTTAGGATTTCGATTAACTGCCGATACGTTAGCTGCAGTTAAATCGGTAATTAAGGTGCTGCCTATTTCTCTACTTCCATCTTCAAGAGGCTCTTCACGGATTTCACACCCTTGATTTCACTGATCTCAGCACAAGCCGATCTTCGGGTCCTATGGGTGCCTAACGGCCCCGCCCCCTCCAGTAGAATCCACCACCGCCGAAGATCAAAATCAATACAATGATGATAAGTATCAATTCCATGCTCATGACTTTTCTCCTTTCTCTTTGATTGTTTAATACATAATTAGAAGCATAAGTTGTGCCAGGACCTGTGTTTAAAGAAAGGATGCTCTATGATCTTGATAACATTGTAATTAAAGCGAGGGCTACGATGGGAGAATGAGATTGTGAAAGGTGACGCCTTCTGATATATCAGGAGTCTCCTGATATATCAGGCATTATTCTTATTTCTTAAAAGGGATCTTTCTGGATCAGCCAAACTAGACGGTCAAGAATGTAAAAAATTTACTCAGATAAGCTTCTACTCAGATGTGAAATTTAAATTATGTGTAAAAACCGACTAATTGTAAGCTTTGCCGGGATGAGGTTAACTCCGGTAGGCGCGTGCTAGTGTCCTGTCTCATAAATAAATTTGCACTATTCTATCACTACACTGGATTGTCTGATAAAATCAGTATGTTGGGATTTTGTAAAAGGCTATAGTTCATAAGGAAAGTAATAAAAACGTATGGCTACTACAAAGCAAAAAAAGCTGTCAAAAGGAAACCGGACAAAAAAAAGCGTCCCGGTGGCCCGGGTCTAAAGCTGCACAGGCCGAAAAAGACATCCGACAGAACGGACCTTTTGGAAAACTGAGATTTTACCTGAAAGTGCTCGGCCCAGGTCTCGTTACTGGCGCCGCTGATGATGATCCCTCTGGTATAGCCACATACTCGCAAACCGGAGCACAGTTTGGCTTTGGTCAGTTATGGACTTCTTTGTATCAGATTCCGCTCTTGCTTGCCATTCAGGAAGCCTGTGCCAGGATCGGAGCGACAACTGGTAAAGGTTTGGCCCATGTTATCAAGGAAAACAATGGCAAAATAATCGCTGCAAGTGTGGCCTTCCTTGTGCTTGTGGCAAATACCATCAATATCGGAGCGGACATTGGAGCAGTTGCGGCATCGGCAAATCTGGTCGTTAATGTTCCAGTACCGATTTTGGCAATACTAACCACTCTGTTGATTATAGGTCTTGAAGTGTTTGTAGGTTACAAGAAGTACGCGCAGATATTAAAGTGGCTTGGGCTGGCTCTATTGGCATATCCCGTCACTGCCCTGATGGTTCACGAACCCTGGGGAGAGATCCTGATAGCGACCCTCATTCCCCATGTGGAATTTAGCTTTGACTTCTTGTTTATCGTTGTCGGCGTTTTTGGTACTACCATCTCACCTTATATGTTCTTCTGGGAAGCTTCTCAGGAAGTTGAAGAAGAAATATCCCTCCATATGATTGGCAAAGAAGGTCAAAAGCCGGTTAAGATTAGACAATTCTTAAGGAATTTACGCATCGATAATGCGATAGGAATGGTGTTTGCAGAAGTAATTCAATGGTCCATTATCATAACAACTGCCACAGAACTTTTTAATCACGGGATCAAAAACATAGGTACTGCTGCTGATGCGGCAAAAGCCCTTGAACCATTCGCTGGTTCATACGCTAAAGATATTTTTGCAACTGGGGTGGTGGGAATAGGTTTATTGGCTATACCAGTGCTTGCTGGCTCTGCTTCATATGCTCTATCTGAGACATTTGGTTGGAAAGAGGGGTTGTACCGCAAACTAAGTGATGCCAAAGGATTCTATGCAGTCATTATTGTCGCAACCCTTATTGGGCTGGCTATGAATTTTGTGGGGATTAATCCAATCAAGGCATTGGTTTTCACGGCAGTATTTAATGGTGTTGCGGCAGTGCCTCTTATCTACATAATCGCTAGAATAAATAGTAGTAAGAAAATACTCGGCAAGAATAGAGGTGGCATTCTATCCAGGTCATTAGTTTGGCTAACCTTCGCTGTGATGACTATAGCTGCTATCGCAATGTTCTATACCCTGGCTCGTCCACATTAAGAGACGAAAACTCTCTCTCTCAATATTCACCCGATCTGTTTTGAAATCTGTCGTCAATTGTGGACACCAAATATATCAAGCTGCCAGTCGTTTTTCATGGAACCATCGTTTAAAAACGGCGGGAGACAGGAACCTGAGTCTGGCCTGTCTTCTTTTGCGAGCTGCTCAGATTATTGCGGTGTAATTATGGTTGCTTGGCGAAAATACTTATTGCAGGACAGAACAAAATTGAAGACTCCCTCCGGCAAGACCGCAGGGAATCTCAATGCAAGGAATGTTTTTTCATTATATTCGCTCGCTAACCTCGTGGCAAGACCACGGGGAATATCGCTCGTTATCCATTTAATGCTGATAATTATTTTTTCTCTGTTATAATCTACTCATGGGATGCAAGTCATACGAGTCTGACAAGTATGGAAGAATTACTGTGTATCCTTCACTTTCCAACCCCGGAAGAAAAAGTCCTGGCATACTCCCGAAGCTGATCAATAAACTTGTTGATATTGTAATAGGCAAAAATAAAACTTCTTAAACGCAAATAATGTCCTCACAATACCTTGCAGTATGCTCGAAGGGGAGATCAAGGAGTATTTCAGTTAAACTCCGGTCCGACTGTTTCTAGGGCAATCCAGCTGCTGGTTGGCAACCTCGTCTTTTTCACAACTATTGTTTGAATAAAGTGGGAAATAGAGAGTTGGCCCCTTTTATTTATCAGTTATTTCGTCTTTTTCTGCGCTTGTGAGTCGCCAGAGCCCTAGCCGCCGGGACGCTTCTGGAGCTGGCATGAAAGAATCCGTATCGGCCGCGCGTGCAATTGGCACAATTTCTTTAGCGATATCCTCATCAAGGACGTGCAGATCACGCTGTTCCGGAATGATGAATACATGGTTAGGTTCGATGTCCGATCTTTCCGTGATAAGTTCAACAGGCATCTCTGTGAAGTGCGGGAGAATCTCGTGAAGCTAGGTTGCTACGGTCCTCAGGTGATTAACGATGACGCTAGCAACACCCGTATCAGCCGGCAAATGCCTTAGTAACCGGGTGTAGGCGTCAAGGCCACCGGCCGAACCACCCACGCAAACGACAGGAAAGTCTTTTACATCACTCATATCTGGGATCCTCTATAATTGCCTCCTGGCCACAAGAGAAAAATCTTTTTAACGTCTCCCCCGCCAGTAAAAGCCGCCCCCGCCGATCACAAGGATCAATACGATGATTAAAATGATTAGCTCGGTGCTCATGGTTCAATCACTTCCTTTCCATTATAGAAAATAAGGATCACATAAAAAATAAGTTATTTACCGCCAACTTCCGTCCCCTTTTCACAAAGGCTTCGTCGCGATAACTCCTTAGTTACATTTTATGACAATTTGGCCTAATGTCAACTTTGAATAAGCCAGTTTAATCTGGCCAAACAAGCGAAGAGGAAGTTATTGAGTCTGGCCAACCTGCACTATCTCATGTGAACAAAACGACATATACTCTGCCGGTATTACTCACTCGCGCTTCGCGGGCAATGTACACCAAAAGCATATCGAACTTTAGCGGCTCCTTCCAATTCAGCGTTTGCCTGATCGTCAGATTGAGGCAAAAGTCCGGAAGCATTTTCAAAAATAGCAGGCTGGCGCAGTAAGCCTTATCTCTGCGGTTTTTAAGCAGTTTAATATTTTCAATCCATCTTTACATTGGCTGAAAACAAGGTACAATTAAATTAACAAATGGCGCGGTACGAAATTGGCACGATTGTTGCCGGAAAGGAGACTAATATGATTTGGACGATCTTTGTGATACTCCTGATACTCTGGGTGTTGGGGTTAGTGAGCAGTTACACGATGGGCGGGTTCATCCATATTTTGCTCGTCGTCGCAGTCATTGTACTGGTGTTAGGCCTCATTCAGAGGCGATGACCTTCTCTTGAAGAAGGTTAGTTTCTATTAACGTTGCAATCGTATGATTGCACATCTAAAGACAGGAGGAGAGAAATGAAAAAGGTTATTTTTTTAACAGTATTGATGGTTTTTGGGTTGGCCTTGTTTTCAGGCTGCGCCACAATGACAGGCAGAACAGCAGGAGAACATATCGATGATGCAAGCATTAACACGGAAGCTAATTCGATAATCGTCAAAGACCCGGACGCCCAGTATTTAAAGATCGATGTTACCTCTACAGATGGAAATGTTGTTTTGCAGGGTTTTATACATGACAAAAAGGCTGAGGACCGGGTTGTAGCAAAAATCAGGGAAATCAGGGGAGTAAAATCCGTTAAGAGCCTACTGAAGGTAGAACCGAGAAAGTAAAAGGATTAAGAGGCACTTCGGGAAAGCACTCCTCATTTATCCTGAATTCCCGGATACCTTCTGGAGTTTCAGGCAGACCCTGAAATTCATTCTCAGAAAGGCGGGCAACACCTGTTTAACGTTAACTTTATAGGAGAAAAACCATGAAATCCAGCACGAAGGACCAGGCAGAAGGCGAGTTTCACAAAGTGAAGGGAAAGATTAAGGAGGTCGCTGGGAAAATCAGCGATAATCCCGACCTGGAAGCCGAAGGCAAAGTCGAAAAGACAACCGGCAAGGTTCAAAAAAAGATCGGTCAAGTCAAGAAAGTTTTGGGGAATTAGGAGAGCGGTTTCTCATACGCCGGAATGACCTTTGGGATACGTTCTGGCTTTAAAGCAGAGGTTATCTGCGCAACCCAGAGTCTGTGGAAACGGACTCTGGGTTATTACCAGGGGGTGAGCCCCCCCCACACGGGCAACAGAGAAGAAGTAATTCTATTACGGAAGCAGGGCAACGCTTGAAAAGTCGTGGTCTTTTTTTGTTGATTCGGTCGAGATAATAATTCTTTGTCCGATTAAAGACAAGGACTGCCGAAACGCTGCCAACACAAATACTGTCCTTTGCACTTAACGCATTGGGCACCAGGCTCAGTCCACGGCGAAACATGTGCTCTCGGGTTCATCCGGACATTGAAATGAATTTAACGTATCTTGATTTGTGACTTTGAACCATTCTCTGACCCCAATCAATATCTAACAAGGGGTATGACATTTTCATTTTGCAACTACAAATAATGTTTAAATAATATTTTTTTGTTTTTTTTGTTGACAGACCGCAAGCATATGGTACACTTTGGTTTAGGACAAATGGTTCAGAATGAATATTCTGAAAAATGTACAAATTCATTTAAAAAAGGAGTGTTCACATCATGAGAAAATTTTTGGTTTTGGTTCTTTCCCTTGCATTAGTTCTTTCCTTGGTCTTGACCATAGGATGCCAGAAGAAGCCAGGGGAAGAGCAGAATAAGGCTGCCGAGAAGGCCTCTGAAGTCAAGAACACGGCTAACGAAAAGGCAGCTGAAGTCAAGAACACGGCTGACGAGAAGGCGACTGAAGTCAAGGATAGGGCTGCTGAAAAGGCAGAGGAAACGAAAGAAAAAGCTGCTGAGAAAGCAGGCGAAATGAAAGAGAAGTCTGCAGGGTGGGATTCGTGTAAAGGTTGTCACACTGACTCAGGCAAGCCTGCTCCTTCGAAGGCCGAACTCTTAAAGAGATTCAAAACAGAGAAGGAATTAATAGCGGCCGCAAAAAGGTCAAAGAACCCAATGATGAGTAATATGAAAAAAGACGATTTGCTCAAGCCAGCAGCTAAGGATCTCGGTCTCAAGTAAGGAATTTAAAAAGGGAGGGAGACCCAAGAATCCCTCCCTTTTCGTCTTGCCCAATAAATGTGTTCCCGTTGGCTCTATTTCACTTTGCTTTCTGTTTAACAAAAAATAAAGGTGCCATATCTTGACTTGTGACTTTCAGTCTGTTGTATGGGGGAAAGGCCGGGACTCTGCAGCGTTGCATAGTTCTTCACGCAGTCGAGACCTCACTATTCGTTGATTTTATCATACCTGACCCACGTTACAATGCGTTTTTCGGAGCGAACCTAAACCCTCTCTGATGCTCGGTCTAAATTTTTTCCAAAATTCTTCCCAGCGGACTTCGGGACAAAGTCTTCAACAGTTATGACTTCGTAATACCTATCGATTATCAGGTGTTCATAGCAGAATGATTGACTAACAGTACGAGTCGGGCTTCCGGCAAGGGATGAAACGAGTGTGAGATACTTGCCCTGCGCTTAATGATGCATTAATTATTAAAGGTCCCATAACACACTCAACGACAGTACCAGTCAAATATACGTAAAGGAATATTCATTGCCCGTCTCTGCCTTACCGTGTCCCATTTCCCAGTTTATTGATTAAGAGCAGGTAATTATGATATATTTTCCTGTCAGAGGGGCATTCTTATTCAGGAGATTTCCTCATTATATTCCCTCATGAAAACCGGCCGCAAATGTTCGTGCCGGTGAATACGAACACCAAAAGGACAGAGTATGCAATACAAAGCCTGGTTTCAATGCATCAACGAAAAGTGCAAAGAGCGCTATCCGCTCAACACGATTATATACCGCTGCAATAACTGCAACTCGCTGCTTGAAGTGCAGCACGACATCGAAGCCCTGGCACGCCGCGATGCAAAGGCGTGGATGAAGCTCTTTGAAGACCGCTACAAGTCCACCCAGTGGCCCTACGGTTCAGGCGTATGGGGCAAAAAAGGAATGGATACTCCCTCAGATAGCAGACGACAATATAGTCTCGCTCTACGAAGGCGGCACCAACCTTTTCTGGGCCGAGCGTTTCGGCAAAATAATCGGTATTGATAATCTCTGGATCAAACTCTGCGGAAACTCCCATAGCGGCTCGTTTAAAGACCTTGGGATGACAGTGCTCGTCTCCCAGGTAAAACAGATGATCAGCGAGGGCGCGCCAATACAGGCTGTGGCCTGCGCCTCAACAGGAGACACCTCCGCAGCTCTCGCGGTCTACTGCGCGGCTGCCGGAATACAATCAATAGTACTCCTGCCAAAGGGGAAGATATCCATCGCGCAGCTCGTACAACCGATAGCAAACGGCGCGCTGGTGTTGTCTTTGGACACTGACTTTGACGGCTGTATGAGCATTGTGAGGGAGATTACCAAGGACGAGACAATCTATCTGGCCAATTCCATGAACTCCCTGCGTATAGAGGGACAAAAGACTGTGGGCATCGAGATAGTCCAGCAGTTCGACTGGGAGATCCCGGACGTGATAATAATTCCAGGAGGCAACCTTGGTAATGTCTCGGCCCTGGGCAGCGGACTGCTTATGATGCGTGACCTCGGGCTGATATCAAAACTGCCGCGCATTGTTGTGGCCCAGGCAGAACGCGCAAATCCGCTCTACCGCTCATATCTGAAAAACTTTGAAAGCTTTGAGCCTATGGAAGCGCAAAAGACCCTGGCCAGCGCGATCCAGATTGGAAACCCTGTCAGTTTCGAAAAGGCGATCCGTACTCTTAAACAGTTTAACGGCATTGTTATGGACGCAACAGAGGAGGAACTCTCTGATGCGGCAGCACTTGGCGATAATACAGGCATGTTTAACTGCCCGCATACAGGCGTCGCGCTTGCTGCATTGATAAAACTGCTCAAGGCAGGCAAGATCGACAAGTCGGAACATGTTGTCGTCATATCAACAGCCCATGGACTCAAGTTCACTGATTTTAAGGTCAAATATCACGAGGGGACACTGGATTTCCCCTGCAAATACTCCAATAAGCCGATTGAGCTGCCGGCGCGTGTTGATGCTGTCAAAAAAGCACTTCACGACGCATTGAAGAAAAGGGGAGAAATAAATGTCTAACAAAAATTCAAACGCAAAGAACTGGAAACCGGCCACACTTGCCATCCACGGCACAGGCAGGCTTCCCAAGGCCCACCATGCGGTTTCCACACCGATAATGCACACCTCCAATTACTACTTCGACACGGCTGACGAAGTTGAAGATTTCATGCGTGCCAAGGGACAAGGCAAGGTGATCCGCGAGCACGAATACGCCCGCTATGGCAATCCCACCCAGACAGAGACAGAACGCAAACTTGCGGCCATTGAAGGGGCAGAGCGCGCCGTGCTTTACTCCTCAGGCATGGCAGCTGTCCTTCTGGTTATCATGACCTATATGAAACCTGCCGGGCACATCATCTTCACCGGGGATTGCTATCGCCAGACGCGTGACTTTGCGACTAACTTCCTTGGTAAGTTCGGCATAGAGCACTCTATTGTTGACCCTACCGCAGAGGCCATCGAGCACGCGATCAAACCGAACACGAACATCATTTTCACAGAGTCGCCCACTAACCCTTACCTGCGTGTGCTCGACATTCCTGCAATCGTGAAGGTGGCCAAAGAGCGGAATATTCTGACCATAATTGACGCTACGCTGGCTACACCATATAACATCAAGCCCATTGAGATGGGAGTCGATGTTGTGCTGCACTCAGCCACCAAGTATCTGGGAGGCCACAACGACCTCATGGCAGGCGTTGCGCTCGGTTCAGATAAACTGATGAACGATCTGTACAAGATGCAGCGCATGATAGGAGCAACTCCGGGGCCGCTGACGTGCTTCCTGCTTGAGCGCGGGATGAAGACCTTCGGGATGCGCATGGAGCACCACAACAAGGCAGGACTGGCCGTCGCCAAAATGCTGGAGGCACATCCAAAGATCGAGAAGGTCTGGTACCCTGCCCTTGAGTCGCATCCTGACCACAAGCTCGCGACAGAGCAGATGAAGGGCTTCGGCAGCGTCATCAGTTTTCTTGTCAAAGGCGGCAACACGGAAACAAGAAAGTTCATCGACGCCCTCGATCTTTTCCTTATAACTCCGAGTCTGGGCGGCAGCGAAAGCCTGGTCACTCAGATGTGGGCCATGTCCTTCTTCGATTATCCGGAACAGTTCCGAAAGGAAATCGGTATGGTGGACAACCTTGTCAGGCTTGCTCTTGGGCTGGAGGATGTAGAGGACCTGATCGCTGACCTGAAACAGGCATTGGACCAGATCTAAACTACATCGACCTTTTTCGTCATACCCGGGTTCCTTAATCGGGAATCCATTGTTTTCAGGACATGCTGGGTCCCCGGGGCAAGTTTACCCGCCTCAGGCGGCGCCAAAGGCGACCAGGGCCCGAGGATGGCGGCGAAACTTCGCTGGAGTACTAATTGGTTTGATTTCATAGGGCTTTTGGACCTCTATGCGCCGCGAATATGAGAACATGCATTGTTCTGACTATTGTGTTGATGTTTGCCGGTATCTGTATGTCCGCAGATAGAGCATATAATATACCCGCAATCTCAGTTGATATAAATAAATTGTACTTCTCTGTTGAAAAACTGAGCTCTTTAGTCCCAGCCAGAAATTACGAAAATATCGGCTCCCTAAATAAGGCGGCTGATTTTATTAAAGGCGAATTTCTTAAGTATGGCTACAGTCCGGTTGAACAGAAATACAGAGTCAAGGGTATTGAATACCGAAACATCATTGCAAGTTACGGCGCTGAAACCGCGCCGAGGTTCATCGTGGGCGCACACTATGACGTAGCAGGCGAACAACCTGGTGCTGACGACAATGCCTCGGGAATCGCGGGACTTCTGGCATTGGCAGAACTTTTTAAAAAGCATTCGCCTGAAATAAACTTCCGCATAGACTTTGTTGCCTACACCCTTGAGGAGCCTCCTTTTTTCAGGACAAAACAAATGGGAAGTTACATCCATGCAAAATCTTTGCATGACAACAAGGTCAATGTCCTGGGCATGCTGGGCCTTGAGATGATAGGATACTATTCAGATACTCCGGCGTCTCAATTCTATCCACTGCCTTTAATGAAGCTTTTTTATCCTGCAAAGGCTGATTTCATCGGGGTCGTAGGCAGCTTTGGCAGTTCAAAGCTGATTGAACATTTCAAAAATACAATGAAGCTAACAGCCATCGATGTTGAGAGTCTCAAGGCCCCTGCCTGTCTCATAGGCGTAGACTTTTCAGACCATATGAACTACTGGAAGTTCGGATATCCGGCTATCATGGTCACAGACACAGCCTTCTACCGCAACATGAATTATCATTCAGTATCCGATACGATCAATACCCTTAACTTTGACAGGATGAAAGAGGTTGTAAAAGGAGTTTACCTGGCCTTAATAAACCTGGAGGCCAGGTAAGGTTTAAATCTGTAAATTATGTTCACGCTTTGATAAGTGTGATACTATGAAATCAAAGCCCGGTAAATGAGGGGGAGAGCAGATGATCATAGGAATTCCTAAAGAGATCAAGAAAGAGGAGTACCGAGTTGCGATAACGCCAGCCGGGGTAACAGAGCTTAAACATAACGGCCATACAGTTCTGACAGAGACAGGTGCCGGCAAAGGCAGCGGTTTTTCTGATGATGATTATCTCGCTGCCGACGCTGATATTGTCGACAAGGAGACACTATTTAAGAAGTCGGAACTGATAGTAAAAGTGAAAGAGCCGCTCCCTGAGGAATACACCTTTTTCAGAGAGGGACAGGCAGTATTTGCCTACCTGCATCTGGCGCCAAACCGCCAGCTTACTGAGTTTCTGCTCAGAAAACGGATAACAGGACTCGCCTATGAAACTCTTGAAAAAGATGGGAGACTTCCTCTCCTGTCTCCGATGAGCGAAATAGCAGGCAGGATGGCACCTCTTGTAGGCTCATTTTATCTTCAAAAGGTCCATAATGGAACGGGGGTCCTTCCCTCTGGTGCAACGACTGTGAGACCCGCAAAGGTGCTGATTTTAGGCGCAGGTGTTGTTGGAAGTAACGCAGCCCGTGTTTCTGTCGGCATTGGGATGGAGACGGCCGTTATAAACAAGGGCGTTGAAAAACTGCAGCGGCTAGATGAGATGTTCTTGGGAAAGGTGAAGACACTTCCGTTGACTAAAAATCAGGTTGAAGAAGAGATAAAGGAAGCTGATCTGGTAATAGGCGCTATTTTGGTGCCTGGCGGCAGGACGCCTGTAATTATACCCCGGGAAATGCTCAGGACCATGAAACCCGGTGCTGTGATAGTAGACGTCTCAGTAGACCAGGGTGGCTGCGCCGAAACATCGAGACCGACCACACATGACAATCCTGTCTATGAGGTGGACGGTATTATCCATTATGCGGTCGCCAATATGCCCGGGGCTTATCCAAGAACCTCAACCCTGGCACTGACAAACTCCACGCTTTCATACATTAAAAAAATAGCTGAAATCGGGATAGAAGATGCGATTGAAAAAGATTCTGCGATTAAGAGGCAGTCTGAATACATATAAAGGGAAAGTCACGAACAAGGCCCTTGCTGATTCAATCGGGTTATAAATGCTATAAAAAAAGGCACTATCCTGCTTTATGCAAAATAGTGCCTTTCGTAATTTAACGTAAATGCGGTTCTCTATTTTGTTCTTTTCAGCTCATGCAGCTGGATCCTGGTGACGGCCCTTTCAAGGGCGGTCTCAGCCCGGTGAAAATCTATATCTTCAGCCTTCTTGAGTCTTTCCTCAGCCCTCTTCATGGCTGCCTTTGCCCTCTCTAGATCGATCTCATCAGAGAGCTCAGCACTGTCTGCAAGTATGAGGACTTTCTCGGCGCCGACCTCTGCATAGCCCCAGTTTACGAAGAAATATTTCGTTGCATTACCGGTCTTGCTGGCAAGAATGCCGACCTTCAGGGTGGTCACAAAGGGCACATGCCCGGGAAGTATTCCGAATTCTCCCTCGCTGCCGCTTGCAGTGACCTCATCGACCTCTTCACTGAAAACAAGTCCCTGAGGTGTTACTATTTCAAGAAGAAGC
Organism: uncultured Nitrospira sp.; assembly: GCA_963801505.1. Taxonomy (GTDB): domain Bacteria; phylum Nitrospirota; class Thermodesulfovibrionia; order Thermodesulfovibrionales; family UBA6898; genus JAOUFP01. Next base: position 248,789 of record CAWDEY010000020.1, read on the forward strand.
TTTCCTTCTGCCATTGTTATTACCTCGACCAGCCGAGTTTCTTTGCGTTCTCCTCGACCTCTTCGATGGCGCCGGTCATATAGAAGGCCTGTTCAGGCACATCATCATATTCGCCGTTAACAAGGGCCTTAAAGCTCTTTATCGTATCTTCAACCTTTACATATTTGCCCGGACGGCCGGTAAAGACTTCAGCAACATGGAAGGGCTGGCTGAGGAACCTCTGGATCTTTCTTGCACGGGAAACCGTTATCTTGTCGTCTTCTGAAAGCTCTTCCATACCCAGAATAGCGATGATGTCCTGAAGTTCCTTGTATCTCTGGAGGACCTTCTGGACACTTCTTGCAACTGCATAATGCTCCTCGCCGATTACCTTGGGATCAAGGATCCGGGATGTTGAATCGAGCGGGTCAACAGCAGGATAAATCCCGAGTTCGGAGATCTGCCTGGAAAGAACGACCGTGCCGTCAAGGTGTGTAAAGGCAGTCGCAACAGCAGGGTCTGTAAGGTCGTCAGCAGGAACGTAAATCGCCTGCATGGATGTGATGGCGCCTTTTTTCGTTGTCGTGATTCTCTCCTGCAAAATACCCATGTCAGTACCGAGCGTAGGCTGGTATCCAACAGAGGAAGGCATTCTGCCCAGCAGTGCGGAAAGCTCCGCGCCTGCCAGAGTATATCTGAATATGTTGTCGATAAATATAAGAACGTCCTGGCCTTCATCCCTGAAGTATTCAGCAGCAGTAAGAGCTGTAAGCGCAACCCTTGCCCTTGCACCGGGCGGCTCGTTCATCTGGCCGTATATGAGCGCGACCTTCGGGAGAACGCCTGAGTGTTTCATTTCACCGTAGAGGTCATTTCCTTCTCTGGTCCTCTCACCAACTCCAGCGAATACCGAGACGCCGCCGTGCTTCATGGCGATGTTATGGATCATCTCCATGATAACAACAGTCTTTCCAACACCTGCGCCGCCGAACATACCCATCTTGCCACCGCGGACAAAGGGGACAAGGAGGTCAAAAACCTTAACACCTGTCTCAAACACCTGGGTGACCGGTTCCTGAGAGGCGAAGTCAGGGGCAAGTCTGTGTATAGGAAGTCTCTTGTCGGATTTCACAGGGCCCAGCTTGTCGATAGGATCACCTACGACATTCAGGATCCTTCCGAGCGCCCCGGTGCCGACCGGGACTGTTATCGGAAGTCCGGTATCGACTGCCGGCATTCCCCTGACAAGACCGTCGGTGGCCTGCATGGCAACAGTCCTGACCTTGCCATCGCCGAGGTGCAGAGCGACCTCAAGAGTGATGTCAAAATCGAGCGTGCCTTTTGCAGGATCGCCTTTCTGTTCAATCTTCAAGGCGTTAAGGATGTCCGGCATCTTTTCTTCAAACTCAACGTCCACAACCGCACCGATAACCTGAGAAATCTTTCCTATATTGCTCATTGGTTAACCCCCGAATATATTTTCATTTTTTCCTTCTCCTTTTTATCCTTTAAGGGCCTCGACACCACCGACGATGTCCATGAGTTCCTTGGTGATTGTCGCCTGTCTTGCCTTGTTGTACTGCAGCGTCAGGCTTGATATCATATCGTTTGCGCTCTTGGTAGCGTTTTCCATCGCCGCCATCCTTGCCGCCTCCTCGGAGGCCTGTGACTCAATGAGCGCCCTGAAGATCTGTATTTCAACGTTCTTTGGGACCAGTCTGCTGAATATCTCCTGCTTCGTAGGTTCGTAGATAAAATTATAGACAGGGAGCGCTTCTTCCGAGGCCTCAATCGGTGCCAGAGGAAGAAGTTTTGCAATGACCACTTTCTGTGCGATCGCGGATTTGAACTCATTGTAAATAAGGATGACCTCATCTACTGATTCATCCGTATAATTTTCGATTATCTCACTGGCGATCTCCTGGGCGTTAGCATAGGAGATCTTTCCCGAGATCCCTGTCCAGGCTTTTTTCAGCTCGACATTTCTCCGTTTGAAATAATCCCTGGCCTTTCTGCCTACGCAGCTTATAGCAACGTCAAAGCCCTCTTTTTGCAGCTCGGCGATATGTCTTGTGCCAGCCTTCAGAATATTAGTATTAAAGGCGCCGCAGAGTCCACGGTCACTTGTAATAACCAGGACTTCGATATTTTTTCGCGGTCTTACCGCAAGAAGAGGGTGCATTTCCCCTTCGGCCCCGCCTGCAAGACTTGAGAGAATATTGCCCATCCGTTCAGCATAGGGCCTGAGTTCAAACATCCTCTGCTGGGCCTTTCTGAACTTCGCAGCAGATACCATCTTCATAGCCTTGGTGATTTTGCTGGTACTTTGTACGGCTTTTATTCTTCTCTTTATATCTCTTAATGTAGCCATGTCATTCCTTTATATCAAACAGGATTATGCCTGAAAGGCCTTTTTGAATTGCTCAAGGGCAGCTATCAGCTTTGGCTTGAGTTCGTCGTCAATGGCCTTCTTGTCTCCAAGTTCCTTCACAAGGTCTGCCTTGCTGTCTTTCATGAAACGGAGGAACTCTTCCTCAAACTTTTTCACTGACTCCACAGGTATATCGTCAAGGAAGCCCTGGGTGGCAGCAAAGAGGACTGAGACCTGTGCGACCATCGACATGGGCACATACTGGTCCTGTTTGAGGAGCTCAACCATCCTCTTTCCTCTTTCGATCTGGGCCAGGGTTGACTTATCAAGGTCGCTGCCGAACTGTGCAAATGCTGCCAACTCCCTGAACTGCGCAAGATCAAGTCTGAGAGTTCCTGCGACCTGTTTCATCGCCTTTGTCTGAGCAGCTCCGCCGACCCGGCTGACTGAGAGACCAACGTTAACAGCAGGCCTGACACCGGCATAAAAGAGTTCTGGTTCAAGATATATCTGTCCGTCAGTAATCGAAATAACGTTAGTAGGGATATAACCGGAAACGTCACCGGCCTGCGTCTCGATGATCGGAAGAGCAGTCAGAGAACCGGCCCCGAGCTCATCAGAGAGCTTGGCAGACCTTTCGAGCAGTCTTGAATGGAGATAGAAAACGTCTCCGGGGAAAGCCTCACGGCCTGGAGGACGTCTCAGGAGCAGTGACAGCTGCCTGTAGGCTGTTGCCTGTTTGCTCAGGTCATCATATACGATCAGGGCATGCTTGCCGTTGTCCCTGAAAAACTCACCCATGGTACAGCCGGTATAGGGAGCTATATACTGAAGCGGTGCAGGCTCACTGGCAGTCGCTGAAACAATGATGGTATGTTCCATAGCGCCGTTTTCTTCAAGTATCTTCATAATGTTGGCAACATTCGACCGCTTCTGTCCGATTGCAACATAGATGCAGGTAACGTCACCGCCCTTCTGATTTATGATTGCATCGATGGCCACAGCAGTCTTTCCTGTCTGACGGTCACCGATGATAAGCTCTCTCTGACCTCTGCCGATGGGGATCATGGCATCAATGGCCTTAAGACCGGTCTGGAGAGGCTCGTGAACGGATTTTCTTTCAATGATACCAGGAGCCACAATGTCGACAATGCGCATCTCCTTGGTGTTGATCGGTCCTTTGCCGTCAATGGGCTGCCCAATAGCGTTGACAACGCGTCCGCGCAGTTCATTGCCCACAGGAACAGACATGATCCTGCCGGTACGCTTTACAATATCACCTTCATGCACAAAAGAGTCCTCACCAAAGAGAACTGCTCCGACGGAGTCTTCTTCGAGGTTGAGTGCCATTCCCATAACATTGTTGGGGAACTCGAGAAGTTCCGATGCCATACATTTGTCGAGGCCATAGATTCTCGCGATACCGTCACCGACAGAGAGAACAGAACCAACCTCACTCACATCGACCTTCTTTTCGAAATCTGCTATCTGTTTTCTTAAAAGTTCACTGATTTCGTCTACCTTAATCTCCATTGAATCACCCCTTTATAAGTTCATCTTTTAACAGTCTGAGCTGACCTTTAACACTGCTATCGTACATAGTGCTTCCCACCTTGACCAAAATGCCGCCAAGGAGTGAAGGGTCCATAACATACTCTATATCAACATCCTTCTCTAAAAGCTTTTTCAGCGATGCCTTGAGCCTTTCTTCATTCTTTGCGCTGATCTCAACAGGGGTCATCACCGTGGCCTTCGCCCTTTTCATTTTTTCAAGATAGATCACCGTTGCCGTCTTTATGACTTCTGAAAGCGCTGAGATCACCCTGATCTCAATAAGATGAATGACAAACTTGACTATCTTTTCCGAAAGACAAAAACTGACAGCCACCTGCTTCAATCCACTCTCCCGTTCGGCGGAGGAAAACCCAGGATTCACAAGAAGGCTCCGAAACTCCCTGCTCTTTGTCATCAGGTTCTCCAGAAGAGCGAGTTCAGCTAATGCCTTGGGGGCCTCTTCAATACCCACAATATTGATGAAAGTCTTTGCGTATTTTTTGGCTTCTTTTACTGGTTTCAATTTTTACCCTCGATCTTCGCTAAAGATTCTTCAAGTAATTTTAACTGTTCATCTTTTGACAGTCTTTCTTTCAGTTTTTTCTCTGCAAGCTCCATCGCTATCTCTACGGCCTCCTGCTTTATAGACTCCTTGGCCCTCTTTACCTCGTAATCGATATTGGTCCTCGCCTGTTCAAGTATCCTTGCTTTTAACTTGTCTCCCTCTTCCATCAGGCGTGCCTTTTCATTTTCACCCGACACTTTTGCTCCGGCAATGATGTCAGCGATCTCCGAGTCCTTTAACTTGAGTCTTTCCTCAACTTCAGAGAGGGCCTTCTGTGCAAGCTCTTTTGCCTCACGTGATTCGCGAATGGACTGTTCAATAAGTTCAGTCCTTTTTTTGAAAAAGCCCTTGATGTCCGCCTTTTTGAGCGCATAAACCATGACCCCGACAAGGACCAGAAAGTTGACAATCGGCCATATGTAGCCCTTCAATATTTGCCCTAGACTCTCAGCTTCTTCACCGCCGCCCTCGTTAGCAAAGGCAATTGAAACAAATAGCAGAAAGCAGAAAGCAGAAAGCAGTACAGTTTTGAGTTTTGAATCTTGAATTTTGAGTCTTAAATCTTGAATCCTTCTTTTTCATCATGCATTTACCAGCTTTCTGACAATCTCATCAGAGAATTTTTCTATGTCAGCCTTGAGGGACTTTCGTGCCTTTTCTCCCTCGGTCCTTAATTCTTCCCTTGCCTTCTGAAGCATTCCGGCTGCTGTTGCCTCGGCGTCAGCCAGGAGTTTTTTCTGGACCTCAAGTCCCGCGTTTCTGTTGCCCTCAAAAACCTCTTTTGCCTTGCCTCTGGCCTCAGAGATTTCTTTATTCATGCGCTCGATACCCTCTTCCTTTCTGCTGGTCATCTCCTTTGCAGCATCAATAGAACCCTTAATCGTGCTTTCTCTTTCCTGAAATACTTTAAGAAGGGGCCTGAAAAGGATGATATTCAGGACATACACAAGGCCAAGGAAGTTGGCAGTCAAAACCAAAAGCCAAAACTTATCAATGTCAAGCATCTTAATATCCTCGAAGTTTGGATTTTGCTAAAAAACTTAGGAACAATAGCACAGGCAGAAATTCGTTGTCAAGGAGAATTTATAAGGAAAATTATATTTAGAAATAAGAGGTTACTAAAGATATGCATATAGGCTAATAAGATATTTTTATTCGTTCGGTTTTGAAATACCTGTATCCGTCAAAAGCAGCTGTTTTATGAATAATGCGGACCAAACTCAAAGACAGGGATTACCTCTTTTTTCTTTTACTCAATATAACGAGAAAGACAACCGAAGTGACAAACATTGCAACGCTTATGGCCTGTGAATAGGAGAACCCGGGGAAGAGAAAACCCCTGACCTCATCGCCTCTGAAGAGCTCTACCACGGATCTGATGATCGAGTAGTTGAGAATGTATATCCAGAAGAGCTGTCCTTTAAAAGTCTGATATCTCCTGAAACTTATAAGAATGAGAAAGTTCAGAAATTCAGCGGCTGATTCATAAAGCTGCGTAGGATGAAGCGGCGTACCTATGACAGCCAGGGAATCAGGATTGGTAAAGGTGACCGCCCAGGGAAGGCCTTCAGCGGGTCTTCCGTAGCAGCAGCCTGCGCAGAAGCAGCCAAGCCTTCCTATGGCATGTCCTATGGCAATGGGGGGCGCCCAGATGTCTGCTGTCTGCCATAGCGGAAGTCTCTTTTTCCTGGCATACCAGATGACCGTAGGCACTGCAAAGAGCACGCCTCCGTAAAAGACAAGACCGCCTTCCCATATCTTCACCATATCAAGGGGGTGTTTTGAATAGTGCTGCCAGTTCGTCAATATAAAAAACAGCCTGGAACCGACGATGCCTGCAAACAGCGCGTAGAAACCGACATCGATAATGCTATCATTGGAAAGGTCCGTTTTCTTGGCCTCCCTAAGTGCAAGAGCGAGGGCAACGAGAAATCCTGTTGCGATGAGAAAGCCGTAGGTATGGATAGTAAGCGGCCCTATTTTAATCAATACAGGAAACATCAGTTCCTCTTTATAAACATTATGACCATCATGAAGGCTATGCCTATCGTGAGAGCGGAATCAGCGACATTGAATGCCGGCCAGTGATGACCTGAAACCGTAACATCTACAAAATCCACCACATATCCGAGATTGACCCTGTCTATCAGATTACCTATGGCGCCGGCAGCAAGAAGGGAAAAGACCCTGTAGTCTTCCTTTGCGAACACTATGACCCAAAGCATGAACAGGATTGCGGCAACAGATATGGCAATGAAAAAATTATTACCCAGGCTTCTGAACATCCCAAAGGCAGCGCCCTGATTTCGGACGTTCACCAGGTTCAGCACAGGGAGCAGTTCGATCGACCCCAGGGGATTGATATATGTCCTTGCAAGATACTTTGTTGCCTGGTCAAGCAGCACTATGAATGAAATAAACAGAAGAGAGTACGATATTCTTTTTTTCATTGAAGGGCGCTGTAACATTTGTCGCAGAGGTCCGGTGCGTCTTCAAAACTTCCAACGCTCTCGCTCCAGTTCCAGCACCGCGGGCATTTGCTGCCGGATGCCTTTTCGACAAGGACCTGAAGACCCTGGATATCAGTGCCTTCGTAGGCATCGGAAAGACTTTCACTGGTCAATTTCAAGGAGGACACAAGAAAAAAGACCGGAAGAAAATCTATATATGATTTTGCAAGAGACCTGTATTCTTCCGGCAGAAATATTTGTACCTTTGCCTCAAGGGAATTCCCGATGAACTTTTCAGCCCTCTTGAGTTCAAGGGCCTTGTTCACCTCATTTCTCAGAGTAAGGAGTTTTTTCCATCTCTCTTCAAGTCCACTGTCTTGAAATCTCTCCTGTACTTCAGGGAATGAAGAGAAGAATACAGATTCATCAGCATCCACGACTTTGTCCTGCGCGCTTTCCCTGACAACATATCCCCAAACCTCTTCTGAAGTAAAAGAGAGCACCGGGGCCATCAATCTTGTCAGGACCGAAAGGACCTCGAAAAGGACCCACTGACTTGCACGCCTTTCAGCAGAGTCGGCCTTTGCAGTATAGAGCCTGTCCTTTAGAATATCCAGATATATTGAACTCATATCAACAACGCAGAAGCTATGTATCGCGTGGAACACCTCATGAAAATCATAATTTTCATAAGAGTTCGTCACCTTCCCAATCAGTCCCTGCAGCCTGCTCATGGCCCATCTGTCGATCTCCTGGAGCCTGTCGCTATAGTCCTGGTGATCAAAGTCAGAGGTATTTCCAAGGAGGAACCTGCAGGTATTCCTGATCTTCCTGTAGGCATCGGTCAGCCTGTTGAGGATCTCTTTGGATATCCTGATATCGTCCTTGTAATCCTCTGCAGATACCCATATGCGCAGTATCTCGGCACCAAAGTTTTTGATGATCTCCTGTGGGGCGATGACATTCCCGAGGGACTTCGACATCTTCTTGCCTGAACCATCGACAACGAAGCCATGCGTAAGTACTGTCCTGTAAGGGGCCTTCCCCCGTGTACCGACAGACGCAAGGAGTGAACTCTGGAACCAGCCCCTGTGCTGGTCGCTGCCCTCAAGATACATGTCCGCAGGCCAGCTGAGCCTTTCGTCATTCTCCATGACAGCGGCATGACTGACTCCTGAATCGAACCAGACATCGAGGATATCTTTTTCTTTGGTGAATTTATTATGTCCGCATTTTTTGCAGGTATAGCCAGTGGGAAGAAGCTCTTGAACTTCTTTTATAAACCATATGTCAGCCCCGTTTTCTTCTACAAGCCTTACTATGGAATCAAGAATTGCCACATCATCGACAAATTCTCCACAGTCATTACACTTGATGATCGTGATCGGCACGCCCCAGCTTCGCTGGCGGGAGACACACCAGTCAGGCCTGTTTGAGACCATGCCATGGATCCTCTCCCTTCCCCACCTGGGGACCCAGCTGACCCTGTCTATCTCTTCAAGGCATTTTTTCCTCAAATCATTATGTTCAACAGAGATAAACCACTGCTCGGTAGCGCGGAATATTACAGGTTTCTTGCACCTCCAGCAGTGCGGGTAGGAATGTGAAATCTTTTCTTCCTTTATCAGGTGATTATTGTTTTTAAGCGTCTCGATGATCAGGGCGTTGGCCTTGAAGACAAACTGTCCTTCAAACTCCCCTGCCTGTTTTGTGAACTTGCCCCTGTCGTCAACAGGAGCGTAAATATCAAGCCCGTATTTAAGGCCTGTCTGATAGTCGTCCTCACCATGGCCCGGTGCTATATGGACAACGCCCGAACCTTCTTCAAGGGAAACAAATTCACCGAGCACGGCCCGTGATTTTCTGTCTATAAATGGATGGTCTGCAAGCATGCCTTCAAGGTCTTTACCCAAAACCTTCGTGAGCACATTGCCCTCAAGCCCTATCCTCTCTTTGAGCGCGTCAGTCCTGCCTTCTGCAACAACGTAAACCTCATCAGCATGCTCAACCGCAGCATACTCAAGGTCAGGGTGAAAGGCTATTGCGAGGTTTGCAGGAAGGGTCCAGGGTGTTGTGGTCCATATAATAACAAATACCTTTTTGCCTTTAAGTGAAGGGAAATACTTCGCTGTATTTTCCTCGTCAAGACCGAACTTGACAAATACGGAAGGCGATTCCTTGTCTGCATACTCCACCTCTGCCTCTGCAAGTGCAGTCACACAGGAAGGACACCAGTGCACAGGCTTTTTCCTTCTATGCACATATTTGTTCCTGACAAATGTATTGAACTCCCTGACAATAGAGGCCTCGTACCCGTAATTCATCGTCAGGTAGGGTCTTGCCCAGTCACCAAATACCCCGAGGCGTTTGAATTCTTCCCTTTGTATATCGACAAACTCCGCCGCGTATTCCTTGCAAAGCTTTCTTTTTTCGATAATGCCGACCTTGTCTTTTTTATCTCCGAGGTTTTTGTCCACCTGGAGTTCGATAGGAAGTCCGTGGCAGTCCCAGCCCGGGATATAAGGGGCATAGAACCCTTTCATTGTCTTGTATTTGACAATGATGTCCTTCAATATCTTGTTGAGGGCATGGCCCATGTGTATATGACCGTTTGCGTATGGAGGACCGTCATGAAGAATATAAGGGGTTTTTGATTTGTTCTTTTCCTGGATCTTCTGATATATCTTCTTATCGTCCCATGCCTTCAGAATTTCAGGCTCCCTCTGCGCAAGGTTGGCCTTCATCGGGAAGTCTGTCTGAGGAAGATTCAAGGTGTCTTTGTAGTCTTTATTCATAACCTTAAAATTACCACTGAGGCTCTTTCATTGTCAAGCAACAGGCCTGCAGCTCAAACAGCTGTAAAGCGACAGGGATTATCTTGTGGTTGTAGGCGCAGGGCACCTGATCGGCGACAAGGGAATCGTCGCGCTGCTTCAGGGAGAGGGGTATACAGTCACGAGGTGACGCAGGTGGACAGACCGAAGGTGAAAGGCTTTTAGGATGCTTCATGCTGATTACTAAAAGCCAGCTTTTTTTCAATGTTGGTCTGAAGCTTGTCACCAATCACAAATCACTAATCCCTGATAGGAAGCCCGGAAGGTCGCAGACGAAAAAGCTGGAAGCTCTAAAATCAATAGTCAATAGCGCCACAAGAGCGACAGGTGCGACAGCCTGAACACTTGGGCGTTTCAATATTTGCCTGAAACTATTCACCATTCACGTTTCACAGCCTTAAAATCTTTTTCAGTTTGCAATTTCCCGCGGAAAATAGCATTATTTAACGTAGCCATGACAAATAAATATTGCAAAAATGGGTCCCTGGTTGCTTTGGCCCTCGTATGCCTGCTCCTGTCAATGAGCGCCTGTGCTTCAAACAGGGCCGTTTCAAAGTTCAGCCCTGAGGAGATGAAAAACAGTCTGCCATTGTTCGACAAAGAGGCTGTTGAAGAAACTCATTCAGTCTTCATACCTGCATTTTATAATGATAATAACAACTGGAGACGGTTAACATATGAAGCCCTTTTGTTTGCCAGGATAAATATTGTTCCGTCTGAAATCACAGAACAGGCCACAGGAAAGAACAAATTATCGCTTCTATCTCCTCAGGAAAGGGCTGATTATCTGGGCCGGATCGGAAAATCACTCCGCGCCGACGCCGTCATAAACGGCATGGTCCTTGCCAAAGACAATGGGTCTGAACTGGTGCTTCAGCTGATCTCTTCAAAAGACTCGCGAATACTCTGGTGGCAGGCCGCAGACATCAGTCTTAATGAGGCCACCGCTATCGGGGACCAGCAAAAAGCCCTTGTTTCAAAAATGCTCTCTACTCTTGTTGAGCACATCGGCACTAAGGATATGCCTGTTATTGCCCCTGCAAAGCGCCGGCCAGATACTAAAGAAGAGCCAAAAACTGATACCTTCCCCAAAACACAAAGGAAATAAAAATGACGTAAAAACTGCCCCTTCTGCCGCCGCTCTATGGTGTATAATAAGTCATGACCATCATGGCTATATTACTCGGATTGATCATCGGCTTTTTCCCTCTGTTTTTCTTTTTCAGGTTTTATAAAGGGAAGCTGCTCTTTATTGAACACCCCTATATAAAGGTGCTTTGCTTGGTTTCCTGCTTTGGGTCGTCATCAATGTCCTTCTTTATATTGAAGCCCGCTACAACCTTGTCGGCCTGCTTGGAGGCGAGGAAGGATTTGCTACCATGATACTTCTTACCTCGTCGCTTCCCGGGTTCATCACCGCAGGGATCGCAGCGGTGTTCGTCTCGCAGAAGCTTCAAGCCCGTAAGAAAAACGATTCCTGAATAAAGCCTTGCAGCTTACCTAACGCCTCTAGTCCTTCTTCCGGTTCCAATTATATTCGTGCATAGGCATTATGCAAAACACCCGCCACGGCATACGTGTTGCTTTATCCGGACCGTGCCGCATGATAGATTTTTCATGTAACATTAGGGATAATTGGTCTATAATTAAGGAAAAAGATTATAAAGGAGCTTCTGTGGAACTGCTGAGACATATATTGAGGGACAGAAAGGGACTGGCTGATCAAAAGGCCTCCATGCAGGACGTCATTGATAACCTGAGGCTGCTTTCCAAAGGGGAAAAGCAAATTTCGGAGTTTTACCAGCTCTGTGGAAACGTCCTTGCGGACGAGAAGGATTTCTGGCACGACCTGGCCGCGAGCGAACGGGAGCACGCCGAGGTAGCGCTCAAAATGGCTGATCTTGTCGCGAAGGAACCCGGGAAATACAAGCCTGGGCGGTCTTTCGACGTCGTATCGATCAGACTGTTCGGTCTGCATGTGGACGGACTTGTCGCGAGTATGCGCGCGGGTAAGATAAAGAAGGATGAGTTGTTGTCCCTGGCAGCCGACATCGAGATTTCGGTGGTCGAGATGAACTACGGAGATATCGTCAAGACCGATGTCCCGGAGTTCCGCGCGCTGGCCCGCAAGTTGGCGGAAGATACGAGAGAGCACAGGCAGACGTTTGAAAAGAAAATGCAGTAGGCGCTGTATTTTGATACTGCCGACATTCCAGATAGTTGACGAGACGTTGGTCAGCGATTGACTTACTTCAGCCTGAGGCAGGTCTCCTTGCCGCCGGGTCGGTCCAATCTGCAGTCTTCAGCCGAAACACTCTTATTCAGAATACCCATCTGCTGACCTTTCTGGTATCCACCCCCCGGTAATTGCCCTGTTTGAGCAATACGATAAAGTTATCAGAGGTCACTTCGTCGTCAAATTCAGTATAGCAGGAACCTACTTCATGTGGCTCATGGGCATCGGAGCCGCCGGTAAAGGGCAGGTCCAATATCCTGGCAGCTTCAATCGCCCTGACATTAAAAGCATGCATATTGTTTCCATTACAGCCTTCGACTGCTGTTAAGCCTTTCAGTTCATGTATCCTGTCACCCAGGCTGTTGCCTCTTCTGTAGGGGTGTGACGGGACCACTACGCCCCCACTTGCGGTCACCATATTTACCACATCTTCTACCGGCGCGTATCTGAGCGCCAGCCTGTCGGTGTCCACTCCAAATATAAGACAATGGCCCTCTTCCGTGGAAAATTCAACGCCCCTTAAGATCAAAATTCTGTCCCTGTACTTTTCCTTCAAGCCTTCGGCATGTTCAGAAGCTGCATATGAATAATGCTCTGTAAATACGATCCCCTGGAGGTCAAGGCTGATAGCATGGGCAACTGTCTCCTCAGGCTCGGAATCAGTGTCCCCGCTGTATTTGGAATGCACGTGCAGATCAATCCTGAATTTCATCTTCATATATAATAACAATTCTTCCCGGATATTTTGGAGATTGCGTAGCTTAGTCTGCTCTTAAAACCAGCCCCGCGACTATAAAATAATTGCTGTTACGGAAAAAGGAAGACTTACAGAGCAGACTGTTCAGAAGCTGCGGTGTCCTGCTTTTGAGGGTTTATTACCCAGATGTTTCCGAATTCCCGCTCCTGGTAAACCCTGGCCAGTCCGAGCCTGAGGAGTTCCAGAAGCGCCAGAAAAGTTACAATGAGCTGGACTCTCGTGAAACTGTCCTTAAAGAGTTCTTCAAACCGTATACTATCCAGTGTCTCAATGATTTCAGCAATATGCAGCATCTTGTCTTTTACCGTAAGCGTCTCCCTGGTAATAGTGCGCATTTCGGGAGGCGCGTTCTCAAGGAGTTTTTTAAAGGCGGCCAGAAGGTCAAAAAGATTGACATCGAAAAGATAGAGTTCAGGCTCAGGGACTTTCTCTTCCTCCAGTTCCCCTGGTCGCCTTCCGAAAATCTTCAGCGACTCTTCTTCCCTTTCCTTTAATATTGTTGCAGCGTCTTTATACGCCTGGTATTCGAGCAGACGCTGTACCAGCTCAAACCTCGGGTCTTCCAGCTCTTCAGAGGGCGCCTCTTCATCAGGGGGGAGCATCATCCTTGATTTTATCTGTATCAGGGTAGCAGCCATGACAAGAAATTCCCCTGCTATCTCAAGGTCAAGCTCCTTCATAAACTCTATATACTGAAGATACTGGCCTGTAATCAGGGATATCGGGATATCATAGATATCGACCTTGTTCTCCCTGATGAGATGCAAAAGGAGGTCAAGGGGCCCTTCGAATTCAGGAATTTTTATATTATATAGTTGTTCCATAATGCGTCTGAAAAAATCTCCACCGGTATTTTAACAGATTGCAGATCAATTTAGCCTGATTTGCTTTAAGTTTTAAGTCATAGTATATTAAAAAATATGAAATTTCGATATGCCATTCCGCTTTCCGTGGTATTTGTCTTTCTGTGTTACGGCATCTCATATCCGGAGATATCCCAGAATTTTGACAGCAACGGGAATCGCATTTTATCAGGCGGCATAAAAAATACAGACAGCCTTTCCGGCAGAATTCACAAACACTCCGTCCCTGAAGGGATAGAGCTTCAAAATGACGTCCGATATGAATTTTACCCTGTATTTGGCAAGACCTTCTCCGAGATCGTCCGTTCGGCAGAGGAAAATAGTCCGGTTGATATGAAGAGCAGGAAAGGTTTGCCTTCACGGTTTGAATGGTCAGTTGGCTGGAGTTACAAGATCGACTATTCCACTGAGCTTGACGAAGAGGACAATACCGTTAATGCAGACGTGGAGTTGGACAATGTCAGCATTACATACAATATCAAGATAACATTGCCTACCCTGATCGATGATACAGCGCTGAATCCTTCTGAAAAAACCTTATGGAAAAACTATTATCGCAATCTGGTCCAATACGAGCACGACCATGCAAGGATAATCCGCGACAATGATGCGAAGGCGGAACTGCTCAAACAAGTTCAGAGATCTCGATCAGATAAACTTCGACTATTCCAGCGACATCGACGTCCAAAAGACAGTGGAGACATTCAGTAAGGGAAGAGACTGAAGCTATAGGCAGCGCATGGGTAAAAGACCTCAAAAAGAGGATTGACGCCTATGACAGAGCAACAGAATACGGGCTTGCTCTTCAAAACAGGGAATCTTTTTTCACCCAGAAATAAACCTACAATAAGCAGTCTCGCGAAAAGAACGCCAAGAACGCAAAGTAAAACACGCAGGTTTTCTTCACCAGTTGCTGTATGTCAGATATTCATGGATGTTATTTGCGGCCCTTCTTCCGTCACCCATGGCAAGGATAACAGTGGCCCCGCCCCTGACAATATCACCGCCTGCAAATACCCCTTTTTTCGACGTCTTTTCCGTAGCAGGTTCGACAATAATATTGCCGCAGTTGCTCACCTCTATATCAGGAGTCGATTGAGGAACAAGAGGATTAATAAGGTTGCCGACAGCGACAATCAAAATGTCAGCGTCTATCTGAAATTCTGAGCCTGCAACGACCATCGGCCTCCTTCTTCCTGACTCATCAGGTTCGGAAAGTTCCATCTTCACCAGCTCGGCCTTAACCAATCTCCCTTCACGGTCCCCTATATATCTTACCGGGGAGGTCAAAAACATAAATTTCACCCCTTCCTCCTCAGCATGCTTTATCTCCTCTTTCCGGGCCGGCATCTCGTCTCTTGAGCGGCGGTAGACAACTGTCACATCTTCATGGCAGAGCCTTCTGGCTGTCCTGGAGGCATCCAGCGCAGTGTTCCCTCCGCCGACGACAACGACTTTTCTTCCCCGTAAAACAGGGGTGTCATATTCCGGGAATTGATATGCCCGCATAAGATTTACCCGTGTAAGGTACTCATTTGAGGAATATACGCCGACAAGGTTTTCTCCCGGGACGTTCATAAATATGGGAAGCCCTGCGCCGGTCCCCACAAAGACCGCGTCATAACCTTCGGCAAAAAGATCATCTATGGTAAAAAGCTTCCCTATCACTGCATTGAATACAAACTCAACTCCCATTCTACTGAGGTAATCGATTTCAGCTGCCACGATCTTTTTAGGCAGCCGAAACTCAGGTATTCCGTACATCAGTACACCGCCAGGCACATGAAGCGCCTCAAAGATCGTGACCCTGTGGCCTTTCTTGATAAGATCTCCTGCCGCGGTCAACCCGGCAGGGCCTGACCCGACAACAGCGACCTTTTTACCGCTCCAGGCAGGGATCTCCGGAATAGCGACCTCTCCCTTTTCTCTTTCGTAATCTGCAGCGAACCTCTCCAGAGCGCCTATGGATAACGGCTGCCCTTTCTTGCCCAGCAAACAGCGCTTTTCACACTGGTCTTCCTGCCGGCATACCCTGCCGCATATGGAGGGCAGCAGGTTCGTCTCCTTTAACTTCCATGCTGCTTCGATAAATTTACCTTCTGATATAAGCCTGACAAACCAGGGGATATTGACATTAACAGGACAGCCTTTGACACACTGCGGGTCCTTGCACTGAAGACAGCGGACAGCCTCATTCACAGCAAGCTCTTCAGTATAGCCGTATGGCACCTCATAAAAATTTGCGATACGTTCCAGAGGGGGCTGTTCAGGCATGAGCTGTCTGGGGATCTTTTGTCTTTTTTTCCGGTCATCAAGCGGCTTCAACATTACACCTCATAGCATCTGGGGCCCTCATGATAGGTGAGTTCCTCCATGGACATCTTTTCTTCCTTGAAATAGGCCCTGTTTCTTCTTATCAGTTCCTCAAAATCAACCTCATGGCCGTTGAATTCCGGTCCGTCAACACAGGCGAACATGTTTTTGCCGGCGATATTTACCCTGCAGGCACCGCACATGCCTGTACCATCCACCATGATGGGGTTCAGACTTACCATCGTTGGCAATTCATACTGCCGGGTCAGATCGCAGACCGCGCGCATCATGAAAAGCGGTCCTATTGCAAAGACTATGTCTATCTTGTTTTTCTCGTCAATAAGTCTCTGGAGTATCTGTGTCACAAAGCCGTGATGGCCGTAACTGCCGTCATCCGTTGTCACAAAAATCTCATCGCTTATTTTCCGCATTTTACTTTCGAGTATGAGAAGCTCCTTTGTCCTGGCCCCGATTATGGAAATGACCCTGTTGCCGGCTTCCTTCAAGGCCGAAGCTATCGGATATACCGGTGCTATACCTATCCCTCCGCCGATGCATACGGCAGTGCCGAAATTTTCTATATGGGTTGGTTTCCCCAGAGGCCCGACAACATCGAGGATGACCGCACCCTTTTCAAGTGCCCCCAGCATGCTGGTAGTCTTTCCCACTTCCTGGGTTATTATGGTAATCGTCCCCTCTTCAGTGTCCGAATCAACTATCGTAAGAGGTATACGTTCACCGAACCCATTGAGCCGCAGCATAATGAATTGTCCGGCCTTTCTTTTGGCGGCTATCTGGGGGGCCTTTATCCTGAAAAGCGCTACTGTATGGGAAAGCCTCACCTTTTCTACTATTTCAAACATACACAATTCCTTTTCTCAAGCAATTATAAGAGGTATGAATATTCCTTAGCATACTATAGATGATGTTATTCTTGGCAAGTGAAAAAACCGGCCATTGATTCTGCCGCTGTCTAAGGACAGGCTGCCGATGATTTATTGCGGTTATCATACAGTGCTGCTTGTATACGTTGATAAAATCCAGTCAGGGTGCTAATATTAAATTATAGGTTTATCTTTAACAGAATTTAGCAAGAAGCCTTAACAGGAGGAATAAAATGTTTGGTATGGGTATGCCTGAAATGATTGTTGTACTGATTATCGCCCTTGTTTTCTTCGGTCCAAGTAAGCTCCCGTCGCTGGGCAAAAGCCTTGGAGAGGCGATCAGGGGTTTCAAGAAGGCCGTAGCTGAAGACCCTGTTGAAGATAAAGTAAAAATAGAGAAATAGCAGCTCTAAAGTCCGTTTATGCCACTGCATTCATCCGCAACAGCATGTTGTGGGTGGCCCCACGCAACTACTATGCCTGATACAGATGAATGTCCCTTTGAGGGAGGGTATCTTTATTCCTGTTTCATTAAATTTTTTATAGATAGCGCTATTCAGTTGATGTACCATCAAACCTCTGACAGCGGGCTCTTTAGCCCGGCAAAGGAGTTCAAAATTAAGAGACGACTCACCGAATTCCCTGAACCTCACCCTGGGGACGGGCACTGAAAGGACATTTTCATTCTCCGACGCTATATCCATCAGTATTTTATCTAATAGATCGATATCGCTTCCGTAGGCAACAGAGACGCTGATACGCACCCTGAAATTCGGCACCGGGGCGCTTTCATTGATAATTTTCGTGTTAGCAATCAGCGAGTTCGGGATGGTGATCTGTATATCACCCCTTGTTTTGATGCGCATGCTTCTAACACCTATAGCCACTACCTCCCCTCCTTCCCCCTTTTCCTATAGTGAAGGGTCTATCCACAAATACACTCATTGAATGCGACGCAAGACAAATAAAAGTTAATTGAAAACAAAGAATCAAAAAAACAATCAAAAAAGGCGCAGCATTATTGTAGCAATCTGACAAAGAAAAAGGGCTTACAGGAAAACCCCGCAAGCCCTTGAATTTACTGGAGCCGAGAACCAGAGTCGAACTGGCGACCTACGGTTTACGAAACCGTTGCTCTACCAACTGAGCTATCCCGGCATAACGTATTATTCTAACAGAAAGTTTTGAAATATTTCCTTATTTGCAAGAATAATTTTTTATTTACAAAAAGCTCCTCATTTTGAATTAAATTCTTTGACTTGAAGCTTTAACTGATCAAGTCGTTGCGGATCGTATCCTGAAAAAAGACCGGTAAAGACAGAATTGTTTGTCAGCAGCGGGTCTATGCTTTCTGTGATTGTACCCATGGAGATGAGTTCTTCCCAGCATTTTGTCCCGGGCACAGGAGAGAACTCCGTCAGATTTATTTTTACGCCAAGCGATTTCAGAAATTCTACCCCCTCCCTGACTTCATTGAATTCCTGTTCCGGCAGGCCGTACATCAGGTAAACTCCAATGTCCTCCTTTGTAAAGCCATACTTTTTAAGTACAGTTATTGCTCTGACGAACTCCGCTGTTGAGACCTTCCCTCCGGTCTCCCTCTGCCTTTTTGTATTTATTGTTTCAAGACTCAGCCGAAGTGTCCTGAAACCGGATTCTTTCAGCAATTTTGCAAGCTCCGCGTCAATAAGGCTCGCGTGGAGCCCGTTGGGACAATGGAATCTTATGTCCATCCCGCGGCTGATTATCTCATTCAATATGACCTTAATATGCAATCCTGCATCTACAAAAAGCGCGTCATCATAAAAGGCAAAATCCCTGACACCTGCCCCGCATAGTGTATCAATGTCCTCTACCACGCTCTGAGGTTTCCTCTGGCTAAAACCTTTGCTGAGTAATCCGGACCCGCAATAATTACAGCTAAAAGGACATCCGGTGCTGGTCAATAAAGGTGCAAAGGGATACGCCTCACAGAGTCTGAGTCTGTAAAAGGGGACCTCGGAATCTCTCTTTCTCTTTAGCCTGAAACCGAAGGTATTAAAAGCAAATACTATGTCCCTGTTTACCTGACCCCTGTAAATAAAATCAGCGCCTGAGGTCTCTGCTGCATGTCTGTGCCAGAGGGTGGCATAAATGCCGCCCAGGATAATCGGTGTGTCAGGGGAAACAGACCGGGTACATTCTATGACCTTCTGAACGCCGGGATACCACCAGGACATAATTGAGGTGATGAGGACAACATCAAAAGGCAGGGCCTTCTTAAGGGCCTCCCTGAAGTCATCGACCCCTATCCCGTATCTGCTGAATCTTCTCGGTACCGCCTTGACGCAATCAGGCTTTTGCACTATCTCCCGCCTGTATTTTCCTTTGCCATACCTCTTTAGCCTGACGCTGTCAGTACAGTCTATGAATGCAAATTCTACGTCATAAAGGCTGAGACATTCGGCGACCTTCAAAATACCAAGCGGACTGGACCACAGATTTGTAGCGGCAAAATCATAAATCCAGGGATTGATCAGCAGAATACGGAGTTTCACAAGTACTGTTTCAACCGGAAGTTAAACCTATATTTATTGCCTGTTTCACCCAAAAAATCTCTTTTTTCATATCATCTTAACATAAAAACCCGGACAGCATTTCATCCCGGACGACGATATGCCATTTTGATGTTTTCATGCGGTTAGGGTAAAATAAACAATGTTTTTTGATTATACAGGCAAACTCTCTGTCAGAGAGGACAGGCATGATCAAACATAAGTTGTTCCTGGGTTTCACCTTTTTCGAAATACTGGTCCTGTCAGTAATATTTTTATACAGCCAGATGACCGTCTCTGCTCGAAACAGGGGCGAAGTTCCTGCCCAAAGAGAACTGGTCCGATATTTAAAGCTTACAGACCTCTCCTTGTGGACAGAGGCCCGTTACACCAGACATCCTTCCCAGGCAGACATATTTACCGCCTTTCAGGACTTTCCCTCTTCTTTTGAACATTTCCCGGCAGGCTCCATCATCGGACCTGCAGGTATTACCATGTCGACAACCATAAATTCAGGAAGGCCTTAAAGGGGGCATTATGAGACACCTGAAGATCCTCGAATACGCCTTATCTTCACTCCTTCGCAGAAAGTACAGGAATATTTCTCTAATAGCTGTCTACGCCCTGACTATAGGGATCCTTGCCTCGGTCCTTTTTCTTACATATTCCCTTAAACTTGAAGCTACCCGCATCCTTATTGAAGCTCCGGATATTATAATCCAGAAATTGTCCGCAGGACGTCACGACCTTATCCCGTCGGAATACGCCAAAACAATCAGAAATATTCCAGGAGTAGGCTCTGCAGAGCCCAGGTACTGGGGGTACTATTATGACCCCCTATCTCATTCAAATTACACTCTCATCGGCATTGACAGTGATCTTCCCGGCCTGTCTCTTATTGAAGGCAGGCTGCCATCTGCTTCAGGCGAATGCGCGATAGGCGCTGGAGTGGGACATGCGCGGATCGTAAATACAGGCGATACAGTTTCACTGATCAACAGCAAGGACACTGGAGTTGAATTCCAAATTACAGGGACATTCCGTTCGGAATCCAACATTCTCACCAATGACCTCATCGTAATGACAAAGAAAGACCTTATACAATTTTTTGATCTGCCTGCCGAGAGGTCAACTGATATCGCCGCGACAGTACATAACCCTGACGAAATTACAACGATCGCCGGCAAAATCAAAAAAGCGTATCCTGAGACCAGACCGATAACAAAGAGCGAAATCATCAGGACCTACGACGCTGTCTTTAACTGGAGGAGCGGCATAATGCTGACCATATTCTCTTCAGCCCTGGTGGCCTTCTGCATCCTTGCATGGGACAAGGCCACCGGAATCAGTGCTGAGGAAAAGCATGAGATAGGCATACTCAAGGCGATCGGCTGGGACACCGCGGACATTCTGGAGTTAAAATTCTGGGAAGGCATCGTGATATCTCTCACCTCTTTTTTGCTTGGCCTGATTGCGGCCTTCATCCACGTCTTTTACCTCAACGCCACAATACTCTCACCTGTGATAAAGGGCTGGTCAGTGCTATTTCCTGACTTCCGGCTTACACCTTACATAGACATCTATCAGATTTTTGTTCTGGCATTTCTGACAATAATCCCCTACGTGGCAAGCACCATCATCCCTTCATGGAAGACTGCCATAACAGACCCTGAAAACGTTATGAGGAGCTGACCCTGCCATGGAGAGCCTGATCTGGACAGAAAATGTCACCAAGATATATAACCCCCGGAAGCCCGACGAAATCAGGGCGCTTGAGGACGCCTCGCTCAATATTGAAAAAGGCGAGGTAGTTGTTTTGAAGGGTCCGAGCGGGTCGGGCAAGACCACACTTCTAAGCCTGATCGGCTGCATGGGACGTCCGACCTCGGGACGTATTGTAGTGGAGGGAAA
Source organism: uncultured Nitrospira sp. (assembly GCA_963801505.1). Lineage (GTDB taxonomy): Bacteria > Nitrospirota > Thermodesulfovibrionia > Thermodesulfovibrionales > UBA6898 > JAOUFP01. The sequence continues at coordinate 270,040 of CAWDEY010000020.1, forward strand.
GGACGTCGCTAAACTCCCTGAACGCTTTCTCACCCTGATACGCCGCAGGACCTTTGGTTTCATATTCCAGCAGTTCAACCTGATCCGGAACGTCAGCGTGCTGGAAAATGTCCTGCTCCCGCTTTATCCAGTCGAAATATCCTTTGCGGAGATGAAGGCCCGCGCTGAAAAGATACTCGAAGACCTCGACATCCATGAAAGAATGCAAACAAAGGTAAACAAGCTCTCCGGCGGTGAACAACAAAGGGTCGCCATCGCACGGGCGCTGATCAACGGACCTGAAATAATCATTGCTGATGAACCGACCGCACATCTCGACAGAAAGCTCTCCACAGACCTTCTCAGGATACTGGAAGACCTGAGCAGCGCAGGGAAGACAATCGTAATAGCGACCCACGATCCCTTTGTCTACGATCATCCCTTCATAAAACGCATAGTGGAAATGAGGGACGGCCGCATACAGGACATAAAGCTTACATGATACTCCACCCCGGCATTCTGGCGCTGATCATCGGTTCCACCATAGTCTTCGTCATGATGCTTTACGCCTCCATCGAGGGGATCAGGATAATTAGCGGCTGGGATTACCAGAGCAGTTCCGAACATCAGCTGGACCTCGAAAGAAGGACCTATCTGATCTCTTCCATCATAAAATATGCCCTTGGGTTTGAGATCATTTCCACACTCCTCTTCATTTATACTGTAGACGATATCCATACCCTGTTTGTAGGGGCGATGTGCGCAACCGGGTCCCTCAACGCCAATCCAATCGGCTGGTACGCGCTCTATTCAAAGATATTGGTTTTCTTCTGCGCCTCCCTCTGGATAATGCTCAACAGCCTCGACCAAAAAGCAGAGGACTTCCCCCTGATCAGGCCAAAATATGCGGCGCTCATATTCATTACCATTTTGATAGGCCTTGATCTTTTTTTTGAAATGCGCTATTTCCTTGGTTTGAACCCGGAGGTGATCACTTCCTGCTGCGGTTCTCTCTTCAGTGACACATCTTCAGGCATAGCCGGAGAACTTTCAGCCCTGAGTGTGAGACCGATGATGGTAGCATTCTATTCAGTAGTTGTTATCTTTATTATTGCCGTGCTCCTTTGCATGAAAAGCCAGGCAGCTTTCCCAAGGTATGTTTTGTCCTTTTTATCTCTGGTCCTCTTCTGCGTTTCCATAGCAGCGATGATTTCCTTCATTTCGCTTTACATTTATGAATTGCCCTCGCACCACTGCCCTTTTGACATATTCCAGAAGGGTTATCACTTCATCGGATATCCGATATACATAAGCCTTTTTTGCGGGGTTTTTTTCGGCTTGCTTCCAGGCTTCTTTCAGCCCTTAAAGAAAATCCTTTCCCTCAGGGACGCTATACTGCTGTCGGAAAAAAAATGGCTGCTCCTGAGCGTCCTTTTCATTTTGATCTTTACTGCAATCTCCTCCTGGCCTGTTGTCTTTGGGAACTTCACCATGCAGGGATATTGAGAGAACGCTCCACTTTCTTTTATATGCGGTCTTTTTCGTTCATATCAGCAATTCTGCATCAGCAATATCATACATACTCTCCATCCCAGAGACTCTCAAGAAACTTACGGTACGGCAGAATGGATATGCCTCCGACCGTGCGGCTGCGGGGTTCGAGGCTGACGCAGAGATAGCGCTTCATTTTCTGCTCCTCTGCCAAAGGATCGGAACAGCAGAAATGAGACCAATGAAGTCGCGCGTACTGAGGTCTGAATCGGATGTAATGCTTCCAATCAAGAGGTTATCTGCATCGAAAATCCCAAGTACAGCGTATAGAACTGCGAAAGCTAAAATATGTGTAAATATCAATAGTCAAATATGATCATATATGTTCTTCACTAAAAGCTGGGCTTTTTTGTTAGAATTACATCTATTGAAAAAAAGAACAAAGGCATTATTGCATGCCTGCAGGAGGGTAATAATGAATGGCAAGACAGTCAAAGAGACAAGTGTCACCATGGCCCAAGTGATGCTTCCACAGGATGCGAATCCCGCAGGCAATGTACATGGCGGTGTGATCATGAAGCTTATAGACACGGCAGCTTCAGTTGTCGCAAGCAGGCATGCCCAATGCAATACTGTGACCGCCTCTATTGACCGGCTCGATTTTCATCATCCAGTCTTTGTTGGAGATCTACTTTTTTTAAAGGCCTGCCTTAATATGGCCGGAAGGACTTCCATGGAGATAGGAGTTCGGGTCGAGGCAGAGAACTTCATAACAGGAGAATTAAGACATACGTCTTCCGCCTACCTCACCTTTGTTGCCCTTGATGAAAAAGGAAAACCGAAAACAATCCCTCATCTTATCCTTGAAACAGATGAAGAGAAGAGACGGAATCAGGAAGCTCTCATGCGCAAAAAAACACGATTAGATCTAAAAACCCGGGAAGATAAATGCAAGCAAGACGGGATCTGCGATATATAGCAGGGGGAGCCCTCGTCGTTGCATCTTTTTGAAATACGTTTACTTGAAGGTGCATCTTAGCAGTTACAAGAGCGGCGAGAATATCACTGTACGGCGCTATGCTACGCAGAAAACCATATTACAATCTGTGGAGTTTTTCTGTTATATGTTGAGTCTTAAACACTCACTCTATAAAGAGCCAAACTACTATGATTTTAAGCGCATCGAAAGAGGGGGAATGGGACCTCAATAAAGAAGTAAATATTGAATCCGTACACCGCTTACACACCGTGATTATGTAAAACAAGAGCCCGTGACTTGCTGATATTAAAGGCTTTTGACGGTGGATGCGGCGGGAATCGAACCCGCTTTTCCCCTTGATAGAAGCCATTCTGCAGTTATGAGCATAACGAAAGCAAAACGACCTAGCTTTAAAGGGTATGGGTCAGTTTGGATACTATCCTAATTTACCTGAGAGTTACTTTGAGCAAGCTCCTTTCGTTGAGCTATCCTCTTTAATACAAACGCCAGCTGCGTCACAATCAGTATCGGAATCGCATTTCTTGCCCTTTTTGT
>CAWDEY010000021.1:0-33805 GCA_963801505.1 uncultured Nitrospira sp.
AAATGTGTATCTTTAAAGGTCTCAAAGAGGTCAGCTTGTTTTATTGAAAGTAATGGTATAGAAAGTTGAACGCCCCTCTCCGATGGTGTACCTTGCTCTGCCTTAAATCCTCTGGATTTCCGATAAATTACTTCAACAACAGCCTTGCCTTCCGGTGTACTGAAGCATTTCTTGAACTCATGCCGTTCACTATCGTCCATCGTACCTTTAAAGGAAATGCTCCCATCAGCTTCAATGGAAAGCTTGTCTTTCAATTCAGTAGGTATGCATTCAAGGCTGGGCTGTTCAGGAGACTTTACTGTGACTACTGCCTGTGGTTCAGATATAGAAGAAAAAAGAGGGGAGTTTTATCTTTTGGCAGAGAAGTAATAAGGTCTTTTGCTTCCTGTTTTATTAAATCCATTTTTGATAAGAGAATCAGTTAAGGCGTTGGCAGCTTCAAAGAAGTTCTTAGATGCAGCATAAGCGTACGCCATGTTCAGGTTAGCTTTTGCCTTCCAAGAAGCTTTAGGCAACCGCAGATACGCCCTATTATCTGTTCTACTGCTGTTGATGATTTAAGTTCAGCAACGGAACAAAGAACATATGCGAAAGGACAATCCCAACCTTTCCTTTAAAGCCTGTACTGTGATTATGTATCTTATCTTACTTTCTGGTAATAGGACATCCTTTTCTTTATCCAATTCATTTACTTTTCCTGTGGCTATTGCTATCTGCTCTCTTGGTATCTTGTGGTCTTCAAGTAAGCAATTTTCAACTACCTCAACAGTCAAGGAATCTTTGTCCTTGTATGTAGGTTGAGCTTGTATGAGCATTATCGGTCTAATGTATTCACCGCTAATCTGTCTCTCAATTTGGCTTTGTGCTTCAAGATGGTTACGCATTGCTATAGCATCAGATAACAGTTCTTTCCAATCTGAACGGGTTTCAAGAACTATGGGCATCTTTATCATTGCGTCAGCTTTAAGTTCAGCAGCAGAAACAGAATGAAGCACGTTGCTCCGGTATTCAGATGCTACTTGCGGTTCGCTGTAAATTCCATGATGCAGGAAGGATTAAACCGAGCAAGCACGGAAAAGGAAAGGTCAGTTCTTGCATTATGTGCTTCATCCACAATAACGATGGGTCTCCAAATATTGATTACATTAGCCAGTGACCTGATGACCGCACCGTCCTGAACAAATCCCCGTGCTATAAGGTCGTCCTGATGGGGGTCTATTAGCATACCGGAATCCTCATAAACTTTACGCCCATCCGTATTATCAACTCGAAATGCCTGTATAGTAGAAACTATGATAGTGGTTTCCGCACTGAGAGTAGCCCTTTTCAGGGATAGTGCTTCCTGAATATCGCATACATTGACCCTACCTATAGTCCCTTCAAGTGCTTGCCTGTAAGGATGGTGTGGATTTCTTAATGCATTAAATAGTCTGCTCAAGAATAGCATTTGACGGAACTAACCATAAGACAAGAGGATGGTCAGTTTGCAAAAGGTCACGTGCCGTTATATTCACTGTATGACACGCTACTATGGTCTTACCACCTCCGGTAGGTATACGGATGCATACGTAAGGCAGTCCTGGCAGTTCTTTGATTGTATTATATGGAATACCCTGCCCGTATAGGTCTCTTGTAACCTCATAAAAAGCAGTATCAGCATTATTGAGCATCACACATCTGTTGAAGAAGGTACTTAAGGTATCAAGTGCTCTTTGCTGATAATCCTTGAGTTCAAGCATTCTAATAGTCCTTTATCTCGTAAGGTATTTGTTTGAAAGTTATTCTCTTACGCTTTAGGTAATCCTTCCCGATTCTACAGCTTGTTCCGAAAATAACCTTTAATCCATTATGCGAGGGGAGTGTCTCAAGGACGGAACGGGTCAATACATTTCCTCCATTAGGTGCCTTGTCATTAAGAACACCATTGTAAAGAAGGTAAACAGCAAGGTTCTCAGATTTGCCGATGAGTGGAGGGGTGAAGTCTGAATCAATAAGAAGGGGTTTTCCGGTCTCAACGAAGAAAACATGCTGTGCAAGGTCTTTGTATGTAACTTCTCCTTGTATGTTCCCCTCTGAATTAAATAAAGGACTACCGAGCTTGCAGTATTTAAATCCACCACCTGTTCCCGCAATCTCTTCTGACTTGCCCCCTGTTTTTGTTGCCGTATACCCTTTAACAACAGCCTTCAGACGTTTAGATGTTGTATCCACCGCAATAGCCTTATCTATTTCAATAAGGATAAATTTTCGTCTTGATTTGGTTTCAGCATTCATTACAAGACTAGCAACCCCCGTAGTCCCGCTTCCAGCAAAAGAATCCATGATAATAGAATCTTCATCTGATGCAACTTCAAGAATTCTTTTGAGTAGCCTAATGGGTTTTGGCGTGATAAATACTGATGCAGAATCGGCAAACTCAACCGTACTCACAAGTTCCTGCTTTGCTTCTTGTGTATGCCCCACATCTTCATATTTCCATAATGTTTGTGGAACTATGCCTTGTTTCACTTCTGATAAAAATCGCTTAATTTGAGGGATAGAATCACCACTCTTTCCCCACCATATTCTGTTGTCCTTATCAAGTTCTTCAAACTTGTCTTTAGAATATCTCCAATAAGCTCCTTTTGGTGGAGCATCTATTACTCTACCTGATGGGCAGGTGATTGAATATGTGCCAAGGCTATAGGGATTTCTTGCTGAAAGGTCGCTTGTTTTCCAAAGTCCACGTGGGTCACTGTCAGGGTTTTTATAAGCTTTGTCCTGTTTTGCTGACCTTGATATAAGATTAGGTCTCCATATATCTGCATTTTTTGCATATACAACAATATAATCATGGTCTTCAGAGAAATGCCTTGCACTATTTTTGGGAGAATACACCTTTTGCCAAATAACTGTTGTGATAAAATTTCTTCTCCCAAATATCTCATCAAGTATATCTCTGAGATGGTTCACCTCATTATCGTCAATGCTGACGAAAATTGCCCCGTCCTCCTTTAAAAATCTGTGAAGTAGCCGAAGGCGGGGATACATCATGCAAAGCCACTTGTCATGGCGTGACAAGTCTTCGGCTTCTTTGCCTACTGTCTGCCCTAACCACTTGCTGATTTCAGGGCTGTTTACATTATCGTTATACGCCCAATTCTCATTGCCGGTATTGTAAGGAGGGTCTATATATATGCATTTCACCTCTCCAATATAATATGGAAGGAGAGCTTTCAACGCTTCAAGATTGTCACCCTCAATAAGTAGATTCCCGCTATCGGGGTCTCCCACTGAAAGTTCAGGGTCACATTTGAGCAACCTGAACGGCACCTCATTATGATGATTCTCTACTGCTTTCCTACCTATCCAATCTAAGCGTGGCATTTAATTATATTACCTATTTATCCCATGAATATTTGAGCGTCCCACATGAACACCTCATCTTTTTCTCTACAGTGTCATAGTGTTTGGATGAAACCAATTTCCCACAGCTTCCACAAAGAAAGCATTTCTCCAAAGACAGCACATCTTCATAAAAAGGCTTCAAATCTGAAATACTCTCAGAAAAATCGCTGTCATGAGATGCGACATTGCCCAGAAAAGTTGAGCTACTTAACCTATCTAAATTATCTTTAGCATTCACGTCATTTCTTATCCGCTTCAAATATCCTCTCAAATCAGCTAATAATTCGGGAGCCATTCTTCTTTCATTGTTTTCGTTGTAACGGAAAGGGACTTTTACTTCGAGATTCAGGCACACTTCTTTAAGCATATACTCTAAATATCTGCGAATCATATTTCCCAATTCAGAGGAATCACCATTGCGGAATTTCTGTTCTATACGCTCCTTAAGACCACCGAGAGGCACATCCAAGAAAGATCCTTCCTCGTAATCACAGCACATTCTTTTTATCGCCCAGTTCTTACCCTTAACCATGTTAGCAACATAGTCAAACCAATTCTTCTCATGGGTAAACAATAAAACTTGATAATCCGAAAACTGTTCCGACAAAAGATTAGCAAAGCGTATTCGGTGATGCCGGTCGAAGCTTGAAATAACGTCATCCATGATGAAAAACTTATTAATTTTGTTAAAAGCCAATACGGCTGACAGGAATAAGCTTATGCCCAAACAATTCAGGTGGGATTCACTCAAATACTTATTTGGAGGCGAGACAACATCTCCATGAAACTTGAACTGGAAAGTAATACCTGCGAACTCTTCATTTTCCTCCAAGGGAACAAGCTCTATTTCATCAACCCTCTCCCCTTCGTTCATGAAAAGATAGAATTTGTTAATGTCAGCGGATATGGCTCTCAGAAAGGATTCGAAAGCTACTTTTTGTCTTACAACAAACTCCCTGTAAATTGTATCGAGACTCTGCTGCTGCTCTTTTAAAATGGTCTGCTCATTTCTCAAGGTTTTAATTTCAGAGTAAGTATCTTTAATCGAGTTAATCTTTGCATGAATTGAAAATTTAATGTCTACTTTGTTTTCATCAAGTATCTTATTCATTTTGCAAGTCAACTCAGTTACTATTTTCGTTATCTTTTCTATCTCAATCTTGAATAACTCAGAGGGTTCTCTCATTGCGGTCTGCTTGTCGAGCGAAGCAGACTTAATGTGCTCCGAAGCAACTGCAAGGCGTGAGGTCACTTCCTCAATAAGTCCTTTAGCCTCTTCATTCTCCGTCAGCGACATGCACTTCTCACCAATAAGTGACTTTAATTCGATGCTACCACTTTGTATTTGCGACTGTGCATGGTTTTTTGATTCAGTCAGTTCTTCTTTCTCTTTCTTGAAAGCAGACAGTTCCGCAATCCTTGCTCTCAATTCTCTAATTAAGTCTTCTCTACTTTTGGGTTGTAAGCAGAGAGGGCATTTGTCATCTTGAGTAGACGTTCTTTCGAGAATTAATAAGCCTTCAGAAAGTAATTTTTCAAGACTGATTTTATTGAACTTCTCAAAGTCTTTCAAAAGCAATTGATATTTATAATAATAGCTCTCATATGAAGCACGGATTCTGTCAATCTCACTTTCCAGAGTCTGTAATTTTCCTATCGCTTTTGCATATGAAACTTGCAGTGTTGCAGTTTCGTTCTTCGGGGTTGCAATGAGCTTCAATATTGAATCAATACTGTTATCATCCTTTACCTCAATAGAAAGGGCTAATGGTTTTATTAAGTCAGCTATGGCTTGATAATATTGTTCATCGGTTTGGATTGGCTGATTTACTTGCCCGATGATTAGAGCTTGCTTCTGGTTTACCCGACTCTCGTAAGCTTTATTTTTAATTTCTGTCTTTAAGGCATTGGCAGCTTTTTTCAAAGTATCTCTGGTCTTCACAACATCCGAGTAGCCGATTATGTGAGACAAAGCATCCAGTTTATCCTTTTTCGTATAAAGGATAAAGGTAATTAAATCCCTATATCGTAGAATCAAATTCTCTTTTGACGAAGCGTCTAAGTAGTTCTTGAAAGCAAGGGACGAATTCGTACAGGTACTTTGCAGCTTAGAATTTTTTATAGATAGCTTCTTCGTGGCATTTAGGTTGGAATCTGTGTAATTAATTTCAACAAAAGCTTCTTCAGCGTCAGCTAAGAATTTATTTCTTAGTGCATCTACACCCTTTCTTCCTATTTCCTCGCTTGAAAGGTGCTCAACCTTGTCGAAATAAAACCACTCCATAGTGTCTGAAATAGAACTCTTCCCAGTTCCGTTGTCACCGTAAATCAGCAGTGATTTATTTGAGTCAATCGGAAGAGATAAGGATTTGCGAATTCCCCTGAATCCATGAATATTGCAGCTATTTATTTTTATCATTTATCTTCACCTCACGAAGTCGCTGCAATTCATTCGTGATATTTACGTTAGTCAATTTCCCGTCTCGATATAATTGCGAAACAGACGCAGCCACCTCTGAGTCAACACCTTCGATATGGGCAAGCTCCCCGAAAAAATCATCCAATAATTCTTTACCACTCTTGATTTGTTCTTTCATAATGCCCCCTCCTTTTCAAAATACCCCCAGTCAATCGTCAAAGTCACAGGAACATCTAATCTCTTTATTTCAAAACCACTCTTATTGTTACAGAGAGGATAGACTCCGTACTCCCTCAAGAAATCGAGAATGAAATAGCTCTCCAAATCTTCTATGCGATGAGTCCATATTTTCTTTAGCATTTCAAAATTGAGATTCGTAAAGTAAAGACCTTCGGTTTTGCGGTAGTTGAACAATCCTTCATTGCCTGATGTTCCGTCATAATGACCTGAAAGTCTTTTGCCGATACTATTTGTCTTCTTTTCGCTCATTCCGATATAAATTAGTTTTGATTTTTTGAATGGATAAGGTATCTCAGTCTTCTTCAAAAAAATGAAATATAGACCACAAACGCCCATCAAGGATTTGATGTTATTGGGTTCAAACTCTTGATATTGTTCAAAGTATATCTTTATTGTCCTTGTGCTATTCATACAGAATACCCAACACCCTGAAAATCTAATATTTGCAACAGATTATAGCTCATTATAAAGGAGAATAGGTACGCTATAAGTTCCCCATGCTTGCATCCCCGATAGCAGCTTACCCCCCACGTACTGAGGGTGACATAATTTAAGCCTGACAAAGAGCAATCAAGTTATCTACTATCTTGACCATAGCCAGGGTGTCAAGCTCACAGTATTTAAGAAGAGCCTTTCGAATCTTTTCTTGTTCAATGGGGTCATCAGTATCACACATCTTTTTAAAGGCAAGCATAGCCATGTCACCATTACTGACTTCCAACTCCGCATAGTCCAGTTCCGGTACGAGACATGGAAGGACAGCTTTGATGGAATAAGAACCCTGCATCTGCCATGAATAGTATTCATAGTTTTTGAACGGTATCATCAGGTCTCGAATGTTGGCTATAACCCTGTCAATCTTCTCTGCATATTTGGGGAACCATAGCTTGAGACTATTCAATACACTTTTCTCAAAAGACATGTTGTAAGTAAGCACACAGGCATCGTCAGGTATAGATGCAAGAAGAGTTTTGAGTAGTTCTTCCCTCTGGTCAATGATGGATGATAGAAATTCAAAATGTATTGGGTCAGCCCTTTCACTATCAATTCGGTGAAGTGAATACTGAAAGGGTATCTTCTGGTATGGTCTCGTACCGTCAACTGGGGGGTATAGGAAGGGCTATAGTCTCAAAATCAAGAAAACAAAGAGGATACCACAGGGTATCTAATGCTGCCCTAAGTGCCTTTTTGTTTATGATGGTTTTCTTCCCCATCTGGCAGTCTATCTGTGTCTGCCCGTGAACTGGCAAGGATGCCATTGGAACATCCTTCAAATGGATAATGCCCTGCCTGTACAAATCGAACTTCTTTATACCTCTTCCCTTTAAGGAAAAGACTGAATCCTCCGGTATATGTTTCCAGCAGTGATTCATAAAACCGCATTCGTATGGAGACGAACAATACTCTCCGATATCTATATTCGGAAGAGGTGATGACAGTACCTGCCTCTGCTTTTCTATTTCCTGACTGATGAATTGCCTGTCGTGCCTCAACCGCTTCAGTCAAGTCTACAATCGAAAAGAGCTTTTCGGGTTCTATATCACCGTTTCTCACATATTCATTGTTTATATGAATCAGGAATGTTTTGGAGACAGGAATACCTGATTCAGTCAGTACATGTTTTTGGAAGGCAATGTCCTCCAGATTGAATTCCTTCTGTTGTGTTGAGCTTTTTACTTCATATAGTTCCCATCCGCTTGTGCTCTTTCTCAGGATATCCGCTTTCATGAACAGTCCATTGTGGCTGAAAGCAGGTTCATAGAGAACCTTTGCTCCCTTCTTTATCTGCTGAAGCTGTCTGCTTAAGCTGTTCTGAAATTGGCACACCATCAAAAAGTATCTCTACTCCACCTGGGAACAGTTTTCGTGCAAGCAGTCCGACTTCTTTGCCACTTTCGAACAATGCCAATGTTGATTCGGAAGTCTCCTCCAAATACTCAGGGTGATTCTTCAGTAGGTAAAGAGCCTTGTGACACTGTAACCCGTTCAGGAACTGTGATTTACTGATGAAACTCTTTGCCATGTTAGTCCCGTCCGATTCCCACGAAAGCAAACACAGGCTGATTAACATCAAGAAGATTGTTTCCTGTATTTCCATTCTCATCTAAGGAGACGCTGTTCATAGGAGAAGGAGTCATAAAAAATAACCTGATATTACTCGTTCACAGGTATAATCCTGAAGGAGTTCCAAATTTGCCTTGGTTAAGCTTATTCCCCATTCAGGTTTACTTTTCTTGCCTTCACCATAGTCGTTGCTCGTAAATAATTTGTTGGGTTTATTCCATACCGAGACAGGGATTAAGTATATTTCTGGCAATTGTAGTTCCGTAAAGCTTACGAGTGCAATGAAAAGGTTATCAGGTAGTTTATGCTCCCATAAATGCTTTGGAACAAAAACATAGTTATTTTTCCCCAGTCTCATTGATTTGACTTGGATGCTGAAATATTTATTTGAAGCGTTCTTTACTACAAAATCAATACCCTTATCATCTACTTCTGTTGTGTAAACGTCCAAGCCATAAAGGGTGAATTCCATTTTGACATAATATTCGGCATATTTGCCAAGCTGAAGTTTATTGAGTTTACCCCATGCATACTTATCTGAGTTCATGATATCTCATCAGTTCCCTTCACCTTTTTATTTCACAGTTTGTCTTTAATCATTTTTTTCATTCGGCTGATCGACAATGGAGGGTTTGAGCTATGTAGCATTGCATGGCAATTTGGACAGACTGGTCGCAAGTCTTCAATCGGGTCTAGTTCGTATTCTCTTCCTATCTCAGCTATCGGTTTAATATGATGGACATGAATATAGTTTTTCCCAAATATGCCATAGGCTTTTTCAAAACTAAAACCACAAATGCTACAATCAAATCCGTAGTGTTCTACGCATTTCCTTCGAGCATTTACATTACGTTCATAAACAGTAACGTCAATTTTTTTACCTGCCCCTTCAAAAAACTTCAGTGATCCCTCAATCTCTTCCGTTAAATGGTCATAATTTGGCTGTGCGAAAAAGTTCTTGTGCTTCTTTTTCTGTTTGAGAAGGTTATACCAAATCTTGTCAAGTTCTTTTACAATCTCGTCTGGTATCAAAATTCCTGATGCCTGACTAGACCAGTGCATTTGTTTGAAGATGCCATTATCGAGTTCTTTTCTAGGTAAGATGTCTTCTTTGTCTGGATTTAAAAGAGCATTAAAAAGCACATCAACAAATAAAGCAGTTTTGCCTTCGGCTTCCTTTGATTCATCCCAATGGGGTTCTTCATACCAGTCAGAGATTGCCCATCCAGATGCGAATATTCCTTTTGGCTCTTTTCCTAATCGAATAAGGTATACACGATCACCTTTATGAATTTGTTTAGAGTTCCCGCAACTCCAGCTACTATGAAACCATCCAGAAGATTCAATTTGCTCAATACCATCTTGTAAATCTTCCCATTCCCAGCGATTTGGATTATGTGTCAATAGAAATGTCGCCATAAATTATATTGCCTCCTTTTCAAACAATATGATGTGATACAAATTATGGAATAACCTCACAAATCCCCTTCCTGCAACACCCTTCCCATACCATTCGACTCCAAGATACCAATAGGTAAAATGCTTGGACAGCCAACTTGCAGCCTTCTCCTCTGCTAACTCCTGATGCTGAGAAGTATAGACTACTGGTATCCCGAATTTAGCTTCTAAAGCATCAAGTGTCCCTGATACGGCATTGGGGTGAGCCATAGTATATTCACCATAGGGTGACTTAATATCCTCATAGCTTGCTTCAACAAATAAAGCTCTCCATTGATACTTGGTCATCTTTTCACACTGCTTAAAGAATCTCGGTCTTTGCTGCATCAGGGTGGTTATCAGGTCACTCAAAGACTTACGTTCTATGGTAAGGATATCCTCCATACCCTCTACGCTATAATCCCCTACATTGAGTTTCTTTTTTTTCTGAGAGGCTATCCAGTTAGGGAAGCGGTCAAAATCGAAGGGATACTGCTCACGGGTATCAATCAGAACAACGGGTTTAGGAATCCGCCTTGTAATGCTACTTCCGTCACGTTTTACTATTAATCTTTTGGAAGGCGGTGGTACAAAATAACGTTCATTTTCGAAGTCATCTTCACTCTCTATAGTTGATGTTTCTATCGCCATTTCGACCCCCTTTTTTATGTGTTTTATTATACCATTAAAATGCCAAAATATCATTAAAAATAAATAGGTTAGGGCTTTTTTATACTTGCTTTTTTGGGGTAATTTTTGGTGATTTATAAGGCTTAAAAAGTAGTGAACAAGACAGAGGTTTTACCCAGTGGCAGGAATGTGATGGAAGGGGATTTGTTATAATCGGATTAGCACATAAATATATTGAAGCAGGAGACACAACAATGAAAATTATGGCATTCAATGGAAGTCCAAGGAAAAAATGGAACACGGCAACATTGCTTGAAGAAGGCTCTTGAAGGAGCTGCCTCACAGGGAGCCAAAACAGAACTCATCCATCTGTATGATCTAAACTTTAAAGGATGCATAAGCTGTTTTGCCTGTAAGACCATAGGTGGGAAAAGTTATGGCAGGTGTGCAGTCAAGGATGACCTTACACCAATATTCAGGAAAATTGAAAAAGCCGATGCCATCATCTTGGGTTCCCCTATCTATTTTGGAACTGTTTCTGGAGAGATGAAATCATTTATGGAGCGTTTACTGTTTCCTTATTCAACATATACTGATCCTCCGCAATCACTGTTCCCCAGGAAGATTAAGTCAGGGTTTATCTATACAATGGGTGTTCACGGAGAAGATGATGCAGGAAATTGGCTACATCCAACACTTCAACCTTCATGAAATGATACTCAAGAGGATATATGGGGCTTCTGAGTATATGTGCAGCTTTGATACTTATCAGTTTGATGATTATTCAAAGGTGCTGTCAACCCGTTTTGATCCTGTGAAGAAAAAGAAAAGGCATGAAGAAGTATTCCCTCTGGATTGCCAGAAGGCATTTGAAATGGGGGTGAGGTTTGCAGCAGGGGCTGATTAACAGGGAGTTCTGTTAAGCTCAAATTCATACACAAAATTCATTCTATTATTGAGGAGGTGAGAATTATTATGAAAATAATCAGAACAATACGAGTTGTGACCATATTTTGTGTAATGTCCTTTGCAACCATGAATTGTTCAAATAATTCTACTATCGGGGGATTTACGCAGCAAACCCTTGATGGAAAGACCATTGATTCTGAAACACTAAAAGGAATGCCGATGGTCATTAATGTCGCCTCTCCCTGGTGACAGCAGTGCAAGGATGAGGCTCCAGACCTTCAGAATGCTTATCTAATCTATAAGGATAAAGGGGTATTTTTTCTTGGCGTTTTTGTGATGAGCAACGATGAAGATATCAAGAAGTTTGTGGAGACCTACAAAATTACCTTCCCAGTTGGGAGGGATAAAGACATAGCAAAAATGTTCGGAGTAAGAGGATTACCAACGACAGTATTTATTGCTAAAAATGGAAGGATTTTTAAACGGCATATTGGAATAATTTCACCTGAAGAACTTAAATCTGATATTGAGGCAATCTTAAAATAAACACGTTACAAAGCTCTCAGCTTATCATCATTGGGCTTTAGTTTAGCGTATTGACAAGAGAAGGGTACTCCTTTAACAATCTAAACAAAAGAGCGATCCTTTCCTCATGGGTCATAGTCATATACAGTTGCGACTCCTTCAGGATAGAGACCAGCATTCTCATTGTAGTGATGTCCATATTGTTTTGCCTCTGTAGTAATTAGAGCAAAATATATGCCAATGAACAAGCCTCCGCTTAAAGACAAATCGCAAAGGTCAAGGCAAGTTGAATTGCATTAGAAATTGAGGGGTTACATCAAGTTAATCTCCAGAATGAACAGCATTATTTTATTGAGTGGGTAGAAATTTCTGTGTTATTTGCAACTCTTTTCCCCATTTTTTGACACAGTTCCTGAATTCAGGCATTAAGGATAGATGAAGAAAAGTTCTCATAGGTTTCAATTTGGTTGATTTTCTGAGTTTGTCTCTTTCATCTCAATCCAGATTTCGGGAGCCGGAAAGAGTACAGGGTCTTCTCATTTGTAAACAGGATGCCGCCAAAGGAATTTGCTAATCTATTATTAGGATGCCAGCCACAATATTTATAACCGTGTTCCCTGATCCCACCGCCCCGCTTCTCGACCATTCAGACCAAATCGCCAAGGAGCCACTTGCACACCGGACAGGCAGCACAGCATGGCTTACCTGTCTATAGAGGTGTCTGAGGGTTTTTGGGACTATTCTACAGGGGATTCTGTATGAGGATACAGAAATGTGGATTCGGATACATATACCATTACCTCTCCGGCTAACACTCTTCCCCTTTTATAGCATTCCAATCAATTTCCCTATCAATGGTATCCCTCATCCTGTCCAATTGATAGTAGACCTCATTCAGCCACTTGATTGACTCCTGTAGTTTTGTGTTGTCATTAAAGGCATCACACAATTTGGCATATATCAAAGCTTTTTCTTTGTTACTCAAATGATCTGAATTCTTCATGTTGTTATCCTCCAAAGGCATTTATTAATAAATACTATCGGGAAATACAGGTGGAAGCCTGGTCATCTGATTATTTTGCCTCCAGGAGTGATCCATAGGTTCTCTGAGGGAAAATCGGGAGGGGAGACGAGGGTTATGGGGCAAGTGTGTTTTCAAGGGGAGTTAAACAGCCCATATTGTTCAACTGTCGTAAAATTGTAGTAGAAAATATCTTAAAGCACAGAAAATACAGCAAAGGGTAGAAAAGTCGGCAACCAAAAAGTTAATTAACTTCAATGAGTTATGCCCAAACCGTTATCAGATGCCACTCTTCAAATTGTGTTTTCAAGTCCCTTTCAAGGCGGTAACGCGGGTTCGAATCCCGCTGGGGACGCCAACAAATTCAAGGGGTTACGAAAGTGACCCCTTTTGTTTTTCTCTTACCGCCTTTTTCGCGGCGGTATCTAACTTTAAAAAAATCACAATATTATCGACGAGAAATTCTACGAGTCATTTCTAATCTTTATATCCAGCCTGGATGCCGACGCACTCTATATCCGTAAGTGAAGAAAACGTGAATCTCCTCACCTGGTGAACCAAAATATCGAACCAGATAGTAGCATGACGGTAATAGAGAACACGAAGGAAGAACTACCAGTTCCAAAACCCTAGAGCACTATTCTTAGCTCCCTTATGGATACGGATCTCATTCGTCTCAATATCCTTATAGACATTATCAATCCTGCATTTCTCCGAACCAATAGCGACCGGGTCTTGCAACGAAAATGCGTAGAGCGGTTTTAGGCCTCTTCCCGCATATTGGAGAGTTCGAAATACATAACTGAAAAACGATCCTGTGTAGCGATAACACCGTATGCATCTTTCGAGGCATTGTTGAATCTTTTCGTCATAGCCTTCCCAGCGGGACATGAAGCGATAACGCCCGATCCAATCATCAACAGTATATCGAACAAGTTTCATGGCCTCCTGCTTTGCAAGCAGATTTCCATACTGAGCGAGGCGAACGAGGGAAATACTGATAATGTTTCGTATTCGTCTATCGTTTCGATCGGAAGGAGCGAGAAAGACGTAGAGTTTGTCCGGGTATTTATCAAGAACTGCATTCACTTCGGATAAATCCTCATAAGGTGATCTACTGTTTGGCTTTCGTATTGGTTTCCAGCGTCGTTGAAACTTCCTTTCGAGGGCAAATGTAACCGTGTCCCAATCTATTCGGCCGGCGACTGTTCTCACATTCTTCTGAATGAACCGATAGCACTGCGGAGCATATTTTAGTATCCACGAACTGTTGAAAGTAGCAGGATCTTCATCAATTAATAGCCCATTGAGAATGCTGATTATCTCATCAAAATCCATTCCAATCTTCTTAGCTCAACCCTGATGACTCGCGGGTGCTTCATGCAAGCTCTCTCAATAAATTCCGGGATATGATTGCCGGGCGATACCTTAGAAATCCGCGTCAAGGTTTTCCAGCCTTTCAGCCGGATCGTCAAATACCACCTCTGCGCAGTCGAAATGCTCGGGATGGAATTCACCCCCTGCCCACTCAAGCATTGAATCATGCTCCTCATGACCTGGCTCCATGATGATGGCGAGAAAATCATCATATCCATGGGGCCCGCCGCAGTCCTCCGGAGGACAGGCGCGCTCACCATTCACACACAAAGGATATTTCATGCCCTTTTGCCGGGGCAGTATCTCCTCCAGCGAAACGATATGCACCCAGTTGTTACCGAAATCATACGAATATTTTGCTGTTGCCCTTGCCGGAGTGAAGAAGTCAGATATTTTTTTCTTCCAACCCTCGTGGACTTTATATGTACAGTCCTCGTCGGGGATTCCAATATTTATCTCGCGCCTGGTCTTCGGATTCTTGATCACAAACTCGTGCAGGTGTGAATCGGTCCACCCCATAACATCCTGAATGGCAACGTGCAAATCCCAGAAAGTATATGACGCAGGCACATGTATTCGTCTCCATACAGGTGGTTTAACCTCTTGCAGCTCTACCTTAAACTGATACACCTCGTCAAATTGCTTTTTCATTTTTCCCCCCTTGAGGCAATCCAAAACTATGCAGCGATTTCAGAACGGTTCTCAGCTATTTTCACTTCCAGCGTTTTACAAGAGCATGGGCTGTGCATACCCCATCGTTATATCCTTCGGCAAATGTCTCATCCTCTTCTTCCTATCCGGAAAATATTTCATAAGACTCTTTCGCGTCATCGTGAAATGTTAACTGAAACATTAACCTTTGTCCAGCCGGCGATCCGTGCCATGGACTACTAATATCGCTTATTGCCTTTATAGCATCAGTGCTATATAATAAAACATGCAGTGGGCCATCGAATACTATGAAACGACTGACGGTAGATGCCCTGTCAGGGAATTTGTCGATGGTCTTTCGCCTGAAGGCCAGGCAAAGTATATCTTCATTACCAGGCTGCTCACGGAATACGGGGTTCTGGTAAGGGAGCCGTATGTGAAACAGCTTACCGGTCGCAAGAAGCTGTTTGAGATACGGATCAAGGACAAGACGGGAATCAGCAGGATACTCTACTTCACCCATAAGGGAAAAAAATTAGTACTCCTGCACGGATTTACAAAGAAGGCGGACAAGACCCCGCAAAGGGAGATTGAAACAGCCGAAGAAAGGATGAAGGATTACCTTTCGAGAGAGGTGTAATATGAAAAAGAATACTTACGAGGAACACGTAAAAGAACTTCTAAAGAACAAAAACGTCAGGAAGGAGTATGAAAAGCTCCTTCCTGAATACGAGTTGGCAAAGAGCATCATAGAACAGCGCCAAAGGAAAAAGATGACCCAGGAGCAAGTTGCTAAAAAGGCCGGAATGCCCCAGTCGACAATATCCCGGATCGAAGGGCTGACCCACGGACTGCCCAAGCTTTCGACACTGAAGAAGATCGCTGACGCGCTTGATGCAAAGGTTGTCATAAAACTGGAGGCAAGGAAGGCCTGATCGTATATCCAGCACGTACATATTCATTTTTTTCATAAACTATTGCACTTCGAATATAGCACAGCCACCTCGACCGTCAGCGTGAAAAAAACGTGAAAATAATGCATCAAAATCGGTCAAAAACCATAGTGTTATGTACAAATATATCAAAGCTGTAACTCATCGTCTCATAAGGCATTTTTCGGTATTTTCAAGCACTCGTAAGCCCGTAAATTACACCCTTTCAAGGCGGTAACGCGGGTTCGAATCCCGCTGGGGACGCCAACAAATTCAAGGGGTTACGAGAGTGACCCCTTTTCTTTTCCCCTGCTTGTTTGATGTTGTCTTGTTCCTTTTCCTTTTAGTAATCAAAGCACCATCAAGAAGCGCCCTGCAATAGTTATAAGCTCAAGCACCTATAACAAAATTTCCTCATACTGAAAAACGCATAAACGAGATTTTTCTTGTCAAATTATATAAGTATTTATATAATTGACCATGAAGCCTTTGAAATTTGTCGGCTCAAGTCTTGATGATCTGCGCAATTTCCCTTCCGAGGCCAGACGACATGCAGGTTTCGAGTTGGATGCTGTTCAGCGCGGGCTTGATCCGTCAGATTGGAAGCCCATGAATACTATTGCTCAAGGAGTACGGGAAATACGCATTCATGTGCTTGGTGAATGGCGTATTATCTATATCGCAAAATTGGCTGATGCGGTTTATGTTCTGCACGCTTTTCAGAAAAAGACCAGGAAAACCAGGCGTGAAGATATAGAACTGGCTGCACGCCGGTACAAGCTGATAGGAGGTTAAATTATGAAGGAAAAAATCACAAAATCCAGTGGAAATGTTTTTGCCGATCTGGGGTTCGATGCCGGTGAGGCTGTTGTTCTCCAGATGCGCGCCAAGCTCATGAATGATCTGCGGGACTTTATTCGTTCAAGCGGAATGTCCCAGACAGAGGCTGCGAAACGCCTTGGCATTACACAATCGCGGGTGTCTGATCTTATGCGCGGGAAGTGGGACAAGTTCAGCCTCGAAATGCTCGTTTCACTTGAGGCCCGCCTCGGACGCAAAGTAACACTCGATTTTGCAGCGTAAGGCGAATTGAAGACTCCCTCCGACAAATGGATATCGCTCGCTATCCATTGAATGTTATGTGATTTTATTACGACTTCTGGACTGTGGCATTCGGCGCGATGGCGCTTTGATTCTGTTGCGACTTCCGAGCTTTAGAACTTTTTACTATTCACCATTCACAGACTTTAATCTTCCATTGCCCCAGCCCACCGTCGCAGCAAAAGCAAATAATCAAAGCCAGGCCCCGCCATTCACGCATTTTGGTATGATAACGAATTAGAGTTTTTGTTATATAACCCAAACATTATAAAATCCTTGTCAAAGTCGGTAACGCGGGTTCGAATCCCGCTGGGGACGCCAACAAATTCAGGGGGTTACGAAAGTGCCCCCTTTTCTTTTTTCTCTTTGGGTAGTAGTCGGGTAATAGAATTTCCCGTTTCCCCTACACCCAGTAGAATACCTGCTGTTACTTCATTATCAATCCTGTCTACCACATCTCTGTTCTCTGGAAAGAGATGGGCATACCGTGCTGCCATACGTGGGTCTTTTTTGGTCTAAGACAACTTGCACCTGGGACAAGGAAGCCCCATTGTTATTAGTAATAGCGTACTCTTGTTATCCTTTAGACCCATTATAGCGGATTTAACAGGATTTTCAATATGCTCCCGAAACCATCCACCCCAAAGGCTTGCGATTCTCATGTATGCTCATATTTGTCTTCCGCAGTGATGTTCGGGCATCTCAATACTTTCTGGAAATAGTTTGTTGTATACTAAATTAACGGCATTTATTTTATGAATTTGACAGTGAAGGGCTTTATTAAGAAAACATAATGCAGATCGGTGAGGATATAACTGTTTTGGTTTCCTTTGGTATGCCCTACCGCATCAAACCCATCAGCTTCACATGGAATGGCAGAACAATTGAGATAAAAGAAGTGACCTACGCCTGGAAGACAAAGGAAGGGCAGAAAGACTTACATCACTTTTCCGTAACAGATGGCAGCACTCTCTTTGAACTGACGTTTGATTCTATCTCTTTGCTCTGGCGAATTGAGTCCCTTGAGACCTAATGATGTCCAAAATAATCATATGCATAGACATGGATGCCTATTTTGCCTCTGTGGAGCAACAGGCTAATCCCAAACTCAGAGGCAAACCCATAGCGGTCATTGGCTCTGGAGGCAGAACAGTCGTCACCACCCGTTCCTATGAGGCAAGGAAATACGGTGTAAAGACAGGGATGAATATCTATGAGGCAAAAAAACTCTGCCCTAACCTCATTCTAGTGGTTGGCGATAACGAAAAATATACCTATACCTGTCAGGAGCTTCAAGTAATCTACAACAGGTACACGCCAGATATTGAGGTTTACTCAATAGATGAAGCCTTCCTTGACGTAACGACAACCCATCACCTCTTCGGTGGTCCAGAGGCAATAGGAACCTCTATAAAGAAAGAAGCAAAAGATCAGTTCGGAATCAATTGTACTGTCGGGATCGCACCCAATATCCTTATGGCAAAACTAGCCAGCGACATCGCAAAGCCCGATGGTCTTAAATGGGTTAAGCCTGAAGATACTGGAGCCCTTCTGAAAGACTTACCTGTCAAGGAACTCTGGGGGATTGGATCAGCTACTACAGAAAGACTTGAGCAATTAGGCATCAGGACATGTGGTGAGCTGGGCAAAGCACCTGCAGGCCTATTAAGGAATAAGTTCGGTATTATTGGGGAAACATTGAAGCATATGGGTCAGGGTCGTTGTGACAGGCCCCTTATTGTTAAGGAAGAAGATCCGAAGTCCATAGGACATAGCATGACACTGCCAGAAGATATATCAGACAGGGAAGCTATAAAGGCAGAACTCCTGAAATTAAGTTCGATGGTCGGGAGAAGGGCAAGGAAATATGGTTTTGTCGGGAAGAAGATAACCCTTACCATAAGATATGCTGATTTCCAGACCTTCACAAAACAGACCACGCTTCAGGTTCCTAGCAACTCCACTCATGAGATTTACCACAATGCCACAGATATCCTGGATTCGATAAAACTCGTTAAAAAGGTCAGGCTGATTGGTGTCAGCATTTCTCAGTTAATGCGGGAAGATGAAGACCAAATGACTTTATTCAATAACGATGCAAAGGCAAAGTCCATGCTAAAGGCGGTTGACAGTATCAATGATAAGTTTGGTGATTTTACCGTCACGTGGGCAGCATATCTTAAAACATTGGAACCTCCAAGCGTCATATCCCCTGCATGGAGACCAAGCGGAGTTAGAAACACTAATGTAAAAAAGTAATGCTTTTTCCCCCACTTTGTTATTCTCCCCTTCTTGTCCAATGGGTTAATCAAGGCTTCCTGTGTAATCGTATTAGCATGAAGAAGTTCTTCAAAGTCTTGATAAGACTAGCTCTCATATCCATGCTATAATAAGGGCAGAGCATAAGGAGGATAATAAATGTCCATATTGGATAGCTTATATAATGAGTTGACGAGAAAAGTGCAAATAGCAAACAAGGATATTACCAGGGAAATAGTAGAAGATTGGGTGGGGAATGCTGGTAATGAGTCTCAACAAATAGCCATGATGTCTATGGTTCTAAGTGAACTGCTAAGTGGAAGATATGCACCTGGACAAATGGCAGCAGATATTCTTCAGTTAGATTACAAGGATAATTAATAAAGGTATAGACTTCGAGGATGCAAGAAATTATTCTTGACATTTCTCCAGAACAGGACTATAACTAAATTGAAGGCAAGCTCATGAAGTGGTGGTTTTGCTCTTCTCGAACTTAGCAATAAAAGTTTGGACTGAAGACACTTAAAGCTTGGATGAAATAAGTTTCAGGCGAAGGTTCTCAAAAGGTTCAAACTGCTGGGCAAGGGAAGATGCAAACACCACTTTTTTATTGTCTTGTTGCCCCTTCCTTCAACCCTTACGCCCCCGCCTCAACCACTTAACCACACCAGCAACCAATGCCTGAAATCGACATCCATGACGTGGCTCATCAAGACGCCTGTAAACAGTTATAAACCCTTCCTTGTTGACCTCAATATGTTTCGTGCCCATCAGTTTATTATATCATCTAAAATATCATGAAAATAAGATCGGGCAGGTCATGAGGGATTGGGGAACGACCTGCCCGTTTGAAGCGAAAGCAAGTTTTTCAAAACGTTGGGGACATTTAGAGGGGCTTGCCTTCAGGGTTATCATAACAGATTGATCGGCATCTATTCATTACCAAACCCTCTAAATTGCTGGTTATGGGATGAGATAATAATCCGACTTTGAAGTTGACAAGCTGGTAGAAAAGGCATACTTTGAAATCAAAAGGAGCTCATCACAGGGGGGGGCTTGCGCCGTCATTATGCATAAACTTCAGACAATTGCGTTCTATAACCAACTCAGTCATTTAATAAATCAGGATGAAAGAGAATTGCTGGGAATATAAGAAATGCGGTAGAGAGCCAGGGGGCAATAATGCTAAAGAGTTGGGGGTGTGTCCCGCAGTAACTGAGCAGAGACTTGAAGGGATTCACGGTGGTAAAAAAGCTGGAAGGGCTTGTTGGATTATTGCAGGTACATTTTGCAAAGGTGAGGTTCAGGGAACTTTTGCAAAAAAAACAAAAAATTGTGGAAAATGTGATTTTTATCAAAAGGTCAAGGAAGAGGAAGGTTCAGAACTCATAAATTCATCTATTCTTTTAAAGATGATAGGCTGGAAGCGTGACAAACTAATTCTGGAACTACAAAAAGCACTTAATGAAATCGACAGATTAAGTGGATTATTACCCGTTTGTGCATGGTGCAAAAAAATACGTGATGATAAAGGTGATTGGAAACCAATTGAAGTCTATATTTCGGAGCATTCAAGTGCTGAGTTTACTCATGGGATATGTCCTGAATGTTATAAAAAAGTTAAAAAAGAAAAGTAGATTATTTGCAAGTCTCTAAATGCGTTGACAATAGCTGTAAACACAAATACTCTTTAGGATTAATTTATTGGGGAGACTCCCTGCACAGATAATTCTTGACATCTCCGCAGAATAGGACTATAAATAAATTGAAGGCAAGAACCCATAGTGGTGGTTTTGCTCTTCTCGAATTCGGCAAACCAGGTTTGGACTGAAGGCACTTACTGCTTGGATGAAATAAGTTTCAGGCGAAGTGCCAGAAGAAATTCAAACCGCTGGACAAGGGAAGGGGCAAACACCACTTTTTTATTGCCTTCTGCTATCCCTCAACCACCTGAAAACAGCAGCCACAATGTTGCTAACCCTCCCTCCGTGCTGTGGTCCATTAAGGGCAGGATAAACCGTTATGAAGCCATCCTTGCTGATCTCAAAGTGCTTCTTACCCATCTTTAAACATAATAGTTACCTAAAGGCTGTGATAAATCAACACGACTTATACACTCCTTAGTCCACGCAGCAATCTCTTGCAGAGAAAATGGTTTCTCAAAAAAGGTGCCAGCTAATTCACTCACTTTATCTATATGTTCTTCAGGTAAAGTTCCCGACACCATAGCTTTATTTTTGATATTAATAGTGCATCCCTGCCTGGTTTGATGATTAAGCAGTTCAATCCCATTTAGTAGGGGCATTTGGAAATCGGTGATGATAATATCAGCACACGGATTTGCATTTTCACAGGGTGGACAAAGAATAGGTTGCTTTAAGCATCTCACCTCAAAATTCATCGAAGAAAAATAATCATTGAGTAGTTCTAAAATCATAGTATCATCATCAAAAATTATAATTCTTGGTTTTCTCATATTCCCCAGTTTCCACTCAACAAAAAAAAGCCCATACCTCCGACAAGAGCATGGGACACGGGCGGTTATCGGTCAGCCTACCATATTATTTTCATACTCAAAGACAATTCAGGTTAAAATAACAAAGTGCTTACGTCTCATGGGCTCATGTCAGTTTCGTATTTTCTTCTTTTATATCCAGTACCGCTGCCGCCCATTCCCCTGACCGGATCGCGCCCTATAATCACCCAATGGCCCGAACGATAAAACTTCAAAATCTTTTCGGAGTGGATCAGTTTATCAAGAGCAAAGTCCTTAACCACGTCGTATTTACCGTCCCTGTACATTACCCCGATAAACACATTTTTCTCCTTTAATCAAAGGACCGGACGTTACAAACGAAAAAAGCCAAGCTGCCATCATTGAAACCTTCGGCAGCTCAGTCATATTAAATCTAAAGACCCGCCGCTTTCTGTCCCTTCTCACGAAGGGTTTGGCTTTATCGGGATTTTCAGTCTTCTTGATTTATTCCTATCACTAAAAACTTGTCTTGTCAAGTTATACCTTCAGGTGTGTAACTTTTGGTGACAAGAGTGCCCGTGAGCAGCACTAAATAGAAAAGATCATTGAGGATTTGAGCTTCAAATCCTCACGCCTCCAGAATACATCAGAACGCTGTTTTACAAAGGGTAACATAGCAGATAAAGTTCACCTGCTATGTAGATTGTCAACCCATAAGAACTTTTAACAACTGACAGTGAGTTTTCCTTTCTATTCTTCAAGAAATCAACAGATATATATTCCCAGCCTGGTTATTTGTTCCAAACTGAAACACTACCAGCGTATACAAACATCAATCTGTCTCTTTAAAAACGAGCCATAACCAGCCTTAAGATCAAAGAATATAAGGGTTTTCCAGCCTCTCACTCCCATAAAATTCTGTCCGTCAGGCCCCTGTGGGCGTTCATGTTTGTTCATTTTTGAAACATCAAAATAGCCTTACTAATTAATTTTATTCAATAATATCAATATGTTACAAAATGGCACTGTGATTGCTTTTAGAGATATAGAAATCTTAAAACGGAGGCCAAAGTGAAAGGTTACAGAAAGATTCTAATAGCAGTAAACGGTTCGAAAGACGCCCTTACCCAGGGGCTAAAGCTTGCTCAGGATGAAAAATGCTGGGTAACTGTTGTAAAGGTGATTCCGGAGAACCAGGGCGATTTAGACCTTACCGGTATCAGGAACATCGGCGACGCCTTTAACGGCGGAGCACAAAGTGAAATCAAAGCCATCAGGGAGATGGCGCAGAATGAAAAGATGCTGGTAAAGACCCGTCTGGAGGAAGGTAAGGTCTGCGAAAAGATCGTGGAAGTGGCTGAGGAAGAAAACTGTGACCTCATTGTCATGGGGAGCGAACGCAAGAGCTGGTTCAGCAGGATCTTTGGAGAAAATATCATAGAAAAAGTCATTGATCTGGCACCCTGCCCGGTCCTGGTTGTCGGAGCATAGCAAAGGAGAAGAATAATGAAGAGAAACCAGCTTTTGTTTGTTACATATCACGACGAGAATTTCGAAGACGGTCTGTCGTACGCGCTGGACCTCGCAAAGACAATGAACGACGGCATCGAAATACTGATGATCTACAAAAGGAAAGTCCTCGAAAAAATCGACGATATGATGACAGCCATCACCTTTGCCGAGGCCGGTGAACATCAGACCGCAAAGGAGATGATCAGCGAGGACTACAAAAAACAAAACGAAGACTACGAAAAAAAACTCGTGACAATAAAGGAGAAGTGCACCAGGTCAGGCATTGCCGTTGATTTCAGCACCGCGGCCACTGATGCGATCTCGGCCATAAAAAATATCCTGAGACAAAACGCGAAAATCGACATGGTCCTTCTGAGTCCGAGCGTCACAAATGACGGGAACGTCAACGCAAAGGTCCTTAACAAGCTCGTAAAAACAGCGTCCCGACCTGTGGTCACCATGGCAAAACAGAACTCTGTTGCCTGAAACAATGGAGCACAAGAAAGGGCATGCGAGGGCATACCCGAAAATAAATATATTCATATAACAAGGAGGAATCATCAGATGTATCTTTATCTACCGGTAGCATTAACAAGTATTAACGTCTTAATCCCTGTTGGGTTGGGCCTGGCGGTCGGACTGCTCTCAGGACTTTTCGGAGTAGGCGGAGGTTTTCTTATGACACCGCTTCTGATAATGCTGGGCATCCCGGCCACTGTCGCCGCGGCAACAGATTCCAACCAGATTGTAGCTGCATCGACTTCAGGGACCTACGCGCACTGGAAAATCGGAAATGTTGATTTCAAAATGGGGCTTTATCTGCTCGTCGGCGGGTTTGTCGGCGGTCTTGCCGGGGTCCAGGGTATAAAAGTACTCAAGGCCATGGGCAACGCAGACTTTGTCATCAAAATAACCTATGTGCTGATGCTCGGGATTGTCGGCGCCTATATGTTTTTCGAAAGCCTTCAGAGCATGAAGAAAAAGAAAGTCGAAGACGCAAAGCCCGCTAAGGACAACGCGATGGTGAAATTTCTCAAGGCCCTTCCTCTCCAGACGCATTTTGAAAAATCAGGGGTCACACATTCCGTTCTCGTGCCGATTATTTTCGGCGGCTTTGTCGGGATCCTGGCTGCTGTCATGGGCGTAGGCGGAGGCTTTCTAATGGTCCCTGTAATGGTCTATATCCTGCGTATGCCGATGCATGTTGTTGTCGGCACCAGTCTTTTTCAGATCCTCTTTAACTGCATAGAGGTCACCTTTTTGCAGGCCTATACGAACCACAGCGTGGATTTTGTCCTCGCAGTACTCCTTCTGTTAGGTTCAACCTTAGGCGCCCAGGTCGGCACAGTCTTTGGCAGAAGGCTCAAGGCAGACCAACTCAAGGTCATCCTTGCAGGCATCGTACTTCTGGTAACTGTAAAGATGGTCTTTGATCTTACCTTAAGCCCGTCGCTGCTGCTCGGACTGGGAGGTGGACATTAATATGAAAACAGTACAGAAGTGCGAAAGCGCGGAAGTCATAAGTCATAAGTTGATAAATTACTGTTTCCTAAGCCTCATGATTATTTTTGGATTGACCATATACGCAGGTCAGGCCTCCGCCGAGCTGACTGCCATAGCGAACCATGACCACATCAGTGTAGACTTTTTCTATCACGGCAGCAATGTGAGCGTCAGAGGCATATCAGACCCTGATGCAGACCTGATCATCAAGATAAGCGCTCCTGAAGAGCACCAGGCGCTCAGACAGAAAGGAAAGGTCGGAGGATTACTGTGGATGAACGTCGGCACGATCAATTTCGAACACGTACCTTCCCTCTATTTCCTTTCGAGTTCAAAAAAGGTCGATGATATCCTGAGCAAGGATGAGATGGCAAAGTACGTAGTCGGCCTTGAAGCGCTCGAAAAACATGTTGAACTCAAGCCGGTCAAAGATGAAGAAGAAAAGGCAAAATGGTTTAATGAATTCGTGAAATACAAGGAGCATTCAAAGCTCTATTCAGTGGCTTCAGGCAACATAACCTTTAC
Source organism: uncultured Nitrospira sp. (assembly GCA_963801505.1). Classification (GTDB taxonomy): domain Bacteria; phylum Nitrospirota; class Thermodesulfovibrionia; order Thermodesulfovibrionales; family UBA6898; genus JAOUFP01. Next base: position 24,969 of record CAWDEY010000021.1, read on the forward strand.
CACGGAAAACGGCAAACAGAACTATTATACCCTTTTTGAATGGCCCTATCAGGCTGTTCCCGGTATTTACACCGTGACGGTCTATGCGGTAAAAAACAATAAGATTGTAGAAAAGGCAGAGTCTAAGGTGCAGGTTGAGCAGGCCGGCTTAGTTAAGAAACTGGCCGGTATGGCAAAGAACAATGGGGCTGTTTATGGTATCCTGTCCATCCTGGCGGCACTCGGCGCAGGGTTCGGGGTCGGACTGGTATTTCGGAAGGGCGGAGGGGCGCATTAATCATGTATAACAGGATATTGGTAGCTTATGACGGCTCTGACTACAGCAGGGCCGCGCTTACAGAATCCGCCAACCGGGTAAAAAGACGCGGGGGCAAGATCATACTTGTCAATTCGGTCTATTTCGATGAGGAGGAGTTTGGAAACAAGCCGGAGCAGCTCGAAAAGCGTATGGAAGCAGGCAAAAAAATAATCTCAGAGGCCAAAGAGATGGTCAGCAAGGAGTTCGGGATTGAAGTAGAGTCTTTTGTCTCTGAAGGCGAGCCTCCGGAAGTGATCGCAGGCACAGCTCAGGAAAAGGACGTTGATCTGATCGCGATGGGCACCCACGGCAGAAGGGGCATAAAAAGGTTTATAATGGGTAGTGTAACCTCCGGAGTGATCGCTCAGGCTTCATGTGATGTGCTTGTGGTCAAGAAGCCCTGCACACAATGCACAGGTGAATTCAGCAGCATACTTCTGCCCTTCGATGGTTCGGAGTTCAGCAAAAAGGCGCTTTCTCACGCATATTCCCTGGCAAAGGATGAGGGGGCTGAAATTACCGCGCTCTACGTCATCCCCAGGTATGAAGAGATGATAGGTTTTATGAAAACCGATTCAATCAGGAAAAGTCTCTACAGCGAAGCGGAGCGGATCATAGAGATGGCCAAAAAGGACATTTCCAGCAACGGAGTCACGCTGGCGACCTCTATAGAAGAAGGCCATGCCGGTGATAAAATCATTGAAACAGCAAACAGGATGAAAAATGACCTGATCGTTATGGGCAGCTATGGCTGGAGGGGAGTCAACAGGGCGATCCTCGGCAGCACCACAGAGAGGGTCATCATGAACGCTTCCTGTCCGATACTGGTAGTAAAGTGATATTTATAAACCCTGCCTGACACATCTTCTCTTTTCAGGTAGCAAAACAAAATGTTCCGTAAGGGGATCTTCCCCTTACGGAACCTTGACTTTTATCCTGTTTAATTCAAAAATAGGTAACATAAAAATAATGGAACAAGTCATGATTAAACGAAAGAGACTGCAGAGACTTATAGACCGGGGAGCTCTGGCCGAAGCAGAACTCGACAGTGTCCTCAGGGAGTCTGAAAATTCCGGTGACTGGCCTGAAGAAGTCCTGATAAAAAACAGTGTGCCGAGACATGAAGTGCTGCTTTCTCTTGCCGGATATTACGAATGTCCTTTTGTTGAGTATGATGAGGGCATTGTCCTGTCAAGACCTCTCCTGAAGAGGATCGATATGGAGAGACTTAAAAGGCTCCTTTGGGTGCCGCTTTCAGCTTCCGTAGACAGTGCCGAGGTGATTGCATATATGCCGGGAGATGCTCAGGTCATCGAAGAAATACAGGATATGCTGCATGTCAGAAATATTACCTTCCGCGTTGCATTACCCGCTGATATAATCAGGATCATAGAACATAACCAGGACGTAAACCCCTGTTTCCCTCCTGCCGGGGCAAGGACGCCACTGGCACTGGTGAGGACTTTTTTTGCCGACAGACGGTCCCTTATGGCATGCCAGAGGACCGACCTCGCAAAGGGCAGGACCGGACTCGCCTTCATACGCACCGGCGTTTCCTTTATCACGATATCCCTGTTGCTTCTGAGGGTATTCGGGACAGGATATCTGTCACTAATAGAAGTGCTCCTTTTCGGCTCGGGAATGGTGATGACTGTCGACGGTCTTCTCTGGTATATTCCTGTCAGAAAAAGAGGAAAAGGCAAGGTCTTCTGCAGACCTCCTGAACCAGCGTGGGGCGCTACAGTACTGCAGGTATCTAACCCGGGGGACAACCCGGTATTTTCGCGTTCGGCCAAGGTAGCGGAAGCGGAGAAACTCCGTGCTTCCTGGTCATCTCTTTCACCTGTGATGCGAAGGCGCTTCCTTGCGAGTGACAGGACTGATTTCGCTGAAGAGAGGACCCTGCTTGCCTGCTACAGGACAGAGATGGCAAGGGCCAGGACAGGACTTGCCTTTACCAGGACAGGAGCTGCTTTTTTCGGGCTCGGCATGGCCTTTTTGAAGCAGTTTTCAGGCGGCCCATGGATAATATTCGATTCATTCCTTTTGTTTACAGGCGCCGCGATGGCGCTTGAAGGTTTTTTCTGGTACTTCCCCGGACGTCACGCCGGCAATGAAGGCCTTAAGGCTGTAAAGAAAATGACGGACAGTGAGAGCATCTGGGATTTTGTCTTCCCACCTTCCCGCAAAGGTAAAAATCCCCATGTGCCTGCCTCTTCAATGCTGAGAAAGGCATGCCTTCCTGGAATCTGGGCAACAACAGGTCTCGCCCTTGAACGTACTGTCCTTGCCGAGAGGAGAAATGTCATGGCCAGGTTCAGGACAGTCATGGCGCGGTCGAGGACCGGCATGGCTTTCATACGGACCGGCATGAGCATTTTCTCTGTCGGCCTGGGACTGCAGCTCTATTTCGGTGCAGTCAGCGTTATCTGGACTACCTGCAATATCTTTCTGATGGCATGCGGTATTATTTTTATCGCCGACGGATTTGTCTGGCATGTACCTGCTGAAATTATGAGAAAACAGATGCCTTACTGCTTTGGCGATATGGAGATTGCTGTGCCTGATTACGGAAGACCGAACTCGGAATGGGGGAAAGTGGTCTTTACTCATGATGAAGTCTGACGAAAAAGAGCTCTCTGATGCAGGCAATGCCCCTGTATTCCGGTTTCCTGAAACTGGAAGGTACACGCCTCTTATTTCATATGGGGTGCTGACCTCAGAAGAGCTCCGGCAAGCGGAAGAGAGCGCCTTTGCCCGGGGTGTTGAGGCTGAAAATGTTCTGCTGAGAGAATTTCGGGTCCCCAGACGCTTGCTCCTTCACGCGTTGTCAGACTATTATCATTGCCCTTCCCTGGAATATGACGAACGCCTGCCCGTACCGCCGGAACTCCTCGAAGGACTGGATGGCGAGAGGCTGTCTCTGAGTCAGTGGTTCCCTGTCGGAAAGTCAGGGGACGCCGTGACTGTGGCGGTAAATAATCCTAAGGATCCGGCTGTGCTTGAGGAAATCAGGAAATATTTGAAAACAGAAGCCTGCGAGATACACGTAGCGCTCAGTGAGGACATACAGTGGTTTGTCCTTGATTTCCTTCACGCAAGTCCGGGACAACTTGTGGGGACCGAAAGGACAGGTCTTGCCTTCTGGAGAAACACCATGGCCCAGTGGAGGACCCGGCTGGCATGTTACAGAAATGATATGGCCAAGGTGAGGACAGACCTTGCAATTTTCAGATGGGGCCTCGGCTTTGCAGCTGTGTCTGATACTCTTATGCGGACACGGAAGACATGGCAACACGCCTTTTTCCCATGGATAATAATGGGTGCGGGCTTGCTTATGGCATTCTACGGCCTGCTCATGTATCTAAAAATACGGAAGTCCCGAATCAGTCCGCCCGGACATCATACTCTCGTTGAAGTGACTGCCGCGACACTTCAGTTCCTTGAAGGGTATCATTTTATCGACGATGCGAACACTGGAGTTCCTACCAAAAAAACAATGCTTGGCAGACTCGGGGACTTTCTGGCAGAGCACTGCACAATCCTCTATCCTTCTCCGGCAAGCAAAGAGCGCACACAACTGGCCCGCGAGAGAAATGTGCTCGCCGGCCAAAGGACCGTGGCAGCATGCTATCGCACAATCTATTCCCGGGCTCGCACGGGCCTTGCGTTCATCCGTTCAGGAGTTTCCTTTGCCGGTCTCGGGTTAGGTCTTATGCAGTATTTCGGACTCAGTATGTTGTCGGTCTTTGATTCCGTGCTTGTCATAGCAGGGACATTCATGATTGTTGACGGGGCCTTGTGGTATTTGCCGGTCAGGCGGGAGCAGGCGGAAATTCCGCGGTGCCGGGTATTTCAGAAGGTGTCGTGAAGAATGAAAATAGAGCATAAGATCATCATCTCCAATGTCTTCAATGTGGCGCTGATCTTACTGACAGGGATCTTTGCGATCCAGAACATGAATAATGTCCTGACAAAGCTCCGTTTTGTCGAGATCGCCGATGACCTCAATGCGTCTCTTCTTGAAATGAGGATATCAGAGAAGAACTACTTCCTCTACGGGAATGCCGAAATGCTTCTCGATATCGATGAAAAGATAAAGACTTCGGAAGCATTGATCGACAAAGCGAAGGGTGATATTGTCAGGGCGGTCGGCGCGGGCAGTCTTTCGAAACTCAGGTCTCATCTGAAGGAATACGCGGAGAGCCTGGATATTGTCAGCAGACATCCTGTCCGTGATCTCAGAAACGAAACCATGCTCAGGACAGCCGGAAAGACACTGAGAGAATACTCACAGACCATGACCAAGCTGGAACGGGAGCGCATGAATGCCATTATAGCCAGGTCGAAAAAAATCCTGCTCTACTCCTTCTGGGCCATCTTCGTCTCCGCCATAGTCGTAAGCCATTTTATCTCCCAGAAGATACTCGCCTCACTCAGGGCGATAGAGAAGATGACCATGTATATATCAAAGGGAGACTTCAGAAAAATCGATGTGGACAGGTCAAAGGATGAATTCGGTTCTGTCATCAATGCAATAAACTTTATGTCAGAGGAACTCAGCCACCGGGAGGAAGAGATAATTCAGTCAAAGAAGCTGGCCTCTATAGGCATCCTTACTGCAGGCGTCGCTCATGAGTTAACAAACCCTCTGAACAATATTTCCATGATGGCCCAGAACTTTATAGAATACTATGATTCACTCACAGCCGAGGAGAGAATAGGTCTTATGAGCAAAGTTGAGGGTGAGACAGAGAGGATACAGGAGATTGTGAGAAACCTCCTTGATTTTTCAAAGCCAAAAGAGGCGAACCTTCAGAAGGCCGACGTCAATGCCGTCATAGCAAAGACGATGAGTTTAGTGCAGAATATGCTGGATGTCTCAAATATCAACACAAAACTGGGGCTCTCCGAGGACCTTCCTGAGGTTTACCTCGACGCGCACCAGATACAGCAGGTGCTTGTGAACCTGGTCACCAACGCGGTCCAGGCGATGTCGTCGGGCGGCATGCTCTTTATCGGCTCAAGAGCAGGCAAAAAAGGCGACAGCATAGAGATAACGGTCAAGGATTCTGGAAGAGGCATATCGCCGGAATTCCTGCCCCATATCTTCGACCCCTTCTTCAGCACCAAGGGGGATGCCGGGACAGGCCTCGGGCTGTCAGTGAGTTATGGAATTATCAAAAACCACAAGGGAGAAATCCGTGTCGAAAGCAAAGCGGGCGTCGGCACGACATTTACAATAGAATTGCCCGTCAACAGGAATTAGAGTCTGTGTATAAATTAATAGTTTGTCATCCTCGGGCTTGCCCCGGGGATCCAGAGCATATCGGAAAAACTGGATTCCCGCTAACGACCTGCGGGAACGACGGATAAGAAAGACGACTTCATTGACAGACACAAGATAGGAGAAGAGAATGGACAATTACAGGATAATGATTATCGATGACGAGAAGATCGTCGGGGACATGGCAAAGATGTCGCTGGAGCATGAAGGGTACCATGTAGAAACATTTTTAAACGGGGAAGCTGCATTGGCCCGCCTTCAGGACAACAGGTTCGATGTGGTTGTGACTGATCTTAAGATGAAGGGAATAGACGGGATGGAGGTGCTGAAGACTGTCAAGGCACTCTATCCCGGGACAAAGGTAATCATGATAACCGCCTTTGCCAATCTCGACACTGCAATTGAGGCCCTTAGGGGTGATGTCCATGATTTTTTCCCGAAGCCTGTGAAGATAAAGGAACTGAAGACTTCAATACAACGTGCATTAAAAAAAGAGTAATGAAAGATATCGTCCGAAAGCTTAAATCAGCTTTGGGGTTTTCAAGTGGACCTGAGGCCGGGGCCCTTTCCTTCGAGCTCCTGTTTCAATATTTCAGAGAGGTCCTCGATCGCAAAAACAGGGCCATTGAACTTATTGCCGACATGGGTGAAAAGCTTGGAGGGGACTATCTTTTTGATATTATCTATATTCAAAACACCTATGCCGACCTTTACACTTCCATGAAAGACACTCTTGGGCTCTTTGACAACCTGACACAAAACAGATATTCACAAATCAGCGATATTTTTGCGCGTCTTGATAAGCAGGTAAGAATAATGGTCGACGGGACCCCCATGGACAAAGAAGAGCAGATAATTTTAATCCAGGACCTGACCTGGGACATGGCCCGGGCTGTCGGGGGCAAGAATGCCGGCTTAGGGGAACTGAAGAATTACGTAAAGCTGAATGTCCCCGAAGGGTTTGCGATAACAACCCGGGCCTTTGATGATTTCATCACATACAACGGACTCGCCGGAGAGATTCAGGCACTCGGTGAAGACCGGATTTCCGCACAGGCGTTATCGGATTTGCATGAGACCGTTGTCCGCGGCAATATGCCTCCGGAACTAGCGGCAGCTCTTGATAAAGCCCTTGCTAAAATAAGAGAAATAAGCGGTGAAACCGCGTTTCTGGCAGTCAGAAGCAGTGCGGAAGAAGAAGACAGCGAAAATTCCTTTGCCGGACAATTTGAAACAGTGCTGAATGTGCCATTAGACATTAAGGCAGTGCACGAAGCCTATAAAAGGGTCGTAGCAAGCCTGTATTCTCCCAGAGCGCTGGCCTACCAGAAAATGGCGGGTTATGACATAAGGACCGCAAAGATGGCTGTCTGCTGTTTAGTCATGGTGGATGCGGCAGTCAGCGGGGTAGCATATTCAACAGACCCCTCGGCGGATCCGACAATGGGCAATGAAAACCTGATAATAAACTCAACCTGGGGTCTGGGCAAAGCCGTTGTTGAGGGCCAGGTGGACGCTGATATGTATGTTGTCAGTAAGCAGTCACCGCCTTTGCTCGCAGATAAAAAAATAGGGAACAAGACTTACATGGTCGCCGGAAAAACTGACGGTGGAACAGATTTTGTTAAGCTGTCCGATGAGATGACCGGGAAAAGCTCGCTTACAGATGAACAGGTTTTGGAGCTTGCCGGGCAGGTGCTCCTCATTGAAAAATACTTCAGGAAGCCCGTTGATGTCGAATGGGCAATTGACAGAAATGGAACGATATTTATTTTACAGGCAAGGCCGCTGAGAGTTATAGCAAAAAATGAAAAACGCATAGCAGAAAAACAGGGAGGGCCGGCAGGACTGAAGCCTTTGAACGCGCTTATGCAAAATAAGGGGACAGTAATTCAAAAAGGCGCCGGCGCCGGCAGGGTTTTTGTTTTGCAAAGGATGGAGGACCTGGAGAATTTTCCTAAAGGGGCTGTCCTGGTTGCGCGAAATGATTCCTCGGAGTTTATCCGGGCCATTCCCTATGCCTCAGCCATTATCACTGATATCGGCACCCCTACAAGCCACATGTCTTCCCTTTGCAGGGAATTCAGGGTGCCTGCCATTGTAAATGCAGGTGACGCTTCAAGAATCCTTAAGCACGGACAGGAAATAACAGTAGAGGCAGAGGACGAAGGGCATTCGGCAGTGTATGAAGGAATAAACAGGGAAATACTGAAACAGGCTGAGGCAAATTCCGTCAGTATGGACGATATTTATGAGTTCAGGAAAAAAAGATATATACTCAGATACATTTCTCCGCTTAATCTTATTGATCCGCTGATGGACAATTTCACCCCGGAGGGCTGCAGGACCATGCACGATATCCTGCGGTTCATCCATGAAAAAGCAGTGGCAGAGCTTGTCAACCGCGCCCGTTATGGAAGTGATATGCTCAAAAGACACGCCGCGGTAAAATTGAATCTGCCTGTTCCTTTGGGGATCGTGGTAATTGATATCGGAGGCGGCCTGGCCGTTGATGAAAAACCAGGTGACGCCTCGATTGATCAGATTGCATCAGTACCGCTTCTGGAAATACTCAGGGGAATGACCTACCCCGGAGTTTGGCAGTCTGAGATAACGTCCTTGCGTGTCGGCGACTTTATGTCAAGCATGATGAACATGCCTGATATAACCTCAGGCACAAACGACCACGTAGTGTACAATATTGCTATTGCGTCAAAAGAGTATGTAAACCTCAGCCTCAGGTTAGGGTATCATTTCAACATGATTGACTCCTATTGCAGTGAAAATACAAAAAACAATCATATATATTTCCGTTTTGTTGGCGGAGCTACTGACATTGCAAAGCGCTCAAGAAGGGTACAGCTTATAGCAGACATACTGAAGGAATTCGGGTTCAATATTAATATCAAAGGCGACCTTATTATCGGCAGGCTTGCCAATGTCCAAAAGAGTGATATGGAGCATGTACTTAACCAGCTGGGAAGACTCATCGGCTATACCAGGCAGCTCGACGCGCTGCTCCACGATGACGCAAAAATAGAAACGTATGCCAGGAATTTTCTGGAAGGAAGATATGGCGGTTAAACAGAGCAGCAACATTTTATAGCGGGAGTTCTGGCATTCTGCGACCACTAAGTACTCCGCGAAGCATGAGCGGACATGAACAGACAACATTTAACATGCCCGTAGTACTTTGGCATACTTTCTCTCCAAGGCAAGATTTTCAGGTTTTGATGGCTGCCTGATACAGTA
>CAWDEY010000022.1:0-164198 GCA_963801505.1 uncultured Nitrospira sp.
ATCCATAACGGCGGATGGTTCGGCAGCCACGACCACTGGGACTTTACATCAGTGAACCTCTACGGCTACGGCAGGACGCTCATCATCGATCCGGGCCAATACGACTACAAACCCCCACCTGGCATCGACACCTACTGGGGCAGCAAGATCCACTCTATGTTGGTGCTCGAGGGCGCGATGTGAAACGAGAGCCTGGACCTAGTCGCTGGGCTACAATCAGCCATCGACTGGTTCGATGGTCGCATTTCGGCTACAGCTACCTCGACGGCGTGGACTACGTCAGACGGCGCATTGCTTACGTCAGGCCCGACTACTTCCTGATTGATGACTCCGCGAAGACGACGCGCAACACGGACTGGGCCCAGGTCTGGAACCTGACCGACCCCAACGCCCGCGTCGACGAGGTAGCCGGAACCATCGAGACGACATTCCCGCGCGGCGGCGATGTCTTGATCCTGAACCAGGACAGCGCGAAGTCAACGGTGGAGCGCGCGCCAGGCGTCACGGCAGCCACGGACGAAAAGACCGCGATCTTCAGGCTCGGTCAGAAGACTGACAATCCGAGATTTCAGACGCTGGTTTTCCCCTACGAAGCGGCGAGCCGCCCGAACGTGAAGTGTGATCGGATTCTGCCTGACGGTCGGAGTCTGAGTGATCTGCACTACGGCGTGCGCGTCGCCACTCCCGGTGGCTTCGACTGGGCGGTGTTCGGCGAGCCGGGGATTCGGGCAGCCTACCGCAACGGCAAGCATGCGGCGGAGGCTGATTTCGCGGTCGTGCGTATGAGCAAAGCGGGTCAGGTCAGAGTTTTGCGTGGTCGTTCGGTAGCGAGCTTGTGTTCGACGGCAACGTTCTGGCCAGAACCGACAAGACCGTGCTTAGTCTCTCGTGCGGTATACGAGGGAGAGAGGCGTCCGGCGAAGCGCGCGAGCCGGATGCCACGATTGCTATAGCCGCGCGTAGTTGCCGGGACCTCGTTCTGAACGGACAGCATGTGACCGCCCCGTGGTTAGAGGCGGCTTCTACTTCCCATTCGCCGGTCACCGCGCACGGTGGTAGCCGACGACCTAAGCAGCTTCGACAAGATCACTAAGACCAACGAGTGGACCTCGGTCGCCGACCCGAGCGCATGGTCCGGCGGCTACACTCATCATGAGACCGATCTGGGCCGCCATGAGTCCGGTGAATATGTGCTCCAGGTGCCCAAGAGCGGGACATACGGCGTGGAGGTCTTTCTGCCTCGCATCACGATGCTACCTTCCGACCGGGTCGAATACAGTGTGCCGGCGGCTCTGGGCAAGGTGGCTGACCCCGGCGGGGCGATCGTTGCAGCGCAAAAGGACAGCGGCTCATACGTGTTCACGCTGAACCAGCAGGCGATGGCGGGATGGGTGAAGCTTGGCGACTTCGCCCTTAACCAAGGCGAGCTGAGAATCCGCGCAACCAACGTCACCTCGACTGACGGGCTCTACTTCATAGCCGACGCCGTGCGGCTTGTGTGCCCGAACTAGCAGCTACATCACGCTGACGTCGTCGATGTAGAGCGCCGCGCCGCTGGTGGTGCCCGGATGCGCGGCGCCACCGACCATGATCGTCACATACCCGCTAGAATCGGCAGTTACCGTCATCGTCCGGTTGACCCACGTGTTCAATTGGCCCCAATTGTCGGTTGTGATCCACTGGTAGCGGCTGTTGCTATAGGCAGTCGCCGGGTTATTCTGTCCACTGCCGGGATTCCGGCACATGATCGTGGGACAATTCCCGTTTGTGTGGTAACCCCAAGCGCTGAACGTAGCAGTTGCGCCGGGCCCACCGAGGTTTACGCTCTGGGATGCAATGCCCATCTTGCCGGGGCTGCCGCAGTCTGGCAGAAGCAGAACGCGAGGGCGTGGCCTCCACCGTGCTTGGTGCCCGTCGAATCCCAGGTGTTGAACGGATAGCTGGTATCGTTGTTCCAACTCCATCCTGATACGTTCGGGTTTGGCAATTGGCTGGTGTGACCGCCGCAAGTGACGGCCCAGCCGGTACCGTAGAACCCGCTTTCGAATGTACCATTGGTCAGCCGCTGGACTGGGCCGCTGGACGTCAGCGTGAGATTGACAGTTGTGGCCTCGCAGGCGATGACCTGTACGCCGGTCGTCGTCGGCAGAGTTGTAAGCCGTCTTAGACGCAGTCACGCTATACGCGCCCGCAGGCACGTTGGTGATTGTGTATGCCCCACCGGTACCGCTCGTCGCCGAGTTGGCAGGGCCTCGGGTTCGTCAGAAACGAGCACCCTGAAAGGCCTCCACCTCCCTGCACACTCACCGTGCCGGATATCGTGCCCGGACTCGACGTCAGGACCAAATCGGCCGTGGCGGTTAACTCGCGAGACTACCACGTTGGACTGAGTCGCGTTGATGTAGCCACTTTTCGAGGCCGTCACGCTGTAGGTTCCCGGCGGCACGTTCGTCATCGAATACGTGCCGTATCTGTTTGTTGTCGTGGAATATCCGCCGGGGTTCGGCAGGACACTGTGGCGCTGCCTATGCCCACTCCGCCCGCGATGACGGTTCCCGAGATGCCGCCATTAGTGGGTGTTGCGACAAATGGGGTCAGATCGTTCCAGTCTCGCATGTGTATGTAGGCGCGGTTACCGTCCAGTCCGGGTTGTTCGGTATGCTGCCCTCCACTATACCGGTCACGCCGACGGTGTCGTCGTTCGGCCAGGTCCGGGGCGCCCGGCACGGCCCATCACGCCCGCTCTCGGTGAACAACCCGTAGAGGTTCTTCACCTTGCTGCCGTCGTCCACAAAGATGTAGTTGCTCGTCTTGTAGGTTACCTCCCGGCTATCCTGACCAGCAGCCCCACGTTGTTCAGGCCGGTGCCGTCCCTCACGCCTACTGACCATGGGCCCGGCGTGCCACCGCCCACACTGCCGCATTTCATTGCGACCGGATACTGAGAGCGTTGCACGGGCGGAGACTTCGCTGACGGTGGTGTCCATCCATCACCCGCTCGGCGGCATGGCCGCTGAGCACCCTGGTCGACATTCTTCCGGACACGTTCACCCGGTCTCCCGGCGCCAGGCCGGTCTGGATCGTCGCCATCCGCAGCCCCGAGCTCCGTCCGACTCCTGCACGTAGATGCAGCCGTCGGTCGTAGTGAAATCGGCGCTCACTACCTTGGCGTTGATGTCGACCAGCCAGTCGTCGGGCAGGTGTCTTCACGTAAGAACAGGTGGTTCGGACGGGCGTCGCCGCGGCGTGCGCCGCGTTGGAGGAGTGGTTGTCGGAGTCATGCGCGAACGCTGCCGTCGTCGTACGTGAGGCCGTTGGTTGCTCCTGAGTGGGTAAAGCTCTCGACGCGCCCGGCACGGTCGCCCTGTCGCAGAGCAGATCGATCCGTCGGCTGGGCCGGTCGGGTAGCCCGTCGTCTTGTATCGGGTCATGGTCGCGTGGAAGTAGATTCTGGGTCGGGTTCGTCCATGCCAGCCGCACCATGCCGTCGGAGGGCGTCGCCACGAAGCGGTCGGCGGTGACGGCGGATCGGCGGTGATGATGAGGTCCAGGTCGCCGTGCCGCTCGGGGGCACGACGACCCCCTCTATCGTCTGCCCGTGTAACCGTCCTTGTTCGCTGAGAACGTGCGTGTGCCGCTGGGTACTCCGAGCGGATCGGCTCCACCCGCGGTGATACGGTGACGTCAGCGCCGGAGCCGACGCGGCTCCCGGCAATGCCCTCCCAAACTCGTCTCGGACAAATCCCTGCGCCGTTGCGTCCGGAGGCGGATTACCCTCTCGTATCGAGAAATACTGCTGCGGCTCCTCGGTGCCCCAATGCTCCCACGAGGCATAAGGGTTCCGTCGGGCCGGCGCATACCTCCGCGTCCACTACCATCGCGCCCGCCAAGCCCACCGACACCAGCTCCCGGGGCCTGCCACACGCCGCCCTGCCACCGAGACGCCGTAATCTGATCATCGGTGGCCTTGCAGTAGACCAGGTAGAAGTCGGTGGTACCGGGATCGCCGTCACGCCTGCGAATCCCGTTGACTCAGTCGACTACGCTGCTCTATCGGTCCCCATCCGATGCCGGGAGTGTAGATTCGGGTCCAGACCCGGCTCGTCCTTCTCCCACATCACCAGAATGTGGCCCGCCGTATTTACCGCAATATCATTGCCGGCAGAACCAGCCCGGGCTCGCCACCACCACCTGCGGCTCCAGTAGTTGCCATTGAAGCGCTGTAGCAAATGCTGATGACTCCGCCTACACTTGTGCCGTAGCTGCGGTAGACGGTCCCGTCGTGAGGCTTCGGCACATGCCGCAGACCGGTATTGGTCGTCGGCGGTCTGGTTCATGTTTGTGAGCGTGCCCCAGGACGAGCCGTTGTATGCCCTCCAGTAAGAGGTCCTTCTCCAGTCCGCCTGCCAGTAGCTCATCATCACGTCGGGGCATCGGCTAGGGCGCCGTCCGGGCATATGTGCGGCCAGCTCGTATCGTCGGTGTTGGTTATCTCCTGCCACGAGAATGTCTGGCCGCCGTCCGTAGACTTCGCCCAGCCTATCTCCAGGGGGCTGTCCCAGTCTTCCCACACCACGTGGATGTCGCCGTTTCCTGCCTCGCAGATGTTCCCGTTCGGTACATAGCCGTATCGCACTACGAGCTTCGGCGTCATGTAGCCGTTGTTGTAGCGTCGGTAGACTGTCTGCCAGGGAGAGCTGCAGTTCGAGTAGATCGACGTGGAATCCCGCCGTATCTTGAGGCGCTGAGTTTGGCGTTCTTTACTGACACTGGCTCCGAGGGATCGTTCAGCAACTGGGATGCCACCCAGCCGGCGTGTGCCGCCGAGCAGGCAAAGCAAGCCATGAGCAGCGCGATCAGTCCACGCAAGATAACCTTTGAGCTAGCCATTCTACTATCTTCCTTTCCCGTTCTTCCCAGGGAGGCAGAACCCACAAGACAAGAGTCAAGTAAATCGTTTAACAGTCCCAATTGCAGATTACTGCACAAATGACCGTTTGTCAATGCCTATTGCGAAGTTGGATTATGAATGCGCAGCATGCCAATGAAGCGACTGGAGATCACAGACCGTCTTGCCGCAGGATGTCGTTCAGCGAGCGAGCGTGTATGCACCTGCGATTCGTCGGCCAAGCAGCTCGGAACGCTGCCCTCCACGACACCTACACAGCTCGCCGTCGCTTCCCGACTGACACGCCCGGGTCGAACAGGCAGCGGACCATGACCCCCGTCCGTCCAAGTATATCCCGGAATATTGCTGCCGTCGTCGATCCATAGGTAGTTGTTGACCCTGCAACTGACGCGCCCGGTTATCTTCACAAGCGCACCGACGTTGTTGAGCCCGACGCCCTCCACCACGCCGGGAACGAGCAGTCCGGTAGGTCCCCCGCCGACCGACAGGCAGGGCATCGCGACAGGCCTAAGCGGTTCGCCCGCGCTGATCTTGTTGACTGTCGCATTCGCGATCTGCCTCTCCGAGCGCTGTCCGCTCATCGAGCGGAAGCTGACCGACCCGGACACATCCACTCTGTCGCCCAACGCCAATCCGGTGTTCGAGGTGACAACCCTGATCCCGCAGGTCCGCTGCGAGGCCGCGACATAGACAACCCCGTCTTCAGGGAAGACGGCGGAACCAACAACCCCGCTGAGTCTGACCGGCGTATTGTCGGGCGGCGGCCTATCGTCCCGAGACTGGGCCTGGGAGGCAGAGCTCGAGACGTTTGACGATATCGAATAGTGATGGGCCTGATCGTAGGCCAACGCGCTGTAGTAGTATGTGACACCGGGCTGTGGGCCGAAGTAAGTAAATGAGTCGCCTGAGCCGGGCGCAGCGCTGCGGTCGCAGACCGGCGATCCCCCAGCCGGGTGCGCCAGGATAGCCGGTCGACTCATCGGATAAACTGTGCCTGCAAAGTCCGCGGTCGGGTTAGTCCACGAAAGGCGCACTCCGGAATCGACCGGGTCCCGCTCTGAACCCGGAGACAGGACCTGGTGGCCCGTCCTTGGGTCAAGAGTCACTGGGAAGTGGTCGCGATAGTAGGTTCCTACCAGCTTGAGACTGTAGTTGTAGCGCCACAGCCCGAGAGTAATCCTCGAAGGTGTGGTTCGGATCAGTGCCGTAGCTTGCGGCGTCGAAAGTCATCCACTGAATGCCGCCGGCGATGTTCTGTGCCGCGAATGCCGTCAGGTGGCTTGTATATACACTGAGCTGCTCGGTCTCGTTGTAGGCTGTTATCAGCTGGCCATAGCAGTTGCACGGGTTGGGATTCGAGGGCCAACCGAACTCCTCGCACAGGATCGGCTTCTGGTTCGATCCCCATGTATGACCTGATGTCTGTGATCTCCTGCGTAACGTTGGGCCAATACGAGTGGAATATAGCGATGTCCACAAAGCCGACCACATCGTTCACGTTCTCCCACCACCTCATCCCGGCGGAAACGCGGTGGTTTGAGTCGATTGCGCGCATTTTGCAGATCCGCGCATTTTGGTAGACAATATTTAGGTCTTCCTCAGTCTGCCCATGGGCCGGGCATTCCTTGCGAAGCAGCTTGGTATATCCCAGGATCAGGCTAAGGGGATTGTTGATCTCGTGGGCCACGCCTGCGGCCAGTTGCCCGATGGAAGCGAGTTTGTCGGCCTGCCGCACCCGCTCCTCCATCTCCTTTCTTTCCTCTTCTGATTTTTTCAGGTATCCCATCATCCGGTTGAAAGATTCAGCCAGTTCGTATACTTCCTCGTAGTCCCGTGAGTCAAAATGAATGTCGAGACCGCGGTGTCCGTTTACTACTTCCTTGAAAAAAGAACTCACCCGTTTCAGAGGTACCACAGCCAGCCGGTAATGAAAGTAATTTAGGACGGCAAAAAGTACCGCCATGCCGGCGATCCCCAGAAGGAAAAAGAAAAAGGCGACCTGTCGCAACTGCCGGAAGGTGGCACTTACCGGGGCCGCAATCGACTCAAGGCCGACTACCTCGCCGACCTTACGGAAACGTCCGTGCACTTTCCCGTAATGGCGGTTAAGGGACTCAGGTGAAACAGCAGGATCTCCGTGGCAAAGCAGGCACTGCTCCTCCATGACAATCGCCTTGAGGTGGATAAAGTAATCCTCGCCGTTTCTGGTGATCAGGCCCCTCCATTCCTTCTTCGACGTCCGGTCATTCTGAAACAGCCTGATATAGCCTTCTTCAAAGGCATCGGCCTTGTTGCTGGGATTCATGGGATCAATAGCGACCCTCCGGTAAACGTAGCGGGGGAACCTCTGTTTGAATCTCTTCATGATCCCTGTGTTTATAAAGGAACTGGACATGACCTGGTTGATGAAGACGTTCCCGGGCAGGTCATGGAATATCTGGGGCCGAAGCTCATCGCGGACATATTCCATTGTAGCGTCGATATACCCCATCAGGATATCTGTTTTCTCGTAGGCCTCCCTTATGAACATTTTTTTCAGATAATCATAGGTCAGGAAGGAAAAAACAGTGATGACACATAACAGGATGATACCCAATCCGAACATGAATTTTGCCGAGAGCGTTGATCTAAGCTGCATCAATGTCTCATACTCAAGGCTGTCTCCGGCATTTCCGAAGCTGCACCCAAAAACAGTCCAGCTGCTATAAGAATAACTTTTCTATTTTTCATGCTCTATTCTAATTCTGTTCCGGGCTTTCTTTTAAAAGCATGGTCCCCCTGTTATCAACCGAACATCGAACTATATTGTTTATTATAGCCGAAAGTAAAGAGGGCTGCCACAGCAGCCCTCTGAAAAGGCAATAAATCCGTATGGCTCAGAGGGGTCTATGCAGCATCCACAAATTCTTTCGCTGCCTCGGCAGCTTCCGGGTCAATTTCCGCTTTATTGGCAGACTGAAAAGACGGCAGAGAGGAGATTGAGGGCGAGGAGGACACCTATCACAACAAGGAACCCGTGCATAAAGGCGCTGTCCTTGATGGTAACAGGGATGCTGCTGTTGCTGAATACGTGCTGAACATTGGGGTATCCTTTCTCAGCCAGATAGTTATGCTCCAAAGTGGTAAATATAACTCCGGATATATCGACCCCGAAGATAAGTCCCAGCGACCGCATCATGTTCAGGACGCCTCCTGCCACACCTAGTTTTTCCTTTGGGTGCTGAGCCCATGATCGCGCTGTTGTTTGGCGGGGTGAACAAGCCCATTCCAATCCCCAGGAGGACCAGCACAGACACCAGCAGCGGCAGCTGCACCGACGCTCCCATAAACATGAGGGCAAAACAGGCCAGGGATGAAACAAGCATCCCCGAAGTGGTCATGATCCTGTGCCCGTACTTGTCCGAGATATGGCCGGAAAAGGGGGCCACCAGCGCCATTGCCAGAGGGATAGGTGTCAGCAGGGCCCCGGTAAGCGCGATGCTGTAACCCAATACGTTTTGGAAATAAAAGGGCATCATGAACATGATAGCAAACAGCACATAGTAAGACATCATGCCTGTGAGGTTGCCCAGCAAAAACGTAGCGTTCTTAAATAGTTTGAGGTCTATCAGAGGATACTCAACCTTAAGCTCCGTAACAACGAAAAGGGACAGAAGCACTATGCCGGAGGCGAAATACATCATTATGGTATGTGACCCCCAGCCGAGCTTCACTCCCTCGTTGAAGGCCATCACTATAAAGGCCAGTCCTGAGGCAAAAAGCACGGTCCCCAGATAGTCGACCTTCTCCTTCTTTTCCATCTTCTGGTTGGGCGGAAGAATATAAAGGGCTGCTATGGTCCCCAGTATGCCGATCGGGATATTCACATAGAAGATCGCCCTCCAGCCTACGGTGGCTATCAGGATGCCTCCCACAAACGGCCCCACAGACATTGATATCGCCTGGACCGCCCCCTGTATGCCTATGGCCTTGCCCCGCTCATTGGCCGGAAAGGCGTGCGTTATAAGAGCAACAGAGTTGGCCTGCAGAAGCCCGGCCCCGACTGCCTGGATTACGCGGGCGCCTATCATGAAGCCTGCTGTGTTAGCCATGCCGCAAAACAGAGAACCCACGGAGAAAACCACGAACCCTATATTGTAAAGCTTGGACCTTCCGTACATATCGGCCAGCCTTCCAAAGAGAGGCAGAAAAATGGTCAGCGTCAACATATAGGCCATCGCTATCCACTCGATGACCGCCATTGAGACGCCGAAGGTGTTCTTGAGTGTCGGCATGGCCACGTTTACGATGCTTACGTCAAGGGCCGACATCGTGGCCCCCAGCAGGACCGTTGAAAGAATAAACCACTTCCAGCTGGAACGTGCTGAAATTTTAGGATGCGGAAATTGTAACTTGCTCATTTAAAATAACTCCTTTTAAAGTTTTGATTGGAAATCTGAAAGATTCCGGTTTTCTTAATTTACCCCTAATTTACATTGTTCAGGAGATCAAGGCCCACTCTCGCAACACCAGTTCCGTGTTCAACAATTCTATTACCCTCAATAGAGAGTTTTTTTACCATTACGCCGTGCTTTATCACATCAGCTTCCATGTGATCTCCACGCGGCATTACCTCTATGCTGACATCCGTATCATTGTATTTTTTGGCATAATAAGCCATGGCAAGCTTCTTGGCATCTGAAACACTTTGGTCTTGTCCGGGCACAGAACGGTTTGCCACCTGGGTTTCACTTTGGACCGTCTGAGGGAAAAGAGTGCCTTCGCTTCTGATTCTGGAAGAGGCAAAGGCGCCCACGACGCCGGCAAAGAGCAGGAGCATTATAAAAAGCGCCGTGCCCCTTGCTTCCTGACTGAAGCCATTAAAAAACCCTGAAGAAATAACAACCGTACCGGCCGCTTCATGATCTATAATAGCGGCTCTTTTGACCCTCCTGGCCGCTGAAAGGAAGGCCGACAGAACATTGATTGCCAAAAGGACCGCCAGCACGACAAGAAAACCGTGCATAAAGGCGTCAGCTTTGACTGGCATAGGAATGCTGCCGTTGCTGAACACGTGCTGAGCATTGGGATATCCTTTCTCAGTCAGGTAGCCATGCTCCCAGGGTGGTGAACAAAACTCCGGATATGTTTATCCCGAAGATAAGCCCAAGAGAGCGTGTCATGTTCAGAACGCCTCCCGCCACCCCCAGCTTGTCCCTCGGGGCTGCGCCCATAATAGCACTGTTGTTTGACGGAGTGAACAAGCCCATCCCAATACCCAGGAGGGCCAACACGGCCACCAGCAGGGGCAGCTGCACCGATACTCCCATGAACATGAGGGCCATACAGGCCAGCGCCGAAATAAGCATCCCTGAAGTAGTCATGATCCTTGGCCCGTACTTGTCCGAGATATGGCCGGAGAAGGGGGCGACTACAGCCATTGCAAGCAGAAGGGGTGTCAGCAGTGCCCCGGTAAGGGCAACACCATAACCCATCACTTTTTCAAGATAAAAGGGCATCAGGAACATGATCGCAAACAGCACATAATAGGACATCATGCCTGTGAGGTTCCCAAGCAAAAACGTGGCGTTCTTAAATAGCTTGAGGTCTATCAGCGGAAACTCGACCTTCAGCTCCGTAACAACGAAAAGGGACAGGAACACGACGCCGGAGACGAAATACGTCATTATGGTATGCGAGCCCCACCCGAGTTTCACTCCCTCGTTAAAGGCCAGCATGATCAAACCGAGCCCGGAGGCAAAGAAAGCCGTCCCGAGGTAATCAATTTTCTGCTTCTCCTTCGCCTTGCTGTCACGGGGAAGTATAAAGAGGGCGGCAATAGTCCCAAGTATACCTATCGGGATATTCACATAGAAGATTGCCCTCCAGCCTACAGTGGCTATCAGGATGCCTCCCACAAAGGGGCCCACCGCCATCGCTATTGCCTGAACAGCACCCTGGATACCTATGGCCTTGCCCCGCTCGCTTGCCGGGAATGCCTGCGTAATAAGGGCGATGGAGTTGGCCTGCAAAAGCCCGGCCCCGACTGCCTGGATTACGCGGGATACTATCATAAAGCCTGCTGTGGTCGACATGCCGCAGAGTAACGAACCCGCGGAAAAAACCAGGAGCCCTATATTATAGAGCCTGGACCTTCCGTACATATCGGCCAGCCTTCCAAATAAAGGCAGGAAAATGGTCAGCGTCAACATATAGGCCATGGCTATCCACTCGATGACCGCCATAGAGACGCCGAAGGTGTTCTTGAGTGTCGGCATGGCCACGTTTACGATGCTTACGTCAAGGGCCGACATGGTGGCCCCCAGTAAAACAGTGGACAGAATAAGCCATTTCCAGCTCGGATGCAGGGAAAGGTCTTTATGTATAATCTGTAACTTAGCGTTCATGGTCAATCTCCCTCGTTTACAAAAGTTTCATTTGCGATTACTATCTAGTTGCATTCAAGAATCGTGCCATTCCTATTGCTTTGATAACTGCTTGATATATATAAATGAAATTACAATTAAAGCGCCTCTGCAAACTTTTTGCTGCAAAATAAATAATGCAGTGCAATATTTTTTTAACAGGATTGCCTTGGACGCAGAGCAGAAAGTTATTTCATCCTTTTAAAACTTCCAAATCCCGTCTTCCGGCCAGCCAAACGTTTCCGGAATTGGTCCCTCTGTTAAAGAAGCACCAGGAGATCACGCTTGATAAAACATTATTGAAAAAAGGTTGCAAGTATAGTAAATAAGCTTATTTGAATATGGTGTAGATGAGATTTCTTGAGTTCACAAGAGGTCAAACCCTGTTTGTCATCCTGCAGCTTGGCCGGGGGATCCAGTGTCGTTGTCTCGGTTGCCCGATCAAGTCGGGCCATGACGATACATTGTTGAAAGTATAAAAGTCAGGCTAACTGGTTTACTGAGGCTCAGGGCTGAGACGCTGACAGTGCCCCGGTTATAAACTCCGCTATATCACGCTTCAGCATGGCAAGAGAGGAGCTCTCCAGGTACATCATATGCCCTGCCTGATAGCGGCGCGTAGTAATGTTCTTTCTCAGAGCAGGTGGCAACCCCAAGTGGGCCAGGGTGTATTCGGTGGCAAAATAAGGAGTTGCCAGGTCAAAGCAGCCGGAGGCGACGAACAGCTTCATGTAGGGGTTTTTGACAAAGGTGTTTCCGAGGTTATCACTGGTATCAGCATAGCTGTTTTTGGCCTCCCAGTCCCACTGCCCGATGCCGCCGCCCAAAGTAAAGTATTCCAGGTCAGAGTGGAACCCCAGTTCGCCACTGACATAAGCGTTAAAGGTGGCCGTAAAGGGAGGCCGGATGGTCGTGATTGTCGGGTCAAAAGGGGAATGCCCTGTGGGAGCAAGGTCCGGGGCAGTAAAACGACTGTCCATTCGACCGACCACCTGCCCCTCTTTCCAAAGAAGCTCTTTGACAAAGCTTCCGGCATCAATGCGCAGGTTGCGGTTGTCGATAAAATTCCTGTCAAGTCCGGTAAAACCCGCCAGCTTTTCAATTACAGCCTGTCTCTCAGCCGAAGACAGACGGTCACCCTTGCCAAGGGCCGTTAAATAATCAGTTGCGGCCCAGACCTCAGCTTCTTCCAGGGTTTTGTCCAGGTCCTTTTGTGGCATGAGTTTTTTATGATACCAGGCCGTCGCAGTGTAACTCGGGAGGAACAACACGTATGGGAGGTCGTTGCCGTTATCAAACGAAGTGGTCTCCAGGTTCATAATGGAAGAGACCAGGACAATCCCGTTTAAGGCAATGCCATGCTCAACCAGATAATCCGACAGACCCGCGGCCCGGAACGTCCCGTAGCTCTCACCCACCAGAAACAGCGGCGAACTCCAGCGTTCATAGCGGGTCAGATAGAGCCTGATAAATCTGCCGACCGAATCAATATCACCCTGCACTGAGGCAAACTTTTTGGCAAGATCGGGTTTGACCGCCCGACTATAGCCGGTGCCGACCGGATCGATAAAGACAAGGTCTGCCTCATCCAGCCACGTAAAGTCGTTGTCAATCAGACGGTACGGTGGCGGCGGCATTTTGCCGTCAGCGAGCATACGGACCCGCTGGGGACCAGCAGCTCCCAGGTGCAGCCAGACAGAAGAAGCGCCTGGACCTCCGTTAAATATGAACAAAAGGGGCCGCCGATTGCCGGCAGCAGGTTTGTCGACCGTGTAGGCAATAAAGAAGATCTGCGCCTCGGTTTCGCCGGCATCGTTAATTACCGGCAGTTGTCCTGCCGTTGCCGTGTAGCTTATTCCCTTTCCTCCAACTATAATTTTATGCCTGGTAACCACAGGCGCTGCCGGGGGGGACTCATATTTGGTCTTTTCAGGCTGTTTACCTCCGGTCTTGCCGTGATCAGCAGTAATGACAGTCTCTGACGCAGGCGTCGGCAAAAGCTGCGGTCCGCCGGCCATCAGTGTCGCTGCAAGCAGTATGGATATAAGCAAGGCAGTCACCTCCTGAATTAAAACTTACTGATATCTTACCATGGTCCCGCCACGTTGTCTGATAGTATTAAAGAGAACACGAATAATTTGGCCCTCTATACGTCATGCCCGAAGTTTGTAGTCGGGCATCCGGTGTTTTCACTTCCTGGATTCCCGCCTAAGAATTGCGGGAATGACAACCTGAAATGAGAAGCTTTTTATGCAACATTAAGGTCAACAAAACCACGGCAGAATCCGATATTTATTTGTCCTTGACAGCTGATTCATCTTGAACTAATATTTGAAAAAGATGATTAGTGATATTAATAAATTCATAACCATTCATAATAATTTTATAATGACTGCTCCAATACAGTCAGGACCTCCATTCACTAAAAAAGATCGCCTTGGCTCAATTAATTCAGAGCATTTGTCAATTAATATAAATAGCTTATTGATGCAATAAATCTTTCCGGAGGTGTGGTATGGGATTATCAAGAAGGGATTTTTTGAAGCTGACCGGCGGCACTGCTATTGCGGGTGCGGTCGCGGCCGGTCTCTCTCCTGAAGAGGCCGAAGCAAAGGAAAAGGAACTCCGCATCAAAGGGGCGACTGAGACTAAAACAATCTGCCCTTACTGCTCAGTCGGATGTGGAATCCTTGCCTATACGAAAGGCGGCAAGCTTATCGACGCGGAGGGAGACCCTGACCATCCTATAAGCGAAGGTACTCTCTGTTCAAAGGGTGCCTCTCTTTATCAGGTGGTCAACAATCCTACACGGCTTACAAAACCCATGTACAGGGCAGCCGGCGCCCCGGATTGGAAAGAGGTTGAGTGGTCATGGGCCCTCGACGAGATAGCCAAAAGGGTCAAAGACACCCGGGACCGCACCTTTAAGGAAAAATCAAAATCAAAGGTAAAGGAAAAACAGCCCGACGGCAAAGAACAGGAAGTTGAAAAAGAATTCCTCGTAAACAGGACAGACGCTATCGCCCATGTGGGAAGCGCGGCCCTCGACAACGAAGAATGTTATATGCTCCAGAAACTCCTTCGTTCATGGGGACTGGTCTATATTGAGCACCAGGCCCGAATATGACACTCCGCAACTGTTGCGGCTCTGGCAGAGTCGTTCGGTCGCGGTGCAATGACAAACCACTGGGTGGACCTCAAGAACGCTGACGTTATTCTCGTAATGGGGGCAAACCCTGCGGAGAACCACCCCATCTCTATGAAATGGATCCAGCGGGCCAGGGAACAAAGGGGAGCTAAACTGATCGTCGTCGATCCCAGGTTCACTAGGACCGCGGCAAAGGCTGACCTCTACGCGCCGATGCGCTCGGGCACCGATATCGCATTTCTGGGCGGCATGATCAAGTTCATTCTTGATAACAACATGTATTTCAGGGAGTATATCGTAAATTACACGAACGCTCCCTTCTTAGTGAATCCTGATTTCAAAACCTGTACCGACCTGGACGGGCTTTTCTCAGGATACGACCCCAAGACGAGGAAGTACGACAAAAAGACCTGGGCCTTCCAACCCGGCGCCAACGGCGTGCCGAAGCAGGACCGGTCGCTGAAAGACCCTCACTGCGTCTTCCAGCTCCTCAAGAGACAGTATTCACGTTACACTCCGGAAAAGGTTTCGGAGATCACCGGTACACCGAAGGACGTGCTTGTGCAGGTTTACCAGCTTTACGCCTCCACCGGCAAGCCAGACAAGGTGGGCACGGAATGTTATGCCATGGGCTGGACGCAGCATACCATAGGCACTCAAAACATCAGGGCCATGACGATCATTCAGATGCTTCTGGGCAATATGGGCATGGCCGGAGGCGGCGTGAATGCGCTGAGGGGTGAATCAAATGTACAGGGCTCGACCGACCATGGACTCTTATTCAATACCCTTCCCGGTTATCTCGCAACGCCGGCCGTTTCATGGGCGGACCTCGCAACGTATAATGAGAAGAACACCCCCAAGACGAAAGAGGCGAAGAGCGTCAACTGGTGGTCGAACAAGCCCAAATATATGGTGAGCTATCTGAAGGCTATTTACGGAGACAAGGCCACTAAAGACAACGACTTCGGATATAGCTGGCTCCCCAAGCTCGATGAAGGGCAGAACTGTTCCTGGCTCGTTCTTTTCGACCAGATGTTAAAGGGGAAGTTCGAAGGCTTCTTTGCCTGGGGCCAAAACCCGGCGTGCTCCGGCTCGAATGCCGGCAAGGTGAGAAAGGGGCTGGCGAAACTAAAATGGATGGTGAACATAAACCTGTTTGACAATGAGACCGGCTCTTTCTGGCGGGGCCCGGGGCTTAATCCCAGGGACGTCCAGACCGAAGTCTTCATGCTCCCGGCCTGCTTCTCTGTTGAGAAGGAAGGGAGCATTACGAATTCGGGAAGGCTGGCTCAGTGGCGGTATAAGGCGATCGAGCCGATCGGCCAGTCGAAGCCCGACTCGGACATCATGAACGAGCTTTTCTTCAGGGTGAAGAAGCTCTATCAGACGCAGGGAGGAAAGTTTCCGGATCCGATTTTCAATCTTACCTGGGACTACGGTGAGAAGGACGCCGAAGGCAAGGTAAAAGAGGTGAATGCCCACAAGATCGCTATGGAGATCAACGGCTATCACCTCGAAGACCTTTTCGATAAAAAGGCAGTGCCTCCGAAACTGATCGGAAAGAAGGGAGATCTTTGCGCCTCATTTGTAAATCTTCAGGACGATGGGACTACATCCTGCGGCAACTGGCTTTATTCGCAGAGCTATACCCAGAAGGACGGCAAGATCATCAACATGATGGCGCGAAGGGACAAGTCCGACCCCACCGGTATGGGGTTCTTCCCCGGATGGGCCTGGGCATGGCCGGTAAACAGGAAGATCATATATAACCGCTGCTCTGTTGATCCGCAGGGCAGACCTTGGGACCCGGAACGGCCGGTCATAAAATGGGACGCGACAAAGATAAATCCGGCAACCAATAAACCGGGTGTCTGGGTCGGCGACGTGCCTGACGGGCCTGCTCCGCCTGAGGCTGCGGAAGGCGGCAAACTGCCGTTTATCATGAAGCCCGACGGCGTCGGGTCTATATTCGGTCCGGGGCTTACGGACGGGCCTTTCCCGGAGCATTATGAGCCGCTCGAATGCCCGCTACAGGAAAACCCCATGTCGAAGCAATACAACAGTCCGACAATCAAGCTCTGGTATACAAAGGAAGGCCAGAAGACAGCTCCCGAGGACATCTTCGCCGCATGCGATGTCAGGTATCCCTTTGTCGCCTCTACTTACCGTGTGTCCGAGCATTGGCAGACCGGTGTGTTGACGAGACACGAGCCGTGGCTGCTCGAAATGGTCCCTCAGATCTTCCTCGAAATGAGCAAAGAGCTGGCAGCGGAAAAAGGTATCAAAAACGGAGACAAGGTGCGGGTCTCATCTGCCCGCGGCGAGCTCTGGGCCAAGGCTATTGTGACCACCAGACTGAAACCCTTCAAAATTGCCGGCAACACAGTGCACCAGGTGGGATTGCCCTGGCATTTTGGGTGGCAGTGGCCGGCAGATGGCAGCGGCGGTGAGAGTGCGAATCTGTTGACGCCGACTATAGGCGATTCCAATACCATGATTCCAGAGACAAAGGCCTTTATGGTCAACGTCGAAAGACTATAGGGAGGACGACATGACAAATAATAAACCAAAAGGCGTTCTCGTTGATTTGACAAGATGCATAGGCTGCAGGGGCTGCCAGATCGCCTGCAAACAATGGAACGAGCGCTCAGTCAAAAAAACCGAGACGTATGGGAATTTCACCAATCCTCCTGAACTCAATTCAGAATGCTATACGAACATCAGATACATCGAGCAGGAGAAAAACAACACCCCTGTCTGGAGTTTTGTAAAGAACCAGTGTCTTCATTGCAAGAACCCTGCATGTGCCTCTGTCTGCCCTGTTGAGGCATTAAAGAAGACAAAGGAAGGGCCAGTCACCTACAACTTCAGCCGCTGCATAGGCTGCCGGTACTGTATGCTCGCCTGCCCGTTCTATATTCCGAAATACGAATGGGAAAAGGCCATTCCGTGGGTCAGGAAATGCACCTTCTGCTCTGAAAGGATCTCAAACGGCCTTGTTCCGGCATGTATCAAGGTCTGTCCCACGCAGACCATGTACTTCTCGGATTTCGACGATGTAAGAGCTGAAGCTCAACAGCGGATATCAAAAAACCCGGGCAAGTATGTAAACCACATTTATGGCAAGGATGAGGCGGGCGGCACGTCCTGGATCTACATTTCAGGCATACCGTTTGAGACATTGGGATTCAATATGTCAATCCCTGCCCAGGTGTATCCCGACCTTACATGGGCATATATCAAAAAGATCCCTGCCGTGATCGGCGTTGTCCTGACCGCTGGCGCAATCAGTTGGGCGATTAACCGGCGAAATGAAAACATGGGCAAGGAGGAAAAGAAATGAAATCAGAACATGAAATAAAAATGTGGACCCCATCCACCGTGGTTATGTGTCTCCTCATGCTCATCGGCGGATTGATTCTTCTGGTGCGTCTTTTCAAGGGGCTAGGTGCGGTGACCAACCTCAATGACAGGTTCCCCTGGGGGCTCTGGATAGGGATTGACGTGTTGGGAGGGGTCGCCATGGCAGCGGGAGGTTTCCTTATAGCAGGCGCAGTATATATATTGAACATGAAGAAGTACAAGCCCATTGTCAGGGCGTCGATACTTAACGCCTTTTTCGGATATCTGCTTGCAGCTACCGCCATTACCCTTGATATCGGTGTGCCCTGGCGCATCTGGCATCCTATCTTCATGTGGCAGATACATTCCATAATGTGGGTAGTGGCGATACACGTGGTCCTCTATACCTCTACTCTCGCGACCGAATCCAGTCCCATGTTCTTTGAAAGATTCGGGATG
The DNA here is from genome assembly GCA_963801505.1 of uncultured Nitrospira sp. Lineage (GTDB taxonomy): Bacteria > Nitrospirota > Thermodesulfovibrionia > Thermodesulfovibrionales > UBA6898 > JAOUFP01. Next base: position 18,266 of record CAWDEY010000022.1, read on the forward strand.
GACAAGGCCGCCGGGTTTATCCACAAGATTATCGTACCGGTCGTGCTCTTCGGCGTGCTCCTCTCTACACTGCATCAGTCATCGCTGGGAGCGGTCTATCTTATTGCGGCAAAGAAGTTGTCGCCGTTTTGGTATAACTCCCAGGTGCCTACACTTTTCCTTATATCCGCCATCATGATGGGACTTTCAATGGTCAGTTTTGAAACCATATTGAGCGAAAAGTTCTTCGGGCATAAGGCTGATATCAGCATCCTTTCAGGCCTGGCGCGAGGGGTCCTGATTACCGGGATCATCTATTTTGCCGCTAAACTCTGGTTCTTAATCAAAGGCCCAGGCATAGCAGCAGCCTTCAACGGAAGTATGGAGGCGAACATGTTCCTTCTTGAGATGTGCATAAGTGTTGTCGGTCCTATCATACTGCTTTCGATGAAGAACGTCAGAGAGAATGTGAAGAGTATTCTTTTTGTTAACGTACTGGTTATATCCGGAGTACTTCTAAACAGACTAAATGTCTCCATCTTCGGCGTTTACAGGGACCAGAGCGCAAACGGGTTCAGCTACTTCCCCACCTGGATGGAATTTGTCGTGACTCTTGCCTTTATCTCTTTTTCGATAGTCGGGTTCAAGGTGTGTGTGAAGTATCTCCGGGTCTTCCCGGAGACTGAAACTCCACATTGACATATAAACCCTATAGGGCGGGACATGAGTCAATGTCCCGCCTTTTTTGTCGTACAAGGAGAATATGTGATGAAAAAAACAGCATTGACAGTCCTGTTTCTGCTCTCTGTTGCAACGGTCTTTGCCGAAGGACAACGTTTCCAGGTGCCGATAGCAGACTCACCCCAGCTTGGACCGGCTAATGCACCCGTAACAATTATAGAGTTCCTCGACTTCCAGTGACCCCATTGCAAGGCGGCCGGTCCGACCGTCAAGAAACTGATGGATGAATATAAAGGGAAGATCAGACTCGTAATCAAAAACTATCCTTACAAATACCGTGACTATTCCCATATAGCTGCTGAGGCGTCTTTAGCCGCGGGAGACCAGGGGAAATACTGGGAGATGCATGACATACTGCTGAAGAATTCTCCGAAACTCGACAGGGAAAGCCTGATTAAATACGCAAAAGAGATAGGGCTTGATATAAAGGCTTTTGCCTATTGCCTGGACAATATGAAACACTCCGCACTTATAGAAAAGGACAAGAAACTCGCCTTTTCACTTGACCTCTACAATACACCGACGTTCTTTATTAATGGCAGAAAGGTAGTAGGTGACGTACCTTACGACTATCTGAAAAAGATTGTGGCGGAGGAACTGAAGGATGAGAGAAAACAGAAATAATAATAGGTTGAGGTTAAGGTCGGGGATAAGCCCTGTATTTTCCCTAACCTTGACCTTAGTCTTGACCTTGACCTTAGCCCATTCCTCCTATGCAGGCGATCTGGAACTCCTTGGGTCAGTCCCCATTCCTGCGGGTAACCCCCAAACTCCGGACAAGGTGGAACTGGGCAAAAAACTCTTCTTCGACAGGAGGCTTTCGGGCGACGGCACCATGAGCTGCGCCACATGTCATAACCCTGAACTGGCCTTTACAGACGGCCTGGACATATCCCTCAGTTATCCGACAACAAAAAACTGGAGAAATTCGCCTACACTGGTAAATGCAGCCTACCGCAAATACCTCTTCCACGACGGACGGGCAAAGACCCTCGAAGAGCAGGCGCTCTTCCCTATGATGTCCGCCTTTGAGATGAACAAAAACCTCGACTATCTCGAAGAACATATACAGTCGGTGCCGGAATATGTCGCTGGGTTTAGCAGGGTCTTTGGCGGCGAAGTAACGCGGGAAAGGATAGCTATGGCCATCGCCGCCTTTGAAAGGACCCTCATCTCGGCTAACACACCTCTCGATAAGTATTTAAAGGGAGATGGAAAGGCCCTTTCTGAGGATGCAAAGAAAGGTCTGACCGTCTTCAGGGGTAAGGGGAAATGCATTGAATGTCACAAAGGGGCCGATCTTTCGGATGACAGGTTCTATGCCCTCAACGTGCCGGAAAACCCGAAGTTGCTCGACGAGCCCATGGTGACTACTACGATGCGTTTTGTTGGCAAGGTCTATCATTATGAAGATTACCGCAACCTTAAAGAAGACCCGGGAAGATATCTTATATCAAAAGACATGAAAGACTGGAAGGCTTTCAGGACTCCCGCACTAAGGGAGATTTCAAAGACAGCGCCCTACATGCACAATGGGGTCTTCAGTACGCTCGATGAGGTGATAGAGTTCTTTGACAGGGGCGGAGGCAGGGACAATAGTGTTTTGAAGCCACTGGGTCTGACGCAGGACGAAAAGAAATACCTGAAGGCCTTTCTTGTTGATGCACTAAAAGGCGACGATATAATTATAAAATATCCTGTCATGCCGTAATCTTTTTATCACGATAAAAAAGGGTCCGCTTGCAGATACATCGTAAATCCGGCACATCATTTGAATAGAATATTCAAGTCGCATTTCTTTCATTAGCGCGTACCGGGCAGCGACTCCTTTGCAAAGTACGCGGTCGCTGGTGTCCACTTTTTCCATCTTACATCAAGCCATATCCAGTCGAACGAAGCGGAAAGGACCTGCGCGAGAACCGAAAGGAACTTCTTGGGCGTCACAATCGCTCTTTGAAAGCGGAGTCAAACAAACAAATCTGAACTGTATTTGACACGCCCTTTCTTTGCTGGTATGATTTTTATGGAGAAGGAAGGGGCAGAGGTTAATAATGATAAACAAGCGTAAACATAAACGAATTCCAATAGCGGCAGTCGCCACAGTTAAATACAAAGATAAAGATAAGACTCGCTCTCTGCAGGCCATAACAGGCAGTATCTCTTACGGAGGAGTCGGCTTGTATTCGGATTATCCAATAGAGGACGGTAATGATGTATCTGTTACTATTAATTTCATATCTACTGAAGGCGCTATTGAGGCTGTTTCTATTGGGGGACAGGTTGTCTATAACAAAAAAGTAGGGAACATGTATTATTGTGGTATCCAATTTGATGAGGATGTAAATCAAGTCAACCAGCCTGTATTATATAGACACATTGAGAGTGCCCTTATGTGGGACATCCAATAGGTTGAGCGATTAAGCGTATGCGCGGTTAGGCAGTTTGCTCCGCTGAACACTCTTTTATCTGTCGGCAAGACCACGGGGAATATCGCTCGCTATCCATTTAATGCGCAATTTTTGCCATATAAAAAAGCCGGAGAGGCCTCTTATAAAAGTCCTGAAACCGGCCAGTGCAGAAAAGCAGGGACACCGCTTTCAACAGAAGTTGACACTGGCGGGATATGAGATAATTTGAAGGTTAGCGCAAAAAAGGCCAACCTACATTTCCAGCTGATTGTTGACTTCATTGTTAACTCATCCTAAACTAAAGGAGTGACTGGGCAGAGGTCCCTGATCCCTGGGCCATTGCATTTTTTTTTGCAGGGGGCAACGGGTTATATCAGGATTGAAAACATTCAGTGCAGAAAGTCTTCTTGCAGGAGGTTGTTTATGGCTGAGCTGCAATATTCCTGGGCGATAAAGGGACTCAGACACATGAATAAATTTGAGGTGAACAGATGAGGTATATTTATTATATTGTTTTCGCTATTGTAGCAGTATCAGCCGCAGCCGGCTACTTTCTGTCCGCGCCTCAAAGCCCTCCGTCCAATGCGGCCCTCATAATCAATGACCGGGTGATCACCGCTGACGAATTCAAGAGATGTTATGCGGCCCTGCGTCGCGATATAAGGGACAGAGACGATTTTATAAACTCTTTAATAACCAAGGAACTTCTTATTCAGGAGTCGCAGAAAAGCGGCATAGATAAAGAGGAAAGCTTCAGAAGGTCCATACAGGATTATTATGAACAGTCTCTGATAAAGCTGCTTATGGACAGGAAATACGCCGCTCTCAATGTTTCGGTCAGCGATGCTGAGCTGGACAGGTATATCCACTATCTCAACAAAAAAATACTCCTCAGCATTTTCAGCTTTGAAGATCTCGATAAGGCAAAAAGCGGGCGATACAAGAGCGTTGAACAGAAGTCATCTTCCTTTGAGGACCTTTCAAATGAAATAAAGGACCAGGTTCTCCATCTGAAAAAGGGAGAAATGGGCCAACCCGTGAAGTCAGGAGACGTTTACATTGCGCTGAGAATTGATGGTATCGATTCGCTCCCTTTACCTGCTCCATCCCCGGAAGAAAGGGAGAGGATCAGAAAAGTCCTTATTGAGGCGAAAAAAGAAAAAATGATAAATGATTGGCTTGCTGATTTAAGAAATAAGGCAAGGATAAAGATATTAGTGGACGCGGAAAGCAGGGGGGAGAAGATGAAAAGGACCTGGAGGAGAAGAAATTTCTTCGTCAAAAAAGAGCTTCAAGGAAAGTACATATTCAGTGTTTTCATTTTTGTGCTTGCGGGGGCCTTACTTTTCACCGCGGTCTTTGGCCTGCTGTCAGCAGATACTCTGACTATTACCTATAAAGGCTCCAACCTCCAGGTAGGGCGGACTCCTATCGTGCTGCTGAAAGAGATCGTCAAAACCAACTGGATATTCATAGTTGCCGGAGGGTTTCTCGTTGCTATCGCCTCGATGTTCCTTACCCATCGGGTGGCAGGGCCGCTGTTTCGTTTCGAAAAAACATTAGAAGAGATGAAAAAAGGCAATTTCAATTCGGAAATCAGGTTGCGTTCCAGGGATGAGGCCAAAGAACTTGCCCTGATGTTTAACGAGTTTAATACAACGATCTCGCTGCAGCTGAAGGAGGTCCGTGCCCTTGTAGACGTCTCTGGAAGGCCATCTTACAGACGCCCGCAGTTCGGCCCCGGGTGCAGCATCGGCAGAGAGTCTTGATAAGGCAATCGCGGTGGAGAAAAAACTCCGGGCCATTCTTCATGGATTCACACTGAAGAATGATAATTAGTCATGCGCCCGGGATTTGTAAGTGCAATTGTTGCGGGCCTGTTCCTGGCCGTATCCGTGTCAGCGGCAGATGGTCTTGAGTTAAAGACCCGGAACGCCTCCGTTATCTACGAAAAAGAAGACCTGCTGCGAAAATTTAACAGGAACGTCAGACTGGGCAGCCTGTCTTATGCCGCAAGGAACAGACCGAGCATAACAGTCGAGGATGAAGTCAGAAATAAGGTGGACGTCATAGTTGAAAGGGTGAAAGCCGTCCTTGCCATGTTCCCCAATAATTTGAATTTCACAATAATACTGCTCCATTCTGACACGGACGTCCAGAAAGTTTACGCCGCCAAATTCAGGAAAAAAGTCGATTTCATCTCTTTCTATTCTCCGCGGGACAAGACCGTTTATATTTCAGTGGATGACGTGCGGCTGGGCGTCCTCGCCCATGAACTGGCCCACGTTGTCATCGACTTCTATTACGTAACCCCGACTCCGGTAAAAATACATGAGGTCCTCGCTCAATTTGTAGAAAGCCATCTTGAGGACTGATATCTTCTGAGCAGTCTTTGCTGTCATGAGTTAGCAGAAGTGCCTGAAGCGTAAACATCCGACATCGAAGAGAGAGACAGTACCGCGACGAGGGCAGCGGCTGTTGGACCACGGCCTTCTCAATGAAAAGGCAAGAGTCACCATAAAGATATTCATCCCTGTTATACAAGAACACTTGACATCAAAGGAGTTACCATCACCGCCGGAGGCCTAATCTTTATGAGCCTCAAAGATCTCATTGAATTGCTTATGAACATCCCTGAACACAGCAAGAACATCAGGATCGAAGTGCTCAGGCTTTGTTCTTCCGTCACCCTCGACAATTATCTGATATACTTTTTCATGGTCAAAGGGGGGCTTATACGGCCTTCTGCTCCTGAGGGCATCATACTGGTCCACGATATTCATTATCCTGCCCTCCATCGGGATATCAGCCCCTTTCAGGCCTTTGGGATAGCCGCCGCCGTCCCAGCGTTCGTGGTGGCTAAGGGCGATGCTCTCGGCCATTTTCAAAAAATCCGATGTGGAGCCATGCAGTATCCTGCCGCCAATCGTGGTATGGGTTTTCATCAGGGCAAACTCCTCAAGGTTCAGGCGTGCGGGCTTAAGGATAATATCAGAAGGGATTCCGACCTTTCCGATGTCATGCATAGGGCTTGAGTAGGAGAGTAACTCGATATTGTCTTCTGACCAGCCCAAATGTTTTGCCAAAAGGCTGCAGTAATACGATATCCGTTTGATATGAGAACCGGTGTCTTCATCCTTGAATTCAGCAACGATTGTGAGACGGTATATCGTGTCAATGTATCCCTTTTTAATGATGTCCTTTGAAAGCAGTAATTCTTCATTCGTTCGGCCCAAATCCTCAAGAGCATACCTCAGCTCTGAGGTCCTCTGTTTGACCTCTGTTTCCAGCAGTTCATTATGATGCTTCAGAAGATCCTCAAATTCCTTGACCCGAAGCAGGTTCTTTGTCCTTACCATAAGCTCAGACGTGTCAACGGGTTTCGTCAGGAAATCGTTAGCTCCTGCCTTAAGCCCCTGGAGCTTTGCATCCTTGTCCGCAAGCGCCGTCACCATAACAACCGGGATATGGCAGGTCAGGGGATCATCTTTCAACATCTTGCATGCCTCATATCCGTTTATCTCAGGCATCATGATGTCCAGGAAGATCAGATCAGGTGAAAAAGATTTTGTCTTTTCAAGGGCCTCTCTGCCGTTTGTCGCGGTTTCATAGGCGTAGCCTTGGTTCTCAAGTATGAAGGAAATCACCTTGAGGTTCATCGGCTCGTCATCAACAATAAGGATTTTCTTTTTTTTGTTCTCTGTCATCTGATTCCCCCATTCACCATTTGCTATTCATTGTTCAACCGGTATTATAAATGTGAATTTGCTGCCCTTGCCGGGCTCGCTCTCGACCCATATCCTTCCACCGTGAAGTTCGATCAAACGCCTGCACAGACTCAGGCCGAGCCCTGTTCCGGCATACTTTCTGGTCAGACTTGTCTCTATCTGCTGAAACGACTGGAACAGTTTCTGCTGGTGCTCCATTGATATGCCGATGCCTGTGTCCGTGACAGAGATTTCTACGAGATCTCTGTCCTGTAGGGGCGGATCTGTGTGTTCGCCCTCTTTTGGGCAGCCACATAGGGCTGCCCCTACATTAGATATTGTCCGTGCGTTAACGCTCACGCTGCCTCCGTCAGGAGTAAACTTAAAGGCGTTGCTTAAGAGGTTCACCAGCACCTGTTTGAGCTTCCTCTTGTCAGCCGTAATGCTTGTTATAGTATTGTCAATTTCCGTGGTCACTTTAATAGCATGTTTTAATGCCTTCTCCTTGAACATGACAAGCGAGGTCTCGATGAGTTCTTTCAATGTGAACGTCTCGGGTTCAAACACGGCTTGCCCGGCCTCGATCTTTGACAGGTCAAGGATGTCGGTTATCAGTGACAAAAGGTGATCGCCGCTGGAGGATATATCAGCCAGAAATTCCTTTTGTTTGTCTGTGACCGGGCCTGCCATTCCCTGCTGCATGATATCGGAGAAGCCCAGGATAGCATTCAGAGGCGTCCTGAACTCGTGGGACATGTTGGCCAGGAAGTCGGTCTTGGATCTGCTCGCGGCATCAGACTCTTCGCGACGGAGATAGAGTTCTTTATTAAGCTGCTGAAGTTCCATATTGGTATCTTCAAACGCCCGTGTCCTCTTGTTCACTTCCGCTTCGAGTCCGCTGACAAGCTGTGCGTTTTCGATAGCAATGGCAGCCTGGTTGGCAAATATCTGGTATAGTTTCATCCGGTCAGGCGTAAAATAGTCGAGGTTGTCGCTGTAAAAATTTAATGCACCGATACACTTGTCCCGAGCATAGATGAGCGGCACTGAAACTGATTCAACAAAACCTCTTTTCTGTGCTTCCAGTCTCCACGGCGAGAATATGGGATCATTAATATTTGTCTTTAAGACTGTGTGTTTCTTGATGGCCAGGCCGGTAGGCCCCATGCCGGTGGGAGAATCGTCCCATGTGACCCTGATCTTTGACAGATAATCGTCTTCAAAACCAGCGAATGCGACAGGATTTACCTCGAAACTTCCTTCCTCGACTATGCCAAGCCATATCATCTTAAGATCAAATACCTCATAAATAACATTGCATATCTCCTGATATATGTCTTCGATGTTTGTAATAAGCATAAGAGTATTGGATGCAGTATTCAGCTCGGTAAGCTCCCGACTATAAGAAGCCAGAACTTCCCCGCTTTTCCTGCGTTCGGTAATGTCCTGAATAGCACCAAAAACTTTGTTAGTTTTTCCATGTTCTTGATGCCCATGTCCGATAGCGTGGACCCACCGGGGACTGCCTTTTGCGGTAATGATTTCCAGTTCCTCATCGAACGTTTCTCCATAGTCAATAACGCGCTGTATGGCCTGTTCAATAACAGGTCTGGACGTGGGCGCATAGAAAGCTATTGCTCCACTCACTGTCGGCTTGTAGGTACTATCAACTTCGTGGATACGATAGACTTCTTCCGTCCATAGCAGACACAGGGTTTCAGCATCGATCTCCCACCCGCCGACCTTTGCCATTTTTCCGGTTTCATTTAACAGCGCTTGTATTTTTTGCAGCGCTTCCTCGGCCTGCTTGCGCTCAGTGATGTCCCTTACAATATCTCTTGAGCCGATTAATTTACCGTCTTTATTAATTGAGGATGAACTTACTTCGATATCCAGCAAGCGTCCGTCTTTTGTTATAAGTTTACCCGTGAATTTGGCATATCCACCTTCAGTCGCCAGCTTCTTGAATTCATTTTTCGACCGCGGAATCTGCTCTTTTGGAACCATGTCAAAAACACTCATTGATAGCAGTTCATCTCTGGAATAGCCGGTCATCTCTTCAGCTTTTTTATTTGCATCGAGATAACAATTATCAGAATCGAGAATAAATATTGCATCCTTGGCCTGTTCAAATAAATCCCTGTATTTTTCCTCGGATTTCAATAAGTTTTCTTCCATTTTTTTCCGCTCGGTGATGTCCTTTATTATAAGAACAGAGCCTTGATAATCACGGTCCTCATTAAAAAATGGATCAACAGTTAAATCCAGCCATCTGTCGGAAACATGCAATATCACAGATTCACGCTTGAGGGTCCTTTTAACAGTTACACAGGGGTCCTCTTCCACATAAGATGAGTTGGCATGGACAATTTCCCAGCAATTCAGACCCACCATCTCAGGGCATTGCATCCCGAAAAGATTTGCCATCGCGGTATTGCAGCGGACTATTTTCCCCTGCACGTCAAGAAGGCATATGGCATCTTTAATAGCCTCGAAGGTGTTTCTCCATTCATCAGCTGACAGAGTGAGGGCTTCCTGAAGGCGCTCAAGTTCAATGACCTTTTCTTCAAGCTTACCGGCCACTATCCGGCAGTACTCGTTGAGATTGGCCTCTTCCCTTCCTATTGACCGTGCTTGAGCAGCCCGTTTCTTTTTGGAGGTATGTACCTCAAGGGCTGAGGTGAACTCTTTCCAGAAATCAACCGGGCTTTTAGGTTTTACGATCAGTGTGTCAGCGCCGAGCGCAAGCGCAAGTGCATATTCTTTGTTTTCCGTATAAATAGCACTATAGAAAACAAAAGGGATTGTGCTCAGCGTTTCATCGTGCCGGACAGCCCTCAGAAACTGGAAACCGTCCATCTTCGGCATCAGGGCATCGGAAATGATGGCATCGGTCTTATGCGTCCGGGCCTTTTCAAGGCCTTCCTGCCCATCCGAGGCCTCAATTACGCTATGCCCATGGTTTTCGACGAGCACCCTCAATAACTTTCTGGAGCTTGGGTCATCGTCAACTATTAATATTTTCATCCGTATCCATTGTATCTCAATTTAAGACCAGGAACAATAAAGAACTATGGTAATATGAGCATAAGAAAAGATAAAGGGACAGCGAGCGACATATTCCCTGTGGTCTTGCCGGAGGAAATCTTCATTGTTCACCGCACATTATCTCTGGTTGTTACAACAGGGGCTATATGGAAATGCAGCATTTTATGTATTATATAACAGAGCGATAATAGAGGCTTAAAAAATGATCGAGCATCCTTTACGCCATATCAACAGGTCCCTTGCGGGTAAGCTCATCTTGTCCATCGGAATACTCATCCTGCTGGGAGGCGGAATATCCTGGTACACCCTGATCAGCACCGCAAAGAGAAATCTCATGAAAGACGCGCTTCAGAACGCCACTTCTTATTCAGATCTTGTGAAGAAAAGCACACGCTATAGCATGCTTACTTTTCACCCTGAGGGAATTCAGCATACTTTGGAGGAAATAGGTTCCAGAGAAGGGATTGAAGGTTTAAGGATCTTCGACAGCATGGGTAAAATAGCCTATTCTTCAGAAAAGGATGAACTAGGACATAAAGTGGACAGAAAGCACGAAGCCTGCACAGGTTGCCACGACGGAGAACCGGGTCCTGCCCAAACACTGGCCCACAACAGGCGCTGGATAATTCACGAGAGGTCCGGTGACAGAATTCTGACATTCATAGAACCCCTGTATAATGAACCTTCCTGCACGGCATCATGCCATGCCCACCCTGAGCAGCGAAGGGTGCTCGGCATCCTTCAGACGGATTTCTCCCTTGCAGAGGTTGACAAAACCATCCGGAGCCAGACGATCAATATAACCCTTTACGCAATCGTCTTTATGACAATGAGCGCCTTCGCCCTGTATTTCGTGCTCAGGAGGCTTGTGCTGAAACCCCTGTCAACAGTTGATACCGCGATGGAGCACGTGGCAGGGGGAGACCTTGGACAGACCCTGAAGATAACCTCTGAAGACGAGATGGGAAGGCTTGCCTCTACCTTCAATGCCATGACTAAAGAGCTGGCTGATTCACGGGAGAAGATGGTGGACTGGACAAAGTCTCTGGAAGAAGGGATTGCAAAAAAGACCGAAGAGTTAAAAAGATCACAGGACAAACTTATTCAGGCTGAAAAGCTCGCCTCCCTGGGAAGACTGACAGCCGACGTGGCGCATGAGATACGTAACCCCCTTACTGCTCTGGGGGGCTTTGCCCGCAGGCTGCACAAGATCGCCGAGGGAGACAAAGAGAAGGAATATGCGGCGATAGTATTAACAGAGGTGGACAGGCTCGAGAGAATATTAAAGGATGTACTCACTTTTTCAAGGGACGCGAGGGGCCATCTGGAGGAGCAAAATATAGAAGAGATCATCCACGATACCCTGAAGATATACGAAGACCTGTGCAGGGAGCAGTCCATAGGCATCGAAATTAACACCAGCGAAGAGCTGATGCCCGTCCTGATAGACAGAGACCAGGTCAGACAAGCCCTGGACAATCTTGTTACAAATGCTGTGGATGCGATGCCTGACCACGGCAGATTGACCATATCAGCCGGAAGGGAAAAGATGCACGCTGTCATTTACATGTTCCTGAAGGTCACTGACACAGGCCTTGGGATTCCGCCCCAAAATATACCCCTTATCTTCGAACCGTTCTTCAGCACGAAGAATACCGGCCACGGCACAGGTCTCGGCCTTTCAATAACAAGAAAGATCATGGAAGAGCACGGTGGGTTCGTAAAGGTAGAAAGCGTCGCAGGTAAAGGGACCTCTTTCACCCTGTATTTCCCGTTTCAAAGCAAAGAGGAATCAACCCAGGTGAAATGCTGGGAATACATGAAATGCGGAAGGGACAAGGACTGCTCCACGAAATGCCCTGCTTACCCCAATTTCGGCAGGGTCTGTTGGGCAGTGGCAGGCACCTTCTGTGAAGGCAAGATACAGGGGACGTTCGCCCAAAAATACGAAGACTGCAAAAAATGCGAGTTCTATCAAAAGACAAGAAAAAAGGCGGACGTCCCTTAGGCCATCTGAGGGTCTTCAGCCGCGGGTCCATCATCCGGGACCGGAGCAGGCGTTTCCTCAGGGAGCATATCATGATTTTCATCTCTTTCTACTGCTTCATTTTCATCCGGAATGTTACCCTCCGGACTGGCAGACTCTTTAACCTCACCGTTTACAGGCTGCTCTGCTTCTAAAGTTTCCTCAGAAGTCATCTGCCAAAAGGCTGACAACCATGCCTCCGGGCTGGCTCACGTGCTGCTGAGAACCAGCAGCCAAAAACAGGACAGCAAGAACAAGAGTGAAAAAAGAAGCTATGCGAAACTCTCTTAAATCCATATTTATATTCTACCGGAAGGCCAATAAAAAATCATTCTGTTTCTTTGCCATAGCAAGTTAGCAAAGCCTGACCCGCCACCTAAGCGAAAACGTCATCTCAGCCAGTCTACAGCCAACAAATTCCCGAGTTTTTCAAACTCTTTATCCCCAGTGATAACGGGACAGTGCCTCTCAATAGCCAGAGCTGCGGCAAAACAATCTCCAAGAGCTATAGTATGGTGTGCTTTCAACTGAGCAACTCTATACATAAAAGCCTTATCCACCACTTCAATAAGCTTTATCGGAAGCTGCTCAATGATCAACAGTGAGTCCTCAGCCTTCTCTAATCCCTTTGAACGACAAAGAGAATAATAAACTTCACCCCAGTTTACTATACTCATAAGAAGTCTGACCTTGCCCTGCTCGGACTGTTCCAGAAGCCGCTCCACTTTATCGGCACCTGTCTCATCCTCAAAATATACCATTAGGGCATAACTATCCAGAACAAGATTCTTCATTCTTTGGCCTCTTTTTTGCGATCGTTTACCAGTGCCTGAAGAGCTGATTTCCCTTCCTTAAAAAAACCTCTTGCATCCTTAACGGGCTCTCTCAATAAAGGCCTGATTATGATTTCATTGCCCTTTTCAAAGATAGCAAGTTTTGTCCCTTTGGCAATGTGGTGTCTTTTCCGAATATCTGCAGGAATTACCACCTGCCCCTTCTCCGTAGTAGTAACTATTGTCATTGTTATACCTCCTTTGATATTGTACTACTGTCATTAAAGTATACCACAAGTTGTTAGCATGGACACAAGCAAGGAGACGGCCCCGGGAAAGCATCCCTTTGGTTACAAGACCCTTTCCATCCTTTATTGCGTTTTAAGTACATCAACAAACCGGAGCACTGCGGGGTCATGCTTTTGTAATTTGCTTTGTATTGTATATTGTATCAATGCCGAACTCCTGATCCTACACCCTAGTAGCGGGGTCATAGCGGGGTCAGGCTTGGCATATTGGTATTTAGACTATGGATTTCTCAAGACAGGCCGCTCGCCCTATTTCCCTTTCTGATACTTTAAGCCGCGCATGAGCCACCGTTACTCCTCCTTACCATGTCGTGATACAACTCCGCAGTCTCGGTTTTCGAGTCATTGTCTTAAACTATATGATGACGCCACAAATACCACATTGCCAAGCCTGACCCCGCCACGGTACTATTTTGACTCGGTTGTATGCCTCATTAAGTCTATAGCTCTGCCCGAGTCACTTTACTCATAACGATGAGTTAAGCGGGTTCCCCCTGGAACGACTAGTTGTAATCATATTCCTCTGTCATTCTTCAGTTGTTTAAGCTGGCAGCGTTCCGTATTTCCCTTACCCTTCTTGTCCTCACGCTGGCAGAGTAAATTCAATATTGTTTTTTCAATCTTTTGAAACGGAAGAATAATTAATTCTATTCCGTACTTGTCGAGAAATTCTTGTCGTTCGGCAGAGCAGATGTCTCCAATAACAACAACCATCATTGCAATGTTAGGAATTAGCCCGTCTTTGGCAAGACATTTTTCTAGTTTATCTCTATACTCCAAAATCTTATATGCATGTGTTCTGTCTAGTCTTTTTTTTTGAATTTCAACGACAACGAAACTACCGTTAGCTGACGCGAATAAGGAATCAGGTAGCAATCTATTCAAGACAGGTGGCTTATCGATAAAGGTCAGTTCTTTTCCTAGAAATTGGGCGGGATAGCTTTCAATTAGCAGTTCATAAAACTTCTCAGAGAATGTTTTCTGTACCGTTTTGTCTTTAATGTAGAATCGTATAATTTCAAAGCTCAAAGCTAAGCAGTAACCTTGAGAACACCAGAAATTATGTAGTTTGTTAAAATGAGCCAATTCTTTATTGATTGTCTTCGATGAAACTGTCCTTGCTCGTTCCTGCACGAAATATTCGATCACAGTCGGAGACGGTTCTAAGCAATCGGCTTCAGACATATTATTGGTTTTGAAATATTGTAGGAGAGACTTAAAACTATTGCGTAGCTCTTTGCATTTTGAATGGTCTTCATTTTCTTCAAAATATTTCATCGCTGAAGAAAAGAGAACGTCCATGGATGGAATATTGTTTAATCGGGGCTGAAAGTGATAAAGGTGCCTGAATTTTTGCGCAAACTGTTCCGCTTGCTCTTCATTTTTAATATTGTCCGGCAGTGTCTTTCTAACACGTTTGCCATTGCGACCGTTCGGCCAAAAATCATACACCCACTTGCCATTCTTTTTTAATCTTAATGACATGTACAGGTCACGAAATGATATTTAATTTTTTCGCGGGAGCTGCTTTTTTGAATGCCTCTATATCTTCTGGAGCATTTGAATATAAAACAATTCCGGGAATGTTTTTCTTTTCAATTAAGTCTTTCAATTGATCGAAATATGCATACGCTGCTAAGACAGGTCCCCGTATGAAGCCAGAAGCTTTAGCCTGGCGAGTTTGGAGAAAAAATATAATTGGATCGATAAAGACTTTTTTCTTTGAAAGTAGTACATTGACGGCATGTTGTTCCAATCTTTCTTCTATAACACCAGCTTGCAATGTACCGCGCGTTGGGACGACTAATAAGATTTGGTTGCACTTATTATCAATAGCAATCTTCACTGCCGTTGCCAAACAGGCATCGAACGCGTGCTGATGTTGCTCGGTTATAGGAGTGTAATAGTTCATGTCTTCAGTATCCTTATTATTTGGCCGTACAACACTGAGTTCAGCGGGTTCACCGCTGGAACAGCTGGTTGGACAATCTTTTTCTCGATTCGCTTCGAGATTCTAACAACAAAAACTAATGATATCGACTCCGATATAACTGCCATGTCGAACCATCCGACCGACTCCAGATTATATCAGCATCGCCGGTTCCATCCATAGCTATATCATATGTAATATTATTCAACTGATCATGACTTACGGCCATTAAATAGTTCTCAGTCCAAACGCCATTGATATATTGCCGCCTGAATGCTTGCCAGTCTGCGCCATTGGCCTGATTCCAAAGGAGAATTGCATTACCGCTATTATCCATTTTGACAAATGGATTGGCAGCAAATATCCCGGATGAGCTAACTAATGTGGGTTCACTCCATATCCCAGCCCGCAATTCAGCAATGAACACATGATAAATATTATTAATGCTTTGTTGCCAAGACATAATTGCATTGCCGTTGTTATCCATAGCAACGCTTGGACAACGCACATATACGCCTGCCGGATTGACAGGGACGGGGCCACACCAACTGCCATTACGGAACTCATTTCGATAGACGTGAGACGTGAGTTCTTCCGTATGAACCCATACCACTATCGCATTGTCGTTATTGTCAAAGGAAATTTGATATAACCTATCCGAATCTTCTCCCACTGCGCTAATAATCTCTTGATAGTTCCATATTCCGTTTTGGAATTCCCTGCTGTATAGTTTTCCAGAGGTGTACCAAGTAATAATTGCATTTCCTTTGTTATTGATTACTACCT
Source organism: uncultured Nitrospira sp. (assembly GCA_963801505.1). Lineage (GTDB taxonomy): Bacteria > Nitrospirota > Thermodesulfovibrionia > Thermodesulfovibrionales > UBA6898 > JAOUFP01. The sequence continues at coordinate 33,972 of CAWDEY010000022.1, forward strand.
GAGGGTATTCGGCACTCCCGCCGTTGGAAACTGCGACAGGGGTGCGCCACAGTCCATCACTATATTCTATTTTGTAAATGTCGCTGTTGTCTTGTGACCATACGACTATTGCATTGCCGCCGTCATTCATAGACACCTCTGGCGGGGAACTGGGAGTAAAAGGCGTCGTATTAATAATACGCGGCTCGCTCCACACTCCATTTCTATATTCAATCATTACTATTCCACCAGTTGTTCCGGCAATGCCCCAATCATTCCATACTATGATGGCATTACCATTATTATCCATGGCGACATCAGGCGAATATACATTAGTCGCATTTCCGCTTATGACCTTTGGATCGCTCCAGATGCCGCCACTTAGTTGACTCATAACGATTTCATAGATACCGCCGTCATTATTATATCTCCACCAAACAATAATTGAGTTGCCGTGGTTATCCATGGCAGTTCTTGCAAATGTAGCTTGACTGAAGAGTTCGGGAGTACTCCATTGGCTGCTTTGGGTTGTAAAAGTGGAAGTATAATCCGCAGGCGTTACTTCACCGTTTACACCTCTGATTGCGGAAGTTATTGTTACAGTGTATTTGCGGGCCGCACATAGCTTGCTTTTCGGTTTGAATATAGCCTGGTTGCCATTCACTATTAATTTATCAGCATCCACAGAATAATTTTGTTCATCCGTTACATAAAATGTCGCAAAATTAACACTATCAGCTTTGAGATCAGCGCTAAATAATACAGTAATGTTTCCATCTCTTAGAACGTAGCTGGCCCCATTCAAAGGTGTGATGCCTACAACCTTCAGCTCTGCAGTAGGCGTAGCGGATGACGAGCCAGATCCGCCACTACAACCACTTAGGGTAATCAGTAATGCAATTAAATAAAAATGAATTTTGCTCATTGTGCTACCTCCGACATGTCAACCAGTGATTATACAGTTCACGCGCGCGCGCGTGAACTCGCTAATACGCTTTTTTGCGGTATTAGCGAGTTTAGCAATATGCATGCCATACAAAAATTGTATAGTTTTCTTTCTAACGCCGGAAATTTCCTCTTTCGGTAAGATGCCAGCAAAATCGACTTTGCCATAAGTACTTGAATTGATTGCATACTTCCGGTTGACTAACATTCCATTTTGCGTATTATCAAGTTTTCTGCTAAACATGTTATGACAGATTTGCCGGAGGATATTCCGGTGCAATGTAAAACCGCTATCGAGGGGGGAAAGATGTGTGAGTGTCTTGGTCTCTGGATCCCCCGGTCAAGCCGGAGGATGACGAATGTTCCATCTCCAAAAGTCCTTCTGAGTGCCCCTTTCAATCCCTCACCTCCAAATAGAAGTGAAGCTAATATATCAACCCGGCTCTTCCTGAGTCAATACAAATTTCAGGAATGTCGTAAGACTTCAGTGAAACGGGGAAAAATCATAACCCCTCCTCCCCTTATCTTAAGAGGAGGAATATGGCCCCCCTTAGGTTAACTGAGCATTGGACACAAATAGTGCTAGACCCCGAGGCTCATCAGCCAAGAAGGGCAACCGCAGAGGGATTGCCCTACGGGTTGACCGGCTTACGCTTTAAGCCGGTCAGCCTTGCCTGCTTTCCCCTTCGAAAATTTTAGGGCTGCGACCGAGGCCGCGCGTTTAAAATTTGGGACTGTCTGAGCTAAGCGAGTTTCCCAAATTTAGCGCGACCGACCGAGCAGACCGGCCCAGAGGGTGAAAGTTTCGTTGGGGCGCCATTCTTTTGGATACTTTTCTTGAGGCGTGTAAGAAAAGTATCCGGGGCACGGGGCAGCGCCCCGTTCCGGACGCCATGCAATACTCTCCAGTGTCGAGCAGCGTTTATGGGCAAAGATCAGTTAGGTTAAGAGCCAACAGTAGGTGCCTTAAGCAGGGAATGGTGCATTCCTTTAAAGAGAACTATTTTTAAACAGTTAATAATCCCTCAAAAGAGAGATATAATGAGTAAAGCTTTATACTACGGAGGTTCTGTGGCGGAACAGGACAGCACAATTGACCTTACCAGCGGAAGCATATGGGAAAACATTTGGAGCATGTCATGGCCGATGCTCATTGTAATGTTCTTCAACTTCCTTGTCGGTCTCACCGACGTGTATGTCGCGGGCTTTTTGGGTCCTGAAATACAGGCAATAGTCGGCTTTGTAAGCCAGTTATATTTTTCCATCATTATTGTGGCAAACGCCATAAGCATCGGCACTGTGGCTCTGCTCTCAAGGGCTGTCGGCGCAGGCAGGTTCGAAGACGCTCTCTCTGCCGCAAGACAGTCCCTTCTCTTCGGGATCGCATGCGCCCTGGCGCTGACGGCTGCAGGACTTTTCCTTCATAATCAGATAATATCGTTCGCCGGGTTTCCCAGAAATATCCATCAGATAGCCGCAGACTTTTTCGTGATATTTGCCTTCGCCCTCGCGCCTAATTATATGGTAATCCTGTCGACTGCCATATTCAGGGCAGGAGGTGAAGTGCGACTTATGTTAGTGGCGATGTCCCTTATCAGCGTGATCAATATCGCGCTGAATTTTCTTCTGGTCTTCGGGCTGTTTTCCTTCCAGGGCTTAGGCTACAGGGGCATAGCCCTCTCGACCTCAACTGCGATGTTCGCCGGGACAGTCATCTGCCTGATACTTTTCAGAAAAAGCCGCTGGAAGAATATTTTTTCGGGTACGTGGCATGTTTCCTATGATCTGCTCAGAAAGATTTTTCTTTTGAGCTGGCCTGCGGCCCTTGTTCAGGTATCCTGGAATGCCAGCTACATCATAATTTACAATATTCTCGGCCACCTTGAGGAAGGGAGCATCACTGCCATGGCAGCTCTTACCAACAGCCTTAGGATCGAAGCGATCATCTACCTCCCTGTATTTGCCCTGAATATGGCTGCCTCAGTCCTTACAGGACAGAACCTTGGCGCTGCCTCGCCTGAAAGGGCGGAGAAGATCGGCTGGAAGATATCTATAGCAGGGGTCATCTTCGTGAGCGCTATGGCACTGCCAATCTTCGTTTGGGCCGGCGCCATTTCCTCCCCGATTGCAAAGGACCCGCAGGTGCTTGATGAAAGCGTCCGTTATCTCAGGATAATGATGCTCTCCGAGCCCTTTCTGGCGCTCAGTGTTGTTTTAGGAGGCTGTCTCCAGGGAGCCGGAGATACAAAGGGGGCTATGTTAGTTATTGTAAGCGCTCTCTGGATCGTCCGCCTGCCGCTTGCATATCTCCTGGCTGTTGTTGCAGGTTACGGCGCCTTTGGTGTATGGACAGCCATGGCAATCTCAATGTGCTTACAGGGCATCGCCATGACTGTCAGGTTCAGAAACGGACGATGGAAGTACTTAAAACCCTGGGGCTGAATCTGTTTTAACCACAGAGACGCAGGGATCACAGAGTAAAATCAAGGAGTTACGGGCAGGATAGGGGCAACCAAACTGGTCAGTCCCCTATTTGCCTCAAACCCGCATTTTCTCAGCGTCTCTGTGCCTCCGTGGTGAATGAACTGCCGTTTTTAGGATAACCAAAAAAGTGAGATAGAAAAACTCTGCGAACCTTTATATATTTTTTAATCTCAGTGAACTATGTGTTTAAGCTGCCTTTGTTCCCACAAACTAACACGCATTGTTGAGAAGTACGGAAGAAAAAACGAATTACCCTGAAAATACAGGGAGTTCTCCGGTCTGCCTAATAATTAGGCAACGCAACTCATTGAAATATAAGGGATTTGATATTATTTCCTGTTTCCTCATATGTCAAGGTCTTGAAGCATAAAAACAATAAATTTCAGACAAATCAGGCCAGAATAAGGTGGAGTATAGAATTGAGGCTGCATTCCCCGCGAAGGCGGATTATTGCTGATCGTAGGGACGGGATTCATCCTGCCCTTCGGTGAAGGGTTTTGATCCAAAGGCGGACAAGCTACAAAAAAGGGCAGGATTCGCCCCTGCCCTTTTTATAGTCACGTATATATTTTCTGTAGGCTATGCCTCAGGAAATGTCGGCCGCGGATAAAGACCAGCCGCCTTGACAATCCCTTCTATGGCGCTCTCCCATTCGATTGCCTGGATATGTACACCCTTTACGCCCGGCGTCTCAAGCACCTGATGAATAAGTTCAATAGTGATCCTGATGCCCTCGGCCTCCTGCAGTTCCCGGGCCTTTTTCTTGTCATCCCCTGCAGCCTCTTTTGCCTTGTTCATCCGGTCGATGAGAGACTTTGGAACAGACACACCCGCAACAGAGGAGTCCATATACTTAAGCATCATGGCGCTCCGTGGGACTATGATACCGCCAAGCACAGCTGTACGCTCATGCAATCCCATATTTACAATTTTTGCCATCTGCACCCGGAAGCCCTCGATATCATAAATGCCCTGCGTCTGTATAAAGTCGGCCCCTGCGTTGACCTTCTTCATAAGATTCACAGGTCTGAAATCTATAGGGTCTGCCATAGGTGTCCAGGAGGCGCCGATAAAAAACTTCGGGGCCACTTCAAGAGGATCTCCGCCCTCCTGCTTACCCTCGTCACGCATCTTTTTGAGAATGCCGACGAGCTGGCAGGTATCAACATCATATACATTCTTTGCGCCTGGATGGCCTTTAAGCCTGCCTGCGGCACTGAACTTCTGGTGGTCACCTGCGATGCAGAGACAGTTTTTAAGCCCCAGGGCCGCCCCGCCTAGGAGGTCTGCCTGCATGGCAATGCGGTTACGGTCCCGACAGGTCATCTGCATGACCGGCTCCAGTCCTTCCTGCAAGGCAATCGCAGCAGCCGCAATGCTCGATATACGGACAACAGCAGTCTGGCAATCCGTAACATTGGCCGCATCGCAGAAGCCTTTGAGCAACTTCGCTTTTTTTCTGACCTCATGGCCGTCCGCGCTCATAGGGGGACCAAGCTCTGCTGTTACAGCAGGATTGCCGCTTGCAATGACTTTTTCAAGGTTGCTTCCGCTTTTCATTATTTCTTACCTCCCGCTGTCTCAGCCTTCTTTGCTTCCTGGTCCTCGTACTCCCGGATATGCTCCACCGACACCCGTCGGGGGCCGCCGTCACGCGAGGTGGACCAGTTGCGGGGGGGAATGACTTCCGAGAGTTTCTCAAGGGTCCCGAGTTGCTTCATACGCTCCACAATGAGGAACCATGCGCAGTCAACGTCCTTGCTGATCTCACACTTGCCCTTGTTCGTGCCGCCACAGGGGCCGTTCATCAGCGTCTTGGCACAGCGCGCCACAGGACAGATGCCGCCAGTCAGGTGCAAAATACAATCACCGCAGCCGGCGCAAAGTTCCTTAAATACTCCGGGCTCTTCAACAGCGCCATAGAAAGAGGTGTTGATTCCTGGATAGACCGGAATGCTCCCGGTCCTGTCGGAGAGGAAATTTACGCCTACCCCGCAGGCAGTCGAAAGCACAAGGTCATATTTCTTCACTTCGTCCATAACAGGTTCGAAATACTCCGGCTCACAGTGACGCATGACGCCCATATGGGCCACCTCAATGGCTTTGCCCTCCTGGGCCGCGCGCATTCTGATCAGCGCCGCAATAGTCTCCGCCTCTTTTTCGCCGCCCGCATGGCAGATGGCAACACAGGTATTGCAGCCAAAGACAAGGACCTTTTTAAAGTCCTTTACCATGTCCCATATTTCTTCAATCGGTTTTTGTGATCCTACGATCATAGTCTTTACTCCTTTGTATCAATTTCTAATAACTACTTATGTTTTGGTAACACTTACAGAAGATCCACCTTAAGAGATGAACATTTCTAAAGACAATTATGTTTTGGCATTTCTTAATCCCATCTGTCTTATCCGCTCCGCAAAATCAGCACACACTGAAGCATATGGATTTACCGACCCTGAATCCCCTGTCAGTATCCCAATGCGCCCGGCCTCGATTCCGAGCATATCAAGCAGTTCCTGTGCGCGCCTGACCCTGGCGTTTACACGCGGGGCGATGTCTCTGTATTTACAAGTGCCATCATTGCAACGCACCACAGCCACGCCGTCAACCCCGCATTCAAAGGCCTTAAGAAGATCAAGTATATCAATCCTGCTGGTGCAGTGGACAGGAACAGAGCGTATATTCTTTGGCAGATCCAACCCTGAAACACCTGCATGGTGCGTACAGAGAAGCGCCAGAATCATCGGTTCCTGCCTCTTGGGGTCAACCTTGCCCACAACGGCAGTCATGGTGTCCCTGATCTGCCTGACATCATAGCTCACCATACTGATGGCCTGTGCAGGACATTCAGGCGCGCATAGACCGCAGGCCTGGCAGTATTCAGGACGTATTGTAGAGAACGCCTCAACTACAGGCGCGTCATACGGACATACCCGTAAACAGGTAAGACACGCCATACACTTGCTCTGGTCTACAACAGCGCCCCCGCCACAACCCCGGCATCGGCCTGCCTCCTCAAGCGCCTCTTTTTCAGTGTATCCCTCCTCGAAATGTTCCATGGTCCTGACCCGGACCTCCGGGGCAAGATGCCGGATTTTAAAACGCGGCTGTCTGCTGATCTTTTCAACAACTTCCGAGGGCATCTGGCTGATCTTTTCCTTTTCCTGCACAGGGAGCTTACCCTCGATGGATTCTCCCTGAAGATAAAGATGCATCGCAATGGCTGAACGATGACCATTGGCAACAGCCGCAATCGCGGAGCCCGGTCCTGTGACTACTTCGCCTGCCACAAAGACCTTCTTCGCACTACTCATCTGGGTCGCCGGGTCCCACTCAACGCGGCCCCTTTCATCAACTTTAACCGGACTGTCCTTCAGGAACGCAAGGTCCGACATCTGGCCTATAGTGATAATGATCGTGTCAGCTTCGATCAGCTTGGTCTGATTATTATCAAAAGTCGGAGCAAACCGTTTGTTTTCATCAAAGACAGAGAGGACTTTCGTGACCTCAAGACCCTTTACCTTGCCACCTTCACGCCTGACAGCCTTTGGCCCCCAGCGATAATTGATCCTGATCGCCTCTTCAACAGCCTCGTCCACTTCCCATTTCCAGGCAGGTATCTCTTCTTCGTTTTCAAGACAGACCATGGAGACGTCCTTCACACCAAGCCTGCGGGCTGAGCGGGCAACGTCCATCGCAACGTTTCCGCCGCCGATGACCAGGACCTTTTCCCCAAGTTCAGGCTTGCGCTCAAAGGCAACGTCCTCCAGAAAAGGAATGGCGAGCAATACTCCCGGGCCTTCCACTCCCGGAATGTTCAAAGAACGGCTCTGGGAAAGGCCGATAGCAATGAGTACCGCATCGTGTTTCTCCATAAGTTCGTCGAGCTTAACATCCTTGCCTATTTCACAGTTTGTCCTGACCTCAATGCCTTTGGAAATAACATCATCTATATCTTCTTTAAGCACTTCCCGAGGCAGACGGTAGGGAGGAATAGCGGAGGCAAGCATACCTCCAGGTACAGGATGACGCTCGTAGATCATAACACTGTAACCGAATTCAGCGAGGTCTCTTGCTGCGGTCAGGCCTGAGGGACCGGAACCGATGATACCGATGCTTTTGCCTTTTGTCTTTTGGGCGAGCTTACGCTTGTTGCGGCGATAATCAAGGGACTTCTCAATTGCAAAGCGTTTTAGATGTCTGACAGCCAGCGGCTCATCTATAGCACAGCGCCTGCAGGCCTGCTCGCAAGGATGATGGCAGATCATTGAGCAGACCGATGCGATAGGGTTCACTGACGTAATGACCTCAAAGGCCTCGGTATATCTGCCCTGGGCTATAAGACCAACGTATGCCTGCACGTCCGTATGAGCGGGACATGCTGCCCTGCAAGGAGAGTAGGGTCTGGTTTCCTTGAGCTCTGCTCCGTAGGGTTGATACGGTTTACATTCTTCTTCAGTCTTTAGTGGTGCCATGAATTACTCCTGTATTATAGTCTGTTTGTTAAACTCTTTTCCCCTGTTTGTCATTCCCGCAAGTAATGCGCGTCGGAAATCCTTCTTGTAGAAGTGGCATCTGAAAGATTCCGGACAAACCGGAATGACAGATAAACAGCAAAAATGGCGACAGAAAAAATTTACTGTCAGATACTAATTAATTCCCGCGTGCAGCTTTGCTGACTTGACCGTGTTCTTCATAAGCATGGTAATTGTCATAGGTCCTACGCCCCCTGGAACAGGGGTGATGGCGCCTGCAATCTCCTTGGCAGCCTCGAAGTCGACGTCTCCCTTGAGTATGGGTATCATCTTGCCGGTCTTCTCGCTTTTCTTCTCACCAACACGGTTGACGCCGACATCTATAACACAGGCACCGGGCTTTATCCACTCAGGCTTCACAAGTCCCGGGACACCGGCTGCGACAATGAGGATGTCAGCGCGCTTGCAGTGGTCCTCAAGGTTCTTAGTTCCTGTATGCACAATAGTGACTGTGGCGTTAGCGCCCTTGCCTTTCTGGAGCATTATGTTGGCTATCGGCTTGCCGACAATATTCGAGCGGCCCACAACAACGACTTCAGAGCCTGAGGTCTCAAAGCCTGAACGCACGATCAGTTCCTGGATGCCTGCCGGAGTGCAGGGAAGAAACTTCACCTCATCGCCGCCGATCATCAGACGGCCCACGTTGACAGGATGAAAGCCGTCAACGTCTTTGTCAGGGTCTATTGCGTTAAGGACCTTTTTTTCATCTATATGTTTTGGCAGAGGGAGCTGGACGAGGATGCCGTGTACCTTGGGGTCCTTATTGTATTTGTCAATAAGCTTAAGGAGATCCGCCTCTGACACATCCTCAGGCTGGTCGTCCTGGATTGAATAAAAACCGATCTCGTCGGCAGCCTTGTGCTTGCCGGTGACATAGCTGACAGAGGCAGGATTTTTGCCGACCAAAATAGTGACCAGTCCGGGCACGACCCCGTGCTTTTCCTTCATCTCAGTGACTTCCTTTTTAAGCTCTTCCCTTATCTGTGCGGCGATTTCTGTTCCACTTATGATTTTTGCAGCCATTTTATTCCTCCTCTTTTTGGGGTTTAGGGATTAGGGTTTAGGGACCAATCTTGAGATAAGCGTTCTTATCTGTTTCCCCAAAATATCCATTTCCTCTATAAGTTTCTTTTTCTTTATGCTCTCAAGGTATCCCAGCTCATAAGCAATAATCAATTGCGTTTCAAGTTCAGCTAACGATCCCAAGGCAATGAACAAAAACTGTCTGAACTCCGCCTTATGGCCTCTCGTATGACCTTCTGCTATATTTGATGGAATAGATACAGCAGCACGTCTAATCTGGCTTGTAAGCCCATAGCACTCTGAGTTTGGGAATAATTTTGTAATTTCATAAATATTTTTTACAAAATCAATCCCTCTTTTCCAGATTTCCAGATCTCTAAAACTTAGTATTGTGTTTGTCTCCGCCAATCCCTGATCCCCAAACCCTAATCCCTTTTCTTTATCAGTTCAAGCACTTCCTGTCGTGATGATTCCTTTGATCTGAATATCCCCCGCACCGCAGAAGTCACAATATGCGCTCCGGGCTTCTTTAGGCCCCGCATGGAAAGGCAGAGGTGCTCGGCATCGATAACTACCATCGCGCCTTTGGGCTTTAGCTTTGCCATGATCACATCTGCAAGCTGGGCAGTAAGCCTTTCCTGCACCTGCGGACGCTTGGCAAAGATCTCAAGGGCCTTTGCAAGCTCCCCTATTCCGGCTATTTTCCCGGCCCCAGGAATATAGGCGACATGGGCCTTCCCGATAAAAGGAAGGAGATGATGCTCACAGACAGAATAGAAAGGGATGTCCTTCAGGAGAACCAGTTCGTCATGGCTTTCTCCTTCAAGATGCTTCAATATCTCCTCAGTAGGAGTTTCGAGACCCGAGAAAATCTCCTGATACATCCTTGCCACACGGCCAGGCGTATCCTTGATGCCGGGTCTTTCCGTATCTTCGCCGATCCCTTCGAGGATCATCTTTACGCCCTTCTCTATTTTTTTCAGGTTCATATCTTCAGGTTTACCAGTTTTTTGAAATAATAATTTAAGATTAAAATATTAGCATTTAACAATAAGTATGTCAAAACAGTCTTTGCATGTATTTTAAGTAGAAAGTGTTATGGCAAATTGAAGACTCCCTCCGGCAAGACCGCAGGGAATCTCAATGCAAGGTATATTTTTTCATTATATATTGGCTCGCTGACCCCGTGGCAAGACCACGGGGAATATCGCTCGCTATTCATTTAATAGTTTGCTATTATAATCAAGCATGTTAATTTTCAGATTTTCCAGTGGCTTCTGGTCTGCGTGAAAGAACTCAGACAAAAACTCCTCCTGTCCCTTTTCCTCATAGTTCTCGTCATCTCCTTCGGCACCCTCGGTTATATGTTTATAGAGGGCTGGAACTTGCTGGACTCGCTATACATGACCATCATCACACTGGCAAGTGTCGGCTACAAGGAAGTGCATGAACTGTCATTCAACGGCAAGATATTTACGATCATTCTTATAATAGGAGGGGTCGGCACCGTGGCATATGCATTGACTTCGGCTGCCAGGATTATTATAGAAGGTGAACTGCAAGACGTTTTCGGGAGGAGAAGATTGGAAAAGAAGATCAGAGAGCTGAAGGACCACTATATCATCTGCGGTTACGGAAGAATGGGCAAGATCATCTGCCGCGAGCTCAAGGAAAAACACCTTAATTTTGTTGTCGTGGAAAAAAAACCGGACATCATATCAGACAAAGAAGGTTACCTGATTGTACAGGGAGATGCGACCAAGGATGAGGTATTAATCGAGATGCGTATTGAAAAGGCAAAAGGACTTATATCAGTCCTGCCCACTGACGCTGAAAACCTCTTTGTGGTCCTGAGCGCCCGCGGCCTAAACCCCTATCTCTCGATTGTTGCAAGGGCCGGGGAAGAGGGTTCGGAGAAGAAACTTCTGCGGGCAGGAGCAGACAAAGTCGTATCACCTTACCAAATAGGAGGGTTGAGAATAGCACACACAGTCCTAAAGCCGGCTGTTGTTGACTTCATCGAGTTTGCGACAAAGAGCGGCAATATAGACCTCCAGATGGAAGAGATAAGTATACAGGAGGCCTCACGCTTGTCAGGTCTTACACTCGATGAAGGCGGGATTGGCAGGGAACTGGGGATAATCATCGTAGCGATAAAGAAGGCTGACGGGGACCTCAAGTTCAATCCGACCTTCCGCACCACAATTCATGCAGGCGACACCCTCATCGCACTCGGTGAAACTTCAAAGTTAAAGTTACTTGAAGACATGTCGAAGACAAAAAAGAAGGTATGACACGAAAATGCATTAAAGAAAACCACAGAGGGTAAGGGGAAATATGTCGTTGAGAAGTTGAGTTGTTGAGTCGTTACTATTGACCATTCACTATTCACCGCATTTCCCTGTTTCTGCGTCTATTGCTGCAGTCCACACCTTATCAGCCGTCTGTCAGTAACAATCAAACTCACCCTTATATCATGGGGTTCTGACGGGATGGAGTCCACGACCTGTTCTTCATAGGCAGGGGCAATGACCGGGATGTCTTTTTGCAGACCTGAAAGCAGCCTGTCATAATAGCCGCCTCCGTAGCCTATCCTGTTTCCCGAGGCATCGAATCCAGCACCCGGTATGATCACAAGATCTGCGTCATTGATAGTCATCCGCTTTTCCTGCAGGGGGGGTTCAGGGATACCCATATATCCGACTGTCAGTTCTCCAAACTCCTTTATCTCATAGAACAGGAGTTCATGGTTTTCTTTATCGACCTTCGGCAGTATTACGCGTTTGCCGGATAAAAGCGAGGCCTTTATCAGCTCCTCTGTATCAACCTCTGTCCTGAAAGAGGCGAAGAGGAAAATAATTCCGGCATTCCTGAATTCATCGAGGGACAAAATACGATCCCGGACCATTCTGTTTTTAGCTTTTCTGACTTCAGGGGGGATGTTATCTCTTCTGCTTAGGAGTTCCCTCCTGAGCTCAGTCTTAGCCGGCATTCAGCATCTTCACTATCGTGTCCTTGATTTTTCTAACCTCAGCCACCGTCCCAGGTGAAAAACGAAACGGAGAAGCGCCCTTGATGTCCGCCTCCATAACATCATGGCTAAAAGTGATATGTCCCGCTATCTCTATATCGCCTATGCCGCTTCTTATGAAATCCAGGTCCTCTTGCCCGCGGACCTTATTGGCTACAACAAAGACATTTTTCACTCCAAGTTCTTTTGCCATGTCCCTTACAACACCGGCAGTTTGCATGCTTCGCTGGCCGGGTTCAACAACAACGATAAAGGCGTCGACCGAACCTGCAGTGCCCCTGGTGAGATGTTCTATGCCGGCCTCCATATCAACAATCACCACCTCGTCCCTTTCAACAACCAGATGCTTAAGAAGCCTTCGGAGGAGCACATTTTCAGGGCAGTAGCAGCCTGAAGAGGCGGCCTTTGATTTGCCCATGATAAGGAGGGTTATGCCATTGATCTTATATCCCAGACCTTCGGGAAGGTCGTCAACCCTGGGGTTGAGCTTGTAGATGCCGGCACTGCCGGGCTTTGCTCCTGTACGTTCCTCTATCAGTTCATTCATGTCCGCAATCGGCCTGATCTTACTTGCATCCTCCCTGGATACTCCCAGGGCAGAGGCGAGGTTCGCGTCAGGATCTGCGTCAACAGCAATGACCTTCATGCCCTCTGCTGCAAAAAGATAGCTCAGTATTGATGAAAGCGTTGTCTTTCCTACTCCGCCTTTTCCGGTCACCGCAATCTTCATGTTGTGATTCTACCATTATGTCGGACACACTGTCAAAAGCTGTTTTGTTTGATTTTTCAATGGGTTATGAGTTATTATGCCTGCATGGAAATGAAAAAGCTGCTGGAAGATTCAGACAATTACCTGATGCACACGTACAACAGATTTCCTGTTGCCATAAGAAAAGGCAGAGGGATGAAGGTCTGGAGCTCAGACGGAAAGGAATACCTCGATTTCCTCGGGGGCGTTGCTGTTAATTGCCTGGGACACTGCCATCCCAAAGTAGTGGTTGCCATACAGAAGCAGGCCCAGAGGCTCATCCATATTTCAAATTATTTCCATATCGAGTCGCAGACAAAGCTGGCAAAAATACTTGTCGACAATTCCTTTGCGGACAAAGTCTTCTTCTGCAACTCAGGGGCCGAGGCCAACGAGGCTGCGATAAAGCTTGCAAGGAGATATTTCAAAGAAATAGTCGGTCAGAATAAATTCGAGTTCATTACAGCCATCAACTCTTTCCACGGAAGGACCCTTGGGACCCTGAGCGCAACAGGCCAGGAAAAATTCAAAAAGGGCTTTGAACCGCTTGTGCCTGGCTTCAGGCATGTGGAATTCAACGACCTCGATGCTATTGAAAAGGCAATAACAAAAAGCACCTGCGCTGTCATGCTGGAACCCATACAGGGCGAAAGCGGGGTAAAAATCCCGGACAAGGACTATCTGAGAGAGGTCAGAAAACTCTGTGACAGATACGACCTGCTCCTGGTCCTTGACGAGGTACAGACCGGCATGGGCAGAACAGGAAAACTCTTTGCCTATGAACATTATGGCATAAAACCTGATATCATGACCCTCGCAAAAGGGCTTGGCGGCGGGGTACCGATCGGGGCGATGCTTGCGTCCGATAAAATAGCGGCTGCGTTTGAGCCCGGCACGCATGGCTCGACCTTCGGAGGAAATCCACTTGCCTGCAGCGCTGCCATCGCCACAATAGACGTGCTGCTGGAAGGGGACTTCGTACTCGACCAGTGCAGAAGGATGGGGAAATATTTCAAGAAAAGACTTGAGGAAATGAAGAAGGAATTTCCAAGCATAATTGCTGAGGTAAGGGGCATGGGGCTTCTTCTCGGGATAGAATTGACCAGGGACGGAGTTCCACTGGTAAAGGCTTGCATGGAAAAAGGCGTGCTGATCAACTGCACGGCAGGCAACATTCTGAGATTTATGCCGCCCCTGATCGTTACTGAAAAAGAAATAGACCAGCTCATCGACATACTCGAGCAGATATTCGACCAGCTTTCATAGGGGAAAACAATGAAAAGAGATTTTTTCAGACTCACGGATTTGACCAAAGATGAATTATCTGGCCTGATTAAAAGGGCTGTTGACCTCAAGGCAGGCAAAGACAGAAATTCCTGCCCTTTGATCGGGAAGAATATAGGCCTCTTCTTTGAAAAACCTTCCACAAGAACACGGGTTTCCTTTGAAGCAGGGATTTACCAGCTGGGAGGCAACACGATCTCTATGAACTCCTCTGGAATGCAGCTTGGCAGAGGAGAAACTATGGCCGATACAGCCAGGACACTTTCGCGTTACCTAGACGGGATAGTGATACGCACCTTCAGCCACTCGGTCCTGGAGCAGTTCTCCGCGAATTCTGACATCCCTGTAATCAACGGGCTCAGCGATATCCATCACCCCTGTCAGACCTTGGCCGACCTCATGACGATCTTTGAAAAGAAAGACAAATTCAAAGGCCTGAAAGTCGCCTTTATAGGCGACGGCAACAATGTGTGCAATTCTCTGATCGAGGCGGCCCTTATGATGGAATTCGACCTTACGATAGCGTGCCCTGAAGGCTTTGAGCCCAACGCAGAGGTTTTGGCTGAGTCCAGGTCCTCCTCAAAAAGTGAAATTATCGTACTTAGGGACCCCGCAGAGGCTGCCGGCATGGCTGATGTCCTGTATACCGATGTATGGGTGAGCATGGGACAGGAAAAAGAAGCAGATAAAAAGAAGAACAAATTCCAGGGTTACCAGATCAACAGCAGGCTTCTTTCCTGCTCAAAAAAGGATGTCACTGTACTGCACTGTCTTCCCGCCCATCGCGGTGAGGAGATCACGGATGAGGTCATAGACGGCCCGCACAGCGCTGTCTTTGACCAGGCTGAAAACCGCCTCCATACCCAGAAGGCGCTACTTGAAATCCTGATAAAATGAACTACTCAGGTGGATAGGCTGAAGGTAGGAAGGTTGTTAGGTGAGCGCTGAAAACTTCGGGCCTTTGAGATAGTTGAAAAGTCATCCGTCAAAGATTGATTTACTTAAGCCTTCAGACGCTTAAAGCGCCTACTGTTGGCTTCAGCCTAAACACCTTAGCAGTTAAAGTAAAACAGTGGGTCTTCAGGCTTGCGTTATTTGAAAAGGTCCGCGAATATCTTTACTGCTGTGACAATAATTATTACAGAGAGCAGCCATCTCAGGTATTGCGTCTTCGTTTTTTTTCCTACAAAGCTTCCTAGCTGCGCAGCAGGGATTGCGCCTATAAGGAGAGGCACAGCCATGAGAAAAGGCACCTGTCCTGTTGAGATCTTTCCGACTAAACCCGCTGAGGAGGAAAAAAGCCCGATAGCAAGGGTGCTTCCAAGTGCCACCCTCAGAGGGACCTTAAGCACATACAGTAGAATCGGTATCATTATGAAAGCGCCCCCCTGTCCCACAAGCCCGAGGAGAAATCCAATGGATACACCTATAATTATAGCCGTGGGTTTATGGAATGAAACCTTGTCCTCTGTCTTTTCATCTTCTGCATAACTGCGCGGGATAAGCATCATTACAGCTGCTACAAAGGCCAGTGCGCCGAAGATGAGAAGTAAAGGCTTGTCAGGCACAAGCTTTGAGACAAATGAACCTGTCAGCGAAGACATAAACAAAGAAAGCCCGAATGTAAGAACAAGGGTTTTATTGAGAAGATTATGCTTTTTATAAAAGAACATCGCTGAGAGTGACGCAAAAAACCCCTGTATCATGGTCAGCCCGGTAATGCTCTTGACGCCTATGAGCTGAAGTCCAAAGACTGGCGGCGCATAGAGGAGAAGCGGGAACATAAGTATGCCCCCGCCTATCCCCAGCAATCCTGAGAAGAAACCGACTATCGAGCCGGCAAGCCAGAGAAACAGAAAAAAGCTTATGGTCATTTCCGTTGTACTAAAATACGTTTGCTGTCTTTTACATCGCTGTCAACAACATCCCCTATGTAAGCTGCCAATATCCCTTCTTTTTCCAATGCCGAGACAAGCTTTTCCTTATTTTCAGCAGGGACAAAGATAAGGAGGCCGCCGGAAGTCTGGGCATCATTCATCAGGACCTGTTCATAAGCAGACACATCCGCAGCCCATGAAACAACAGGGTTATAAATCTTTTGGTTCCCCAGTGTACCGCCCGGGACAACATTCTCTTTAACGAGCCTTATTGCATCATCAAAGAAAGGAATGCTTCTGGAATAGATACGGGCACGGCAGCGGCTTGCAGAGAGCACCTCGTTGAGATGGCCTATAAGACCAAAACCGGTTATATCTGTTGCCGTGCTTACCCCTGCCTCGATCATGATCTCGCTCGCCCGCCTGTTGAGAGTTGCCATCGACAACGTAAATTCTTCAATGACTGCGTCACTGCACATCTTCCGCTTCACCCCGGTAGCAACAATGCCGGTCCCGATCTTCTTAGTCAGTATCAGTGCATCTCCGGCTTTTGCCTTCGAATTATCGTAGATATTATCCGGATGTATTGTACCCATGACCGTGTATCCGAATTTCGGTTCCTTATCTTTTATCGTATGCCCGCCGATAATCGACACACCGGCCTCGGTCATCTTGTCGATCCCTCCCTGCATGATCCTGTGCAGGGACGGGAAGAACTCAGGCTGGCTCGGAAACATGGCGATATTGAGGGAGACCACGGCCTTTCCACCCATCGCCCATACATCTGAAAGCGAATTGGCTGCTGCAATGGCGCCAAACCAATAGGGGTCATCCACTATCGGGGTAAAGAAATCAGTAGTCAGAACAACAGCGACGTCCTCACTGATTTTGTATATGCCGGCGTCATCGGCATTGGATGAACCAACCAGCACATTTTTGTCTGTAATAGCAGGCAGCTGCCCCAGCACCTGGGACAGGTCCAAAGGACTGAATTTTGCCGCTCAACCGGCGCAGCTTGAAAGTTCGGTAAGTTTAATGTCCATGTGCACACCTCCCCCTTAATAATTTAAGCGATACTCAAGTTTAAATGATAGATACAAATAAAGAAACCCTGCATTATGAGGTGAAGTGCAATTGAAAAGAGGGAAAACAGCTGTAATCCACTGCTTCCCTTCCTAAGGATCGCCCCGGCAAAGGCAGGGGGTTATATAAACGTTTATTCTGCTAAAATCCGGCTATCCCGGAAACAAACAGAACCGAGCCCATGATTCTTATGGTTTTCAGGAAATCATCAGACAGCAAGGCGCTTTAGTCTTATTCATTTATTACCTCCGGCAGAAAGTGCATGCTTTTGAATAGCGGACAGCCAACCTTTCCGCAATCTATTCCGCTCTCAACGCCTCTATGGGATCGAGTCTCGCGGCCTTTACGGCTGGATATACTCCGAATATCAGACCTATCACCGCAGAGAATACAAAGGCCACCATGATCGCAGGCAGCGAAAGACTCATCGACCATTTCGTGAAATAGGATGCGCTCACGGACAGTACCACGCCAAGCAAGATCCCGATAATTCCTCCAACGAGACTCAGGGTCAGTGATTCCACGATAAACTGAAGTAGAAGGTCCCTCTTCAACGCGCCTACCGCACGTCTGAGACCGATCTCTCTCGTCCGCTCTTTTATCGATATGAGCATTATCGCGAGAATGCCGACCCCGCCGACAAGGAGGGATATCCCCGCAACAGTGCTCAGGAGATTCGTGAAGGTCTGGGTTGTTTCTCTCTCACTCTTTAATATCTCTGTTTGGCTCTGAATCGTAAAGTCGTCAGGTTTTTCTCTCAGCCTGTGTTTTTCCCTCAGTATGTCTCTTATCTCTGAGGCAGCCTTCTCTATATGGCCCGAACTCTTTGCCTGGACATAGATATTGTTGATATAGGTCAGATTAAAAAGGCGTCTGAGGGCAGTATTTATTGGTATGTATATCACATCATCCTGGTCGGCCCCAACAAGGTCTGTGCCTTTCTTGTCGAGAACGCCGATCACCTCAAAAGAAACTTTTCCGATACGGAAACTTTCGCCTACAGGGTTTCTGTCCCCAAAAAGATTTTTTACTACTGTCTCTCCGATTACCGCAACCCGCTGGGCGGTTTTGTCTTCGTCATCCGTGAAGAATCGCCCCTTGTTGATGCTGAGGTCTCTTGCCGGTATGATTGCCTCTGTTGTGCCGATAATGCTTGTTGTAGTATTTACCGCCTCGTATTTGACAAGCATCTTTTTGCCCTGTGCAGGGGCAACCGCCTTAATGTTCTGTGCCTCCTCCGTTATCGCTTTGACATCTCTCATGGTGAGCGTAGAAACGTTGCCTGTTTGCCGCTGCCTACCGGCAATTGTCTTCACCTGCCCTGCGGTCACCATGACAAGGTCTGTCCCCATCGCGCGTATTTTTGATAGTACCTGCTGCTGTGCGCCATCACCAAGGGCCACCATAACGATTACAGAGCAAATTCCCACGACTATACCGGTCATCGCAAGGGCTGTCCTCAGTTTATGGCTGAAAAGCGCCTTGAATGCGATCTTTGTGCCTTTAACGATTTTCATCTGCCGGAAACCTTAACCCCTTATCGCATCCACAGGGTCCATTGCAGCAGCCCGTTTTGCCGGTTGAAGTCCGGCGATAAGACCGACAATTGTTGAAAAGACAATGGCAAGCGCAAAGGGCTCCCATGAAAGCACTACCGGCATTTTCTTTATTATTGCCAGTCCTTCTGAAATGATTATGCCCAGGACAGTGCCGCAAATTCCTCCGCCGATGGTCACAAATAGCGCCTCTCCGAGAAACTGTTTCTTTATGTCTCCCGCAGTGGCCCCGAAGGCCCGTCTGATGCCTATCTCTTTTTTCCGTTCATTCACCGAAATAAACATGATATTTGCTATGACAATGCCGCCGACTGCAAGCGAGATCAATGACAGCAGCGCCAGAAATGTCCCCAGCGTCTTTGACACTCCTTTAGCCATATTTGCCATGGACATGGTGTTCGTCACCCTGAAATCGTCTTCCTGGGGCGGTGTAATATGGTGGCGTTCCTTTAAAATTGCTGTGACCGACTTTGAGACTTCATCAAGTCTTGACGCATCGTCAATATACATCCTGATCATTCCAATATTGGTAACATTGAAAAGCCTCTTCATCGCTGTCGTAAGAGGCACCATTACCCTTCTGTCCATGTCCATGCCCATGGGGCTTGTGCCGCGCCTGTTCAAGACGCCGATGACCTTAAAATTCGTGTTGTTCACCCTGATCGTCTCTCCTACGGGGTCCTGGTCCCCGAATAACTCGCTCACGACGGTCTGTCCGAGCATGCAGTTTTTTGACATCGAGGCGTTGTCTTCGTCGCTTATGAAATCACCCTTTTCTGCATACCACTGCCAGGCGTCCGCAAATTCAGGAGTTACACCCGCCACCAGAGATGTAGAATTCTTGTTCCCGTAAATAATGCTTTGTTCGAGGTTCATCGTATTGGGCGACAATGCCTTGATTCCCTTTATGGACTCCCTTATGGTATTTGCGTCCTCGAGGGTCAGTGTAGTCACCTTTTCGTCCGGAGGCCCGAACATCTTCCCTCCGCCCGCAGAGACCATAACCGCATTTGGCCCAAAGCTCTGTATGCTCTTCGTGATCCTCTTCTGCATGCCTTTGCTGACTGATACTATGACTGTCAGTGTTGCGATGCCGATTATAATGCCGAGCATCATCAGAAATGTGCGCATCTTGTATTTCGAAAGTCCTTTTAGAGAAAGACTTATTACTTTTGAGAGAACCATTATCCCGCCCTCCTTTCGTCACTGACTATCTTGCCGTCCTTCATTTTTATTATCCGGTTGGCCGCTTCGGCAACATCCGGTTCATGGGTGACAAGGACAATCGTCCGGCCCTCCTGGTTTAATTTTTTGAATATGTTCATGACCTCGTGGCTTGACACGCTGTCAAGGTTCCCCGTCGGCTCATCTGCAAGGATAAGAGCAGGGTCATTTACCAGCGCCCTTGCTATAGCTACCCTCTGCTGCTGTCCGCCAGAGAGTTCGGACGGAATATGGTCTATTCTGTCTCCGAGGCCTACAGCCTCAAGCGCAGCCTTTGCCTTTGCTTTCAGGTCAACATCTTCAGGTGAATAGATTAAAGGCAACTCGACATTCTCAAGAGCGGTCGTTTTCGCCAGGAGATTAAACGACTGAAAGACAAACCCTATCTTCTTGTTCCGCGTGCGGGAAAGTTTGTCGTCATTCATATTCACTACCTCTGTCCCGTCGAGAAAGTATTGTCCAGCGGTTGGCCTGTCAAGGCAGCCGATGATGTTCATGAGTGTGGATTTTCCCATTCCGGAGGGAGCCATTATTGCTACGAACTCGCCTTTTTTGATCTCAAGGTCTATGCCCTGCAGCACATTGACCTCAAGTGCCCCACTTTTTTTGTATGTCTTTGTTATGCCTTTCAGCTCTATCATTTGTAAGCCTCCTTTATCAAAATCCTTCTTCTTTTTTGACGGCCTCGCCTGTTACAACTTTGTCCCCTTCTTTTAATCCCTCTATGATTTCCGTATAAGCGCTGTCCTTCCATCCTGTCCTGACAGTCTTTTGTACAGGCTTGTTGTTCTCAAGCACTGTGACGACTTTTTTGCCGCCCTCTCTCTTTATCGACTTGTTGGGGACCGCAAGCACATTTTCGCGCTTATTCAAAAGTATCGTAGCATTCACCGTCATGTCCGGCTTTAGTTTGCCTTCCGGGTTCTCTATGGAGATAACTGTGATGTAATAGACCACATTGTCTTGTATCGTCGCCTTAGGATATATGGCGGTCACCTTGCCTTTGAAGTCCTTATCAGGGAAAGAATCAACAGTAAAAGTAGCTTCAAGCCCCGGTTTTATCTTGCCGATATCAGTTTCATCGACATAGGCATATATCTCAAGGCGGTTCAGATCAACAATCGTTACGAAGGTCGGGACATTGAGAGATGAAGCCGAAACGGTTTCACCTTGCTGCGTAGTCACTGAGGCGATAACGCCGGAAATAGGTGCATAAATGTCGGCGTAAGACATCTGGGTCTCGTTGAATCTGATGGTCTCTCTGATCTGATTCGACTGGGCCATGGAAGCCTTGTAATCTCTTTCGGCTACATCCACCATATCTTTTGACACATAGTCTTTTGTGTAGAGGGTTTGCATGCGCTGAAGGTTCTTCTGACTTAGTTCCAGATTTGCCTCCACAACGTTGAGATTCATCTTTGCCTCATTTACCTTTGCCTTCAGGTCCTCCTGCTCAAGCCGCGCAATGACCTGGCCTTTTTTCACGACATCGCCGATATTGGCGTAGAGTTTTTCGACTCTGCCGGATATCCTTGCACCGACTTTTACCTCTGCGCCTATCTTTGCCCTTATAACACCCGTTGCCTGTACAGAAGATGCTATGTCCCTATGCGTTACAGCTTCAGTCTGGAAGACCCGTTCCTTACTGTTTCTTGCGGAAAAGAATCTATAGGCGCCTGCGGTAATTGCAATAACGGCAATGACAGCAACGATTACCAGACCGTTTTTTTTAAATGACATTTTTACTCCTCCATAGCCTTATTGAATGACTAAAAACAGTAAGGGTTAAATCCCGTCTTTTGGTTGTATGATCTAATTCGGTCCTATCGGAGGGCATCCCATTTGCCTCGCCTCTGTCATGGCATTATCTATCAAATCGAGAAACTTCTTTTGTTGGTCTTTATCGAGTCCGGCCTTCATGTCGAGCATATGCATGGCTATCATTCGCTGCATCTCCTCCTGCATTCTGTTTATTTCTGATACTACTGAGGCAATGGTATTTTTGTCAGGCTTGTCCTGACGCATAAGCGCAATGAGTTCTTTCCTCTTTGTCGCGATTGCCTGCCTCTTTTCATCGATTACTGTCCGGAACCTGGTTGCAGTTTCCCTCATGGTCTTGAGCTGGTCCGGCCGCAAAGAAAGATCTTCAAATAAAAAATGCCCCTTCTGGATCTTGTATCCAAAAGGTGAAGTCCAGGACGTTGACTTCTTGTAATACTGATATCCTGCAGTTCCCAGGAAGGAAATATTCAATATCAAGGAGATAAGAAGGAGAAATTTCAGGGTGCTATTTTTCATTCTTTACCTCCGTCATCGCAAGATATACCCCACCAAGCGAATCGGGGGGCGCAGGGTCAAAAACATCAAGTGAAAGCGCCGCCATGATATCTCTTGCCCTATCCTGGGTATGATCCTTTATCGCCAGACTGCCGGAGAATATGCCGAAAGCGATGACTACAATAATCACGACAGCCTCCGCAAGCCTGACAAAAAAAGGAAATCTTGAAAAGCCTCTTGTTTTTCCTGAACTTATATTCGCCATGACCCTTGTATGAAAGCCATGGGGCGCTTTAAATTTATCTGCATTTGCAAACAAATTGTGCAGCTCCTTGCCTTCTTCGAATTCTGCCCGGCACTTGTGACAGACCTTCATATGGTCTTCAAATGGTTTCGCGTCCCTTTCCTTCAGTTCCCCGTCAATATAGGGAGATATGAGTTTATGCGCCTTTGAGCAGTTCATTTTTGCCTCCTCTTACTAATTAAACGATTGAGGGTTCAGTTTTGTTCCGTAAATTTTTTCAAACGTTGTTTTAATTCTTCTCTTGCCCTCGAAATCCTTGATTTTACCGTTCCTATGGAGACTTCAAGAATGTCCGCTATTTCCTCGTAAGAAAGACCTTCGATTTCCTTCAGAATTATTACGGTCCTGAGTTTGAGAGACAGCTTTCCTAAACTTTTACGCAAGGCAAGGCCTAACTGCTTTGATTCATAGAGTTTTTCGGGTGAAGGCTCATCGGCGAGAGGTTCCAGAATATACTCTTCGTCCTCGCCAGCTTTCCTGAGGAGCGATTCCCACAAAGGTCTCTTTTTGTAATCGAGGCAGGTATTTACTGCAATACGATATAGCCAGGTATAAAGAGACGCCTCAGGATTGAAATCCTTCAGCTTCTGATAGGCCTTAAGGAAAGTGTCCTGAGCTGCATCCTCAGCCTCATGGGTATTCCCGAGCATATTACGACAAAGATTGTATATCCGGTCCTGGTATTTCAGGACAAGTTCTCCAAATGCTGTGCTATCGCCGTCTTTAAATCTGTTTATAAGTGGAAGATCGTCTTGGTATCTGCTCATTGTTGCAGTATATATCCTTCGTAATAAGGTTCCTTATTTTCTTCGTCATCAGTTACTCTTTCGCAGCGGCCTGCGGATGCAGACCGCTGCTAAGCTTCAACTACGGCTTCGGCAGGCGAAGCACCATTCCTTCACCGAGGGTAATATTGTCGATGTGTCCTGCGGCCTTGCTCGTCTTCGAGACAAGGTGGATATGGATGGCATTCTGTACGCCCGTCCCTTCCATGAATGCGGGGTTAGAGGAGGGGAGGAACACACCGGCGTGATGCTCGGCGTAGAAGCCGATAATATCTACAGGTTCATTTTTTGTTACAAACGGCTGTTTTGACTTTACGAATAGTTCATTCGTAATGGGTTTCCCTTCCGTGCGGTCTACGTTTATGTGCCATTTGATCTCGACCGGCGTGCCGGCAAGCAGGAACGGAAAAGGCTTTGTTACATCGATCCCTGCTGCCTGTGCCTGCGTCTTGACGAACTGCTGCAGATCCACATAGCCCTTTACAGTCGCAGGAACAGGCACATCCTGCCACTTTGTCTGTTCTGTCCAGACTAGAAAAAACGCGCCATGCTTAAGCGTGTTATCCACAATATAGTCCTTGCCGCGCACCTTGGTAATGTAAGGCTTTGAATCGAAGATAGTGATCTCCCCGTCAAGCCCTTCAATCGGCCCTACGGCAAACAGGCCCGGGCGGTTGGCAAGTGATTCCAGTGATATTACACTGGTCGCCTTGCCCGTTTTAAATATATCCTTTTGTGCGCCGATATACTCGATCAACCCCTCTTTGGTCGAGTTAAGGGCAATGGCTGTGCCAGCTACTGCCACAACACACAGGACTATCAGTGACGCCTGCCTTAAGGCAATAATCTTCTTTTTAAAACCGCTTATTCCAAACTTCGCTTTTTGTTTCATACTGTTCCCCCTGAGCATTTATTTTTTACGACATTATACGACACAATTATATCACTGGTTGAGAGGTTAAAATAAAGCCAGCGAAAGGGCAGCACCCGCAAAAACGATATAGAGAATATCAACCTTCTTGAAAAGCGCGCTAAAAGCTGCACATGCCAATACTCCCCGGACAAAATCCCACGGCACAGCCAGCGCGAATTTGACTGTGACAAAGAAAAGGAGACCAACAAAAGAGGCGAGTATCCCGTTGGTTGCCCCTAAAAAATATGCAGATGCCTTTAATCTGTCGAAGACGGGAGTAATTGCAACGACCATTATAAAAGAAGGTGTAAAAATTGCAATCGTCGCTACTATCGCGCCCAATAGTCCGTATGACATATATCCCACAAAGGTTGAGGTAATAACGATTGGACCGGGTGTCACCTGTCCAAGGGCTATACCGTCCATAAATGTCTTGCTGTCAAGCCACCCTCTGACACTTACAATTTCATGAAGCATCAACGGCAGGGATGCAAAACCGCCTCCAAAAGCGAATATATCGATCTTCATCATCAGTGTTGCAAGATTGAAAAGCCTTGAGTCTACAAAATAGAGCATGGCAAGTATCAAAAGCGGTAAAAAGAGAAGCATTAAGAGCTCTTTGAAGTTATGACTGTTATTAGTTGACGCAGAAGCGATAGTCCTCCTTCCTGAGAATATTATTCCTGCAAGTGCAGCGCCGACGATTACAATGAAGGGGCTTACTCCGGACCATAAGAGAGAAGAGGCTGCAATGGCAAGAATGACATCTTTGTAATTTTTGAATGTGCTTTTACCGAAAGAATAGGCTGCATTTGCAACAAGAGCAACGACTACGACCTGCAGGCCGTTAAACAGTGAGATTATCCCGGGAACTTCATGATACCTGGCATAGAGCGATGAAAGTATCAGCATCAAAATAAACGCGGGCAGACCAAAGCCGACAAATGATGCTAATGCCCCTGCTATGCCTTTTGCCCTGAGACCAACATATGCGGCGGTCTGCATGGCGGTAGCCCCGGGTATGGACTGACAGAGCACGACACCATCCTTAAATGTCTCTTTATCAAGCCACTGGTGACGATTGACCGACATCTCTTTTATGTAGGCGACCATGGCAGGACCGCCGAAGGCTGTCAGGCCGAGGCTGAGGAAAGACAGAAAAAGATTTCCCATTGTGGGCTTACGGTTCAAGTAGCCACCACTTCATTGTGACCACTAAAAAGTCTATTTCTGCAAGATCGATAATTCGGTCTGTGCTACTGTCCAAAAAGAGTCTTTCGATGCCGGTCCTTCCATTCAATTTTTGAGCCACCCTCTTCTGAGTGAATTGTCCAGTATTACCCCCGCAAGAAAAGCCACCCCCATATTCCACATGGCAACAGCGGCCACGACGATCATCACATAAAACTCGGACTTCTTGTCTCCGATATCCCTTACCACTATCGCCAGTTCGGACCCCGCAAAGAACAGGATTACTCCCAGTATGGCATTGGGGAATATCTTGAAGATAATAGAAATTGATTCGCTAAAAAACAAGGCAATAAATATTAGTATGATACCCAATATAACAAGGGCCCCGCCGGTCTTTGCTCCAAAGCGAACATGCCCTGCCATCCCTCCGGCTCCATGGCACATGGGAATGCCGCCGAAGAGGGGTGAAACCAGGTTCATGATGCCTTGTGAAATAGCAATTTTCTTCTCCGTCACCGGCCTGTCAGGGAAAAGCTCGTTGTTCTCGGCAGTGATTGCAATCACCGCATTGCCCAGGGTTAGTGGTATTTGAGGAATTGTAAAAAGCAATGTACCCGTAACAAGGTCATTCCAGGTAATCATGGGGACACTGAAAACCGGCAGTTGGAAGCCGACGTGAATCTTGCCCAATTCCGCGAGTATTTGAGGGTTCATGATAACGGCTGACACAACCCCGATAATCAGGAGCATAAACATTGCCGGTATCTTGGGATTTGTGAGAAGAAGGTATGTGACAACCAAGGCGATAACCGCCAGGACGGGCGCTGTCTTCATCCTGTTGACCCCATCGACCATGAAGGTGAGCCCCAGCCCCAGCATTATGCCTCGCACGACGGGTTTGGTTGCAAGTCTTGCTATTGGTCTGAGGACCCCCGTAAGACCGGCAAGGAGCCAAAAAAGCCCTGTGGTGAAACCTGATCCGTAAAGGGCTGCCGGACTTATGCCGCCAGCGATGGCTGCAGCCCCAATGGCCTTCATGGGTTGGATCGGAAGAGGTGTCTTGTAATAGAGTCCGGAGGCCAAGAGAGTTATGCCGAACATGAAAAGAAGCCCGAGAGGTGGCATTTTCACTATAGTTATATAGGCAACGACAAAAGGGATCAGAGTGCCGACGTCCCCGAACGCCCCCGCCCATTCCATCCGGTTGTACAGATTTTTTGTCTTTACCCCGGCAGTCCCCGCATCAGTCTGCGCCTCAGCAACCTTCCCCTTAACAGCCTTGACACTCTTTTCCACGATGAAATACCTCCTTTCAAATATGTCATTTTGGACTAAACCTATTTTCCAAGATTTCGAGTTGTCCCGGGTCGCTGTTCTCCGTGGACACCGAGACCGCCTTTTTCAAACTCAGTACGGATTACCTCGTAGAATTGCCTTTTCTGCTCTGGGCTGAGCAGCTCCTTTTCCTGGATTATGTGTTCAATGACCTCTGCTTCCAATTGCGCCTGAAGCTTTGAAATATCCATACTTTTGCCCTCAATAGCCTGCATGTCTGGAGGTTCTGCGAAAAGAAGGTCATTTAATTCGAGCCTATTTTGACGCAAGGCTTGACGAATTACCTCTACCCTCGGCAGGAAGTCTCTTCTTATATTCTCAACATGTTGTTTCTGGTTTTCGGTCAACTCAATTAGATCGAGATAGCCTCTGATCGGCTTGCGGCGCACTCTTATAAACCTGCTCGCCAGCAGCGCAATAACCGTCAGTGAAAGAAGTATTAATAGAATATCCTTCATGCGGACTCTCTATGGATCAGCGAAATATAGACGCTCGAAAGGGACTCAGGGGGGAAATCATCGAAGCTGCTCAAATAGGCGTTTAATGGAGCCCGTCTCCTGTCTATGTTAGATTCCAGCTGCCAGGGAACAACCGATAACACCGAGCGCAGAACAGTGAGCGCGGGCATAAGGATATGCCCTTTTACATAGGCACAACGTTTCCATGCGGAAACTTTGTGAATAGTTGCCGGGATAAATGACCGGGAGGGACTTTCATTGGGAATTTCATCCATCAAGGCTATGACCTGTCGGAGAGAACTTTCCTCCTGTGCGCAGGCAGGACACTGATGGAGATGCCTTTCAATTAGCATGCGCTCCGACGGCGGTAGCTCATTGTCTATGAACGCCGAGAGCCTCTCACGTATTTCTTTGCAGTCCTTCATACTCTCTTAAACACGGGAATCGGAAAAAACTTGCGGTCTGAAGAGGAAAAAACTAAAGATGGGGGGTCAGTTGTTTTCTAAGACTCTGGCGAGCCCTGTGGATGAGGGACTCGACGGCTGATATGGAGCAGTTCATCATCTGGCTGATATCAAGGTAGGAGAATCCGCTATACTTATGCAAAAGCAGCGCAACCCGTTGATTTTCCGGAAGACTCTTGAATGCCTTCATCAGGATAGAACTCAATTCACGGTTCTCCAGTTCTCTTAGGGGCGATAGGCGCCCCGCGGCAAGGGCGACAAAACCTGCCTCATTCAGTTCAAAGATGTCAATGGTGTTACGATGTATCTTGTTATCTCTTAATTCATTGAGGCAGAGATTGGTGGCTATCTTAAAGAGCCACGTTTTGAAGGAAGAAAGTGGCCGATACTCCTTTGCAGTCTTGAATACCCGCAGAAACACCTCCTGCGTAATGTCCTCCGCTACAGCCCTGTCGCCGGTGTACCTACAGATATAATTGAGCAGAGGAAGCTGGTATCGCTCGACAATCTCGCGGAATGCTGAGAGATTGCCTTTTGCGACTTCAGCTATTATTTTTGCTTCAAATTCTTCCATCGGAATTATTCTGCCTTTAAATGCTTAGAGAGGTCAAGGAAAAAGGCAGGCTTTTTTCTCATTTATAATGGTGCTCATTGATACGCCGATATGATATATAATGGCAGGCAAACCGACTAAAACTCATATCTCATCTGTAAATAAGCATTATCATCTTTAGCAAACTGTCCGAACTGACTTGCCTGGTGACCTTTGCATGCACATGAAAACACATTACCAATACGTTTTTCGTTATTTTTGTCATCGTGTTTCATTCCCTTTTATAGCAACAAGCGACTCTTTTTTAAAGACGAACGGAACCCTCAATGAGCTGCTCAAGTGCATCCTGCATAAGACTACATGCCTTAGCAAGCCTTTTATTGGACAACATATAGTAAGTGTTTACTCCGTCCCGTCTTGCCTTGAGAATCCCCATCATACGCATTAGAGTCAGGTGCTGAGACACGTTTGCCTTTGAGAGGCCGAGTTTTTTGGTTATAGCGCTTACCGTCAGCTCCCCTTCCTTAAGAAGACACAGTATTTCAAGCCTCTTCGGACTCGAAAAGATCTTGCAAAATTCTGCATGAAACTCGACTACTTCTTTCTTCATGGCAAATTGCTCAAACCATTCTTCATCTTCCAAAGAAAATATTTCTCAAATGCCGCCTTTCCCCATTTAAACCTCTTGCCTTCTTTAAAAACCGACTCCTGCCTCGGTGGAAGCACTGGCGCTGCCTTCATGTAGGCTGCTGTATTCCCCATGGACATAAGACACAGCACATCGATAGGCGTGTCGGCTGGTGCGGCGCTGCCGCTAATATCCGAGGCAATGGCAAGAGAGGCGGTCTTTGCCATCTTAACAGTCATAAACCCTGTTTTGGGAACACCTGTCGGCACAGGTGTCGGCTCAGGCGGGGCGATTGCAACAGTGACCCCGACCGCAAAGATGTTCTTATACTTCGTATGCCTGTATCTTCCATCAACAGGTATGAACCCGCGCGGATTGCCGAGATGGGCCACAGCAGGGACCCCTTTCATGGCAGGTGCAAACATGGAGAGTTTAGAGGGGATCTTCGTCCCGTCCTTGAGTTTTACTTCGCCCGGCGTGAACTCTTCAACAGCGGCGTTTGCGATTATTTTGATGTCCCTTTTTGCAAACTCGTCTTCCATCATCCTCTTTGAGTTTCTTAACCCGCCGATGCCGAAATGGCCGATATAGGGCTCAGAGGTCACGAATACGATAGGCACCTTATGTCTCATCTTCAGCCTGCGAAGTTCCGCGTCGATTTCGAACGCGTATTCATAAGGAGGACCAAAGCAGCTGACTCCCTGGACAGATCCGGTGACAACAGAACCGGGGGATTCAAGGAATCTGTCCCAGGCTTTTTTAGCCCTCTCCGCCTGATCCAGTGTGAATATGCATTCTGTATGCCCTTTTTCAGGGCCAAGGCCGGGGACCTCTTCAAAGGCCAGATAAGGGCCGGTCGATATAACGAGGTAGTCATATGGTATTTCTCCTGTTTCCGTTAAAACCTTGGAGGCGTCAGCATCGATGCCCTTTGCCTTCACATGGACAAAAGATATACCTTTCCTCTCCAGGATAGGCTTTAAAGACAAAGTAATATCTGCCGCCTTTCTCCAGCCCATCGAAAGCCATGGAAGGGAAGGAATGAAAACAAATTTGTCATCGTTGCTTATAACGGTGACATCCGCCTTTTTATTAAGCAGCCTTTTCAGCTCAAAGGCAGCAGTAAGTCCGCCAAAGGAGCCTCCTAAAACAACAATTTTCGCCATGTCATCCTCCCCTATTTTTATCTTGTAGGGAGCAATTCATGAATTGCCCTTACATTTAGAACATGCCCAGTTACTTTGTCATTTTTGACTATCAGGTCAATGAGGCCGTCATAATTGATCTCCTGTATGTCCTTGCGATCCTCAGTTGACAGACCTCTTAACCGCTTGTCGTCTTCAAGCGCATAGGCTGTGCCTGTAAATTCCGTGTCTTTGAGTTTCTGCCCCTGTGTGAAATAAACGCCGTTTTGCAAAAAAACAATTTCAGCAGACATATCACGAGCAAATTTTACTCCCCTCTTGCCCTCAGGTGTATCAGGGGCGCTTTTAATAATTACGAGCATGTTTCCACCTTAAAAAATCATTGTTGTATCTGAATTGCTCATAATGTCGGCAATCTCAGAGCTGTTTACGATTCTGACACCTTCTGCAAGATCATTGCTCTCAAGGTGCTCTTCTTCCATGGATGCCTTGTCCGCATATACTTCCGCACCCATATCAATGCAATCAATAATGCCGGATTCCATATTGAGATATTCCGTTGACTCCGTATTCTGCCCCTTTTTTGCAGTATTTACCCCTCCGTCAACAAGTATAAGTTTTACTGAAAAGTCTTCAGTAATTCCTCCAAGGGAATGACGGATTGCCTCGGATGCATCAACAGTGCCGTACGGCGGTCTTCTCAGGATTATGCATATGCTGCCCATGGGCCCTCCTATACACCGAAGTTGAGAAATAAAGGTTTTGTCTTGATAACATTGAAGAGTCCTTTAAGCGAACTCATCTCTCCGCCTTCAACAGAGTCTTCACCCGCCAGACCGCGAGCTTTCATGCAACCCGTTCATATATCGACTTTGAGACCCCTGCCCACGAGATCTTCCAGGGCTGACAGTGACTGAGGAACCTGCCCTTTGACCAGGGAGAAGACCCCGTCACCGGAGGCAACCAGTCTGACCTTCTGGCCCTTTCTTAAGGCGGCATCTGCAAGCTTAATAATTGTGTGTGTGTTCTCAAAGCTGTACGGCGTTGTCGACAGAAACATCACTATTTCCTTTTGCACGGCATCCTCCTTCCAGTAATTAAAACTTAAAAAGTTAAGACCCTGTCGCTTTCCTTCACTAAAGTGTGCATATCTTTCATGGTGGAGAGGCGACAAGTTTCCGTTTCACTCATATCCCTAATCTTCAGGCATGTACCGCAGGCCAATACCTTGCCGCCGGCAGCGATAAAATCTTTGATCTGCTGTGTCACCGCGAATTTTTACGTGTCAAGAGATTCGGCTTCAACCCCTCTCCCTGTGAGGAAGACCTTTACTGTATCTCCGGCCTTCAAAGAAAAATTACCAAACCTGAACGCGTTCCATACTGTCTCTGGGTCATTGGAATAAATAATAATTCCTGTCTTCATCAATTCCTCCTGTCACCGGGATATTTGCCCTTCTTGGTCACCGGACAACATGCAGGGCCCGGCAAATCCTCTTCATAGACTTTTTTGATTACCTCAATAAGATCAGGTATCATGGGGTCTCTGAGAAAGTAGCACCTGAGCCTGCCGTCAACAAAGTAATCAATTATCCTGTATCTTCTAAGGAGGGACAAATGCTGGGAAACATTCGGCTGGCTTATCTCAAGAAACTCCTCAAAGTCGCTGACACACTTTACACCCTTAATGAGTTCTTCAAGTATCTTTATCCTCACAGGGTGGCTGATAATCTTTAAAACTTCTATTTTATTATCTATAACATTATCTGAGTCAGACATCATATCCTCCATCTTAATAGAATTTCATATGCAAATATAACAATGTTTGCATATATTGTCAAGAAGTTCTACCCCAACATAGCAAGTGACTTAACAGAACACTTAATTCATTCCTTAAAATTCTTTACCAGCCCGGCATGTTATACTATAGGTATAAAGGTAAGGAGGATAACAAATGTCCACATTGGATAACTTATATAATGCACTGACGAAAAAAGTACAATTAGCAAACAAGGATATTACAAGGGAAATAGTCGAGGATTGGGTCGGAAATGCCGGTTATAAGGCCCAGCAAATAGCCTTCATGTCTGTAGCTCTGAGCGAGCTGGAAATGCGGAAAATATACGCCTGAAGAAATGGTTGGAGATATACTTCAGTTAGCTTACCCGGACAATTAATGAAAAGGAAGAAAACAGCACATTTCTCGGTTGAGGACATTATCAGGAATGAGTTCAGAAAACATCTTAGCAGGGGAACTATCGGCAAGGACGCTAATGGTTTACTGTGGGCTTACGGTGTAATCCTGAAAGAATCTCTCTACTGTGTTGAAGTGATCAGTATAGACCTGGAGACCCATAAGACAGAACGGATAAAGGACAAAGAAAGATCATATGAGCAAAGGGAAGATGCAAACGCATACATAACGAGACTGATAAAGGAAATCCTTCCGACGGATTCACACACTGCAAAAACCAATGCGCTATAGCATTCCTGCCAGAGAAAAAAATGACTCTTGACAATCACCCGGAACAGGAGTAACTTAAAATCAGGAGCGGCCTACCAAGTGGTGGTCTTGCTCTTCTCAACTCAGCAAAAAGGTTTTTAGGTCGCAGGACGTAAAGTACAGACGTAAAAGTCTCAAGCTGTATGTCTCAAGATGTTCAAACCGCTGAGAATGAGGAGTAGCAAACACCACTTTTTTATTGCGCGGTGTACGGTCTGCAGTTATATAAAAGTAGAATGCTGAATTACTTTACGGTAATACTATGGCCGTCAAATTCAACAACCTGGCCGGCGCGTATTTTACAGCGTTTGCGCAATTCCACATTGCCGTCGACCTTGACCAGACCTTCAGCAATCACAACCTTGGCCATGCCCCCGCTTTCGCATAACCCTTTAACCTTCAAAAGGTTATTCAACTCAATAAACTCCCTGCCCTCTAAACTAAACTCTTCCATGGATTCTCCTTTAAATTCAGCTCATCATGACTGAATAGCATTCATATTAATATAGATCGTACGCATATCTTCGTCCTTTGTTAGATGTCATTCCGTAGCTTCACCTTCAGGATATCTTTCAGCCGTGTAATGCCGGTTTGAGGCAAATCTCGCATCGTCGGTCTTTGCATTCGGCACAACTATCCACTGCAAGGAATCAATCTCTCTCTCAAGCTAATCAGCATATCAGAAAGATTGCCGGACTAAGTCCAGGAGTGACGCACACCATGGAACGATCAGATTGATGCACTAAATAGTACAAGTCCCGTTGCACCCTCCATTTCTCCCCATATTTTGCTATTATGAATCATGCACGTTATGTTCAGCTACAGAAAGACATTTTATATCGCTGTTACCCTCTTCTGGCTCGTTACGATGGGTATGCTCATGCAAAGGCACTACGGGACCTTCCATCTTTCAGGCAGGTTTTCAGGCCCGGTCCTTCAGAGTTCATTCACTCCTTCAGATATTTCTGAAGAGCAGTGGATGGGGGTTTACCTTAATGGTGAAAAGATTGGATACCTGTCCCGGAAAATATCTCCGACTCCAGATGGTTATACCATGGATGAGGCCTTCAGGGTAAAAATGATCGTTATGGGCGAGGAGAAGGACATAGAAACGCTTTTAAACGCGGCCCTCGATAGAAGCCTGAAGCTCCTGTTATTCACAGCAAAGCTCAAGGCTGATGTTGATATCGAACTTTCAGGCAATGTTAAGGGCAATGACCTTTATCTTACGATCAATTCCTCAGGCGTGAAAACCACAAAGGAGATACATCTAAGCAAGGTACCCACTTTGAACGGCCCTGCTATAACAGGAATGCTCAGGGGACTGAAGCCTGGAGACAAAATCAGCGTTCCTGTATTTGACCCGACTTTAATAGGTGTTGAAGATCTTGAGTTAAAAGTCGCTGCAAAAGAAAAAATAATGTCCCTGGGGAAGATGCAGGAGACATATAAAGTAAATGGGAATATGAAGGGCATTGAGTTCAGTACGTGGATTACAGAGAGTGGAGAGGTCCTTAGAGAAGAAAGCCCTATGGGATTTCTACTTGTCAAGGAAACCAAAAATGACGCCCTTAAGATCGCGAGGCCTTCGCTTGATCTAATTTCACAGGCTGCTGTGCCCTTTAAAATTAAGCTCCCTCCTGATGTCTCCTATCTGAAGGTACGCGTCACCGGCATTTCCTTCAAGGGGCTTGAACTGGACGGTGGAAGGCAGAAACTTACAGGAGACGTACTTGAGATAAACAAAGAGATCATTGACAAAAGGCTGAAAACACAGAATACGGAATTCAGGGGAAGTGCCTTTGATGAATACCTCAAAGACACAATCTTCATCCAGTCAAAAGACCCTCAGATCAAGGCCCTTGCAAGGGAGATCACAAAGGATGAAAAAGACACGATTATTGCTGCGCGGCTGATTTATGACTGGGTATACATAAACATTAAAAAGGTGCCGACGACCAGCATCCCGATGGCCAAAGACGTGCTGAGGACGAAAAGGGGCGACTGCAATGAACACACTACCCTATTTACCGCCCTGGCCCGTGCCGCAGGGATACCCGCAAAGATTGCGGTGGGCCTGACCTATAAGGACGGCTTTTTCTATTACCATGCATGGCCTGAGATCTATGCAGGGAAGTGGATAGCTGTTGATCCTACCCTGGGCCAGTTCCCTGCTGATGCCGGTCATATCAGACTAATCGCAGGAGACCTGGACAGGCAGATACAGATCCTCCCTGTGATCAATAAAATTCATATTGAGGGACTGGAGTACCGATGATACAGCTCAACAACATAAGCAAGTCCTTTGATGGGATCTATGCTGTAAAGAGACCTCTCGGTTACGGTTGAAAAGGGAGAGGTCTTCGGGCTTGTAGGGCCTAACGGCGCCGGAAAGACAACAACCATTAAAATCCTGACAGGTCTCCTGAGGCCTGAAGAAGGGTCCGTCTCCATAGGCAGATACAACATTATCGATGAGCCGATTAAGGCAAAAGCCATCCTTGGCTATGTGCCTGACAGGGCTTTTCTTTATGAGAAACTGACAGCACGGGAATTTCTGAAGTTTATCGCCTCACTGTATGCGATAGATAAATCAGAGGCGCTTGAGCGGATCGAGACCCTCACCGAAACCTTTGGAATTAAGGACATCGAGGATGAACTGATCGAGAGTTTTTCACAGGGCATGAGGCAGAGACTTTTATTCGCCTCTGCGCTGATACATGACCCTGAGGTGCTCCTGATAGACGAGCCTTTCATGGGCCTGGACCCCTTCGGAGTAAGAATGCTGAAGGGGTTCATCAGGGAGTTGGGCGCAAAAGGAGTGACCCTCTTCCTCGTAACGCACAGCCTGCATATAGCAGAGGAAATCTGCGACAGGATAGGGTTCATAAATAAAGGGACTCTCACGTCGATCAGGACCGCAGAGGAACTCAGTAATATTGATGGAGGCCTCGAAGGACTATTTCTGTCTATGGGGGATTAGTCCCGTAGCAGATAAATGCCGCAGGAAATGACATGAAAAATTGTAAAAGCTCACCGCAGAGGCACAGAGGACGCAGAGAGTTTAATTATATATTTCTGCTGAGAGGACAGAAATATATAAACTGCCATAGGGAGGGCTTTTTTGTTTTTCGGCCTCTCACCGGAAAACAAAATCTACTGAATCTCTGCGAACTCCGCGTCTCTGCGGTAAAATGCATTTTGGTTCCGGATTTGCCGGATTAGGGCTTATGCAGACGCTGCTGACATTGCTGTTGCCGAAGTATCTCTCGTTAAAGAATTCCCTCAGCGCAAGGGTAATGCTCAAGAGGGCCCCTTTTTTCGCTATTGGCCTGGGATTTTGGGTGATGCTATATATAGGGACTCTCAAAGCGCTCTATTTTATACGTGGGATAAATTTCTTTGGGGAGGTCCTTTCATCAAAACTCCTTTCAATGACATTCTTTGGCCTTACAGGATTTCTCATCCTGAGCAATGTCATAACAGCCATATCCTCTTTCTATCTTTCTAAAGACATCCCCTTCCTGCTTACGAAACCTGTCTCTATAACAGATGTCCTCAGGTTAAAAACGCTCGAAACATTTTTAAACTCCTCCTGGATGGTGATGTCCTTCGTCCCCCCGGTGTTTGTCGCCTACGGCGTGAGCTATCACGCGTCTTGGGGCTATTACATCGCCATCTCTTCAGTATTTCTCCTGTTTCTACTCCTGACAGCAGGCATAGGCATAGGTATAGCTCATATGCTGATAATGCTCTTCCCCGCAAGACGGACGAGAATAGTCCTCCTGGGAGTCGGGATGTTCCTCTTTCTCCTTCTCTACTTCACGATGAAATCAATCATCCCCGGGACACCCGAAGCACCGGAAGACCTTCTCCTGTCCTTTATGTCATTCAGGACTGATTCCCCTCTGCTTCCAGGATACTGGATAACGGAGACAGTGCTGCCGATGCTGAGGGGGAAAACTCCTGATTTCTTTTACTCCCTGGTACTGATCAGTAACTGTATGTTTTTCTCAATGCTTTCTTCTGTAATTGGTAAGATGCTCTTTAGAAAGAACATCGAAAAGCTACAGCCTTCGGGTCAGGGACCAGGGAGAGGACTGTTTGGAGGCTTCTACCCCGACCAAAAAACAGCTGTATTTTATAAAGACATAAAGGTCTTTTCCAGAGATACCGGGCAATGGTCACAAGTGGCCGTAATCGGAGCACTGGTGCTGGTATATATTTACAATTTCAAGTCCGTACCTGTAGATGCGATGGCGGGTCTCACACCGTTTATCAGGGAACTAATGCTTCTGATCAATATGACGATGGCGGGTCTGGTCCTCTCTGCTGTTGCCGCGAGGTTTTTATACACATCCGTCAGCCTGGAAGGCGAGGCCTTCTGGATCATACGGACAGCACCGGTCAATATTTCCAGGTTCCTCTGGTCTAAATTTATATACGGATGCCTTGCTGTGACACTCCTCATCATGCTCGTGGTCTTCCTTACCAACCTGGCCATCAACATTACAGGCTTGTTGATGTATGCGTCAGTAGGGACCACCTTGCTGCTCTGCATCTCAGTGAGCGGACTAGGCACAGGTATGGGCGCGGTCTACCCTAAATTCAGATACGAAAATATCGCCTCGGTCTCGATGGGCCTCGGCGGCATGGCCTTCATGGTGCTGGCCTTCCTTGTTGTGCTTACGACCCTTTCTCTTGAAGCCTGGATCTTCTATCTCCTGCGTTCAGGGCCGCACATCACAGGGAAGATACAAATTGGAATATGTCTCATAATTATACTGTCCATCAATGCAGCTGCATTACTGTTGCCCATGAAAATAGGAGTAAAGCGGTTGTCAGAATTCTCGCCCTAATGTTGTCACCAGGGATCGGGGACTGGTGCCCGGGGTCTGGTAACTTGAAACTATTACGCCTTTCTCTCAAACGTCTTTCCAGCTATAAGCACAAAGACCACCGACGCAATGAGGATGACCGTTACATCCATAAAGAGCGGAAAATCAGCGCCCATCCTGCCTGTCTCAAAAGGAAAGATAATGTTCTTCAGGGCGTCTATTCCATAGGTGAGAGGGTTGCACTTCGCTACGATCCTCAATACAACAGGCAGAAGCTTCACCGGATACATTGCGCCTGAGAGAAAAAACATCGGCATTACGATGAAGTTCATGATGACACTGAAACTTTCGTAGCTGTCATAAAAAGACGCAAGCAGGATGCCGAAGGCAGCGATCGCAAAAGAGAGGACTGCACAGACCAGAAGTACACCTGCAATCTGCAAAAAACCGAGTTTGAGACCTATTAAAGGAAACAGCGCCAGTATAATAATAGCCTGCGTAGTGGAGAGGAGCATGCCGCTCATGGCCTTGCCTACAACAACAGAGAAGCGCGATACCGGCGCGACAAGGATCTCCTTCATAAAGCCGAATTCCTTGTCCCAGATGATCGAGATAGATGAGAATATTGAACTGAACAGGATCGTCATTCCCAAAATGCCGGGGAATATAAACTGCGTGTAGGAAACATTTCCTCCAGCAGGCACAAGCCTCGACATACCTCCTCCGACAAGGAAAAGCCAGAGGAGCGGCCTGGCGATCGCGGAGAAAAGCCGGGTCCTTTCCCGGATGAATTTTTTGTATTCCCGCGCAACGATAACGTAAACCGCGTTAACTTCTATCATGCCTTCTCCTGTAGGAGCGCACAGTGGCCTTTACGTCATCGCCCGGGGCCGCTGTCTCCTCCCTTATCTCCTTGCCGGTAAGCTTGAGAAAGACGTCGTTCAGTGTTGGTCTTTGCATCCTGACAGACAGAACGCTCTCTCCTATCTCACGTATTATCTTAGGGATACAGACATCGCCCCTGAGCGCTGATATAAATATCTCTCCATCTCTTTCAGCCACCTCAACCTCTAAAACATTCTTAAGGTCCTCAATCGCCTTTTTGTTATCAGCTGTTTTCAGATATATTACATCCCCGCCGATCATCTTCTTCAGCTCGGCTGGTGTTCCTGATGTTATAATCTTTCCACGGTCGATAATCGCGATCTTGTCACAGACCTCGGCCTCCTCCATATAGTGGGTCGTCATAAAGATCGTCACGTTATGTTTTTTCGGCAGTTCGGTAATGAATTCCCAGAGATTAGACCTGCTCTGCGGGTCAAGCCCGAGCGTGGGTTCATCAAGAAAAAGCACCTTTGGCCTGTGGATAAGCCCCCTGGCCACTTCAAGCCGCCTTTTCATTCCACCCGAGAACTTTTTTATTAAGTCATCGCCTCTCTCCACAAGGTCAACGAGTTTAAGCGCGTCTTCTACGCGCTCTTTCCGCACTGATTTATCGACATTATAGAGATAGGCGTGAAAGAGCAGGTTTTCCCTTGCTGTGAGGTCCTTGTCCAGCGAACTGTCCTGAAAGACAATGCCTATGGACTTTCTCACCTCGGAAGATTCCAGATTGCAGTCATGACCGTTGATAAATGTATTCCCTGATGTCGGAGACAGGAGTGTACAGAGGATGTTGATGGTTGTTGTCTTCCCTGCGCCGTTAGGCCCCAGGAACCCAAATATCGTCCCTTCCTCAACCTCAAAGGAGACATTGTCCACAGCCAGTATATTTCCAAACCGTCTGGTAAGGTTTTCCACCCGAATAATCTGCATTCAAAAGTTTAACAGAAAATGGGCAGGATAGGAAATTCACGTGCATCGGAGTCGCTTAAAATTTCAAACAGCTATCTTCTTTACCCCCTGCATTAAAGGCTCATGATCGACAACAAACTAATTATAGGAGTATCTGAATGTCTGGTCCAAACTAAACATATTTGAAAAAGGTGCAGGTATGAGGAATGCCTTGTTTTTCCATCACTGAGGGGTTCGCACCTTTTCAAATTGTACTGTTGTCTCCCGGAGACTGCGGGGTATATGGATTAATAAATTTACCCGAACAATACTCAGGAAGCTGGGGTGCAGGGTGTCGTAGATCCCTGTCGACACACGGGGGTCAATACCCCGTAGTGTCGCAGCTTTAGTTTATTTCTCCCCTTGTCCTTGCAGGGCACCCCACAACAGCAAGTGGTCTGCTATACTTCACCTGCGGGCATGGACTCTAACTTGCTGATGAGACCCGTGAGTGTCCTTTTCTCAATCTGGACGCCTTTTTCTTCGCCCATCTTCTCTACCTCTTTCAGGTAATGCTGCAGGGAGGTCATTACTACAACAGATTCTGTATTTGTCAATTTCAAACTCATCGTCTTGCTCTCCTTTCTTTTTAGGACTAATGTTTTTACAAAATCCAATCTGAGGTGAGCTCATAGGTTGGCCCCCTCTCTATGCTGATTTGACAGTGTGACTTATTCATTTAATGAGCCCCTTTTCCCTCAGGTATGCTTCACTCGGAATCTCGACAGAACTTGCACCGCCGTCATAGGAATACATGATCCTGCCTACATTGATCATTGACCTCATGGCTTTTTTGACATCGTCAGGAGGCAGAGCCTGTTCCGCCGAAACTCCCTTAATGATATCCTTTTCTTTCAGCTTCTTTTTACCCTTTGCGGCTTGTACAAAGCCGAAGATTTGCTCTTGCAGTTGAGATGTTTCCATGTCATTTACCTCCATGATTATTTGTTGTCAATTTGTAATGAGGAGCAGGTCAAATTTGACCGCCCTCTTTCCCAAAATAATCATTCTGGGTCATAAGGACTACCAGAACAAAGGCAAAAAAAGAAATTATCCGTAATGAATTTAAAAACCTCCTTTTGTATATGACAAACTCTTTCATGATTTACAGTACTCATTTCTTTCGTGCGACAAAAAGCCGGTCATGTTCCTTTGCTTCAAGTAGGCCCAAATAGTCGTGGCCGACTTTCCTGGCCCATACAGGGATGTCGTTGCGTGTTCCAGGATCACTGGATTTAATCTCCAGAACCTCACCGATCTTCACCCGGCTGATCCACTTTTTGGCCTCCAGAAGAGGCCCGGGACATGTATTTCCTCGCGCGTCAACCACTTTAGCTATCGCGATTTTCCTCAGATCCGCATTCATCATTACCCACTTTCCTGAAAATTCTTGTCTTGCTCCGATACAGATAGATTCGCAATTGTCGTGCCACTCCAGCGTGTGCGGCATTGCCCGACCCGAAAAATTCAATATAGTCAAGAACATGAGGCCGATTCGCGTCAGGATTAGGGCCCGTTCTTATCTTGTCAGGCAGTTTTTTTTGTTGAAACAGTGGTTGACAAGTGTTAACCTGTAAACAATGTTTACGTTTACTTTCAGGAGGCTTACGCGATGGATCAGCGGGAAATGGTAACCTATTGGAAAACCATCATTGATACTATGACGGATGGTCTCATAGTCGTTGATGTGGACGGTATGATCGTCGCAGTTAATCCGGCAACCGAACAGCTTACCGGGTTTACAAGAGAAGAACTTATTGGTAGTCAGTGTACCAAACTCAACTGTGACCACTGCTCCCCCCGCTCTTCCGGGGCAAATTTCACCTGTGCCTTATTTGAGACAAAGCAGATTGAACGTTGCAAATGCGACATAAGAAGAAAAAACGGGGAAATTGTGCCCATCATAAAGAACGCCACGGTTTTAGTTGGTAAAGACGGCAGAGTGAGCGGTGCTGTTGAAACAATTACCGACCGGCGCGCTCTTGTGACGAGGGACAAGAAAATAGAGAGGTTGAGCTCTTTGCTAAGTAGCAGGAATCAATCGCACGGGATGATCGGCAAGTCAAAAATAATGCAAAACGTTTTTGACCTGATTGCCGACGCCGCCCTTACCGATGCGCCGATTATCATTTATGGGGAGAGCGGGACCGGCAAAGAGGTAGTTGCAGCGGCCATACATAATCTTGGCGCGAGGAAACACGGTCCCTTTATCAAGGTAAGTTGCGCCGCCTTGTCCGAATCCCTTCTGGAAAGCGAGTTATTCGGACATGTCAAAGGCGCTTACACAGGCGCGGATAGAATGAGAAAGGGTCGCTTTGAACTGGCCAACGGGGGAGACATTTTTCTCGACGAGATCGGGGATATCCCTCTTTCTATGCAGGTGAAGATTCTACGGGTCCTGCAAGAGAAGGAATTTGAGCGGGTCGGGGATAGCATGCCTATAAAAATCGATTGCCGAATTATCTCTGCTACGCACCGGGATCTCTCCGGAATGATTGCACGTGATACCTTTAGAGAGGATCTTTTTTATCGGTTGAATGTAATCCCGATTCATTTGCCCCCTTTAAGGGAAAGACGCGATGACCTCCATTTGCTTGTAGAGCATTTTCTGGAGGTGAACCGCCTCAAGACGGACAAAGACATCGAGGGCATCAGTAGCGAAGCAATGGATGCCATGATATCCTATCCATGGCCTGGCAATATAAGAGAGCTGATCAACACTATTGAATATGCCTTTGTGGTCTGCCGCGAAGATTTCATAGCGTTACGACACCTTCCCGACACAATCAAGAATATAACGCATAAGAACTCCTGTGCTACCCCAGGATCAGGCGAGCGAGATCGGCTGCTGGAGGCCTTGAGGCGGACTGGCGGGAAAAAAAATGAAGCTGCCAGGTTGCTGGGCATTACGAGACAAGCCCTGTGGAAAAAAATCAAGAAGTCGGGCATCAGGGCTGATTACGAACAGAAGAATAAATGAGTGAGTGTAGCAGGCCTCAATGTTATCGCAGGCAAAGATCCGCCCGGTTCTTAAATTACAAACAGAATCCTCATTTAGAGGAATCCAAATAATGTGTCTGTGTATAAACTGCCATTTTTATTTTTTGCCGTCATTCTCGCGAAGGCGGGAA
Source organism: uncultured Nitrospira sp. (assembly GCA_963801505.1). Taxonomy (GTDB): domain Bacteria; phylum Nitrospirota; class Thermodesulfovibrionia; order Thermodesulfovibrionales; family UBA6898; genus JAOUFP01. Next base: position 76,098 of record CAWDEY010000022.1, read on the forward strand.
TCCAGTGTTTTCAATAGGATCTGGATCCCCGGCTCAAGCCCGAGGATGACAACTTCTTAATTTATACACAGACACTAATTAGGCTTATTTTATCCTCTTGTTAAACAGCAGGATCAATATCTATTCCTCAAAAGTACTATAGAGATGAGGCTCCACATAAGTATCGATTATTTCGCGAGCGCTGACTATCCCAACAAGTTTCTTCCCTTTGACTATGGGAATGACAGAATAATTGTTTTCAAACATAATTTTAGCGAGATCATCAAGCGACGTGTCACGATCAGCAGTTATCGGGGTCTTAGACATGATCTGCTCAGCGGTAATTTTGTCAATTTCTGGACCATTTTCTTTTGCCGCCTTTAGAATGTCACACATGCTTACAATCCCTACGACTTCCGATTCTTCATTGACTACAGGAATTCCGGGACAACCGCTTGCCATCATTTTGTAAACAACTTCCCGCCCCGTCGTATTTTTCAAAACTGCTGTCCTCTTACACATTACATACTTTGCACGTATCATTTTCCCCTACTCCTTTTCCAAGTTATTACCTTCCTCAACGTGAGGATTTCTAAATATTATTTTAATGATATGAAAAAACTATATCACTGCCAACGAATGTCACAACTGTGAATCTTAATGCTACCCAGCTAAGTACTCTCCACCATTCTGTCCATCCCGGGATATAAAAACAATCTCTGTCCCCGAAATAAGCAAGGCAAATTGCCTGATGCTGACTTTTATCTCAGCCTTCTGTTAAGGGTCAGGATTACATAGTCTCTCTATTTCAATACTATCATCTCTTTCAAGGTTTTCAAATAGATTTTTCTCACCTCAACATCTGCACCGGAAAAAACATATCCTGGGCCTTTTCCTTCAAAATCCTCTCTTGTGTAAAGGATGTGTACCAGCCGACCAAAACTGAACATTTACCTGTTCACCCGCCATGGAGCATTTTTCCCCATCAGGTATACTTATAGTACACTCTGCCTTTAGTTCTATTTTCCATTCCTCAATAATCTCTTTTAACAATCACCCGCAATGCGGAGATTCACAGGGGACTGTGCTTCCGCAGCATGTCTGGTCTTTGCCGCACTTTGTCCGGACTGGACTGTCTTCAATATTAGCCTTCAAAATAAAACCGTTTCCTCCTGAGATTATCCTGCGTACACTGCCGCTGCATTCAGGGCAATTACTCATGGGACTGTCATTCATTGACTGGCTAATCTCGAACTGCCTTCCGCACTCATTGCATAAATACTCATAAATGGGCATGATTATCTCCTTCCTTCATCCGGCATAATTATAAAAGCCCTGCCTCCGGCTCAAAGCAGGGCCTTTTTTCTGTTATCAGACTGAAACTATCTTCTCCAGCCTGCCCATGCAGGAATGCCTGCACTGTCCCTGAGGACCAGAGTGTTGTCGCCTTTTTTCACCTCTGCCGCAATCATTGCAGACTTTCCAGAGATGGTCACCCTTGATCCCTTGACCTCGACCTTGTCACCCTTTTCTATCTTCGTGTCGAGCCTTTCGATATACCATTCCGGGCCAAGATGGACGTCAATGCTCTCCTTATCCGTCTTGACCACAATGTGGATTCCTGAATGCATCCCCTTCATAGGCGTAACTTTATTCACTGTCTCAACAGTACCTGATACGGTTTCTACAGTTGCAGGGTTGTACATTCTGCTATACTGCGAACCCATGCCCCAACCGCCGCTCCCTCGCCAGCCCTTCCAGGGTTGGGCAAACGCTGCTGACGCTCCTAAAAGCATTGATACCGCAACAACCAGGCCTATGATCCTTTTTCTACTCATAACTACCTCCTTGAGCCGGATACAGTACTTTCAGCTTCACCTTATCTGTGTTGTCCCTTATCCTCAGAATGTCAATCCTTCCCTCTCAAGAAGCATCTCTCCCAAAAATGTTCCCGGTTTTGCTTCAGAGTTAGGAATCAAATCCGTCTTGTCAAGTTCGTAATGTTTTACGCAGGATGCGCATATATAGAACTTTACGTCGAAATCCTCAATCAATGTTTTCATGAGATCTGCAATAGGCGAAAACTCATCTTTTTTTTGCCATATCAGTGTTTCAGCATAGCCTTTTTTAGCAAGCATAGCCCCTTTGTCCATGAGAAAAAAATCAACGGTGGCATCTAGTGCCTTCATGTTTGTGGCAAGTTGCAAAGCCCCTGCTACCTTGTCCGGATTAGCGTAGGAATCGGTGATAATAAATACAAATTTCTTTTCTGCCATTTTGGTCTCCTTTTTGGATATTTTTTCTAAATATATTTAGTGAATGGTTCAGTGAGCGCATCCGCCGTCGTGGCTATGGCCACTACAGCTCTGCTGTAAAGTGTATTCAGACAACTGTTGTGACTGAAACATCGCTATATTGTCTTTTATGCTTGCTGCCTCTGAACGGTATACTCTTATCCCCAACTGATTTAGCCTGCTCAAAGCTCCTCCTCCTATGCCGCCGACAACTATTGCATCAACCATATGGTCTCCGAGTGCCTTTATGGGGTTGCATGCCCCGTGCGCATGGTGTTGATCATTGTTAGTTATTGCCGAGACGTTTTTTGTGTCTGTGTCAAAAACTATGAACACCGGTGCCGTTCCAAAATGATTAAATACCTTACTTTCAATGCCCTGATCGTTTTGTGCCGGGAAACATACTTTCATCTTATTTCTCCTCTTTGCATAGGGTTTTTTCAAATACAAGAGCCTTGCATTCAGCAAGAGCAGTTGCTACCTTCTTCCGTGCACTGGAAAGGATCCTCTGTACTGTACCTCTCGATATTCCCATTTTCTCTCCTGCTTCCTCCTGAGTAAGGTCATCCATATCACACAGTTTGAATGCCTCCATTTCATCACTGTATAAGATAATCCGTCCGATTTCGCTCATCGGGATCCCCGTGGGCTTATATGCCTTACCCACAAGTTTGCATCCGCAAGAGCGGGGTTTTTTATATCGCGGGGACATCAGGAAATCCTCTTATGTATGCGTGCATATGCACATAATAGGCTTTACTTGGTTTATTTGTCAAGTTATATTTATAAGCTTGCATATTAATTTTAGATTTAGTATTAAAGTTTTGCTTAAAAAATGTGTGTATTCGTATTTTTAAGCGGATTATGGATAACACCTGAAAAACCAAACAGGAACAGTTATGGGAGTTAAAGATATGTTTGACAAACCACTTTGGAAGCTCAAAGATAATTATCAATTTGCCAATCAGGAGAAATTTTATATTATAATGTTGTCAATAATAATCAACCTGTTAATATGAATAAGAGGACTGATACAAAGTGAAACTCACATCTGAAAAGCGTCTAGTGCTCACACTTTTGATAACTCTTTTTATTCTCTTTGCGGAGGTACTCGGAGGACTGCTGTCAAACAGCCTGGCGCTCTTAAGCGATGCGGGCCATGTCCTTACAGATTCCTTCGCGCTATGTCTTAGCATGCTGGCAGCCCGGATAAGCAAGAGACCGTCGGATTACAAGGCCACGTACGGCTATCAGAGAGTAGGTCTTCTGGCGGCCATAATTAACGGCCTCAGTCTCCTTGGTATATCGGTTTTTATCTTCCTGGAGTCATATCACAGGTTCATCTCTCCGCCTTCCATCAATATAGCGGTAATGCTTCCGATCGCAACCGGCGGTCTTATCGGGAATATTGTTATGGCGTTCATTCTGGGGAGCGGTCATCATGATCTGAACCTCAAAAGCGCGTGGCTGCATGTGCTTGGCGACACCCTTTCATCAGTGGGTGTCATCATCTCAGGAATAATAGTATATATGACCGGATGGGCGTATGCCGACCCTGTGGCCGGCGTGATGATCGGTTTGGTCATCATCTTTGGAGGCATAAGGGTAGTGAAAGAGGCAGCTGGAATATTCCTCGAACTTGTCCCCACAGGGTTCGATGTAGAGGACATCGCAAAACGCATCGCCGGATTTCCTGAAGTAATGGGGATCCACGACGTCCACCTGTGGTCTGTCAGCCACAAAAGGGTCTCCTTTTCAGGACATGTCTGGGTCCATGATCAGAAGCTCAGCGAACTCGAACCGCTAAGAGCAAAGATCGAGGATCTGCTGCGCGAGTTGAAGATCAGTCATATCCTGTTGCAGTTCGAATGCGCTGAGTGTGAAACCAACGGCCTTTACTGTCAGCTGCATACCATGGAAGAAAACGAGGACGATCATCATCATTGAAATAAATTTCAAAAAGGACAGAAGAGGCGACTGTCCTCTCCTGTCCTTCTGTAATTAAGTGACGATAAATTACTTTCCCTGTTCGCTTATAACATCATCTGCCCAGCTTATGGCGGCCGAAACAGTCGGAAAGCCGATCGTACTGGAGAGCAAAATAATCGCGTGATATATTTCATCAGGGGTGGCCCCTTCCTGCAGCGCCCTTCTCACATGAGAATGCACAGACCCCTCAGAACGGATTGCAGCAGCAGCGCCCAGCTGGATCAAATGGGCTGTCTTGTCATCCAGAGGGCCGGCAGCCTTTGCTGCCTTTCCAAGATTATCAACAGACTTGAAGTAATTCTTAAATCTCTTTCTGATGCTCAGGTACTGTTCAGGCAATTTGGCCATGGCGCTTTCTCCTTACTTGCTGACGTTCTATTTCTTGTCAGGCGTTAAATCTCCTTAATCGACCTTCTTAAATGCCTGTTTCTTGGCCTTGCAGACAGGACATTCATCAGGGGGCTCACCCTCGACAGTGTTACCGCAGACCTGACAAACGTAATAATCTGTATCAGCATTACTCCCCATGGAGGCAAGTGCCTTCTTATAAAGTTCAGCATGGATCTTCTCCACTTCATTGGCATAGACAAAACTCTTAAGCGCTCCTTCCAGTGCCTCAGCCTTTGCGTCTTCTATCATACCCGGATACATCTTCTGAAATTCAAAGGTCTCGCCGCTGATCGCTGACTCAAGGTTCTCTTTTGTGCTCTTTATACCTCCTGCTTCTCTCAGGTGATTATGGGCATGGACTGTCTCTGCCTCAGCAGCAGCCCTGAACAATTTTGCTATCTGCTTAAATCCCTCTGCCTCCGCCTTTTTCGCAAAGGCCAGATATTTTCTGTTGGCCTGCGATTCTCCTGCAAAGGCCTCCATCAGGTCCTTTTGTGTTTTAGACATGCACTGTTCTCCTTTATTTATGAAATATTATTTTGTATGTTCAAAGAACTACTTTACTGCATTGCCTCAAATACCTTGCCGACCATCCCGGCAGAAGGACTTAGGGTCTTGTCCCCTTCCTTGTTCCAGGTCGCAGGGCATGCCTCTCCGACGTTTTCAGCCATATGCAGGTTCGCCCTTAGCTTTCTCAGTATCTCATCGATATTCCTTCCGAGGTTGTAATAATTCACCTCTGAATTGAGGAGCTTGCCCTCGGGGTTGATAATAAATGTTCCCCTCAGTGCCAGGCCTGAAGATTTGTCATAGACCCCAAAAAGCTTTGAAACACTGCCGGTGGGGTCGGAAGCCATGGTATATTTGACCTTCTCAAGCATCTTTTCATCTCTCTGCCATGCAAGATGAACAAACTTTGTATCAGTGCTTACGGTAATAATCTCTGAGCCTATCTCAGCGAATTTCTCCTGCCGCTCTGCCAGAGCAGCAAACTCTGTAGCTCAGACAAAGGTGAAGTCCGCAGGATAAAAAAACAATACCGTCCATTTTTTTGCTGCCTTCAGCGCTTCAAGGCTTATTTCTCCAAAATCTCCCTTTGACGGTTCAAACGTTTCCAGTTTAAAGTCAGGCACATCTTCACCAACTCCTATTCCGCAACAATGTTCGCTCATAATATATACCTCCTTCTTTATCTTTTCCCCAATTCTTTCACAAATCAGTTCTTCTGTAAATGGACAGCAAGCTAATTACCTGCAGTTTGCTGCAGGGTCAAGCGAGCGAATATAAAAAATCAAAGTTCCTTGCATTAAGATTCCCCGCTGCCTGCGGGGGATCTTCAATTAGTGAAGAATATTTTCTTTTTTAAACACCTGATGCCCGCAGAATAAACATACTGTCAGGAACTCGTATGACCAAAGCTCAATCTCGCCTCCGCATTTCGGACAGGTTATAAATTCCGGCACAGGTTTAATTTTCACAATGCGTGGACTTTTATGCTTGGATTTCAGATTATCTTTCATTAGCTTTCCTCCATCCTTCACTGGCAAGTCTTTCCATCCGTTGTATGCCCCATTTCTTGAACTCTTCCAGATACTTCTTCGGATTAATCTTCGACAGTTTCACCAATTCCTCACGTTCCCTGACAGAGTCAACGTGGTCTGTTGGAGAGACCCCTCTCCAGGTACAATACCCTTCATCAAACAGCAGTTCAGGAGTTATCTCCCTGTGAGGCAGTTTCTGTCCGGCAAACCGTGCCACTTCCATATCATATTCTATAATCCACCCGTTGTCTATCAGCATGCTTTCCGGATTATATTTGATTTCGCCTGAACAGGCCGGACAATAGAGGCCGCCTACTGCTTCAACAGGCATAATCTCGTCTTTGTAGTTGAAACTCGCGCTATTACTTCCGCATCTGCATGTCATTTTATGATCAATACACATGGTAACCTCCTTATATTAAGTTGATTTCTGCTTCCTGCATTCAGGGCAGACACCGTAAAACTCTATATGATTTCCGGTAATTTCAAATTCATTCTTGAGACCATCGGGAACAACAAGATTATAATCATGGTGAATGTCCACAATCTTTTTGCAGGACACACATATTAGATGATTATGCATTGATGTATTGGGATCATAACGTCTCTTGTCCGGATCAATAGTAAGCTCCAAAATATTGCCTTTCCTGCTCAGGGCAGCAAGCGTATTATAGACAGTTGCAAAAGACATTGTAGGGTACTTCTCTGAGACAGCATGGAAAATCTCCTCAGCCGAAGGATGCTCTTCGTTACCTTCAAGATAAGCAAGTATCGCCAAACGTTGCGGCGTCAGTTTAAACCCTATGTTTCTGTATTTATTCATAATCACTTTTTTTCTAATTAGAATTATTATTACATTGTAACTATTATTTGTCAAATATATTATCTGATTTTCTAATGGACCTCCGGCGGCAGAGACAGCGGGGTATCAATTACCGGACAAGCCGGAATAACAGAAATGGTGACCCCGTGGCAAGACCACGAGGAATTGCAAGTTAATTAGAGCAACTTCAGACATCCTTAAGATATACTGGCATTTTTACGGGAGGAGTTTTAGATTAATGGCAAGCAGGGGTACTAAACCTAAAGAAAACCGAAGCAGGCTATGCTTCGGCTTTCTTGTTTGCTATTATAAGCGGTATTTATGTTTACTTTGCAGGTGCACCAGGGGCCGCGGGGGCCTGTGGTACAGGATTACCCCCCTGTATTGGACCTGAAGTAGTCCCCTGAGGTATCTGTCTTTGTTCTGTAGCTGCAGGGACCTTCTTTACTATAGAGCCGCTCCTGGAATTGACTACTGAAAGGGTAAAAGACGTCAGCATAAAAATAACTGCTGCAGAAGTAGTCAATTTGCTGAAAAAAGTAGCAGCGCCGCGCGCACCGAAGAGCGTCTGGCTGGAACCGCCGAAGGCAGCACCGAGTTCAGCACCCTTTCCACCCTGTATAAGGACTATAGTAATAAGAAAAAAACAGACTATAAGATGTATTATCAGTAAAAAAGTTGCCATTAATTCTCCTTTTTAAAACAAATAATTTTTGCAAAGCTTTCCGGTTTGAGGCTCGCGCCGCCGACAAGCGCACCGTTAACATCCTTGCAGGCCATCAGACTGTCGACATTGTCGGGAGTAACGCTCCCTCCGTAAAGGATGCGAATTTCTTCCGCTTTACTGCCATATAAATTTACAAGCAGCTTACGTATATATGCATGAACTTCCTGTGCCTGCTCATTTGTAGCGGTTTTGCCGGTGCCTATCGCCCATATCGGCTCATAGGCAACTACAAGATCTTCAGGTCCGACCTCAGCAAGGCCCATCTCGACTTCCCTCTTTATCACGTCAAAGGTCTTGTGGGCCTCCCTTTCTTCAAGCGACTCTCCTACACAGAATATCACACCGAGGCCGGCCTTCTTTGCGGCCCTGATCTTCCTGTTTACGATCACATCCTCCTCAGAAAAATACTGTCGCCTTTCAGAATGACCGATGATAACATGTTTACAGCCGGCATCAATAAGCATCATAGGCGAAACCTCTCCTGTATACGCGCCCTTCTCTTCCCAGAATATATCCTGAGCAGCGAGCTGAACATTAGTATCCCTTATCTCTTCAGAAGCTGCTGAAAGAGAAGTAAAAGGCGGTGCTATAACAATATCCACATCAGTGACATTTTTAACGGCAGGGCCGAAACTGCGCAGAAACTCCCTTGTTTCCGCGATGGTTTTATTCATCTTCCAGTTAGCTGCAATGAAATATTTCATGGTCGTCTAATTTAATGCATACACCAAATCCTTGTCAAGTCAGACGTGGATTTGGTGTATAGATTTATGTTCAGTTAAACCTGTTCATGGCCCTTTCAACGCCGTCAATAATAATGGAATGTACTGATTCGGCCGCTTTCACTATTACTTCCTTAATCACCTGCATCTCGTTTCTACTGAATCTTGATAAAACATACTTTTCCGTTGGCACAAACGGGTCACGGCCAATACCTATTTTGACCCTTATAAATTCCTGAGTCCCGATATTCTGTATAATCGATTCAATCCCTTTATGTCCGCCGGAAGAGCCTTTTTTTCGTATTTTCAGGATCCCGCACTCAAGGTCGAGATCATCATGAATGACTATAAGTCTTTCAGGAGAAATATTCGATTTTCGCATAATTTCCCGTACAGCGATACCGCTCCTGTTCATGAAAGTCAAAGGCTCTAAAAGGATGATCTTCTCATCTCCCAGAGAGCCTTTAGATATTCTGTAAGCTTCTTTTTCCTTAAACTCTAACTGTAATTTTCGAATAAGCCCATCGAGCACCAGAAAGCCGGCGTTATGTCTAGTTTTGTCATACCTGCTTCCCGGATTTCCCAGTCCGGCAATAAGCCACAAGAATTATTTCTCCTTCTTCTCTGCGGCCCCTTCTTCTTTTTTGCCTTTCTTGACAGCAACTTCAGGCTCAATTGCAACCGCAGCTGCTTCTGCTGACGGAGCTACTTCCGCAGCCGGCGCAATAACAGTAACGATAACATCACCGGGATCGGTCAAAACCTTTATCCCCTCTTCGAATTTCAGATCGCTTACATGAACAGACTGTCCTAATTCAAGCTTCGATATATCAAACTCGACCTTCCCGGGGATCTTGTCAGGCAGGCATTCTATTTCCACCTCTCTCAGTGCGTGCTGTATAATACCGGCGTCCCTCTTTACACCTATAGGTTCGCCGACAGTCACAACATGGACAGAAACCCTGATAGCTTCGGTAAGAGAAACTTCAAAGAAATCCGTATGGAGCAACTCTCTGCTTATTGGGTCAACCTGGAAATCCTTTAAAAGCGCCAGTTTCTTTTCTCCATCAGCAAAATGGAGATCCACCATCACCTGTTCCCCTGAAATTGTGTTTATAAGCTTGCAGAGTTCCTTTTTAGCCAGCTTTATAGACTGCGCTTTTCCTTCTCTATAAAGAACTGCGGGAATCATGTCCTCTCTGCGCAGGGAGCGCGCTCCCCCTTTCCCGTGTCTTCCCTTTTTTCTGCATTTATGCTGATCCTTTCCATTTTTCCTCCTCTTTATGAATCTTCACTATACAAACAGTGAACTTATAGAAGATTCTTCATGAATCCTTTTAATTGCCTCTCCGAGCAAGAGGTGCTATACTTAAGACCGTCAGCTTCTTGCACAGCTCCTTTTTGCTGTCCAGGGGTATCGTATTTGTAACGATAAGTTCCTCCATCACGGAGTTATTTACCCTTTCTATCGCGCATCCGAAAGCACCGCATGGGTACAGGCGGCCAAACCCTTTTTGCGCCCTGTTTCTCTCAGGGCCTGCAGCCTGTGCCGTGGTCCCACCTGTGTCGACCATATCATCAAGTAAGAGCGTATCCTTATTTTCGACATCTCCGATTACGTTCATGATCTGGGATACATTGGCCTTTTCACGTCTTTTATCAATAATTGCGATGGAACACTCGAGTTTTTTTGCAAATGCCCTTGCCCGCTCCACACCGCCGGCATCGGGTGAGACGATCACGAGGTTGTCGAAATCATATTTTTTCTGTATATAATCTAGAAGCACAGGAGCTGCATAAAGATTATCGACGGGGATATTGAAAAAACCCTGTATCTGGGCCGCGTGAAGATCCATCGTAAGCACCCTGTTTGTCCCGACCGCGGTTATCAGGTCAGCCACAAGTTTTGGCGGATATCGGCACCCTCGGCTGGACCTTTCTGTCCTGTCTCGCGTATCCATAGTAAGGAATAACAGCGGTTATTCGCTCGGCCGAGGCCCTCTTGAGGGCATCGACGATTAGAAGCAACTCCATGATATTGTCATTGACCGGCGTGCAGGTCGACTGGATGACAAAGACATCAGACCCTCTTACATTTTCATTGATCTGCACCATGATCTCGCCGTCACTGAATCTCGATACCGTCGCATCCCCCAAAGCCAGATTGAGATAGGTTGCAATCTCCTTGCAAGTTCCGTATGGGCAGTACCCGTAAAGAGCTTCAGACCCTGTGGCATTGCTCCTCCAAAAAAGTTAAAAGTTGAGAGAGGAGGAAACTTAAAAGAATTTTTCCTGCTAACTTAAACTCTAACTTCCTGATTTCTCTGCAAATTACTGGCTGGGGCGGGAGGATTCGAACCTCCAGATGGGAGATCCAAAGTCTCCTGACTTGCCGTTTGTCGACGCCCCAAGATACCGTCAAACCCGGTAAAAAGAAAATGACATTCACACCTCGTTTACTATTTCCAATTCATCGTTGCTATTTAGCGTCCTGACAACCCTGCACCAATTCCCTGGCATGTTTTTTGAGGCCTTGACAGCTTCTTCATTTGTGTTAAAAACACCGAAAACTGTGGAACCGCTTCCGCTCATCAAGGACAATAATGCGCCGTCCTGCGCCAGCATCCTTTTGATCTCGCTGACTATCGGAAATTTTCTGATAACTACCTCTTCAAGGTCATTAAATACAGTATCACGCAGAGAGGCAAAGTTCTTCCTGTCAAGAGCCTGACAGAAAAGTTTAATATCAACAGGTTTTTTTGTCAACCTTGTTTCAAATAAATTATACGCCCAGGCAGTGGAAACTGCTATATCCGGTTTTACAAGGAGGATAACCATTGCCCCTTCTGAATTAAGTTCCGTCACTTTTTCACCGCGTCCTTCAACAAGCGCGAGTGCTCCTCCAAGAAAAAAAGAGACATCAGAGCCGATCTCGGCGTCGAGTCTCATGAGTGTGCCCTTGTCAAAGTTAAGCCCCCACAGCCTGTTCAGGCCAATGAGGGTACATGCGGCATCACTGCTTCCTCCACCGAGCCCTGCAGCAACCGGTATATTTTTTTTCAATTCGATCCTTACGCCGGACTTATAAAAAGAAACCCTTTTGAGCAAAGCTGCTGCCTTATGGACGAGATTCATCTCTGAAGGGATATTCAGGTCAGACAGCACATGGATATCTGGCGCTTCCTCAAAGGAGAGTATATCAAAAAGGTCCACACACTGCATGGCACTGACAATATTATGATAACCGTCCCCCCTTTTATCCAAAACGGACAAAAACCAGTTTATTTTTGCAGGGGCCTTAAGGGAAATTTTCATCTTATAATGAAGTTCAGACAATATCCGGAGTCGGGCTCATTTTCGAATAATCGATTTCAGACTTTGGATCTTTTGCTCAAGCCTTTCTTTCAAGCCTTCTTCTTTTTCCGAAAAAGGCAAAGCCTTCTCCCAGCTCTCAATAGCCTTCTCAGACGCACCAAGTTCTTTTTGTACATCGCCAAGATGTTCCAAAACTACAGGGTCCTCTTTAGTTATCTCAGCCGCCTTCCTGAGGGTCTTAAGGGCCAGATCGTATCTCCCCTGTTTGTAATACACCCATCCAAGGCTGTCAAGGATATACCCGTCCTCAGGTTTAATTTCAAGCGCACGCTTAATTAGCTCGTAAGCCTCCGGAAGACTGATATTTTTATCGGCATAGGAATACCCAAGATAGTTAAGCGCATCCGCATTTTTCGGATTGATCTCAATAGCCTTCTTCAGCTCATCCACCATAGCATCAAATCTGCCGGTCTTTTCAAATACCACAGCAAGATTGAAATGCAAGGCATCATTTTCTTTGAACTTTAAAAGCGCGCCGGTGAGGACAGATTCCGCCTTTGCATATTCACGGAGCTTCATATGCGCATTAGCCAGATAAATGTAAATATCAGGGTTTTCCTTCTCAAACTCAAGTATCTCATTATATATCTTTATGGCATCTTCATCCCTTTTCATCTTTGAATACATATACGCAAGATGCAGGAACGCATTGATATTCTTGGGGTCTTTCTCCAGAATCTTTTTTAGCTCAACTACGGCTTCATCATTCTTTTCCATTTCTTCCAGGACAAGGGCAAGATAATAACGAATGCTTATGCTCTCCGGTTCTTCTTCCACCGCAGTCCTTAACTCGGCAAGTGCGTTGTCATACTGTTTTTCAGAAAAATAGAGCATGCCTGTCCTGACATGTATTTCGGCGTTTCCTGGATTCTGCCTGCTCAAGGCCTTTAATTCTTCCAGGGCCTTGCCGCTGTCTTTCTGTTTCAGGTAGACCTGGACAATTCTTTCCATGACCTCGGAATTATGAGGATTGAGGGTCAATGCCTTTTCATAATTCTCTAATGCCCCTGACAGATCATCCCTGATTTCACTGATCACCCCGAGCTTAAAATATGCTGAATCGAGGTCAGGGTTAACAGCAACCGCCTTTTTCAGGTATTCTGCTGCCTTTTCATATTCCTTCCTCTCTATGGAAATAGCACCCAGCAGGTCAAGGGCCTGAAAAGCCCCTGGTTCCTTTTTAATGAGGTTTTCAAGAATCTCTACAGCGGTGTCAACTTCCTCATTATAATAATAGAGTCCTCCAAGAATAAAAAAAGCGTCACTATTGGCAGGGTCGATCTTCACAATCTTCTTATAGATTTTTATGGCCTCTTTAAGGTTTCTCTGGCTTTTATAAATTTCACCTGCCAGAAGCAGCGTCTTCATGTCCTCAGGCTTTTCTTTTAATATTTCTTCAAGAAGAGCAACCGCTTCGGATGATTTTCCTGAATAGTACAATACATAACCAACCTGAGTTTTCAGATAAATTGACCGGGGGTCAAGTTCCAACGCCTTCTTATAATTATTGAGGGCCGCGTCCCAATCATTAGAAAGGGCCGCCTGGTATCCAAGGATATAGTAATAATAAGATTCATAGGAAGGCTCAGACACCTTTTCCGCGGGGGTCATCTGACTAAAAACAGACGTAGAAAAAAGAAAAAACAGTAATATCGCGTATAAAAATGATTTCATTTTTTTATTATGGCATAAAAGATTTTATTAGTTCAAAGAATGCCGTCGAGGACGTCCTTCTGAATGGGGCCGTAAGCAGTAATCGATAACGCATTTTTCACAAGCAATCTCTCTGAAAGCTCTTTTAACTGTTTCATGCTGACCATTTCTACAGCCTTGCTGATTTCATCCGGAGAAATATACCTGCCAAAATTGATTTCCTGGCGGGCGATATTGTTCATACGGCTGTTAGTTGATTCAAGGCCAAGGATCATATTACCCTTAAGATGCCTTTTGGCCTTATCGAGCTCTTCCTCTGTAAGGGTATCTTTTAAAGAGAGCATTTCATGGATGATAAGTTCAGCAACTTCTCTTATCTTTTTTTTGCTGACCCCGGCGTAAACGCCCCACAAACCGGTATCGATGTACATGGATGTATACGAATATACGGAATAAGCAAGTCCCCTGTTTTCCCTTATCTCCTGAAACAGGCGTGAGCTGACACCGCCACCCAATAAGGTATTGAGTACAAACAAGGCGTACCTGTCTTCACTTGTCTGCGAAACCGAAGGTACCCCGATACAGATATGCGCTTCGGAAATGTCCTTGGTGTATACCTTTATATGACTTTTAAACTCAGGAGGAGGGCCCTTCCTGGGCTCTGAGCCTCTCCTCAGTCCCCCGAAACGTTCACGCAGCAATCCCATCAATTCCGCAGGCTGAAATTTTCCGGCACAGGAGATAATGATATCCTTTGTCCCGTAATATTTACTGATATGGCGGATTAAATCTTCCCGTGTAAAGGAAGCTATGGTCTCCCTCCGTCCGAGAATCGACTGGCCAAGGCCTTCATCTCCCCATATAGTCTGATTAAAAAGATCATGGATATAGTCATCAGGCGTATCCTCAACCATCTTGACCTCTTCTTTTATGATCTTCTTCTCTTTTGCCAGTTCATCTTCAGGAAATGTGGAATGAACAAATATATCTGAAAGCAGATCAACACCCTTTTGGAGATATTCATCAAGCACCTTTATGTAAAATGCGGTATTTTCTCTCGACGTAAAGGCGTTGAGGTCACCCCCCATGGAATCTATCTCAACGGCTATGTCCTTTGGTGAACGCTTCTTCGTGCCTTTAAAAAACATATGTTCCAGAAAGTGAGATATTCCGTTCATTGCCGGAGTTTCATAACGCGATCCCACCTTGACCCATATACCGACGGCAACAGAACGGACATTTTTAAAAGACTCCATTACCACCGGGATACCGTTTTCCAGATATTCTTTGACAAACATTAGCGTTTCCTCAATAGTTCAGACATATTAAAGGCCTCATAATAGAAGGCCACTACTCGAAAATCTCCCCTCACCCCTCTTTGCCAAAGGGGGAATCTATTCCTCCCTTTGGCAAAGGGAGGGCCGGACGGGATTACAAATAAATGTCTCCTTTATTTTAGACGGATCTAACAAATTGCTGAAATGAAAAAGGGGATAAGATATCCCCTCAAAACATGCTCACGCTTATTCGATCAGCCGGCTGTCAGGGTTTCTCCTGCATCGCATCTTTTCTGCTTAGCCGGATCCGGCCTGTTTTATCTATCTCTATCACCTTAACAAGGATCTCATCACCCTCATTGACCTCATCTGTGACCTTTGCTACCCGCTTGTCAGAGAGCTGGGAGATATGCACAAGACCTTCTGTTCCGGGAATAATTTCAACGAAGGCGCCGAAATCCATTATCCTCTTGACCTTGCCCTTATATATCTTACCGAGTTCTGCCTCAGCCGTAATATTATTGATGATATCTATGGCCTTCTGGGCTGCTTCACCATCAGCAGCAGCGATATTGATCAGACCGGAATCATCTATATTGATCTTAACACCGGTCTGTTCTATTATGCCCCTGATTATCTTGCCGCCTGTTCCGATGACATCTCGTATCTTGTCCTGTTTTATCTGCATGGTATAGATTCTCGGAGCATGTTTGGCAAGGTCTGTGCGCGGCGAAGCAAGGGTTTCCCTGATCTTTCCGAGGATAAAAAGCCTTCCCTGTCTTGCCTGTTCAAGGGCTTTTTCCATGATTTCACGCGATATGCCGCCTATTTTAGTGTCCATCTGGAATGCCGTAATACCATTTTCCGTGCCGGTAACCTTAAAGTCCATATCACCAAGATGGTCCTCAAGCCCGAGGATATCGGTGAGAACTACCACCTTTTCCCCTTCTTTGATAAGCCCCATGGCGATGCCGGCAACAGGCGCCTTTATAGGGACCCCTGCGTCCATCAAAGCAAGAGTGCCGCCGCATACTGTTGCCATGGAGGAAGACCCGTTGGATTCCAGGATGTCAGAAACTATCCTTACGGTATAAGGGAACTCTGCCTTGCTCGGCATAACAGCGCTCAAAGCCCTTTCAGCCAGTATCCCGTGACCTATCTCTCTTCTTCCGGGCGATCTGAGCGGTTTTACCTCTCCGACACTGAATGGCGGGAAATTATAGTGAAGCATAAATGTTTTGTGTGTTTCTCCGTCGAGAGAATCAATCCTCTGTTCATCATCAGATGTGCCGAGGGTCACAACAGCAAGACACTGTGTCTCTCCCCTGGTAAAAAACGAGGAACCGTGCGTCCTTGGTAATAAACCGACCTCCGCACTGATCGGACGTATCTGGTCCGGGGTCCTGCCATCAGCCCTGATGTTATCATTGAGAATCATATTTCTTACAAGGTTCTTTTCTATATCATTAAAGGCCCCGGCAATATCTCTTGAGATATCTTTTTCACCTGTGTTGAGTGTAACAACCACTTCACGGAGTATTGCATCAAGTGCAGCCTGTCTCATCATTTTGTCAGGGATTACAATCGCTGTTTTAATCCTTTCAAGACAGATTTCATTTATGGTATTTTTCAGGGACTCATCCTTGACCGGAGGAACAACCACCCTTTTTTCCTTGCCTGCAGCGGCCCTGAAATCATTCTGCAGTTTGCATAACTTCCTGATCTCATTATGTGCTATATCAATAGCCTCCAGCAGGTCTGCCTCACTCAATTCCTGGACACTTCCTTCGACCATAGCTACGGCATCTTCAGTGCCTGCAACCACAAGGTTGCAATCGCACTCTTCTGTTTCCCGTAGGTCCGGATTGATCACGAAGGTGCCTGAAATCCTGCCGATTCTCACAGCTGCCACAGGACCGTTAAACGGTATGTCCGAAATGTGGAGTGCTGCGGATATTGTTATAATGCCGAGGATATCAGCAATATTTTCATCGCCATATGAAAGGACACTGACAATCCCCTGGGTCTCACAATTAAAACCCTTCGGGAAAAGAGGTCTGATCGGCCTGTCAATCAAACGCGAGGTCAGGACCTCCTTTTCTGTCGGTCTGCCTTCCCGTTTAAAAAAACCTCCGGGTATCTTGCCTGCTGAGTAGGTTTTTTCCTGGTAATCTATAGTAAGAGGGAAAAAATCAATCCCTTCTCTCGGAGTCTTGCTGCTTACCGCAGTAGCAAGCACAATGGTATCTCCATACCGGGCAACAACAGAACCATCCGCTTGTCTGGCCATCTTGCCGGTTGACAGACTCAGTTCTTTACTACGAAGATCTACAACACTTTTTATCATTATCTCTATTTCCTGATTCCAAGCCGACCAATAACATTATCGTATCGCTCTTTATTTTTAGATTTAACATAGTCGAGTAATTTTCTTCTCTGACTTACAAGCTTCAACAGACCTCTCCTTGAATGGTGGTCCTTAGCATGAGTTTTGAAGTGTTCAGTAAGATATACTATCCGGTCGCTCAGAATTGCTATCTGCACCTCAGGTGACCCGGTGTCTTTATCGTGCTGCTTAAACTCACTAATGATATTCTGCTTTTTCTCCTTATCCATTCCCATAAACTCACCACCTTTAAATTATAAATTGGACTCAATAAAATACCTATAAGACTAGCACATGCAGTCTTGTTCTGTAAAGATTATCAATAAGGTCATATATAAATGTCCATGATTATAATTTCAGCGAAAAGCTGCAATCCCGGAAGCCCGCCTACAGTGCTTAGTCGCGAAGGGCCGTAAAATCAAGGCCGGTTTAACGGATATGTTTCCTCTGTGCGGCATTAATAGTGTCTGTGTATAAAGTCGTTATTCTTGTCTGTCATTCCCGCAGGCCTTTAGCGGGAATCCAGTCTTTTCAATAGGTTCTGGGTCCCCGGGTCAAGCCCGAGGATGACAAATTATAAGTTAATATACAGACTCTAAATAATGACTGCTCAGCAACTGCTCATCCCGATATCTTCACTGAGGAAGGCCCAAATATATATGCTCCTATAAGAATTATCAAATATCATATAAGTTAAACTTACAATTTGAAATTGACACATATTGAATAGAGTGATACCTTATAGGTACTGTACCATAAGAAAAAGGAGGTGGCAAAAGGGAAATATTAAGAGCTTCAGATTTTTTACTATCTGTTTTTAACAGGGAACACTTTTTGAAAAAATTTAAAAAGAAACGTTTGGGGAGAAAAACATGAAAAAAAGTTTTGCAGTAATTCTTGTTGTAATGATAGCAGTTTTCGGCTATGCATTGTTTATGGACCCTGCCTCAGTAAAGGCCGGTGATGCTCCCGCTGCCGTAGAAAAAGCGCCTGCAGTAGTGGCAAAGGTTGCAGAACCTTCAAAAAACCTCACTTTTAACGCCACAGCCTATATAGCCGGCCACGGCGGACATCTCGCCATCATTAACATGAACACTATGGCTTCACCCACTGATATTGAAAAGGACAGGATTGTCCTGACTGAAGCAGGTTCAGAGATGGAAGGCAAGATCGCAGGCATGGCCTTTGAAGAAGTGAAGAAATCAGGCGGGTCTCATGGTCAGTCCATCATTCACGAGAAAGGCCAGAAAATACTGGTTGCAGGCACCCTCAATGGCGACGTCTACAAGGTCAACCTCGCCACAGGTAAAAAAGAAGGACCGTTTAAGGTTGGCCAGAAATTCTGCGGCGCCATTGTCGGACCGGACGGCAAGATGTATTTCGAAGATATGGCTGACGGCAACGTTTATGTATGGGACTCCAAAACGCTAAAGACCGTTGACAAGATGCCTATAGGCAAGGCAGTATGCGGCATCCAGTGGGCAAACAACAACAAAAAGGCCTATATAACTGATATGCCTACCGGTATTGTATACGTCTATGACTGGAAGACAAAGAAGGAAATCAAACAGATCAGCAGCCCTGAGATGACCTTCATCCACCAGGCAAGGATGACTCCGGACGGCAGGTACCTCTGGGTCAGCGCCCCCAATGAATTCGATCCAGGCCTGAAACCCGGCACCCACAAGAGCCAGATCATTGTCATCGACACAAAGACCGACAAGATTGCAAAGAGAATCATCCTTCCCGACAATGTCAGGCCCCATGACTTTGCCTTCACAAAAGACGGCAAATACGCGTTTGTTGCTTCAAGGACATACGGCGATGACAGCACCATGGTTGTCTTGAACACGAAGAACGATGAGATTGAAAGGACAGTATCAGCCTGTGCACCATGCCACAAGGCTGCTGGTGTAGAGGTCAAGATAGACAAGGGGTCTCCCCTTCTTTGCGGTATAGAAATCGATTGGCATACTGCCAAGAAATAGTTTTTTTTCAAGAGCAGAAGGTTAACAGTCAAGGGCCGGAGGGAATCTTCCGGCCCTTTTTTCAAAGGACTCCTATCACTACCTTTCATCTGGAAAATAACGGCATATTGAAGACTCCCTCCGGCAAGACCACGGGGAATATCGCTCGCTATCCATTTATACGAAGTTAAATAGACTTTCATAATAATTAGTCTTATAATACTTAGATATGAACAAAATAAAAATATTCGGTCTGGCCACAAGGAACCTTAAGAGAAAGTTTATCCGCACTCTGATACTCCTCTTAATAGTCGCTGTTGTTACCGGGACATTGCTGGGGGCAACGATTTTTATAAGCGGCATGCAAAATGCTCTGAAAATCGGGACGTACCGTCTCGGAGCTGATATCCTGGTGGTCCCGGAAAAGTATGAATCCCAGGCAAAGGCGGCGCTGCTTTCAGGCGAGCCCACCAGCTTCTATATGGACAGCGACGTCTTCACGAAGGTGAAGGCCGTCGAAGGAGTGAAGAAGGCGTCGCCCCAGCTCTTTATAAAGCCGACATCTTTTACCTGCTGTTATAATGTAGATACGTTTCTTGTTGCCTTTGACCCTGGATCCGATTTTACGATAACCCCGTGGCTCCAAAAAAATCTGGGGAAACCTCTTGTCGGGAACGAAGTAGTAGTCGGCAGTGCGCTGCCTATCATCACAGGAGATACGCTACCATTCTTTGGCACGCAATTTAATGTGGCAGGTACCATGGAACCGACTGGGATGAAGTTTTTCGATCAATCCGTATTCATGACTATGGATGCGGCCTATAAAATGGCCGAAAACTCCAAGGGCAAATCCATGCAGCCCCTGGAACTCGAAAGGAACAAGATTTCCGCAGTACTTGTGCAGGTACAGGAAGGGTTCACCCCTGACAGGATTGCCATCCGGATAGAGCATGACATAGATGGGGTCAAGGCGATAGCCTCTGACGAAGTTACCAGCACTGTGAGAAGGCAACTGAGTGGTCTCTTAAAAGGCATACTGGTAATCAGCGCAATACTATGGATACTCGCACTATTGATGACAGGGTTCGCGTTTTATATGATTGTAAATGAACGGCAGCGGGAGTTGGGACTTCTACGCGCGATGGGCGCCAGGAAGGGACATATATTCAGTCTTATAATTGCAGAGGCGGTCGTGATATCTCTCGCAGGAGGCATAGTCGGCATCACGGCCGGGGCGTCGCTCTTGTATGCCTTCAAGGACATGATTATCCACAGCCTGAAGCTTCCCTATCTCCTGCCTGCTCCCACCGTCCTTGGAGAGCTGATAGCCGGCGCCGTGTTGTTTGCCTTAATTACAGGACTTCTCGCCTCTTTGCTGCCAGCGGTCTTTGCCAGCAGGATGGAGCCATACGATGCAATACGAAAGGGGGAATAACATGAAAAAAGGCAATTTCATGTTTGTCATTCAATTATCTTTTATAGGCATACTCATGCTTTTGCTTTTCTCAATTTCCGCCTGCTCAAAGGGAGAAGAGCCTGCGAAAAAAACCGAGGGGCCTGCATTCAATACCTATTCAGGAGAGTCTGTGTTCGATGAAGTGCAGCGCCAACTGAAAAAAAACCCGAATGATCCGGATGCCCTCTATCACATGGCCGACCTGTATGAACGCAACTCACAGTACAAAGAAGCGATTGATACGTATAAAAAGGTCTTAAAAATAAGGCCAAAGGGTGGATACATATATTTTAAGATAGGCACCGCCTATGACCGCATCAACCAGCCTGCCGAGGCAGTGGCAGCATTTCAGACAGCCATAAAACTTATGCCTACTAATGCCGTTGTCTATAATAATATGGGGATAGCTTATGGGAAGCTCAACAAACCGGACAAGGAAATTGCCGCATTAAAACAGGCGATAAAGCTCAGACCGAGATACTACTCGGCCAGATACAATCTTGGGATCACCTATTTGAAGACCGGCAATAAAAAAGAGGCCCTCAAAGAGTATGAGGCCTTGAAAGATTTCGACGAAGGCACTGCTGAGGCCCTCATGAAAGAGATCGGGAAAGCGCCCTAGCAGGAAGGGAAAAGCGGAGGATACGTGATAGAGATCAAAGACCTTACAAAAAACTATTCCATCGACGGCCAGATTTTCAAGGCGGTCGATAATGTTTCATTTTCTGCCAGGACAGGGGAAATGGTATCTATCATCGGACACTCCGGCAGCGGGAAAACAACTCTCCTGAGCCTTATCGGCGGTTTGACTAAGCCTGATTCCGGAGAGGTCCTGATAGATGATATCAATATATGGTCTATGAACGATGCTGCTTTGTCCGGGTTCAGAAATAAAAAGATCAGCTTCATATACCAGTTCGCCAGCCTGATACCGACCCTTACGGCACTTGAGAACATCATGCTGCCTACTGCCTTCGGCGAGCACGCCGATAACATCAGGGGACACGCAGAAGAGCTGCTCAAAGTGGTCGGTCTCAGGGAAAAATCAGGCGCCTATCCGTCGCATCTTTCAGGAGGACAGCAGCGGAGGGTAGCAATTGCAAGGGCTTTTATAAACAGGCCGGAAATCGTTCTTGCCGATGAGCCTACCGGTGATCTGGATGAAGAGACAGAGGATGAGATCATCAGGCTGTTTCAGGACATGAGCGAAAAACAAAAGACAACGTTCCTTATCGTTACGCACAACAAAGATATCGCAGCTAAGACCAAAAGACAATTGAGCATGAGCAACGGGGTATTAAGCGAGAAGTAAAACACCAAAGGTCCGTAACCTTCGGAGAAAACTGAAACTAAAATTCCCCTTTCAACTGCAACGCTTCAACGATGATTCCTCCTCCCACTACTGTATCTCCATCATAAAAAACAGCGCTTTGTCCGGGCGCCGGCGCCCACTGCGGTTCGTCGAATGTGACCCTCACACCTTTATCGAGAATTTCTACTGCAGCAGGTCTGGCTTCCATCATGGAGCGCACCTTGACGGCTGCCCTGAAAGACCTTTCTTCAGGGGCTAAAATCCAGTTGACCTCTTCAACAAAAAAACTCCTGATTTGTGCCTCTTCCTGTGAGCCAACATAGATGGCGTTTCCAAGGGTATCGATCTTTGTAACGTAATGAGGTTCAAGGGAAGAGAGGCCAAGCCCTTTTCTCTGGCCTATCGTATAGCAATATATGCCTTTGTGTGTCCCCAATACCTTGCCCTTTGAGTCAAGGATAGGGCCGTGCCTGCCTGCAACAGGAGACAACTTTTCGATAAATCTGGCATAGTTTTTATCTTCGATAAAACAGATTTCCTGACTCTCCGGCCTGTCTGCTGCAGCAAGGTTTAAAGAACGCGCTATAGTTCTTATATCGTCTTTTTTGTAATCACCCAGGGGAAGCATTAACCTTTCCAGCGTGTCCTGGCCCAGCACATAGAGGACATACGACTGGTCCTTCTTCTGATCAATACCTTTAAGAAGTAACGAGTGATGAGTGATGAGTGGCGAATCAGGTGGTCCCGAAGTCTGAACTACTCTGGCGTAGTGACCGGTCGCGATATACTTCGCATTTCTTTTTTCAGCCTCCCTCAGAAGAAAAGGAAATTTGATATATCTGTTACAGAGGATACAGGGGTTTGGAGTCATGCCTCTTTTATATGCCTCGACAAAAGGCTCTATCACTTTTTCAATAAACTCGCCCCGTACATCTACCGATGCATGCCCTATCCCGAGTTGCTCCGCGGTCTTCGAGGCGCTGTTTACAATCTCCAGTGAACAGCAGGCTGTTAAACTGGGCCTGTTTCTGGCCTCCCAAAGAACAAAACTAAGTCCCTCGACCTCAAACCCCTGCTGCATTAAAAGGTGGGCTGTTACGCTCGAATCAACACCGCCGCTCATTCCGACCAGGACCTTAGACATTTGTTAGTATACCAGGAACTCCATGCTCTGTTTAATTTGCTTGCTCGAAGAGACTATCCCAAAGGCAACGAGATAGTTATTGAAAAAAGGTTTCCGTAAGTCCTGTTCAATGTTAAGTCTCCACCGTGAGAACGCACAATATAACGGGATATATAAAGCCCCAGGCCCTTTCCTTCAGAGTCACTGCTTATGACATTTTTCCCACGAAAGAAGGGTTGAAAAATATTCTCGACGTCATTTTTGTTCATTGGAAGACATGTATTAGTAATTGTTATTAGAAATTTTTTGGCCTCTTTTGCCACCTCAAGGCTTATGGAACCTCCTTCAGGCGTATATTTGACAGCGTTATCGATGAGGTTTTCAATTGTCCTTCTGATAAGGCTTTCATCACAAATGCAGGTCGCCCTGGCAGCCCGCGCAACATCAAATTTTATCTTTTTTGCCTGTAAAACAGGGGAGTAAATCCTGACCAGCTCATCAATGACCTTACTGATATCCACAGAATCCTTGAACAAGTCCAGGGGCTTGAATTTTGATGAGGCAAGCAAGTTGAGATTATTGAGCAGATTTATAATCCGGTCCACTTCCTTTAAACTCAGGTTAAGTATCTCCTTGTATTCTTCTGTCCCCCGGTCTTTCCTGAGAGTAACTTCAAGGTTCCCTTTCAGGGAGGCCAGCGGGGAACGAAGTTCATGAGTAACATTGGAGGAAAACGTTTCCTGAAATGTAAAAAAAGTTGATATCTGGTCCATTGCCTGGTTCACGAGATAGCGTCCCACAAAAAATGAAATCAGAAAAATCCCCGGGAGAGTGAGTAAAATGACATGCAGAAAAACACTTTCATATTTTTTTACATCAGCAAGAGGCACTGCCGCTCTGCCTATATACTTTCCATCAATAGGAAAATAGGAAACAAGATATGGCTCGTTCTTGACCTCCAGTTCTTCGAAATTCTTATGTCCTGAAAATGCCTTCTGAAGGTATTGTCGGTTCAGCACAGGATAAAAATCCCTGGAATTACGTGTAGACACAGTAACCTGACCGTCACTGTTAAGGATCTGGAAACGGTGCTCATCCCAGGTGCTCTTTAAGGGTTCAAGTCCGGAGTTGTAGTACTGATCGAGGAACTCTTTTTCGATATCTTCATTGAGATGCCTTTTTATTTCACTGAATATGCTGTAGTGCACAAAAAAGTAACTTATGCTCAATATCAGTATACTAAAGGCAAGGGCAACAACTGTAAATATTCTGGTCAAGCGCTTTTTGGCAGGATTTATCATAATTGACAGGCCTTCCTCTCAGTCGGCAAACATGTAACCGACCCCCCTGACACTTCGTATCAGATCGTCGTGGGAATATTCCTTTAATTTTTCTCTGAGCGCCTTAATATGCACATCAACTATATTAGTGTTGGGATTAAAATCATATCCCCATATATTTTCAAGTATCTGGGTACGGGAGAGCACACGGCCCTTGTTCTTTATTAGATACACGAGGATTGAAAATTCTTTGGGACGCAACAATATTTCCTTGTCCCCTGCATGGACCCTGTGGGCCACCGCATCGATCTTTAATACGCCGTAACTATATTCGGTAAGCGTATCCTGTTTGCGGCGAAGGAGCGCCCTCACCCGTGCAAGGAACTCTTCGAACGAAAAAGGTTTGGTCAGGTAGTCATCTGCCCCGCTGTCAAGACCAAGGACTTTGTCTTTTACCGAATCCCGGGCAGTAAGCATCAGTATAGGAGCTCGGATTCCTTTTTGCCTGAGCTTTCTGCAAAGCTCGAATCCATTCATTCCCGGCATCATAACATCGAGGATTATCATATCATAGGTATTTGTTTCAAGAAATAAAAGGGCCTCTTCTGCATCCGTTGAATGGTCAATCGAATAATATTCCTCTTCAAGGCCCTTTTTGATGAAGTTGGCCACACCCTTTTCATCTTCGACAAGCAGTATTCTCATAATTGCTTATATATTAACATATCCTGCCTTGATCTATGGACATAGGGATTAAAGACTCCTCCGGCAAGGCCACAGGGAATCTCAATGCAATGTATATTTTTTCATTATATTCGCCCGCTTACCCTGTAACAAAACCACGGGGGATATCGCTTGCTATCCATTTATCTCAGTAATATCTTCTGTTGTTCCTCTTGAATAATGTTACCAGCAGAAGACCCGCAATAAACCCTCCGATGTGTCCCCACCACGCCACACCGCCGCCAGCTGCAGGCAGCACCTGGGCGACTGTTCCTGAAAAGAGCTGAAGCAAAAACCACCACCCTAAAAAAAAGACAGCTGGAAGCTCTATAAACCAGGGGAAAATGAATATCGGGATAAGTGTCAGGATCTTTGCCCTTGGGAACAAGACGTAATATGCACCCATGACTCCTGCGATCGCTCCGGAAGCGCCAATGACAGGCATGGAAGATCGAGGACTAAAATGGATGTAGAACAAACTGGCAAGTATCCCAACAATCAGATAAAATATGAGGAATCTGCAATGTCCCATCCGGTCCTCTACCTTGCTGCCAAATATCTTGAGAAACCACATATTGCCCAGAAAGTGGAGCCAGCCCCCGTGCAGGAACATCGTGGTCAGAAACGACAGGTAATCTACCGGCAGCAGCCCATGGCCATGACGCTTGGTATATTCAATCGGAACTATACCAAAATAATACGTGAAATCCTCAAGTAATTCACGTGGCAAGGTGGTTTCAAACAAAAAAACGATACCGCAAAGGATTATCAACATCCAGGTAGTTGACGGGAATGTTCTGTTTGGTACGGTGTCCTTGACGGGAAACATTCTTTTTATAGACCACCCTGCATTAGATGCCTGCCGGATTGCGGGAAGAATCGGACCTGGCTATTCTATTGGCACATCTGACTTTATATGAAGTTCCCTCAGCTGCTTTGTGTCCACGTTTGAAGGGGCCCCTGACATCAGACAGAAGGCCTTCTGTGTTTTTGGGAAGGCGATCACGTCCCTTATGGATGTTACACCTGCCAACAACATCACGAGTCTGTCAAGGCCAAGGGCTATACCGCCATGCGGAGGCGCGCCGTACTGGAGCGCATCGAGCAGAAATCCGAATTTCGTATTAGCATCTTCCTCGGATATATTCAGGAGGTCGAACATTCTTTTTTGTGCCTTCTGGTTATGTATCCTTATGCTGCCGCCGCCGATCTCATAACCATTGAGGACTAAGTCATAAGCATTTGCCTTTAAAGACGACAGCAGGCCTTTATCGCTGATGTCTCCTGTCAGCATTTTTTCCATATCGCCATTCAGCGGTGAGGTAAAGGGATGGTGCATCGCCTGAAAACGCTCTTCTTCTTCATCCCATTCAAGCAGTGGAAAATCCGTTATCCATACAAATTTAAAGCCCGGCTGTATGAGGTTGAGTTTTTTACCGAGCTCAAGCCGCATACGGCTCAGGACATCATAGACAACCTTCGGCCTGTCCGCAACAAAGAGCATCATATCACCGTCTTTTGCCTCAAGTCTTTCTGCCATCACACCAAGGACCTCTTCAGGGAAGAACTTTGCTATAGGGGACTCAAAACCATTTTTGACCTTTATCCACGCAAGACCTTTGGCGCCAAAGGCCTGGGCCTCTCCTGTAAGCAGATCAATCTCTTTCCGTGAGATACCTGCCATGCCTTTTCCATTTATGGCCTTGACCATCCCGCCTGACTGAAGCGCATCCAGAAAAACCTTGAAAGTACCTTTGCCTGCCAGGTCCGCCATATCTTTGAGTTCAAGGCCGAAGCGCATGTCAGGCTTGTCATTGCCGAACCTTTCCATTGATTCCTGGAAGCTAAGCCTCTGGAAAGGGGCCTCGATATCCATGTTCATCACTTCCTTGAAAAGCCCCTTCATTAACCCTTCCATCAACGATATGATCTCATCCCTGCCCGCGAAAGACATCTCCAGGTCGACCTGGGTAAATTCAGGCTGTCTGTCTGCCCTGAGATCTTCGTCCCTGAAACATTTTACTATCTGAAAATACTTTTCCATGCCTGCAACCATCAATATCTGCTTGAAGAGCTGCGGGGACTGTGGAAGGGCGTAAAAATGGCCCGGGTTAAGCCTGCTGGGCACAAGATAATCCCTGGCCCCTTCGGGCGTTGATTTTGTAAGCATAGGCGTTTCTATCTCGAGGAATTCATGTTCATCAAGGAAGTCCCTCATAAATTTTGATATGCGATGGCGCAGGACCATATTTCTCTGCATCTCGGGCCGCCTCAGATCGAGATACCTGTGCTTGAGCCTGAGCGCCTCTCCCGCATCTGCAGCCTCTTCCATGTTAAACGGCAGGGGTGAGGCCTCATTTAAGACTTCCAGCTTCTGTACATACATCTCTGTCATGCCTGTAGGCAGGCCTGCATTCTCCGTGCCTTCCGGCCTCTTTCTTATCTCACCGGAGACCGCGATAACATATTCGGCCCTGAGTCCATGCGCCTTCTCATGCGCCTCAGCTGAAACATCAGGACTGAATACCACCTGGCAAAGCCCGCTTCTGTCCCTCAGGTCTATGAATATCAGACCTCCGTGGTCTCTCCGTCTGAATACCCAGCCGGCCAGGGTCTTCACTGAGCCGATGTCCGTATTATTTATCCCGCCACAACCTTTATCTCGAATCATGCAGACTCCCCAATGTTTAATTCCTTTTTTAATATTCTCAGCTCTTCACCAGAGATCAGACGGCACTCACCCGGCTTAAGCGGCCCCATCTCCATTCCGTTGATCTTTATCCTCATCAGTCTGATTACATCATGCCCTACTCTTTCAAGCATCCTGCGTATCTGACGTTTTTTCCCTTCGTATATGACAATCTCAAGCCACGAGTTGCTCTCTGATTTGCGCAGACGCTTTACCTTTGCAGGGGCTGTTACAGTTCTTTCCAGCCTTATCCCGCTTCTGAGCTTCTCAATATTCTCATCCTCAATATTGCCTTTGATCTTGACCAGATAGGTCTTGGGTATCTTTTTTGAGGGATGCAGGACAGCATGTGTAAATTCCCCATCATTTGTCAGCAGTAGCATGCCCTCTGAATCATAATCAAGCCTGCCTACAGGAAATACCCTCTGCTTTATACCTCTTACGAAATCTTTTATAGTAGGCCTGCCCTCCGGATCGCTCATCGAGGTCACTACGCCCCTGGGCTTGTTGAAAATAAAATAGACCTTTTTTTCAGGCCGAAACAGGAGCTTTCCGTCGACTTTCACATGGTCTTTGAGCATGTCTGCCTTCATACCAATGGTGGCCACCTTGCCGTTTACTGTAACACGGCCCTCTATGATAAGCTCTTCGGCTTTTCTACGCGAAGCCAGGCCCATTTCTGCAATAATTTTCTGAAGTCGCTGTTCCATAAGGCATTAATAATAACATAAAAGCAGATTAATACACATTATTTTGCCCTGCCTCTTCATAAACCAATAATGTTGAAAAAAGCAGTTCACCACAGAGCACACGGAGAAAACACCATGATTATTAAATAAAAAACAGGGCACAGAGGAATAACCCAAAAGGCGAGATAAAAAACTCTGTGAACTCTCGTTATATCTAAATTTCTGTGAACTCTGTGGTTAAACGGCCGTTTATAATTTCATATAAAATCAGACTGCAAAAATCATTCATAAACGGTTATCATACATATATGACGAAAAAAGCTCCGGCTGCACCCCGAAATAATATTGCCTTCACCAGCGATAATGTTGAGAACATGAAAAAAGTTATCAATGGTTACAAGAATATTCTTGTGTGCGGCATAAAGGGAGTGGGCAAGATTACAAATACTGTTCAGGCGGTCCAGGACAAAACAAATGTTTATTATACCGGCAATCTTGTTGATTTTGAGGGGAAATCGAGGCCGGGAAGTTATAATAAATATCTGAAGTATATAGTGTCCCTGAAAAAAGACATCAATATGGTCGACGATTTAAATATATTGTTTGATCTGAAAGACAATATCATTCTCATCATTGACGAGATTTACGGCAGGAGCGAAGAACAGTTAAAAGATATAAACAGACTTTATGCTTTGGAAAACATTCAGGTACTCCAGATAGTGGGCTGCATGAAATCCATGGGCCCCCTGATCAATAAAATCGACGTAATAGTTGAATTGCACAATGACGGGGCCTTTATAGTAGACAATGAGCTGGGAAAGGCCATCTGCGGCATATTCGGGAAAAAGTAAAGGATTCATAACTACTCAGGTGGATAGACTGAAGGTTAAAGTCCGAAGGCTAAACCTCGGGTAGCATCTCTTCAGCGACTTGTTATGCTATAGTTTGCCTCCGGGTAATTATCAACTATTATCCTTTCTATTTTTTTTATCGCTTCTTTCCCTTTTACCTTTATAACAATTTCCATTTTCCCCATACCAAAACCTGAACTCAGAACCTCTCCGGCTTTATTAGTTTTGATTGAAGTATTGATTTTATGTAATAAGGCCTGGGATTCAGGTGAGCCGATATCATCTCCATGCAGTTCAAAAACAATCCTTATGATTCTTTCGCCTGATAATTCCACGTCTTCTTTTTTCTCATCTACGGATGCTTTTTCGAAGCAGGAATATAGAACAAAAAATGAGAATATGAATAAGATTGCAATTGCAGCTTTCATATTGTTCTTATTTCTTTACAGACCGCCCAAGTATTGTAACGGTTATCGGCATGGGTGTCGAACATAATTATCTCCTTTCTGTTATTTTACCAATATCTTTCAGAAAGAGTTAACAGGATGACTGTAGTTGACAACTTTTATTTTCCGGAATTTCTTGCAATAGGTAGCTGACGCCTGAAGGTTAAGATTCAAGCCAAACGGGCTTTCAGGATACTTCAACTTTATTTCTGAACGCCTTACAGCCTGTCATATGTATTTACGGAAGCTCTTTTAAGGAACTAAAAGGTGAGTAAAATCCATTTTCAATCATCCGCCCTAAAATCTCATCGGCCCGCTTCGAACTTATGATCTTCTTTTTTGACGCCTTAATCAGAATACCCGATGTGCCCGTTAATTTTACCCCGAGCAAAGCAGCTTCCCTCCTTGCCGCCCTGTCATCACAGGCAAAAATAAATCTTCTCGTCTTTGAAACTGCAATGGCCGACGATTCGCCGAACCCCAGGGAAACAGCAAGAGATTCGAAGAGCCGCTTTTCTTTATCACCTGAAAGTGCTGTCTCCTTAAGCCAGCCTTCCCTAAGGGCATTGTTTATATCTTTCAGCCCGGCGTGACCTTTCAGTATACCGGTCAGGTTCTCGGCAGCAATGAAGTCGGTTATGTAGGCCGAGGACGCATACAGACGCTTAATGATATCGAGGGAATCAGACAGGGCAAAATTGCTCAGCACACAGTTGTCAAAGATGACCTCAGGCATTCGCCGCATCTGAGGTTATCTCCGAAGCGTCCTGAACATTCAGTGCAATTTCGCGCTCCCTCAGATATAAACGTGCGGTTACGGTGTCTATGCCGAGGGCATCAGCCAGCTTGCCGAGGCTTATAAAACCTTCCCGGTATGAATCGATAGCCGCTGCTTTTCTAAGGTCAAGCGCGTCCCGTTTCGCATATGCCGCGTCAACGGCCTCCCTGACCAGCTCGCCGAGGGTCCTGCCACCCTTGCGTGCGAGGGTCTTCAATCTCTTATGCTGTTCATCGGTAAAAATAACATTTGTCCTCTTCATCATAGGCCTCCCGATATGTGTAACCTTATGTGTAATACTATCACCGCCCGGCGCTGGCTGTCAATACAGACGCCATTTCGGGGACCGCTCATTGATAACTCCAGGGAATATCTGCTAAGGATAGACTAAAGTTTGAAAATTGACGAATGGCTTTCAGGATGAGACAAACTATTGAAGGTTTCCATGGCTTTTCGAGTTTTGAAATCTCATTTAAAAGTGAATCTAAACATACTTTACGGTCGGCCTTACCATTAGGATGATCTCCTTCCCACCCGAAATGAAGGTCGGAAATATGAAGGATTGTTGTCACGGTGCCACCCGGAAGATCATTTCTCATACGTCGCACATTTTTTCCGTCGGAATGGTAATGTTGATCTTTATGGCCTGTTCGCTGTTAAGGATGCTGGAAAGCATCGCGACACCCTGCTCGGTAAACGCATACGGCAAAGATCCGCCAAAATACTTCCTGTGTGGTATCACAGTTTGTGATACCAGTGCTTCAGCTTCTTTTTCCGACATCTGAAACATGAAATCTTCCGGAAAGCGTTGTATGTTTCTCTTTACCGCCTGGTTTAATATCCTCGTCTCGACACCGTAGAGTTCGGCAAGATGCATGCTGATCATAACCTTATGGCCACGGATCAGATAGATTTGTCTCTCAATTATCTCAGCAGGAATCAGCTCTTTCATTTGCCCCTCCGTAAATCTGCTGCTGGTTCGCTGGTAAATGGAATTTGTGAAATCACCGATTATTTTTATCCCTCCCCTTCAAAAATCCATCAATAATAGTACGTTATGTCAGGCTAAAGACAAGAACTATTTCTTTATAAAGGCTGTGAATAGTGAATGGTGAACCGTGAATTGTTCCGGCACCCCTCTAAAGATAAGATGATCATTGGAAACAAATATGGCTGGACATGGATGCTCATCAGCCAGGGCAACCGCAGGGGGATTGCCCCTACACAATACCGGGAAAAAAGAAGGGCGTATGCCATACGCCCCTACCGGATGACTTACGATTTCAGCTGTACCCCTCTGCCTGATCTCCCCTTCGAAAATTTCAGGGCTGCGACCGAAGCCGTGCCACGACACAATACCGGGAAAAAGATGGGCGTATGCAATACGCCCTTACGGGATGGCTGTCTTAGGATTCGCGCCGTATACCTATGTCTGTTGTCCCCTTCGAAAATTGTAGGTTTGCGACCGAGACTGAGGGTTAAAAATTTCAGGCTGTTTGAGCCGAAGGCGAGTTCCTGAAATTTACCGAAGCCGACAGAGCAAACCGTTAAGCAATTTTCGTCGGGGCGGCCTTCTTCTGGTTTACCTTTCTTGGCCGTCAAGAAAGGTAAACGGGATATGGGGCAGAGCCCCCATTCACGAAGAAAGAGTTACTCAGTTGGAGACTGCGTCATAAGAAACTTTATGAAAATCTGACTAGCACAACCCCTTCCGCCCCCTTTTCTAAGGGGGAATTTTTCAGGAACCTGCCTGCGTTCCAGTGTTCAATAGGACTAACTAACTATCAGATGGGATAAGAATAGGAAGCTTTCAAACTGCACTATTTCACAATCCACTGCATGCCGCAGATATGCTTATAGCTGCAATCCGGACAGGTATTTTTTCTGTCAGTTGCCGGTTTAAACGGCAACTCGGGGTCAGTGATTTCTTTGAGGAGTCTGAAGATCATGACTTTGAGCAGTTCGTACTTTTCCTCACCGTCTTCTTCAGTAAAAAGAGGAAGTTCTATCTCGCTGTTTATCAAGGATCGGCCAAGGAGCAAAAACATTGCGTTTAGGTCTCTTATGGCCTTGCCTGTATGCTCTGAGTAAAGCATGAGGTAAAAGGGGAGTTGGATGCTCCCGATAGCCTCGCTCCATGAATCCCTGTTTTCAATGTCCAGTTTTTCGAAATTTATCTTCAGAAAGTTCGGGTTAGCGCCGGTTTTATAGTCGATGATTACTGTCTTCTCACCACTCATTATGACAGCGTCTATGCGGCCCCTGAAATTGAAGAAATCTTTTGAAGTATGTATGTCCTCTTCGCAGTTGAGCACTGTTACAGACCCCGCCCTGATCAGGGGGACAAAGTATTTTTCAAAGAAATCCCTCAGATGTCTTTTTATCTGCTGCTTTAAAAGATAGACCGCGCCGCCGGCATTTTCTCCGTATTCTTTTTCAAAGAGTCTGTTTATGAGGAGATTCAGTTCGCGGAGGTCTAGGTCTTTTTCCTTTAAAGGAAAGCCTTTTCTTTTTAAAAAGTATTGAGAGAGGACATGGTGGACAAACTTGCCTATTTCCTGCCTTTCTATATCTCCGGATATCTCTTCCTTTTTGTCTATCCTCAGGACATAGGAATAATAAAACTGCAACTGGCACCGCAGATATGTATCGAGCGCAGAGGCGCTGTATGGAAATTCCCGCAGGAACCCCACAATGCTGCCGGTCTTACTGATATCCGGAGGCAGACTGTTTTTCAGTTCGATCCTGTATTGCACGGCTTTGAGGTAGTTGTTGGTGTCTGTTGTTCTCTCCCTCTTCTGTCTGTCCCATAGCAGTCTTTCAACAAAGCGTGATCTCTCTTTTTTGTCATTTTCAATAAAGAAAAGGTGGACTTCGTCTGCAGCCTGGGTGAGGGTCTCGAAATAATGCGCTGCCAGGGCGTCTCTGTCCTGATAAGTAGGAAGACCAAGTATCTTACGTGCCTTAAAGGGCAGAAGGGTATCATCTTTTTTTGTGTCTGGCAAGGCCTCTTCATTGGCATCCAGGATAAAGACCCTGTCAAACTTCAGGTTTCTTGTCTCCAGGAACCCAAGCACCTGAAGGCCCTTTAGAGGTGTGCCCTCAAAAGGCGTATAACAGGTCATGAGGTATTTTCTGAAAAAAGTAAAGTAGCTTGCCTGTTCTGCAAAGGCGATGTCCTTCATCAGCGACCTGGAGATGAGCTCAAGGGAGCGCATAAAAGACTCCGAGAAGGGATAAAAGAGGGGATGGAGCTTCGCGGTGCTGTTATTGAATATATAGGTCAGCAGATCAGCGCATTTAAGGGAAAAGTCCCTTACATTTTCAAAGGAAAGAAATTTACTTATAGTATTTTTGTGGATACTCTTCAGGTGCTCTGCAAGGGACTCTCTTGTCAATGCCTTATCATCCCTGGGGAGTTTGTCCATCACAAGCTCAAAGAGTTTTCCGTCCTCTTCAATCTCCTGCAGGCTGACAAAGGTCTTTGTCCTGTATTTTGTAAGTCCTTCTTCAATGGCATGGAACATTATCCTGGTTATTTCAGCGCTATCGTTAAAGTAGATATTTTTTGTATATGGATGCAGGACGAAATTAAGATAGGCCGGCAGATAGATACGGCCTCCATCCATAGAGCTCATTAGTTCCATAATACTATTGAGAAAGGCAAATACTGGCGTGCGCTGCAGTGGATACCCAAGGGAAATATTATAGCTGTCTTCATCTATCATGTTGGTCCCCTGGCGAAGGAGAGGGAAAAGGGTATCCGATAAAGGAAGCACAATGGCCGTATTTTCAAAAAACGGCCCGTTCTCTTTTATTTTACTTTCAAGCACGCTGCGCAAGGCATATACCTGACCATGGGTATCAGGACTGCTGTAGAAATGGACCTCAGCCTTGTCGCGCTCCCACTCCTCCTGAGAAGGCCTTACTCCGAGTTCGACAAGTTTTTCCTTCATGCCTTTGCTGTCCTGAAATATTAATAGTGTTTGGTCCATTGAAAGCAATTTTTTAAACATTGTTTTTTCGCATCTGGTAAGGGCGAAAAAACCTGCGAAAATCATCTGCTTGTAACTGGCCGTCCCACAGTCAGCAATCATTTCAGCTGCAGCGCCATATCTCATAGACCTCGTTGAAAAGCCAAGCTCCCTGACGTTTTCATAAAACTCCTCATAGAAAAAAGACAGGGACTGCAGTCTGTGCAGCGTCTGCCCTGGTATGTTTTCTTCAGCATAGAGTTCGATTTCCTTTACTCGCTGCCGGTCAACAGCCTCTATGTATAGTTCTTCCAGGTCCCGGTAAATCCCGAGCCCTAGCGGGAAGAAGCCGTCCGGCGTCATGAAACTCCCTCCACCAAGCGGATTTACGGCCTTTCTGTGGATATCATAGAGGAGTGCGACAGCATCAAGGCCCTCCAGCTTTCTGCCAGGCAGTCTCATTTCACAGAGGTGATCAACAAACTCGTCCATCGAAAAAATAACAGGTGGTATAAAACTTCCCTGCATCTTCTTTGCAAGCGCCTTCCTTAAAAAATGGGCCGGCCTTTTTCCCGGGAATACGATCAGATTTGGAGAATAATCCCTTTCCGACATCTCCAGCTTTGGTATGATCTCCTCTATCAGGCTATGTCGCGGGGAGATAAGCTTTACCTTCAAGCGCATCTCCTTATCTCTCCAAGGTCCGCATAAGCGATTATCCCCTGTACTTCCCTGCCGGGATAGACCTCTTTGAGGACCCTAATATAGGTCTTCATCTGGACCTGGTATTTTTCAGCCGGGTCTTTTTCTCCCCCGGTCTTATAATCAATTACCGTTACTTTGTTCCTGTCTATGATCACCCTGTCCATCCGAAACAGTCTTCCCTCGCTATCAGAGAATTCCTGTTCAGGCCTGACCTCTCTGCCCGGTTTCTCTCTGAAGTACTCAGCCATCTCCTCATGCCCTACCAGGCCAATGACGATCTCTTTAATTTCTTCTTCAGGATATTGAGCGCCGGAGTTGTTTTTAATTTTCCTGATAATGGACAGCAGTTCTTCTTCAAAGCCATCGCCTGCATACTTAACATAAAACAACACCCTGTGGATAAATTCGCCTCTCTGCCTTTCCTCACGGTTAATGGTCCCTTCAGGGCCGGGATGATAGTCAGTTCGTCCATGTGAATGCTTGAAAGAAAAGGTCTGCATTGCTTCAGTCTTTTCAGCAGGTCTCCTTGGGGGCTTGACAGCGGGAGGATAGTCATCCACAGGGAGCAGGTCAAAGGGATATCCATTATTTTTGGCTTTGACACCTATCACATAAAGCTCTTCTTTAGGACGCGTAAAGCCAACATAGAGGCTGTTGAGCCTGTTGACCTTATCTTTTAAGGCTTCTTCACTGTATAAGCACTCGAAATCAGGGGCGCTGGTAAGGATGTCTCTTGTTATCTTAAGCAGGCAGGCCCCTTCTTCATCCTCCTCTACAATATAATCAAACCCCTTGCTTTTCTCATCATAGAGCAACACCAGCACAACAGGGAAGCCCAGGCCCTTGGCCTTATGAATGGTCATGACATGCACTGCATCCATATTTTTCGGCACATTCATGTTCCATTCTGTTTCACTGGCCTCACCATTGTCCGCAAAATCAAGGAAGTCTCTGAGGCTGTTATGGCCTGCGCCTTCAAGGTCCTTGACAACCTCAAGTATCTTTACCAGGGTCGCCTCTTCTTCTTTCAAAATCTCAAAGACCCGAAAGACATTGAATATCTCGGTGACAAGGTCATAAAGCGGAAGATAACCGGAGGCCTTAAAAAGTCCGGCAAAGTATGCGTCCCAGAGGGCTTTGAATTCCTGCTGAAAGGCCTTGTAAAGAGGAGGGTTTTTCCTATGCACGAAGAAAAATTCCATAATCCTGCCGGACCTTTCTCCAGAGGCAGCCTTGACAGCTGTTTTTGCAAATATATCTCCCAGCACAAAGGTGGCAAATGACAGATCATTGGTAGGTGAAGAAAGGAAATTCAGGAGCGAAACGATCTCTCCGGTGATCTTCCTGCGTCTGATATCAAGACTGCTGTAGGAGATAAATGGGATGTCCTCTTCATTGAGCCAGGTGGTGGTCCTGACCGCGTCTTCGTTTTTTTGCGTAAGCACTGCTATATCGCCACGCCTGTACCCCCGTGAGTGCAGCTCATGGAGAAGTTGCTGCATCTTCTTTCTCTCTGGCGGGTCCTCGGCATTTTTTTCATAAATAGTGACTTCAGCATATCCAGGACTTTCCAGCCCCTCCCGGACATTTTGCACATAGTCTGTCAGGCCGCTTCTTTGGCCGGCGTCTCTATAAGCATCGCTATTGGCAGCAATGTCCTTAAATACCCTGTTATTGAACTCCAGTATACTTTGCAGACTCCTGTAATTGACTTCCAGTTCCCGCACGGCATATTGGGCGGAAGGGAACGGGTTTTGCGTTTCAAATGTTTTCATGATGGTGTAATCCGCGTCACGGAAACCGTAAATCGCCTGCTTGGTATCACCCACAACAAAGGCGCTGCCCTCCAGCGACAGGGAATTTTCAATAAGGGGAAAGAGGTTTCTCCACTGAACAGGAGAGGTGTCCTGAAATTCATCAATAAGGAAGTGAAATACGGTCTCACCTATTCGGAAGTAAACATCAGGGACA
Organism: uncultured Nitrospira sp.; assembly: GCA_963801505.1. Lineage (GTDB taxonomy): Bacteria > Nitrospirota > Thermodesulfovibrionia > Thermodesulfovibrionales > UBA6898 > JAOUFP01. Next base: position 113,218 of record CAWDEY010000022.1, read on the forward strand.
ATCTCTGCGTTGAGATATTCGGCCAGGTTCCTGTTGATGTCTTCTATAAACACCTTTCCCTGCCGTCTTTTTGTATGTTCAATCTTTTTGCTGAATTGTTCGTATATCTTCAGATAAGGCGTAAAACACGAACGGACATGGAACCCTGCGTATTGGCTGATCATGTCCCCGGCTACAAGCCACTGTCCGACTATCTGCTCATAAAACTCCTGCTCTTTGCTGTCTGCCTTTTTTGCCTTGTTTACAGGAGAGGTCTTCAGGCCTTTACCTATCAGATCAGCGTACCTTCCCTGCCTGACAAGCGGGAGAATGTCCTTATAGGTAGATTTATTACTGCGCTGCAGTCCTGACTGGAGTATCAGGGTTTCTATGGTTTCAATTGCCTCCCGTATCTTCTCCTTTATATCAGCAGTCTCTGCCGCACAATCTATTATCTTTGGCTTTTTGCCTGTTGCGGCAAGCTTACGGTAGATTTTTTTTATCTCCTCAAGAAGAGCTGATGAAGGGTCCCAGAGAAATGACGTGTCTTTTTTCCTGTTTTCATTCAGAGTTGCTATGACCGAGCTAAAGAGCGCAGCCTCGGGAGACCCTTCCCTGACATCTCTTAAGAAAAGGTTGAAGGCGTATTCCATGATCACATCATTTTTCATGAGGATATCAAATTCAGGGTTGTATCCAAAATCAATGGCAGAGGCCTTAAACACTGCGGCCATAAAGCTGTCTATTGTCCTGACCTGAAAATCAGTGTAATTTTCGAGGATCTCCCCGATCCTTTTTTCGGCCTTTTCAATCATCTGCTCCCGGGTCAGGGCGATGATTTCAGAAAACTCGTTTATACTCTCAGGGTCATTGAAGGCAACGGATTTCAGCCACTTCAGTATCCTTTCCTTCATCTCTCTGGCAGCGTTGTTGGAAAAGGTCACAGCAAGGATGTTTCTCAGTCTGTTATTGGGGACTGTATCAGAGAGTATGAACTGGACGTACCTTTCAGTGAGCGTACGCGTCTTCCCTGAACCAGCCGAGGCCTTCAGGACAATAAAATGCGGGAAATGGAGATCAGCGTCTTTCTCCAGAACCGGTTTAGTCATGGATCAGTCAAAGTCAGCATAAATCTCACCGAAATTGATGCCTGCTATGGTGGCCCTGCCGTAGGTGTTCCTTAACTCCAGCTTCGCTTCCTGAAATTCGCGGTTGTAGCTGCCGTTTCTGATGGCAACATAGGCCTCAATAAAGGCCGCGAGGCTGTCGGCTGCCTTTACGAACACTCCGTCCCGCGGGTTGTATACATCATCGTTATACTTTTGACTGATTTCATCGCTGCCAAGCTTTTTCCGTCTTCCTTTGAAGGTAATGATGCTGTCAAACTCCCTCTCTGTGAATGTCCGCACGTCTTTGTGCCACTCCTTCGGGATCAGACCATAGACTTCTTTTTCCATCTGCTCTTTTTCATACTGCTTTATCAACTCGCTCAAGCCTTCGACAGACCTTTTGACCGGCGAGATGATGTCTCTCGTTAGCACTTCAGGAAGGTCATGAAACAGACCGGTAAAATAATTATTCACACACCTTTTATCACATGCCCGTACCTCAAGGGAAAAAAGATAAGACAATATGGCAACAAAGAGAGAGTGGCCTATAACAGAGGTCTTCGGTATCCTGTGGAGATTTGCCCATCGTGCCTGGAAGCGAAGCTGTCCGCATAAATCCAGGAAATCCCTGTAATGCGCCACATCCTTTAGTTGGACCATTCCCTTAAGGTCGGAATACTGCCGCTGCTTTTTCTGCAGGTCCTGCTTTATTGAGGCTATCTCATATCCGTCAGGATTGGCCCGCTCTATGATATTGAATTCCCATTTCGTGGCATAAAAATGGGAGGCGCTCAGGACCTTCTTGTTGATACTGCTGCCGGAATTATTAAAATACGCCTTAAACCGCAGGCAGAAGTCTTTCCCTAGCGGAGAGATGATCGGCTCTATCTCTTTGTAGACCCATTCATTGAGCTTTTTATACTTTTCCCTGTCTTCCTTGATTTTATAGAAGATAGGCGGCTTCAGGTCGGTTATCACCAGTCTCTGCAGAAGCTCGAATATTCCCCCTTCTATAACCTCTGTCCAGCTAAAGCCGGGGGTCTCCTCCTCGAACTTTCCAAGAAAGAAAGCCGTGACCATTTTATGGGCCTGCTTGTCGAGTTCCACCAATTCCACAGGCCGCACCTTGTCATTCCACCTCTGCATATATGCTGCATCAAAGACCTTAAGAATCAGCGCCTTTCTTATCATGCCAATAGTCTAATCATATATCACATAACTTTCAATACGGATTTTCAAATGAAAAAAAGCAGACCACAGAACAGGAAAAACAAATCGTTGAGTAGTTGAGGTGTTGATCCGTTTCTAATCAACATTAATCATTTACTATTCATTGCGTTTTTTGTGGTTTAGTGGGAGATTCCGCCCAGGAGAAAACTGGAAAAATAAGACGCAATCGTTTTATATTATTGTCGATTGATGCAACCTTGAAGTTTGACGGAGGAGTTATGTTCTGGACCCTTACTTTTGAAATGCTGCCCGGCGAAGAGATCATTGACGACACTACCCGGAAGAGACGTTCCGGAATAAAGCCTGTTTATTCGGTCTTTCTGACTAATAAGAGGGCTATTTTCAGGTTTGATGGACTTGGGAGTTCATTGTCTCAATCGATCTTTTATAATGAAATACAGGATGTAGCAGCCACCAAAAGGCTTTTCTTCACCTATTTGGAAGTAAAGACAAAGAAAAAAAGCCTTCTGTTTCATGTCTCTGACGCCCCATATTGGTTAAAGAGAATACGCGAAATAAAGAATGAATTTCCGGCTTACGAGGAAAACCGGTTGGGAACAAAACCTCTGCCACAGAGCAGGAAAAGGGAATTGATGGACATGCTTACAATACTGACAAAGCACTCTCTTTTGACTGATAGTGAACTCGAAGAAAAAGTCCACCTGCTGGATTCCATGAAATTATAATTATCTTTACTGTCTAGAGTACCTATAGTATTAAGCGATTTGCTCTTTAGAGCTCCGGCAGGGGCCGATTTCAGAAAGCAGTAGCAAGCTTTTCATTGCATTTTAAATGGATAGCGAGCGATATTCCCCGTGGTCTGGCCTAAGGCCCCTACTGTTGGTGCCACGGGTTAGCGAGCGAATATAATGAAAAAACATTCCTTGCATTGAGATTCCCTGCGGTCTTGCCGGAGGGAGTCTTCAATTTTTCAAAACTTATGTTTGATTTACGATGACAAAAGCGCAATAATATAACGATGGATAATAATATCAACAACCAAAACAAAAAGCTGGAGATATCTGTTCTGTATGTTGAAGATGAACAGGTAACAAGGTCAGCAGTGGCCAGGATGCTAAAGAGGAGAGTATTGAACGTGTATGAGGCCGAAAACGGGCGGGAAGGACTTGACCTGTATCTGCAATACAGGCCGGATTTAGTGATATCAGATATCAGAATGCCTGTGCTGGACGGTATGGAGATGTCAAAAGAAATCAAAGCCTTGGACAAAAACAGCAAGATTATCCTGACTACCGCCCACAGTGATGCGAACATTTTGATTAACTCTATTGAAGTAGGTATAGACAAGTATATAATGAAACCCCTGGACATGGCCTCTCTCTTTTGCTCAATAGAGAATTGCGCGGAAAACATCCTGCTGGAGAAGAAAATTCAACAACAGAACAAAGAGAAGGATGAACTCATTGCCAAACTCCAGGAGGCCCTTGATAACGTAAAAAAATTGAGCGGACTGCTGCCCATCTGCTCTTCCTGTAAAAAAATAAGGAATGATGATGGCTACTGGAAACAGATCGAAGGATATATCTCTGAACATTCCGAAGCCGTCTTCACCCACGGCCTCTGTCCTGACTGCATGAAAGAGCTTTATCCCAATTTAATACAAGACCTGCCAGGAGAAAAGTGAACAGGTCGAAACAATCATCTGGTTTCTCGACCCGCGGCATAGTTGTCCTGATTGTATTGATTTTCTCATTAGTTGTATTCAAAACAGAGCCTGCCGCAGATGCTTCACAGGAAATAAGGATCGGAGGGACCGGCACGGCCTTGGCTACCATGAAATTACTCGGAGAGCAGTTCCGGACAAAACATCCTGATATAACCATAACAACACCACCAAGCCTGGGCAGCAGCGGAGGGATAAAGGCACTTCTCGAAGGTAAGCTGGATATTGCGATTTCATACAGAGAACCCACTGGTGATGAACAGAGCAAAGGACTGAAGTCCATTGAATATGCAAGAAGTCCCTTCGTTTTTCTTACGAATAAGACAAATAAAGTCTCTGATATTACCTTGCAGAAAGTTATTGACATCTATTCCGGCAAGATTATAACCTGGCCTGACGAGACGCCCATTCGTCTAATACTGCGCCCGGCGGGAGAGTCAAGCACTAAAATTCTTGCGGGCATGTCTGAGGACATGAACAGGGCTGTTCAGCATTCGCTTACAAGAATCGGCCTGAACATTGCAGTTCATGATCAGGAAAACGCTGACTTGCTTGAAAGGCTGCCGGGGTCCTTCGGGACAGGCACCCTCTGCCAGATCCTTTCTGAAAAGCGGGATGTGAATATACTGTCAGTTAACGGCGTAAAGCCAAGCGTCAAAACACTGGCCGACGGCTCCTATCCGTATTATAAAGATCTCTATTTAATTACCGGCCCCAAGTCTTCACCCCTGGCCAGACAGTTTATTGATTTTGTCTTTTCTCCCTCCGGACGGTCTATTCTCAGCAGGACAGGGCACCTGGTTAACAGGTAATTCCGTAAAATGCAACTCCGTATCTCCAATGTCATACATACTACAAATATTCTGACTGCAATACTGTCCGTAATAATTGCTGTCTCAATTCCTGCCATCTACTTTTCCGTCGGATATATTAAACTTAGCTCTTTTCTTTCAATGGAAACAGAAATCAATGCCCATGATCTGACCAGCATGATTAATCAAAATCCCCTCTGGTGGCACTACGAGACTATGAGAATGGAAGAATTTCTGGCACGCCGACCTATAGACAAAACAAAGGAAAGACGTTGCATAATCAACACAAAAGACGTTTTGCTGGCAGAGGTTGATGACAAGCCGGACTTGCCTCTAATAAAGCACAGTCGGAATCTCCTCGACTCGGGGCGCATTGTGGGGAGAATTGAGATAAGCCGCTCTCTCAGACATCTCCTGGTATCTACGGTTTACAGTACATTATTGGGCATAATTACCGGACTGCTGATTTATGGCTATATACGCAGGGTCCCCCTGCGCGCCTTAAGCGACTTGCTGGGTAATCTTAATAAGTTGACCCGGACCCTGGAGCAAAGGGTCGCTGAAGAAATTGCAAAAGGAAGAGAAAAAGACCATTTATTGATACAACAGGCAAAGCTTGCTTCCATGGGCGAAATGATCGGCAATATTGCACATCAATGGAGGCAGCCTCTTAATAACATCGGGCTTTTAATACAGGACTTAAAGAACGCGCATGAGTTTGGGGACTTTGACAAAGAGTATCTTAATGTTAGCGTTGACAAAGCCATGGCTATAATACAGGGCATGTCCGCGACTATAGACGATTTCAGATATTTCTTTACGCCGCAAAAAGAACCCCAGAAATTCAGCGTGGCGGAGTCTGTAAACAAGGCCATTTCTTTTGTAAATCCAAGCTTCAAAAAAAACGGCATTGACATTGAAATTGACATAAAAGAAGACATAACCATTGAAGGTTTTCCCAATGAATATTCCCAGGTACTTTTAAACCTCCTCAATAATGCAAAAGATGTTCTCATTGAAAGAGAGGTAAAACACCCCAAGGTCACCATACGCCTCTTAAGGGAGGACCATAGGGCCCTGCTGACTATAAGGGACAATGGCGGCGGCATTCCTGAGGATATCATGGACAAGATATTCGAGCCATATTTTTCAACCAAGCAAAATGACAAGGGCACCGGGATAGGGCTCTATATGTCAAAAATGATTATAGAGAATAAAGGGAATGGAAAACTGACCGCAAAAAATACCGAAGACGGTGCGGAATTCAGGATAGAGATACATGCTTAATACAATAGAGAAGGGCGCCCTTTACAGCAGCGCCCTTCTCTTTTTTTATCTGTTTAAGACCTGACCGGTCTTAGCACCCTCTCGGGCTTCAACCACCGCCGGAGAAAAGACCGTTGACTTCGGAAACACTCATCGGTGCAATAATTTTCAACTGTTTCTCACCGCAATTGGGGCAGGCTTCCTTTTGAAGATCTTCGTCCTTATCTATAACGGTTGCGTACTGATTACCGCACTTCTGGCACTTACATCTGTTATAAGACATTTTTATTCACCTCCAGGTTTTACGCATCACAAATGATATTAATTTCATTGTTGCGACACAGTTTAATTATAGCATATTATGTCTTCAAATTTCACTCTTTGCCTTACTCTTTTTCCTCCTCTTTAAATTCAGTTTCCTCTGCCCGCAAAGGACAGATTTTTTCCTTAAAAAACTCATAATAGAGAAGAGGGACCGCAATCAGTGTCAGCGCTGTTGCGGCAACTGCTCCGAACATCATCGCTATCGCAAGCCCCTGGAATATCGGATCAAAAAGCATAACAAAAGAGCCTACCACCACAGCAGCAGCGGTCAAGGCTATAGGCCTGAAACGTACAGCCCCTGCCTTTATCAAAGCGTTTCTCAGGCCTCCGCAGTCACGCCATTCCATCTGTACAAAGTCTATGAGCAGGACCGAGTTCCTCACAATGATGCCTGCAAGTGCGATAAATCCAATCATCGATGTAGCGGTAAAGAACGCGCCGAATATCCAGTGCCCCGGGAGTATGCCCACGAGAGTCAAAGGGATTGGGGCCATAATGATCAGCGGGGTCACGAAATTCCTGAACCAGGCAACGACAAGGATATAGATCAGGACCAAAACAGCGGCAAAGGCGATCCCCAGGTCCCTGAAAACCTCATAGGTAATTTGCCACTCCCCGTCCCACTTCATGGAATAGGTATTTTCAAGCCATGGCTGAACTGAATAATACTGTTTGAGTTCATAGCCTTCGGCAAGCTTCAATTTTTTTATTGCGTCTTTCATTTTTAGAATCGCGTATACAGGACTCTCAGCGCCGCCTGCAACATCTCCGGTCACATAGACCACGCGTTTGAGGTTCTTATGATAAATCGTCTTGTCCTCTGTCCCTTCCCTGACCTTCACAAGCTCTGAAAGGGGCAGAAGCCTTCCGGATGCCGAAGGCACGGATATGTCCCCAAGCGATGAGGCACTTGACCTCATCTTAAGAGGCAACTGAAGATAGAGTTCAACAGGCTCTTTCTCCCTGTCAAGATGGACAAGGCCTGCCGACATTCCCCCGAGCGCTGTCCTCATACTCTGGGAGACAGCCTCGGTTGTTATGCCGTTTTGTGCGGCCTTTTCCCTGTCAACATCAAAGGTGAACTTTTTTTGATCATCCTCGACCTCCCAGTCAACATCCACAACACCCCCGGTATTTTCAAATATGCGTTTAACATCAGCCGCTATCTCTATCTGTCTCTTTTGGTCAGGCCCGTATATCTCAGCCACCAGGGTGCTCAGAACAGGAGGCCCGGGGGGGATCTCCGCCACCTTTACTTTAGCATGGTATTTGTCGGCGATCCTCTTAAGTTCCGGCCTCATACGTTTGGCGATATCATGGCTCTGCGCCTTTCTACTTCCCTTGCCTACGAAATTGACCTGCAAATCAACTACATTGCTGCCGGAACGCAGGAAATAATGCCTTACAAGACCATTGAAATTATAGGGGGCTGCAGTCCCTGTATAAGTCTGATAGTCTGTAACCTCAGGCACGGTCTTTATATAATCCCCCATCTCTCTTGCAAGCGCCGCGCTCTCTTCAAGGGTGACCCCTTCGGGCATATCCACTATGATCTGGACTTCACTTTTGTTGTCAAAGGGAAGCATCTTGAGCTTCACTCCCTTTAACGGAATGAGCAGGAGTGACATACCAAGCAACACCAGAACAATGGCAAGGGCCGCAACCCGCTTATTCTTATTATCGATAAGCGGGCCCAGAATCTTTTCATAGAAGCCATAGAGTTTTCCATTTTCTTCATGTCCTGAAGGCTTCACATTTTTTAATACCTTATAGCTCATCCAGGGGCTCACAATAAAGGCTATAAGGAGCGAAAATATCATTGCAGCAGATGCGCCGACGGGAATAGGTCTCATGTACGGACCCATGAGTCCGGAAACAAAGGCCATCGGAAGCAAGGCCGCGATTACTGCAAAGGTGGCGAGAATGGTGGGATTGCCGACCTCATCGACAGCTAATACTGCAGTCAGGGGCTCTATCTTGTGCATCCTGAAATGCCTGTGGATATTTTCTACCACCACTATCGCGTCATCAACGAGGATACCTATTGAAAATATCAGCGCGAAGAGGGTCACCCTGTTGAGGGTATAGCCATAAAGGTAATTGATCAGCAGTGTAAGGGACAGTGTCACGGGCACAGCCACCGCAACTACAATAGATTCCCTCCAGCCAAGCGCGAGGGCTATCAGTATGATGACTGAGAGGGACGCAATTAATAAGTGTTCCAGAAGCTCGTTGGACTTTTCCTTTGCGGTTTCTCCGTAGTTTCTCGTTATAGTGACTTCTACGTCCGAAGGTATAAGATTTCCCTTAAGGGCAGCTATCTTTTTTATCGCCTCATCAGCAACGATACTGGCGTTTGCCCCCTTCTTTTTTGAAAGCGTCAGTGTGACAGCCTCGTATTGGCCTGATTTAGAGTAGGCTGTTGAAATCCCCTTTTTTTCCGCCTCAGGCCCAAGCCCCATAAAGACATAATTCGAGGGCTCTTCAGGACCGTCTTTTATCTGAGCAACGTCCCGGAGATAGACAGGCTTTCCGTCCGATACCCCTATCACAAGAGCTCCTATCTCATCGGAATTCTTCAGAAAGGCACCAGTATCAACAAGGTATTCCCTGTTGCCCGAAGAAAACGCGCCTGAGGGTAAAATAAAGTTTGCCTTCTGGAGCGCGCCGATTATCTGAAACGATGAGGCGCTATAGGCCTTCAAACGGCCAGGGTCAAGGGATATCCTGACCTGCCTCTTCTGTCCGCCGATGACGCTTGTCTCTGAAACATCCTTGTCCTTTTTTACCTCTTCGCAGACTTCCTGGGCAACACGCCTCAACTCATAGCCGCTGTAACGGCTGCTCCAAAGCGTAAAGGTGGCAATGGGGACGTCGTCTATGGATTTTGCCTTTACCAGCGGCTGGGAAACACCTGAAGGGACCTTGTCATAATGAGACATCAGTTTGTTATACAGTTTTACGAGACTTGTCTCCATATCTTCGCCGACGTAGAATCTGACGATAGTGAGGTTCATCCCAGGCTTAACTATTGAATAGACATATTCAACGCCTTTTATCTCCCAGAGGAACTTCTCAATCGGCCTCGTAACACGTTCCTCCACCTCTTTGGCCGAGGCCCCGGGATACGAGACCATGACATCTATCATTGGAACAACGATCTGCGGCTCCTCTTCTCTGGGTGTCACTATAATCGCAAAAATACCGAGAAGAAGTGAGGCAAGCACTATCAGGGGAGTGAGCTTTGATTTTATAAATGCTTTCGCAATCTTTCCGGCTATACCTATTCCGTTCATCCCTTGTCCTTTTATAAATCTTAGTTCAAACTTTACGACTTAGCGTCTGTGTATAGACAGCCTGAATCAGGGAAAAGGCTGACATTACCGCAAGCAAAGCGCGTCGGGAATCATTCTTTCCAGCCATCGGAAAGATTCCGGACAAGCCGGAATGACAAATTACCGGCAAAAATGTCAAGTTCAGACACAGACTCTACTTAGCATTTACTACTTACATTTACTACTTACTATTTACTACTTACTATTTACTGCTTACTTATCATCCCGCCGTCAACGGCCTTTTCCACCCCATCGACAATCACGGCGTCGCCTGGATTCAGTCCTGAAAGTATCTCAATCCTGTCTCCATAAAGCTTCCCGACTCTAACCAGCCTGTAAGTAATAACAGAATTCTTGTCGACCGTATAAACCCCGGTGAGTTGTCCTTTTTCTACAACCGCCTTTTTCGGGACAAGCAGTGACTGCTTCTTTCCCACTGGTATGGACACTCTGGCGTAATATCCGTTTTTCAGGTCTTTATCACTTATGGCAATCTTAACAAGAAAACTTCTGGTCATGGGATCTACGGAGGGAACAACCTCGGAGACTTTTCCGGCAAGCTCTCTGTTCAATGCGTCAATAAATACAGACACAGCCATACCTGCTTTCACCGTCCCCGAAAGTTTCTCGTCTGCATTGACTTCGACCCTGAAGGCTGAGTTGTCTTCCACTGTGAGCAGGGGCGCCCCGGGCACAGCCATACTTCCCACCTCTATCTTCTTTTCTGTGACAGCCCCTGAAGACGGTGAGGTAATCCGGGTAAAACCATGATATACCCGAGCCTCTGCCAGCATGGCCTTGGCCCTTTCGTATTCGATATCCGTCATTTTTTTCCTGGTCTCGATCTGGTCGAGTTCCTGTCCGGCAAGGGCCTTCTCATCATAGAGTTTTTTATAGCGCTGATAGGTGATGTCTGATAAAGACTGTTGCTGTTTCGCGCCTTCCAGCCCTTTTTCCGCTGCCTTCACCCTCTGTGCGACATCTCTGTCATCTATTGTCAGAAGGAGCTGGCCTGCTGAGACCCGGTCTCCTTCTTTTACCCTGAGAGACGTGACCGTCCCCATCATACGACTCGCTATTATACTGCTGGTCTTTGCCCTGACCGTACCTGTTGTCTCAAAGTATTCGTCAACCTCCGAAGACTTTAACACTTCAGATTTTATTCCTGTTACCTGTTCCCTTTTTACTTCATGGACGCCGGACTTTATCTTATCTCCGCAACCCGCCAGAACAATGCCAGCAATAACTATTATAAATAGGGCGTATATGTTTCTTTTCATTTTCGTCCTCCTCACTTCTCTACCCCAAGGTCCTTTAGTATCGTCCCGCTCTGAAATCCGAGGTCCGCAACAGCTGTCAGATACGCCCCTTCCTTTTCAACAACATTTGCCCTTGAAGCATCGAGGTTTGTCTGAACGTCAAGCAGGTCGGCCATCGTCGAGAGATCATTTTCGTATCTCTTCCTGACCAGCCTCCTGCCCTCCTCTGCTGAATTAAGAGCATGCTCCGCCAGTTCGAGTTTTTTCCTTTCTTCCCCGACCGTCAGGTACGCGTCATATATCCTGAAAGATATCTGTTTTTTCAGGCCTTCCAGATATTCACCAGCCTCTGCGATCTGATATTGCGCCTTTGAGCGTTCGTGTTCCCGCTTTGTCCCATCAAAAAGCTCCCATCTCAGAAATGCCGTCACCTGCCAGCTATTCCCCTCATCTGCAAAAGGACTGCGATGACTGTTCATCTGGTAAGCGCCGCCAATGCCTGCGGTCGGCAGATAACCTGCATTGGCCATCTTCAGGGCATTCTCAGCATTCTTGTATCGCGTTTCAAGACTTTTCAGGTCCTTTCTCGACAAGGCAGTTCCTGTATAGAATTCCAGTTCTCTGACATCAAGTCTTGGCCTCTCTTTATCCACATCAACGGCCTCTGTCAATCCCATCATCAAACCAAGCGCCCTTTTGGCAACTGCGAGGTCCTTGCAGGCAGAGACATTTTTTGCTTCTGCGGATGACAATGCCACCTGCGCCCTCAGCATATCGGAATAAAGCCCGAGTCCGGCATTATATCGTGCCTCCGCGATCCTCAGATGTTCCTTTGCGTCCCCGATACCCTTCTCTGTAACTGCAACAAACTCCTTTGCGGTCTGTATCCCGAGATAGGTTTTAAAAATATTCAGTGCGACTTCTTCTCTTTTTCTGCCGAAGTCATCGCCCTTTGCAGAGTATTCCTCCTTCGCCATATCAACACCGATATAGGCCCCGGGCGCAAACACCGCCTGCTCAAAGGAAAAGCCCGTCTGAAAATCATTTATGGTCGCCGGGTGATTGAATGTGTCGGGAGCGCCCCCCAGGTCGGCAGTCGAAAACCTCTCCTGGTTGAGCTTTGCCATAAAGGCATAGGTAGGGTTGTTGGTCCTCATGAACCGCTCCTCAAATGCCAGCTTCGGCAGGAGGAAGCTCTTTGCTATACCTATGTCCTCCCTGTGTGCGGAAAGGGCCCTTTCGTTGGCCCTCAGTTCAGGGTTTCCTGACATAGCCTGTTCAATAGCCTCCCTGAGAGATAAGACCCTTTCCTGAGGTAACGCCTTCGCGGGCAGTAAAAGAAACAGGGAACACCAGATAATAAATACCTGTAAAAAATTGAGGAACATTTTTTTAGCCACCCCTAAACTTTCAATGCCTTACTACGGCTTATTGACCTACTATAATCAGAGAAAGTCTTCATATCGCACTTTCCAGTCTTTTTCTGAAACTCCTCGCAATCACGTAGTGACCTGAGGTCTTCTGATAAAATCCTATCACCTTTTAAGGTCTCCTTCAACAGCTCAATCAGTCTGCTGTTGAGAACATCCATCTTTTTCTTGATGGAATAAAAGACCAGCTTCCCTTCCTTACGTTCTGTCAGAAAACCTGCGTCACCAAGGAGCTTCAGGTTCCTCGATACAAGCGGCTGTGACACCCCCAAAACCCCCATGATCTGGCAGACGCACAATTCCCTTCTCATCAGGAGCATCAGTATCCTCAGTCGGGTATTGTCTGATAACAGTTTCATAAGCTTTTCCATTTTTTTCATATAAACATATAAACATATATTTATATGATTGTCAAGTGGCATTTCCTGCAGTCTGAATTATTTTAATTATTGGGCAGGGGGGAAAGGGGGTGAAACTCCGATATGTCCTAAAGAAGAGAGTTCGTAAAATTACCGTCTCTGCAACTGATAAAACGATAAAGACTATTTTTTCTTGATATAGTAGTTTAGCACCAGTCCGTCCTGATGCGTCTCCAGAAGCTCATCTCCGCTATGCTCAAGATAAGAATGAAAAGTAAGCTTTGTTGTTACATCATCTGCCGTGACCTGAAGAATCTGGCCGGATTGCATTGACTTCAGAGTCTGCTTTGCCATTAAAAGAGGCCTCGGGCAGAGCTGTCCCTTCACGTCGATAACCTGATCTGCTTTTATCACTGGTGCCTCCCTGGATTTTTTTTATTAGAGCAGAGAACATACTATATTGTAAAGCTATTTTTTTCGTGAAATGGATGGAAAGCGATATTGCTAACTAATATAATGAAAAATATATCTTGCATTGAGATTACCCGCGGTCCTGCGAAAGAGATCATCAATTCTCTGAACAAATTCCTACTATTCATCCTCACATCTAATGCATCTCGTTGTTTCAGGCACAACTAAAAGCCTCGCCAGCGGTATAGGCTGTTCACAGATAAAACAGGTGCCGAACTCCGGATCATCTATCCTCTTTAGCGCACTCTCCAGCTTATTCAGTCTGATCCTCGCGGCGCGCAACTCACGTTCGTCAGAGCTTTTCATCTTTATCATGTCCCTCAGACTTAACCTCCCGCCAGGACCTTCAGGAGAAAGCATATTTGCCGGTTCCTCCGTAACAGCGACAAGCTTTTTTAATGTATTGCTTTCAGTGGAGATCTTTTTTACAAGCCTTTGTCTTTGCTGCTTTGTCATAAGCTGACCATCTCCTCCGCCAATATAAATAAACCATAAGATTCATTGATGTTACCTAATTTACCATATTTCAGGTAATATTATTCTAAGATGAAAAAAACCGAATTCAAAATAAGTATCGAAGAGGCAGGAAAAAGAGTGGATGTCCAGGCAGCAGAGCTGTCAGGACTTACCCGCTCCCAGGTGTTGCACCTGATTGAAAAGGGACTTCTACAGGTCAACTATCATTTCACCAAACCCAACTACAAGACGAAATACAGAGACATCATATCAATAACAATCACTGAGGAAGACCGTACGCTTGAGCCCGAGAATATACCGCTTGAGATATTGTACCTCGATGATTTCGTTATCGTGGTAAACAAACCGCCTGATATGGTCATCTATCCTGCCGCAGGCCACAGCAGCGGGACCCTGATGAATGCGATCGCTTATCACAGCAAAAAACTCGCCTCAGTAGGCGGTCCTCTAAGACCGGGCGTTGTTCACCGTCTGGATAAAGATACTTCCGGCGTCATGGTAGTTGCGCTCGACGACAGCGCGTACTACAACCTCGTTGAGCAGTTCAGGCAAAGATCCATTAACAGAAAATATAAGGCGCTGATATATGGGACATTAAAGAAAGTCAGCGGCGAAATAGCGCTGAAGATAGGGAGGTCTTTATCCGACAGGAAGAAAATGTCCACAAAGGTGCGGAAAGGCAAAGAAGCTGTAACTAACTGGAAGGTGATAAAACATCTCAGTGACGCGACCCTGATAGAGGCAAAACTCGGCACAGGCAGGACGCACCAGATACGCGTGCATTTTGCATCCATAGGCCATCCGGTGCTCGGAGACAAAACTTACGGCAAAAAGACATATATAGAGAAAGGTAACCATAAGGTACTCTTTCCACGTCAGATGCTCCATGCGGAACAGCTAGGCTTCACCCATCCTGCAACAGGGGAATATATGGAGTTCATCAGTGAAATGCCCAGGGACATGACGGAAAAAATCGTCCTTCTGGAAAATATCACATAACAATAAAAAAAGCTGGCAGACGCTTGAATTATCACTTGTCCAGCACTTCCCTGACTTTTTTCAGAAGGTCTTTCGGCGAGACCGGTTTAAGGATAAAATCCATACCCTCGTCAAGCAATTCCTTTTTGTGGATCATGTCCATCGTATAGCCGCTTGCAAAAAGTGTTCTGACATGGGGACAGATCCTTCTGATCTCCTCATAGGCTTCCTTGCCGTTTTTCTCAGGCATAATCATATCGAGTATTACGAGCTGGATATTGTCCCTGTTTTCCATAAATTTCACTATAGCGTCTTCTCCATTTTCTGCAGTAATGACCGTATAACCGAATGTCTCCAGGGTAATTCTTTCCAGTTTCCTAAGCGAAGCGTCATCCTCAGCCACAAGTATTGTCTCTTTTCCGCCCTTTATCGGAACAACTTTCTCAACCTCTTGTCCTTTTGATTTTTTTCCTTCAATGAGAGGCAAAAGTATTTTGAACGTAGTCCCTTTGCCCTCTTCACTGTATACATTTATGTATCCATTATGCCGTTTAATTATTCCGTAAGCCATTGCAAGTCCGAGCCCTGTACCTGCTCCAACGCCTTTGGTTGTAAAAAAAGGCTCGAATATCTTCTTCTGTGTTTCCGCGTCCATCCCGCTCCCTGTATCCGTTACAGAGATAAGGGCATAAGTCCCCATCTTGCCGTATCCATATGCCGCAACATAATCATCATCCACTTCCTTGATTCCTGTACTGATAGTTAGCCCTCCGCCTTTTGGCATTGCATCACGGGCATTTGAGGCAAGGTTCATCAACACCTGTTCTATTTGTCCCTGGTCCGCAATAACTGTAATTTTCCTGTCTGTCAGCTCCGTAGAAAAAAAGATATCTTCACCTATAATCCTGGAAAGCATCTTTTCGAGGCCGAGGATAGTCTCGTTGACATTAACCGGCTTCATCTCCATGGCCTGTTTCCTGCTGAAAGCCAGCAGACGTTTCGTGAGATTGGCAGCCCTTTCCGCAGCACCGAGGACCTCATTCATATGTTCCCTTGAAGGACTATCGGGCACTGTGCTGTCCAAAACCATGCTGCCATATCCGATAATTACATTGAGGATGTTGTTAAAGTCATGGGCAATGCCACCTGCAAGCGTTCCTATGGCCTCCATCTTCTGGGCGTGACGGAGCTGGGACTCAAGTTTCTTCTGCTCTGTTATATTCAAAACCATTCCAGAGATCGTATCACCTTCGAGAGTTGCCCTGATAAGTAATTGTATTGCCTTTCCGGTCTTCGATAGCGTATCGAGTTCAAAGTCCTCCACTTTGCCTGTTTTCTTCAGTTCATTCAGCAAACCCATCCTATCTTCATTATTTTTATATCGTAATGAAACACCCTCAGACATCATTTCTTCCGGCGAAGCAAATTCGAATATAGTTGCCAATGCCTTATTGACATATAAAAAATCTCCGTTCAGAGTTGCTTTATATATTCCGACAGGGGCGTTGTCAACAAGGTTACGGTATTTTTCCTCGGACTCCTGCAGCAATGACTCCATCAGTTTGCGCTCGGTCATGTCTCTGCCGATCCCGCTGATGCCTATGGGCTCACCCTCTGCGTTCCTGAGTAAAGAGCCCTTGAATTCAAAAGAAATCTGTCGTCCATCTTTGGTAACCAACGCCGCCTCAACACCGGAACTGCCGTATTTCAGCACCTTTTGAATAGCCGCTGCCACGCGGTCTATATCTGCCTCCCGGAAAAAGTTGGTAGGCTTCATTGAGGCTATCTCCCTGTCGTTGAAGCCTGAGATCCTTTCAAACGAACTGTTCCACCTGAGGAATTTGCCCTCTAAATTAGAAACAAAGAATATGTCAGTCAGACTGTTCAGGACATTTTCGGTAAAGATCTTCTCTTCTTTCAGCGACAGTTCCACCTGCTTTCGTTCGGAGATGTTGTCGAAGACTGCTACGAAGTGTTCTTTCTCGTTGCTGTAGACGGAGATATATAGCCACCCTCCGAAAGATTCCGAATAAGTCTCGAACCTTTCAGGCTTGCCTGTGGCTATGACCCTGCCGTATATCTCAAACAGCTCAGGATTGTCCTCCCGTATTCCCGGGATTATATCACTAATTTTTTTTCCTACAACATCTTTCAGGCCTGTCAGACTTTCGAAGGCGCCGTTGACGGCCAGGTATATAAAGTCATGCGGTCGATTATCCACATAGAGCATTCTGCAATAGGCAAAGCCTTCGAGCATGTTGTCAAACAGCGAGCGATAGCGATGTTCGCTTGATTGCAGGGCCTCTTCAGTTCGGAATTTCGCCAGGGCCACTGCGAGATAGTCCGCCAAGCGCTCCCATGAGGCGATTGTCTCCGCTGAGAAAACCCCTTTTCGCCGGTCGTTGAGCTGCAGAAGTCCCAGGCGTTGCTCTCCGAGTCGCAGTGGTACCAGGGCCACTGATTCGTATCCCTCGCCATTGCAGCGGTTGCGAGTGCGGGATTGCCTGTCCGCTTCAGTGGTGCTGCGCAGCAATTCTGTTGTATTATTGGTCCAGAAGCTCCCGTTAGCCGTAAAGAACGGTTTTGACGGGTCGAAACGGCCGCGGATCACGTTTCCGCACATGCATTCTATTACCGGGTTGCCTGTCTCATCAGAGATTAGGCGGCCTGCCTTGTCCCGTGCGCAAAGACTGTTCTCCATAAGAACAAACTCCTTCGGAAATCCCTTTGCCTCATAGTAGGGATAATCTCCCCCTTCATGCAGCCGGACGCCGACGGCCTCGCATCCGGATTGCTGCTGAAAGAAGGTAGTCACCGCCTGGACCAGGTCCCGTGTCCCGGTACTCGTCGTTTACAAGTCGCAGAAATTCAAGTGTTATTTCCCGTTCCTGCTGCTCCAGCCTTTGCTCGCTGATGTCACGTGTTATTTTCGAGAACCCACGCAATTGGCCGGCCTCGTCTCTTAACGCCGTTATGAGCACGCTCGCCCAGAACCTGGACCCGTCCTTGCGCAGTCTCCAGCCCTTCTCCTCCGACTTCCCGCCAGAACTTGCTTTTTGCAGGGCCAGAAGATGTTTGCCCTGCGCCAAGTCTTCCTCCGGGTAAAAACAGGCAAAATTTCTGCCAATGATTTCCTCTTCGCGATAACCCTTGATGCGCTCCGCGCCCTGGTTCCAGGTCATTACGTTCCCGGATGGGTCCAGCATAACGATAGCATAATCCCTTACTCCTTCGACCAAAAGCCGGAAACGTTCTTCGCTTTCCCGTAAGGCCTCGGCTGCCTCACACCGCTGCCGGTAATAAAAGGCGCTCTGCTGCCGCCAGACCAGACCCACACCCGCTCCGGAGCCTAAGAGCAGTACAACGACAAATCCTATCATAATCCACAGGCGCTCGTTAAGAGGCCCGTAAGCTTCCGATATATCCATTTTGGTCACCAGAAACCATGGGGAACCAGGGACTGCTCTCAAGTTGGCCAGCACGTGAACATCACGATAATCCCTGCCTTCCACAATCCCCTCGCGGCCCAAGACAGCCTGAACAGCCGGCAGCGCCTTCTGAGTGAGTGGCCTTCGCAGTGTAAGGGCTGAGTTTTGTTTGAATCTCAACTCATTGAGAAACAGGACATCATTTCCCTCCTTGCGGACAAGCAGGGCCTCCGCTGTGCGGCTGGGGGCCGGCCACTGTTTTATTAAAGAATAAAAATAAACTTCAGGATCAATATGCAGGACGAGCACCCCAAGGGGCAGGCCCCCACGATCTTTATCAAGAACAGGGACCAGGACTGCCAGATATATGCGACCGTCATTTTCATTCCGGAAGAAATCTTCAAAGGTAATCTGTCCTGTCCGCAGGAGCCCGGCACCAGCCCGCGACAAAATAGGATCCACCTTTCCCGGTCCGCCCGGAACTGATATGCGAGGCCTGCCGTCGACATCAAGTACGCAAATACGATCATATTGATGTGTTTCCCGAAGCTGACGCAGCCACGTCAGAAGCCTTTCCTTCGCATCAGCGTCCCCGGGCCTTTCGAAATAGCGTTGGACGCGATCATAAAAGTTTTCGTTCCTGTAAAAAAGAGAGGCGTCACTCAACCGTTCTTTTCGCCAGTTCATGATCCCGTTTACTTTGAGATTGGCGATTACTGAAAGCTGGGCCTGAACTTCAGCTCTGTAATTTGTTACATAGTGTTTATAATAGAGATAGCCTGCCGTTATAATGCCTGCCGCCAGAATGATGAAAATAAGGATAAAGACATACGAAGAGGGCGCAATCAATTCGGTTGGCTGACTAAGGAGCCGGGCCTGCGCTCCGTCAAGTCCGAGCAGCGCGGTACCGAGCGCCGCGAAGGCCATACTGGTCAGCAGCGCCGGCGGGATGAACGGGCCGCCATAAAGCAATGGTTCGCCATACATATAGGCCAGAACGAGCACCAGGCTGATCAGGACCAGAAGGCATGCAAGCCACCAGGCAACGGCGGCCCGCCGGGGCCGGGCCGGGGACGAAGTGAGCGATGCCAGGGATGACAATGATGCGAGGATGAAGCAAAGCGCTGTGAGCGGAGACATATGCCCTTTGGGAATTTCACCTGGCATGCTGACAATTGTAAAACCCAGATGTTCCGCCTTAACGAATATCCCCTTATAGGACAAGAAAAGCAGCAGTAGTGCTATCAGGACTCCCGCTGAGCTGATGGACAACCCAATCCAATAGGTTCCCCGGTGCGTCGGAAAGTACGTACGGAGCAAAACCACGGCAGCGTACAATACGAAAAAAAGGGCAGTGCTCGGAGCCACCGGTATCATGCCCTGACCAAGGCTGGCCAGGAAAGGAAGTTCCAGTGCCCACCCTAAAAGAGCAACGATCCCGATAACGGCCACAAATATCGCGCAGATACGGTTTAGCGCCCTGAACCAAATCTGCGCCCGAGCGTCAAACACCACCGCAGATACAAGTTTTTCTTTTGCGTTGTGTGTGTCAGCAGCCACGACACACCTCTTGTGGGCTGTCAAAACATATCAGAAGGACTTTATCCCTCAAATTATCTCCTTTCTTTTGGCCCCTCTTCCAAAAATTGTCCCTTTTCACGCAACGAACCCCGGCTATAAATATTGGCCACCCCGTTAGAACCTCACAGGCCCAGGTTCCCTTTAAATTAACAGACTGACATAGTTTGAACCTGTAGCATGACTCTCCTCATATGTTAAATACAGAAGCCTGAATGTTAAGTAAAAGTTATCACCAATCACTTTGGTTGTCAATATTGTGGAGGATTGGAAGCTGGCCCCGCAGAGTTGACAGACAACCCAATCCAATAAGTTTCCAGCGTCGGTGTGTCCTACTATGATCCGGAATATCCCATCTCTCTTGATGAACTTCTCATAAAAGCAGACGCCTTGATGTATGAGCAAAAGAAAAATAAGCGGAAGTCTTAGACGCACTTTTTACTTTGTAGCGGCAGTCCGAATAAATATCTCTTATGTTGTGTGTATGATATAATTTAACTAAACGGGAGGGCTATGCCTAAAGTCATCATAAAATTTCTCAACGGTACGGAACGGACAGGAAACGTCCTGGCGCTTAATGTAAATATGCCCACCTTTCCACTCAATGTCGTGGACGATAATGGCAGACCAGCGATTCAAAAGGTGAACATGAACTCGGTCAAGGCAATTTATTTTCCCAAGGCCGTGGAGCCGGGGATCCAGGTGCACACTGAGACTATCGACCAATCATCCTATCCAGGAGGCTATGGGTTTAAGCTCGTTGTTGAATTT
This sequence comes from uncultured Nitrospira sp., assembly GCA_963801505.1. Classification (GTDB taxonomy): domain Bacteria; phylum Nitrospirota; class Thermodesulfovibrionia; order Thermodesulfovibrionales; family UBA6898; genus JAOUFP01. Next base: position 133,708 of record CAWDEY010000022.1, read on the forward strand.
AATGACGGGGAAGTCATCAACGGTTCAACGCAAAAATACAGTCCCATTGACAAGGGGTTCTTTCTCGTACCTCTGAACCCCGCTGACAAAAATGAGCGCATTTATGTAAATGCAAGAGCAGTAAAGCATGTGGACAGCAGAAGACTCCTGGGCAAGTTACTGATAGACCAGAAGAAGATCGACACGCTGCAGTTGCAAACAGCCCTTCGATACCAGTGGGAGAAAAGAGAGAAAAAACTGGGCGCTATCCTGAGGGAAGGAAAACTGATAACCGATGAGCAATTGCAGGAATCCCTGCGGATACAGGCGCAGAGTGCGAAGATGCTGGGGGAGATTCTCGTCGAGGCAGGCTATATCACGCCCGACCAATTAGAGGACGCCCTTGAAATCCAGCGAGAAAACAGGAAGAAAAAACTCGGACAGATCCTCGTAGAGCTGAAATATGTGACCCCCAATGATATATGCATCGCCCTGGCCAGTCAGTTCCACTTTCCCTGGGTTGATCTTTCAAATGTAGAGATACCGCAGGAGGTGGTTACTGCCCTGCCGGAGGGAGTGATGAGGGAGTATGGAGTTATTCCGATAGGGAAAAAAGGCGATGATACGCTTGTTGTAGCCACTTCACAGCCGCAGTACTCCGATATATGGCTTGAGGTCAGAAAGTCTACCCTGATGAAAGTCGAGCTTGTAGTTGCCTATGAAGGGTATATCGCTGCGGCCATCAATTCTCTCTTTTCTCAAAAGGAAACATAGCAAAACTAGCCGGAATGTTCCCAGCCTTTACGTCAAAAATGAGGACCTGTGGGAGAAATCCAAGACCTACCCTGCGGTGCCATAATGTGCTGTCACTGAATATAGTCCCGATCATCCGGCACGGGAAAAGCTTTATTGGCCGCTGTCAATATTAGTCCAGCCGCTATGATTGCTTTTGGTTAATCCCTGTTTAACTTTTTCAGAAGCCAGAGAAAAGGTTGTTCTTTCACTTACTTATTTTAATAGATTCGGGTTTTACTTTATTTACCTTAAAAGTTATAATTACTAATTGGATTGTTTTCCTGAGTATGTATTTTGATGAAAGAAGACAGGGCTGTTTAAGCAGACCTTAAGTTAAATTTTATTTAAATAAAAAGGAGCTATATCATGAAAGTCTTACTGAGAATGTCTTTTATCGTCCTGGTGCTTGCAATGACAATCACTGGAACTGCCCTTCCATCCTATGCAGCAGATGCGCAGGCCCTGTCAGGCAAGGTAGTCCAAACAATGGACAGCGGTGGATATACCTATGCCCAGATTGAGAATAAAGGAGTTAAGACCTGGGTTGCAGTTCCGAAAACAAAAATTGTCAAGGGCCAGAATGTATCTTTTGCTCCAGGAGCGGAAATGCAGAATTTCGAGAGCAAGACCCTGAAACGCAAATTTGACAAGATCATTTTTTCAGGTGGCGTCATTGAGCAAAAGGGAAAATAAGACTATTTAAATAAAAAGGAGCTATATCATGAAAGTTTTACTGAGAATATTTTTTATCGTCCTGGTGCTTGCATTGACAGTCACTGGAAATGCCCTTCCATCCTATGCAGCAGATGCCCAGGCCCTGTCAGGCAAAGTGATCGAATCCATGGACAGCGGCGGATACACCTATGTACAGATCGAAAACAACGGGAAAAAGACCTGGGTTGCAGTTCCGAAAACCAAAGTTGTCATAGGCCAGGATATAACCTTTGCTCCTGGAGCTGAAATGGGAAATTTCGAGAGCAAGACCCTGAAGCGCAAATTTGACAGCATTATATTTTCAGGTGGCGTCATTGGGCAGGGGGATAAGGCTCTCGGGATGAAATCACCTGGCAGCAAAGGCAGCACTGTGGTGGTAGCGGAGAAGATAAAGGTGGATAAGGCCTCAGGTCCGGATGCGTATACCGTTTCAGAGATATTCCAGCACGGCAAGCATCTCCAGGATAAAAAAGTTGTTGTCAGGGGAAAGGTGGTAAAGGTCTCTGCAGGTATCATGAATAAAAACTGGATACACCTTCAGGACGGCAGTGGTGACGTAAAGACAAAAAATAATGACCTTGTAGTGACGAGCGATGACGTTCCACAGGTCGGGGACATAGTCACTGCCAGCGGCATCCTCTACAATGACAAGGATTTCGGCGGCGGCTACAAATATAAAGTCATTATTGAAAAGGCCGCTATTAAAAAAGACGCCGCCGCCACTAAAAAAGAGGAGACCCCTGTCAAAAAGTAAATCCCCCTGAGAAAAAACTATATGTATTGAACGCGCATGCGACTTGCCTTCCGGCAGATCGATGCGCGTTTAGTGCAGTTTTCCGGTCTTGCCATAAATGCTGCACTCTAGTATCATTTTAAGGTGATCGACTTTCTTTTTTATCCCGGATCCATAGCTGTTATCGGGGCCTCAAAAGACCCTCAAAAGGTCGGGTATTCTGTTCTGAACAATATTATGAAATATAATTTCACAGGAGAAGTATTTCCAATAAATCCCAAACCTGAAGAAATACTCGGACACAAGACATATCAGCGCATGGAGGACATAAAACAGGATGTTGATCTCGCGGTCATAGCAATCCCTGCGCGAATGGTACCTCAAGCTCTCAGGGATTGCATCGAAAAGGGAGTCAAGTCAGCAGTAATAATAAGCGCGGGGTTTAAAGAGGCGGGCACTGAAGGTATTGTACTGGAGGAAGAGCTCAGGGCGCTGGTCAGGGAAAGCGGCATCAGGGTCCTTGGCCCCAACTGCCTTGGTATTATCAATACCGCCAATAATCTAAATGCCACGTTTGCCGCAGGCATGCTACCACAGGGAAGGCTTTCCTTTTTTTCCCAATCAGGGGCCCTCGGCATAGCGATACTCGACTGGGCCATCGGCAATAAAATCGGTTTTGCGAAGTTCATAAGCCTCGGCAACAAGGCAGACCTCAACGAGACTGATTTTATAGAATATTTTATCAATGATCCAGAGACAGACATAATCCTGGGTTATATCGAAGATGTTGTGGATGGCAGGAGATTTCTGGAAATCGCGCAAAAAGCGACAAAGGTCAAGCCGATAATCCTCGTAAAATCCGGTGGAACACAGGCAGGCGCAAGGGCGGCATCGTCGCATACAGGCGCACTTGCAGGATCGGAAAATGCTTTTAATGCTGCGTTTAAACAGACAGGAATCATACGTGCCGATGGCATCGAGGACTTATTTCAGACTGCTAAGGCCTTTAACTCTAACAAGCTGCCTGCTCGGCAATAATCTTCTGATACTCACCAATGCAGGGGGCCCAGGGATCATCGCCGCAGATACAGCTGAAAAGATCGGCATTGACCTTCCCCAGCTTTCCAGGGAAACAGTGGGACAGCTCATGGGTGTACTTCCAAAAAATGCCTCTCTTTATAATCCGGTGGATATTATCGGAGATGCGACTGCTGAAAGATACTCAGCTGTACTTGAGAGGGTCATCAATGATCCTAATATAGATGGTGTCCTCATAATTCTTACCCCACAGGCTGTAATTAATGTGGAAAATACCGCACGTGTGGTTATAGCCTCCTCTGAAAAAACCGACAAGCCCCTGATAACCAGCTTCATGGGTGAGGAGAGGGTCAGGTCTTCAGTGGAGATGCTCAAGAGAGCTTCCCTGTCTAATTTTTCCTATCCCGAGCCCGCTGTCAGGGCGTTCAAAAGATTGTCCGACTTTGCTCTATGGAAGAGAAAAAAGCCTGAAGTCCCGCTTGAAATCCATGCCGACAAGGATGCTGTAAAAACAATATTACAAAATGCCTTAATAAATAAGCAGTATCAATTTGCAGAAGACGGATCCAGGGAGATCCTGACTGCTTACGGGTTTACGTTTCCTGAAAAATTCCTGACCCGGACATCTGATGAGGCTGCTGCGTCAGCTTCACGCATAGGTTTCCCTGTTGTGATGAAGATCTCCTCCCCTGATATCCTGCATAAGACAGATATCGGAGGGGTAAGGTTAGGGATCAGCCTCAAGAAAAGATGCAAAAGAGGCTTTTTCCGAGATCACCGCCAATGCTCGGAAATTCATGCCTTCGGCCTTTATCAATGGTGTTACTGTATATGAAACAGTGCCTGAAGGGAAAGAGGTCATCCTGGGAATAACCTATGACAGGACCTTCGGACATATGATAATGTTCGGCCTCGGAGGTATCTATGTCGAGGTGCTCAAAGACGTTTCCTTCAGGATTGTGCCTGTAAGCCTCGCAGATGCCCATGAGATGATCGGAGAGATCAGGGCCATCCAGCTTTTGAAGGGAGTTCGAGGTGAAAAACCTGCTGATATCGGCATCATAGCTGAAAGCATAGTCAGGCTCTCCAGCCTGGCCTCTGATTTCCCGATTATTCAGGAACTGGATATCAATCCTTTGGTCGTTCATGAAAAAGGCGCGATAGCGCTCGATGCAAGGATTATAATAAGTCAGATGAGAAAGGAGAATCTTAAATGCAATATCTCTACATTGCGTCGATGACCGGGTTTTCAGGGAAAAGCCTTATTACCCTCGGCCTCGGACTTCTATTGAAAGAAAAGGGATATAAAGTCGGCTATATCAAGCCCTATGGCAAAATACCTCTTAAAGCCGGAGTCAGCATTATAGATGCCGATGCCGAATTCATGAGAAAGGCGCTCGGCATAGAGGAACCGGCAGAGGTTGTCTCACCCTTTGTGGCAACCTTCGAAAACCAGATGAATTTGTTAAAAGGCAAGGCCTCCGACAGATTCTCTGCCTTTGAAAAGGCCGTGTCATCAATACAGGACAAAGACATTGTGCTTGTCGGCGGAGGCGCAGACCTTTTCGATGGTTCGAGGTTCGGCTTAAACGGCCTCAGGATTATTAAACATCTCAATGCAGGGACGCTTGTTGTAGAGCCATGGAATGGTGACAGCTCTATAGACTCGATTGTCGGCGCAAGGGAACTTTTAGGGAGCAATTTTACCGGTGCAGTAATAAACAAGGTCCCTCAGGAGGCACATGATTATATAAAAAAATCTGTCAGGCCTTTTCTTGAAAAGACAGGGGATACCGGTATTTGCAGCGCTTCACAGGGACATACTGCTGGATTCCATAACAGTAAGGCAGCTCAACGAGATCCTTGGCGGTAAAATCCTCTGCTGCGAGGAAGGCCTGGATGATTTCGTGGAGAGCTTCTCAATAGGGGCAATGGACGTTGAGAGTGCTTTAAAGTATTTCAGGAGAACTCCCAACAAGGCAGTCATTACAGGAGCCCACAGGTCGGATATACAACTCGCGGCCCTTGAGACATCCACGAAATGCATTATCCTTACCGGCGGCATGTATACCAATGATGTTATAATCGGCAAGGCAAAGTTGCAGGGTGTTCCGATAATATCTGTCCATGATGATACCTTTACAACTGTCGGAAAGATAGAGGCCGTACTTGGCAAGATACGGATACGGGAACAGAAAAAAGTGCTCAGGACAAAAGAGATTATTGCAAAGGAATTTGACTTCAAAAGACTGATGAAGAAAATATAGGGAATTAACTTGATAAAAAAGGGGATTTGAACGATTATGGAAGATCTTAAGACGTCCGAAACCTGGAGAGTATTCAGAATTCAATCGGAACTGGTGGAAGGGTTTGAAGCCTTGAATGAGCTCGGACCCGCGGTAACGATCTTCGGCAGCGCGAGGCTTACTGAAGGCAATAAATATCATGACGCAGCTCTAGAGGTGGCACGGATGCTCGCCGACGATGGCTTTGCGATCATAACCGGCGGTGGTCCGGGTGTTATGGAAGGCGCAAACAGGGGCGCAAAGAAAGGCAAGGCGCATTCCGTTGGGCTGAACATAGAAATCGCTGCAGAGCAGCACCCCAACAAATACCAGGACCTCAGCCTTTCATTCCGTTATTTTTTTATCAGGAAACTGATGTTCATAAAATATGCCATGGCCTACATTATTTTCCCGGGAGGATTTGGCACCATGGATGAACTTTTCGAGGCCCTGACCCTTTCACAGACCAAGAAAATAGAAAACTTCCCGATCATCCTGTATGGCTCGGAATACTGGAAAGGTCTGATAGACTGGATGAAAAATACCCTTATTCCCAGCGGCACTATCGGCAGGGAAGATTTCGCGTTATTCTCCATAGTCGATACTGCGGATGAGATACGTTTTCTGATCAACGAACACTACAGGGTCTTCGGAGGCGTAAGACCTGAAAGACGGCGCAAGAATAAAAATACTAAATCACCGATCAAGAAATAGGCCATTGCTGTGGATTAATCATATAACTCTAAAGTGGAAGCACATATTTCCCTGAATGAACAAAAAAGCAGAAACAACCAATTGAGAAAAACCATAATGTTGTCCGATGGTGATGAAATATTAGAGGTCGTTGATGAAAATGGCAATGTTCTTAAACATTCTAGGAGATCTGAAATCCACGGCAACCCTTCTTTAATCCACCGTGTTGTCCATGTCCTTGTGTTCGATAATGCAGACAGGCTTCTTCTGCAGAAGCGTTCTCACAATAAAGACATCGCGCCAGGCAAATGGGACACTTCAGTAGGGGGACATCTAAACCCGGGAGAAGGCATCCTTGAGGCAGCAAGGAGGGAGATGAAGGAAGAACTCGGAATAGCAGATTGCAGGCTGGAGTATCTGTATACCTACCTGTTTTCAAATAATATTGAATCAGAACTCGTCAGCACATTTACCTGTGTATACAACGAAGAATTCTTCATTAACAGAGAGGAAATAGACGAGATTGCTTTTTGGGACATGAAAAAAATAAAAGAAAATTTAGGCAAAAACTTATTCAGCGGACACTTTGAAAAAGAAATAAGCACTTACCTAAAAAAGACAGTAACGAGTAACGAGCAATGAGACATTAGTATCCCCTCCAGCCTTTTGCTCTTCGCCACTACCTGTTTCCCCTTTGATAATCTTAGGGCTGCGACCGAGGCAGTGCGTTTGAAATTTTGGGCTGTCTGAGCAAAGCGAGTTCCCAAAATTTAGCACTGCCGACCGAGCAGACCGTTAAAAGATTATCGTTGGGGCGCCCTTCTTTGCTTTACCTTTCCCGGGCGTCAAGAAAGGTAACTGGGGCCTGGGGTGAAAACCCATAAAAATAATCAAACGCTTCTCTCGTTGGGACCAAAAATATATTTATGTATCTGAATGTTCAGCCTGACATGCAGCCTGTCCTGGATGATCCATGCAGCAAGGTCCCTGGGCTGCAGCATCCCAAAGCCAGGCGAAAATAACACCTTGCATCTTTCCTCCAGTTCATACTGTGAGACGATCTTTTTCGACCATTCATAGTCAACCCTGCTGCATATAACAAATTTGACCTCATCCGAGTTTTTTATTATCTCAAGATTTGTAAAATCCATTTTATCGCTCATAGCGCTGCAGGGGGTTTTCATGTCAAGGATAACTATCGCGCGCTTATCCAGCCCTCCTATATTTATTGATCCATTAGTCTCAACCAGCACTTGATGACCTTTGTCGAGCAATTCCCTGCTCAGGGCAAGTGTTTCTTCTCCCTGGAGCATGGGTTCGCCGCCTGTGATTTCCACCAGCCGAACCCCTGCAGAAGCAATACGCTGCATAATATCAATAATCTCCATCTCAATACCCCCATCATAAGAGTATTTTGTATCACAGTACACACATCTGAGATTGCATCCGCTGAGCCTCACAAAGGTACAGGGCAGACCCGCAAAGGTTGACTCTCCCTGAATACTGGTAAATATTTCGCAGATTTTCATTTTTTTTTCTTCATGTCAGACTTCACCCCTGATAGTCAGATATCCTGAAAAAAGTATCAGGACACCACCAAAATAAGAATACATGCCTGGTATTTCATTTAAGAATACCATACTGAAAAGTATCGCGCTCACAGGCTCCAGATACCCCAGCACAGCGGCCCTGTTGGCTGTTACGCTCTGGAGGCCTTTAAAATACAGGATAGGCGCAACAGTCGAATGGACTATGCCCATGATCAAAAGACTCCTCCATGCATGCAACGGAAATACCCTTATAAAAGGCAAAAGCATCATCACGATACATGTGTTGGCCAAAAAAGACAGGACAACGGGGGAGAAATACCTTGCAAAGCTTCTGGAGAGTATGATTATGATAGCGTATGAAAGACCGGAGGCAAGTCCTGCTGAAATACCATACCCCTGGGACGAGCTTATGGAGAAACCGTCCAGCAGGAGCCATAGTCCTGCTGAAGCAACTGCTATTGCTGTAATCAGCCTCCCTGTCACTCTCTCACCCAGAAAGGCCGCTGCAAGAAAAGCCACTATGATAGGGGCCGTATAATGCGTCAGCACGGCATTTGCGATCGTTGTATTTTGGAAGGCATAGTAGAAAGCTAAATTATTAAGCATCAAAAAAATCGCGAGAATAAACGGGTATGAAAGTTTTTTCAGACCAATAAACTCTGCCCTGTATTTTTTTTGTGAGACGATCACCCCCTGCAAAATTACAGATACAAGCTGGGAATAAAAAAGAAGTATATGGACGTCAACCCCGGAGAGTCTGACCACAACGCCCTGAGAACTCCAGAGAAAAATGGCAATCAAAATATATAGATAACCCATTCTTTGAGGACCCATTGTATAAGAACTATGGGCAAAATCATTCATTCGGTTCATCCCGTATAATCCTATAAAAAGCGGTTAAACCACAGAGAACACAGAGAACTTGCACTATAAAAAGACGATGCTGAGACAATTCTGTTTACCTTTTGGGTTATTACTCTGTGATCTTTATTTTGTTTAAAAATCAAAATATTTTCTCCGTGCTCTCTGTGATAAATGCTGTTTTTAGAATATTTTTAAAATTGTGAGATGTTCATTTTACCATAAGGCTGGACAGGTACTGCAAAAAAGGGTTAAATTTCCTTATGGACCTTTTCAATAACAGACCAATAAATGAACCCCTTGCCTATCGCATGAGTCCGAGGGACATCACTGAATATGTCGGGCAGGAACATATACTCGGTGAAGGCAAGCTTTTAAGGAGAGCACTGGAAGCTGACAGGATCACCTCGCTGATCCTTTATGGTCCGCCTGGCACAGGCAAGACAGCGCTTGCAAAGGTGATAGCAAAAAAAACAATGGCTCATTTTGAATGGCTCAATGCTGCCACTGCCGGGCTCGATGAGCTCAGAAAGATAATACAGGCAGCAAGGACACGCAAAGCAAAGGGCACACGCACAATTTTGTTTCTCGATGAAATTCACAGATTCAATAAACTGCAGCAGGACGCGCTGCTTCCTGATGTCGAAGAAGGGAATATCACCCTGATAGCAGCCACAGTAGAGAACCCTTTTTTCTATGTGAATTCCGCGCTGCTGTCCAGAAGCCAGGTCTTTGAATTGAAATCTTTGTCAGAAGAAAATATACTGAAGATACTCCATAACGCAGTGTCTGACAGGGATAGGGGTCTTGGCTATCTGAAAATATCCGTTGAGGAAAACGCCTTGAGGCACATAGCAAGGATGTCGGATGGAGACGGCCGCAAGGCCTTATCAGCGCTTGAAATAGCTGTACTTACAACAGCCCCGGCCAAAGACGAATGCATCCACTTAACACTACCTGTGGCAGAGGAATCCATACAAAAAAAAGTGGTTGTATATGACAAAAAAGGCGACCAGCATTACGACACGATATCGGCCTTTATTAAAAGCATGCGTGGCTCTGACCCGGATGCTGCTCTATATTATCTGGCGAAGATGATATATGCAGGAGAAGATCCCAGGTTTATAGCAAGGAGGATTGTAATATGTGCCTCAGAAGATGTTGGAAATGCGGACCCTATGGCACTGGTCATTGCGATATCCGCATTAAAGTCAATTGAGTTTATCGGCATGCCGGAGGCAAAGATCCCACTGGCCCAGGCAACCATCTATATAGCAAACGCACCCAAAAGCAACGCCTGCTACAAGGCTATTGAAGCAGCCCTTGAGGACATCAAACACGAGCAGACCATGGAGGTCCCCGACCACCTCAAAGACAGCCATTATCCAGGCGCCAGGAAATTGGGCCACGGGGAAGGATACAAATATCCGCATGACTTTGGCGGACACGTTGAACAGGAATACTTAAAGAAAAAGAAGAAATATTACAACCCCTGAACACTATATTAAGAAGACCATAACTAATCGTAACTAATTTAGAAAATCTCCCCTCACCCCTCTTTGCCAAAGAGGGGAATTATCCCTCCCTTTGGCAAAGGGAGGTTAGGAGGGATTTAATAAAGCTTCCGATTACTTATGAACCTATCAATAATCTAGGTACTCAATATTTCCTGTGACGAACTGCAGGATTCACTTTCAGCAGTTTTTGCTTTTCAGGCGTTTGTATTTCTCTTTCAGGGCCTTTTCTACAGATACGGGTACGAGCCTCTTTACGCAGCCTCCCAAAGAGGCGATCTCTTTGACAATCGTTGCTGTCAGGAAAGAGTATTCTTCACTAGGCATCATAAAAACAGTCTCAATCTCTGAAAGCAGACGTCTGTTCATGAGCGCCATCTGAAGTTCATATTCGAAATCAGAAACAGCCCTTAAGCCCCGTATTATTGCTATGCCTTTTTTTTCCTTAACATACTCAACAAGAAGGCCGTCAAAGACCGCGTAGCTTACCCTGTCATATTTTTTAATTGATTTCTCTATAAGAGTAAGCCTTTCTTCAACAGTAAAAAGGGGATTTTTTTTCTGACTGGGGGCAAGTGCCACGATCACCTCGTCAAAAATCCTCAGGCCCCTTACTACAAGGTCAAGGTGCCCGTTTGTGAAAGGGTCGAAGGTCCCGGGATAAATAGCTATTTTTTTCTTCATTATTCCTTCCTGTAAAGTGTTATCATTGTGTCGCCATACCTGTAATTCCTGGCAAGTTTAATATTTTGTATGCCCTCAGGAAGGACTATTTTTGAGGAATGTTCTATTAAAAGGCATCCATCGTCTTTCAGTATATTGCATTCCCCGAGGTCCGGGAGCACCCTGTCAATTTCTCCGGACAGATAAGGAGGATCTACAAATATGATATCAAATTCCAGGCTTGTCCTCATGGCCCTCTTCAAAAAAGCCTCAGCCTCTTCCTGATACACAGAAGCACTCTCATCCAGACCTAACTTGTTTATGTAATCCATAATCGCTTTTGCGCGGACACGATTGTTCTCTACAAAAAAAACCTTTTCAGCCCCCCGAGACAGCGCCTCTAAACCCACTGCTCCTGTCCCGGCATAAAGATCCAGAAATAATGCGTGGTCTATTTCAGTCTGGACTATATTAAAAATCGCTTGCCTGACCTTTGCGGACGTGGGCCTGAGTTCATCTTTGTCAGTTGCGATAAAGATCTTCTTTGAGGTGGCTACCTTTCTCCCCTTGAGTCTTCCGCTGGAAATCCTGACCATGTTCCCCCGTTTCAGCTGAAATTAATAGCTCACTGCAATCCTATATTGCTACAGCTTAATGTTCCATTCAATGGATTGAAGACTCCCTCCGGCAAGACCGCAGGGAATCTCAATGCAAGGAATGTTTTTTCATTATATTCGCTCGCTATCCATTTAATAAGTAGCGTTCATTGGCATATTGCGCGCCATTTATTTATGTGAGTCTCATTCTATTTCCAAGCGGCGGATTAATTAACGGGCCTTCATCAAAAACAGAACCTTTGATCCTTACCTTGCGCCCATGCACCTCGATCCTGCCTTCGGCGAAGAGCTTGATCGCCTCAGGAAAAATCTTATGTTCGAGCCTGAGGATCCTCTCTGACAGGGTTTCCTCTGTGTCACCGTCTCTGACAGGTACCGCTGCCTGTATGATGATAGGCCCTGTGTCCATCCCCTCATCCACAAAATGCACTGTACAGCCGGTTATTTTAACTCCGTAATCATTGGCCTGTTTTTGTCCATGCAGTCCTGGAAATGAAGGCAAAAGGGCAGGATGTATATTCATCACCATGTTGGGATAGGCCTCGATCAAGGGTCTGCCCACTATTCTCATAAAACCGGCCAGGACTACCAGATCCACATCCCTTTCCTTCAGCTCAGCAGCAATGTCCATGAAGTATTCATCACGGGAAACATAGTTTTTGGGAAGCATGATCATAGACTCAATCCCGTGTTTTTCCGCCCTTTCAATCGAGAAGGCATTGGGGTTATCAGTAATGAGCACACTTATCCGGGCCTGAATATAACCGGTCGCTACAGCATCTATAATCGCCTGAAAATTAGACCCTCTCCCTGAAGCAAGTACGCCTATTTTCAGAGTTTTCATATTCTCTCCATAAGTTTGCTTACACGGGTCAAAGTCTTATCTCGATAAAGGCCTTCTCCCTGAGAGATTTTATCCAGGCATTGTATCTTTCCCTGAAGATTTCATTAGTAAGCATATTCCTCGCTTCTTCCAGCACCTCGTTTTTATCCTTGGTCTCTGTCCTGGATTCCAGCTTGATTATATGTAGACCGCTATCTGTCCAGAAAGGCTTGCTGACGTCCCCTGGCTTCATCTGAGATATAATATCTGTGAAATTTTTGTTCAGCTGGCTTCTTTTCAACACACCCAAATCCCCGCCGGTATTTGCAGATGTGTCTTCGGAATACTTTTTTGCAAGATCGCTGAAACTCTCTCCCTGCTTTATTTTTTTGAGCAAGGCATCGGCTTTTTCTTCAAGCTTGCCGTTATCAGCATCGCTCTGCTTCTTTAATAAAATCTGGCTTATCCTGTAACTCTCGGTATTTTCTAATGCCTCTTTATTCTCTTTGACATATTTTCTGAGTTCCTCATCGGTTACGACAATTTTGTTTCTTATCTGGATATTAACAAGCTTGCTGATAAGTATCTGTTCCGAGAGCCTTTTCTTGTATTCCTCAAAGGTGAGACCTTCGTTTTTCAGAGACTCCTTGAAGGCGTCATCTGACATGGAGTATTTCTTCTTGATACCGTCGATGGTCTCCTTAAGTTCCTCATCTGAAACTTTTATCCCTGCCTTCTTTGCCTCTTGCAGCTGCAATCTGACATTAATCAGTGTTTCAAGAAAACTGGCTTCATTTTCCTTAAATACCTTTCTCTGCTCATCTTTTGACAACTCTTTTATCTTCGGAGAGGCATCTGCTTCCATTGCCTTGTAGAGGTCGCTCCAGGTTATTACCTCCTGGTTTACAACAGCAACAATCCTGTCAAGAAGGACATTCGCATAAGTAAGACCAGAAAACAAGAGGAGGCATGAGACTATCATCATTCCAACGCGATACGTTTTAAACATTCTTTTCCTCCGGACAAAACATCTTGTGACATTTTCGTTGATTACAACACAAAAAATCAACAGATTGCAAAAAATTCTGTATGAAAATCGACCTGTTTTAAGTATAACATTGCCGGTCTGCTAAAAACCTGAGAGCAGCAGTAATACCCAAAAGAAATTCCAGCGAGGCATTGAAGACTCTCTTCGGCAAGCCCGCAGGGTCTCAATCTGGGGTAAACTTTTTTCATTGTCTTAGCTCGCTGTCCATTTATTTCTTGCGGGGTAAATATTTTTATTAAAATTATTAATGAATCATATGTTTTGATTTTCTTGACAGTCTTTCTCTGTATATGATAACTTTCAAATCCATAATTAATTCATTACTTTTTACACACAAATTCTGATGGAAGATATCTTAAAGAAAATCTGCAAAGATTATGAAAAGCACGAAGGGAACATAATTTCCCTGCTTCAGGATATACAGAATGAATTAGGCTATATACCTGAGGATGCAGTGCTATGGTTTTCGAAGAAACTCGATATCCCGGCCAGCCGTTTTTTCGGCATCGCAACCTTCTATGCCCAGTTTCATCTGACTCCAAGGGGTAAAAACATAATAACGACCTGCTGTGGCACTGCATGCCATGTGAAAGGCTCCGAAAGGCTGATAAACGGTCTTATAAAGGAATTGGACCTTCCCGAGGGACAGCAGACAACCAGCGACAAAGCCTTCACCCTGGAGAAGGTCAACTGTGTCGGGGCCTGCAGTATTGCACCTGTGGTAATAATCAACGATAAAGTTTACGGGAAGGTTTCTTCCGACAATCTGATGAAGGAAATAAGAAACCTTAAGGACAAAGAGCTTGAAAAATGACCTGAAAATAAGGATCTGTATGGGGACCGGCGGGATAGCAGCCGGCGGGTCCGAGGTCATGAAGGCCTTTAAAAAACTGCTCGCCAAAAAAAATATAAAGGCTGAGATTGCCAGTAACTGTTCAATGCACAAAGTCGGCTGCAGGGGGCTATGCGCAAGAGATGTCCTCGTTGATGTAATTGTCAATGGCAGCAAGACAACATACCAGTTTATCAAGTCTGAAATGGTCGAACGTATTGTCAATGAACACATAATCGGGGGTGTCCCTGTTTTGGAGTGGGCGGTATCCGAAGATTATCATACTTTTCACGACAAGCAGGTCAAGGTCGTACTTTCTGATTGCGGCATTGTAGACCCTGATGAAATTGATTCATATTTAAATATAAACGGATATGAAGCCCTGAAGAAAGTTATCTCGAAAATGTCTCAACAGGACATCATTGATCTTATAAAAAAGTCCGGCTTGCGGGGCCGCGGAGGGGCCGGCTTTCCTACTGGCGTAAAATGGGACATTTGCAGTAAGGAGAGAGCATCTCAGAAATATATTATCTGCAATGCCGATGAAGGCGATCCAGGGGCCTTCATGGACAGGTCTGTCATTGAAGGCAACCCTCATGCTGTTATTGAGGGCATGGCCATCGGCGCTTATGCCATAGGAGCTGACAAAGGTTATGTCTATATCCGTGCTGAGTATCCCCTTGCGGTTGAGCGTCTCAAAAACGCCTTAAAGCAGGCCAGAGCGAAAAATTTTCTGGGCACAAATATTCTGGGCACAAAGTTCAATTTTGATATTAAGATAAAACTGGGTGCCGGTGCCTTTGTCTGCGGTGAAGAGACCGCCCTCATAGCCTCCATTGAAGGGCAGCGCGGAATGCCGAGGGCCAAGCCGCCCTTTCCTGTTTATAAGGGGCTCTGGGGAAAGCCCACTGTCATAAACAATGTAGAAACTCTTGCCAATATTCAGTATATCGTAAGAAGGGGCGCAGAATGGTATTCTTCCTTCGGCACTGAAAAGAGCAAGGGGACAAAGGTCTTTGCCCTGACAGGTAAGATAAAGAACTCAGGACTGATCGAGGTCCCCATGGGCATCCCCCTGAGGGAAATCATATACGACATCGGCGGCGGCATAGAAAACAACAAAAAATTCAAGGCCGTCCAGACAGGGGGCCCTTCAGGGGGCTGTATTACTGCTGATATGCTCGACATCAAGGTTGATTTTGAGTCACTGGCGAGTGTTGGGTCGATCGTTGGTTCAGGCGGCATGGTTGTACTTGATGAGAGCGATTGCATGGTCAATATAGCCAAATTCTTCCTGCAGTTCACCCAGTCTGAATCCTGCGGGAAATGCGTGCCCTGCAGGATAGGGACAAAAAGACTGCTTGAGATACTCGAAAGGATAACCTCCGGTCACGGAAGAGAGGGGGACATAGAACTTCTCCAGGACCTTGCAAATGACATCAAAGCGACTTCTCTTTGCGGCCTGGGTCAAACTGCGCCGAACCCGATATTGAGTACGATAAAATATTTCAGGGATGAATACGAGACCCATATCTCAAAAAAGAAATGTCCTGCCGGGGTATGCAAGGACCTCCTTTCGTATAAGATACTCGCCGAATTTTGTAAAGGCTGCGGTATGTGCAAAAGGGTATGCCCTGCCAATGCTATAAGCGGCGAAAAGAAACAGGTCCATACGATCGACGCGGATGTTTGCGTCAAATGCGGGGCATGTTTTGAAACATGTAAATTTAAGGCAATAGGCAAAGGATAGAAAATGATTGACCTGACAATAAACGGGATGCCTGTTTCTGTACCGGATGGCACAACAATTTTGGATGCGGCGAGGTTTGCCGACATACCGATTCCGACCCTTTGTCATCACCCTAAACTCTCACCTTACGGCGGCTGCAGATTATGCATTGTCGAGATAAAGGGCATAAACAGACCTGTAACCTCATGCACTACGCCTGTAACACAGGGCATGGAAGTTACTACGACCACGCCTGAAATCGAAAAGCTGCGCAAGACTATTTTAGAACTTATACTTTCCGACCATCCTAACGACTGCATGATCTGTGAAAGGGCCGGCGACTGCACGCTCCAGGAACTCGCTTATTTTTACGGTATAAGGGAGAACCGTTTCGAAGGCGAAAGAAGGATATATACAAAAGAAGACATGAACCCTTTTATCGAAAGGGACATGGAAAAATGCATTCTCTGCGGCAAGTGCGTGCGCGTCTGTGACGAAGTCGAGGGCGTAGGCGCCATAGACATAGCTTACAGGGGATTTAACGCCAAGGTCTGCCCACCTTTTGAAAAGGACCTTGACTGCGAGTTTTGCGGCCAGTGCGTTGCCGTATGCCCGACAGGCGCCCTTACAGGCAAGGCATGGAAACATCACGGAAGACAAAAGGACATAAGGGAAATTGATACTACCTGTCCCTATTGCGGCTGCGGCTGCTCCCTGACCTTGCACGTCAGACACAATGAAGTTATCCGCGTTTCCTCCAAAGAGGACACACTCAATGAGGGCTGGCTCTGCCCCAAGGGCCGCTTTGGTTACAGCTTTATAAACGACCCTAAAAGACTGAAGACGCCGCTCATAAAAGAAAAAGGCCGTTTCAGGGAGGCGACATGGGACGAGGCACTTGACCTGATCGAGTCAAGGCTCAAAAAGATCAAGGCCAAAAACGGTCCTGATGCTATCGGAGGCCTTTCTTCTGCAAGATGCACCAACGAAGAGAATTACCTGTTTCAGAAATTTATCAGGGCTGCGGTGGGTACCAACAATGTCGACCACTGCGCCAGGTATTGACACAGCGCTACCGTGGCCGGTCTGGCCACAGTATTCGGCTCAGGGGCGATGACCAATTCTATTCCGGAGATAGAAAACAATGACGTGATTTTCGTGATCGGTTCCAATACTACCGAGACCCATCCTATTGTGGGACTGCGGATGAAAAAGGCGGTAAAAAACGGCGCAAAAATAATTATTGCTGATCCTAGAAAGATTAACCTTGTCAGGTTTTCTACGTTGTGGATGCAGCATAAGCCCGGGAACAGATGTCGCACTGCTCAATGGAATCATGCATGTCATTTTAAAAGAAAAACTGACAGATAAACGTTTTATAAACGAGTGGACTGAGGGCTTTGATACATTTAAAAAAGGGATAGAGGATTTCACCCCTGAAAAGGCCGAGAAAATTACCGGTGTTCCTAAAAAGGACATTATTGAGGCCGCACGTTTATACGGTCAGGCTGAAAAGGCCTGCAATTTTTTACACCATGGGCATTACCCAGCATTCCCACGGCACACAGAATGTCTTTGCCATTGCCAATCTGGCATTAATGACAGGAAATCTTGGCAAGGAAAGCACAGGGGTCAATCCTTTGAGGGGTCAGAACAATGTACAGGGAGCTACTGACATGGGCTGTATCCCCAACCAGTACCCGGGTTACCAGAAAGTTGACATGAGAATCCATAAAGGACAAGTTTGAGACAGCCTGGGGTGTTGAGCTTTCCGACAAACCAGGGCTTACAGCAACAGAGATGACCCTGGCAGCTGAAGCAGGCAAATTAAAGGCGCTCTATATAATGGGCGAGAACCCAGTAATGAGCGACCCTGATATGAACCATGCTGTAAAGGCCTTTAAGAACCTCGACTTCATCGTGGTACAGGACATATTCATGACTGAGACAGCTGAACTCGCCGACGTAGTCCTTCCGGCGACCTGTTTTGCTGAAAAAGAAGGTACCTTTACAAACACGGAAAGAAGACTCCAGAGAGTCAGAAAAGCCGTAAATCCTCCTGGTGATGCAAGAGAAGATTCCGCTATTATTCTCGACCTCTCCAAACGTATGGGCTTTGAAATGAATTACAATTTTATCGAGGAAGTTTTTCAGGAAATAGGCCAGCTCTGGCCGGCTGTCGCAGGCATAACTTACAACAGGATAGAATCCTCAGGACTCCAGTGGCCCTGTCCCACACCGGACCATCCAGGCACTCAGTATCTCTTTAAAGGCGGTTTCCCGAGAGGTAAAGCAGCGTTTACAGAGGTCAGATACACCCCTTCAAAAGAGCTGCCGGACAGGGAATATCCCTTTATTCTTTCAACCGGAAGGCAGCTGTTCCAGTACCACACCGGCTCAATGACAAGAAAAGTATATGCATTGAATAAAGTCGCCCCTGAGCCATACATTGAAATTAACCCTGAGGATGCAAAGAAACTGAACATTCAAAATAGCGACCTGCTGAAAGTATCTTCCAGGAGAGGAAATATCACGTTAAAAGCCCTTATCTCGGACAAGCCTTCAAAAGGCATGGTATTTATTCCCTTCCATTACAAAGAAGCCGCTGCTAATATATTAACGAGCGCTGAACTCGATCCCATTTGCAAAATACCGGAATTAAAAGTCTGTGCTGTCAGGATAGAACCGGTTGCTGAAAAAGCAGGACATAAAAAAGTTAAGCCGGCCAATTTATAAGGAGAAAGATCATGAGCAAAATGCTGAAAGAACAAACCCTTCTTGAAGACCTTAATGATCAGGAACTTGCCAAAATATCAAAAATTATCCGGAAGCTGAAATTCAAAAAAGGTGAATATATCTTCAACGAAAAAGAAGTCACAAAGGGGCTGTATCTCATAAAGACCGGCAAGGTTGAAATTGCAAAAGTCACCTCTGACGGCTGGAAGCAGACGCTCGCGGTCTTTACCAAAGGACATTTTTTTGGAGAGCTCTCCATCCTTGAACACAGAAAACACCAGGCCTTTGCCATCGCCAGTGAAAATACCGAATTGTTTCTCATTGGCAAGGAAGATTTCGATAAACTGGAAAAAGAGATTTCTCCCATAGCCTTCAAGATCCTGAAAAAGCTTGCGCTCGTTATGTGCATGAATGTAAGACGCATGAATGATAAATTTCTGAATGCCCTGATCAGTTATTAGGGTTTACACGGATGTTTATTGTTTTTGTATAAACCAGGTATTTTGCCATTTGTTTGTCATTCCGGTTTCTCCGGAATCTTTCCGATGGCTTTATAGAAGGATTCCCGACGCGTTTCACTTGCGGGAGCCTTCTCAGTTTCTTGCGTAGTTCAAGGACAGACTCTAATTAGTCAGTAGTATTTTTTAAAAATAATTTTTTAGGAGGAACTGTTATGCCGTATGATGCAACTAAAATGGCCGACTGGCAGATTTCAGAAGAAGCTGAAAAGAATATGCCAACCCCGGAACAATGGCGCGAAAAGCTTGGACTGCAAAAAGACGAGATGCTGCCCATGGGCCGCCTCTCCAAGATTGACTTTCTAAAAGTCATCAACCGTCTCAAAAACAACCCTGACGGCAAGTATATTGAAGTGACCGCCATCACCCCCACCCCTTTGGGTGAAGGCAAAAGCACCACCTCGTGCGGTTTGATGGAAGGTCTGGGCAAAAGAGGAGTTAACGTTGGCGGGGCTTTGCGGCAGCCCTCCGGCGGACCCACCATGAACGTTAAAGGTACTGCCGCGGGCGGCGGCAACTCACTGCTGATTCCCATGACCGAGTTTTCCCTTGGGCTCACCGGCGATATCAACGACATCATGAACGCCCATAACCTGGCCATGGTGGCGATGACCTCCAGGATGCAGCACGAGCGTAACTATAATGACGAGCAGCTGCAGCGTCTCACCAAGATGAGGCGGCTCGACATCGACCCTACTCGCGTGGAGATGGGTTGGATCATGGACTTCTGTGCACAAAGTCTCCGCAATATCATCATCGGCATCGGCGGGCGGCAGGACGGCTTTATGATGCAGTCAAAATTCGGCATTGCCGTAGGCTCTGAGTGCATGGCCATCCTGTCGGTAGCCAATGACCTTGCTGACCTGAAACAACGCTTGAATAATATCACAGTTGCCTTTGACAAGAGCGGCAAACCTGTTACCACCGGCGATCTGGAAGTCGGCAATGCCATGGCCGCCTTCATGCGCAATACAATCAACCCCACCCTCATGTGCACGGCTGAATACAACCCCTGCTTTGTCCATGCCGGGCCTTTTGCCAACATTGCTGTAGGGCAGTCCTCCATAATCGCCGACCGGGTAGGACTGAAGCTGTTTGATTACCATGTCACCGAGTCCGGCTTTGCAGCTGACATCGGTTTTGAAAAATTCTGGAACGTCAAGTCCCGTTTCAGCGGCCTGAAACCGCACGTCTCAGTTCTAACTACTACTGTCCGCGCCCTGAAGATGCACGGCGGCGGGCCAAAGGTTGTGGCGGGCAAGCCCCTTGCCGATGAGTACACCAGGGAAGATATTGCTCTGGTAGAAAAGGGCTGCGCAAATATGGTCCACATGATCAATGTTATCCGCAAATCAGGCATAAACCCCGTGGTCTGCGTAAACCGTTTTTACACGGATACGGATGCTGAAGTAGCGGTGGTCAAGAAGGCTGCCGAAGCTGCCGGAGCACGTTGCGCTGAATCACAGCACTGGCTTAAGGGTGGTGAGGGAGCATTGGAGCTGGCAGATGCGGTCATCGACGCGTGTAATGACAAGAACGACTTCAAGTTCCTCTACCCTCTGGAGATGAAGCTGCGCGACCGCGTTGCCCTCATCGCCAAAGAGGTATATGGCGCTGACGGGGTATCCTGGCTGCCGGAAGCTGAAGCAAAGGCCAAGATGCTGGAAGACGACCCCCAGTATGCCGACTACGCCACCATGATGGTCAAAACTCACCTGAGCCTCTCTCATGACCCCACAATCAAGGGAGTGCCCAAGGGTTGGACCCTTCCCATCAGGGACATCCTGATATACTCCGGCGCCAAGTTCCTCTGCCCCTGTGCAGGGACGATCAGTCTCATGCCCGGGACAAGTTCCAATCCTGCCTTCAGGAGGGTCGACGTTGATGTGGAAACAGGAAAGGTATCCGGACTGTTTTAGATAATTATCAATTTCTATTTAAAAGGGCAGGAGAACCCCTGCCCTTTTTTTCCTTTTTCTTAAATCCCGTGATAAAATCATGTCATGAAAAAGGTCGGCTACATATACGACGATATCTTTCTCCTCCATGAGATGCCCTCAGGTCATCCCGAATCAGCTGAGCGCCTCATAGCAATAAATAATGTCCTGAAACAATCTGATTTGAGGGACAAGCCCCTTTACATAAAGCCCTGCAAGGCCGCCCTGGCAGACATTCTCGCTGTCCATACCAGTTCGTACGTTGAAGAAGTCATCAAATTCACAGGTTATTATGACCCTGACACTTTTATTTCAAAAAATTCTGTGGAGGCTGCGCTCTTTGCCGCAGGAGCTGTAATTGAGGCGATTGAAGGTTGCAGGACTGGAATCATTGAAAGGGCCTTTTGCGCTGTCCGGCCTCCCGGACATCACGCAGAGGCCAACAGGGCCATGGGTTTCTGCATATTCAATAACGTAGCTGTGGGCGCCAGGTATGCGCAGAAATCCGGATACCGGAAGGTCTTCATCATTGATTTCGATGTCCATCACGGCAACGGCACGCAGCATATCTTCGAGGAAGATGACTCAGTATTTTACTTCAGCACCCACCAATATCCGCATTATCCCGGGACAGGCAGCGATTCAGAAAGGGGCAGAGGTAAAGGCAATGGATATACCTACAACATACCAATGCTTTCCGGCGCAGGGGACAAGGATTTTTTTGCAGCTTACCAGGACATCCTTCCGGGTCTGGTCAATAGATTCGGTCCTGACATAATACTGGTGTCTGCCGGTTATGACCTTCACGTCAAAGACCCTCTCGCAGGCCTCAGGGTAACAGATGAGGGTATAAGGAATATTGTCAGAGGGATTTTGTCCTCAAAGAAAAACATCCCTTGTATTTTTTCTCTGGAAGGAGGGTATAACCTCACTTCTTTGTCCGGGTCAGTGCTCATAACCCTTGAAGAACTGCTTTATTTTGAATAACTCTAAAAACGGCAGTTCATTCACCACGGAGGCACAGAGACGCTGAGAAAACGCGGGTTTGAGGCAAACAGGGGACTGACCAATTTGGTTGCCCCTATCCTGACAGTAACTCCTTGATTTTACTCTGTAATCTCTGCGTCTCTGTGGATTCTGCTTTATTCCGAATAACGGAATCACAATAAGGACAGACTGACAGATTTACTATAAATAACCTTTCTCAATCTAACCCGTATTATTCATAAATTTTAAGTAACACAAAATGGAATGAGGCAGGGTATAGTATTTGAGCGGATTTTTTTGCAGATATTCCTGCGGCATGTTTATGATTAATAAAGAGGCAAAAGCCTCGGAGCGCAGCGAGAATGAGCGAAAATACTGTGCGCCCCTCATTATACGAAAGTTCATGAATAAAGTGGGCTAATTCTCCTGGAGCATAAAGCCTGACTTATGCTCATTTGTAGGCAGCGTAAACGGTACCTGCCCCGGTGCCTGCTTTTTCGTCTCTTCATCCTGCTTGATCTTTTTCTGTTCTGCCGCCTTCTTCTTCGTCTCTTCATCCTGCTTGATCTTCGCCTGTTCCGCTGCCTGCTTCTTCATCTCTTCAGCCTGCTTGATCTTCGCCTGCTCTTCGGCCTGCTTCTTCATCTCTTCAGCCTGCTTTATCTTCGCCTGCTCTGCTGCCTGCTTCTTCATCTCTTCGGCCTGTTTGATCTTCGCCTGCTCCGCTGCCTGCTTCTTCATCTCTTCGGCCTGTTTGATCCTCGCCTGTTCTGCTGCCTGTCTCTTCGTCTCTTCAGCCTGCCTGATCT
Organism: uncultured Nitrospira sp.; assembly: GCA_963801505.1. GTDB lineage: Bacteria > Nitrospirota > Thermodesulfovibrionia > Thermodesulfovibrionales > UBA6898 > JAOUFP01. The sequence continues at coordinate 156,569 of CAWDEY010000022.1, forward strand.
TTTCCTGCTCTTCGGCCTGCTTTTGCTTCTCCTCTATTTTAGAATCGTAAGAGGTTTCATGGATATGGATATCAGCCTGATCAACCTTTTCATCCTTCTTTTTCGAACGTTCCTCTATAATCCTCTTGAGGCTTTTGACCTTGGTTGAGTATTCCTCTGTCAGCGCATCAGCCTCTTCCTGATTGCCGACAACATGAGGGGTGACCAGGAGTATCAGTTCCGTGTCGCGTCCCGATATCTTTGGTTGAACCGAAGAGAGCGCCAAGCACCGGTATTCGACTCAACAGACGGAATACCAGCACTCGACTTATTGCTTGTTTCAGAAATAAGCCCGCCGATCACCAGGGTATGTCCGTCCTGCACAATCGCGGTAGTATTGGCCTTTCTTGTCTTAAAGCCCGTGTAATCCTGTCCAGCAATTTAGACGGTCGTATCTCCAAGTTGACTCACCTCCTGTGATATCTTCAGGGTCACCTGCTTTTTTTCATTGATCGTCGGGGTGACGGTGAGTATGGTACCTACTGACTTAAACTGGATCTGAGATGTAGTAAGCTCTGTTGTTGTCTGGGGCTGGGATATGGTGGAGGCAACTGGCACCTCGTCAGCTATCTCGATCTTCGCCTCTTTATTGTCAAGCGCCAGTATATGCGGGCTTGCAAGCATTTTTAACATTACCATTGGTAGCTGCAGCGTTTATCAGGATATTGAATTCTGAAGAGTTAATGACATTGGCAAAAAGTCCCCCGGTCACAACAGGAACAAACGTAGAAAGATTGGTGGTAGTTGTAGTATCCGGTAGTATCGGTAGAAGTAGTGGTAGTACCAAAAAGATTTGCAGGTTTTTGTGCATTTCCAGCTATATAATCAACGCTCTTTGTTAAAGGCGCGACTGTGCCCCTTTAAGACCCACTCCAGACCGAGATCTGTGTGTCATCGCTCAGGGTAACCTCTGCTATCAGCACCTCTATTAGGACCTGTTTGGGCTGTGTATCGAGCTTTTTAATAGTATCGAGGAGCGTGAGATAGGCCCTTGGAGTTGACTTTATGATCAACGCATTTATAGCGTCGTATGAATCAAAAACAACATCTCCTTCTATGGTGCCGGCAACACCTTCCAAAACAGTAGCTCCGGACGGAGGCGCTGCTGCTGGTTGAGGCGTAGTTTGCGCCGGTGTCCTGAGGAGGGTAGGCTGTGTTTTAGGCTGTGTTGGTGTAATGGATCTGGTATCCGACTTCTGCTTCCCGTAAAGGTTCTTGAGTATTGAGGCGAGATTCTTTGCCTCCCCGTTTTCCACATAATAGACAAAGGTCTTTATTGATTCGCGCTCAGTAGAAGGTATATCTATGGCCTCAAGAAGCTTCATGGTCTTTACAATGCCTGATGGAGAAGATGTAACTATAAGCATGTTTGAGGGTTCATAGACAATGATGTCAGTCCCCCGCGGCATAAGGTTTCTTAAGACATTGACAGCATCACTGGCCTTTACATATTCCAGGGGGATCTGCTGGGTAACGAAGCTCGAGTCCTTGGATGTCTCCAGTTTCTTGCCGGAGTCTATCTTCACAGGCTGCTGTTTTGCAGTATCAATTGGCACAATACGGTAAAAGCTGCCGTCCTTTATCGCGGTAAAACCGTTGAACTCAAGTATTGTCTGAAAGGTTGAAAACAGTTCGCTCAAAGGCACCTTATTTTGCGATTGTATCGTGATCTTGCCGGTCACTCCAGGCGCAAGAATATAATTTATCTTCAGCATCTCGCTGATAGTATTGATAACGACAGCCAGGTCAGCGTTTTCGAAGTTGAGCATAACATATTGCTCCTCGGCCTTTTTCTCAACAACGGGTGCCGGCTTCTTCTCATTTAGCTCCTTCTTCTGACCCATATCAGCGGGCTGTGCTTTCTCCTCAGGAGCTGTCACAGGCGGCTCCTCCTGCTTTATCGCCTGTTTCGGGGCACAGGAAGTCACGAATAAAAAAAGAACAAAAAGTGCGAGCCCTGTCAGAGATTTTACAATTTTTAACAGCATGAGTTGACGGCGGCTATTGACAACCATTGGACGCATAAAGTGATGTCCGCCAGCTTCCTCGATGGTCTTACCTAAAGGGGTAAACAGTTTAAATTTCATTTTATCGTCCTCAACTTGTCTATATGTTTTTGTATGATCATAATACGGGTGTCAGTTTCCTACTCACCTGGGGCCCGCCTAAACCGATTTAGAGTCCTGACCGCAGGCTGCTGGCTCCCTGCAGGACGCTGAGGCAGCTGGAACGCTGCCCCTGCAGGATTTCGCCTTACAGTCGTCGGGCTTTCTATTGTTTTTACATGTTCGATACTCATGTCTATATTTTCACCCATCCATTTTAACATAACTTTCCGTGCAGTTATATCAACGACTTCAATGTCTTTTATTTTATCGCCTTTTCTTATAGGTACCGTCATTGCCTTGTCTATCTCAAGATACCCGACAAACTCACCGGATGGATTCTGAACAATACCACTGAGTGAGAGTTCAGGCCTCTTTGGCGGCGGCGGTGGCGGCGGTGGTGGTGGTGGTGGCGGCGGCGGTGGCGGTGGCTTTGGGGCCCTTCTGGGACTAAAGAGATTTTTTTCCGTTATATCGCTGCTCCAGGCGGGGCTGTATGTGGATACGCTCGCCTTTGCCTCCTGTAATTTACGCTGTTTTAGTGAAATTACGGACATCGGGTCATAAACCAGCGCCTCAGAATAAAAATTCCAGAGAGTAAAAAGAAACAGGAAAAGGACGGCTGCAAGCATAAAATATTTTCTTATCATAGCTTGCTCAAGCCCGATATCTGTATTTTAAACTTCAGATCATCCGTATTCTGCATATTGGTTACATTAAGCGACAGTTTATCAATTTTCAGCATCAAAGGATCAGCTTCAACCAATTTCAGGAATTCGCTCACCTGTTTGATATCGCCATTTCCTTCAAAATATAACGGGATTATACGATAACCGTTCAGCTTCACCGCACTCATGGGTCGTATAGTGGCCACATTAAGGCCTGTCTTGTTTGTTAGTCCGGAAATTTCACTCTGCATTTTCGCAGAAGCCAGAAAATCAGATTTTTCCGTAATAAGTCTTTTTTCAAGATTCTTCATATCATTGGTAAGGGTCTTGAGCGCCTCTTCCGTGGCCCCTGTTCCTTTTACAACATATTCATACCGCTGAAGCGTTTTGTAATTTTTAGCCAGGGCCTCACGGTAATTCTCTGTTGCAGGCGTCAGAAAATATGTATCTAACAGATATACAGAACAGATACAGAGCAATGCAAGGATAAGATACCTGTTTTTTCTCAAAATCCCTCAACCTCCATTTTTAAGGCAAATCTTTCTACCTTGTCTTTTGAAATAATAGGGGCAGAGAATGAGATATTTTTAAAGGCCTTGGATTTCTCCAGTGCCACAATGAGGTCAGCGGTCATGGGGGAAAAACCTTCGACCTCCACTTTTCCCTTATCGTCAATAGAGAGATTGATAAGCCACGCCTTGACGGGCAGTGTCTTGCTCAGCGTGCTCAAAAGCCTGATCGGCCGGTTACTCCTGTTGAGGAAGTCTGTCAATACCTTCCTGTCATTCTGCAGAAGGTCTATCTTTCTCTGCGCTTCTATCATACCCGAGGCCTTGCCCTTAATAGTCACTATCCTTGCTTCAATCCTCTCTGCAGCAAGCCTGTCTTTATACCAGGTTATTACACCTGTAAGGAAAAAAACCAGAATAGTGGCAGCAGCGAGACCGCCTATCATGTAAGGATAATAATCTTTTTTGGGTTTTTCAAATTCATACGGAAGAAAATTAAGATTAAAAAATGTCTTCTTAACAAAAGATGCTGCGAGCAGATCGGGAGTGAGAAGCTGAAACTTTCTGCAATCAAGATTGCCGGTAACAGACTGTTCAATTGGACCTGCGACGTACACACGCCCCGGATAGCTCATGGCAAGCCCTTCTATCTCATCTTTCACCTCAGCAACTTTGGGGACCCTTTTAATATATACCGGCATTGAATCATGCAGACCAGCTATCTCATATGCATCATCTGCTGAGTTCACAAAGATACCTTCCAGCTTTTTCTCTCCGGAGATGTCCTTAACACCAGATAAAATATCAATTGTGCTGCACCTCACGGAAAGTATCTCCATCCCGGCCTCTTTTACGATTTTCAATAAAGCGTTCAGGATCTCTTTTTTTATTGAGAAGACCAGAATCTTTGACATATTGGGACCTGTTTTTCCACTTCCCGTGACTATAAAATCATACATATATTCGTCCACCGGCAGTGGCAGATATTTTTCGAGTTCAAATAAGAGGGCCTTGTGCATATCCGCTCTTTTCATCGATGGCATCTCGATGGTCCTCCAGGAAAAATGCTGCAGCGTCAGACCGATCACCGCGCCTTTAGGCATATACTCTTTCTGCCAATTCGTCAAAGTAGCAGCCATCACTGTGTTTCTCTCATCCTTGTTTTCGGGAAGGACCGCTCTCACTGTCTTAATATGCTTCACTGATCTGAATGTAGAATCTACCAGGGAAGCATTAAGACTTCCGGAATCTATGTTAACCCCTAATATTTTCGGCATCTTCTCTCCAATAAACTGTCTGGACTTTATATCCTGACGGATCGGGTTTTCTGTTTAGGACCGCGACAATCTTTACTGCCCGATTGCTGTTCTTCTGTCTGGCGAGCACCTCAATCCTGAAAAATTGCGTGGCGATCGCATTTGTCCCCCTGGCTGCAAACTCCGGCGGCACGAACCTGAACCCCCCTGATTCCCTGGTCCTCTGCTTCATTACAGCTTCTATTTCGTCATCATTAAATCCTAATATCTGCATTACCTCTCTTGAGACAGTATTGATACTTATGCTATTACTGCCAAAGGTAGTTATTAAATTCAGCAAAGCTTTCCCATCGCCATTGTCCTTGAAATATTCAGGCAGCATCCCATTAACAAGGGCCAATTCTTCAGGCACGTCAAAGAGCATGTTTTTTGCTTTATAAGGATCTGCCAGCCCTTCGTAGTAGTCAGACTCAGCGCCACTCAGGTGAGTTTCGTCGTCCGCGTCTTTCCAATCCAGAATAGAATCATTTATCACTGTTATTGCGTCATCGGGAATGCCTACCCATAAAAAAAGGTTTCTAAGGCGCACTCCATCCGCATAATTGATATTAATCCGGGAATTTTCATCAAGGATCTTTATCTCAATCTCTCCTCCGTCCTCTGTTGTTCGCAAACCTGTTACCGGCTGTGTTTTTTCATCGGTATCTGTCCAGAAGTTCCCTTCATTGTCTATAAAATCGATAGTTTGGTCTTTATCCGAGAGTATATAGTTGACTGCCTCCTGATACCCCGACATCGCCATATAATAGGAAAGTGTCTCTTCTTTGAAGTTCCTCGTGCCGGCTATATTCCATCTGTTTGAACTGAAATAATTCAGGGATATGATGCTCAGCAGGACCAAGACCCAGAGAACCATCATCAGAGCAATGCCCCTTTCAGAAGTGAAAGGTTTAAAGCCATGCTTTATTTCTTTTAACTTTTTACCTTTCACTATTGTCACACTTCCACCTGGGTAACACGAAGGACCTCGTCTATAGTGGTGAGCCCTTTTTTCACTTTTTCTATGCCGTCCTGTCTGAGTGTTCTCATCCCAAGGGCGATGGCCTTGTCTTTGATCTCTTTCACTGTGGCGCGCCGCATGACAAGGTCCCTGATTTCATTCCCTACAGGCAGTACTTCAAAGATACCGACCCTGCCCCTGTATCCGGTGCCGGAACATTTCTCACATCCGCTCCCTTTCCAGACTTCTTTTACGCTGCTGTCAAATCTCTTTAAAATGTCTTCTGAGACATCCTGTTTCTCCTTGCAGTGCTGGCATATTCTCCTGACAAGCCTCTGGGCCATCACGCATATCAGTGTGGAAGCAACGAGATAGTTTTCGACGCCCATGTCCATAAGTCTTGTAATCGCCCCGGGTGCATCATTGGTATGGAGGGTGCTGAAGAGGAGATGCCCTGTAAGCGAAGCATGGATCCCGATATTGGCGGTTTCCATGTCACGTATCTCGCCGACCATTATTACATCAGGGTCCTGCCTGACAATATGCCTGAGACCAGTGGCAAAGGTAAGTCCGATCTTCGGCCTGACCTGTATTTGAGTGATGCCCTGCATCAGGTATTCCACCGGCTCTTCTACTGTTATGATCTTCTTGTCCGGTGTGTTGATTCTTGCCAGAGAGGCATAGAGCGTAGTGGACTTGCCGCTGCCTGTAGGTCCTGTAATCAGTATCATGCCGTAAGGCTTCAGTATGACATCCTCATAAATATCAAGAAGCGACCGGTCAAAGCCTATCTCTTCAAGCGTGATAAACGAAGTCTCTTTGTCAAGAAGCCTCATTACGACACTCTCGCCGAATATCGTAGGAATTGTCGATACCCTTATGTCTATGGTCTTGCCGGAGAACGTCACCTTTATCCTGCCGTCCTGAGGAAGCCTTCTCTCTGCAATATTCATCTGTGAAAGCAGTTTTATTCTGGATATGACAGCGGAATACATCCTCACAGGAAGGGTCTCTTTTTCATAGAGCAGGCCGTCAATCCTGTAGCGCACCCTGACATTGTATTCACCAGGCTCAACATGTATGTCACTGGCCCTATCATTTACAGCATTTCCCATCAGAAGGTTCACCAGTTGTATGATCCCCTTTTCCTGCGCAAGGTCCTTCAGGTGGCTTATCTCTCCTGAGAGATCAGTCCCTGAGAGCTCGTCTTCAGCCGTGTCCTCTATCAGCCTCTGCATTACAGCGCTTCTTGAGCCATGAAGAAGATGAAGATGCTGTAGCATTTCAGATTTTACGGCAAGAACAACAGTGACAACATATTCATAGGAAGCCTTTAGAGACTCAAGCGCCTCAATATTAGTCGGGTCCCCGGTTGCTATTTTAAGATTATTACCTTTTAATTCAAGAGGCAAAATAAGGTTCTTCTCAAGAAAATCAAAGGAAATCTTTTCAAAAGGGAGTGTCTCGGGGAAATCTTCCATAGCAATAAGCGGCATATCAAACTGCGTAGAGAGGGCACTGAAGATATCTCCTTCAGCAACACCTTCTTCTTCCATCAGGATCTCGCCAAACCTTCGTTTCATACCCTCGGCCTTCTGTATATCAAGGACCTTTTGTATGTCCTCAGACCTTATATTGCCTGCCTCAAGGAGTATCTCTCCGATTTTTTTACGCATCTTGATTTATCGATATTTTGGTGAGCGTGACAAAGAGATATTTGAAATCCCCGCCTTCAAACAAACCTCGCTCCCATACCAACATGACCTCCACTATGTCCGCTTTTATCTCGTCGTTTTCGTCACTGAAAAAATAATCTCCGTCGATTCCAGGGGAAAGCCGGTCTGGCTGATACCACCCTTTCTTCATTCCGCCGGAAAGAAACTTTCACTTAGACTAATCCTACCATTTTTAGCTTTTCTATCGCAATTTCCTTAACATCTTTAAGCTTCATTTTTTTCTGCCGCATAAGCCCAAAGCCTACGTTCTCCCATATGTTCCCGGGACCCAAAAAGGCTGTCACCTGAAAGAGATCCCGAATTTCTTCCGGACCTCA
>CAWDEY010000023.1:0-103252 GCA_963801505.1 uncultured Nitrospira sp.
GACATAAGGACCGCAAAGATGGCTGTCTGCTGTTTAGTCATGGTGGATGCGGCAGTCAGCGGGGTAGCATATTCAACAGACCCCTCGGCGGATCCGACAATGGGCAATGAAAACCTGATAATAAACTCAACCTGGGGTCTGGGCAAAGCCGTTGTTGAGGGCCAGGTGGACGCTGATATGTATGTTGTCAGTAAGCAGTCACCGCCTTTGCTCGCAGATAAAAAAATAGGGAACAAGACTTACATGGTCGCCGGAAAACTGACGGTGGAACAGATTTTGTTAAGCTGTCCGATGAGATGACCGGGAAAAGCTCGCTTACAGATGAACAGGTTTTGGAGCTTGCCGGGCAGGTGCTCCTCATTGAAAAATACTTCAGGAAGCCCGTTGATGTCGAATGGGCAATTGACAGAAATGGAACGATATTTATTTTACAGGCAAGGCCGCTGAGAGTTATAGCAAAAAATGAAAAACGCATAGCAGAAAAACAGGGAGGGCCGGCAGGACTGAAGCCTTTGAACGCGCTTATGCAAAATAAGGGGACAGTAATTCAAAAAGGCGCCGGCGCCGGCAGGGTTTTTGTTTTGCAAAGGATGGAGGACCTGGAGAATTTTCCTGAAGGGGCTGTCCTGGTTGCGCGAAATGATTCCTCGGAGTTTATCCGGGCCATTCCCTATGCCTCAGCCATTATCACTGATATCGGCACCCCTACAAGCCACATGTCTTCCCTTTGCAGGGAATTCAGGGTGCCTGCCATTGTAAATGCAGGTGACGCTTCAAGAATCCTTAAGCACGGACAGGAAATAACAGTAGAGGCAGAGGACGAAGGGCATTCGGCAGTGTATGAAGGAATAAACAGGGAAATACTGAAACAGGCTGAGGCAAATTCCGTCAGTATGGACGATATTTATGAGTTCAGGAAAAAAAGATATATACTCAGATACATTTCTCCGCTTAATCTTATTGATCCGCTGATGGACAATTTCACCCCGGAGGGCTGCAGGACCATGCACGATATCCTGCGGTTCATCCATGAAAAAGCAGTGGCAGAGCTTGTCAACCGCGCCCGTTATGGAAGCGATATGCTCAAAAGACACGCCGCAGTAAAATTGAATCTGCCTGTTCCTCTGGGGATCGTGGTAATTGATATCGGAGGCGGCCTGGCCGTTGATGAAAAACCAGGTCGTGCCTCGCTTGATCAGATTGCATCAGTACCGCTTCTGGAAATACTCAGGGGAATGACCTACCCCGGAGTTTGGCAGTCTGAGATAACGTCCTTGCGTGTCGGCGACTTTATGTCAAGCATGATGAACATGCCTGATATAACCTCAGGCACAAACGACCACGTAGTGTACAATATTGCTATTGCGTCAAAAGAGTATGTAAACCTCAGCCTCAGGTTAGGGTATCATTTCAACATGATTGACTGCTATTGCAGTGAAAATACAAAAAACAATCATATTTATTTCCGTTTTGTCGGAGGAGCTACTGACATTGCAAAGCGCTCAAGAAGGGTACAGCTTATAGCAGACATACTGAAGGAATTCGGGTTCAATATCAATATCAAAGGCGACCTTATTATTGGCAGGCTTGCCAATGTCCAAAAGAGTGATATGGAGCATGTGCTTAACCAGCTGGGAAGACTCATCGGCTATACCAGGCAGCTCGACGCGCTGCTTCACGATGATACAAAGATAGAAACATATGCCAGGAATTTTCTGGAAGGAAAATATGGCGGTTAAACAGGGCAGCAATATTTTATAGCGGGAGTTCTGGCATTCTGCTACTACTAAGTACTCCGCGAAGCATGAGCAGACAACATTGAAGACTCCCTCCGGCAAGACCACGGGGAATATCGCTCGCTATCCATTTAACATGCCCGTAGTACTTTGGCATACTCTCTCTCCCAGGCAAGATTTTCAGGCTTTGATGGCTGCCTGATACACCTCCAATTAAACGCGTTTCAAAAATATGAAACTCTGAAGAATACTGGCAGTACTATGTTGCAGAAAAACAATCGTAAGGCATTGTCTTTATCGGAATGTTTTAATCGGTGGAGGGGTACCAAATTATAACGGGGTACAAGACAATCATTTATTGAGAAACGTTATACAACCGGAAGTATAATTTTTATAGTCATCAATTACACTTGATGTTTCTCATATCTCTCATGTCCAATACTATGGTGTCCTCTCTTCCAGATGGGATATTCCCTTCTTGGCATCTATCCAAAAGGCCGGCCTGTAATGGGTCGAATAATGGGTTCCACTCTTTAAAGACGGCATAAACCATAGCTTGAGCAGCGCCATTGCTTGTGCTTGAGGTTAAAACTCCAAATTCGTCATAGCGAAGTCCTGGGGCAATATGGTCCCGCCAAGAGGACATTACAAGACATATTCGTTTGATATGCGAAGAATCGTATTCTGACAGACGATCACGAATAAATTGTAGTTCTGCGAGTTGGGGACAAACGAAATAGACATGCACGTTATGTGATGCGCTGATACCACATGCTATAGCCCCGACTACTAATATGCTGCTGAATAGTGTTTCTCGCAGTCGGTCTCCCAAAAATTGTGTGTATCCTCTCAATGCAATAACTGCATATAACGCGACCAGAGAGCCTAACGCAACCAAAGAGCGATAGGCTGGCCAGCTCTCAGCGATAATAAGATTCGGCAGATAGGAAAGGGGAATCAAACTTAGAAAAATCATAATAAGAAACAACCTTTTAAGCACTCGCCCTCTAACCGACAAAAAAAGGCCAGTTAAAATAATAAAACCACATCCGTACGTGAAGTACCGAAGTGGAAAAAGCTGATGGAGATTTAAAGAGTTTGTGAGTGGTTCTTTCAAAAACCACACGATCTTTTCCAAAACGTTATTTGCAAGACGTGAACGGTCGGTAGCGGGCGGGACTGGAGATAGGTATTGCATAAACTTAAGTTGTGCGAAAGCGACACCAAGCCCTGAAAGTAGTATCGAGAGATGCCAGAGAAGACGCCTCACGAATCCGCCGGCGGCAGTATTCTCAGCCAGCAGAAATATAACAATGGCTACACAAGAATAGAGTGCAGTCGGCTGATAAATCATCGCCGCTCCTGCCGTCAGGACAATTGCCCCAACGACATTAAACAATTTGCGGGAATCCCATAATTTTTTGTATCCCTTTTCTGCAAGAGATGCCGACATGAGTGAGGCACAAATCGCAAGAGGATAGAAAGCTGCTACAGCCCATGCAGCAAAAACCTGAAATGACGGAAGTGTGCATATAATAAATGCGGTGGAGGCTGCGGACAGCCTTTTCCAGCCAAGCTTTAATAACATGTCATTCAGCAGACAGGCCACCAGCGCGATCCCCGATATACCTATGAGCCTGACATAACGTAAATCTCCAATTTTGTGAGAAAGAGAAAAGGCACCCTGCAGGAGATAAAAGTCCAGGGGTCTTCCAAAGATGATCATCGACGGATCAACCAATCCCCCAGTCAGCGACGCAGTATAAAAGAACACATAGTCATCCGAAAAAGCATATGGCTTGACGAGAACTTCCCAATAGCAGCATATAACACTTACAAAGAGAAGTAGGAGTATGAACCTCCTATAATTATCCTCCTTTAAAAGGATTCGTATACTTTTTTGCATGTCTAGCGAATCTGTCAATATAAGATTTCCCGTGCGTTGATCTATTTCCCCAAGTTGGTCGATTCATAGTTTAAATAACTTAAAGGGCAATATAGTACTTATAAAATATGGTTGCGAACCAAACAAGAGCTAACCCAATAAGCGAGTAAATTATGTAACAAAGCAGCGGCGAAAGCAAGTGCGTCTTGGGTGGTACAAGGGGAAACCAACTTAACGCATAAACTTTTAACAGCGAGAATTATTCCTCCTGAGAAAATTCGCCTTTTTCAAAGCAGTTGGCGGGGCAGCCGCGGCAGGTGCCGGCAAGATACGAAAGGTCTTTCTTCTTCTCAGGGACTGTGCAGTTAAGGACATGTTCTTTAGCTTCGCCGGTAAAACGCTGCAGAAGATTGAAGGTTTTCCCGCAACGCGGACACTTTTTCATAATTCACCTCGTTATCTATTCTTTTACTTTTATTCTACCATGGACAGGATAAGTGACTGTGGCAAAACAGCAATGAGTAGCAAAACAGAATCAGCAGAAAGAAACTCCTAAGCGAGCAGTAATCAGCTCTCACGTTATCTCCCCTACTCTTTTCTTTCAAGCTCCTCAAATTTCCTGCTCAATTCATTGAATCGGGCATGTTCTTCGGGGCTGAGGGACTCGACACCGTCCCTTCCGGCCTTATCAAGGATCTCGTCGATCTCCTTACGGAGTTTCCGTTTTTCCTTATCGCGGTCCCAGACCACCTTGAGACGCCTTTCACGTTTTTTTTCGGACTGCCATCTGGAAACAGACCTTTGCCAGTCCGCCCACTTCATATAGACCAGCCCGAATAACATGCCGCCAAGATGGGCAAAATGGGCGATGCCGCTCTGTGACGCACTCATAGCGGTCAAAAATTCAAGTGCGCCGATGCCAATAACAAAATACTTTGCCTTGACCGGGAAGATGCCCCAGATGTAAATAAGCTGTTCAGGAAAGAGTATACCGAAAGCCATCAAAAGACCATAAATCGCCCCGGAAGCGCCGATTGTCGGGATGAGGCTGCCGGGGGTCACCACGGCATTCAGCAGTCCCGCTCCTATGCCGCAGATAAAATAAAATTTAAGGAACCTTCGCGGCCCCCAGGTTGCTTCGAGTGTCGAACCGAACATCCAGAGGACCAGCATATTGAAGAAGACATGAAATACTCCTCCGTGTAGGAACATATAGGTGACCGGCTGCCAGAGATAGCCCCGCCAAAAAAGTGCTGGTACCAGACCAAGGAGGACAGACCACTGCGGACGCAGCAGCAGCTGGATGAAAAATATGCCGGAGTTGATGATGACCAGATATTTGACCACAGGGGTTATGCGCGGAAAAAACCCCTCATATCTATCGTAATAGCCCATGTATACACCTTTCAGTTTGCAGATTGTCTATTATTTATTTTACATGAAAAAACCAAATAAGCTGATCGTCCTCTTACGCCAGTGCTTCCTTCGGCACAAGGTTTGCCGGAATTTCGATATGTACCAGGATATCTGGTTTGATTCTGATGGCGCCAAAAAGGGCGCTGAAGGGCTTAATACCAAAATCCGGCAGGTGCAGGCTGACATCAACGACGTGCTGACTCTCGTTTTCTTTCCTGACAACAAAGGATAGTTCCCGCGTAAGACCACGCAGAACAAGCTCGCCTGCAACAAAATAGTCCGCCTCCTGACTTTTGACCGAGGAAGAAAGCAGGAGAATCTCAGGGTAGGTTTCTGTTTGCAGTACTTCTCTGATGATATTTTTGTCTATGTCCTCCCGGTCCCTGAGACTTAGTATATCGGGCCTCTCCCTGCCATTTACCATGGCGCAATCAACGCGCAATGATCGGGTATCGAAACAGGCGCTGATGAAATGGTCCGCACCTCCCAGGTCGATGAAAAACGAGGTAACATTAATACGCAGATCATGCGCCAGACCGGACAGCAGGCCCTCTTTGTAGGTGAATATCTGACATACTGCTGTAGACTGGTCAACTCTTTGCATTATATATCTCCCGCAGACAATATGTATTCATTATATCTTATGAAACAAAAAGAGGGACATATAGTCAGCTCTTCACAAAACAATAGCAATGGTGTAGATTACTAATTGAATCCGGTAATTACAATATATATTTGCAGCAAACGCAGTTCAATGTTGGGAGATATATGGTCAGCATTAGGAGAAAAGGACATGCTGTAAGAGGTATTCACATCGTTTCCTTTTTTGAAGGTGTAAAAGGATTGCTGGTCCTGCTTGTTGGCTTTGGATTGCTTGAGTTTATTCACAGGGACCTTCATCTGGCTGCAGAGCAGCTTGTCAGAGAATTTCATTTAAATCCAGCCAGACACTATCCCCGCATTTTCATTGATGCGATCAATCACCTCACTGACAGGCAGCTTCTGACAATGGCCTTTGCAGCCCTGCTGTACTCGGCAGTCCGCTTTGTCGAAGCGATTGGCCTATGGCTGCAAAAGCAGTGGGCTGAATGGTTCGGCCTCCTTTCAGGCGGCTTATACATTCCTTTTGAACTATTAGAGATAACGCGTGGAATAACCTGGTCTAAAGTTACTGTATTGATCGTAAACGCGGGTGTCGTAGTATATCTTGCCTATATATTGTACCAAGCAAGGCAAAAACACAAACACGATATAAGATAATTATCTGCAGGCAATAAAGTCTCGCGGCAACCCGCTTCCCTATCTCCTTCTGATCGCGCAAAGTACGCAAAGAAAAACTGAGCTAGAGACAATAAAGAAAGTTATTTCGCTATTGAAGTTCCAGTGCCCTTTTTTTAGCCTGGGCATTTTTCGGGTCTATTTCCAGCGCGACGCGGTACTGTTCAAGGGCCTTGGCCTTCAGGTCCTCTTTTTCATAGGCCTGAGCAAGACCCAGCCTGACCCGGAGGTCGCGGGGGAAAAATCCTGCTGCTTTTTCCATAACAGATGCTGCGTTAGTAAAAAGCTGTTTTCTCATATAAAAATTATAGACAGTATGAAAGCTACCTGCAGAGCGCTCTTTCGTACTGACAGCATAGGAGAGGGCTGTCATGTAAGCGTCTGATGCCATTTTATCATTTCCGGTTTTCTCAAGATAATTTGCGAAGATCATATAAGAATCAGTCAGCTCCGGCATCGCAGCCCTGATTTCTTCGTCAGTAAGTCCGAAAAGGACCATCGCTGTTATATATTCACTCGTCTTTGCCGGCTCCAGGGATATGGCTTTTTTGAAAATATCAATACTTTCACCCTTCCGCCCCTGTTCTGCCAGCCATCCGGCATACAGCCTGTATGCGTCTGGATTTGTCCTGTCCCGGATTGTGCCTGATCTAAGAAGGGCATCAGCGTTCTTTCCTCCACCCTGTTTTCCGAGAAAAAGACCAAGACCCTGAAGGTAGACGCTGTTAGCGGGATCAAGTCTGAGAGCTGCTTTAAATTCCCTGAGGGCCTCCGGAGCATCCGAGGAAAATGCCTTTGCAAACGCCCTTATATAATGGTATTGCGGTTCGAGAGGATCAAAAAATGAGGCCCTGCCGAGGGTATCGCTGACTGAGAGAAGACTCTCAGTACTTGACTTGCTGCCAAGAGGAATTCTCCGGATTTCAGAATACAAAAATGTGCCTGCGAGACGGCCGCCATAAAAGGCAATACAGAGGACAAGCACCGTAAATGAGAACACAAATGCAAGACGTTTTCGAGGAAAACTATGTTCAGCCCGGAGAAGTGTGCCGTTAATTCCTTCACGGACTTTCGTATGAGATGCAGAGACAGCCATACCCAGAAGCACGAACATAAACAGGCCGTTTGCGCCGATCTGAAGGTTGAAATCCGTAATGCTATGAAGGAGTATGGAGAAAATTCCGGTTATGACGCCCGAGTACAGAAAAAGAGAATAAGGTTCTTTTCTGCTTTGAAAGACATGATATGATCTTAGGAGTACCGCTGCAAAAAACCAGAGGAGCAGCAGCCCTGAGACCACTCCCCCATTTGTAAAGAGTTCTATATAATCATTGTGTGCGTGATCAGCGGTTCCCTCAGTGCCTATTGTCCTGTAGGAGGGATATATGTTGATATAACTCCCAAAGCCGGTGCCGGTCATCGGAAAATCCCTGATAATGTTCAGGCTGTCTTTCCATATGTCCAGTCTGAGTTCAGATATCTCGCTCTGGGCGTTTCTGATATTATTGAACCGCTCAAATATAGGTTTCCATCCGAACCATCCTACCGTATATAGAATCACAATAATTGTCGATGCAAAGAGCAGGCCTTTTCTGCTCTGCCAGGACCTTCTCCTGAGCAGAAATCCAAATAAAACAAGAGACATGACGAGTCCTGCAATACCTCCCCTTGAAAGGCTGAGAAAAACAGATGTTGCTGTGAGGACCGCTGAAAAGCCCAGGAGCATTGATTTATTGGATTGCGGATGGCTGAATAAGCCGAGAAGTCTTTTTCTGAAAGAGGTGTGTTCCATTTTGGGTATGTAATAGAGGAAAAGACTCAGGGTCAGAGGGAATATCATTTCCATCAGCCCTGCATAATGGTTGCGGTTAACATACGGACCGAAGAGACTTCCCCCCAGTGTCAGTTCCCGAAGCCAGTAGATCCGGTTGTTTGGCAGGAGATGCTGGATTATCGCAAAAAAAGCAAGAAAAGTTCCGAAAGCAATGATGACAGTGACAGTCCTCTTTAGGAGCTTGCCCCGGGCAAGCAACTGTATTGCAAGGATATATATGCCTGCGTAGGATGCGAACCTGAAAAACTCAGACAGGGCCGCCTTTTTGTTTATCGCGAGGGAGACCCATTGCCCGGGCTCTGCAATCCAGACTGTGTCCCTGTAAAAAACGTAACTCCCTGGAGAAAGAACACTGATAATTTCAGGCGGCAGCGGCATAAGCTGGAAACAGATGTATGCAAGCAGCAACATAAGCGGGACAATACCCGGGACCTCATAAAAGCGGGCTTCTTTATTACGCAGGTGTTCAATAAGCATGACGCTGATTGCTGTAAACGTAGAGAACTCCATGATAAACAGGGACCAGGGTTCGACCGTTCCGAAGGCCAGAGGGGAGAAGATAATTGTAAAAAGAAACAGCTTATACGGAAGTCCGGACACGGTCGTCAAGTCCCTTTCCAGGCCTAAGATACTGAAAAAATCTGCCGAAACAGTCCCTCAGACCCATCTCAGTTCTTGGGCGGTATTGGACTCTTTTCATATGTTGGTCCATAATAGTAACCGTAGTAACGGTGATAATACCTGTCGCTTTCCTTCATGTCAAACCCGTTGATGACGACCCCGAGGAACCTGGCGTCAATATCTGAGAGGGACTTCAACCCCCGTTCGAGGTCCTCATATGTTGTTGTTCCGGCCTTGGTAACTATAATGGTGCCGTTGAGTATCTTGCTAAGCACCAGACTTTCCGCGACAGAGAAAAGGGGTGGTGAATCCCATATTATAAAATCAAATTTTTCTTCTAGTAAGGTGATAAGCTCCTTCATCCTGTTTGAGCCCACTAATTCGGAAGGATTAGGAGGCAGAGGTCCTGAGGGAATAATGCTGAGATTCTCCAAATGCTTTGATGACTCAAACTTTATGTCTGATTCTCCGGCAAGATAAGTGCTCAGCCCTACCTTGTTGTCGATTCCAAAGATCTTGTGAATCCGCGGCCTTCTGAGGTCGGCATCAACAATGAGCACCGGGGCCCCGGACTGGGCCAGGATAGTAGCAAGATTAACGGCCGTGGCTGTTTTACCATCCTGGGGCGAGGTGCTGGCAATAACGATATTTTTGGGATGCTTGTCTGCTGATGACAGCAGTATGTTCGTCCTGATCACCCTATAATTCTCAGCAAGATTAGACCTTGGTTCTTTGAGCACTATTTCCTCTATGGCCCCCTTTTCGGGCTTCAGGAGTTCAATCATGCCGAGGACCGGGACATTGAACCTTGTCTCAATCTCATCGGGTGACTTTATAGTATTGTCGAGATATTCGATGAAAAAGGCAGACCCGACGCCGCCGGCGAGTCCGACAATAAGACCTAAAAGTATGTTCATTAAGATATTTGGCTTTGTAGGGCTTTGAGGGACTTCAGCCTTTTCCATTACCCAGACATTGATCGTCTGTATGTCCTGTGTAATTCCCTGTTCCTTGATTCTTGCAACAATAGCTTCGAAAAGCTGCTTGCTTGTCTCTGTTTCCCTTTTGAGTACACCGTACTGAATGAATTTTTCACCGATACTCAGGGTCTCGGCCTTGGTCTGTCCTGCATACCTGCGGAAATTCTCCTCGCTTGCCTTTGCAAGTTCATATTCGTTCTTTATTGATTCCGCGACCCTTTTTATCTGCTCAAGCCTCTTTTCCTTCAGTATCTTGAGGTCTCCCATGGCAGCGACCATGGCCGGATGTTTCTGCCCGTATTTTTGTTTAAGGTCCGTGATTTTCTGTTCAGTTGCCGAAATGTCGACCCGGATCGACTGCAGCGCAGGATCAGACGCAAAGGTAGGCATACTAGCCAAAGCCTCCGGATTGCCTTCGAGTTGCTTCACCCTGGCATAGAGGGTCTCCAGTTCTTTCCTTTTTGTCTCTATTGAAGCAAGCTTGCTTGCCACCTCGGCCACCTTTTCAGGGAACATCGTCAGCTTATTTTCCAGCGTCGCTATATTATTGTCTCTCATGTATTCCTGAAGGGCCTGCTCCGACTTGTTGAGCCTTTCCCTCTCCTGATCAGCCTTTTCTGTAAGCCATTTAATTGCATACTGTGAGGAACTCATTTTTATGTCAAGCACTTCGTCCATGTAAGCCTTTGCTATGGCGTTACCTACAAGCGCGGCGAGGTTCGGATCTTTCGACATATAACTGATGTTGACAATCTTACTGTTTTTGACAGGAGTGACAACAATTGAACCGCTGATCTGTTTTGCGATCTGAAAGGCCTTAAGATTCAGGGCCTCCTCTTTGACCCCGGCAGTATTGACAGGGGCAGGGCTGGGACTCTTTCCACCGACATGTAGGATAGTAGAGAAAAGGTCCCTGAACCATTTGATCGTCCCTGTCACGATATTAGCACTTTTTTCCTCCTCAGAGGCGGTCAGGCTTTTTTGGTCGAGGGCGAGCATCTTCACCACCCTCAGAGCTACTGAAGGGCTCTTTATCAGCTGGTACTGGGTCTCGTTGAACTCAGGGTCATAGTCCATATAGTAGGGACTCGCAGTCACCTTGGCCTGCTCATTTTTTTCTATTAGTACCTTTGTCGTGGCCGTGTAAACAGGCGTAGTCGAAAAGGTAGTTATCAGCGTAATGGCAAAGACTATGGCAAAGAAGGTATAGACTGTATACCTTCTTTTAAAAATAATCCTGAGATATGTACGCAGATGAATATCCTGTTCTTCCATCATCAGAAAAAACTCTCAGGGACAATGATAATGTCATCCGGCAACACGGGTTCGTCCATCTTGGCCTGTTGAATTATCTTTTCTTTCCGGTCAACCTTGCGTATTATCCTGATACGGCCGGGGGCGGCCTTGTCTGTAAAACCTCCGGCCATAGTTACCGCTTTGATCAACGTAATTCCATCTTCGTACTTGTAGGCAGCGGGACTTTTTATTTCGCCCGTAATATAAAATACGCCTGCTTTTGCTATGAATACGCTGTCTCCATCCATAAGGGGAACATTGAGCGAAGTATCTCCCTGCTCAATAAGCTTTTTCAGATCGACGGTGATAATTCCTTCTCCACCTTTAGTTCCTGAGTAATTTCTTTTGATGGTCGCCTTATCCCCTGCTTCCTTGGCGAGACCCCCGGCCTGGGAAATCAGCTCCAGTAATGTTGTATCACCGCTTAACATATAGATCCCGGGCTTGTTCACATATCCCATAATAATAGTTTTCTTGCTCCTGAACTCAACAACGAATACCGATACGTTGGGGTCAACTATAAGCCCGTCAGAAAGTATGGAGGCTATCTTCTTTGCAGTCTGGTCTGTAGTCAGTCCTGCTACATTTAACTCGCCTATCAGGGGAAGGGTAATTTTACCTTCACCGCTCACTCGCTCTACAGTGGTAAGTTCAGGATGATCATATACGGTAATTTTGAGCACATCTTGCTCACCGACTATGTAATCATCCTCTGAAAGGGCAGGAAGAGGATTAACGAGGGCCAATAACATAAAAAAAACAAAATAAATTTTTAACATTTTTAATTATAAAATAAACTGGGCATTTAAGGGAATTAAATTGCAGCCGTTATATTAAAATAAAACGTGTTGCTTCGATATTCGATTTCGGGCATGGAAGAGTTTCTTATAGTATATTCGTAGCCAATACCACCCTTTAGCCATCTTTTGAATGCATATTGAAGCGCAAGGTCCACCTGGTACAACCTGCTGTCAAAACTTTCTGCAAGCCCCGGCCCTTGCTGGTAATGGTCATTTATGATGCTAAAACCTGCTGAAGTGGTGAGTCTGGAAGTCAACAGATGCTGTAATTTAACATTGACGCCGTTGGTAAGCGAGAAGGCCGCACCCGTTACATCGGTCTCACTTGTTTTCCTGTATGCATTTAATAACAGTGAAGTCTTTGGTGTGAAACGATGGTCAATCTGCGCCTCTAAGCTGAAGTTCCCAAAACTCCCGAGGGAACGGTCAAAGTTCTTTACACCATAACCTGCCATTAAAAGCCCTTTTGATTTTGCTGTTATGTCCCATGAGATACCACCCATCAAATAGTGTTCGCCGCTGTCCAGTCCGCTGGTTTTATCATATGAGACGTTTATGTATCTGTATTGGGCAATCAGGCCCATTTTTTGTGACAACTTATATGAAACAGAAGCAGACAAGCCGTTGTCCCGGCGATCTCTGAAACTGCCCAAGTCTGACTTATAGTTTGTTATGAAATACGAATATCCGGCCTGAAACACGAGCCGGTTTCTCGATGCATAAGAAAGGGTAAGATTCAATAGATTTGAATTATATCTGTCTTCCTGTTCGCCTGGCGTTGTTACTAACCCGGCCTGCTGGACCAGGTGAGAAAACTCATATTGGTCCTCAGCCAGGATTGAAAACCTGTTCCCTGTAAGCATAACCCTGCCGGTCAATGTTTGAACAGGTATTTTGCCATATACCAGCCCCCCGGAAGAGGAGGTAAGAGGAATATCTGTCTGGTAATAAAGAGAGGCCCGGTAATGCACCAGTGAATCAGGCCTCTGTCTTGTTAAGAGACTACCTCCCGGAGAACGCACTGAGAGGGAAAAAGGCTCAATGTTCTGGTTCTGGTTAGCGTCCGGAAACACAATCCAGATTGCCGGCGAAAGAATAGTGCTGAAGTCACTCTTTTTATCACTCCTGCTGTTGAGGGCATTGTCTGTAAAAGTCCCGGTCAAGGTGAGTGAAGCGTGGACATTGTGATGCCGTCTTCCGAGTATTTCCCACGAAGGCTTTTTGGCATAACCGGCGGGTGCTTCAGAGAGCTCACTCGAAAGTTTAGGGACCTCCTGGTCCTTCTTATCGATCAAAATAAAGACCTTATACCCCTGATTGTCGCCTTTATCCCCTGTGATGACTGTCTTGTACCCGCTCCTCTGCAACTCGAGGGCAAAGCTTTCAGCCTCTTCCCTGGAAGCGAGGACATTTACTTCGACCTTTTCAAGAGGAATTAATTCTTGTTCCGAGATATTATTTATTTCCTCTTCTTCTCCGGCATAACATTGATTGGTCAAAGTAATACATAAAATTAAACATACATGCAGAATTAAAAGCACAGGTGTGAATTTCATCCGGCGGGAAGATAAGTAATATTCATATAATTTTTTAGCTGGCAATATTTACCTCAGTCAACATTTCTCTTGTGATGTAGAAAATTTGCTAATCATATCACATATATAAATGTTTTTCAAAGACATTAATACATAAAAGAAAATTTAGGAGAGCAAATCGGCTTTGTAAGAAAGACACTTATTGATGATGCGCAGGCATGCTCAAGCAAACTAAAAATGTGAAGCGCTTATAAATCGATCTGGAACTCTAGGCACCGGGATTATAATATTAGGTTCTTCCGGCAGACTATAGCCCAATCCGGGATCTTCGACATTGCACTGCTTTATTTGCGCAACGAGAAAAACAGAGATTAATCTCGCATCAGCGCCCGCATCGAGAGCACATCTCGAAACAATATCTTTGGTAGTTCCGGCTTCTACCGCCCCTTCAATGGTCTGCTTTAAATCCCCGCCGCCTTTGATTGCGCACTTGATTACTCCGCAAGCGCCATAGCCCATCTGTATGCTTGTTCTGACAACCTTCCGGATTTCCTGATTTATTTTTATCTTATCCTGAATCTGCTGGCAAAGGAGTTCTTCTTTTGTCAGTAAAAAGGACTTCGCGGCCTTTCCAGTTGGGACTCCTGCGTCTGCCGTATAAGGCAGAACCAGAAAAGGCAGCAGAACCAGCCAATTAATAAGGAATATAATTATTCTTTTATTCATAGTGGTCTTCCTAATTGATATTATACAAGAAAAATAAAAAATTTGTCAGTTTATTGCGATACGGCCCAAGACTGCCCGAGAATTACCTGTCCGGGCCACCGGCATCCTTTTTTATAATAACAAGATGGGCCCTTCTGTTTTTCTGCCAGCAGAGTTCGTTGGATTCCAGGCAGAAAGGCTTTTCCTCTCCGTAGCTTATAGTTTCCAACCTCTCCCCACTGATACCCATGCCCGTTAGATACTTGCGGGTGATAGAGGCCCTTCGCTCACCCAGTGCAAGGTTATATTCATTCGTTCCCCTCTCGTCGCAGTGCCCTTCTATAAGGATTCTGGCCCCGGGATTCCTTAAAAGCCAGTCATCCACAGCCTTAAGTATCAGTTTTGAATCAGCCCGAATTTCATATCTATCATAATCAAAGTAAATATCTTCAAAAGAAGACGGCTCAGGTACAACAGGCGGAGCTAAAACAGGGAGCTCTGCAACCTCCGCAGGTTTTTCCTCGGGGACTGCCACAGGGACTGCAACCTCTTTTGGCTTACAGGTTATATAGGCGCTAAGGTCGTCTTCAGCTGGAGGCTTTTCATCTTTATCCTCCTTCCGGTCTTTTTTGTCTGTAGCAGCGCAGCGGAACCCTGTGTAAGCATATCTTTCCAGAGGATCAAGCCAAAAACGATGGGACACTGTTATCGCCGACTCGTTCATGTCCTGCCACGACCCTCCGCGCAGCACCCTGAAAATTCCGACTAAAGGTCCTCTCGGGTTATTCCTGGGCGGGACTTCGGGACCCTCCTTGATTTCAACAGAAGCCTTTTTCTTGATTTCAACGAAAGCCTTGCCGCCGCAGATGATCTCGGCAGCGTCCATAAAATAATCTTCTCCTGTGGGATCGCAATAGTCACAGAAGTTCTGCCGGTACCAGTCATGGGTCCACTCAAGAATATTGCCGGCCATGTTTCTCAGACCGTAGTAAGGATTCTCCGTCAGGCAATACATCCACAGGGACCATCACGTTCATTCCGGATTTTCCCGAAATCCCGGGCATACCTTGCCTTGGTCTCATCGGGCATACTATCGCCCCAAGGATATATCCGTCTGTCATCTCCCCTGGCAGCTTTCTCCCACTCGGCTTCCGTCGGCAGACGCCGGCCTTTCCACCGGCAGTATTCCTCGGCCCCGAACCATGAAACGTTGTTAGCAGGAAAATTCTCATACCCCTGTCTCGCAACATAGCTAAAACGACCCTGCTTTGCAGTATTACCGGCAGGTAAAACCTTTTCCTCAACAACAGTTGAGGATTCTGCGGCGGTAAAATACCTGTTTTCCGGATTCCCCTTCACATTTAGAAATGCCGCAAAGTCTTTTGCCGAAACTTCATCCCTGTCAATCTTATATGAATCGAGATAAACCTCATGCTCCGGCTTCTCATTGGGCTCGTCCTCTTTCAGTCCCATCGTAAACACACCCTTGGGAACCAGGACCATACCGTAACTGTCGATTGTGCCTTTTTGCTGTGAAGAGACACACGACATAAGTGAAAGTGAAAATAAGCCCGTGATTATCGATAAAAAAAATCTCTGCATGATCAGAATTGTAAATTATAAGAAGGCGTATAGTCAATTGACGCATTGCAATTGACAGCATTACCCCCAAAATCTTTCACTAAGGGAAAAGTCACTTAAAGTATAACGTCCACTTTATTTCTGACTTCATCCTCGACGGTTATGCTCGGTCTGTTCCTTGCGGCATAAGACAGGCTGTCCAGTCTTACGTTGCTGTTAAATTTTCTAAGAAAGTCTTCTTTTTCGTAGATAATTGACGCGTTCCGGGTCTTTAACTCAAGACCATCTGCCACTGATGGCGCTCGTAGAGAAAGGGCAATCTGAGCGGAGTTATCTGCTCACTATGAAGACCCTTCTCCATTTTATTCATGCGCCGGAGTCCCTTTTTTGACGAGGAATCTTTCCTCTAGTGCCTTCAGTCTCTCTAAGGCCTCATGGCTGTTTTCACTTTTTTTCTCACCGTACGGCGCAAATTGTATGCCCGCCTGGTATTTGTAACTCCTTTCAGGGTTGAGGGCGACCCAGGTCACCCTGCCTTTAAGGTCAAGCGCATCCGCATCCCCGGGGATTACTATCTTCAGGGCGACTTTCGCCTCTGCTTTGAGAAGACTGTCGGTCAACAGGCGCAACCCGCCGCGACTTATATCCGCAACTGGAAATAAGTCTTCGGTAAAATGCCCGGAGAAGATGAGGCCTTCAACACTGTAAGAGGCCGTTGCCCAAGGGATTACAAAACGTTCGCACGCTCTTCGCTCAGGTCTTTCAGCCATTGCCTACCTCCCTTAAGAAAACTTCCTGGAATGCATGTTTTCAATCCCGATATAACCCTTTGATACCTGCAAAAAAATGCAGCATCCTCAAAATCATCGGGACTACGTCAGATAGCTATTTTTTAGTTTAGGCTGCATTAAGGATGAAGTCAATAAATTAGCGGAAATGGGCCTTAGCTCTTCGGATTATTTCTTAAACATCATAAATAGATAAAACATCGGGCAAAAAAGTGGCAATTATTAGCGTTTTTTGTCATTTTTACCCGGAAAAGGATAAAGACTATCGAGCCTTAAAAGGGCGATCTGTTTGTAAAAATCAAAAAAATGATGCTGCTTCGGGTTGTTATGATCTAAATGTAACGTATTAAGCGCATGAATGGTTTATGGCATACAATTTGCTTTATTATATATTGACATAGGACCTGTTTGTTGATTGTAAATATGATTGCCAATAATATATAATCACTTGTATATAAATAGTACCAAAGAAGGTCTTCCCATTATGAAAAAGGCAGGACTAACGCGACAACATAGACTGCAGGCTGCGCCATCAAAAATAGGCATGCCAACATGGCGTATTTCTTGCTGTTATTCATAAATGTCAAATAGTTTGGATCCACAATAGGCTCGATATTACAGAACGTATTTTCTATGCATGGGTTAAATAAAATTTATAATAGTTTGCATTCCAGGAGGCGATCATGATTAATTGGTTAGAGGTAATATTTAGGCCTATTTCTTTTGGGCAGGTTGCAGTGGAACGCAAGGCTGCTCTGGTCAACAGGAATGCAAATTGTGCAAGCAGGAAATCAAGGGGCAGTATCGTCCTGGTCTTTGGTATGCTGCTGAGTATTTTCATGTTTCAGGGGCTATATAACCCGAAGGCCGCGGACGCCGTTGTTGCGAATCTGCAGCAGTTTCCTGCATCCCCCCAGATGACGATTGCCACAAACAGAGGTCTTTCGGGTACATTTACAATCTCAGGAGGACACGAACCGTCTCCTCGTAGTCGTGGTTTCTGCTGCCAATAATAACGGAAGTGGGATGACTTTTAGTGCAACATATGGCGGACGGACTTTAACACAAGCCGCAACAGAGAATTCCAACAGAAGGGCGACATGGATCGGATACTTAAGAGAAACAGACATTGCCTCACGCACAGGTGATGCTGTTGCCGTTACCATAACCGGGACACATAGCGGGGCAGTAGGTTATATCGCCAGTTATAGTGGCGTTGATCAAACCACGCCAATAAGCGGGAGCGGCGGATATTATGACAATGGTCAAACTACTGTTGCCATTGGTCCTCTGAGCGTCAATGCCGGAGGATACGGGATTTATAACTGGGGGGGAGGCAGCGGCACCAACTGGAGCTCTGATAACCAAGCCTATGTAGCCCATGACGTCGGCGGGAATGCTTATGGGGCTCTTACCTCTTATGGAGTGGCATCAAAGGCCATTGCAGCGACCGGAACAACCAATCCGACAATCAGGTGGTCGGGTGCTTCCCGCACTTCTGTTTCTTTTGTTACGCTAAATCCCGCCACGATCGCCACCACCATCGGCAACGGGGCCCCCGAGCCGCCAAGTGTAACGCTTGCGCCTGGAACTTCAGCGACGATGCTGGATGCCTTTACCCTCCAGACTAATGCAGGAACCGACTCAGTGACGGCAGTTACGGTGACCCTTGCCCCTGCCAATGCGTTCAACAACATTGCCCTTGTCGAGATAACGAGCGATAACGGGGCGACTGTTTACGGCTCGGCAGCGAATCCGGCAAGCAATACGGTCGCGATCACGACCGCGGCCCTGACCGCCACGACAACCTCAACACAATACAAGGTGCGCATCACCCCAAAGACGCATTTGAACATGCCCGCAGTTCCGGGTGCGTCCTATGCGACGACCGGCACTGTTACCGCTATTACAAGCACAAATACAAAGTCCTATAACGATACAACCAGCGCAACAGTGACGATTGACAATGCTTCGCCTGCCAACCCTACGGCCTTGAGTGGCACAGTAGACAATGCACAGGTGGCGCTCACATGGACGAATCCGGCGGATGCGGATTTCAGCCAGGTAGTTGTAATCCGCAGACCAAACTCAGCAACAGATACCACACAGCCTACTGAGGGAACTACGTACACGTTGGGTAACGCAATAGGCACAGGCACGGTTGCATGTGTTATCAATGCGCCCACAGCAACATGCACTGATACCGGGCGCATCAACGGCACAGCTTATTACTACAGGATATTTGCAAAAGATACAAACGGCAACTATTCGCAAACCGGCACAACAGCAGGCCCGTATACTCCGTTTTCCACCACCACAATCGGCAATGGGGCTTCGGAGCCGTCAAATGTAACACTGGCGCCGGGAGCTTCAGCGACGATGCTGGATGCCTTTACCCTCCAGACTAATGCAGGAACCGACTCAGTGACGGCAGTTACGGTGACCCTTGCCCCTGCCAATGCGTTCAACAACATTGCCCTTGTCGAGATAACGAGCGATAACGGGGCGACTGTTTACGGCTCGGCAGCGAATCCGGCAAGCAATACGGTCGCGATCACGACCGCGGCCCTGACCGCCACGACAACCTCAACACAATACAAGGTGCGCATCACCCCAAAGACGCATGCGAACATGCCTGCAGTTCCGGGTGCGTCCTATGCGACGACCGGCACTGTTACCGCTATTACAAGCACAAATACAAAGTCCTATAACGATACAACCAGCGCAACAGTGACGATTGACAATGCTTCGCCTGCCAACCCTACGGCCTTGACCGGCACAGTAGACAATGCACAGGTATCTTTCACATGGACGAATCCGGCAGATGCGGATTTCAGCCAGGTTGTTGTAATTCGCAGGGCAGGCTCGGCAACTGATACCACACAGCCTACAGAGGGAACGACGTACACCGTGGGTGACGCGATAGGCACAGGCACGGTTGCATGCGTTATCAATGCGCCCACAGCAACATGCACTGACACCGGGCTCACCAACGGCACAGCTTATTACTACAGGATATTTGCAAAAGATACAAACGGCAATTATTCTCAAACCGGCACAACAGCAGGCCCGTATACGCCGCGTGTATCCCCCACGGTGACCTCTACGAGCCCTTACAGTGGAGCGCAGGGAGCGACGAACCTAATCGTAACAATCAACGGCACAGGTTTTCAAAGCGGGGCGACCAGCAGTTTCAGCGGCACAGGCATAACAGTCAACAGTACGACCTATGTGGATGCAACTCACCTGACGGCAAATATATCAATTACCGCAGGGGCCTCTGCGGATGCGCGGAACGTAACCGTAACGAACCCTGACGGAGGGGCAGGAGCAGGCTACCGGAGTGTTCACGGTCACGGCAGTGCCTGCTGTAACGAGCACAGCACCTTCAAATGGCGATACTGGTGTGGCAGTCAACTCAAATGTGACGATAAACTGGAACGGTGCCGTGGACTGCTCGACAGTCAACACGACAAACATAACCATCAGCAGCGGCAGTTGGGCCTTATTGTCCTGCTCAGGCAGCCAGGCGGTCTTTTACACCGGCGGCCAGGGCAATTCTGCCAATTATACAGTGACAGTCTCTACAAACGTTAAGAACACGACAGGCGTTGCGATGGCAAGCCCCTATCAGTTCTCATACAGGACTATCGGTCGCAGCGCTCTCCTTAAGCAGATTGTCCAGACCTTTTACATACCCATCGCCGAGGAGCAAATACGCGCCTGGGAGGTTGCAATATCAGCAGGAAGCTCCGGTCCCATCACAGACACAACGGTCAATGACGTTATCTCTATAACCGCCACTATGGACGGCACTATCATTTATTACGACCAATGGGAAGACGGATACGAGGCTGACATTGCCAACCCTGAACAGAGCACGACAAAGATATGGGGAGACGGCAACCTTAGCAATGGGGCTCCTCCAGGCTGTTCTTCTGATGCTTGTGATGTCATCAACGCCGGCACGGTCATCCCTCTTGAGAATTCCGTGCCCCTCTTGCTCTCAGGAGGTTCGTACGTCCGCGACCAGGGCAGTATTTACTTTGACGCAAGGGACAAGATAGCAGCTACCGGTCAGCTGGTTGTATCCAGGGCAGGATGGCTTACCCCGACAGGCACAGTGCTCTCTGGAGCTATAGAGGTCGTAGATACCAGGAAGTGGGGTTCCTCATTTATAACGCCTGTGGGGACCAACAGCGCAAATAGCGGGACGATGTTCAATTATTCGGCTCTCTCTATCATGGCAGAAACTGACGGTACTGTTGTAACTGTTGGCGTGAATGCCCCTGTAACCATAAATGAGGGCGAGACGATTTATGTCTCCGGGGTGACTCAGGGGACAACGATTAATGCGACGTCTCCGGTTCAGGTCAATATGCTGACTGGCTATCCGACGTCATACTTCCAGGGCAGGTGGTTTACCCTGCTTCCTCAGAGCGATTGGACCAGCAGTTACTTCAGCCCTGTGGCTACGGTCAATGCGGCCTATCCTGCCTCTGTTGTATTTTATAACCCTGGGGCTTCGGCCATTACGGTAAATGTGGCGCTTAGAGGCGGCACGACCGCGACGGTGAACGTTCCTGCAGGCGGTTCAAACAATTATCAGATGCCTGCGACTCCTGCCAACTCAGGAGCGCATTTCTATACGAGCGGCAGCCCGGCCCCGACTTTCTTTGCTGTCTTTACCAACGACTTCAGCAATGCGTCTTTTGAATTTGCGGCTATGATGGAACCGGAAACCAGTCTTACAACGTCAGTCGTGGTCGGATGGTCGCCTGGATATGATATGAACTTTGGTGCGCCTACTCCGCCGGACGTGGATGTTGTCTGGGTCACTCCTGTTGCCAACACCACTATTTACGTTAACTACAGCGGCAATCCAAACAACGGGCTTCTTACTGATCCTGCGGGAAACAAGTACGATGTGGCATATACACTCAGTGCTCTCCAGTCCCAGAGGATCAGCAACCCTGCTACGCACATCATGACAGGCGCCAGGATATATACTGTGGACGATACAAATATAGCGGCTGTTTTCGGTGAAGACCCCTCTACCGGTGTGACCGGCACCCCGGGTATGGACCTCGGGACGGCCGTTCTTCCATATCCGTCGCTTGACGGCATATAAATCAGCAACATTGGTAGGAGATTTCAACTCAAACGGAGGGGTTGATCCAGGTGATATTGCTCGAATATACAATCAGGGTACATAACAGCGGTGTAGTGCCGATATCAACTGTAAATCTTTTGGACACGCTGGATACTAATCTGACCTATGTTGCCGAACTCCACAACCATCGACGGCAGCGCGGTCCCGGACAATATCATCTCCTGCCACGCGGTTTCCTCTTGATGAAGGCGGGTTCAACCTTGTGCCCGGGGTCGTCTCAATACTCATGCCGGGGCAGGATATCTTCGTAGTTTACGAGGCAACTGTAAATACTTCCCTTCCTCCGGGCACCAAATCTGTAGTATAACAATGTACAGGTTTCCTCTGTATCGGAAATCTTCTTAAATACCGTGACGAGCCTGGTGGAGGCGGGTGTTTTAGAGACAACCAAGACCTCAAGCAAAAATGGAAGCAGCGTCCGGCCGGGCGACACTATCACCTATACTGTTACGGTCAGCAATACCTCAGCGACACCAGCAGACAGGGATACAGTTGAACGACCCCCTTCCTGCAGGCACTACGTATGTTTCAAACAGTACGGTCGTGACAGGGCCGACGCCTTAAGTCACGTAATGGATAAGTTCAACGCGCTTTCATACGCCAATAACGATGGCCCGGAAAGCTGGGCCGGAAACTGGAGCGAGAGCGACGGCGGCAGCGCAGACCCGCTTGCAGGCAATGTTCAGGTGATAAACGGAGCACTGCGGCTGACCGGAAACGGTTCCTGGGCCTCAAGGGCTGTTGACCTGACAACCGGGATTTCCGGACGGAATTTCACAACTGCGACGTTGAACTTTGATTTTCGCACAAGCTCTGCTGTTGTGGCCGGTGACACAGTGACTGTTGAATACTATAACGGGGGCGGCTGGGCCAGTCTCGGCACCATCACGGGTATCGCGGGACAGACGACCGGATCGAGGAGTTACAGCATCCCTTATCTGGCAGCTAACTCCGCCATCCGCTTCAGGATATCGGCAGGTTACACCACAGCCACGACCGACTTCTTCTACGCTGACAATGTCGGGATCAAGACTGACGAAATCACAAATGTGACTAAAGACAATATCACGGGCGGCACATATGCTGACCTTTCAAACGGGACACCACCGGTGCTGGTTGCGCAGGGTGACGGGTTTGCGCTTGCTCCGGGCGAGACGCTTACCGTGTCTTATAATGTGCTGGTCAACAATCCTGTAAATGAGACCCGCATTGTCAACATCGCAACTGCCACCAGCTATGAGAAGGCCCCTCCGTCTTCTTCCACCACGATCGACCCTGTGAGCGCCGGCGGGACAATAGGCGGCCTGGTATGGCTTGATACTACCATAAACGGCTTCGTTGATTATGGAGAGCCGGGCCTGTCAAATATAAGGGTATGGCTGGAGCAAAACGGTAACGGGCTGGTCTATTCCGAGACTCTTACAGGCACCGACGGCAAATATATATTCCAGGGACTGCCTCCGGGAAACTATATCGTTCATGTTGACGAGACTACCTTACCGCCGGGTCTGACGATTACGACCAACAATGTCAACCCGAGTTCCTCCATGACAATTACCGGCCAGGAGGAGTTTTCCAATGTCAACTTCGGTTATAAAAATAACGGCGCCGGTGCGGTCATAGGCAACTATGTCTGGAGCGACGCTGATAATGACGGGATACAGGACCCCGGCGAGGCCGGCCTCGGGGGTGTCGACGATGCAGCTTGTCAGGGCCTCCGACAGCGCAGTAATTGCGACGACCACTACAAATGCTTTCGGCATTTATCTCTTCACAAACGTTTCGCCGGACACTTATATTGTTAAGGCCGACACCTCCAATATTCTGACCGGCTATTCGCCTACAACCGGGGACCAGAGCATCGGCAGCAAGATAAGCGGCCCGATAACCGTCGCCTCTGGTGACAGCCCTATGTATATGGACTTCGGTTTTAATAATCCATCACTTGTATTCGATAAACGACAGGGTATGGTTTGACCAAAACGACAGCGGGGTCATCGATTCCGGTGAACCCGGCATAGACGGCGTTACGGTGAAACTCCTAAGTGGCGGCAATGTCGTTGCAGTGACAACCAGCGACCCCAACGGCAATTTCAGTTTTTCCGGTCTTCCTAACGGCAGCTATACGATAAAAATAGAAGATGCAGCCGGAAAGCTTGTCGGATTTACAGGGACTACTTCGTCGGCACAGGCCGGCTCACGCTCTGTGACGATCTCGAACTCCAGTGTTTACGGTACCAATTTTGGTTACAACGCCTCTGGCAGGATCGGCTACAGGGTATGGAATGATGCAAATAAAAATGGCTTGTATGATACCGGGGAAACGGGAATTGCAAACGTAACAGTAAAGCTTTATCTGGACACAAACGGTGACGGCATCTTCGACCCTTCGGTCGATCAACTGCTCGATACAAAGACTACTGACGCAAATGGTGATTACATGTTCCAGGTGACACAGACCGGCAGGTTCTTTGTAAGCGTCGACTATGGGCAGACCGCCTTAAACGGACTTACCCTTACCACAACGGATGACCAGACCGTGACAACCGCGCCGGGCGCACAGACGACCGTCGTATTCCTGAATCTAAACACCAGTTATCTCAATGCCAATTACGGCTTTGGACCTGACACATCTGCCCTGTCCATAACCAAGACGGCAAATCCGCCAGGTATAGTCGAAGCAGGTCAGGAAATTACCTATACGATAACGGTGACCAACACTTCAGCTACACCACAGGATGGGATTACTATAGCTGATCCCCTCCCGGCCAATACTACGTATGTGTCCCAGAGCACCGTTGCTGCAGGCCCTGCGTCAACAAAAGACAACGTGCCCGGTGGGACATACCTGACCTGAACTCTATGGGGACCCGTCATCTCCGTCCAACCCCTCTCATTATCTTGTATCCGGTGACGGCTTTACCCTGAACCAGAACCAGAGTCTGACTGTGACCTATAGGGTTAGTGTCAACAGCCCTCTTGATCCGGCTGTCGCAGAGATCGTTAACGTGGCAAATGTAAGCAGCACCCAGTCACCCCAGCCTAAATATGTTTCAGTGACAAGCCCTGTCAAGAGGGTCAGTAGATCTCAGCGTGACAAAGACAATAAGCCTGATCAGCAACCCCTGTGCTGAAGGCACCTGCAGTGTCACGTATACGCTAACGGTCACTAATGTGGGAGAGACTGACATCAGCTGCGGCCTCTGTTACTGATTTGCTGCCCTCTCAGTTGAGCTGGAGATCTGACACCGGAAGTGGAGCGTATAACAACCAGACCGGGGCCTGGACAATTGGAAATATCGCCCAGAGGCGGTTCTGCTACTCTTAATATCACCGCAACAGTAGTAGGCAGTGGCCTGGTCCAGAACTGTGCAGCGCTGACTTCTTCGACGCCTTCTGATACCTATGCCGCAAATGACCAAAGCTGTGCCAGTTTTGTCCCCACCTATGTGATCCTCTCGGGTTTCCGTGCCTTTGTTGAGGACGGCAATGTGGTTGTCGAGTGGGAGACGGCCTCAGAGCGTAACACCGTAGGTTTCCATGTCGAGCGTTACAATGACAAGACCAGAGAATATGTCCGTGTGAACAAAAAACTGCTTCCGGGTCTCATTACATCTCACACCGGCGGCACCTACCGTCTGATCGATGAGGCAGCTCCTGCCTCAGGCAGACATCTGTACAGGCTTGTGGAGGTTGAGTCCAGAGGAAACCGGGTAATCTATGGACCTTTCAGCATAGATCTTGGCGGCCCGGCAGGGCTTAAGACGGAGAAGAAGGTGGCCTCTGACGGCACGATCAATCTTACGATCCGCGGAAAAGTCGTAGCGTCCAGCCGCACCTCTGATCTGTCTTCAGAAGGCTTTGAGCAGGTCACCGGCACCTATCAGCAGAAAGGCCCGCAAGCCTTCATCTTCAACTGCAAACCGGCTTGCTGCTTTAAGGATGGCACAGGTCAATGCCGGCAGTCCGTGACGCTCCAGACAGGGACGCGATAAAGATGTCCGTATCTGAAGACGGAATTTACTATATGGATTCGGCGGATATCAGCGCCATGCTGAATATCCCGCAGACGTCAGTGAAGGAGATGATAGGAAACGGACTCTTTGCACTTACCTCCGGTGGCAAGCAGATTGCGTACACACCTGCGGAAGGTTATGCCGGGTTCTTCTTCTATGGGAATGCTGTTGACAGCATATATACGAATAAGAATATCTACTGGCTGAAAGATGGCAATGGGACCCTGATGCAGACTGTCGACGGTGGCGTGGAAGTCCTCAAAAAGACAGGCATTCCCGAGTCGTTCACCGATACCTTGCACTTTGAGCAGGACGTATATGATGCCCCTGCTCTGACCAGCGACCCTAATGCCGACTACTGGTTCTGGGATTATGTCATGGCAGACTATCCTCCATTTGACAGCAAGGAGTTCAGTTTCCAGGCGAACTCGGTATCTGCCGCTGCTGGCACGGCCAGCATCATTGTAAGGCTTCAGTCGATAACGTCTGAGCGGAGCCACGCTCTGATAAGTCTTAACGGTGTAAATGTGGCAGAAGGTGTATGGGACGGTCTAAGTCCCCACACGATTGTTGCAAATATCGATCAGGGACTGCTGATAGAGGGTGAGAATCTGCTCGGGGTGAAGGCTCTGCTTGACTCTGATGTGCCTTTCAGCATGTTTTTCATAGACTCCTTTGACGTGACATACTCCCGGCGATTTGAAGCGGTCAATGACCTTCTCAGCTTCAGGTCTGAGGGGAACTCTGTCCTGAGCATAGAGGGGTTCAGCAATCCCGATATATCTGTCTTTGACATAACCAATCGACTCAGGCCCAAGCTGGTCACCTCGACAGAAATCAGCGGAGATGCCGGCAATTACAGTGTGAAGTTCTATCCCAGAAATGGGAACGCTTCCTATGTCGCGTTTGCGGCTGGAGCGGACAGGGATGCTGATGCGGTGGCAGACCTTTCTTCAGACCTCAAGAATAAGGTCCAACGCGGCTGATTATGTAGTGATCGCGCCTAAGGAGTTAAAAGACAGCGCAGCGCTTCTTGCCGACTACAGAAAAAGCAAGGGGTTGAAGGTAAAGGTCGCCCTGCTTGAAGACATCATGGACGAATTCAACTTCGGGATGTATGATCCAAATGCCATAAGGACTTTCCTTCAGTATGCATATGATAACTGGAAGACGCGGCCGCGTTATGCGGTGCTGGTTGGAAGCGGCACATATGACTATAAGGATCTGGCTGGTTATGGAGGCAATCTGATACCTGCCCTTATGGTCGGCTCACCGTGGGGTCTTTCGCCTTCGGATAATATTCTTGGTGATTTTGACGGGGACAATGTTCCTGAGGTAGTGATCGGCCGGTTGCCGGTGCTTAGTACTATTGAACTGCAGACGGTCCTGGACAAGATCAAGGCCTTTGAAGGTACAACCCTGGATGGGATCATGCTGCTTGCCGACAAGCCTGACGGCGGCGGAGATTTCCCCAAAGACAGTAATGATATCGCCGGACTGTTTGCGTCCGGCTATCCGATGCAGAAGATCTACCTGCAGGATTATCAGCTCGACCAGGCCAGGCAGTGCCCTTTTTGACGGTATGAATCAGGGGATAAAATATATAAACTACATAGGTCATGGGACAGTCGATCGTTTTTCTGAGGAAGGTTTGCTTACGAAGGATGATGCGGCTGCACTAACGAACACCGTCTATCCGGTGATGACCGCGCTGACGTGCTCTTCCGGCAATTACGCGCTGGCAGGGTGTGACTCCCTGATGGAGGCCCTGATTATAAGAAACGGAGGGGGAATTGTATCTTCGTGGGCCCCGTCGGACTGGTCATACAACGCCGATGCCAAGACACTCGGAGAGGGTTTCTATCAGGCGGTCTTCCAGCCGGAAGTGATAACTCTGGGAGATGCTGTCAGAAAGTCCATGAATGCTTACAAGGCTGCGGGCAGGGCCTCTTATGAGCTGAACATATTCAATATCCTCGGAGACCCCGCTCTGAGGCTTAAATAGGAGGCCATGTCAGTGATGACCGACACAAGGGACTCAGGCGCCCTGAAGGGCATATTCAGGAAGCGCGGAGAGATCGTTGCAAGGGACATAGCCGGAGAGACTATCCTTGTGCCTGTAAGGGGGAACCTTGCCGACATGCAGAGGATCTTTTCTCTTAAGTCCGGTAGCTGCTTTTCTCTGGGACCAGATCGATGGAAAGCAGGACCTTCAAATTATTCTTGCGAAGGTCATCGAAGACTTCGAGGTCGAAAGGGAAGATGCCGCAGCGGACCTCCGGGAGTTCATTGCGGAACTCCTCGAAGCCGGTCTTATAGAGGAGGTCGGCGCATAATGGAATGCACCTCTTCCTTAAGCGTCCTTGAGTATCTGAAGTATTTCAACACGAAGATGGAGTTAAACAGGGTCCCTGTCTCGGGTGGCCTTGAATTAACGAAGCGGTGCAACCTGAGATGTGCCCATTGTTATGTCGGGTCGGCGAGGACCGGCTCCTCAGGCGCAAGACCTGAAATGGAAACGGACAAGATCCTGGCACTGCTGGATGAAATCCGTGATGCAGGGTGTCTCAGTCTGCTTATTACCGGGGGTGAGCCCCTGCTGAGACCTGACTTCGGGAAGGTATATGAGCGGGCCAGGAAAAACGGTATGCTGGTCACGATCTTTACAAACGGGACCCTGATTAACGAAGAGATCCTTGATCTTTTTTCAGACCTGCCGCCACAGTCTGTCGAGATAAGTCTTTACGGAGCAACGGCCGGGACATACGAGGCTGTAACCGGTGTCCCCGGATCATATGCTAAATGTATAAGAGGCATTGAGGGACTTCTTGCCCGGGGTATTGAAGTCGGCCTAAAGACAGTGCTCATGTCTCTTAACCGGCATGAGTTTTTCGAGATCGAAAAAATAGCGAAGCAGTACGGGGTAAAGTTCCGTTTTGATTCTGACATCTTTCCGCGTTTTGACGGTGACCGCATGCCGATTGCACTGAGGGTGCCTGTCGAAGATGCGATCGGAGTTGACATGTCCGATCCCGAAAGGCTCGACGGCTGGAGGAAATTCCTGAGTACACATGATGAGTTCAGGCTCAGCGACAGGCTTTACTGCTGCGGCGCCGGCGTCACTAACTTCCATATCGATGCCTCAGGGTTCCTTATGCCGTGCCTGATGATTAGTGAGGTTTGTTTTGACCTTTTGTCAGGGAGCTTTGCTGAAGGATGGAAAGTCCATGACACGCCTTCATGAGAAGAAGACCGACCCATCAAACCGGTGTGTCGGCTGCGACAAGATATCGCTATGCGGTTACTGCCCGGCCTTTTTTATGCTCGAAAACGGCGATGAAAATCGCGCATCGGAATATCTTTGCAGTTCCGGAACTGCAAGGTATAATGCTATAATGAATACAAGGACTGATAGCAAAGGAGGCCTAGATGGAGATAAAGAAAAAGCAATATACGAAACCCCAATTAAGGACTATTGAGCTTAAGGCCGAGGAGGTCATGGCTGCAGGCTGCAAGACGAGCTACGAGAAGCGGTCCGGGCAGGGTAACCTGCACTGTTAGGCGAATTGTTCCGGACAATCGGATCATAGCATCTCCTTCATCCGGTGGGCCATTTATTGAGTATAGGCGGTGTGCGGCTGGCCATGTACTGCCCGTCAGGGAATCGAACTTTTTCTGTCTGACCCTTCCTATAGTGAATTTCTTTACAATGAAATACCGGGAGATATCGGGGCCGCCGAGATCTGCATCGATGTCTCCTTCGGCCGGGTGCACGATATAAAGGATTTGAGAGATTGTTTCGAGACCGGACAGTCGTGGTCTTTATTTCGGGAGGGTGACAATTATCTTCTTAAGTTTCAAAGGGAGGGACCAGGAGAGCCCTATATGACCGCCCGCGTAAGCCATGACATAAGCAAGGTTGAACTGTTCTGCTGCAAGTGATTTTATAGGTGATGAGGGAAGAGCTTACAGCCCTGTTCATTATCCGCTCGACCAGATCCTCCTTATGCAATTACCTCGTCAAACATGAGGGCGTGATAGCCCATTCCGCCGGGATGTCTTTCAATGGTAATGGATATCTTTTCCCTGGATGCTCCGGGGCCGGAAAGTCGACTATCTCAAGAAGCCTTGTCCTGTAGCAGATAAGGTCATGCTATTGAGTGACGACAGGATAATTATAAGAAAAGAATCTGATACCTTCAGGATCTACGGCACTCCCTGGCCGGGCGAAGCAGGGATCGCGGTGAACAGGTCGGCTCCTCTTAAAGGGGTCTTTTTCCTTGAGAAGAGCAGCAATAACATTATTCAGCAAATAGATGAGGCAGAGGCATTAAGAAGATTTATGTCGGTACTGTCTGTGCCATGGTATGACAGGGACTCCATCTCAGGCGCGCTTTCGCTTGTCAGTGAGCTGATCTCCAGAGTGCCTTCATATGTGTTACAGTTCAAACCGGGGGAAGAGGTGGTTGATACGATTGAAAAATTTATCTCAGCATAACTATGTCTCAACGCTGCACTGATACGGTCTCTTTCGAAAAGACCGAGGTGACTGCTTTGTTTGGCGAAATACTAAAAAGCGGCCTCAGTCTTCGCGTGAAAGTGACCGGCAGGAGCATGCGGCCTTTTTTGAGGGGGGGAGAAATAGTCACCATAAAGAAAGTCCCCTGCTCAGAATTGCGGATAGGCGACCTTATATTTTTCGAGAGTCCACCGGGTGTTCCGGTCCTCCATAGAATTGTCAGAAAGAGAATGAGTGCCGGGGCCAACCTTACTTTCCAGACCAGAGGGGACGGACTGATGGCCTTTGATGAGGAGATACATGAAAGCAGCGTGCTCGGCAAGGTCTTGCGGATCGAAAGACCCGCGCAGTCAGGCAAGACCACGCATATTGATATGAATTCCCTGTTTTACAGATGCATGAATTTTTCGATTGCTCTCAAGGGCTTTTTTAAGTCACGAGACCTATTTTTTTCTTTCGGCTGCTTTGGCAAAAAGGACCTAAAGTGTCCCTGGGCAGAGCAGGGCTCAGTCCTGTATTTTTTTCACGCGTCCTATGTCTCCGGTCTCAAGACGGACTTTAATCCCATGCGGATGTACAGGTGAGCTCGTTAGAATATCTTTTACAATCCCCTCTGTAAGTTCCCCTGTCCTTTGGTCCTTCTTCAATACGATTGAAACACGTGATCCCGGTTTTATATCTGAACGTCTCGTTCCATCCATGCGATAAAATGTTCCTTCAGGTCTGGCTTAATTCAACTGTGTATCGTCATCTCTGAGTTCTTCATAAAACTTCCGCAGGTCAGGGAGCTTCTCGGCAGCCATGGCCTTCATGCCGCTTCTGGGATGTTCGTTCAGTATGCCGGTAATCATATACGGGATATGGTAACCCCACTCCACCTTGGCCTTCATGGGGATAAATATCTCCTGTATAATCTCGATAATAGGCCTTATGTCGAACTTCGGGTTTTTAAGGAATGAAAGCAACAGTTCTAAAGGACAGTTGCCTGCTCCCCTTCCCATTCCATAAATAGTTGCATCGAGTCTGTTTATACCAGCGATGATCCCGTCTATGGTATTGGAAAAGGCGAGCTGCTGATTATTGTGGGTATGAATCCCGAGTTCCTTGCCGGGAAGCGCCTCAATGTATTTCTTTGCGAGATAATATATCTGCTCTGAATACATCGCACCGAAGCTGTCAACGAGATAGATGACCGGCACATCGCTTTTCGCCAGGTCTGAGAGGGCCTCATCAAGGTCTTTTTCGAGGACCTTGGAGACCGCCATAAGGTTTATCGTTGTCTCATAACCCTTCTCCATGCAGTGGTGCGCAAGGCTGATGGCCTTATCAACCTCTTTGACATAGCAGGCCACCCTGATCATGTCAAGGACGCTGTCTTTCTTCTGAGGTATATCTTCATTGTCGATCCGGCCGATATCGGCCATTGCGGACAATTTCATATTATGATCAAAACCGCCGACTATCTTTTTAAGGTCGTCCTCTGAACAGAATTTCCAGGCCCCGTGTTCGCTCCTGGCAAAGTATTTCTCCGAAGACTTATAACCTATCTCCATATAGTCGACGCCGGACTGCGAAAGGGCGACAAAGACCTTTCTGACGAAATCATCGCTGAACTGCCATTGGTTTATTAAACCGCCATCCCTAACTGTGCAGTCGAGGACCTTTATCTGAGGACGAAACATTTTGTGATACCTCCGAATGAATTATTCCCTAAGCGCCTGACGCAAAAGGGATTTAAAATTATACCTGATTGGTCTTCCCCGCTGCAAGACCGCAGGGAATCTGATTCAAGGAATACGCCCTGTTTGTATTCGCTCGCTGAGCATTTACTGTTTTAAAGTGAAGTCAACTTTGCCTGTTTGAAATCTTCAACCTTCAGCGTAAAAGTCTTCGCCAGAGCAGTGATAGCCTTCCAGTCTTTTGCAGCAACAAGATCATGCCTTAATATGGCTGCCCCGATGAGTATAGCTGCTGCTCTTGCAGTAAGGTATTTGTCAACATTCTCAAGATTCGCTCCGCCACAGAGCATATATCTGACAAAAGGCATCGGCCCCCTGATTGCCTTAAGGAAACCAAGCCCGCCGATTTCAACAAAGGGGAAAAGTTTTATGATATCTCCGCCGCCCTTATATGCCCTGTAAACTTCCGTCGGCGTGCAGGCCCCGGGAATCGAAATGGCCCCTTCCTTCTTTGTGAGCTTCACCACCTCTTCGTCAAAATTCGGACTCACAATGTAGGAAGCGCCTGCGTTTAAGGCCTTTTTCACATCCTCCGTGCTTAGTACTGTGCCAGCCCCGACAGCGACCCTGTTGTCTTTGCTTAAACGTCTTATCACCTCGTCGGCCCCTGGCACCGAGAAAGTGATCTCTATAAACCTGATCCCCCCTTCAATACAGGCCAAAGCCGCATTATAGGCGTCTTCAGTTGTTTCAGTGCGGACAGCCACCATCAGTTGATGTGTCTTCAGTTCTTCTATAAAATTCTCTGCATGGTTCATAAGGTCCTCCGTATGTTGAACAGCTTATCAGTATAATAGCAAAATCACTTAATTTGCTGCCCGGACAATAGATATTACAGTTGCTAAAAATATAAGGACCGTAAGGAGGAAGTGAAGAAAAAGGGATTGTCTGCGACACCTTCAAGCGCTCTGCCCTGGTTAGCCATACACAAACAGTAATGATTGTCTGTGAAATTTACATGTAGCTGCATCATATAATTCCTCCTGTCGTCATTACAAGAACTTTTTCTTCACTTCCTCCTTGCAATTATGCAACGACAGGCTGGATTAGGTACAATAGTCCATGCTTGTTGAACTGCAGGGACAGCTTGAGCGGATCACCTATCATAACGAGGAGAACCACTATACTATTGCAAAACTCAAGGTGAAAGGACAGAGGGACCTGGTCACGATAGTTGGTTGTCTCGTCTCTATGACTCCGGGGGAGATTCTGCGCCTTAAAGGCGAATGGACGTCACACCCGAAATATGGGCAACAGTTCAAGGTCATCTCCTATGAAACAGTCACCCCGGCAACTGTAAAAGGCATTGAAAGATACCTGGGCTCAGGTCTGATCAAGGGCATAGGCCCTGTGATGGCAAAGAGACTAGTCAATACATTCGGTCTTCATACGCTCGACATAATAGAAAACAGCGCGGAGCGACTAAACGAGGTCGAGGGCATAGGGCAAAAGCGTATCGATATGATCAAAACCGCATGGTCTGAGCAGAAAGAGGTGCGCGAGGTGATGCTTTTTCTGCAAGGCCATGAGGTCAGCTCTGCATACGCAGCCAGGATATACAGGCAATACCGCAATGAATCAATCAGGGTAGTGAAGGAAAACCCCTTTCGCCTTGCTGACGATATATTTGGAATCGGTTTCCTCACCGCCGACAAGATCGCGGGAAAGCTCGGCATACCAAAAGACTCGGAGATGCGCGCTGAGGCAGGCATACTCTATGTGCTAAGAAAGCTCGCAGATGAAGGTCATGTCTATTATCCTTACGAAGACCTGATCGATGAGTCGATGAAGATCCTGGACATTGATACCGGCATCATCACCAGGGCCCTTGGCAATCTTAAGGCCGACAAACGTGTCGTCATGGAAGACAATGCTGTTTTTTTGTCGGAGTTTCATGTGGCGGAGGTCGGGGTTGCCGCTTCTTTCAAGGCAATCCTGTCTGCGCCAAAGGGCCTCCTTTGCATTGACAAGGATGCAGCTATCAAAAAAGTTCAGGAGGAACTGAAGATCACTCTTGCTGAAAAGCAGCGGGATGCCGTAAAGGAATCTCTCGACAAAAAAGTGATGGTTATAACAGGCGGGCCAGGCACAGGCAAGACCACGATCATCAATACGATCCTCAGGATATACCGCAGGTCAGGCCAGCGGGTGCTGCTTGCAGCTCCGACCGGAAGGGCCGCAAAGAGGATGTCGGAGGCGACCGGATACGAGGCAAAGACAATACACAGACTTCTGGAATTCAGCCCGAAAAACGGCGGCTTCAAGAAAAACGAACAGGAGAGACTCGAGGCTGACCTCATTACCATCGACGAGACATCAATGGTCGATACAATCCTGATGCATCACCTGCTTAAGGCAGTGCGGCCTGAAACCACTCTGGTGCTTGTCGGAGATACAGACCAGCTGCCCTCTGTCGGCGCAGGCAATGTGCTTAAGGACATAATCGAATCAGGCCGCGTTCCAACGGTCAAGCTCAATGAGATATTCAGACAGGCAAAAGAGAGCATGATCATCATCAATGCCCACAGGATAAACAGCGGAGAGTTCCCGTACATCACAACAGACAAGGAGAAACTCCAGGACTTTTATTTTATAGAACTCGAAGAACCTGAGAAGGTCGCTGAGATGATCATTCATATGTGCAGAAACAGGATACCTGAGAGGTTCGGCTTCCACCCGCTCAACGACATACAGGTGCTCACGCCAATGCACAAAGGCCTGGTCGGGGCCTCAAGCCTCAATGCAGCGCTCCAGAGGGAACTGAATGCTTCTTCAGATGAGCTCCAGCGGGGCGGACGGATATTCAGGACAGGCGACAAGGTGATGCAGATCAGGAACAACTACGACAAGGACGTCTATAACGGCGATATCGGCCGGATCGTTTCAATTGATAGGGAGGCACAGGAGGTGACAGTCAACATTGACGGAAAACCTGTCTCCTATGATTTTGCAGATCTCGACGAGATAGTCCTTGCCTACGCGGTCTCTGTCCACAAGTCACAGGGCAGTGAATATCCTGTTGTCGTGATGCCGCTTCTGACACAGCATTATCTGCTCCTGCAGAGGAACCTGCTCTATACAGCGATCACAAGGGGAAAGAAGCTGGTCGTGATCATCGGCACAAAAAAAGCCCTCGGAATAGCGATCAGAAACAACAAACAGCAGCTGAGATACACCCGGCTGAAGGAGAGGCTGACAGCTGATTAGGTATTTAGACTGAAGACTGAAGGTCTGCCCTCGTTGCAGGGCATGTCAAATACACGAAGTTTTTGTGCGGTCACCTAATAACCTTCCACCCTTCAGACTATCCACCTCTGACTGATTGCGCTGCCCCCTTTTTAGTGCTATTCTGGACTTAGCCATGTACAAGAAGATCCTTGCCGCAGTCAACGAACACCTTAACT
This sequence comes from uncultured Nitrospira sp., assembly GCA_963801505.1. Taxonomy (GTDB): domain Bacteria; phylum Nitrospirota; class Thermodesulfovibrionia; order Thermodesulfovibrionales; family UBA6898; genus JAOUFP01. The sequence continues at coordinate 35,307 of CAWDEY010000023.1, forward strand.
CAGAGGTCACAGCACGCTACGCATTGCACCTCGCAAAGGCCTGCAATGCAAAACTCTATCTATGCTTTATTGCTGAGAAAGACATGTCCCCGCATGACAAACGTACTGCCGAGGACGCGGTGAACCGGCTTTTTAACGAGGCGCTGGACCTGAATATACAGGCAGAGAGGATCGCTGAAATGGGTGGCCCTGTTGCTGAGATCGGGAAGATCGTGCGTCATGAAAGTATCGGGCTTGTCTTTGCCTCAACAAGGAGAGAGGATATTGAAAAGAGGTTTTACACCGGCACCATGGCGCTAAAACTATCGCTGAAGCTCCCCTGTTCTGTTGCGCTAGTGCGCGTTGTGCATTCAGGAAGGGTGCATCCCAAGAGAATCCTTGTGCCGGTCAAGGCAAGGATCGATCATGTCACGGAACGGGCCGCTTTTGTGACACATATGGCAGGAGCATTTGGATCAAAGGTCTTTGTCTTCCATACGCCAAAGCCTATCGCAAAGTTCTTCCACGGAGAGATCCACCTCACCCCCCCTCAATGGGAAGAGAGGATATCACACGACATCTCGCATTTCATGGAATATCTCAAACAGCATGATATCGAGCATGAGGGAAGACTTTTGCCGGGGAAGACCGCACGGAACATTACTATGGAGGCCTTTGCAAAACGGCATGACCTCATCATCATGGGTGCAAGCGAAAGGAGTCTCCTTGCATCCCTTCTCAAAGGCAATCCTGTTGAAGAAGTCCTGAGGGAGACACCCTGCGACCTCATCATCCTGAAGCCCAGACATGAAAATTAACAGCCTTTCAAAAGAGGATGCCCTCAGGCAGCTCGTAAGCTCAGAGGACGGCCTTTCAGAAACAGAGGCTGCCAAAAGACTTTCAGAAAACGGGTTCAACGAAATCAGGGAGGTAGCCAGGACGCATCTCATGATGCGGTTTCTGGGACAGTTCACACACTTTCTTGCAGTGCTCCTCTGGATTGGATCAGGCCTCGCTTTCCTCTCTAACTATCTCCACCCCGGTGAAGGAATGGCAACGCTGGGATTTGCGATCATCGGCGTCATCGCGATCAATGCAATATTCGCCTTTATCCAGGAATACCGTGCTGAGAAGGCCCTGGATGCCTTGAAAAAACTCCTGCCCTTTTATGTACAGATCATCAGGGAAGGAAAAGAAAAGAAGATCCCTTCGCGCGAGGCAGTGCCGGGTGACATCATACTGCTTGCTGAAGGCGACATGATACCTGCTGACGCACGGCTGATAGAAAGCTCCGTGATGAAGGTCAACAATGCATCTCTTACAGGTGAGTCAGAGGCCAGTCTCAGGGACCATATGCCTTCGCAGGGCGAGCTTCTGGAAAGCCCCAATATTGTCTTTGCAGGAACGACCGTCACGAGCGGCTCAGGAAAAGCCCTCGTCTTTGCAACAGGCATGGGAACTGAGTTCGGCAGGATCGCCCACCTTACCAGCGCAGTAGAATCAGGCCTGAGCCCGCTCCAGAAGGAGATTGCAACGACAACCAGGATCATAGCCTTTATTGCAACAACAATTGGTCTGAGCTTCTTTGTGATCGGGCATTTCATAGGAAAGGTCTTCTGGGAGAACTTCATATTCGCCATAGGAGTGATTGTGGCACTTGTTCCTGAAGGCATGCTGCCGACAGTGACCCTTGCCCTGGCAATGGCAAGCCAGAGAATGGTAAAACGAAAGGCCCTGATCAAGAACCTTTCCTCTGTAGAGACACTGGGTTGTGTGACCGTCATCTGCACTGACAAGACAGGCACGCTCACTCAAAACAGAATGACCGCATCAAAAATATGGACATACGATCAGGTCATTGATGCAAAAGATCACAGGCCGCAGGCCAATGATATGCTTATGCAGGCAGCGCTTCTCTGCAACAATGCACGGTTTGCCGACAATGAATACAAAGGCGATCCGACCGAGACAGCCCTTCTGAAACTGGCAAGGGAAAGCATGGGTGAGATCAGTGCAAAACGCATTTCAGAGATCCCCTTTGACTCTGACCGGAAGAGGATGACAACCCTCAACAAAGTTGCAGATAAGGAATATGTCTTCACCAAAGGCGCGATGGAAAGCATTCTGCCCTTATGCTGCAAATTTCTGATGAACGGAGCTGAGCAGCAGATGGATGATGCGTTTCGGCAGAAGGCGATGGAGGCCTATCACCAGCTCATGGATATGGGATTAAGAGTGCTGGCGTTTGCGTATAAAGACAGTAGATGGGTTATGCGTTAACGCGTAATGAGAGAATAAAGTAATGCGTCACCTAACTCATCACTCATTACTCATCACTCATCACTTGAAGAAGACCTTGTCTTCCTCGGCCTGATCGGGCTTGAAGACCCGCCGCGGCCGGAGGTGACTGAGGCCATCCGGAAATGCCATAGTGCAGGCATCAGGGTAATCATGATCACCGGAGATGGAAGCAGGACAGCAGTTGCAATTGCACGGGAGATCGGACTTGTTAAGGAAGAGCCTGTTGTTATCGAGGGGGCTGACTTCGTGAAGATGAGCGATAAAGAACTCAGGGAAAAGCTCTCAGCAAAGGAGATCATCTTTGCACGTATGACACCAAAGCACAAGATGCGGGTCGTCTCAGTCCTGCAGGAAGAAGGGGAACGGGTTGCAGTAACAGGCGATGGAGTCAATGACGCGCCTGCCCTTAAGAAGGCTGATATCGGCATATCCATGGGCATATCAGGGACAGACGTTGCAAAAGAGGCTTCTGACATGATCCTCCTTGACGACAACTTTGCCACGATCATCAACGCCGTTGAAGAAGGCAGGGCAGTATTTGAAAACATCAGGAAATTTATTGTCTACTTTTTCACATCAAACGTTGCAGAGCTTGTACCCTATATAACCTATGTAATTTTTAATGTGCCCCTGCCTCTGACAATCATGCAGGTGCTGGCTATAGACCTTGGGACCGACCTGCTTCCAGGACTTGCCTTAGGAGCTGAAAGACCGACAAAAGAGCTTATGACGCTGCCTCCCCGGAGCCCGAAGGAGAGGCTTCTGAATGTAAAGCTGCTGGCGCTTGTGTTTCTGTCCCTTGGCTCCATCGAAGCAGCAGCAGGCCTTTTCGGATTTTTCCATGTCCTGAGACAGGGCGGATGGCAATGGGGCAATATGCTCCCTTCAAACAACATCCTCTATATGCAGGGCACGACAGCCTGCCTCACAGGTATTGTGATAGCTCAGGTGGCAAATGTCTTTGCCTGCAGGTCATTCAGGGAGTCTGCCTTCAGTATCGGATTCTTTTCGAACTGGCTGATCTTCATCGGCATAGGCTTTGAGCTTCTATTACAGTTATTCATCGTCTATCATCCCTGGGGCAACAGGATATTTTCGACCTCTCCCATTTCATTGAGTATATGGCTTGCACTTCTGCCCTTCGCGTTTCTGCTCTTTTTTGCTGAGGAAGCACGAAAACTTACAGTACGAAGTTTTAAGCGGTCTTAGCGGACATGACAGTGACCATCCCTGCGATTTCTGTTGGAAAGTTGCAATTCGTGATAAACTGTAGCAACTAAAACTGGTGACATCTTTTTAATAGAGGAATAATGACATCGCAAGTCTGTTTTGACGATATACAGATACTGACCATCGCTACCTCAGGGCAGATAACGCATGTTTGAACATCATCGGGAACCACTGAAGTCCCGTAAGGAGTTCGCCTCCCGCCAGATACAATACATTGTCTTTGCACTATTGATTCTTTTGGTTTCTATAGGGATCGGGGTTTTCGGCTATCACGTATTGGGTAAGCTTAAATGGATAGATGCTTTTCTTAATGCATCCATGATTTTGACGGGCATGGGACCGGTGGATAAGATGGAGACCGATGGAGCCAAGATATTTTCAGCACTGTATGCACTTTTTAGCGGAGTGGCCTTCCTGACGTTTGTGGGTGTTTTGTTTGCCCCTGTGTATCATCGGTTTTTGCATAAATTCCACCTTAACATGGATGATAAGGATAATGAGTAAACTACAAACCATAACTGCCTCATTTCTCATCATTTGAGGTCACCTGGAAATAAGGACATTGACATCTGTCCGCTTTGCCTCTTTTCTTTCCTCTGACTAAATTATCGGCCGGCCCGGTATCTATGACAATGCCCATGCCGTCACTTTCCTCTGCATAAGCATGTCCCTTTGCTACATAGGAAAAATCACCGTCATGCAGCGTTGCCTTTAAAATGCCAAGACTGTTGTTTGTGGCCGCGCCCTGTACCAGGCTGCCGCCCCTGTACCTGTCATGGCCCTGCCCGTCTTCAAAAAATCCGATTCCGTAATCATGTCCCAGCCCCTGGGCAACACCGAATGAGGCATAATAAAAATCGTTCCCTTTTCGGTCTATAAGCACGCCCACAGAAGAATGTATCCCCGCTCCCTGTGCATAACGCCCCGCTATATACTGGTCGTTTCCTCCCATATCGTTCAGAATACCTACGCTGTAATAATAAGAAGCGCCCTGGGCAAAATAATCTCCTATATAAGTATCCTGTCCTTCCTCATCTATTAACATTCCTATTCCGCCGGGAACGCCGTTGGTCCCTGTTTCGGGTCTTATACCCCTACCGAAACCCTGTCCCATGCTGACATAGGACTTCTGCGGGTCCCGGAAATCAGGCAACAAACCTCCCAGGTCGTAGTAATCATTTCCTTTTTTGTCTATAAGTATTCCAGCTCCGCCGAAGAACCCAAGACCCTGTCCGTCATGTGAACAGACATAGCGGTCGTCGCCGCTTCCATTGATTATGAGACCGATTCCCATCCTGCCGATACCCTGGGAATAACTCCTTGCATTGAACGTACTGTTTCCATTGCCGTGATAGAGGACCCCAAGACCGAAGATGCCGGCGCCCTGGCCTCCATCCAAAGAAATGAAGGCATCATCACCGCCCATATCAATAAGGAACCCTCCTCCGAAAATACCGGCGCCCTGGGAAAAATTGTCCTTCGTGATATATCGGTCGTTTCCTCCCCAATCGACCACCATCGCAACCGGCATTCCAGGTCGGGTGCCTGCAGCATTATTCAGGTAGAGATCATCGCCTCCAGGGTCAAGGATAAGGGCCGCGTCTTCAGTATATATGTTGGGGCCCGGGCCTCCAACTATCACCTTCCCTATAGGTGTTATGGCTTCGTACAAAACCGTCCCTTTGTTGTCACCAAACCTCGCAAGGATGTCTTCCTTCAGCAAGGCAAGGTTGTCCTTTGTCATAAAATTAAGCAGAGGGGAAAGAGCTTCGAAAAGTTCCCTCCGGTCCACCTTCATCGAAATTTCGAGAATATTGTTCCATCTGCTGTCGGCCCAGGGTTCAAGTGCGGTTTCCATCAGGAGTTTTTTCTCTTCCGGCGTCAAGACGCCCAGGACCTTATCAATCTTTTCCTTTGTCCCGGTCATTATGCGGAGCAGTTCAGGAAAGGTTATTTCCAAAGGACGCCCCTGAGAAGACAAATCAGTGTCTATAAGGCCTGCGGCCCTGTTGAAGACCTCATCTAAACGCCAATTCTCATTATTGAAGGGGGCAATGAGACGCCGTGACAATTCCTTAGCGACCTCACCAGAGGCAAGCGGATGGCGCATCATGAAAGTCATTTCGCTAAGCTGAAGTTTATCGTAAGCCTCTGACAGGGCGCCTGGATTCTGTATAATATTCGAACGTTCGTAGAGTCCATTAATAATCTTGCTATAGTTGGGAAAAAGCTCCCGGGTCCGAAGGGCAGATTCGAGCACGGACATACCGCCTCTGCATCCTATGATCTCTTCGTGCGCCGCCTCCGTGTGATTATAAATCGGCGCTTCCGTGAGTTTGGCTGCCAGTGAGAACCTCCGGGAGTTTCGGAGGACTTCTATATTAACAGCTGATCCGACTGCATGGCGCTCTATCAGCTTTCTGAATGACGAAAATACATCTCCATTATCAGTGCAGGTAGGTATGCCGCCGAGAGACAGGATAATGTCTCCTTCCTTAAGTCCGGCTTTGTCGGCCGGGCTTCTGTCGATAACGCCCTCCACCCCGATAAATGTACCATCCTTGCAGGGAGATAGCGTCTCCTCCACTTTTTTCTTTGTCATATAGATCCCCAGGTATGATTTCCTGCTGATCACGTATTGTGGAGTAGTAACATTAAGCAGGCTGCAGTACGACAGGCCCTCCTGAGACTGCATATATTCCCCGGGAGGTAAAAAGCCTGCGCATGAGCAGGACATAACCATCAGGAGCAGGCACAAAAGGCGTTTTGTCATCTCTTCTTCACCGCTTATTCCTCGAAGCACTCCATGCTGCGCATCTTATGGACCTCGGTCTTCTTCTTCTCACACCAGACATTGCCCAGCTGCAGCGCGCTTCCTGAAGGGGTCGTGATCTTCGCCCTCTTGCAGCTCACGCAGTGTTTGATGACCTGCTTAAGGGGAACAAAACAGGGCATCTCCCTGTTCCTGGCCATCTGTATGGAACGCTTCCCGCACCAGACAGTACCCGGAGAAGGCTTTTGCCCTCCTGGTTTTGTATCATAACCGGACTTGCAGGCCCCGCATAATTTATTCAAAAGCCACCTCTTCAGAATTTCCTGAGATATTACAGTATAACCTACAGAGAGTCAGGAGAAAAAGCAGCCAGGTCAACCACAGAGGGATTGCACTATTTGCCTATGGTCCCCTTCGAAAATTTCAGGGCGCGACCAAGGCCGCGCGTTTAGAATTTGGGACTGTCTGAGCGAAGCGAGTTTCCCAAATTCAGCAAGACCGACCGAGCAGAACGGCCCGGAGGGTGAGATTTTCGTCGGGGCGCCATTCTTTTGGATACTTTTCTTGAGGCGTGCAAGAAAAGTATCCGGGGTTCGGGGCATAGCCCCGTCCATTAATAAACACTTCTTTTCCACGATAAAGCTCCAGTGATTTGGTATAATCTGTTATCTGATTAATTACTTATTCAAAACGGAACGACACAATGAAAGACAATTTCAATATAGATGACCTGCCGGGCCTCTCAGAGGCCGAGGCAGCTGAGAGACTGAAAAAGGACGGCTTTAACGAGCTGCAATCTTCAAAGCAGCGGAGCATCTTTTCAATAGCAATCGACGTTGTACGGGAGCCGATGTTCCTGCTCCTCGTTGCCTGCGGCATAATCTATCTCATCCTCGGAGATGTACGGGAGGCAATGATGCTCCTGGGCTTTGTCTTCGTTGTCATGGGGATCACCCTCTATCAGGAACGCAAGACAGAGCGGGCACTGGAGGCGCTCCGCGATCTCTCCAGTCCGCGTGCATTGGTAATACGCGACAGGGAAAAGAGACGCATAGCAGGACGTGAAGTTGTTCGGGGTGATCTCCTGATACTTGCCGAAGGCGACCGCGTGCCTGCTGATTCGATATTCCTTTCCTGCATCAATATCTCTGTAGACGAGTCCCTGCTTACAGGAGAATCACTCCCTGTGCGGAAGGCTGCCGGTCCTGACGACCTTGAAATGGCACGTCCCGGCGGGGAAAATCTCCCATATATATACTCAGGCACCCTGATTGTCCAGGGCCAGGGCATCGCAAAGGTAAAGGCAGTAGGCATGGATACGGAGCTCGGCAGGATAGGCAAGTCACTGCAGACCCTGGAGACTGAAGAGACCCTGCTGCAAAAAGAAACGAGGAGACTGGTAAACAGACTCGCTGTAACAGGTATACTGCTTTGCACGCTTGTCGTGGTCCTCTACGGGGCCACACGGGGCAACTGGCTTGAGGGTTTTCTTGCCGGCATCACACTTGCCATGGCAACACTGCCTGAGGAATTCCCTGTAGTGCTTACCATATTCCTGGCCCTCGGGGCATGGAGGATATCTAAAAAACAGGTCCTGACACGCCGTGTGCCTGCTGTTGAAACCCTCGGGGCTTGCACGGTACTTTGCGTAGACAAGACAGGCACGCTGACCATGAACAGTATGACAGTCAAAAAGATCTTTGCAGGAGGCGGTTTCTGCGATATCAACCTCAGAAACAAAGGGGCACTGCCTGAGGACTGCCACGAGATAGTGGAGTTCGGCATCCTGGCAAGTAAGATAGACCCCTTCGACCCCATGGAAAAGGCGCTCAGACAGCTCGGCATCTATTCCCTTTTAAACACCGAGCATCTGCATGATGACTGGACCCTGGTGCACGAATATCCCCTCTCCCAGGATCTGCTGGCCCTCTCACATGTATGGAAATCCCCTGACGGAGCTGATTATGTCATAGCAAGCAAGGGCGCGCCGGAGGCGATCTTCGATCTGTGTCATCTTGGGGAATCTGAAAAGAAAAACCTCTACCCCCATATCAATGCGATGGCAGATGAAGGTCTGAGGGTATTAGGTGTGGCCAGGGCCGCCTTTAAGTCTATCGACCTTCCGGAGGGACATCATGCCTTCACCTTCAAATTTCTGGGCCTGATCGGACTCGCTGATCCTGTGCGGCCAACTGTTTCAGAGGCCATAGCAGAGTGCTATACGGCCGGGATGCGGGTGATCATGATCACCGGAGACTATCCGGGTACAGCCCAAAACATCGCTGAGCAGATCGGCCTTTCTTCGATCAGCGAGGTCATCACAGGGCCTGAACTGGACAAGATGGATGATACGAAACTGCAGAAACGCATAAAGAACGTAAATATTTTCGCGCGGGTTGTGCCTGAGCAGAAGCTCCGGATTGTCAATGCCCTGAAGGCCACAGGAGAAATAGTCGCCATGACAGGAGACGGGGTCAACGACGCCCCTGCGCTCAAAGCAGCCCACATAGGCATAGCCATGGGAAAACGCGGCACAGACGTCGCCAGGGAGGCCGCGTCGCTGGTGCTCCTTGACGATGACTTCTCCTCAATCGTCGGCGCGGTAAGGATTGGCAGGAGGATATTTGACAACCTGAAAAAAGCCATGGCCTACATCTTTGCCATACATGTGCCTATCATCGGCCTTTCGCTGCTGCCGGTAGTATTGGGCTGGCCGCTCATACTCCTGCCTGTGCATATCGTGTTCCTGGAACTGATCATAGACCCCGCGTGTTCGATCATCTTTGAGGCCGAAAACGAAGAGAAAGACATCATGCAGCGCATGCCCAGGGACCCCATGGAACCTCTGTTTGGCCTCAAATCAATAGGTCTGAGCATACTGCAGGGCATAAGCGTGCTGGTCATCGTCATAGCTGTCTTTGCGATCACGCTCTATCGAGGGCAGGGAGAAGCAGACGCAAGGACCCTCACGATCACCACGCTGATCATAGCAAACCTCGGTCTGATATTTGCCAACCGCTCATGGTCGCGCACCATTCTGTCTACTCTTCGCTCTCCTAATCCTGCCTTATGGTGGATATCAGGCGGCACCCTCGTGTTTCTTGGTCTTATACTTTATGTGCCTTTCCTGCAGCAGCTCTTCCATTTTTCAAAGCTGCATATCAATGATCTTGTGATCTGTTTTTCCGCTGGTGTTATCAGCATCTTGTGGTTTGAGCTGCTCAAGGTCTTCAACGGCCAGAAGCACCCTGTCAGACAGGGATGAGCCAGGAAACAAAAGAGACCTCTGATTGCGATCTTAATATCTGATCTATGGACCGCTAAAATTTATGCCCCCTCTCCTCTATTCAATGAGTGCCAACCTTGCGGCCCTTGCAATAACAGCGGTCATATTCCTGACCAATCTACCGATCCCCTGGTCTTCAGACGTCTCGCCGGCAATAAAGAGCAAAACAGGCAGGAAGGAGACTGATACACATGCCTTTACAAGTGTGCCACTATCTATGATGAGGAAGTCTTTAATGAAAAAAACCGTAAGAACCAGGGGGTAAGAAAGGGCCGGTAGCCTCTCATGGACCTTGTAAATAAAATAATTATTAACCGTCCCGCCGGAACGGTTTGGGCTTTTCTTGAAGACCCTCAGAACATGCTGCTTTGGAACCCGAAAGTGAAGCGCGTATCTCCATCGTCCTCCTCAGACTTTAAGCAGGGTTATCGCTACGCTATAACATACCAACTGAACGAAAAAGCGGCAGCTACAGAGTTTCTGGCGGAGTTCGTCCATTTTGAGCCTTTCTCAAAACTGGTCATTCGCCATACAGGCGGTATCTCTCCCCATAACAGGGTTATCGAAGAGGTATATGAACTGTCGGAACGCGGCGGAGGAACACTTCTGATACAGACCATACATATCGAAAATTCAGGTATCAACATTTTTTTGAGGTTACTGATCTTGCTTATTCAGCGTTACGGCAAACCCACGGGCAAACCATATCTCGGGACCCTTCGGGACATCATTGAAAGTGATATGGATAGTGACAGCAGCCGGACACATAAAATATGACATGTAAACAGCCCAGCGGAATTAAATCCGCTTGCCCTTTGATATGATCTGTTTCTATCTCTCTTCAAAAATACGTTCAGACATCGCCGATTCATAAGGCTCAATTATTGACATACCTTAAGATATCGGGACTTTATTTAGGACTGCTTTTGAATTTTAATATGACTGTCATGCGCGATGGGATAGTGCGTATAGTAAATGGAATAAAGGAATGAGTAAAAGTAATGCGGCCTCTTTTGTTTCCCTCCTTGTTGAGGAAAACAAAAAATAACCCTCTGCGATCTTTGCGGCTCTGCGGTGAACTATTACGAAATTACTTCGAGGGAGTTGAGAAACTCGGCGACTGTCTGACCCAGGTCTTGCTGCCTCCTCCTGTTGCTGAAGGCAAGGAACTTGCTGACCCAAATTGCCAGAAAAAGTACGTTTTTTTGTGTGGCGAGCTTGTGTGAAAGAAGATAATCCTGAAACTCCGGCAAGATCCCTTTTGTCCCCATTTGCAAATCCCCCTTTGCTATGACAAGTTGGCTTTTGCCGGTTATTTTCGATCATATGACAACTCAAGTCAAGGGTTTATTTTATTCTTGCTTGATTTTAAAGGATTTTTATTGACCCTGTATACGAACTGTGTGGTAGATTTCGGCAGAAAAGGCAAGTTGGTATAGTAATATGTTGTACGAATGAACCAAACAATAAACACCGAAAAAGTATCAACTTAAATTGCAGGAGTATATAAGATGAAAGAAGACTCGAACGTAGCATTTTATTTTGTCTGCTTTATATGTGCTTTTCTGATTGTATTTTTGTTAGGCAACCTGTGGTTTTTTAAAATCGCAGGAATAACGTTGGACAAGTATTCCATGCTGCTGGTCTTTGCTCTGATCGGATTGTGTTTGCTTCCTTTTATGAACAAAATAAAAATTGGAAGCCTTCTTGAACTGGAAAGATTAAAAAAGGAAATCAAGGACGTTAAAACAAAACAATACTTGGGAGAAGTAATTAAAAGCCCTAAAGATGATTTATTTTTTTATGATTCGGATGGCAAACACACTATACCTGACAAAGAAACATCCACCTTCTTAAGAAGTAGCAAAGGCGAGATTTCTGTTGCTCAAGAGGATATTAATTCTATGCCAACCTCCTATTCTATTGATAGTGTTTTAAACTCACGCATCGTTTCCTGGAAGGGTCATGTCTTTGTGATTTTGAACGGTAGAAAATTCCATGTAGGCTCCGCAAGTTTCTTGGCAGACTGGAACAAGCCGATGCCCTATGAATCAATAGGTGATGAAGCAATAAGATTACTGCCGAGTGGCAAGTAAAATATTGAGGCAGCGTACAACAAAGTCATCCAGCCGACCCCGAATAGCCGTTTTTCTTTTTCAGTCTTGCGTCTGTGGCGGGCTCGGCTGATGACCGGCGTTAGGCCTGAAATAAATAATAAAAAGTGATAATATTAAGGCATGCATTTCAAGTTAATCGGAGAAATTAGAAACATTGAAACGATTGCTTCTGGACGCGGAATAGATATCCTGAAACGACTAAACAGAGTTTACGGCAATACAAATTGGAGAAAACTAAAGGGAATATGTCGAGTACGGCTGAATGATGGTACCATATTGAATGCTGAAGTGCATTGGTATGAAGGCCACGGCATAGGGAAAAAGGAAATCAAAATCAAAAGATATCTGTAATGGAGTAATTATGAAGAGACATTTTATGATTTGTGTTGACAATCACGGATACGAGGCATCACTTGAAATACGGAAGATATACGAAATAATGACGGACAAAACAGCGGTACAACATCATCAACTGAGAGTTATAGATGAATCAGGTGAAGATTATTTATACCCCGCAAATTATTTCTCTCCTGTCCGCCTGCCTTCTGAAACCAAAGAAAAATTAGAACTAACTGCGGCATAAATCGGGTAAGGGACGGCGTTTAACCGTCCCTCCCCACAACACCCATCATGCGGGTCCGCAATGGGCGTTTCGTAGAAATCATCGGGCCGTAGCCGGATTAAATCCGAATCGACAATGAGCACAAACCTTCTCACCGAGATCAGACCGAGGGAAAGCGATTCCATGACGCGCCGATGCCTGACTCATCCTGTCGGATTCAACGCCGGTGCCTGGCTTTGGTATTTTGATATTAAAAGGTATTGTGGTAGGCTTGATTTTATGGGATGTCCATTGTAATCGATCATGTTACAAAATCATGCTTTCCTGCAGTTGTTTAGACGATGAACAGCGATGCTGAGACAAGTGAATATTACTGAGAAGATAAGGAGAATGACTATGCGATATTTCCCTTCTGTTTGTATCCGGATGTTTGTGATCTTTTTTTTCTGTATGGCAGCTGCTTGCGGTAGTGGTTCCGGAAAAAGCGGTCAGACGACAGACAGCGGACAGACAACAGACAGCGGGCAGTCGACTGACATCGGACAGACGATTGTCGAGTCCGGCCTTACCCGTGATATGAACCCGCAAGTCCCGGATCTGGACCTTGCTTCGGTAGCTTCAGGCAACACGGAATTTGCCCTGAAGCTTTTGCCTTTGATTGGCGAGGGACCGGAAGATAATAGCTTTTTCTCGCCCTACAGTATCACGCAGGCCTTTGCTCTTCTTGCGCCGGGGGCGCGCGGGACAACACTTAGTGAGATCGAGCAAGTATTGTCCTTTTCACTTCCTCAGGACCGCCTCAATCCCGCTTTCAACAAACTCGACCTTCAACTTGCCGGCAAGGCCACTGGTGCTGTTCTTGCCAGCGGACTGCAAATGCCATCGCTCAATAATGCCAATGCGGTTTGGGGTCAACAGGGTTTCTATTTCTTGCAGTCATATCTGGACACCCTTGCTGTCAATTACGGTGCCGGACTGCACCTTGTTGATTTTATGGACGACCCCGAAGCCTCGCGTCAGACCATCAACAGTTGGGTGGAAGGGCAAACGAACAACAGAATCCAGAAATTGATCCCAGAGCATGGAGTTACAACCGCTACACGCCTTGTCCTGACAAACGCCATCTGGTTTAAGGCGAGCTGGGCTTCGCAGTTTTCGAAGAACTCCACAACCAATCAGTTTTTCATAAACCGCGACGGTTCGTCATCATCTGTCCCGTTCATGCAGCGGTTGATCACGCTGCCATATACTCAGGTGGACGGCTGTCAGGCAGTTGATATCCCCTATGCCGGCAATGGCTTGTCAATGCTTGTGATAATGCCTGACCCAGGCACCCTGGATGCGTTTCTTTCTTCACTGACGCCTGCTGTGCTGGCCAATATCACGGACAATCTGACTATCAAAAGTGTCTACTTTTCCATGCCGAAATTCACCTTCACCAAATCATCTTCCATGAGTAGAATTTTGCAGTCCCTCGGCATGACCGAGGTGTTTGATCCGGGCCGTGCCGATCTTTCCGGGATTGACGGAAGACGTGACCTTTCTGTCGGAGATGTTTTTCACAAGGCGTTTATCAGCGTTGACGAGGAAGGGACTGAGGCCGCCGCTGCAACTGCGATCGTCATTGGTATTGGATCAGTTCCTTCGCTCGATCTGTCGCTGTCGATCGATCATCCCTTTATCTTCCTGATCCGCGACCGCCAGACCGATTTGATACTCTTTATGGGAAAAGTGGTTTCCCTGTAGAAATGAATTTATCCTGAGATATTCTCCTGCTCCGGAATTTTTCCGGTGGATTCAATCAGGCCTTTCGGCTGCCGAGTGTCGTTCTGCCAAACAAAAAGGAGACGATTATGAAAAAGTTGCGGCAGGCTTTGAAGTAACTGCAAAAATAACACTAATTAGGGAGGCCTCTGAGCGACCGCCGCCTGCTTTCAATTTTGTCTTTGCCCGCGTCTTTTTCGTTCCCATAAAAAGTCCCTTTTATTGACGGTTAAAAACAATAATGTTAAGGTGAAGTCATAGACAATCGACCTTTGCAGCCGTGGAAGAGCGACAGCCGGGCAGCGTTTGAGGATTATGAAAAATTATCTGACAATAGTAAAGATGATGTTGATCGGGGCCGTATTAGGCTCTCTTTTTTGTCTGGTGGACTCGGCCGTTGACTCTCTCTTATTAGAGAAGTCTCCCTTTCTGGAACAGGTGTTCGTCCCTGACCCGGGTGAGCTTTGGATGAGGCTCTTTGTTTCATTTTCCTTTGTCGGTTTCGGCTGCTACGCGGGAATTATAATTTCGCGTGCGAAGAAGGCTGAAGAGATATCGCGGCGTGACCGGGAATTCGCTGAAACCGTTATCAACGGCATGTATGACTCCATTTCGGTAATCGATGCGTGCGACTTCAGGATAGTCGATGTCAATGCGGCATTTCTCTCAGATACAGGACTGACAAGGGATGAAGTTATAGGGAAGACCTGTCACGAGGTGACGCATCGGTCTTCTGTGCCCTGCTCGGCCCCTGATGAGCCCTGTCCGCTTTGCGACACGGTTAAACTCGGCAGGTATAGCACATACGAACACGTCCATTACAACGCGGCCGGGGAAAAGATCTACGCGGAGGTTTCCACCAGTCCAATCAAAGACGACAGCGGCCAGGTCGTCAGAGTTATTCATGTATCCAGAAATGTCTCAGCGCGAAAGGCCGCGGAAATGGAGATGAGAAAGCTTTCCACCGCTGTAGAGAAGGCCGCGGACGTAATTGTAATAACAGACGCCAATGGTCGTATCGAGTATGTCAATCCCGCCTTCGAGTCAGTCACCGGCTATACAAGGGAGGAGGCCGAAGGCAAGACCCCCCGCATACTTAAATCCGGCCTGCACGGAGAAGAGTTTTACAGGGAACTGTGGGACACCATCCTTTCAGGGAACACATATCGCAATATTTTCATCAACCGCAGGAAAAACGGGGAACTCTACTATGACGAATGCACCATCACGCCCATGCGTAATCAACAAAATGCGCTCACCCATTTTATCGCCACAGCAAAGGTCATTACCGAACGAATACTGGCTGAAAACGCCTTGAGGGAGAGCGAAGAACGCATGCGCACCATTACTGAAATGGCCGCTAACGCCATTGTTATGATCGACGCCGATGGGGCGGTCTCGTTTTGGAACCCGGCAGCTGAAAGGCTCTTTGGCTATTCGGCGGAAGAGGCCATGGGTATGGACCTGCATGAAACTGTCCTCCCCATGCGGTATGACGATAATTTCCGGAAGGGGTTTTCGAGGTCAGCGGAAACAGAGGCGGGCGCTGTTGCGGGCAAAACCCTGGAGATGACCGCAAGGAAGAAAGACCTGGCGGAGTTTCCAGTAGAACTTTCCATATCTGGCATCAGGATAAAAGAACAATGGCATGCGGTGGAGATAATCAGGGACATCACGGAAAGAAAACAGATTGAACACAAACTGAGGGAATACGCGGAAAAGGACTCTCTTACCGGCCTTTTCAACAGAAGGAAATTCTACGAACTCCTCGGTCAGGAAAAAGAGAGGGCAACGAGGTACTCCAGAGCGCTTTCCCTTATCATGTTCGATATCGACCATTTCAAGGCCGTAAACGATACCTATGGTCATGCGGTTGGAGATAAGGTGCTTAAAACCACGGCGTCCGTAGTGGCGGAGCATATAAGGAAGACGGACATCCTGGGACGTATCGGCGGGGAAGAATTTGCGGTTTTGGCAACTGAAACAACTGCGGAAAGCGCCCTGGCTCTTGCCGAGAAAATCAGGTGCGCGGTAGAAATGACACATCACGATGAGGCCGGGAAAATAACAGTCAGTCTCGGCGTTTCTGCTTACGACAATGGCTTTACGCTGGACGAGTTTATGCGAAGGGCGGACGAGGCCCTGTACGAGGCCAAAAACAAAGGCAGAAACAGAGTGAAATGCTACGGAGCGTTTAAGAACGGGGTTAAACAGGCCTGAAGCAAAAAGAAGACACAAGCCTTTAAAGCCCGTAAACTGGCACTGAATTGACCTTCGGGGCAAATAGCCCGGGTTCCAATATCAAAAACCTCTCCACAACTCACATCATCCTAGAAAAAGCAGAATCCACAGAAGCCGCAAAGAACGCAGAGGAATAACAAGAGATTAAGGGACAGAATCGTGGCAAACCAGGTTGGTGAGACCCCTTTTCGCTTCAACCCATTGTTTTCTCAGTGAACTTTGTGCCTCTGTGGTGAATGAACTGCCGTTTTTAGGATCATGCGTTCCGCACCGGGCAATCCGGAGTGAAGGTGGCCAGAGACTTGGGGGTATCACTTCAACAGCATATTAAGAATGTCTCTCAGCGAATCCAGCTCATAGGGTTTTGTAAGACATGCGCTGAATCCCCGTGACTCGTATTCGGATATCATCGCGCTGTCGCTATAACCGCTCGACACAACCGCCTTGACCCCGGGGTCTATTGCCAAGAGCTCCTGTATAGCTTCATCCCCTCCCTTGCCCCCGCGGATTGTAAGGTCGAGGATCACGACGTCAAACCGCCTGCCTGAAGACATGGCTTCACGATATTTGGCTATCGCCTCTTCTCCGTCTTCAGCGAATTCCGCCTCATGGCCCAGTGCCTTCAGCATGATCCCGACGATATTTCTGATGAGTTCGTCATCGTCCATTACAAGGACCCTGCCTTTGCGGGCATCATCAGCGGTTGCAGTAATAGTCCCGGCACTCTCTAGCTCTGCGTCAACTGCCGGGAGATAAACGAAAAAAGTGCTGCCTTTACCCAATTCGGACTTCACATCGATCAATCCGCCGTGGTTCTTTATAATGGAATACGACGTGGCAAGCCCAAGGCCGCTGCCCTTTTCCTTTGTTGTAAAATAAGGGTCGAACAGCCTGGAGAGGTACTGTTCCGGGATGCCGATGCCATTGTCCTTAACAGATATCTCTACATAATTCCCTTCTTCCAGACCGGCGGAAATCCTCTTATCAGGGGCACAGACATTCCTCACTTCGATCGTAATCGTGCCGCCCAAAGGCATAGCCTGATCGGCATTGAGAACGATGTTCTGAACCACCTGCCCGATCTGCCCCTCGTCTGCATCCACCGCCCAAAGGCCCTCGTCAAACTTGATCCGGAAATCAACTTTCGAACCGCTCAGGGCAAACCTCACCGAATTTTCGATAACTGACTTCAGTAGTATCTTCCTCTTCACCGGCTTGCCGCCCCTGGAGAAGGTCAGAAGCTGTGTTGTCAGGTTCACGGACATATGCAGGGCCTTCTCAGCCTGCTCAAGCATCGTGAGAGAGCGCTCCTTCTGGTCCAGGGTCAGCTTGGCCATAGATATGTATCCGAATACCCCCTGCAGCAGATTATTGAAATCGTGTGCAATCCCTCCTGCCAGGGTCCCGATGGCCTCCAGCTTCTGGGTCTTGAGCTGTTCTTCTTCAAGCAGGTGTTTTTCTGTTATGTTGTTTACCGTCTCTATCACGGATATCACAGCGCCTGTGCTGTCCTTTATCGGAAAGGCCTTTGTCTCCACATACAAAATGGAACCTTTAGCGTCAGGATGTTTATGCAACGCTGTATGGGATTCGCCTGTCTCAAAGACATGAAGGACAGCGCATTCTTCACCCTCCTCATGGCACGGTCGGGCAGTTTTATGCGAGATTTCGTAACAGTGGCGGCCGATGACCGAAGCGCAGGGCTCTCCAACCTGACTGCAGTAGGCCTCGTTTGCGGTAAGTATACGGAAGTCGCGGTCAATGACGATGAACCCCTCATCCACTGTATCGAGGATGTTCCTGACGAACGCTTCGCTTTGGCAGAGCTTTTCTTCTGCATCTTTGCGATCAGTGATGTCCACGGCTGAAACCAGCGCACGGGACCCAAGGCCTACGAGCTCAGACAGCAAAGACCAGCGCAACAGGACGCTTATCTTCCGGCCCGCAAGGGTCTGATTGACCGCTTCACATTCATAGGTTTTTTTACCTTCGGCAAGCGCGACCATGATCTCCCGGAACGAATCGAAGGACTGCGCAGTAAATACCCTGGAGAGGCCCTTCAGAAGTGCGGTCTGGTCGTCCGCTTCATAAAGTACCAGTGTTGCTTTATTGACAGAAATGATCTTGACCAATCCAACGCATTTATAGACCTCCTCGGGATGGTCGATAAAGTACGAACGAAAATCCATTACGCCGGATGAGCGCAAAGCATTGATATGTTCCTGCAAGTCCGAAAAATCCTCCTCCCACAAGGAGATGGGAGAATCTTCAAAGAGGCTTCGGTACCGCTCCTCGCTGTGGGACAGCGCCTCATCCCCACGCTTCCGCTCGCTAATATCTGACTGTAGTGAAACGAAAACATCGCCATACTCCGGAAGGTATGTCTTTGATATGGAGGCAAGCCCCCAGAAAGTGGTCCCGTCCTTCCTGATATTGAGCACCTCGCCTCGCCATACGCCACTCTCCGACAGTGCCTTTTCGATCTGTATTGACGTCTGCACCGGGTCTCCACCCATAGGAGCGTTGATAATGGAAACATGTTTACCCTCCATCTCACCAGGCCCGTACCCGAACATCTTCTCCATATTCGGATTGGCGTACACAATTCTCAGTTCCTTTACGCTTACGAGGTAGATTCCTTCGGCGATGTTTCTGGAGATTTCGCTTTGCAGACGCATTGCGCCCTCCAGTTTTTTGCGCTCTGTAATGTCCCGCCATATCGTGTGCAAGACTGTTCGTCCTGAGAGTTCAATTGTCTGAGTAATAATGAGGACATTCCGATATTCACCTGATTTGGTCCTATGTATGACCTCAAATTCAGCCTGTTTTTTACCTATCGTCTTTTGTATATGCGTCCGAATTTCCTCGGGGTTTTCCACGGGGTCGATATCCGATATACTTAGTCTTGAAAACTCCTTTCTCGTATATCCCAGATCATTGTGGGCCGCTCTATTGAAGTCCAGTATATTCCCTTCTGTATCGATAAGAAGAATCCCATCTGGAGACTGTTCAAATACAGCGCTGTACCTTATCTCTGCTTCACTGCGACCGGACTCATTTTTTCTTTGTCTTCCAGCAGCGTCTTTAATCATATCTTTACCCTCCATAAGCAGAACTCCTTTTCCTCATTTTGACGTCTGCCTAATGACTTCATTTACTATACTTTCAAGGGGAAGTATCCTGTCAACCCCGCCAAGTTTTATGGCCTCATTGGGCATGCCAAATACAACAGAAGTGGCCTCGTCCTGGGCGATTGTATATGCTCCTGCATTTTTCATCTCGAACATGCCCTTAGCGCCGTCATCGCCCATACCGGTCATTATAACACCCACGGCATTCTTCCCGGCATAACGGGCAGCGGAACGGAAGAGCACATCGACCGAAGGCCGGTGACGGCAGACCAGTGGGCCGTCCTTTACCTCCACATAATACCGCGCGCCGCTGCGCTTGAGCATTGTGTGACGGTTGCCCGGAGCTATAAGGGCCCTGCCCCTGATAACTGTATCGTTGTCCTCCGCCTCTTTCACGGTAATTTTACAAAGCCCGTCGAGACGCCGCGCAAAGGCAGCTGTAAAATTCTCAGGCATGTGCTGCACTATCACTATCCCGGGGGCGTCGAGAGGCATGGCCTCAAGAAAGGTCCGCAGGGCCTCGGTGCCGCCTGTAGAGGCGCCGACCACGACCACTTTTTCTGTTGTATTTATCATGGCCTTTGCTGAAGGCCTGGCAATAACTGCGTCAGCAGAGAGTTTCGGACTTGCCTTGAGTGTCCTTGCAGCTATGGGTCTTATCTTTGCCAGGGAAGCGGCCTTGACAGCATCGCATATGCGCACCTTCGCTTCTTCGAGAAACTGCTTGGTCCCCAATCTGGGTTTCAGTATGATCTCAACCGCGCCATATTCCAGGGCCTTCAGTGTGGTTTCAGCGCCCGCATCGGTCAGACTGGAGCATATTACAACCGGAATGGGGTGCTGGCTCATTACCTTATGGAGGAATGTGATGCCGTCCATACGGGGCATCTCGATATCAAGCATAATCACATCCGGAACTTCACAGCTTATCTTCTGAGCGGCTATAAAAGGGTCGGGAGCTGTTGCCATTACCTCAATCGCGGGATCTGAAGAAAGGACCCCGGCAAGCGTCCGGCGGACAACCGAAGAGTCATCGACAATGAGGACCTTGATTTTCTCTCTCATTTCCCCCTCGTCTTGAAGGTGACCCCAGGGGCGTTGCAGCCTGCCGTGGCATCCTTGAGTCTCTTCAGATATACATCTCCGGTATGGGTGTAAAAGATGATCTTACGGCCAAAGGAGTCTCCCACATCAGCTGATATGACCCTCAGATGCTCCTGCCTGATTATCTCCAGAGCCATCTTTACATTCATACTCCCGATGGTGTTTTCCTTCTTCGAAGAAAGCGTGTCTGCGCCGCCAAAGAGCTTGACCTCGAGCTCGTTGTCTGCAGCGCCATAGCTCCTCAAACTCGCCAGCATATAGTGTAAGGAACAATCCACGTATTTGAAGGCGTCCTCGCACAACTCATGACATTTCTTGACTTTCCTGCAATGGGGCATTGCGCCGTGGCATATGGCGCCTATGCGCAGCCTCTTGCAATGCAGGGTTACCGACACACACGAACCAAGGACAGTGATGACCTTTGTGGGTCCCTCGCCGATAAAGAGTTCTCCCGGTTTAAGATATATCTTCTGAAGATCAGCGTCATCTAATGGGCTCATAAGGGCTTTCTATAGACCATGGGGCCGACTGTAACAAGGGGCAGATCGAGACTGCTGAGGGTCTCGGAATGTCCCATAAAGAGGTAGCCGCCTGGTATCAGGTGCTGACATAGCCTGCCCAGGACCTTTTCCTGTGTAGGCCTGTCAAAATATATGATAACGTTCCTGCAAAAAATTATGTCCTGGAGTTCCCTCATCCCGAAGTCATGGTCCAGGAAGTTCAATCTCCGGAACCTGACAAGCGACCTCAGTTCAGGCGCTATCCTTATAAATTTTTTTGATCTGTCCTTGCTCTTCATAAGATATTTTCTCTTGAGCTCCTGAGGAACAGCCTCCACCCTTTCCTCTTTATATACTGCCCGAACAGCCTTCTCCAGGACACCCGTGGAAATATCAGATGCGATAATCGAGAAAAAGAACCCTGGATTACGGACCGCAAATTCACTCAGCACCATCGCCAGAGTATACGGTTCTTCACCGGTTGAGCAGCCGGCGGACCAGACAGAAAGAGGTCTCCTTGTCCCGGCGCCGCAGAGTCCTATGAGTTCAGGGACAGCGGTCTGCGCAAGATATTCAAAGTGTCTCGGTTCCCTGAAAAAATCCGTCTTGTTGGTGGTCACCACATTGATCATCAGGTGCCGTTCATTGACCATACCTTCAGGACTGAAGAGAAAATCACAATATTCCTCAAAGGATTCAAGGCCCAGTGCCCTGAGCCTTTTTTTAAGCCGCGCCTCAAGCATCACCTTTTTGGGTACCGGCATTTTGATGCCGCACTCGGAATGGATGAAATGGCCCAACCTCATGAAATCTTTTTCAGAGAGCTTCGCCTCCATGATCTTTCCGCTGAAGCGGTATGCTTTATTTTCAGAAATGTTCATGTTTTTTTAATTTTTCATAATGTTCGATCATCTTAAAAATGGCAGTTTGACCGCAGAGTTCACAGAGTTTTCCAATCTCAACTTTCTGGTAATTACTCTGTGCCCTGTTTTTTTAATAATCATGGTGTTTTCTCTGTGTTCTCTGTGGTAAATGCTTTTTTAAAGTTTATCTGCTCTACGCCTCTGCGGTTGCCTGCTGACCTGCATCCTGCACAAGGCTCAACTCATCAACAGAAAATACTCTGTCGATATCAAGGATGATGATAAACTGCTCATCGCGCTTACCCATGCCTTTGATAAATTCTGTCCTTAGCCTTGTGCCTATCTTGGGCGCAGGCTCTATCTTGTCAGGCTCGAGGTCCAGCACTTCCTGGACCGCGTCCGCAAGCGCGCCGAGTATTGTCTTGTCGCCATCCAGGTCTATCTCCACGATGATAATGCATGTATTGACCGTCTTTTCGGTCCTGGTCATACCAAACTTCAGCCTCATGTCAACAACTGGCACGACATTGCCCCTGAGGTTTATCACACCCCTCATGAACTCCGGGGTGCGCGGCACCTTGGTTATCGCCGTAAAATCCAGGACCTCCCTGACCTTCGAGATATCGAGGGCAAAGACCTCGTCGGCAAGCTTGAATGTCAGATACTGAGTCGTTTCTGTAATCCCTGTTACGCTCATCTCATCACCCCCTTAAAACTTCTCGAATTCATTGTCTTCAGTGTCTTTTCCTCCGCCAGCCCATGTCGAGAGAAAAACCCTTTTGTGCTACGCGGCTTTGCAATTGCCGCCTTAGCCTGCTTCATCCCCTGATGGGTAATATGCGCAAACTTTGTCTTGTGCGCTGCCATCTGGGCCGTGCGTTCATAGGCGATGGTCCTTTTACTGTCTGCGCCCCCTATCTTGAAAAACTCTATGGAGCTCTGGAGGTTTTCGGCCTGGGCCGCAAGCTCCTCAGAAGTAGAAGACATCTCTTCAGCCACACTGGCGTTTTGCTGCACCACCTGGTCAAGCTGCTGGATCGCCTTATTGATCTGCTCAGCCCCGCTGTTTTGCTCAGAACTGGCGCTGTTGATCTCCTGCACCAGTTCAGCAGTCTTTTGGATATCAGGCACGAGTTTGTCAAGCATCTGTCCTGCCATCTCAGCCACCTGCACGCTTGAAGACGACAGCTTGCTTATCTCTGCTGCTGCTGCCTGGCTCCGTTCAGCGAGCTTCCGCACCTCAGAGGCCACGACCGCAAAGCCCTTGCCGTGTTCTCCCGCCCGGGCCGCCTCTATCGCCGCGTTTAAGGCAAGGAGGTTCGTCTGTCTGGCAATTTCTTCGATGATCGATATCTTTGCCTGCTATGTCCTTCATGGCCGTCACTGTCTCGGCAACCGCCCTGCCGCTCTCTCTTGCGTCACCGGCAGATTTCAGGGCAATCTTTTCTGTCTGCTGGGCGTTGTCCGCGTTTTGGCGCACGTTTGAGACCATCTCCTCCATCGAAGAGGACACCTCTTCAACTGAACTGGCCTGCTCGGATGCGCCCTGGGACATCTCCTCTGAACTGGAGCTCATCTGCTGGCTGCCTGAGGCCACATTGTCTGAGGCGGTCTTTACATCCAGTACGATCTCCCTGAGTTTCTCCACCATAGTAGCGAAGGCCTGCATGAGTTTGTCTTCAGATGATCTCTCATTTACCTTCACCAAAAGATTTCCTCCGGCAATTTCTTCTGCTGCTGTTGTCACAATATTCATGGCATTAACACATGTATTGCTGGCATCAGCCAGAAGCTTGAAGGTCTTTTGCACATGCTCGGTATCTGCATCCCCCTGTGTGACCTCGATGGTAAAGCCTGTATCGCCCTTGGCAAGCCGGCTGAGCCCAACTACAAGCTTCTGTGTTTCGTCTGACTGGTAGTCAGCCACCTTCTGTGCCAGCCTTGCCGCCTTCTTCACCTCAGTCTGGTCCACCACAATTTCAAATGCTCCGATGATGGTGCCGTTAAGATCTTTGACAGGCACTCCGATATATCGAATATCCAGAGACAGGCCTGCAGGATGGGCGTCAGTCTCACTTGCCGATACCAAGCCCTGCCGCATGGCCCTGCCGCAGGCGCACTTGTCAGTATTACAATCAGAGGTCTTAAACTGGTTGTAACACTTTTCACCGACCAACTGTGTCTGAGACCGCCCAAGTATATCAGCACCGGTCTTGTTTATATATTGGATCCCAAAGCTGTTGTCTATCACCAGGGCCGGTATAGGCATAGAGTCGATAAACCCGACCAGGGAATCAAGGGTTGTGTTGACACCCACTATGATCTTCCGGAAGTCACCCTGATGCTTGTTTGCATCTGCTCTGGTTGCAAGCTTCCCTTCAACTGCTGCCTTGGAGAGCATATTGGCATCGTCCGCCAGAGCCTTAACGGCATACATCGTATTGTTCAGTGCATTGCCGATAGTCTCAAATGACTCACGGATACCAGCGAGGTCTGCGTCCCCTGCTGCTACCTGGATAGTGACGTTCAGATCTCCCTGGGCTATCCTGTTCAGGCCATCCGCCAGTTTTGTCACTTCGCCTGACTGGTAGTCAGCCACCTTCTGTGCCAGCCTTGCCGCCTTCTTCACCTCAGTCTGGTCCATCACAATTTCAAATGCTCCGATGATGGCGCCGTTAAGATCTTTGACAGGCACTCCGATATATTTAATATCCAGAGACAGGTCTTCAGGATGGGCGTCAGTCTCGCTTGTTGATACCAGAGCCCTGTCGCATGGCCCTGCCGCAGGCGCACTTGTCCGTATTACAATCAGAGGTCTTAAACTGGCTGTAGCACTTTTCACCGATCAACTGTGTCTGAGACCGCCCAAGTATATCAGCACCGGTCTTGTTTATATATTGGATCCCGAAGCTGTTGTCTATCACCAGGGCCGGTATAGGCATAGAGTCGATAAGCCCTACCAGGGAATCAAGGGTTGTGTTGACACCCGCCACGATCTTCCGGAAGTCACCCTGATGCTTGCCTGCATCTGCTCTGGTTGCAAGCTTCCCTTCAACTGCTGCCTTGGAAAGCGCGTTAGTGTCAGCTATTAAAGCGTTGATGCTCCCTACCATCTTCTTCATCGACGCCATAAGAAGACCTGTTTCGTCCTTCCCAGTGTCGTCAAGATTCACATCCATATCTCCGGCAGCAATCTTGTCAGCCGCGGCAATGCAAGCCAAAACAGGCCTCGTGATGCTCTTTACAATCCAGAAGGCAACGGCAATGCCTAAAAGCACCGTAATCGCCGTAAAGACCATCATTAGAATCTTCATATTATTGAATGCATTCATGGACGCTTTCCCTTGCTCTTCGACAAGCGCTGACTGATATTGAATGACCGCTTCAACACTCTCAAAGTACTTATTCTGGAGCGGCCTCAGTTTGTTCAGCAGAATATCAATCGTGCCTTTCCTGTCGCCTGCAAGCGCAACTTTCCTCGCCTCATTAAGCACAGGAAGGTAATCCGTCCGTGCTTCAACCATTGCCTTATGAAGTTCCTTGCCCTTTCCACTCGTCATGGCATTTTCAAGCTTGTCGATATCTTCGGCAATCTTTTTAGATGACTCTGCGATCCTTTCGTCCTCTTTTTCGATCTCTCTCTTGTCCTCAAGTAGCGCCATATTCCTGATTGCCCGCGCCGTGACGTTCATCGAATCAGTTATGTTGTTCGCAGTTGCTGTAGCAGGGAATCTGTCTGTGATAATTTTATCAAAGGTGGCCACAACGGATTGCACCCTGACAACCGAGAAAACGCTCATCAGTACAGACATTGCGATGATTACTCCAAACCCGGCTCCGAGCCTTCTGCCTATCTTCATGTTCTTAAACATACATTCCTCCTTTTAATTTGTAAAACCGCGCCGTTAGTTTTAATTCAACCTTAATAAGTGTACTCATAATCATTTGTCTCCTCTATTTAGGATTTGCTGAAATGTTCTGCTTTGAATTCAGCGATATTGTTTCCTCGCTCTCCGCATCCATCACGAGCTTTGGAATATCCAGTATCAGCGCCACAGTCCCGTCTCCGAGTATTGTCGCACCCGATATGCCTTCCAAATCCTGTAGCCCCTCCCGAGGTTCTTTATCACTGTCTGGTGCTCGCCGATGACATGGTCCACCACAAAGCCGACCTGATGCCCTTCGTATTTCACAATCACGATCTGCTCGATGTAAGGTGGTGTTCCGGGAAGCGAAAATTGCTCCCGTAATCTTATATATGGGACTATCTTTCCCCTTACGTTTACTATATGCCTTCCTCGTGCCTCTGAGACCTCATTCTGTATAAGTTCCACGCATTCTTCCACTGCTGAGAGGGGCAGGACGAAACATTCCTCCCCTATCTTGACCAGCAGCCCTTCGATAATGGCCAGGGTCAGAGGCAGACTAAGTGTAATAGTCGTCCCGTTTCCCCGGATGCTTTCTATAGAGATGGAGCCCCTGAGGGAATCCACAGCCCTCTTCACAACATCAAGCCCAACTCCCCGACCCGACACACTTGTGACATTCTTTGAAGTCGAAAAACCGGCTGAAAATACAAGGGAATACACCTCACTGTCGGGAAGCTCCTGGTCGGCTGTTATAAGGCCCCTTTCGATCGCCCTGGCTAAAATAGCCTCTCTGTCGAGACCTTCTCCATCATCCCTCACCTGTATCAATACATTGGCGCCTGAATGCATGGCAGATAGGTGCACAATACCCTTTCTCTGCTTGCCTGCGGCCTCCCTGACCCCGGGCAGTTCTATGCCATGGTCTATACAGTTTCTTATGAGGTGGACGAGCGGGTCGTTGAGCCTTTCGATGACTGTCTTGTCCAATTCTGTATCCGCGCCTTCGGTAGTCATATCAACTTCCTTGCAGAGCTCCCTTGAAAGGTCTCTGACAAGACGCTTGAACTTGCTGAAGGTGGTCCCTATGGGAAGCATGCGTATGTTCATGGTGTTGTCGCGGAGTTCTGCTGTAAGTCGCTCCACTTCCTCTGCAATGGATACCAGATCAGAATCATCCCTCTGTGAAGCTGTCTGACTGAGACGCGCCTGCACAGTAACCAGTTCGCCGATAAGGTTTACAAGCTTGTCCAGTTTTTCAGAAGACACCCTGATATTGGAGATCACCTCTGTCCTTAGCCTGTGCTCCCTTATCTGGCGCATATGTTCCTGTTCGGCAAGGGCCGCCTGTACTCTTTCAGGCGGTACAAGCCCCTTGTCTACCAGCACTTTCCCCAGGGGCTTGCTTTCACCCAGTACACTATCGAGGTCTTTTTGGGTTATGTCCCTTTTTTCAAGCAGGATCTCACCGAGTTTCTTGTAATCGGATTCATCCGCAGGGGTTTCGCTGTCATCTATTATTTCGATGTCCAGAACTGAGTCATCCTCCAAAAAGATGAAAATGTCCTTTATAGCGTCCAGGCCGCAGCCGGAAGTGAGGATAATGTCCCAGGAGGTATAGCACAACTCAGGGTCCATATCCTCCAGGAAAGGGATGGCGTCTGTATTGCTGACAATACTGCACTCTCCTAAACTGCGGACCTCGTTGAGAAGCAGGAGCGGGTTCGTGCCTGAAGCAAAAATATTGGTCGAGGGCCTAAACCGTATCCTGTAGGTGACCTGAGTCAAAGGCATTTGCTCCATTGGCACGGGCTTTTCCTGACGCGCCGCAGGCTTCTTGCCGGCAGCCTTTTCTTCAGAAAGGTACTTTTTGAATGAAGAGAGGATTCCTTGTGCCCTGTCGTCAAGCACTGCCGCCGGCGTCCCGGTCATCTCCCGGATCACATCGCATGAGGTGAGGGTAAGGTCTATAAGAGGCTTGTCCGTAAGGACCTTCCCGCTTCTGACAAGGTCGTAGACTGTCTCGATTTCATGCGTAAAACTGGATATATTGTCAAAACCGAACATCCCTCCGGAGCCCTTGATGGAATGGAAGGCCCTGAAGATCGCTGAAATAGCGTCCTCATTACGAGGGTCCTTTTCAAGTTCCAGCAGTGATGACTCCAGTTCAGAAAGCAACTCGGATGTCTCCTCTTTGAAGACCTCTACGAGTTTTTCGAATTCATCTTTCATCCCAGCACCCTCTTGACAACCGCAACCAACTGGTCCGGCTTGAAGGGCTTGACAATCCAGCCTGTGGCCCCGGCCTGCCTTCCCGGCGTTCTTCTTCTCAATCTGGGATTCTGTAGTAAGCAGTATAATGGGTATGAATTTGTAGTCAGGGTTCGCCCTCAAACTTTTCACAAGAGAGATGCCATCCATTTCAGGCATATTTATGTCAGTGATCAGCATATGTATCTGCTTCTTCTCCAGCTTCCTGAGAGCATCTATCCCGTTCTCAGCCTCTATGATTTCATATCCCTGTTCCTTCAGCGTAAAATTCACCATCAGCCTCACACTCGCGGAATCGTCAACAGTCATGATCGTCTTAATCATGTCTGCCTCCCGACCACAGGCAGGTCCCGTATTTGTCGTGGGCACATCCTTTTATGCGCCCGTATCCTGAATTTTCAACTGCAGCAGGAAAATTTCCGGAGTTCGGAGCCCTGAGCAGGAAAGATTTACCGAGGTTTGAGGCAGTACGGTGGGCCGAACACAGTAGTTGAAGAAAAGACAAGTCCACAGAGACATCTGCGTTAACTGAGACCACAACCTCATCTTCCCTGAGCAGCATCTGCATTAACTTTTTCCTTATCGCGGAGGCATTTTCGATGGTCAGGGACCCGCCCAGTACCAACCCTCCTCCCCGGCCTGATTCACTGACTCTAATGTCGCTCATGTCAATTCCTCCTCATATCTATTATTTTCATCCGCTCAATCTTATTAAAGTCTGTCCCATAAATTCTGTTTTTATGCCGTCATTCCCGAAGTCCTTAATCGGGAATCCATTGTTTTCAATATGTTCTGGATCCCCGGGTCAAGCCCGAGGACTGACAACTTTTTACTTTATAGACAACACCCTGATTAAAAAAGCTCGACATTCTCTCCCAGGCCCTCTGACCTGCCACCCGGAGTCCTGACATTTTTATCAGACTTTGACTCCCTGACCTCGGCTTCAAGCATCAGATCATATGAATGTGGTGAAAGAGGCAAAAGCACCTCACGGAGCTCCTCCGTGTCAGAACATGTCGTGCTTATATCAGAGACAATGTCCCTGAGATTTGAAAGGACCTCTCCAAGGACAAAGTCTACGTCCTGATGTATGCGAATATTGCCGATGAGTTCGTCTATTTCTTTGAATAGTCCACTGCCTGTTTCCTCAATATCCTGAATTGTGGAAATCAATTTACTGTTTAGGTCCCTGAGAAAGCCTACAAAAACAGAAAATTTTTCAGACATCTCCGAGATCTTCAGGGTATAAACACTTTCACCTGCATCCACACCAAGCAACAGCTCCTCAGCATATGAACCGACTTTTTTCAGAATGCCGGTTATAGAGGATGTATGGACCTGGGCCTCGGCTGAAATCCTCTGGATTTCGTCAGCCACGACCCCCAGCGCCCTGCCTTCTTCGCCTATCTGGCCTGCCTTGACAGATGCATTGAGCGCCATCAGGTCTATATCTTCTCCTATATTTTCTATTTCCAGGATAAAGCCGGACATCTCAGCGATGGTCTCTGCCACAACAGTTGTCGCATCCGAAAGCTCCCCCTTTACCATACCGCTTTCCAGAAAAGCCGAGATTGTCAAAGTAACTGAGGAAAGTGACTCCTCAATAGTTGCCAGAAAAGAGCCTTCTGTTGAACTGCCTGCGCTTACAAGCAATTTGGCTTCATCGAGCAGCTTTTTCACACTTTTGGAGAGGACCTCAAGGTTTTCAATAACAGTCATTACAACAGAAAAGAAATCCGAACGCGTCTTATGAAGAGGCGCGCCCTCCTCGACACAAAACCTGGCGAGTTTCACCACTGTCTGAGACGGATCATCTTCCTCAGATACTTTCTCAAGCATCTCCGCCATCTTGCTGAAGGCCGACAGCGAGCGCTCGAACTGCTGGCGCGTAATGTCATGAAACTGTATGAAAGTGACGATTTCCCGAATGCACTGGGATATTTCAGCAGAGCATAAGGAAATCCTGATCTGCTGAGCCTGCTGAGCGGCCGTACTTATCGTTAAGAGAACCTATATTTGACATGGTTGATTTAAGGATTTTCGCTGCCTTTGTCTGCTGGGCAGAGCTGAGTTCTCCTATTTTCAGGCGTGAGCTGTGGACAATCCCGGTCAGGGCGTTCGTGTCCCTTACTATATGGGACGATTTTTCTGTTATATCTGAAGAAAGCTTTTTTACTTCCTCTCCCAACACCGTCATGCCCTCGACAGGTCTTTTCAAGACAGCGTTTTGCACACGGGTACAGAACCCGAGTCCACCGAGTATCCTCGTTATTCTGTTCCATATCTTCCAGATGCCATTCGATATCTTCCATGCGATCTGAAATGGAGTTGAGTTTTGAGATGCTGTCACTGGTTATGGAATCAAAATGCTTCAGATTGACCACAAACCCATCCATGAGGGCGTTGAGTCCTTCTATTGTACCGGCTATATCGCCTCCTGAGATGAGACCCACAATAGTGCCTGACAGCTCTGAAACCTTTGCTGCACCATTATAAAATGCGGACAGCCTGTTTCCGATATCAAGAAACTGGTCTTCTGTTGACTCAGAAAGCACTTCAAGCGCCTGGATGCAATCCTTTAATTTACGCGTGGACCGCTTAACAACATTAAGAGCATTATCCGATGAGGTCAATATCATGGGGTCCTATTATATCATCCTGTCAGGAAGATACTCTACGCGCCTCCTGAATTGAAGACTCCCACCGTGCAGGACACCGGAATATCGCTCATCTATCCATTTATCACAATGCTTTTGATTATGTTGCCTGAAACAGGTTTTTCCATATACAGGTTTGCTCCCATGGAATAGGCTTTTTCCATGATCTCGTCATTTCCATAGCCTGTCAGGATTATGACCTTTGTTTCCGGGCTATGTTCCTTTACATGCCTCAGGATATCAAGTCCCTCAGTATTGATTATGTCAGTCAGCCTTATGTCGGTAATGACAAAATTGAAGTGCTGCCCGTTGATCAGGGCCATGGCGTCATCAAAGTTTTCAGCAGTATCGACATGCAACCCGGGGCCGTCAAGTATTCTCCTTATGCCCATCAGGAAGGCGGCTTCATCATCAACAACAAGGACTCTTTTCTCACTCATCTTTCAGACCCGGCCATTTCCCTCTCCTTTGTTTATGCTCCCCGGTTATTACATGCATCAGTTTCTGCAATGTCCTGTTCCTCTAACGAGCTCTCGAGATAAAAAGGACATTTCCGATGGTCTCTTTTTCTGCAGTATTCCTCAGACTGGAAAGCAGTCGGAAGATAAGGCAACTGACCTGCATTACAGTTCAGTGTGCCGTCATCGAGTAAGAATCTGCATTTCATCGTATTTTCTTCCTGCGCATGCATATAGCTGCTTATAAAGCAAATAAGGTGCCAGATTTTCTTCAGGGGTAACACGCAGTATTTAAAGGGAATTCAGCAGGAATGCAGCCCTGGGAATATCATTATTGAGACTGGACGTCTCAGCAATGAGAATGAAAGCATTGACTTAAAAAAGCATTTACCACAGAGAGCACAGAGAAAACACCATGATTATTGAATAAAAAACAGGGCGCAGAGTAATAACCAAAAAGGTGAGCCGGAAAAACTCTGTGAACTCTTGTTATATCTGTAATCTCTGTGAACTCTGTGGTTAAACTGATGTTTTCAGGGTTGATGATTACGATAATACTTGGAGATGTCTGTCAGGATATACGGTACTTTTTGAGTTTTCTGTACAATGTTGCCCGTGACATATTCAGTATTTCGGCGGTTTTTTTGATGTCCCCTCCGGAACTCACAAGTACGCCCCTGATGTGCTCTTTTTCTATCTCCCCGATGTCCCTGAATCCCTGCCTGGAGGCAGGCTTCAAAACCCCGGCATCCATTCCCGGGAAATGCCCGGGCCTTAAAGGAGCACCCCTTGCAATCAGCAGCGCGCGTTCCAGCACATTCTTTAGTTCCCGAATGTTTCCAGGCCAGGGATAAGACATGAGCAGAGACATTACCTCAGCAGAAATTTCATCATCAGGTGAACCGAGACAAGACAGGATATGCCTTACAAGTCCCGGCAGGTCATCATTCCGCTCTTTCAGGGAAGGTATGCGGATGGGGAAAATGTTGATACGGAAAAAAAGATCGCTTCTGAATCTTCCTGCCTGCACTTCATCCAGGAGATTACGGTTGGTTGCAGCGATCAGCCTGAAATTGCTCTTCCTCACACCCGCATCACCGACTCTGCGATAACACTTGTCCTCTATCACCTTCAAAAACTGGGACTGTACTGATTGGTCCATATCAGCTATTTCATCGAGGAAAAGAGTACCTCCGTCAGCTACCTCGACCAATCCCTGCCTGTCCTGGACCGCAGAGGTAAAGGCCCCTCTCACATGACCAAAGAGCTCGCTGGAAAGCAGGTCACCCTTAAGACTGGAACAGTTGATCTCCACAAACGGGCCTGTCCTGCGGCTGCCATGTTCATGTATCCACTTCGCCAAAACGCCCTTGCCAGTGCCTGTATCGCCCTGCAACAGCACTGCGGAATCATTTTCAGCTGCCACGGATTCAAGTTCCATTACCACTTTCATGGCCCTGGATTCACCGAAGTAAGGCTGGAATTCTTTAGTCAACCGCTGCCGTGTCAGTTCCTTTCTCCTGAGGCCGCTCAATTCAAGACTCTTACGCAGAAAAACATCCAGGTCTATCATGCTGACCGGTTTTGTGAGGAAATTGTCAGCCCCGCGCTGCATCGCTTCCACTGCCAGGGGTATGTCAGCCCTGCCGGTAATTACAACAACAGCCATGTCAGGATAGCTTTCGCGGATTTTGCTTATCCACTCGATTCCGTTGCCGTCTGGCAGATTCAGGTCAAGTATTATGGCGTCAAAACGTTGGCTCCAGATGGTTTCCCTGGCCTCTGACAGACAGGACGCTTCTCTGACAGTGTATCCGGACCCTGTCAGATACCTGGAAAATCCGAAGAGTGTAGCAGGTTCATCATCGACCACCAGGATAGAAGGTTTCACAGTTCTGCCTCCTTTGCCAATGGGAGAGTGACTTCAGCCGTGCATCCTGGTAAAGGATTGTTGTTGCGCACAGCGAGACTGCCGTCATGACCATCGAGTATGTTCTTGATAATAGATAGCCCAAGTCCTGTTCCTCCTTTGCGTGTTGTAAAAAAAGGCTCAAAAATTCTGGGCAATCTCTCCTCTGGAATACCGCACCCTCTGTCAACCACATTGACCCTGACCTATTTCGATATTTTCATCCGGTCCGGATATCACAATCTGTATATCGCTGCCTTCAGGGCTGTGATGGGCAGCGTTTTCGAGAAGGTTAAGAAACACCTGCTGCAGCCTCTGACTGTCCCCGATAACAACACATTTACCAGAAGTGGATCAGCAAAAGATATTGTATGTCCCCTCCTTGACGGAGAGTTTTTCCAGAGATCGATTGACTGCCAGACATATTTCAGAGAGAGGTTCCTTTCGGAGGTGGGAAGGCTCTATGGGTTTTCCCAGGTCAAGCAGGTCCTTCATTAAAACAGAAAGGCGTTCAACCTGTTTCCTGATATGGAAAAGATAAATATCGAAATCAGGATTGTCCTCCAGTTCTTTTTTGAGCGCTTCAGTCACGGACATAAGGGCATGCAGGGGGTTCCTGACTTCATGCGCCACTCCGGCAGCGAGTTCCCCCAGGACCTTCATCCCGTGAAGGTACCGCATCTTCGCCTCATTATTTCTTAGGGTTTCTTCAGTCTGCTTTCTGGACTCTATTTCGTCCTGCAGAAAATTTATCGCAGTAGTGAGTTCGGCTGTACGCTCGTTGACCAGATGTTCCAGCTGCTCTTTATGGACCCTCAATTCTTCCTCAACCTTCCTGCGTTCAGTGATGTCCCTCGCGATCCCTGTGGTACCAATTATATTTCCCTCCTCGTCATATACCGGAGTCTTGATCGTCTCGATCCAGGTTTGTCTGCTGGCAGGGCCTTCCAAAGGCTCTACAACCTGTTTTCTTCTGCCCGAGTTTATGACTTCCCTGTCATCAGCACGGTATCTTATTGCCAGGGACTCCGGCCATATATCCAAATCAGTTTTGCCAACAAGTTCTTCCGGCTTCATTCCACAGGCCTCTCCAAAAGACCCGTTGACCGCAATAAACCTGCTTTCACTGTCCTTAAGCCACGCGATATCAGGTATATTGTTAAGGATGGCCTTTTGCTGATGTTCCCGTTGGCGCAGGGCTTCCTCTTTCTGTTTGCGCTCCGTAATATTCTGGATGATTACGATGCCGCCGGAGAACTCTGTGCCGCAATCCTTTAAGCACGAACCGTTTAAAAGAAACGTCTTTTTGTCTCCTCCTATGAAGATCGATGCTTCAATATTCGAAAATGAGGTCTTTTTTTTCATGGCCTCTTCCAAAGGACATTGTTCGCAAAGATAGTAATTTATTACTTCCCTGCATTTTTTCCCCTTTACTTCGTCTTCGCCGAAGCCAAAGAACCCCTCAAAGGCCCTGTTTACAGTAATCAGACACATTGCCTGATCAACCACAAAGGCAGGTTCAGTCATGCTCTGGAAGATCGCCAGGTAGCGGTCCCTTTCTCTGGCTATCTTCCGGTTACTTTCTTTCAGACTATTATTTTCCATCTCTCCTTTGTTGAGGGCTTACTGAGCTTTCGAACCTATATTAGAATTTATTACCGGCTGTTTTCAAGATTTGGTATGACAGATTGGCATGACGGGCACTGGAGACAGGTCCTGTGCCGGCATTGACAGCCATCATAATTGGTGATAGCCTTTTTCTGTGTGGCATTGAGGTTTGAACTATCGGAGGGGATGTAAAAATGGAACGAGGATTACCGCGTCAGCTCTTGGATTGGGGATTGGGGATTATATGTTAATCCAGGAAGAATATTTCAAAAACATTTTTAATACAGTTCGTGAAGCTATCCTCATACTGGATGAAAACCTGAGAGTTGTGTCGGCCAATCGCAGTTTCTTTAAAACCTTTAAAGTAGATTCAGCAGATACTATAGGCACTCTTTTATACGATCTTGGAAACGGACAATGGGACATCCCGTACCTTCGAGTGCTGCTTGAAGAAGTTCTCCCGAAGAACGACACAGTTGATGACTACGAAATTGAACATAATTTTGAAAGCATCGGACAGAAAACCATGCTCCTTAACGCCTGCAAAATCAGAGAAAAGAACAGCGACATGCCGATAATCCTTCTGGCCATTGAGGACATTACCGGGCGCAAGGAGATAGAAGCCGGACTGGAAAAGACCCGAAAAGAACTGGAAGCAACTAAAATAGCCGAAGATGAAGCCCGCGAATACGCCGAGAGCATTATCAACACCGTGCGTGAACCCCTAATCGCTCTGGATAAAGATTTAAGGGTAGTCACAGCCAGCCGCTCTTTCTATGAAGTATTTAAGGTAAACCCCAAAGAGACTGTGGGAAAGCTTATCTATGACCTGGGCAATAAACAGTGGGACATCCCCAAGCTGCGGGAACTACTGGAAACCATCCTTCCCCAACAAACAACCTTTGATAATTATGAGGTTGAGCACAATTTTGCCGCTATCGGCAGACGCATAATGCTTTTAAATGCAAGGCAGATCCATAGAGTGTGGGGAAAGGAACTAATCATCCTACTTGCCATCGAGGACATTACCGAGCGCAAGGAAATAGAAGCAGGACTGGAAAAGACCCGAAAAGAACTGGTGATAATTAAAAAAACAGCAGATGAAGCCAGTGATTTCGCTGAGAGCGTCATCAACACAGTGCGGGAACCTCTAATTTCTCTGGATCAGGACCTCAGGGTGGTCACCGTCAGCCGTTCCTTCTATGAATTCTTTAAGGTAAAACCGGAAGAAACTGTGGGACAGCTCATCTATAACCTGGGTAATAAACAGTGGGACATCCCCAAACTGCGGGATTTGTTGGAAACAGTACTCCCGGAAAAGACGACCTTTGATAATTATGAGGTTGAGCATGATTTTGCTACCATTGGCAGGCGCATCATGCTTTTAAATGCCCGGCAGATTAAAAGAGCGTTTGGCAAGGAACGGATCATCCTTCTGGCCTTTGAGGACATCACTGAGCGCAGACGCTTGGAAGACTTGTTATCAGAGTCTGAAATGCAGTACAGGCGACTTTTTGAGACCGCAAGCGACGGGATCGTGCTTCTCGAAAAAGGCGAAGGACATATAGTCCATGCTAATCCGGCTACCGAGAAAATGCTAGGTTATGCCGAAGAGGAATATGTCGGGAAAAAGCTGCAGGATATCGGTATATCGCTCGATATGAGTGATTTCCAGGCGATAATGCAAGATTTGAAAAAGAGCGGCATTCTTAATTACGAGGATGTTCCGGTAAAAACCAGGTCCGGACAATATATCGACACGGACATATATATGGTCGACAGGGCAAAGCTTGCACAATTTAATATTCGCGATGTCTCTGAACGGAAGCGGACTGAGAAAACACTTAAAGAAGAGAAAGCATTTATTGAAAATGCACTAAATACGCTGCAAGACATATTCTTTGTTTTTGATTTAGAGGGAAGGTTCCTCAGATGGAATAAGACATTGAATGCTGTCACAGGCTACATTGACACGGAGATCGCCTTGATGAAACCCCCTGATTTATTCGCAAAGGATGACATAAGGAAAATCGCAGAGGCTATTCAGACGGCAGCTAAAGAAGGCAGTGTCAATGTTGAAGCTCTATTCGTTACCAAAGACGGCAGACAAATCCCTTATGAATTCAGCGCAGCGCTCCTGACAGATGCTCAGGGTAAACCATTAGGTATTTGTAGTGTAGGCAGAGACATCACCAGGCTCAAGCTTGCAGAAAAGGAGAGGCTCAAGCTTGAAGCCCAACTCCGCCACGCCCAGAAGATGGAGGCAGTCGGCACACTGGCAGGTGGGATTGCGCATGATTTCAATAATATGCTCAGTGTGATCATAGGGTATAGCGCCATAGTCATGGACAGGATAGGAGACGATCAACTTTCAAAGGACCAGATGAGTGAAGTGCTCTCTGCCGCCGAGAGGGCCGCGAATCTGACCAGGAGGCTGCTTGTCTTCAGCAGAAAACAGGCAGTTGAAGTGACGCCCGTTAATATTAATGAGCTGATCCTGGGCCTGCAGAAAATGCTTCTCCGGATCATCAGAGAAAGCATTGATATTAAGCTGGACCTTGCGGAGCTGCCCCTGATAGTGCTGGCTGATGCCGGACAGATAGAACAGGTGTTGATAAACCTTGTCTCAAATGCAAAAGACGCAATTCCAGAGAGCGGACGTCTTACCATCGGCACCGGACTTCAGGAATTGGATGATGAATATGTTG
Organism: uncultured Nitrospira sp.; assembly: GCA_963801505.1. GTDB lineage: Bacteria > Nitrospirota > Thermodesulfovibrionia > Thermodesulfovibrionales > UBA6898 > JAOUFP01. The sequence continues at coordinate 72,635 of CAWDEY010000023.1, forward strand.
CAGCTTATGGATATGGAAGGCCCGGAAGGTATGCTCTCATCACGGTTGCCGATACAGGACAGGGAATGGATGCGGAAACCCAGACGAATATATTTGAGCCTTTTTTTACGACTAAAGGGATCGGGGAAGGTACAGGGCTAGGCCTTGCAATCTCTTACGGCATCATAAAACAGCACAACGGATACATCAAGGTCTATAGCGAAATTGGAAAAGGCACAACATTTAAGATATGGCTCCCGCTTAGTGAAGATACAGCTGAGAAAAAACCGAAGGTTGAGATGTTGTCTTACCAGAAAGACGGAACAGAGACCATACTTGTCGCCGAGGATGACGCTTCTCTGAGGAAATTGTCGAAGATAGTCCTGGAGTCTCACGGCTACGTGGTCATTACGGCAGAGGACGGAGAAGACGCGATCACAAAATTTATGGAAAACAGGGAAAAGATTGACCTCGTCATGCTCGACATGATCATGCCGAAGAAAAACGGTAAAGAGGCAGGTGAGGAAATCAGAAAAAAGAGTCCCGGTACCAAAATTCTCTTTGCCAGCGGATATACGATGGAGATAGTCAAAACCACTGAGCTGACAGAAGCCGGCTTTGACTTCATCCATAAACCTGTCAGGCCACAAGACCTTTTGAAAAAGGTGAGGGAGATACTGGATAAATGAACGAAGAGATATGACTGTAGATGATAAGGAATTAACACACTGTTCATCAGTCAGCTGGTTTTGCTTGAATATCTGTGCTGAGGGAAGCCATAGCTTCGGCCCTGCTTATGGTGATTTTCTTCGGCCCTCTTCTTATAAACGGACAAAATCATGACATTCTCATTGAGCAATAAGTCCTTCCGCAATATTATATTAGCAGTAATACTGGTCATAGGCATTGTCTTGTCTATCCTCGTCTCTGCATTGAGTTATCGTGCCGAAGAGAATCTCAAATGGCATGAATTCAATGCAGATGTTGAAAACCGCAATTCCGCATTGGAGAGAGAGATCGAACTCGACGTGCTCTTACTTAAGTCTCTTCAGGCCCTGAACTCGATAAAGAACAAGGACATAACAAGGCAGGAGTTCCGGAATTTTACAAGCCATATTCTAAAACAGTATGAAGATGTTCAAGCCCTTGAATGGATACCGAGAGTGCCGGATTCCCGGAGGGAAGAATATGAAAGCTCCGCAAGAAAGAGAAGGCCTGACGGATTTTCAGTTCACCGAACGTACTGCCCAGGGAAAGATGAGGAGAGCGGAGAAGCGAAAGGAATATTTTCCCGTCTATTTTGTCGAGCCCTATAAGGGTAATGAGACTGCCCTTGGTTTTGACCTTGCTTCCGATCCCACAATGCGGGACACTATGGAAGTCGCCAGAAAGTCCGGCGAGATTATTGCTACTCCAGGAATAACCTTGTCCGGGAGGCCCACAAGTCAATACCTGTATTGCAGTCTTTGCGCCGGTCTACAGGAGAGGGGCGTTGCTGAATTCCGATCAAGCGCGCTGGGACAATTTTATAGGCTTCGCTGCGGGTGTTTTTAGAATCAGTCCCTCTGTCGAAGAAGCGATGCATTTTTTAGAGCCAGCAGGCATCGATTTTTTTATCTATGATGCATCGGCGCCCGAGAAAGAACAGTTCCTTTATGCGCATACATCACGTACCCGTAAAACACCCCGATCAAACAAAGAGCAGCCTGAAACGACGTCTCAGGCTTACAAAAACACTCGATGTCGCCGGGCGAAAATGGATGATAATCTATTCGGCCACGCCGGAACTTATTGCGGCAAGCAGCAACTGGAGTCGCTGGGGCTTTCTCCTGGTAGGGTTATCGTTTACAGGACTTAGTTACAGTTTTCCTTGTTCTCAGCGGCCGGCATCTCGCACAATTTGAAAAAAATTCAAAAGATCTTTCGGATGCCAATGCAAATCTATCGAAAGAAATTATGGAGCGCAAGAAGGCGGAGGCCGAATTACATGAGAAAGAGCATCTTCTGACTGAATCACAGCGCCTTGGTCATGTCGGCAGCTTTCTCTACAATAAGACAGACCAGATAACATGGTCAGAGGAGCTGTATCGTATTTGCGGGGTTTCGCCGGACACTTTCACTCCGACTGTGGAATCTCTTCTTGACCTGATACATCCTGACGACAGGCTGGCGATGCAGGCCTGGATGGCCGCCTGTATGGCAGGATGAAAAGCCCGCTGCGTTGGAGTTTCCGCATCAACAGGCCCGATGGTACGGTCCGTTTTATCAGAGGGGATTGCGAAGCAGTCTATGATGACAAGAACAGGTTTATATATCTGGCCGGATCGGGGCAGGACATAACAGAACGAAAACAGGCAGAAGAAGCTTTGAGGGAAAGAGAAGAGTTCAACAGAGAGGTGCTGAATTCCATAGACTTCAGTGTAGCGGTGATAGACCGGGACGGACATATAATCTCGGTAAATAAAGCATGGGAGCGCTTCGCACAGCAAAATGGCGGCGCTCCTGAGAAAACCGGCGTAGGAATTAATTACCTCGATACCTGCAGGGCCGACGCGCCCGAGGCGTTGTCTGGCCTGTTGGCGGTAATGAATGGATCAATGGAACGTTTCGAACTGGAATACCCATGCGATTCTCCCGGGGAAAAACGATGGTTTGTAATGAGGACCTCGCCGCTTTCAAAACAACGGGGCGGAATCATTGTCGCTCACATGAATATTACTGAGCGAAAGCAGATGGAGGAAGAACTTGAAAAGTATAACCAGGAACTTGAGGTCAGGGTACATGAGCGGACAGAGGAGCTTGAGAAAAAGACAACCCAGGCGGAGGCGGCCAATATTGCCAAGTCGGAGTTCCTTGCCAACATGTCGCATGAACTGCGGACACCTCTGAATTCGATTATAGGGTTTTCCGAGATTCTGAAAGATGGCATGGCAGGACCAATGCCAGATAATCAGAAAGAGTTACTCAACGACATATCCACAAGCGGCAAGCATCTCCTTTCCCTGATAAACGATATCCTTGACCTGTCGAAGGTTGAGGCAGGGACAGATGGAGCTTGAGTTGAGCGAATTTAATCTCGAAGAACTTATCGATGGCAGCCTCGTGATGTTCAGGGAAAAGGCCATGAAACATAACATAAAGATTGCGGCTGAGGTTGAAGCAGGAATAGGGAATATCATTGCAGACGAAAGAAAGATAAAGCAGGTATTGTTTAATCTCTTGAGCAATGCCTTTAAGTTTACGCCGGATGGGGGGAGTGTGCGTGTAGCTGCACGGCAGGGTTTCGTCCGATGTAGGGGCGGGTCTCGTGCCCGGCCTTTCCCATACAGGGCATCCACACAGCGACTGCCCCTACAGGAACGTGATTTCATTGAAATCTCTGTCACAGACACCGGCATCGGCATCTCTCCCGAAGACCAGAAGAAACTGTTTCAGCCATTCCAGCAGATAGATTCGGCTCTATCAAGGAAATATTCCGGCACAGGGCTTGGACTCAACCTCTGCAAACAGTTTATCGAGCTTCACGGGGGCAGGATTTGGATGGAAAGCGAAGTCGACAAAGGCAGCAGGTTTGTGTTTGTGATACCGGCAAGGCAAACAACTTGAAAATAAGAAGCTAAGAAGTTTTGAAGATAAAATTGATGATGCTTAATGCGATGGAGAAATATTGTAAGGGACAGTATGCAGAGCGGATTGCAGGCAATCCCGCGGTGATTTTGCTTGACCTTAAACTGCCTGAAGTCAACGGACTTGAGGTGCTAAAACGGATCAGAACGGATGATTCCTTAAGGCTTATTCCAGTGGTGGTGCTTACCTCATCACAGGAGGAGTCTGACCGGGTGGAAAGCTACAGGCTTGGCGTTAATGCATATGTTGTCAAGCCTATTGATTTTCATAAGTTCGTTGACGCGGTAAAAGTCCTGGGTATTTTCTGGGCTGTAATAAACGAGCCGCCGCCGGGCAGCATAAAGAAGGAGCTGTGAGATGGAACGACCTTTGCGTATACTGAACCTTGAGGACGACCCGAAGGACACCGAACTCATTCAGGAAAGGCTGAAAGAGGAAGGGCTGGCCTGCGAGCTGGTACGTATTGAAACTGAAAGGGATTTTGTTTCAGCGGTTGAACAGGGAGGTTATGACCTGCTTCTTGTAGATTATAAACTTCCAGGATTTGACGGCATGACTGCCCTGACAATTGCCAAAGAGAAATGTCCTGATATACCCTTTGTTTTTGTCTCAGGCTCCATAGAGGAAGGAATGGCGATTGAAGCGCTTAAGAATGGCGCCACGGATTATGTTTTAAAAGATAAGCTGTCGCGACTTGCACCAGCAGTGCGCAGGGCTTTGAAGGAAGTGGCAGAGAGAAGGGAGCGTAAGAGAGTGACGGAGGCTCTTCAGACGAGTGAGGAGCAGTTGAAGACCTACTTTGAGAGCGCAGGTGACGCCATTTATATATTGGAGGCTGCTACCGGCCGCATTCGGGACTGTAATACCCGTGCGTGCCTTGACCTTGGTTATAGCAAGGATGAGCTCTTAAAACTGTCAGCTGCGGATATCAAGGTCAGCCTTGTGACTGAAGAGATCGCTGCCGTTCACCTGCAGACAAAGCCGGGCACGGTTACTACGATTGAGGGGATACACAAGAGGAAGGATGGAACGGTTTACCCGGTCGAAATTCGTCTTAGCACCCTGGCCCCGTTTCAATCTGCACTGATGATTTCCATTGTCCGCGACATCACCAAACGCAAATTAACTGAGGAACGGCTAAAGCTCTTGAATGAATGCTTCCTGAAATTCGGGCCGGACCCGCTTGAAAACATCAACCGCCTTGTCTCTCTATGCGGAAAATTGATGGAAGGAACCTGCGCCCTCTATAATCGCCTTGAAGATGAGAGGCTCTGTTCCTGGGGACTATGGAATGTGCCTCCTGACTATAATACTGTTGACGCTCCTGAGGGGCACATCTGTTTTGATGTCATCAATGGCGCCAGTGACGAGGTGGTTGTCATTCGTAACCTGCCCGAGACCGCCTACGTCAAGACCGACCCCAACGTGAGCCGCTATAATTTACTGACCTATGTCGGCATAGCCGTAAAATTCTTTGATGTATATGTGGGCTCGCTGTGCGTTGTTTATCAAAAAGACTTCCTGCCCAGTGCAGATGACAAAAATATTCTGGGGCTCATCGCCTCCGCAATTGGAGTAGAGGAAGAACGCAAGCAGTCTGAGGAGGCGCTGCAAAAAAGCGAGGCATTCATAAAAGGCATCCTTGAGAGCATTGACGAAGGTCTAATTGTTATAGACAGGGATTACAGGATCATCTCGGCAAACCGGGCCTTTACAGAGCAAACCGGGATGGCCCTTGCGGATATGACCGGCAAACATTGTTTTGAGATATTTTATCGCCGTACGGCCCCGTGTTATGAAGAAGAGGAGACGTGCGCGGTAAAACAGGTTTTTGATACAGGCGAGCCCCACACAGTCACCAATAGAAACTATGATTCAAAAGGGGCGTCTGCATATTTTGAGACAAAGGCATATCCGCTGACTAAAGACGCCTCAGGGAAGGTAATGACTGTCGTAGAGGTACTCGTCGATATTACAGAGCGCATAACAGCCGAAGAGGCCTTGCTGGCTGCTACCCGCGAATGGGCGGAATCTTTCGATGCCATGACTGACGGGGTTTCCATACAGAGCCCTGATCACAAGATCATGAATGTAAACCAGAGCCTCTGCGATTTGTTTGGAAAAACCCCCGAGGAGTTGATCGGCAAGAAGTGTTATCAGGTCTTCCATGGAAAAGACTGTCCGATATCAGACTGCCCTTTTCAAAAAACAAAAGTGACAAACCAGAGAACATCGGTTGAGATATTTGAACCTGCAATAAATAAATGGCTATTAGTCTCGACATCACCTGTTTTTGATGACGCGGGATCTTTGACAAGGATCGTGCATACTGTCCGCGATGTGACGGAGCGCAGGCAGGCAGAAGAGGAGCTGAAAAAACTTACTCATAAAATCAGTCTGATTCTTAACTCGGCAGGCGAGGGCATTTACGGACTTGATCTGGACGGGAAGGTGACATTCATAAATCCCGCCGGCGGCCAGGATGCTGGGATATGAAGTTGAGGAGCTGATTGGAAGGCAGAGTCATGCAACCTGGCACCATCATAACCCTGACGGAACAGTCTTGCCCATTGAACAATGCAGTCTTAACGAACGTGCTGAAGGAGGGGACTCCAGTCTGCTGCTGAAAACGTGCTGTTCTGGAAAAAAGACGGCACAAAATTTCCGGTTGAATACACCAGCACTCCGATGTTCGAAGCTGATAAACTGGTTGGCGCGGTTGTGACCTTCAGAGACATAACCAGCCAACTCCTTGAAGAGCAGGAGCGAAAAAACTCGAAGACCAGCTCCGCCACGCCCAGAAGATGGAGGCTGTCGGCACGCTGGCAGGAGGTATTGCGCATGATTTCAATAATATCCTCAATGTGATCATGGGGTATGGCACCATGGTCATGGACAGGATAGGAGGATGATGAGCTTGCAAAAGAACAAATGAATGAAGTCCTGTCTGCCGCCGAGAGGGCCGCGAATCTGACCAAGAGGCTGCTTGTCTTCAGCAGAAAACAGGTGGTTGAAGTGAAGCCCGTTAATATCAATGAGCTTATAATGGACATGCAGAAAATGCTTGTCCGGATTATCAGAGAGAATATCGATTTGAATCTGGACCTTGCCGAAGGGCAACTGAAAGTAATGGCTGATGCCGGGCAGATAGAACAGGTGTTGATGAACCTGGCCTCAAATGCAAAGGACGCAATGCCGGAGGGCGGACGGCTGACCATCGGCACTGGAATTCAGGAATTGGATGAGGAATATGTCGCAGCCTATGGATATGGAAAACCAGGAAGGTATGCGCTTATCACAGTCTCTGATACAGGGGAGGGAATGGATGAAGAAACCAGGAAAAAGATATTCGATCCATTTTTTACAACAAAAGGCGATCGGGGAAGGGACAGGGCTTGGCCTTTCAATCTCCTACGGGATAATAAAACAGCATAGCGGATACATCAAGGTCTACAGCGAAATCGGTAAAGGCACAACATTTAAGATATGGCTTCCGGTCATTGAAGATACAACAGAAAATAAACCGGAGGTTGAGGCCATCGGTCCATCCGGCGGGCGGGGCCGAGACCATACTTGTCGCCGAGGATGACGCCTCTCTGAGGAAATTGTCAAGGATAGTCCTGGAGTCTGCCGGATACAGCGTTATAACAGCAGAGGACGGAGAAGAGGCGATCACAAAATTTATGGAAAACAGGGCGGGGATCAACCTCGTAATACTTGATATGATCATGCCGAAGAAAAACGGTAAAGAGGCAGGTGAGGCGATCAGGAAAGTCAGTCCCGGGATCAAAATTCTCTTTGAAAGCGGATATACAATGGATATCATCAAAACCAGGGAACTGACAGAAGCAGGCTTTGACTTCATCCTTAAACCTGTCAGGCCACAAGACCTTTTGAAAAAGGTGAGAGAGATTCTGGATAAATGAACAAAGAGATATGACTGTAGATGATAAGGAATTAACACGCTGTTCATCAGCCAGCTGGTTTTGCTTGAATATCTGTGCTGAGGGAAGCCATAGCTTCGGCCCTGATCTTCCGGATAGATGCATAGAAAGATACTTGCCGTAGACGATGAGGAGGCCAATCTCAAGCCGGCCAGTAGCTCTTTACACCAGGCTATGATATGAAATTTGCCTCATGGTTCCGGAGCCCGCGCCCGGCATTGTATTGACAACGTCTTCAATCCCTGATAGCCTTTTACCAGATAGCCTGGAGGAAGACAATGTCAGAGGGGGATAAAGATATAAACAAACCTTGCCTAGTCAGTCAGTTCGCTTTCCAGACACGTATTATTGCCGGAGACTGACAGCGATGAATGAAAAAATAAAACATCAGCGACACTCTCTGGAGGGCATGGGCGCCCATGCGCAAACCCCGCTTTGCAAAGACTTTGAGGTTCCCGATATCAGCATAAGTCGCGTTTTACTGAAGGGAACCAAGAAATTCGACATGGGACACCAATGCTCTTTCAGATTCACGGACAAGGCCCGTACGTCATCGGTCAAAGGACTCAGAGCATGAAAAAAATAAAAGCAGGAGGAGAAAGTGAAGAAACAGAGGCGATAAGGTCACAGGCCGGTGTGCTTTCGGAGTACAGGGCCATGTACCGGTTGTCGTTCTATATCGTCATGCTCGCATGGATCATGCTGGGACTGTATTTATATGCGGTCACTGCAGGCGAAGGATCAGCTCCGACTATTATTCAATATTTTCTCTCCACCGAACAGCTCGGCATCAAATTCAGGGCCTTGATACTCCTGGCCCCTTTTATACTGACGGTCGTCAGCTATCTGATCAACGACAGGGCGAAGCTTCTGCTCAAGTCCTTGTTGGCCGAAAGTGAATTAAGGACGCTCTGCGATGATCTCATTGTCGCCTTCGCCAATGCGATCGATGCAAAGAGCCACTGGACCCAGGGTCATTCAGAACGGGTAACTGCTTACGCTCTTTCGATCGCCGAAGAAATGGGAATAAGCAAGACCGAACGCCGGACACTCAGGATCGCAAGTCTCCTCCATGATATCGGCAAGATCGGCACGTATGACATTATCCTGGACAAGCCAGGCCCGCTTACGAACGAGGAGTGGCAATTGATTAAGATGCATCCTGACAAGGGGGCCAGCATTCTCAGACCCATAAAGCAGTTCCAGGATGTTCTCCCCATCATAAGATGCCATCATGAAAGGGTCGATGGGAAAGGGTATCCTGACGGACTGAAAGGAGATGAACTCCCTTTGCTTGCTAAAATCCTGTGTCTTGCCGACTCCTACGATGCCATGGTCGCGGACAGACCATACAAAAAAGGTCTCGACAAGGAAACGGCCTTTTCAGAGATACGACAAAAAACAGGCACACAGTTCGATCCTGATGCTGTAAAGGCTTTTTTTGCAGTGGTCATACCCGAAGATAAGGGCCTCCACCAGTCAGCCGGAAAACCATGATGGATAAAGCTAAAAACATTGGCGAGTTGCTGATCCGATACAGAATGACAAAAAAACTTTTGAGCGGTTTCTAAAACAGCATTAAAATATTTATACGTAAGGAGGCTTTACAAGAGGTCAATGAAAAGGTAATATGAAAAAATGGGAAGCGTAACTATTGGAGCGCACAAAAAACTGCAGAAGGCCGATGCCGTTCAAAACGCCTTTGCAATCCGGCCGGTGCCTCTGAGGGGAACATTTTGAGCAGTTCAGCAGAGCCGGTCAAATTGAAAATTCTTGCAGCGCTGCAGAGCAATTCAGAAGCCCTCATCAGCCTTCTTGCTGATCATGAGACGCATCAACTCCCTCCTGATGAAATCGACATACGTCACATTGAGCAGGCAGGATATAACATCATTCTTCTCGAAGATGGAGCAGACGCCCTGCCCGCTTTAAGAGCAGCAGACCCCAGGGTGGAGATCATTCTGTTCGGAGAGAGCGACAAGGACGCGCTTGATGCGGTTGGAAAAGGAGCCACGGCGTACTTTAAGACACCGCCCGACCTTGGCCTCCTGGCGCATACTATAGAAGGCATCATAGAAGTCTGTGCCGTCAGGAGGGAGACGGCAAAGCTTGAGAAGATCCTTCAGGAAAAATATACATTTAAAGGTGTTGTGGCAAAGAACCCTCTCATGCTTGATATCTTCACCTATATGAGACGTATTGCTCCCCATTACAGGACCGTCACAATAACTGGAGAGACAGGCACAGGCAAGGAGGTGCTGGCGAGGGCACTTCACTCGCTGAGCCCAAAGGCTGAGAGCCCGTTTGTTGCCTGCAACTGCGGAGCCTTTGTCGAAGGGCTGATAGAATCAGAACTATTCGGTCACAGAAAAGGCGCTTTCACCGGGGCCATAGCTGACGGTACCGGTTTTTTTGAAGCGGCGGGAGATGGCACGTTATTACTTGATGAGATAGGCCTTCTGCCTCTCTCCTTCCAGCCGCATCTCCTGAGAGTGCTGCAGGATGGCGAGTTCAGGCGGGTTGGCAGCAGCCAGCCAGCCAAGGCCCGATGCAGGGTCATCGCTGCAACAAACAAGGACCTTGCAGCTGAGGTAAGAGCAGGCACATTCAGGGAGGACCTTTTTTACAGGCTTAATTCCCTATCCATACATTTGCCCCCTCTCAGGGAAAGGAAAGAGGACATCCCCTTGCTCTGCAGACATTTACTCGACAAGTTCGGCAGGCGAACGGGCAAAAAAATCTTTGGTATGTCACGACCGGCGCAGGCTGCCATGATTTCCTATGATTGGCCGGGCAACGTGCGGGAGCTCGAAAGCATAATTGAGCAGGCTGCTATTCTCGCAACCGGGTCTTTCATCGACGTCTGCGTCTTGCCCACTGCCCTGAGAGAGTCGCCGCGCAAAGGCAACCACTTTCTCCCTGTCACCCTTAACTATATGGTAAGAAAACATTTAGAAACCGTGCTTATCAACTGCAGCGGAAACAAGACGCAGGCAGCAAAGATACTTGGCATAAGCAGAAGGGCCCTCCAGCGAAAACTCGAAAAGCAAACAAGCCTGTAAGTTCTGCTGTATCCGCACACCTGTCAATAGCGCCCACCCGGCCTTTAATGCTTCACATAATCATTTAAAAACAACAACAAAGCAGCTACAAGCGCCCCGCCCACCCCGCGTCAATCCGTCTCACCGGACGTATTGAGAGATCAGGAGACCTCCATATTTATCTTGTTTTATCAATAGGTTACACCATTTCTGATGCCTGGCACACATGTCGCTATTACCTCTGCAGGAGATGCATCATGAAAAAGACACTCGTAACAGGAACAACCAATCTTTTCCTAGTCTGTTTTGTACTGATGGCTGCGCTGATATCCCCTCAGATAACAGGACAAGCCTTCGCCTATACGCCGGGGGCCGGCATTATAGGTTCGCCTCACGACTTTAGCGCGAAAATGGGGGCAGAATTCTCAAGCGGCGGCACCAACCGGTCATGCGCCTTGTGCCATATCCCCAAAGATACGGCGAATGCCGGGAGTTCCCGTAATTCAGGGTACTTTGCGCTCTGGGACATGGGTTCCAGTTCCAAAACATTCATAAGTTATAATAGCGGCACTGACCGGAGGCGCGGGTCGGCCGCCGAACTGTTAAGTGCGCAGCCGGGAAGTGTATCGAATTTCTGCTTGGGCTGCCATGACGGCGCTCATGCATCCAACAATTATGGAAGGGCCGCCATAGACTCAAAATTAATAGCGAGCGTTCTGGACATCTCTCCATCAAAGGTAATCGGCGGGGGGGGTAACCTTTCCAACCACCATCCTATAGGGTTCGATTACGAACTGGTGAGATCAGCAAACAAGTTCTTAGCGCCTGATAGTTTTCCAATCGGAAAATATGCGATCCGCGATCTCCTCGATCATGGCAGGATGGAATGCACAACATGTCATTCAGTTCATAACAAGGGAAATACAGGAGAGAAACTTCTTTGGGTATCTGACATGCGCTCAGAGTTCTGTCTCAGCTGCCATCTGCTCGCGGGCAATGCAATTTAAAAAGGTCCGGAATATCTACAGGCATTTCTCTGTCCGGCACGGACAGAGAAATGGAAAAGGAGAGCATTGCCGCGATCTCTTTCATACATGGTATCAAACGTCAATTGGTCCGGTCATCCTCTGCCTCACTTAGGAACTTTCCGTGCAGCCTCGTGGACCCCTGGGTAATTCACGCACGTCGACAATTGCATTCTGCAGCACCTTTTCAAAAAAATGCTTCTGGTTTTCATATCCTGCAACTGACCTTTCCATCACCAGCAGACGCTCAAACAGCCCTCGTGTAAAATTATTCAAATAACCTCAGCCAGTCAGTCCTGTTTTAGCCTCTATAAAGTATATATGTTTTTTAGGCTGTTTCTGTGATACCATTTTTATAGCGACTGAACTGAAAATATTTTGTTTTAAAATGACTGGACCTGATATGACAAAAAAACTCATCTCTGTTTTCTTGCTGCTGCTGGCATCCGTGGTCTTCCTCTCCTCAGGGGTCCGGGGGGAGCAAAAAAAACAGGTCCTCGTGATCAGGGTAAACGGCGTCATCAATCCTGTATCTTCTGAATTTATAAGCAAAAGCATTATCAGGGCAAATGCCCTGCAGGCCGAGGCCCTTGTTATAGAACTCGATACTCCGGGAGGACTCGATACCTCCATGCGTAACATCGTAAAGGACATCATCGGCAGCAACGTGCCTGTAATTGTGTATGTGTCTCCCAGCGGCGCACGAGCGGCCTCTGCAGGGGTCTTCATCACCCTGGCCGCTCATGTAGCTGCCATGGCTCCCGGTACGAATATCGGCGCGGCCCATCCTGTTTCGATGGGGGGTAAAATGGACAAGACCATGGCCGAGAAGGCAACAAATGACGCTGCAGCCTACATAAAATCCCTTGCTGAAAGGACAGGAAGAAATGCTGTCTGGGCAGAGGACGCGGTCAGAAAAAGCGTCTCAGCCACAGAAACAGAAGCACTGAAAGAGCATATTATAGACTTCGTCAGCAAAGACCTCAATACCTTGCTCAGGGACATTGACGGCAGAAAAGTGACCACGGCTGCGGGAGAAAAAACCCTGAGTACCGCCAATGCGGCAATCATCAAAATTGAGATGGACCTGCGCTATAAAATCCTTGAACTGATCTCTGACCCAAGCGTTGCCTATATGCTGATGCTCCTTGGCTTCTATGGACTGTTCTTTGAACTTACAAACCCGGGCACCATATTTCCAGGCGTCACAGGCGCGATATTCCTGATACTGGCCTTCTACTCTTTTCAGACACTGCCTGTTAACTATGCCGGTCTGCTTCTCATAATTTTAGCCATAGTTCTCTTCATTCTCGAAATTAAGATTATTTCGCACGGAGTGCTCACTATCGGGGGCATCATTTCAATGGTCATCGGGTCCCTCATGCTCTTTGATTCACCGGCCCCTTTCCTGCGTCTCTCTCTGTCCCTCATCATTCCGGCTGTTCTGGTTACCGCCCTCTTCTTTACTGCAACCTTCAGCCTCGCATACAGGGCTCTAAAAAGAAAACCGGTCACTGGCGGGGAAGGTCTTGTAGGCATAGAGGGAAAGGCCCTCACGGACATCACTAAGGAGGGTGGGACCGCAGCACTGCATGGTGAGGTATGGTCTGCCTCATCAGATGAGATTATAAAGAAAGGTGATAAAATAGAGGTCATATCATTGTCCGGTCTGCAAATAAAGGTAAAGAAAAAGGAGGTAGTCTGATGTCGGATTTTCCATCGTCTTTAACAGGGTTCATAATCGTTGTTTTCGCGGCCGTTTATTTTCTGTCGGCCGCAATCAAGATACTTAAGGAATATGAAAGGGGTGTAGTGTTCCGCCTCGGCAGGATAATCCCGTTAAAAGGCCCAGGGCTGGTCATCATCTGGCCTGTCATCGACAAGCTTGTCAGGGTAAGCCTGCGTACAGTCACCATGGACGTCCCTCCACAGGACGTGATCACAAAGGACAATATTACCGTCAAGGTAAATGCTGTTGTTTATTTCAGGCCAATGGACCCTGTCAAGGCAATAACAGAGGTTGAAGATTTCTATTACGCCACATCCCAGATTGCCCAGACAACGCTCAGAAGCATTCTGGGGCAGAGCCAGCTGGATGATCTTTTGTCAAAGCGTGATGAACTTAACGCGGAACTGCAAAAGGTGATAGATTTCCAGACCGAGCCCTGGGGAATAAAGGTCTCCGCTGTTGAGGTGAAGAACGTCGACCTGCCGGTGGAAATGCAGCGGGCCATCGCGAAACAGGCTGAAGCGGAAAGAGAGAGAAGGGCGAAGATAATCCATGCCGAGGGTGAGTTCCAGGCCTCTCAGAAGCTTGCTGACGCGGCAAAAATCATTGCAACAGAAAGCGGGGCCTTGCAGCTCAGATTTCTCCAGACCCTTACAGAGATAGCAACAGAGAAGAATTCTACAATAATATTCCCGGTGCCTATAGATCTGATCAAGCCTTTTCTGGAAAGGGCCTCCAGTAAATGAACTTCTTGCAAAACTGCCTTGACCACAGAGGACACTGAGATATAATGAGAGCACAGAACAGCTTGCTGCTTTTAAATACTTTTAAAATTCTCCGGGTCCTCAATAATACCTCTGCGATCTCTGTGGTGAGACTTTTGCGATTGACTAGAAGGTGAAGCATAAAAGGCCTGACCGAAAATAAAAAAAGCAGCCTTATATGGGCAAGAATTTTCTTCCTGTTATTTTTTATAGGAGGGATCTTTCTCCTTTATAAAAGCGGGGCCTTTCAGTTCTTCATGGACAGGGAACGGCTTCAGGGCTTTCTAAACTCCCTGGGGCCCTTGTCCTTCATAGGTTTTATCTTTCTCCAGGCCCTGCAGGTAGTTGCCGCGCCTGTTCCCGGAGAAGTAACTGGGCTGATCGGGGGATTTCTATACGGACCGTTTTTAGGAATAATCCTTTCCACCCTGGGCCTGACCCTTGGGTCATGGCTTGCCTTCTTTCTCTCAAAGACCTTTGGCAGGCCCTTTGTGGACAAATTTGTAAGCGGGAAGACTCTTGCTAAATATGACTATCTCCTCCATCACAAAGGGGCCTTCCTTGTTTTTACGCTGTTTCTTGTCCCCGGCTTTCCCAAGGACCTCTTATGCTATATCCTCGGACTCGGACATCTAAGCACAAGGGAATTCCTGCTCATAAGCACAGTCGGAAGATTCTCAGGGACTGTTTTGCTGACAGTTGGAGGATCATACCTGCGGCATCAGCAATATTACAGATTTTCAGTCCTGCTTGGTATTGCGGTAGTCGTAATATTTATTGTAATGGTAAATAAGGACAAGCTGGAAAGACTGTTCAGGATCTGGCATATCAGTTCAAGAAAAAAAGCAAAAAAGGACAAATAACGTATAGTTCACCACAGAGGCGCAGAGATCGCTGAGCTCAAGATAATTTTGTTTTCCGGCCTCTCAGCGGAAAACAAAAAATCAGCCTTATGGAAGTTTATATATTTCTGACCTCTTAACAGAAATATATAATTATACTCTCTGCGTCTCTGCGTCTCTGTGGTGAATAAACTGCGGTTTTCAGGTTAATCCAGCAGACTATTCAACGTTGTATTCAATGAATCGATATCATAAGGCTTTGTGAGACATGACTTGAATCCTGCTGCCTTATATTGAGATATGGCAGAACTGTCAGTATATCCGCTGGATACAATTGCCTTAATATCCGGATCAATTTCACGAAGTTCTTTTATCGCTTCCTCTCCTCCCATACCCCCACGAACGGTGAGGTCCATTATCACGATGTCGAACTTCCTGCCTGATTTCATCGACTCACGATATTTACCGATCGCCTCCTTGCCGTCTACCGCAAATTCAGCTTCGTGACCAAGCGATTTGATCATGATCCCGACGATATCCCTTACAATCTCTTCGTCGTCCATCAGTAAAATCCTGCCTTTTCTAATGGCCTGGACATTTCCGGAAACAGTCTTTGCCGAACTTTCCACAGCCGCCACAGCAGGAAGATAGACAAAAAATGTAGTGCCTTCACCAAGCTTCGACTTAACGTCGATCACCCCACCATGGTTCTTTATAATTGAATAAGACGTCGCAAGCCCAAGGCCGCTGCCCTTGTCCTTTGTAGTGAAATAGGGGTCAAATATCTTGGTCAAATACTGCTCGGGTATCCCTATCCCTCTGTCCATTATCGATATTACAACATAATTTCCCTGCTTAAGTACTAGAGGAAGTTGTTTCTGTCCTGGAACGATGTTCCAGGCCGCAATGCTTATTGTGCCACCAATGGGCATGGCCTGTTGCGCATTCAGTACAAGGTTCTGGATGACCTGGCTGATCTGCCCCTCGTCCACCTCAACCGTCCGGAGATCTTCATCAATATTGATCCTGCAATCGACACTGGAGCCGCTAAGGGCAAACTTCACGGAGTTCTCGATTACTGGCCTCAGCTCAATTCTCTTCGTGAGAGGTTTTCCTCCTTTGGAAAAGGTAAGCAGTTGAGAGGTCAGGTTAACTGACATATTAAGGGCTTTTTCCGCCTCTTCGAGCATCTCGATACTCTTCTGCTTTTGATCATGCATTATCCTGGCCATGGAGATATACCCGAAAACTCCCTGAAGCAGGTTGTTGAAATCATGCGCTATCCCGCCGGCCAGGAGCCCGATAGCCTCGAGCTTCTGGGTCTTTAGCTGTTCCTCTTCCAAAAGATGCTTCCCGGTAATATTGTTGATCACCCCTATGACGGAGGTCACCTCTCCGGAACTATCTTTAATCGGAAAGGCTTTTGTCTCAACATACAAAACAGAACCTTTAGCGTCCGGATGTTTGTGGAGGGCAGAATGGGGTTCTCCTGTTTCGAATACCTGACGGACCGCGCACTCCTCACCCTCCTCATAGCACGGCCTAAGCGTTTTATGCGAGAGTTCATAGCAATACCGGCCGCCCACTTCATCGCAGGGCATTGAGACCTGGTTGCAGTAGGCCTTGTTCGCTGTCAGAATGTGGTAATCGCTGTCAATCACAATGAAGCCCTCGTCCACTGTATCAAGAATGTTTCTTATAAATTTCTCTTTGTTAATAAGTGTCTCTTCTGAGCGTTTTCGTTCAGAGATGTCCCTTACAATACATATATGCCCAAGGTATTTGCCTGTTTCGTCCCAACGGGAAGTGGCCGCAATTTCAGTGGGTAATATTGTGCCGTCCTTCCTCAAAGCAGGACACTCACCTGACCAGACACCCACGGCCCTGTTATGCAGGGTCTTTGGCAAATCTCTTTCAATCAAGGCTCCCAACTCGGGAGTAACAGTATCCCGCCACGTCTTTCCTATAAGCTCATCCTGAAGGCGGCCATAAATCCGGGCGTGGGCATCATTTACATATACGAACCTGTCTTCATCGTCTGTTATCGCGATGCCTTCGGTAGCGGCAGAGATCGCCTTAAGAAGGCGGTCTTTCGCCTCTTCCCTTAAGTTAATCTGATTGGCCATATGATCAAAAGTCAGGCCAAGACGCCCCAACTCCCCACCTGAGACGAGATTTGAAACCTTCACATGCAGATCTCCGTCGGCCAGACGTTTGGATGCCATTTCCAATAACGCGATACGGTCCAGGATTGAATGCTTTGCGATAAGCAATATAAAAACAACAACAAAACAGAGAGAAACCGTAAACAGCACCAGATTGCGGACAAGGGTCCTGTGGGCGACCGATAAGGCCGCAGCAACTGGAATACCGGAGCGGATATACATGTAGGGCCTCTGCTCACCTTCCAGTTGGATCTTTCTATAGCTTATGAACCGTTTGATGCCGTCATGGGCGACCGCCACAAAGGTGTCCTTATCAGGACCTTCAGCCATACGCCTGAATGCGGCGGCATTGTATTGCTCGCCTGCAAAATCCGCAGGGTTGATGCCCCTGGTCATTATAGTCCCTTTATGGTCAAGCAACAGATAGCTGGAGCCGGAGGGCAGTTGCAAAGTATCCAGCAGTGTCCTGTAATGCGTCAGGTCGATCCCCATGACAATAACGCCCAGAATTTCACCACGCTTGTCCTTAAAGGGATAAGCAAAGGGAAGGACCGACTTGCCCGTGAACCTGCTTATCGTATATTCCCCGGACGAAAAACGGCCGGAGGCAAGCGCGTTGATGAAATACCTCCTGTCCGATACATTTGTATCCTTGACAGGTACGGCGGAGGCCACCACTCTGCCTGCCCGATTGGCTATGAATATATTTGAATACTTTGGGTTTGCCCTGAGGACTTCTTTCAGAATCGGCTGCATCCCTGCCGCATTATGGTACCCGATCTCAGACAGTTGCGCCAGGGTGAGCGTAAGCTGCCTGGCGTCGGCAACCATCTTTTGATGCTCTTTAGATAAATTGTCCGCGAGCATTGAGGAGTCCTTGAGGGCCTCACTGATCTTTTCGTTTCTGAAACTGATCCCGGAATAAACGATAATACCTGCCGTGAAAAAGGCCATAATAAAGACCATGACAAACAACTGGGACTTTATGGACCGGGAAAAAAGTTTATTCATTGACCTTTTCCTTTGAGGGACACTTTCAGCTTTTCAAAAGTGCTCTCTATAAAATTGTACCACATTCAAAACAACACTTATCAAAACTGGATGACATAAAAGCCCTCCATTTTTTGAACTAAATTGAGCATTTTTTACCATAAAGTGCGGCCTCAGCAATATTACAGATTTTCAGTCCTGCTTGGTATTGCAGTAGTTGTAATATTTGTTTTCATGGTAAATAAGGACAGTCTGGAAAGACTCTTCAGGATCTGGCATATCAGCTCAAGGAAAAAAGCAAGAAAGAATAAATAAATCCGCAGCCACCCCTCGAACATCGACCTGCAAGTACATATTGCCGACATAGTGTCTGTCGCTAACCTCTCTTTTCCTGTTGGTCATTCCTGCAGTCCTTAGGCGGGAATCCAGTGTTTTCAATCCCGAAGGCTTTCGGGGCCGGATCCCCGGGTCAAGCCCGAGGATGGCAACTTATTGCTTTATGGACGGACCCTACAGAGCTTTTGAAAAAGGTTATCTGGACTCTGGACCAATTCTGGGCTGCCATACCGACCCTGTGAACCGTACGAAACTTTGAAGGCTGGAAAGCAGCGGAAAATATATGAGGACAAAGAGGGACGTAGAAGGCTGACATATATTGAACCCATTTACATTGAAACTATCGATGAACTTCTTATGAGAGCAGACGCCTTGATGTATGAGCAGAAGAAAAATAGGCGGAAATCTTAGGCCGCACGGCCATTTTTGCTTTGTAGCGGCAGTCCACCCATCAGTCGGAGCCTCCGGAAGTTAGTGACCCGTTCCCGGGCAAAGTATCTATAAAGTGCTCAAGTCTCGTCTTGTCTTCAATGGATATGAACTCTACTCCTGCGCTATATCCTCCCGAGGTCCCCTCAGGCATCTCATGGTAATATACGATTCCGCCCTTGCATCGGATGGGGGCCTCATTTGCCACAAGCACAAGCTCCAAATTGAACGCCTCATCCAGCGAGGGTTCCTGTTGCATTTCTATCCGCATCCCTCCTGCGCTGATATCCCTGACTCTGCATGCTTCAGGGGAACTGAGAATTCCTTTTATGCCATGCATATTAATCCTGATCCCGCTGAGTCTTTGTTCCCTGAGAAGTTTAACATTATCCGAAATAAACTCTCTGAGCTTCGCAGATGTGTCAGCCGATACTTCTGCGAAGCTGATGCCGGCTGTGTAAATCGGCGTTGTTTCTCCTTCCCCGGTCTTTTCAATGCCGGAAATCTTTTCCCATACAATGAGCCCTTTGACCGAGACCGTACCGTCCTTGTGCTTAAACCTGAAAGAGTATTGGTGACCCATGTCGAATCTCTTCGTTCCCTTCAGCGAGGCCCCGCTCATGCTGATATCAAGAATCTCGACCTCCTTGCTAAGCAATGTTTGCGCATAGACACCCATGCCCTCCAGTGAGTGTCTCTGATGTTTTCTGTTTTCATTCATAGTTGTCAGCCCCCCGGCAATGTGTATCGTCTTGTTTTCATCACTGATGCTGCTCGAATATCTCTTCAAACATGGGCGCGATTTCTTTAAAGGCACCGCATATTTTCATATAAAACAAATCAGATCAATAAATAGCCAAATTGCGGGCCCGAATACTTTCGGTATAAAGATATTTCAGCTCTCAAACCTGCCATAAATGCATTTACAGGCCATGCTCTGATACAGGCCGCTTACCAGCGGAGTAAGGCTGAGGCCCAGGTGAGCCCGCCGCCAAATGCCTCAAGAAGGATATATTCTCCCTCCTTACACTTCCCTGCCTGTACAGCTTCATCAAGGGCTATCGGTATCGACGCAGCAGAGGTATTGCCATATTTTTCGATATTGATGAACACCTTCTCTGCAGGCAACCCAAGTCTTTTAGCGGTCGCATGAATGATCCTGAGATTGGCCTGATGCGGTATAAGGAGCGATAGTTGTGAAGGGTCCAGATTGTTTTCTTCCAGCGTAGCTGATGCCGTCTGTTCGAGGGTCCTTACCGCGACCTTGAAAGTCTCGTTGCCCTTCATTTTCACGAAATGCAGCCTCTTGAGGATCGTTTCTCTTGAGCAGGGATATTTCGAACCTCCGCCGGGCAGGGAGATTAAGTCAGAGAGGCTCCCGTCCGAATATATCTGCGTGGAATAAATACCGTGTTTCTCTTTCGTGGCCTCAAGCAGGACAGCCCCTGCACCGTCGCCAAAAAGCACACAGGTTGTCCTGTCACTCCAGTCAATGAATTTGGACATGACCTCGGCGCCGACAAGCAGTATCCTGTTATGAGCTCCTGATTTTATCAGGCTGTTGGCGACATGTAACCCGTAGACAAATCCCGAGCATGCCGCGTTAAGATCAAATGCAGCGGCCTTTTTTGCACCCAGTTTATGCTGTAAAATACATGCTGTTGAAGGAAAGACCATATCGCCGGTACAAGTGGCCACGATTACAAGGTCAATGTCCCTGGCCTTTACATCAGCCTTTTTCAAGGCCTTAAGAGCAGCCTCACAAGCAAGGTCAGAGGTCAACTGGTTGCCGTCAACTATCCTGCGTTCCCTTATGCCCGTCCTGGCGATTATCCACTCGTCAGAGGTATCTACAATCTGTTCAAGGTCATTGTTCGTGATAACATTTTCAGGCACATATGAGCCTGTGGAGATGATCCTGGCCCTGATCAAACTATGCCTGCCTGTCACGGAGATCGTTTTCTATATCAACTGTGATGGCCTCATAGACCCTCTTTGCAGCATAGTCAGCCGCCACCCTCAGCGCATTTTTGATGGCCTTTGAGGAAGACCTGCCATGACTTATTATGCTGGTGCCGTTGATGCCAAGCAGCGGCGCACCTCCGTACTCGTCATAATCCGTTCTTTTTTTGAACTTCCTGATAGCTGGCTTCATCAGCAGATATCCGACCCTGCCGGTGGAAACACTCGATATCTCCTGCTTCAGCATCTTCAGGATTGTCTCGGCGAGTCCTTCGCTGACTTTCAGGGCAATATTACCGATAAATCCGTCGCAGACGACCACATCTGTCATACCGCTGAAGATGTCCTTGCCTTCTATATTGCCGATAAAGTTCAGCTTCGATTTTTTAATCAGCTTGAAGGCCTCCTTGGTGACTTCATTGCCCTTGATGTCTTCCTCTCCGATACTCAGAAGCGCCACCCTGGGGGCCGGCCTCTTCAATACCAGTCTGCAGTACGTGCTGCCCATCAGGGCGAACTGCAGAAGGTTATGAGGACTGCAGTCAACGGTCGCGCCCACGTCAAGCATAATAAACGGGTCCTTCAGCGTAGGCATAAGCGTGGCAATGGCCGGCCTTTCCACGACTTTTGCGGTGCCCAGCATCATAAGGGAGGTTGCCATTACAACACCTGAATGCCCGGCGCTGACAAAGGCATCGGCCTTACCTGCCTTGACAAGGCCTATGCCGACCCTTATGGAGGAGTCCTTCTTTTTTCTGATCGCAACCATAGGAGATTCGTGCATCTCCACGACCTGGGAGGCATGCACGACAGAAATGCGGTTTGCACTGTATCTTTTGTTCCTGAGTTCCTTCTGAATTGAAGATTCCTCGCCGACAAGTATTACGTCTAAATCCTCAAATTCCTTAACGGTTTCAACCGCTCCTTCAACATTCACCGAAGGAGCGTGGTCGCCTCCCATAGCGTCAAGAACAACCCTCATGATTATTTTTCTACTACTTCAAGCACCTTATTGCCGTTATATGAACCGCAACTGCCGCAGGCCCTGTGCGGAAGCTTTAACTCCTTGCATTCAGGACACTGCCCGAGATTCGGCGTCTGTCCTTTCCAGTTGGCCCTTCTCTTGTCTCTTCTTGACTTCGAATGTCTGCTTGTTGGATTTGCCACTATACCGCTCCTTTCATTTTTCCAGTAATTTTTTCAGGACCTCAAGTCTTGAATCAATCTTTTTTGTTTCGCAATTGCAGGTGCCTGTATTGAGGTCTGTTCCGCACCGGGAACAGATCCCCCTGCAGTTTTCATCGCATAAAGGTTTCATCTGGATGTTCAGCATGATCTGTTCCCTGATCAGTTCCTGCAGGTCCAGATCATCACCCTGATAAAACCCCATATCCATCTCATCGTCTTTTAACCCATGCCTTTCGTCCCCGAGCTCTTCCACGGGATGATAGACAACGTGCACAGGCACATCCATGACCTGTCCGTACTTTTTGAGGCATCTGCTGCACTCAAACTCCAGCTCGGCTTTCAGGCCCCCTGCAACAATTATTTCGCTGTGGGACTTTGTCAGCTCAAGATGGGCCTTTACAGGAGAAATAAGGCGAAACTCATCTGCCTCAAACTTTTCCTCAAAATCTAAATCAAGACCTTCATCCGGTATATCTGATATTATTATTTTCATTTAAAAGACCATGCACAGAAGTATAAATTATAGAGATTTTTCCGGGAATAAGTCAAGGAAACGGAATCCACCACCCAACCACAGAGACCACAGAGTAACTGATGGATTATAAAGATAAAACATCAAATCAGTTCCTAATCTCTGTGCACCCTTTACTGAAAGATCAGTTTCCAGTTCATTTTTTCTAAGGTCTTGAGAACACAGAGAAATCCTTTGTGCACTCTGTGTTTCATTATTTTAGGTCTGCCGCGTACAGTTGCACTTTCACCTCATGTTGGTATTTAATATCCGATATGCCTGAACTTACTCCATTGATGAAACAATACGGCTCTATCAAAGAACAGTACCCTGACTGCATATTGCTTTTCAGGCTCGGGGATTTCTACGAAATGTTCGGCGAGGACGCAAAAATAGCCTCCGGAATACTCCAGATAGCGCTGACAACAAGGGACAAATCCAAAGACGACCCCATGCCCATGTGCGGTGTTCCCTATTTTGCCGCGGAGTCCTATATTTCCAAGCTCATAAAGGCAGGGCACAAGGTCGCGGTGTGCGAACAGATGGAAGACCCCAGGGACGCAAAGGGGATTGTCGCAAGAGAGGTCGTGAGGGTCATCACGCCCGGAACTCACACCCCTGAGCACCCGAAAGAGAATAACTATATCCTCAGTATTTTACCTTTAGGAAACAGGCACGGGATAGCTGCGGCCGATATATCGACCGGCCAGTTCATAGTCTTTGAAACAGGGGAGAACATCGAAGATGAAGTCAACCGGTTCGAACCAAAAGAGATTTTAATGCCTGAGAGCCTCAAAGACAGCATACATTACAAACAGACCTTAGCAGGGTTCTTTATTTCGGGTTTCGATGACTTTTCATACGATTATGCCGAGGCCTACAAAACCCTCCTGGGCCATTTCCGGGTATCTTCCCTCGAAGGATACGGCTGTGAAGGCCTGTCCGCCGCAATTTCAGCCGCAGGAGCACTCATAAACTATCTGGAAGATACACAGAAGGGCTTCCGGGTCTTCAGAAAAATAACAACTTTGCAACAGGCCTCCAATATGTTTCTGGATGCGGCAACCCAGCGGAACCTCGAACTGACCCACAACCTCAAGGACCTCTCACGCGAAGGCACCCTGCTTTGGGCCCTGGATGAGACCCTGTCGCCTATGGGCGGAAGGTTTCTGAGGTCGGCCCTGTTGCGGCCTCTCACAGACATAGGGGAGATCAATAAACGGCAGGCTGCCATCGAATATCTTGTAGATGATTTTGAGCTTCTGGAGACCCTTAGAACTTCTTTGAGAAACATGCAGGACCTCGAAAGGCTCGCATCAAGGGTGTCTGCGGGGACAGCAAACGCGCGTGACATGATAGCTATAAGGAATTCGCTGTCGGACCTCCCCAAAATAAAAAAAGCGCTTTCAGCGTCAAAGGAACACCACCTGAAGTCCCTTGCAAATACGCTCTCGGAATTCTCTCTCCTTAGGGAACTCATCGGGAAGGCCATTGCTGATAATCCTCCCCCCGGCATGAAAGATGGAGGGATCATAAGGGACGGATATCATGCTGAAGTGGATGCCCTCAGGGGCATATCCACAAAGGGCAAGGATTTCATCGCTGAGATGGAACTCAGGGAGAAAAAAAGGACCGGCATATCTTCCCTGAAAATCGGCTATAACAGGATCTTCGGCTACTACATAGAGGTCACTAAAGCCAATCTTGATATAGTGCCCGAAGACTATGTGCGGAAACAGACCCTCGTGGGCGGCGAACGTTTCATAACACCCGAGCTCAAAGAATATGAAAACAAGGTCCTGGGCTCCGAGGAAAAACTGAAGGACCTCGAACAGGAAGTCTTTCAGCAGGTACTTCAGGCCGTCAGGGAAGAGTCTGACCAACTCCTGCAGACTGCCGGAACGCTGGCTGTCGCGGACTTTCTTGCGTCCCTGACAGTAGTGGCAAAACGCTACAATTATACAAGACCCCTTATGGTTGAAGAATGTGTCATTGACCTTGTTGAGGCAAGGCACCCTGTGCTCGAACGTGTCCTCGGAGGGGAACGGTTTATATCCAACGATACCTGTATCGACATGCAAGACAACCAGTTGTTGATACTCACAGGGCCGAACATGGCCGGGAAATCCACCTATATGAGGCAGGTCGCGCTCATTGTTTTAATGGCCCAGACAGGCAGTTTTGTCCCTGCCTCCTCAGCAAAGATAGGCATAACAGACAGGATCTTCACAAGGATAGGGGCATCGGATTTTCTCTCCAAAGGCCAGAGCACCTTTATGGTAGAGATGATAGAGGTGGCCAACATAGTCAATAACGCTACGGGAAAAAGCCTTATAATACTCGATGAAGTAGGCAGAGGCACGAGCACCTTCGACGGCATAAGCATTGCCTGGGCCCTCGCTGAGCATATCTTAAACAGAATTAAAGCCAGGACCCTTTTTGCGACCCATTACAACGAGCTCACAGAGCTTTCTCTCATCCATGACGGGGTAAAGAACTACAATATTTCAGTCAGGGAATGGGGAGACGAGATAATCTTTTTAAGAAAGATCGAGGAAGGCCCTGCCGACAAAAGCTATGGTATCCAGGTCGCGCGCCTTGCAGGAGTACCCGACGCCATCATAAGCCGTTCAAAAGAGGTCCTCTACAACCTGCAAAACGAGTCTTTAAGCGATACCGGCAAGCCCAGACTCTCAAGCGGAAAAACAAAAAAACGCAGAGAGCAACTCGACCTTTTCTCCTCCGCGCATGATGCTGTCATCAGCGAGATAGTGAATCTTGAAACAGACAGCCTCACCCCTCAGGAGGCCCTTTCGATCATCAGAGAACTCAGGGGAAAACTAAGGTCCTGAAGTTTCCGTTGGACAGATAACAACAACTTTACACTCCCGTTTTCAGGGAAACAACAGGGCTTTATACCGGATATTATCGATCTTTCTTCGGTGCAGGACTGTTTCGCCAATGCAGACCGATAGCCAAATAGTACCTTCTGTTTTTTTCTTCATTTTATCTTTATTGACAGTCCGCAAAATGCTATGATAGGAAATCTTACTATTCATTTTCAGAAAAGGAGACAACTATGAACCCTGAAGACGTCAGATATCACAAAGAACACACATGGGTAAGGGTTGCCGGCAGGAAAGGCACTGTAGGGATCACTGATTATGCCCAGGACGCCCTTGGAGACATCGTCTACATTGACCTTCCTGAAGTGGATTCAGATGTAGAGGCAAATAGCGAAATATCGGAGATCGAATCCACAAAAGCGACTTCCTCGGTCATTTCACCTATCAGCGGAAAGGTGCTGGAAGTAAACGAAGATCTTCTGGAGACCCCCGAGATCATCAATGAAGACCCATATGACAAGGGATGGATTGCTGTCATCGAAATTGAAAATGACTCGGAACTTGACGACCTGATGGACGCGGCTGATTACGGAAAATACGTGGAAGAGGAATCCAAGTGAAATTAGCTGTCCTTGGGGCAGGTCCCGGGGGTTATGTCGCAGCTATAAGGGCAGCACAATTGGGGACAGAGGTGACGATCATTGAGGATACCGAAGTCGGAGGAACATGTCTGAACCGTGGTTGTATTCCAACAAAGGCAATGGTCGCCTCCTCAGAAGCCCTTTCAAAGGCCCGGGAGCTGGAGAAATTCGGGATTGAGCTCAGGGGCGAACTTGTTCCAAATCTCGCAAAAATAATCGAAAGAAAAAACAAGGTGGTCGGCACCCAGGTCAAAGGCCTCAGGGGTCTTTTTAAGAGCTGGGGTATTTCTTTGAAAGAAGGCAGGGGGCGCCTGATCTCACAAAAACAGATAGAGATCGTATCAAAAGACGGAAAAACCGAGACCGTGGAAGCTGACGCTATTATTATAGCTACCGGCTCACGGCCTGCAGCGATACCGGCATTGCCCTTCGACGGCAAGAACATAATATCATCCACAGAGGCCCTTGAACTCACCAGGATACCCAAAAGCCTCCTGATCGTCGGGGCTGGCGTCATCGGTTCCGAATTCGCCTGCATTTACCGGGAACTTGGGTCAGAAGTCACTATTGTCGAGATGCTCCCGAGAGCGGTGGCAACAGAAGATCACGAGATTTCAGAACTTCTCGAAAAGGAAATGAAAAAGAAGAAGATCAAACTTATCACTGAAATCAAAGTTGAAAAAGTGGAGGTAGGAGATGTCTTCGTACACGCTTTTCTCTCCGACGGGAAAGAACTGGTTGCAGAGAAAGTGCTCGTGTCAGTGGGCAGGGCATTAAACAGCGGAGACATCGGACTCGAAGCAGCAGGCATCAAACTGGGCAGCCGCGGTGAGATCATCGTAAACAATAAAATGGAGACGAATATTCCGGGCATCTATGCTGTCGGTGATGTCACCGGCGGGATATTGCTTGCTCATATGGCTTCAAGGGAGGGGCTCGTTGCCGCCAATAACATAATGGGAATCGACAGTACAATAAATTATAATGTTGTGCCTGCCGCGATCTTCACCTCACCTGAAATAGCCTCTGTAGGGCTCAGAGAACAGCAGGCAGCAGAAAAAGGCATAAAATACAGAAGCGGCCATTTTCAGTTCAGGGCGTTGGGAAAGGCACATGCGATGGGAGAAATTGCGGGCTTCGTAAAATTGATTGCAGAAGAATCGTCGGACAAACTTATCGGCGCCCATATTATCGGACCGCATGCCTCAGACCTTATTGGTGAAGCTGCCCTTGCAATCAGGACCGGCCGTACTGTCAGGGACATCGCTGGGACAATTCATGCGCATCCTACACTTGCAGAGGGACTTATGGAAGCCGCTGAGGACGTGCACGGAGAGGCCATCCATGTCCCGAAAAAATAAGCGCGGTATTGAAGATTCCCTGCAGCAGGACCACAGGGAATATCGCTCGCTGACCGTTTAAATTACATGTTACAGGAAGAAAGAAGAGAAGATTGGGTCTCCCGCTCAAAACAGGAAAATAATAATCTGTTTTCAGAGCTTGACGTTCTTCTTCGCGCGCTGGACAGATATTTCAATGTTGAAAGTCTGACCTTTTCAGAGAATATAACAGGCAAGAACTTCTACGAAGAGCTTTTTACGGCCAGAGATACCCTTATGCGCGTGCTCAGCGTACTTGAGGTCGTAATACCTGAAAGCAAAAAAAACGCCTACTGGTTCCAAAAATATACAGAGACAAAATATCTCTCGGCACGCAAGATAGACGCCTTCAGGGAGGACCTCTACAGACAGGACACGCAGGAAAAAGGGTTATACCTCCTCTATGACTCGTTCATAAACATAAGAGGCCTCATCACAGACCTCCTCCGCAGCGGAAATATATCCTACCTCGGCTTTAGCAATGTCGGCCATATGATAAGCAAGGCGATCAGGGAGAACGTCTTCTTCAACCCTTTCAAAAAAACCCTGAACCCGGAATTCGACAGGATAAGCAATGCCGCGATATCAGCCATAGTAAAGTCTATGACTAACGGGGAAGAGAAAAAGCAGATTTCCATAATCTTTATTTACCTCTTCAGGCTTTTGCGGATTCTGGGATTTGTAGAGATCGAAACGCAGCGTTCCGTGTCTCTTCATTCATCACTTATGCTGCTGATACTACTGCGCTCTGAAATAAACACCTTCCGGAACTCTGTAGAGAAGGCCTTGAAGAAAATAAAAAGCAACCCGCTTCAGGGGCTTCTTCAGGCCATTTCGTATCAGTTTGCCATAGAAACGAAAAGGGTCTATCTCCAGGAACTGAAGGACATAAACCGCAAAAAAAACGCCATACATTTCAGGGGGAAAATAGAAAACAGTCACGGCATATTAAAAAACCTGGTAGAACACAGCATTGTGCATGTAGCACATTTCTACAGCCCTGAAATAAAGGGGGAAAACATTTTTCAAAGCTTTATGACCAAGAAAGAACAATCGCGCCGGTTGAGAGAGGACATCTGCGCCTTGCACAAATTCTTGACCCTCCTGGAAAAAAAGTCCGGTACACCTAAGGACCGGCTCAAAGTCTTTGAATCATTAAAGAGCTATATGTTATATTTCGAGAGTTTCACGTTCAGATTATTACGGTATGACGATTATGAGGAGTTCATTCTTTTCTTCAACGAATTGAACTCCATCACAACGGAAATGATACTTGGCCCGGGCTTCCATGAGATCATGGAGAAGGTGATGCATTTGAAGATCTTTCTGGAAACCACCTTGCGTCATATAGGAAACAGAGCTGAGCTTGCCGGCACTGATGTAGATATGAACAGGGTAAAAGACCTGATAAACCAGTATCTGTAATCGAAAGGGAGGAATACATGGGAGAAATACTAGACCTTATTGCCAGGGAGATCATTGATTCAAGAGGGAACCCTACCATAGAGGTAGATGTTTATCTGGACAGCGGTGTCTCAGGCAGGGCCGCTGTGCCCTCAGGAGCTTCAACAGGACAGAGAGAGGCCCTTGAACTAAGAGACGGCGGCAAGAGATTTCACGGCAAGGGCGTTCAAAAAGCGATCAAAAACATCTTTGAGGAAATAGCGCCAAGACTCAGGGGCATCGCATCGGAAGACCAGGTCTTCGTAGACAACCTGATGATAGAACTGGACGGCACCGAGACCAAAAAAAGGCTCGGGGCAAATGCGATTCTCGGCGTCTCCCTTGCTGTCTGCAAGGCAACGGCCCTGGAGTCAGGCATCCCTTTATACAGATATATCGGCGGCTGCAATGCCAGGGTCCTCCCTGTGCCTATGATGAACATTCTCAACGGCGGCGCACATGCGGACAATAATCTTGACATCCAGGAATTCATGATCCTGCCGGCAGGCGTCGCTGACTTTTCTTCCGCTGTCAGGGCAGGCTCGGAAATATTTCATACCCTCAAAAAAATCCTGCACAAAAAAGGTCTGAGCACCTCTGTTGGCGATGAGGGCGGGTTCGCGCCCAACCTCAAAAGCAACGAAGAGGCGATCCTGCTGATCATGCAGGCCATAGCGGATTCAGGGTACAAGGCCGGCAAGGACATCTTTATCGCGCTTGACGTAGCAGCCTCAGAGTTTTATGAAAAAGGCTCTTACCGCTTTGAAGGCAAAAAAGTCCCCTACAGCCATCTTGTTGAATATTATGACAGGATCATCTCCAGTTATCCGGTCATGTCCATTGAAGACGGGCTTTCTGAAAACGACTGGAAAGGCTGGGAGGCGATGACATCTGCCATCGGGGAAAAGGTCCAGCTAGTTGGAGATGATCTCTTTGTTACCAACACGAAAATATTCAAAAAAGGGATAGAACGCAAGGTCGCCAATTCCATACTTATCAAGCTCAACCAGATCGGCACCCTTACCGAGACTCTGGATGCGATCGAAATGGCAAAGACCGCGGGATATACTGCGGTGATATCGCACAGGTCAGGTGAGACAGAAGATACAACAATCGCTGATCTGGCGGTCGCCTGCAATACCGGCTTTATAAAAACCGGCTCCATGGCAAGGAGCGAACGGGTAGCAAAATACAACAGACTGCTTGTCATCGAGGAAGAACTCTCTGACGCGGCGCTGTACAGGGGCAAAGAGGCGTTCTATAATTTAAGATAATGAGCAGCCATAACCTTTTAAGAAAACAGGTCATGTCCGAGGTCAAGAAAAAGAGACTCATCTTTTTGACCTTTGTTGTCCTGAGTTTCATTTATCTTTCCATCAGCCTTGTCTTCGGTGATATGGGCCTGTTCCGCTATCTTGAACTGAACAGGACAAAAATGAATCTGGAGAACCAGGTCTCCGAGATAAACAAACAGAATGAACAGCTCAGGACACAATTAAAACTACTCAAGGATGATCCATTTTACCGGGAAAAGCTCGCCAGGGAAGAGTACGGACTTTCCAAACCCAACGAATATATCTTTCAGTATGACAAATAATCCGCTTTACGTTTCCTTTGTCTGGCATATGCACCAGCCCTATTACAAAGACCCCTCTACTGATATTTACCGTCTGCCATGGGTCAGACTGCACGGTACCAAAGACTATCTGGACATGCTGGAGATATTGAAAGATTTTCCAGGGATCAAACAAAACTTCAACCTCGTCCCTTCCTTGCT
>CAWDEY010000024.1:0-132914 GCA_963801505.1 uncultured Nitrospira sp.
ATTCACTTGATAATATAAAAGAAAATAGACTCATCCCGACCGGAATCAACCGGGCCGGCCCCCCGCCTACCTCCCTGAGCCGGATCTCCCGGCGATAAGCCGGTCAGCCTGGTCTTCTTTGAAGTAGGCCGAAAATGGTCAAATCAATCCTTGAGAGGCTATCCCCATGACATTCACGATAGAGTCCGAGACGCCGCCCGAACCCAACAGATACGGATAGGAAACCTCGGCGTTGGTGGGAAGTACTGCTGGCGGTTTGTATTGTGGCCGTCGGCGAGATTTCTTCATCATCAGGCCGGCGATGAAATCGAAGGCGGACAGGCAAAGGTCGGCTAATCAGACGCGAAGTGTGTCCGTGGCCGCAGTGCAGGCCGAAAAAGGGCGACGGCGGTTTATCTCACCGGGCTGGGTACGGTCACACCGCTCAACACGGTCACGGTCAAAACCCGCGTGGACGGGCAACTGATGGAGATCCGCTGAAGGAGGGCCAGACCGTGGAGAAAGGAAATGTACTGGCGGTCATCGACCCGAGGCCCTTTGAGGTGCAGCTTGCCCAGGGCCGAGGGCCAGATGGCCCGCGATCAGGCCTTTCTGAAAAACGCAGTCCTCGATCTGGAGCGATACCGGGGTCTCTGCAGCAGGACTCCATCCCCGGACAACAACTCGATACCCAGGAGGCCCTCGTCCGGCAGTATGAGGGTATTGTCAAGGCCGATCAGGGTCAGATCGATGGTGCCGGATTACAGCTTACCTACTGCCGGATCACGGCGCCGGTAAGCGGGCGCATCGGCCTGCGTCTGGTGGACCCGGGCAACATGGTCCATGCGGCTGATGCCAACGGTCTTGGTCGTCATCACCCAGCTTCAGCCCATCACGGTCATCTTCCC
Source organism: uncultured Nitrospira sp. (assembly GCA_963801505.1). Classification (GTDB taxonomy): domain Bacteria; phylum Nitrospirota; class Thermodesulfovibrionia; order Thermodesulfovibrionales; family UBA6898; genus JAOUFP01. Next base: position 888 of record CAWDEY010000024.1, read on the forward strand.
ATCCCGGTGGTCTTCACAGGGCGCTGAAAAGGTTGAAGAAAGGAGAGCGGATGTCTGTTGAGGCTTATGACCGGGAGCAGAAGATAAAGCTTGCCGCCGGGTCTCTATTGACCATCGACAACCAGGTCGATCCCAACACCGGCACCGTAAAATTCAAAGCCCTGTTCCCGAACACCGGCCAGGAGTTGTTCCCAAACCAGTTCGTCAATATAAAACTTCTCATCGACCTGAGGCGCGGGGTGGTCATCGTGCCTTCGGTTCAAAGGGGTCCACAAGGCCCTTTCGTTTATATGGTGAAGGCCGATCGTACCGCCATCGTCCGCCCCGTCGAGTTGGCTGAGATCCAGAGCGGTGAGGTTCGATCAAGTCCGGTCTCTCGGAAGGGGAACTCGTGGTAACGGATGGCGCAGAGAGACTGCGGGACGGAGCCAAGGTGGATCTGAAAGGTGACGAGAACGGCAACAAAGGGCCCTCGAAAGGAACGCTGATGAACCTTTCCCGCCCTTTCATCCTGCGGCCGGTGGCCACCACGTTCTGATGGTGGCCATATTTCTGGCCGGAGCCGTGGCCTATCGCTATTCGCGGTCTCTGCGCTGCCGCAGGTCGATTACCCGACGATCCAGGTGCGTACCTTTTATCCTGGAGCCAGCCCCGATGTCATGGCCTTCTCGGTCACGGCTCCATTGGAGCGCCAGTTCGGTCTGATGCCCGGACTGGCCCCAGATGACCTCCTCCAGCTCCGGCGGGAGTTCGGTCATCACCCTGCAATTCAACCTTGACCTATCCCTGGACGTGGCCGAGCAGCAGGTCCAGGCTTCCATCAATGCGGCCTTTACCTTTCTCCCCAAAGATCTTCCCAGCCCACCGGTATAAAGTAAATCCGGCTGATGCCCCGATTCTCACCCTGGCCCTCACCTCAAAGACGCTGCCTCTGCCCACGGTCGAAGACCTGGCCGACACACGATTCGCACAGAAAATATCCCAGTTACCAGGGGTGGGCCTGGTGAGTATCAGTGGGGGACAAAGACCTGCGGTAAGGATCCATGCCAATCCGGCGGCCCTGGCCGCCTACAACCTCACCCTGGAGGACCTACGCTCGGCCCTGACCACAGCCAATGTCAACCAGGCCAAGGGGAGCTTTGATGGTCCCCGGCAGTCCTACATCATCGGGGCCAATGACCAGCTCTTTTCGAGCAGTGACTACTGCTCCCTTATCGTGGCCTACAAGCCGGCCGCGGTCAGACTATCCGATGTGGCCGAGGCGGGGCATGACGCTGAGAACATTCAGCAGGCCGCCTGGTGGGAACACGAAGCCCGCAGTCATCCTTAATATTCAGCGTCAGCCCGGGGCGTCTTCATTCGGACCAGCAGCCCATATGCCGCAGCAGCCGGAATGCGAGCCAAGGAGATAAGGCTCTGTAGGCATGATCTCGGAGCCGACTTTTTCAGGCTCGGTGTTCGTGCCGGCCCAGAGGCCTGCCTGACCGACTGACATATCGAGGAAGTCTTCCCATGCCTCTGCGAGGAGGTGTTTTACTTCCTTAGGTGTCATGGTTGAAGAAAGTGCTGCCAATGCAGTTGGTGTATCCATGTAGATCGGGCCTCTGCCTTCTCTCATCTCTTTCAGCATAAGATGGTTTCTGAGGCAGGAAGCAGGTACTTTTGCAAGACCGTATGGCGGATAAGACTTAAGCATATCAGCATTTGTTGACATGTAGTTCTCACCAAGGGTGTTGGTTGCCTTTGCCTTGAAGAGAAGGAACCATGCGCCGACAGGGCCGTAGCCGTCTTTAAATCTTGCAGGTACGAACCTGTTTTCCATCATGGTCATCTCAGCGCCGACTTCCTGGCACATAGTGTATGTAGAGCCTGCATTCCATACTGGATACCAGCATCTGCCCATACCTTCGCCGGTAGACCTTGGCCTGAAGACGTTAACAGCTCCGCCGCAGGCGACCATCATCGCGTTGGTCTTGATCACATATACTTTATTTTCTCTAACGCTGAAGCCAACTGCGCCTGCGATCCTGTTAGGCTCATTCTTGTCCAAGACGAGCTTTACGATAAAGCATCTTTCGATGATATTATCTGATCCGAGCGCTGCCTTTGCTGCCTCTGCAACGATCCTCTTGTAAGATTCACCATTGATCATGATCTGCCAGCGGCCTGAGCGGACCGGCTTTGTTCCGACCTTGAGGGTCGGAGCGCCCTGGGCGCCATCAACGGTCTTTCCGTCATCAAGAGTCTTCCAGATCGGGAGGCCCCACTCTTCAAAGAGATAGACTGATCTGTCAACGTGTCTTCCGCAGTCGAAGATAAGGTCTTCCCTTACGATGCCCATAAGGTCATTTCTGATCATTCTTACATAATCATCGGGCTTGTTCTCGCCGAGGTAGGTATTGATTGCAGAGAGGCCCTGTGCAACAGCACCGCTTCTCTCAAGGGCAGCCTTGTCACAAAGAAGGATCTTTGTGCCTTCAGGTGCCCATTTCTTTATTTCATATGCGGTCCCGCATGCAGCCATACCGCCGCCGACGATAAGAATATCGGTGTCGAGTTCGACTATAGCAGGGTCTAGTGTTGCCGGTAATTCTCCAAGTGGCTTATTTGGTAATGCCATATTTATTTTCCTCCTGTTTTAATTTTATAAATTATTTGCCGAGTATCGCAATCGGCCTTGGGAGTTCGTACCCATCGACTTCTTCGTCTGTCAGCTGCTCAGTGTCAAGATTCTTGCCCTTGTGAGCTGCATTCTTAGGATCAATGGAACCCTCAGGTGTTGTTCTGATAGGGAATTTAAACCTCATCAGATTACCGTTTCTAAACTGGATCGTCCACATGATCGAGTCAGAGCTCATCATCGGCGCAACACTGCCTCCGAGGGGAACAAAATCAGAGTAAGCCCTTACTGCTATTGCACCCTGTGGGCATATCTTTACGCAGGAAAAGCATTCCCAGCACTGGTCAGGCTCCTGATTGTAAGCCTTCATGCTCTCTACATTTAAAACCATTAAATCGCTCGGGCAAATGTACATGCAAGCGGTCTTCTCTCCGCCCTTACAGCCGTCGCATTTTGCGGGATCTACAAAACTTGGCATATTTAAACCTCCTGTTTCATTTTTTGTTAAATCTTAATGCATTACCTCAAAACTGCCTTTACTACCCTACTTCACCCCCTCTCAACGTTGTAAATTGCCTCTGAATAAGACATAAATTTATTTTTCAAGACTCTGATAATATTTAATCAGAATCTCAGCCACTTCAGGACGTGAGAATTCTTTAGGTGGTGCAATTCCCTTACTTAACATTTCGCGCACTTTTGTGCCTGAAAGCAGAACAAAATCTTCTTTTGTATGATCAGGTGCTTCACACATCATCATGACCTTGTTCAGTTTCTTCGAGTATGCAGTGTGGTCAGCCTTGAAGATTTCAATTTTAAGTGAGCCGGCAGGGACCTCATTATCAAAGATAGTTTGAGCATCAAATGCACCGTAGTGATCACCAACACCCGCATGATCACGACCAACGATGAAGTGGGTTGCTCCCATGTTCTGACGGAACACAGCGTGCAATACAGCTTCTTTTGGTCCGGCATACAGCATATCGAAACCGTAACCAGTAACCATTGCACTGTTTGGCGGGAAGTACAGCTCGACCATTTTACGGATAGCTGCATCGCGAACAGGTGCCGGGATGTCGCCCTTTTTCAGTTTACCAAGCAACATGTGAATAACCAGACCATCACAACCTAGACGCTCCATTGCCATGTGGCAAAGTTCTTCGTGGGCCAGATGCATCGGGTTACGGGTCTGGAAGGCAACAACCTTCTTCCAGCCGCGCTCAGTGATTTCGTTGCGAATTTCAACTGCAGTACGGAAGGTGTCCGGGAATTCATCCGCGAAGTAAGAAAAGTTTAATACTTTGATTGGACCTGATATACAAACTTTACCCTGGGCGTTGAATGCTTCAACACCAGGATGTGCTTCTTTAGGACTGGGACGGTAAATTTCCTGAGACATCATCGCCATCTCTGCATCGCTGAATTCTTCAACAGCTGCTACATCCATAACAGCCAGTACAGGATTGCCTTCGACGTTTGGATCTTTAAGTGCTATACGATCACCAGCTTTAATGTTGCCTGCGTCTTTAACAAGGTTTAAAATCGGAACAGGCCAGAACAAACCGGACGTCGTTTTCATATTTTTAGCAACTGACAGAGCATCAGCTTTATTCATGTAGCCTGTTAATGGGTTAAAGTAACCACCACCCATCATCACTGCATTAGCTGCAGTTGCTGAACTCACGACAATAGAAGTCATGCCTTCAGCTTTCTTCTTGAGTGCTTCATTTTCAGCCGTGTCATATACAAATAGTGGGTTCAGTTTCTCTGAACCATGCGGACTTATAAGTGACATTATCTTCCTCCTGTTAAATATTTTTTATTTTTTCAAGGCAATGCCTGAACTATCTATTTAAGGCCTAACGCATCGCAGACTTTCTTGAATATGTCGTCGATGCTGCCGGTCCCGGACACTGACTTCAGTATCCCCTTCTTGCCGTAATAGTCGATCAGCGGCGCTGTTTGAGAGCTGTAAACCTCAAGTCTCTTCTTTATCGTTTCTTCCTTGTCATCGTCCCTCTGAAAGAGCTCCCCGCCGCACTTGTCGCAGACGCCTTCTTTTTTCGCTGCATTAAAATATACATTAAACATCTGGCCACAGGCCTTGCATGTTCTTCTTCCTGTGAGTCTCTTCATGAGGTCCTCAATTGGGACATCAACGCTAAGGGCAGCAGTTAAAGACATATTGAGGGCCGCAAGCATCTTGTCAAGTTCCTCAGCCTGCTTTGTATTTCTCGGGAAACCATCGAGAATATACCCTTTTTTGCAATCATCCTGCTTGATTCTCTCAGCAACCATACCCAAAACAACACTGTCAGGTACAAGCTCGCCTTTGTCCATATATGATTTTGCTTCTTTGCCGAGGGCAGTGCCTGCTTTAACAGCTGCTCTCAATAAATCGCCTGTAGAAATCTGGGGAACCTGATATTTCTCAATAAGTATTTTTGCCTGAGTTCCCTTGCCTGCGCCAGGCGCACCGAGTAATACTAATCTCATAAAGCCTCCTAACTATTTGGTTTTAAATCAATTCTTAATATATCCGGAATAACAACCAAGCCTGTATTAAATAAACAGATCAGGGGCAGGGCTCAGCTTTCAAAACCATATAACTATAAGCATCGTATAATTTGAAGTCAAATTCATATTTCTCATAAATGGATAAGGATTACTTATTAATCTGATTTTTAAATTATATAGCTATTTAATTTTGAAAAGAACCTTTTGCATTTTTTATTGCCTTTTATTTTGCAAGTCTTTGAGATATCTATAGAATTTTTTCATCGCCCTTCCTCTATGACTCAACCCGTCCTTCTCCTGATCTGTCATTTCTGCAAAAGTCCTCTCATGGCCTTCAGGATAGAATACCGGGTCATAACCAAAACCATTAAAGCCTTTCTGTTTTTCGCCAATCATTCCCCTCACATACCCCGTAAATGTCTTGTACTTACCTTCAGGCGTGGCAAATGCGATGCAGCATACAAATCTGGCCTCTCTTCCGGTGCTATTTGATAAAAGTCTCATTTCCCTAAGGAGTTTTCTCACATTATCATTATCCTTTGCCTTATCCCCTGCATACCTCGCGGAAAAAACTCCCGGGGCACCACCAAGGGCACTTACTTCCAGTCCTGAATCATCTGCCACTGCAGGATAGCCGGTGAATTTTGATACGGCAAGGGCCTTTTTAATGGCATTTGACCTGAATGTCTTTCCGTCTTCTACCACTTCAGGACAGTCTGGAAAGGAATCAAGCGTTAAAAAGCGAACTCCAAAGCCATCAAACATCCGCTTCATTTCCTCAACCTTTTTCTTGTTCGTAGTTGCAAGCACAATTGTCATAAACAACACAGCCTCTCAATAATCTTATAAATTTTTAGTGTATGTCCATAAATAACTACCCAAGAAACCAGAGGTCTGTCATTCCCGCAAAAGAAGCGCCTCGGGAATCCTTCTGTAAAGCCATCGGAAAGATTCCGGAGAAGCCGGAATAACAGACAAATGGCAAAATACAGAGTTTATGGACAGACACTATTAAAAACATACTGACGATGTTGCTATTAGGCAACGCTGGTTATTTTATGTTATATTTGAAAAATATTAAAGGCTTTTGTTAGTATTCGTAATGTCCGAGGAACAAAGAAGTGCAGGGCTTCTTCTCAGAGTTGCAGCCAAAATTCTTGATTTCATCCTCATCGCTGCAGTCATGGAGATAGTTCCGAGAGCTGGTTTTTATGCTGGACTTGCCTATATACTTTTGGGAGATGGTTTTTTTGACGGCAGGAGCCTCGGGAAGAAATTAATCAAGATCAAAGTTGTTTCTGCCAAGACCAATTCACCCTGCACCTTCAGGGATTCTATTTTAAGGAACAGTACGTTTGCTGCAGGATATATTTTTTGGCTTATACCGTGGATAGGTTGGATAGTTCTCTTTCTTGTTTCTGTTTTGGAATTTACTCTTGTCCTCGGGAGCAAAGACAACATGAGGCTGGGTGACGAAATCGCCGGTACTTTTGTAATAGAAACGCAATAACCATTTGGGGGCAGAATGTTTTTTCATAAAATACTCGGATTATTCTCAAACGATCTCGCAATAGACCTGGGGACCGCAAACACACTCGTTTATGTAAAAGGAAAAGGCATTGTCTGCGACGAGCCTTCGGTGGTAGTTATAAGGAAAGACAATAAAAAAACCGTTGCAGTCGGGATTGACGCCAAAAAAATGCTGGGCAAAACCCCTTCCAACATAACCGCGATAAGGCCTATGAAAGACGGCGTCATAGCTGATTTCGATGCGACCGGAGAAATGCTCAAATACTTCATCAAAAAAGTCCACAACAGACGGAGTTTTGTTTCGCCGAGGGTCATTATCGGCGTACCATCAGGCATTACCCAGGTGGAACAGCGGGCGGTCAAAGATGCAGCGGAGGCTTCGGGAGCAAGGGAAGTCTATCTGATTGAAGAGCCTATGGCCGCTGCTATCGGCGTTGGACTGCCTGTCGGAGAACCGTCAGGGAACATGATCGTTGATATAGGCGGCGGCACAACAGACGTAGCTGTTATATCTCTCGATGGTGTTGTATACAGCAAGGCGGTAAGGGTCGGCGGGGACAAGATGGATGAGGCGATTATGGCATATATTAAGAGAAGGTATAATCTAATGATCGGCGAAACAACGACTGAAAGGATAAAAATTGAAATAGGATCGGCTTTCAGTTCAGACAACCTTGAAAAAAAGGTAATGGACATTAAGGGAAGGGACCTCATATCAGGCATACCAAAGACAATAACTATTAATGAAGATGAAATACGCGATGCCTTGTCAGAGCCTATAAATATCATTATGGACACCATAAAAGTCGCCCTGGAAAATACTCCTCCTGAACTCGCCTCTGATATCGTAGACAGAGGCATTGTGCTTGCGGGGGGGGGCGCCCTTCTGCGCGGACTCGATTCCCTGATCAAGCAGGAAACCGGTCTTCCCGTCATTGTAGCTGAAAACCCGCTTACAGCGGTTGTCCAGGGGGTCGGCAAGATGCTGGATGAGCTTGAATTGCTTCGAAGAATAGCCTTGAATTAGTAATGTCTAAAAAAAACATTTTTCTTTTTCTTTTGGTGCTGGGCATTTCCTTTATCCTGATGACTTACCAAAGCAGAAAAGGTCATCTCTTTACCAGTACTTTTCTCAGCAATACGCTTAATACCGCACATTCCTTCACAAAGTCGCTTACTGACTCGGTCACATCGCCCTTTAAGAAGATCGCCCTAAGGGACGAAGACAATAAACTGCTCAGAAAACGCGTTGACGAGCTTCTAATGGAAAGGGCGAAATACCAGGAGGCTGTTTTTGAAAACAAACGGCTGAAAGACCTGCTTAAGCTCCGTGAAAACCAGCAGCAGTACATAGCAGCGGCCAGGGTTCTATCAAGAGGGACAGACCAGTGGGCGCATACCCTCGTTCTTGACAAGGGCGGGAAAGATGGTGTCTCCAAAGATATGAGCGCTATAACCCCAAAGGGATTCGCAGGCAAGATATTTAATGTCACGGGATCATATTGCAAACTTCTGTTGCTGACAGATATCAATTTTTCCGCTGCGGTAAGACTGCAGGAAAGCAGGGTGGAGGGTATAATTTCAGGCACAGGCACCAGGAAACTTGTCCTGAAGTATATTCCTTATGAAGAAGAGGCAAAGATAGGAGACATAATTATCACCTCAGGTCTCGATCAGCTTTTTCCGTCTGGAATTCCGGTAGGATTCATATCCAGGATCGACAAGCAGGGGACCGGCCACTTCCAGTACATAGAGGTGACCCCGTACGTTGATGACTCAAAGCTGGAGGAAGTATTAATAATTAAGTGAAATACATCTTTTGGGCCCTAATCATATTCCTGGCTTTTTTACTTCAAAGCAGCGTATCCATCCTCGCAGTTTCCCCAAACCTCACGTTACTTGTGGTTTATTTTATCGGTATACGATATGGCAGGACCTCAGGGCTGCTCTCCGGAGTTCTCATCGGGGCAATTGAAGACAGCTTGTCCTCAGCAATGCTCGGACCGAACATGCTTGCCAAAGGCATGGTCGGTTTTTTATCAGCGTCTTTTATATCCGGGAACTTCTTAATCTGGACACCATTATTAGGGACTATCGCTGCAGCGCTACTCACCTTTACAGGCAATACAGTCGCGTTTATATCTTTGTCTTTGTTTGACAAAGTCCCTACACATATCTCGACAGCCCTGTTTACAACAACCATGCAATCCCTGATGAACGCCTCAGCAGGAATTTTCATAAGGCCTGAAAATGCAGACTGAAAGGCCGGAGGCCCAGAAAATCGCAATAGCAAGTTATCTCGTGCTTTTAGGATTTCTGGTCCTTCTTCTGAGGTTATGGCAGTTGCAGCTTCTGCAGGGGGATGAACTGAGGAAAATATCAGAATCAAACAGGCTTAGGATTGTCAGGGTATCTGCGCCCCGCGGCATTGTATTTGACAGAAATGGAATTCCTCTGGTGAAAAACACCCCTTATTTCTGCGCCTCAATAATGCCTGAGGAATTTAACACCAACAGTATCCCTTCCCTTGCTATGGTATTACACCTGCCTGAAGGGGAATTAAGAGAAAAGATATACAAAAAAGCGCAAAGTCCTTTCACACCTGTAAGACTGAAGGAAGGTCTGTCTTACAATGAAGTAGGCTACATCGAGGCCAGACGTTCTGATTTCCCCGGTCTTTTTATTGATGTAGAGGTCAGCAGGGAATATCTATACGGCGGAATCGGAGCACATGTAATCGGATATCTCGGCAAATTGACTCCTGCACAGTCCAAAGACCCTGAATTCAGGGACGTGCCGCAGGACGCATTCATTGGTCAGTGGGGGGTAGAAAAGCTCTATGACAAATCTTTAAGGGGGACCCCCGGACAAAGGATCATAGAGGTTGACGCAATAGGCAGGGAAATCAGATTATTGAGAGAAAATCCTCCGGTTAAAGGTACTGATCTTTCTCTAAGCATAGATATCGCCGTCCAAAAAGCAGCAGAAGATGCCTTCGAGGGAAAAACAGGCGCGCTGGTTGCGCTGAAGTCTGATACAGGAGAAATTCTTGGCATTGTCAGCTCACCTTCTTTTGACCCCAACAACTTTGCCAAGGGCATAAGCTCTGATGACTGGAATGCGATCATAAATGACAAAAAAGTGCCGATGCTAAACAGGGCCATTCAGAGCCAATACCCTCCTGGCTCGACCTTCAAGGTAATAACCGCTATCGCTGCCCTGGAAGCAGGGCGCCGTTGATACTTCAACAAAAGTAGATTGCAAAGGCGGAATAAATTACGGAAAATGGCATTTCGGATGCTGGAAAAAAACCGGGACACGGCATACTGTCACTGCACAGGGCCCTTGTGGAATCATGTGATGTTTATTTTTACGAGGCAGGGAAAAAGGTGGGCTTCGACAAAATATACAACTACGCCAAAATGTTCGGACTCGGAGAGGAGACCGGCATTTCGATAGGCAGGGAAAGAAAAGGGTTGATACCCAATTCAAGATGGAAGCGGGAGACAAAAAAATCAGCCTGGTTTCTCGGTGAGACTTTTATTAATTCCATAGGTCAGGGCTATGTCTCTACAACGCCTGTTCAGATGGCTGTCATGATCAATGCTGTTACAAATGGCGGCTATGTATACAGGCCTTCCATCCTCAAAGATTCAGAACCGGTACTGATCAGAAAAGCCGCTGTCAGACCCGAGACCCTGCAGACTGTCAGGGAAGCGCTTCAGGGGGTTGTAAATGAGCCTGGAGGGACAGGCAATGCTTCAAGATCCGGCACTATACTGATAGGAGGCAAAACAGGGACCGCACAGGTCGTCGGATTGAGAAAGGACTCAAAAAATATGACTGAAAACCTCAGGGACCATGCATGGTTCGTAGCATTCGCTCCTGTGGATAAACCTCAGATCGCGCTTTCTGTATTGGTGGAACACGGCGGACACGGCGGCAGCGCTGCCGCGCCCATAGCAAAAAAAGCGATAGAGGCGTATATGCTCCCCCTGGAGAAAAAACGGGAACTGATCGAGAAACCGATAAAAGTTATTGAGAAGCAGAAGGGAATAAGCGATGTTCAGGATTGACAGAAGACTAATACAGAATTTTGACTGGATTACGCTTTCGATAGTAGTACTTATATCCATCATAGGCATACTGACCATATTCAGCGCAACGCGCCAGCCAGGAGCAGAAGAGGCCGCAATTGCGTCGTTTCATATCAAGCAAACAGCCTGGCTCGCAATAAGCATCCTGGCCCTGATTATTTTTATCAGCTTTGACTACATCTGGCTAGCCAGAATAGCCATCCCTGTCTACGTAACAGGCCTCATACTCCTGTTCATTGTCCTGATTGCCGGGAAAACAGGGATGGGCGCACAGAGATGGATCAGCCTGGGGCCATTGTCATTTCAGCCATCAGAATTCTTCAAACTAATGTTCATCATCATGCTTTCAAACTACTACAGCTTCTCCAGGGAGGCTCTGGGGGTGGCCGGCTTGCTGCGGGTATTCTTTTTCATTGTTTTTGTCCCCTTTGTGCTCCTCTTTAAACAGCCTGATTTGGGGACTGCGATTGTAGTACTTCTCATCTTCATGTCTGTTTCCCTCGCAAAAGGCCTGCTCAAAAAAGTCATCATCATGATAGTCGTTATTGGAATAATATCTCTGCCTTTTATAGGTAATATCATGTGGACAGGCCTGAAAGATTACCAGAAAAACCGGCTTATCGCATTCATGGAGCCTGAAGCCGACCCCTCAGGGATAGGCTATCATATCAACCAGTCAAAAATAGCTGTCGGATCCGGCGAGTTCCTCGGCAAAGGTTATTTGAAAGGCACACAGGGGCCCTTCAGGTTTCTCCCGGAAAAACATACTGACTTTATCTTTGCTGTTTTCGCTGAAGAATGGGGATTCGCTGGTTCAGTTTTTCTGTTGTCCCTGTATTTATTGCTCATACTGCGCGGACTGGATACCGCCAGAAAGGCAAAGGACGACTTCGGCCGGCTGCTTGCCCTCGGCATTACCTTCATGTTCTGTATCTACTTTTTTGTGAACATCGGCATGACCCTGGGCATCATGCCGGTTGTAGGGATACCTCTGCCTTTCATGAGCTACGGAGGGACAGCGCTGCTTTCGAACTATATCTCAATAGGAGTCCTGATAAATATCGGACGCGCAGGTTCAGCCTCTTTTATTAAGCAACTGTTTTTTGTTATAATTTTTATCTTGTAATTTATTGAATATTTATTGCCTTTAGCTTTAAACTAGTTACTGTTCATTTTCACTGTATTCAGTGTTACTTAACACGGCGGTGTAGCTCAGGTGGTAGAGCATGCGACTCATATTCGCAGTGTCCGGGGTTCGAATCCCTGCACCGCCACCAACCTTTCCTTACCTGTTGATTTATAAGAAAAATCATTTAGTCTCATAGGCTTATCCTGAATTTGGTCACAAATTTGGTCACAAATTGTGAAGGATTCAGGGGAAAGGGCTTAATGAGATATTTATATCAAGAGCGGGGGTATTACTACTTCCGTTCCCGTATCCCAAATGACCTTCAGGAATACTTCGGCTGTTCTATGGTCAAGAAGTCCCTTGGAACAAAAGATTTCAAAACTGCTGTTGTATCGGTTAAATTATTAAGTCATGAGTTTTTTAGGGTTATTGAAATAATGCGTACTGGAATTTTATCAAAGAAACAGATGGAGAGTTTTGTTCGTGAGTTTTTCCACGAACACCTTAAGAGCCGTGAATACTCATCTCTTGTGAGAAATGATGTACGTGATGAAGCATACAGAAGGAAAAGAATTCAGGAGTGCGACACCCTGCTTGAACAATACAATTATCATCTACATGAAAAACGTGACCATTATGATGATATTCTTACCGATTTTTTAAAATCACATGATATTACTCTCGAAAAGAACTCTTACGAGTTTCTGAAGTTGCGACAGAACTTCATCGTTGCTCTTATACAGGCAACAGAAGTATTCGTCAGAGCAGATGCGCAAGCCTTCTCTCCAACCTCGCTCAAATCGAATGTTGTGGAGTCGCCATTCAGTTCAGTCAGACTAAGGACAGATGCAGCAAAACGATTCAGGAAAGTTCAGAACGCTACCGCTATGATCTGGAAACTTCTACAGGTGGCAGAAAAGAGTTTCCGATCATTGAAGGCGGCTGAGTTATTGCCAGATGTTTATGCGGGAAAAGTGTTTGTCGATGGGATTATAAAAAATGATACAAAGGTGCTGAAAAGGATTGCCGCCTAAATGCTTTTTACACACCTATTGACAAGACCTCTATTTGCTGATTGAGATATCTGAATCATGCAACCGGCAATACTCCGGAACTTTTTATCTTACTGTCTTCGGTAAGGGCAAAAACTGCCTCATCGGAGTTTTTATAAATCAAGCCTGTCGCCACAATCAGCGCATCATGTATGTCCAACCCCGCAGGCATATTGTCAATAACCGCTTCATCTACCGGATATACTATGCAATTATCACATTCGCTAAGATATTCCAAAACCGATTGAAATTGATATTGATTCGCCTGACAGCAATCAGATATTTGATTTCAGCCAATACATCAGCCAATACAATAGTAGAAAAAACAAAGTTATTTTTCTGACTAAGAAGTATTTTCTTATACTTTTGACTCAGTCTCTTATTATCATCCAGCAACCAGATGAAGATATGGGTATCAACAACATAAATCATGGGGTCCCTTTAATTGAGTATTCGTGCTCTTTTATTTCTTCAAACGTTAAATCCAGCTTGCCTTTGAATATGCCGTGAAGATCTGAAAGTTTCTTGTGAGCTATGGGCTTAACCACTTTTGTTTTAAGCAGCTTTAACTGTTGTTCCATGCTTTCTATCTGCATTTTCAGGACCGTATTTTTCATCATTTCACCTCCGGGTTCGCTTGCATCTATTTTACTCTTTGCTTTTAACATTCTCAATCTCCCTCCCCACTCTCCCGCCCCATGCGGTATTTGATGTCATAGTTGATGATGAAGTCGAGTTTCTCGTCTGTAAAGCCGTAATGCTTCGCCGCCGCCTCATTCTTTACATACATATCAAGCAACCTATTTATAGCTTCTGCTCCAGCCAAACCCACTGCTTGTCCTTTATCATCACAAAGCGACAACGACCACCTGACAGTTCCTCCCATAACCCGCCGATAAGCCGATCATCTTCAGCACTTGCCCAGCGGTCGCCCCCTTTGTATTCGACGGCAAGAATAACACCATCAGGAAGTTTGCATAAGAAATCAGGATAAAACCGTCCGTCGGCCTTCTGCAGAAAAAATGAGCAGTCTTCCTTTCGCACAAGATTTCTCACCCAGAAACTGATACGGCCCTGTTGCGCCAGCTTGTCCAGTTCAATGGCGCATTCGAACTCTTCCTTGCTGTCGAAATCACCGATGCGTCCGTAATAATGTCTTCGGAACTCAAACAAGCCGAAACGCCCGTCATAATCACGTCCCGGAGCGTATACCTGAGGATTGAACTCAAAGGTGTATTTGTCACCCACAGCGACACGCGATTCCCGGCCTTCGCCAAAGAGGGTCTGCTGATATGCCTTGCCGATTGCTGCTGACCTAAGGTCCTTTATGCGGCGCTCGATCAGATTGCCACATGATGCCGTTGCACACCACTCACCGACATAACGTCGCCCCTTTGTCAGGCCCAGCATCCGGATACAGAAAACCTCTTCAAACCCATCCCCAAACAAATTAAGCTTATTAATGTTAAGATGTCTCTTATATATTAAGAATACTGAATGAGGGGGATCACATGCCCGGAAGATCATCAAAGACAATACTGTTCGTTGTACTCGGTTTGTTTCTTACTCTGTTTTTCCTGCCGCAGTTCATTTCATTCTATGTTGACTGGCTCTGGTTTAAGGATGTCAGGTTCGAAAAAATATTTATTACAAAGATAAATGCCCAGGCAATCACAGCACTGGCCGGAATGCTGGCAGGTTTTCTCATTACCTATGCCAACATCTTTTTTTCGATGCGTGTCACGAGGGGCAGGGCTGTTGTTATGGCCACATATAGTCAGGCCGTACCGCAACTCGATATCCTGAGACATTTCGACAAGGTAAAAATAATTTTGCCGGTAGTAATCGGCCTGTTTGTGGGTTTGCTGCTCAACGACAGCTGGTTGACATTCCTCTATTATTTCAATGGTGCTGCTTCAGGCTTTTCAGACCCTATTTTCGGCAAAGACGTTTCTTTTTACCTCTTTACACTCCCTGCCTATGAAATCATTTCTACGACCCTGCTGTTGCTTTTTGGGGTGTCCCTTATTGCTTCTGCCTTAAATTACATGTTGAAGGGCGCTCTGGTCCTTACCCCAAAAGGTATTGTCTCTGAAAAGGCCGCCTCAGCACATCTCTCAGTTCTCTGCTCTCTTATTTTTCTTGCGCTGGCAGGCCAGGCCTATATAGGCATGCACACCCTCTTATACTCGTCACACGGACATGTGGCCGGAGCGACCTATACAGACGTTCATGCAGTCATCCCGTTTATGCAGGCGAAGATATTCATCGCGATCGCTGCGGCAGTCCTTCTGGTGGCCAATATCTTCCTGAGACGCAACATGATTTTAGTCGGGACTGTAGCGCTCTATATCCTGGTATCTTTTATTGGCAGTTCGGTGTATCCGGCAGTTTTACAGAAATTCGTAGTGGCGCCAAATGAACTTGTAAAGGAAACCCCCTATATAAAATATAATATATCTTCAACCCGAAAGGGCTTCGGGATTGACAGGGTTGAAGAGAGGAACATATCCGGCAGCACAGATCTTGACAGAGATGATATAAAGAAAAACAGCGCGACAATAAAAAACATACGCCTGTGGGACCACAGACCGCTGCTGGATACCTTCAGTCAGATCCAGGAGATACGCACCTATTACGATTTCACTTCAGTAGGCAATGACCGTTACATGATCAACGGAGAATACCGCCAGACAATGCTTTCCCCGAGAGAACTCTCTATTGAAAGTATCCCGACACGAAACTGGATAAACGAGACCCTGACCTTTACCCATGGGTACGGGCTGACGCTCGGCCCTGTCAACCAGGTTACACCTGAAGGACTGCCGGTACTGTTTCATTAAGGACATCCCGCCTGTATCGACCGAAGGCAGTCTGAAGGTCAGCAGGCCGGAAATTTATTACGGCCAGCTATCCAGCAGGTATGTGGTTGTAAATACAAAGTCTAAAGAATTCGATTATCCCTCGGGGGAGGCAGAATGTTTTTGCCGAGTATTCAGGGAAACCCGGAATAGCTATAGATTCATTTTTCAGAAAACTCGCTTTTTCCACATATTTCGGCTCCCTGAAGCTGTTTCTGTCAAATGACATAACAGACAAAAGCAGGGTCCTCTTTCACAGAAATATCCGCGAAAGGGTGAATATGGTCATGCCTTTTCTGATGTATGACAGCGACCCTTATATGGTCGTCTCTGATGACGGCCGGCTATTCTGGATCTGCGATGCATATACAGTAAGCAGCAAGTTCCCTTATTCACAGCCAATGGGCAACGGCATTAATTACATAAGGAACTCTGTGAAGGTGACAATCAACGCGTATGACGGAAGCATGACGTTTTACGTGGCAGACAGGGAAGACCCTATTGTCAAGACAATAGGTAAAATCTTCCCCGGCACGCTCCTGCCCCTTTCAGAAATGCCCTCTGCTCTGAAGAAGCATATCCGGTATCCTCTGGACATCTTCGGTATCCAGACCTCGGTTTATTCAACGTATCACATGGAAGAACCACAGATGTTTTACAACAAGGAAGACCAGTGGGAGATACCTGCCATGGGAACAACCGCCAAGCCGGAGGTCATGGAATCCTATTACACTATCATGAAACTGCCTGAAGAGAAGAAGGAGGAGTTCATCCTCATGCTCCCCTTTAACCCAAAGAAAAAGGACAACCTGTCGGCCTGGATGGTTGCCCGCAGTGATGATCCATACTATGGGAGACTTATGGTCTACCGTTTTCCCAAAGACAGGCTCGTTTACGGGCCGAAGCAGATAGTTGCCAGAATAAACCAGGACACTGAGATTTCAAGGCAGATATCACTCTGGGACCAGCGCGGCTCACAGGTCATCCAGGGTACATTGCTGGTTATACCGATCGAAAATTCCCTCATATATGTCCAGCCCCTGTATCTCCGGGCGGAGAGCGGTAAGATACCTGAGCTAAAGAGAGTTATCGTAGCGTACGAAAACCGCATAGCGATGGAGGAGACCCTCGATGCTGCGCTTTCGAGGATATTTGGGGATGTCAGGGTGTCAGAGGAGGCAGTTCCCTCAAAAGCTGTCCTGCTTCCAACTGTTAAGGAGGAAACAGGTCTTGCCTCAGAAGCCAACAGGCATTTTGACGCTGCCATGAATGCACAGAAAGAGGGGAACTGGGCCCTCTACGGAGAAGAGATAAAAAAGCTGGGAGAGATCATAAGGAAGATGCGGAAGTAATATAATGCGAATCAGTTTTTTGAGAGTTTTGTGTAATATTCGATCTCAAGGAGCCTTCTCTTGAGGTCTATCCCCCCTGAATAGCCCCCGAGCGAGCCGTCTGTTTCAATGACCCTGTGGCAGGGAAATATAATCGGGATTGGGTTTTTGCCGAGTGCATTGCCGACCGCCCTGAAGGCATGAGGTTTGCTTATCTTCTCCGCAAGCCATTTATACGTCCTTGTCTCTCCGTAGGGTATTTCTTTCAGGGTCTCCCAGACCTTCCTTTCAAATTCAGTGCCCTCCATGAATGCCGTCTTACAGGTAAACTCCTGCAGGGCTTTTTCAAAATACTTGGCGAGTTCCTTCCCTGCCTGAGTCATTCCCTCTCTACGTTTTAAGAGGATGTTTGATGGCCTGGAAAAGGATATACCTGTCAATACATTGGAGGTAAAAATAAGGTATAAAGGACCTAAAGGACTTTCCAGAATGTCATAAAAGTCATTAAGTGATGGCGTTTGCTGTTTCATCCTGTTCGCCGGAATAAATCTCAACCCTGTCGCCGCCCTTAAGTATGGCTGATGCCAGGGCCTTTTCCGTACACAATATAAGCTCTTCTGCAGACTGGCCGTCAAGATACACAATTCCTAGACTTGCCGTTATTTTGCCTCTGGGCTGAGATTCCTCATGCAGGAAAGGATAATTTTTTATGATCGCATTAAACCTGTTGCTTAAGGAAAGCCCTGCGGAAAGGACCGTATTGGGGAGGATGACTGCAAAGGCATCGCCTCCGTAACGAACTACAACATCAGCGCCGCGGATATTTTTCCTCAGGAGCTCCGAGACCTTTTTTAGCACCATGTTGCCATAGTCTTCCCCGTTGGCCTCAACATACTTTCCAAAGAAATCAATGTCGAGCAAAACGAGGTTTAGAGGCAGTTTGTATCTGGTAGCCCTATTGACTTCCATCGCGAGTCTTATCTGAAAATACCTGTGACTGAAAACCCCTGTAAGATCATCGATAAGGCCCGCGCGTTTTGCATAAAGCACCTCGAGTTCCTCTATATGGTTTATAAGTTCCTTTGCGTCAAAGGCATGCCTTCTCACTATGCGTTCTATATTACCCATCAGCGTCATCCTGTCGTCTACAGAAATATCACGCTCTGTCAAAATAAAGATGGGTATATTTTTTGTGTAAGGGTTTTCCTTCAGTTCTTTGATTACATCAAAACTGACCATGTCGGGGAGTACAAAATCCATGAGGATAATGCTCGGACGGAGCGCATGGGTAAGCTCTATCCCCCTTTTGCCTGTGGGAGCAGTATGGATAAAAAACCCCTGAGGCTCGAGAATCTCTTTCAAATACTCCACAACACTCTCTTCAGATTCTATCACGAGGATAGAGGTCGGACTTGTGATTTTCCCTTTAGCGAGATTCAACTCATCGAGTTTGTGGAGAAGGGCTCTCTTGTCCAGAGGCTTCATGAGATAGTCAGCTGCACCCAGCGCAAAGGCGAGCTCTTTATTGTCTACAATGGAATGTATTATCACAGGTATCTCAGACGTAGAGGATTCACTCTTGAGGGCCTGGAGCACTTCCCACCCATCCTGTTTAGGGAGCATTACATCAAGGGTAATAGCAAAGGGTTTCATGCTTTTGGCCTTCTGGATGGCCTCCTCACCGTTATAGGCATGAGCGACCTTGTAGCCTGCCTGCGTAAGATGAAGGGTAAGGAGTTCAGCAGTAGAGGGATCGTCCTCCACTACCAGTATCAGGGGCGCCTCTTCTTTCATCCATGGGAAATTAAGACTGATCGCCTGCGGCTCTTCGGGCAATACCGGCTCTACGGGAGATGTTACCGGTATAGTAAAAGTAAACGTGCTTCCCTCCCCGAGATTGCTTTCTACCGAGATTTTACCCCCATGCAGCTCAACAAGCTTCCTGCTCAGGGCAAGGCCAAGGCCAGCGCCGCCCCACTCCCTTGAAAGCCTTGTATCAACCTGCTCAAATTCATCAAATATCCGGTCCTTATCCTCCGGCCCTATGCCTACGCCTGTATCATAAACAGAAAATCTAAGATAAGCGACTTTAGCATCAGATCCAGAGGGGTAATTATTGCCGGCATAGTCGACTTTGAGGCCCACCCTGCCGCCTTCAGGTGTGAATTTTATCGCGTTGGAAAGCAGATTATAAAGGACCTGTTTTATCTTGACCCTGTCGCCTGTTATGAGGTCAATCTCCTCTTCTTTCTGCACATCCATATTGATAAATTTGGTATCAGCAAATGGGCGCATTATATTCAGCACATCCTCAATCAATTCGTTGGCACTGAAGGTCTCATAAATCATCTCGTGTTTGCCGGCCTCAATCTTCGCAATATCAAGCACATTATTAATAAGTTCAAGCAGATGCTTTCCGGCTGAATAAATGTTTCTTATATACCGCTCCTGATTTTCAGTCAGAGGGCCAAATGTCTTCTCCATCAGAACATCCGAAAAACCGAGGATTGAATTCAGCGGGGTCCTCAGCTCATGGCTTGTATTTGCTATAAACCTGCCCTTGAGCTGATTCATCCTCTCCAGCTCTTTGTTGGACTTCGCGAGCTCTTCTGTCCTCTCCAAGACCTTTTTCTCGAGATTGCTGTTTAATTCTTCAAGCTCTTTTGTCTTTTTCTCCAGCGCGTTTTTAAGGTCAATTTCTTTTTCCAGACTGTGCAGCACATATATCATCCCTAAAAAATTATTTTCCCTGTCATTCAGCCTGGCTGCATTTAGCTTTACTTCAAGCTCTCTGTGCTTTGCATCAACAACAGTGACTTCAAGACCTTTCAGAGATGACTTCTTTTCAAGCATCTTTTTTACAGCACCTGCGGGATCACCGTTTTTTATCAACGATGTTATCATCTGGCCTATAAGTTCACCCTGGGAGTATCCAAGCTGCAGGGTCGCGGCTTCATTACAGGTGACTATCAGCCCGTTGGGGTCTGTCATGAGCAGGATGTCGTTGCTTGACTCTACAAGACTCAGAAATTTAAGCCTGTATTCATCCAACCCCTTTATTAGGTTAAAACGGTCAAGAGTTAAGGCAATAATGCCTGTCACAAGGGCCAATGAAGCCTTTTGCCGCTCAGAAAACTGCCTAGTTTTGAAATCATCGATATACAGTATCCCTGCAAAATCGCCCCTCAGCAAAATAGGATACGCCAGAACAGACTTTATTTTTTCAGCCATCAAGTCCGGATTATTTGTGTAATTACATTTCACAACATCGGTTATTTCAACAAACTCTTTTGTATGAAATACCTGCTCTGTAATTCCTCCCGACAATATCTCCCAGGAACTGTTTTCCAGAAATCTCCTGCTCAAGCCCCTGGAGGCAGCCAGCTTCATCTGTCTCCCCTCATAGACCGCGATGCTCCCCGCAGGGGCATCAACTATCTCGAGAGTCTTCGCAAGCACGATATCAAAAAATTCGCTCAATGTTGAGGAGGAGCAGAGTTGTGCAGCCAGACCATAAAGTATCCTCTGGTCTGCCATTGTCTTAATGACCTCTATCTTGGCCCTCTTTTGTTTTTCGATAATTTCCCAGAGAAACCTTGCGCCTGTCCCTTCAATCACCTCAACATTGTATTTAAAGAGCGACCTTATCTTATTGCTGATCTCAGTATCACCAGTGACATTTACAACAACATCAGGGGTTGCTGAAGCAAAGGATTCTAAATCGGTAAAAACAGGTATCTCCCATTTTCTGGCAAGCACCACACCCGGAGCATCGAGTTTAGTTTCGTATACCCCTGCAAGACACGTATTAGGATCTCCCCGCAGCAGAGATATAAGAGCACTGCCACCAATGCCGCCGCCTGCTATGGCGAGTCTAAGCAAACACTTCCCCAGCAACAGCAGAGGAGGATATCATCTGCAGGAACAGTCCGGTCAGCTCCGGGTCCCATTGTCCGTCGTACTGTTCTTTTTTCATAACTGACAAGACATAGTCCGTCGTCCTCTTGTCTCGGTATGGCCGGATTGAGGCCATTGCATCATATGAGTCAAGAATAGCAAGAATCCTGGCCGTTAAAGGGATATCTTCACCCCTGAGCATGTCAGGATATCCATTGCCGTCCCAACGCTCGTGGTGTGACCTTATGGCAGGCAGAACACTACGCATAGACAACAGAGGCCGGCAGATACTTTCTCCTATCAAAGGGTGTTTCCTGATGATTTTCATCTCCTCTTCTGTCAAACCGGCTGGTTTCCTCAAAATCTTCTCGCTGAACCCTATCTTTCCTATATCATGCAATATGCCTGCTTTTTTTAAGATCTGAAGCTCTTTTTCAGAAAATCCAAGGAATGAGCCAAATTCTTTTGCAAGGTCCCCGACCCGTGTGGAATGCCCTTTTGTATAATAATCATTGGCTTCCATAGCGACGATAAGGCTGAAGATTATATTTTCGGAATGATCAAGCTCCTCATGCAGTTCTTTTAATTTCAAAAGGGATTTCACCTTTGTAAGCAATTCCGCAACATCAAAAGGCTTGCTTATAAAATCATCAGCCCCGCATTCTATTCCTGTTATCCTGTTTTTTTTATCGTTCAGGGCGGTCAGAAGAATGACAGGGAAAAAAAATTTATCTGTCATACTCTTCAGCTTTTTGCAGAGTTCAAATCCGTTTATCTCTGGCATCATAACATCCACAATTGCAATGTCTATAGAATTGCTATTGAAGATATCGATTGCAGGATTAGCGCCCCATGCCATATGAACAGTATAACCTGCTCTCAGAAAAACAGCCTCCATCAATTCCAGATTGGCTGATACATCATCAACCACCAGAACCGACGGTCTACTCTCGTCTTTCATAAGACTAAAAGGAAGACTCATGAAAAGATTAAACCACTAGCAAAATAAAAAGTCAAGTTTTTTCTTTATAAATGGGCTGTTATAATTAATACCTAATCCGATACTTAAAGACCTTATAAGTGTCTGCTATTGCGGCGCAAGGAAATTCCTTTATCTCACCTGATAGCCGTAAATGGTGTATACAAAATGGCCCAGAATTGTATAAGAATCCATACCCCATTTCTCCGGAATCGGCCAGTATGGCTCACCGTCCTTCAGCGCCTTGATAGCAGCCTTATCGAGCATTGGGTAGCCTGATGTGCGCTCAAGCTCTACTGCCCCGAGCTTCCCGTCCTTCTTTATGGTAAAACGTATCTTCAGGTCTCCGTAGAGACCCCGTGCCTGTGCCTCGGGTGGATAAACCCATATGCTCTCTATCTTTTCCTTCAGCTTCCTCATATAACCAGCATACCTGTAGTCAGAAGTATCAAAGGTGATCGAATCATCCTTTTTCTTTTGTGCGCCGGACTCTTCCTTTCTGGCAATGTCTCCAATCACGCCTTGGTCAAAAAGATTTGTCTTGTCAAGATATCCAGGCTTATCGTTCAATGTACCATCTTTAGGAACACCTGACCTACGCGGGCTTTTGTCACTCTCTGTTGGTCCCGGACGTGTTTTTGCGTCAAGCCCTTTTCCTTGTTTTTCCGACTTGCCGGGACCAGGAAGCACACCTTCAGGCAACTGTTTCCCGGTTTCTTTTCCCATGCCCGGGACAACAGGTTTTTCCGGAGAAGGCACATATCGCTTTGAAACAGGAGGCCTCGGGGCCCAGCGTGATGGCACATTTTTTTTCATTACCGGCGGTGGAGGCAATGATGGTCTTAATGATGGTTTTATAAAGGGTTTTGATATTTCCTCAGGAGAAATAAGCCTGGCAATAAATTCCTCAGGTTTCTTCTTTGCCTCCTCAGGAACAAAATACATGCAGATAACAATGCCGATGTGGATTATAATGGAAAAAACTATAAACTTCTTTATACTCAAATATTACAGTTCCTTAAATGAGATTCAGGCGCTGTCAGGACAGGGCAACCCGGCCTTTTGATTCATTCAGCGCCTTTAGTTATTATACTATTCCGATACTCTTTCTCGCTTCTTTTAAGCTTCCACAAAACAGCGGATCTTTCCATGTATTTGCATTTCTTTGCGAATGCCCTTGGAAGCGCCTGCTGTTGGTTGCGGCTTTGCCCGAACAACTGCAGTTTTTAGGGTTATGGAGACTCTTGTGGAACGTGTTGGCCGGGGAAAATCAGAAACCCGGGGGAAAGGGGCAGTGTATTTTTGCTTTTCTGACAGAAGAGCTGCCATTGATAAAATAAGCGGATATTTTAAAGAAAAAATTGTCCACTGACCCTGAGATCGTATTGTCCCTGTTTTCAGCCCAGGGCCTTGTCTTTATGTTGTTATTTATCGCTACGATCACGTATACATCGCCTGTAATCATCCCGTTAATGTCCTCCTGACTCGGATTCGGAAGGCCCTTATTAACCCCAAACTGTGTATGGGAATGGAAATCTCCGATTATCTGCAGACGGCCCAGCCTGGCAAGTATGGGCTCTATCTGTTTATGGCTTCTGTCAGGTGATTTTACGCCTTTAGGCTTCCTGCTGGCTGTCTGTAAACTGAAGGCATGTTCTATAATGAACCTGTCTTCCAGCTTATAGCCCAGCAGAAAGCCGAGGCATTCACTTTTGTAAACTTCAGCAGAACTTAACAGTAGATCAATAAAAGCATTCTCTGACAAGTAAACTCTCATTGAAGACCCCCTCCGGCAAGCCAGCAGGTAACCTCAATGCAAGGAATATTTTTTTCATTATATTCGCCCGCCAAGCCCGTGGCAAGACCACGGGGAATATCGCTCGCTATCCATTTATGCATGCTTTGGCAAACGCACAGTCAGCACGGGACACGGCGCATGACGCACAACCTGTTCCGCGGTGCTGCCAAAGAGCATCCTGTCGAGTCCTGTTCTTCCGTGTGTCCCAATGACAATAAGGTCGATTTTGTTCTCTTCAGCAAAACGGGATATCTCCTCATAAGGGGTCCCCTTCAAAACAACATGCTCCACATCCTTGCATGCCTTCATCTCCTCGATAAAACATTTTTCAAGTTCCGCCTTTGCGTTTTGTTCCATCTCCTTGTACAGTTCGTCCAGCGAAACATGCGGCACATACGAGCCTGATGTTTTGGCGATATCATAAACAACATGCACCAGATACAGCTTCGCGCCATACTTCTTTGCAAAATCGACTGCGTAAGGCAATGAACTGGCAGAGCCTTCTGAAAAGTCAGCTGCAAAAAGAATTTTTTTGATCTCCATTTTAGACCTCCCTAAGATATTTTGCTGCATTTTCAGGGGACGTAGGCAATATATAAAAACCAGACCCCCATTCAAAACCGCTTGTTCTTAAAAGCCGCGGCATTATCTCCAGATGCCAGTGGAAGTCCTCACCCAGGGTATGCCAATGGTTCTTCCTGGGTATCCTGTTGGGGGCTGAATGGATAAAATAATTAAACGGCACCCCGTCAAAGATGGCCCGCAGCTTCTTTAGTACAGAAGAAAGGATAAGGGCCATATCCGCAACTTCATCCGCCCTGATGTCCTGGAAGGCACAGTTATGTCTCTTGGGCATTATCCAGGACTCAAATGGGAATTTCGAGGCATACGGGCAAAAGGCAATGAAGTTCTTTGTTTCGATAATGACCCTGCTGCCAAACCTCAGTTCCTCTTTCATAAGATCACAAAAAATACATCTTTCCTTGTAAGAGAAATACTGTTTGGCGTTATCAAGTTCTTCCTTCACCCTTTTGGGAATAACAGGAGTAGAGACCAGCTGTGATACAGGATGAGAATTGTCCGCTCCTGCAAGGCTGCCGGAATCCTTATATATGAGCGTGTATCTTAAGCGGGGGTCTTTCTCCAGGTCTGCCATCCGGTCTCTGTATGTGCTAAGTACTCTTGCCATTTGCTCAATGCCTATATCTTCCGGCCTGATAGAATGATGGGGCGATTCTATTATTATTTCGTTTGCACCTATACTGTTCATCTTGTCATACATCCCTTCGCCTTTCCTTCCCATTTCACCTTCCACGCGGAAGAGCGGCGAGACGTTGGGGACCACCCTGGTCCACCATTTGCCCGAAGGACCCTCAGGGTCCGGGACCGACATTATTTCCGGGGGAAGCTCCTTCTCCCTGCCGGGACAGAAAATACAGTCTTTTTCACTGTTAACCTCAGGAAACAAATCGTATTCGGAAGGGGCCTTGGACTGGTTAAGTACCGCCACCCATCTGCCCAAAAGAGGGTCTTTTCTCAGTTCATGCAGTTCTGTTTTTTCCATATATTTCCCTTAAACCTTCATGTGTCAAAAAAACATTTACGTCATGGGGCCTTCTTATTAAACCATCGACAAGATGGGCATAACCGCCTGTTATTACAACTCTGAACATATAACCAGCCTCTTTTTCAATATCATCCAGTATCCTTTCAACAGCCCCTGCTGTCCCTATCAACAGGCCTGATCGAATACATCCCGCGGTATCTGCTCCAAGGGCAGACGCTGGGTGTTCTAACAGGACCTTTGTGAGCTTTGAAGTCCTTTGATCCAGCACATCGTTCATCAATCCGATCCCCGGCATAATTGAGCCCCCGATGAAATCAGCATTTTTACCTACAATTGTTATGGTTGTTGCTGTCCCGAAATCGATTACTGCAACAGGCTCCCGGTAAATAGCATATGCCCCCGCTCCTGCAGCGAGTCTGTCTGTCCCCAGTTCCTCAGGGGCCTTGACCTTCAGGTTCAGCCCTGTGTCCATCTGATGGCTCAGGACCAGGATATCGTTATCTTTGTTTCCTGAGAGCTTTGCAACAGCGTCCCTCAAAGTAGTGGTATGGCTTGTGACCACCGATGATATTATACAGCTAAAAAAAGTTTTTTCTATATGATTTTCTTTGAAGAAATCAAGCATTAGCCTGCTGTATTCATCGGCAGACCGCAGGGGATGGGTTGTTATTTTCTGGACCAGAAGACCTGGCTCCAGGAAATAACCTATATTTATCGATGAGTTACCAATATCAATCGTAATCAGCATTTTCAGCCCTGAAAAGTGTTCCTGATTGTTGTTATAGTGAATTGTTTATATATGAGAGCTATCTTAATAAAGTAATATCTCCCGAGCTGATCTGCCTCCGAAGGCCTGAAGCCATTTTCAGAATAAGCATCCCGTTATCGTCTATGTCTTCTGCAAGGCCGACCAGTGTTTCATCTCCTAGAACCACTTTAACACTTTTTCCAAGAGTT
This sequence comes from uncultured Nitrospira sp., assembly GCA_963801505.1. Lineage (GTDB taxonomy): Bacteria > Nitrospirota > Thermodesulfovibrionia > Thermodesulfovibrionales > UBA6898 > JAOUFP01. The sequence continues at coordinate 27,223 of CAWDEY010000024.1, forward strand.
GAAGAAAGTATTTTCCATTGCTCTAGCAAGGGGGCCTTGCCCTTTTTTATCAGGATGCAGTAGAAGTGCTCAAACTGCCTCAGTATCTCAATAATCATTTCATTCCTCTGGCAATCGTTTTTTGACTCTTTCTTGATTGATGTAGCAATGGGGCGTATTTCCTCTTTAAAATCCTCTTTCACCATGTTCACATTTATTCCTATCCCCACAACAGCAACGTTGATCTTGTCAATGTCAGCACGGATTTCAGTCAGGATCCCCCCGAGTTTTTTGCCTGAGATGACAAGGTCATTGGGCCATTTAATGCTGACTGGCAGTCCGCTGATTTTCCTTATCGCATGGCCGCAGGCAACAGCTGCAAGCAAGGTAAGCATTGTCGCGTCCCTTGTCTCGAGCCTGGGTTTAAAGGCAAGGCTCATATAGATATTCCTGCCGGGCGGCGAAATCCATTGCCTTCCGAGTCTGCCTTTTCCTTTGTCCTGGGAGTCTGCGATTATTACAGTATTTGGCCACAGATCATCTTTTGCTGCCAGGGCCATGGCAAGTTCGTTTGTGGAACTGACCCTGTCATAAACAGAAATATCTTTCCAAAGCCCCCCCTTGACCGCTGATTGTATATACTCTGCTGAAAGATCAGGATATCTGAGCAACCTGTATCCCTTAGAAGGCGCTGCCTCGATTACAAAACCCTTCTTCCTGAGACTGGTGATCCTTTTCCATACAGCGGCCCGTGAGATGCCCAGCTCAGCGCTTATTTTTGCCCCGGAATAATAGTCATTTTTATCCTTAAGCAGGTCTATGATATTTTCAGGCATCCGCCTCCCTTCGCTGTTTATCTTCGTTCAAATTCGAGCTATTTAAAATACCATAAAAAGCAGGACTAAGAGAGGAAGAATATGTTTCAGGCATGAAGGACAATGCCTTCCCTTAGAAAGGCACACGGCATTATCACAGGGGAAAAATTATTTCTGGGGATCATTATGTGTCATCGGCCAAATAAGGGTCGGACATGCCTGGCAATAATCAGACCTATAAAGGCGGGTTCTGAGCGATGCATTTAATACTGCCGCCAAAAAAGGCACAGCGACTGCTTGAGAATTGCGGCCCTTCCGCATTTAACCTCTTTCGGAGGTCGTTGATATATACCGAAAACAAACTCCCATCGTAAAGAGTAAAGAGGTTTGCTTCATAGTCCATTGTGGCGAGAGAGCCCATCTTAGTGCGTCTCTCTTCTTCCTGGGCGAGAAGGGCAGTGAGCTGTTGATATTTATGCTCAAATTGTTCCTTCGTTATATTACCTTCTTCAAAGATTCTCGAAACCTTGATCATTTCATCTGCAAAACAGAGGAAATCGTCCAAATCGGGTCTCAGCTCAATCGATTTTCGATAAAACTGCTTCCAATATTCACTGTTGTTTAGTGTGCCTCTGTCAACCCTGGTTTTTTCAGCAGTCGCCCAGACCAGGATTTGTTTCTTCCTTCCCTCCCATGACGGGTCTATATTGCTTCTTCCCATCCCAATCGCACTACAGCTGAATAAAGCACTCATCAGAAGAAGAATAAGAAGGAAAACAGCTTCTCTCATAAACTTGCATATCGACATTTGCTTAGTTATCCCATAATCATTTGTCCCCAGAACATATAGTGAATACAGAAAATTAATTTACCAAATATATCACAAATAAGATTAAAACTGGAATAAAATTTTGATACCTGTTGTATGAGAATTGCCATGGAAGAACAGGCAGAACTTTGCGACTGTAACGCGTTGATGAAATCTGCTATAATGCGCAATAGTAAAGCTGGAAAGCGCCCAGTCAGACAAAGGAGGCAGTTCCAGGTGAAAAAATCTGATTATCTTTATAACAGAAAGCCTGCTTTTATCTCTTTCCTTGGGCTTTTTTGAGTATTTCTCAGGGTCCTTCCTGAAATTCAAAACCTGTGTTCCTGGTTCTTACCCCTCGAAATATCGCAGCGTCACTTTCTTGCGGCCGGCAACCCGCTGATAGACTTCCTCAGAATAGCCAAGGGCGATAACTGCGTGAATTTCCTCTTCTGATGGAATTCCGATTGACTGCTGTATCAATGGGTCTTTCTTCATTGCTGCTACGGCATATCCGATTAAACAGGAGCTAAGTCCCATGCTGTGGGCTGCAAGCAGGATATTCTGTGTTGCAAGCAGAGCGTCCTCAGCAGGACAGCTTGCTCCTGGTTTGGACCCGATGATAATGGCAGCTGCGGCCCCGTGAAAGAGCCTGTCTTTGCCTGCTCCCTGCCATTGTTCAAGCGCCTCCTTCACCTTCCGGTAATATCCACGGTAATAGGCTTCAAGTTCTCCTTTGCCGATCAACTTAAGAAACATCCGAAGCATGGTCTTCTCTGCAGCAATGTTTAGTCTTTTGAAATAAGATGCGATCTGTTCTGCAAAGGATGCCACAGCCTTCCTTGTTGGCATAATAGTGAAGGTCCAGGCCTGACTGTTGGTCCCGGACGGTGCAGTGATGCCTATCTTTATGAGGTCTTCTAGCATGACCCGCTCAACAGGCTGGCCAACGAAGCAGCGGCAGGACCGGCGGGAGGCCATAAGCTGTACCAATTCGGATGTGCTGTATTTCCCGGGAGGAAGCCACTGATTCTCTGTGGTGAAAGTCTTATACTGTGACATCTCCTGATCAATTGCACGGACACGGACTGCTCCTTGCGGACATATGGCCTCGCAATGACCACAGGAGATCGACTCCTCTTTGCAAACAGCCGCCTTTCCTTCTATCATTGAGATGGTCCCTGTCGGGCAGGCAGTGACGCATACCCCGCAGCCGCTGCAAAGATCTCTGTTTATTTCTATCCTGTTTTCTTCCATTACCGTATTCTACAGTACAAACACTACGTAGCGTACTCTGTCTTTGACGGCCACTCACATTCTTCGTAAAGCACACAACTGCCGCACTTCGGGCCCCTGGCCCCACAGGTCTCTCTTCCGTGAAGTATAAGGGCATGGTTAAACTTCGTCCATTTGCTCTGTTCTATCTGTTGATTGAGCTCTGCCTCAACCTTGTCGGGATTATTTGAATGCGCGAGGCCGAGCCTGTTGCTGACTCGCAGTACGTGGGTATCAACAGCAATGGCCTGTTTGCCAAATGCTGCTCCCAAAATTACATTGGCGGTCTTTCTTCCCACTCCCGGCAGCTTTACCAGTTCCTCAAGCGTCGAAGGCACAACTGAACCGTATTGCTCAAAAAGCATTTTGCAGCAGTTTTTGATTGCTTTTGCCTTGTTCCTGTAGAAACCTGTTGATTTTATCTCCTCTTCCAAATCCTTCAGATCTGCATGCGCAAAGTCAGCCGCTGTCTTATATTTCTTAAATAAACCAGGGGTGACCATATTGACGCGGACGTCTGTGCATTGGGCAGAGAGTATTGTGGCAACAAGGAGTTCCAGAGGATTTTTGAAATTCAATGCAACATTGGGAGAAGGGTATTTTTTCAGGAGAATTTTTGTGATCTTTTTAGCATCAGGCATTTAGGTATCTCAGCTTTCTGTAATATTTAGTGTCCGCATTCAAACTTAGTTTTTGTCATCCTCCGGCTTGACCGGGGGGGCCAGGAGCTTTTGAAAACACCGGATTCCCGCTTACGACCTGCGGGAATGACAGGCAAATAATCATAGGTTCACACAGACTCTAATCAGCTACAGGCAGCCACTTACAGCTACTCCTCCGGCAAGATAACAACATCGATCTTCCCTTTAAGCTTTTCCGCAAACTTAAGCGCATCTTCCTTTGAGCCGACAATGGAGTTATAATGCATAGGTATGGCCACCTTTGGCTTTATATCAAGCGCTGCCTGGGCCGCTTCTTCAGCAGTCATAACATATGTGCCTGAAACAGGCAAAAGTGCAATGTCGGCCCTGATGTTTCTCATCTCAGGAATATAATCTGTATCTCCGGCCAAATAGATCCTCTGACCCTTTACAGTAAAAACATATCCCACCCAGCCGCGGTCCTTTGTATGAAACTGCTTGTTGGTGTTGTATGCTGAAACAACTTCGATCGTCACGCCCCTGACCTCTATTTTGTCACCTGGTTTTACAACCTTAATGTTTCCTTTGATTTTTGCCGCGCAATCAGCAGGGGTCACGATAACAGTATCCGGGCCCTGGATTTTTTTTACATCCTCGGGTGAGCAATGGTCACGGTGTTCGTGGGTTATCAGGATAATGCCGGCAATATCGTTTTTCTTTATTTGAAAAGGGTCTGTATAGATAAGCTGTTCGCCCTGGATTTTGAATGTATCGTGTCCCAGCCAATGGATATTATCCGTCATGGAAAAGCCCTCCTTTACATTAATAACCATAAAAAGCAACACTGCCAAAATGATTAAAACAGGTCTGATAAATGTCCCCATTTGAAGAAATTATATCACACACTACCCTTTTTCACACTTCTGATAAAGACAAAATAGAGTATAATTGATGAGATAAATAAAGAACCCTGCGGCAGAGACAAAATGACGTCTACTATTTGAAAGTTTATTTTTCGATGTCATTCCCTCAAGCAAAGCGCGTCGGGAATCCTTCCGAAAAGATTCCGGACAAGCCGGCATGACAGAAATTTGAATCTGCGGCAGAGGCCGCAGTGTATAATTATTATAAATTGTAAGGAACAAAAATGCGACACATCATACTTGGCACAGCCGGACATATAGATCACGGGAAGAGTTCCCTTGTGAAGGCCCTTACAGGCATTGACCCCGACAGGCTTAAAGAGGAGAAGGAGCGGGGCATTACCATTGACATCGGGTTTGCGGACATCAGCTATCCGGAAGAGGATCTCACTGTCGGCATAGTCGATGTGCCTGGCCATGAAAAACTTATCAGCAATATGCTGGCCGGTGCAGGGGGCATTGATATCGTTCTGATGGTCATTGCTGCGGACGAGGGGATCATGCCTCAGAGCCGGGAACATCTGGCGATATGCAACCTCCTTAAAATAAAGTCCGGCCTGATCGCCCTTACCAAGACAGATCTGGTTGAAAAAGAATGGCTTGAGCTTGTCTCAGATGAGATCAGAGGCTTTGTCAAAGGCACCTTTCTTGAGGGTTCTCCTGTTGTTCCGGTATCTTCCAGAACCGGCGAGAATCTTGAGTTGCTCAAAAAAGAGATAAGGGACCTTGCCCTCAGGGTCACCCCCAAGACCTCAGGAGGACTATTTAGGCTTCCTATAGACAGGGTCTTTTCCCTCAAAGGCTTCGGCACGGTAGTCACGGGCACGGCAATATCAGGAAGCATCTCTGTCGACAATATGCTGGAAATACTGCCCCGGAATATATCAACAAAGGTCAGGGGCCTGCACAGCCACGGAAAGGCCATCACGACAGCCTATGCAGGACAGAGGGTTGCTGTCAACCTTCAGTCTGTTGAAAAAGAAGATTTGAGAAGGGGGGATGTCGCTGTTGCTTCTTCGAGCTTTTTCCCGACAAAGACAATAGATGCGTTCCTTGAACTTTTAAGCGATGCCCCGCTTTTAAAGAGCAAGAGCCTGGTCCACTTTTACATAGGGACCGCTGAAACCATAGCCCGCGTAATCCTTTATGGGAAAGACGAGTTAAAGGCAGGAGAGAGCTGTTACTGCCAGTTCCGGCTTCAGGACCCTGTTGTATCGATGTCAGGAGACAGATATATAATCAGGAGATTCTCGCCGCTGGAGACCCTCGGAGGAGGCGAAGTCCTGGATTCCTCACCCCATAGGAGGAAAAAAAAGGACGGCATTGCGGATTTGGAGGCGATGCATAAGGGCAGCCTCCAGCAGAAGATATCGCTGAAGATAGAAAAAACAGGGATAACAGGCATCTCTGTTAACACTATAAACGGCTGGATCAATGCGGACACTCAGGCTATTGCTGCTGCTGTTGAAAGGCTTAAAAAAGCTGATGAAATTCTTCAGCATGAAGATATACTGCTGCACAGGAAAGCGTTCAACCTCATACAGGCAAAGATTGCCGGGCTGTTAAGCGCATTTCATAAAACTCACCCTCTGAAGCCTGGGATGCCGAAAGAGGAAGTCAGGACGCACCTCAAGATCGATGTGAAGTTGTTTAATTTTGCACTGACAGGCTTTAAAAATATCACTGTTGACAGAGACCTGGTCCGCTTAAAAGATTTCAGGATAGCGCTTTCTACAAACGAAGAGGCAAACAGAGCAAAGATAATTGACCTGCTTGAAAAAGGCGGATTCCAGCCACCTTCAAAGGCCGAGATAACAGAGGTTCTCAAAATCGACCAAAAGCAGGTTGCCGATATCTTGAATATACTGTCAAAAGAAAAGAGCATTATAAGGATCAGCGAAGCCCTCTATCTTTCCTGCTGCATCGTATGAAAGCATGATATCTTCATTAAAGGCATTTTTTTTAAATAAATCCGAAATAACAGTGGCGGAGTTCAGGGACATGCTCAAGACATCCAGGAAATTCGCTCTTTCTTTTCTCGAATATCTGGATTCAAACCGCATCACCCTCAGGACAGGTGATGTGCGCAAACTGATCCTCAAGACATAATGGCAAATTTTCCGGGGCTTAGATATCTGCTTCCCCTGCTGCTTATTCTTGCTATTCCTGCGTCCGCGCATGCTGAAATCATTATTAGTGACTCTATTGCCCTGAGCAGGGAAGAGGTACTGATAAAGGCAGAAACAAAAAGCGGTTATTTTGCAAAAGGCGGGAAGATCGTGGAATTTTTCGTAAACGGGAAATCCATAGGCAGCGTACTTTCAGGCGGAGACAGCATTGCATACAAAATATTCAAAACAGGCGGACCGGGGATGTATACGGTTTCAGCGCGGAGCGGCAAAGACACTGGCAGCGGTGTTGTCCTGGTCCTGAAAAAAGGCAGCGCTCTTGTGTTCATTGATATTGAAGGCAGCCTGCTGGCTACACCCTTTACAAAAAAACCGATTACCAGGAGCAGGGAAGTAATCAGAAAAATAATGAACTCATTCCCTGTGGTTTACCTCCATACCGGAAATATCGGGACAGGCACGGTCAGGGAATGGCTCAGGCAAAACAGGTTCCCGGCCTCTGCTGTCATGTCCTGGCAGATGGGCGACATATTTGAAGCTCTCAATAAAAAAGGCATTAAAATAAAGGCCGTGATCGGTAGCCAGGCTGTTATTGACTCGGCAAATGCATACAAACCGGAATCCTTTGGCTTTGATGAAGAGGACAGCTCAAAAAATCTCAAGACATGGCTGGACATAGAGAAAAAGCTGAGATAAGCACCAGAAGCTGACAAGCAATGATATTGCTGTTAGATAAAAATAAGACCAGCCCGTAATAGTTGTCAGTCTGCCGGGCCCATTTTACCAGGGCAATATGGAGGTTGCCTTTATTGTGCTGGTCATCCCATTCCAAAACATGTCCTGGCTCAAGGGGAAAATCAGTGACCAGACCAATACCCGCAGGACTCTTATCTACGGTTTTCCCTGTGGCGCTGATCCGCTTAAACTCTGATGACTGTGTAAATAGGACTGTAAATTCCAAGGGATGCTGCACGCCTCTCGTACATGCTTCCGCTCTGCCAAAGTTATCTCGTTATTGCTCACTTTTCCCTTTGGACTGATGCTTAAATAAAACTCTCAAACCTGGATGGTTTGGGTAACTTAAACCTGCTCTTAGCGATAGTTTTTACTTGAGAAAATATACTGCATGAATTATAGCATTGTTGATGACCTTATATCCATGTGCCCTTTTGAAGAAGTCTGTGAAATCTCGTCTTTCATAGACTTGTCCTGTGCAAACTATGACCATTTACTTTAAAAGTGTTGAAAGATTCTGCTATATTGAATATATGAAAATATCAAGACTGCTTTTAATTCTGTTTTTCGTGTTGTTTCATGTTCCTGCGCATGCTCTGGATATTGCGGAATATACTCTGAAGAACGGCTTGAAGGTCCTCATTCTTGAAGACCATAAGGCGCCGACAGCGACCTTTCAGATATGGTACAGGGTAGGCTCCAGGGATGAAAATATCGGCAAGACAGGCTTGAGCCATCTGCTTGAGCACATGATGTTTAAAGGGACAAAAAAATACGGTCCCAAGACATTTTCACAGACCATCCAGAGGGCAGGCGGCACAGACAATGCCTTTACATCAAAGGAATATACCGGGTATTTCGAGCTGCTCGCCTCAGACAGGATCGGGTTGCCAATAGAGCTTGAGGCAGACAGGATGCGGAATCTCGTTCTGACAAAGGACGCGGTTCTCTCCGAGCGGGATGTGGTGACGGAGGAGCGGAGACTCCGCTATGACGATGACCCGCAGAGCCTTGTCTATGAGCAGGTAATGGCTATGGCCTTTAATAACCATCCTTACCGGTGGCCTGTGATCGGCTGGATGTCTGACCTGAAGACACTGGACCCTGATGATTTGATAAATCATTACCGGACCTATTATGCGCCGAATAACGCGGTAGTAATCGTAGTCGGTGACGTAAAGAAGGAAGATATAATGTCCAAGGTTGAGGCTGCTTTTGGCAGACATTCCTGCCGGCCCTGAGATAAAGGACAGTGAAAATAGAGGACGAAGAACAAATAGGGGAAAGAAGGTTCTATGTAAAAAAAGAGGCGGAACTCCCCTTTATTGTTTCTGCCTATAAAGTGCCTGACATAAAACATGAAGACGGTTTTGCCCTTGATGTGCTCGGAAGCATTCTCTCAGACGGCAAAAGCTCCAGGCTGTATCATAGGCTTGTCTACGAACAGCAGATCGCCCTTTCTGCGTGGGCGGGTTATGAAGGATTGTATAAAGACCCGTTCCTTTTCCTGACCGGCGCAACAGCAGCTTCCGGAAAGAATATCGAAGATGTTGAAAAAGCGATAAACGATGAGATAGAAAAGATAAAGAAGGAGCCCCCTTCAGAGATCGAGGTGCAGAAGGCCAAGAACCAGATAGAGGCCTCATTCATTATGGGACAGGACTCTATTTACATGCAGGCCAGAATGATCGGGACCTTCGAGATGATCGGCGGATGGAGGCTCTGGGACAAATATCTCGAAGGGATACGAAAGGTCTCTCCTGAGGATGTCAGGCGTGTTGCAGAGAAATATCTTGTTTCTGATAAAAGGACTACCGGAATTTTGATACCTCTCAAGGGTGATAAAAAATGATGAAAAAAATCACATTATGTATGCTGCTTTTCTTCTGTTTGCTTTTTTCGTTTCATACATCATCTTATGCAGACGGCATTGCTGAGCGCGAGGTCCTTGCCAATGGAATGACTCTCCTGCATTCCGAAAAGACAGTACTTCCGATTGTCACTGTTGTCGTTGCCATAAAGGCAGGCAGTGTTGTGGAGCCTTCTGAAAAGGCAGGCCTTGCAAATCTGACGGCAGACCTCCTGAACGAGGGGACAAAGACCAGGTCAGTCAAAGGAGATCAGCGATGCGATAGAATTTGTCGGAGGTTCTCTGAGCACTTCAGGCGGTGCTGACTATATCACCGTCTCGCTTTCTGTCTTAAAAAAAGATATTGATCTGGGGTTTGACCTTCTGAGCGATGTTATCCTGAATCCTGCATTCAGCGATGATGAGATACAGAGACGGAAAACTTCGATCAAAAATTCGATTATCCAGCAAAAGGAAGAGCCTGACATCATTGCGTCAAAGGCCTTTGCAGAAGCGGTATTCGGGGAACATCCTTACGGCAGGCCGGTAGAAGGCACAGAGGAGACTCTCGACAGGATCACCCGTGAGGATATCATCTGCGTTTCATCAAAGAATATTATCTCCCCAATAACACAATAATCACTGTTGTAGGTGACATCAGCAAAGAGTGAGCTTAAGTCCCTGCTTAAAAGATATTTTATGAACTGGCAAAAGAAAGACAGCACGGAGATATTGCTGCCGACGCCTGTCTATTGAAGACAAACCAAAGGTCATCAAGATACAGAAAAACCTTACACAGGCAAATATTATTCTGGGCCATCTCGGAATCAAACGCGACAACCCTGATTATTATGCGGTCTCTGTCATGAACTACATCCTTGGCGGAGGAGGCTTTGCATCACGCCTGATGGACAATATCCGCGACAACAAGGGGCTTGCCTATGATGTCCATAGCTTCTTTTCGGCAAACAAATATGCAGGGAGTTTTCAGGCAGGCCTCCAGACAAAAAATGAATCTGCCAACACCGCAATAGAGGAGATCCTCAAAGAGATGGAGCGGATCAGGACAGAGCCGGTAACGCGACAAGGAACTTAGCGACGCCAAAGCATATCTGACCGGAAGCTTCCCCCTGCGCATTGATTCAAACAGAAAGATAGCCGGTTTTCTGACCTCGGTTGAATTCTACGGCCTCGGACTGGACTATGTTGATAACTACAAAAAATTTATTGAAGCTGTCACCAAAGATGATATACTGAGGGTGGCCAGGAAATACCTCAATACAAAAAATTATGTGCTCGTAGTGGTCGGTGACCTGGAAAAGGCAGCGCTGAAGTATTAACGGCCTTGCTGTCCGGCCTTATGGGACACGGATACAAGGACATTTTAAAGTTCTCAGTCAGAACAACCTGGGATGACCTGTCCTCTCTTTTATCAGCTTTAATAGTTCTGAATAGGAGATTGTCCTGACTCCGAGGGCCTTTGCCTTCCGGAGTTTTGAGCCTGGTTCCTCGCCGACAATAAGAAAATCCGTTTTTGCAGAAAGAGCTGAGGACGGATGACCACCGTTTTTTTCGATCATCTCTTCCACTTCCTTTCTCGGCTTCGGCAGTGTGCCAGTGATCACAAAGGAGAGCCCTTTCAGCGGCAGTTCCTCGTCAGCACCAGCAGCAAAGTCAGGGTTTTTAATATCCAGTCCAAGGTTGATCATCGAATCGAGGGTGCTCAGATTTTTTTCATCGGCTAAAAATGTCGCCAGTGATGAGGATATCTTTTCTCCCATCTGTTTTATCGACATTATCTTCTCAGGAGATATATGATAGAGGTCTTTCAGGTTCCTGAAATTCTTTGCAAGGAGCTTTGCGGCATATTCTCCGACATGGAGTATCCCGATGGCAAAGAGAAATTTAGCAAGGGTGGTATGTTTTGATAGTTCTATCGCATCAATAAGGTTTTGGGCAGATTTTTCCGCAAACCTGGGGAGTCCAAGAAGGTCCTCCTTTTTCAGCTTATAGATATCTTCAAAGTGCTTTATCAGGCCCCTCGAATAGAGAAGCTCCACATTCTTTTCACCGAGTCCCTCTATATCCATCCCTCCCCTTGAAGCAAAATGGATGATCTTCTCCTGTAGCTGGGCAGGGCAGTGCAGGGACACGCACCTGATAGCCACCTCACCTTCTTCTCTGATTACCTGAGAGCCGCAGGCAGGACATTTCTCAGGGAGAGGAAAAGACTTTTCCCTGCCCGTCCTCTTTTCCTGCACAACCATGACTACGTGCGGGATTACGTCGCCTGCACGCTCGACGACAACCGTATCGCCTATCTTAATATCTTTCCTTTTGATTTCGTCCCAGTTATGCAGCGTTGAGCGGGAGACAGTAACCCCGCCGATCTTTACAGGTTCAAAGACCGCAAAAGGTGTTATCACTCCTGTCCTTCCGACACTTCCATGGATCTCCCTGATTTTTGTTGTCCCCTGATGGGCCTCGAACTTATAGGCTATTGCCCATCGGGGCTCTCGTGTCTTAACCCCTAATTTCTGCTGCAGCCCGAAGTCATTGACTTTTATCACTGCGCCGTCTGTCTCGAAAGGTGAAGCCACTGCGGGCTTCTTCGATTTCCCTGATTGCTTCGATAACAGCATCTATGCCTTTTGTTATCTTCATGCCAGCAGGCGTAGGGAACCTCGCCTCTGACAACCAGCTTATAAGCTCAGCCTGACTTTTCAGCTCAAGTCCCCTGACCGCTCCTATCCCGTAACACGCAAGATAGAGCTTGCGCGACATAGTTACAGCAGGGTCCAGTTGTCTGATTGAGCCGGCAGCAGCATTCCTTGGATTGGCAAACAGGGGTTCGCCTTTCTCTTCCCTCTGCTTGTTTAATTTATCGAACTCCTCAAGGTCCATATAGACCTCTCCGCGGATATCGATCTCCTGCGGGACCCTTCCCGGTCCTTCTATCTTCAGGGGGACAGCCTTGATCGTCCTGATATTCAGGGTAACGTCTTCCCCCACAAAACCGTCACCCCTTGTCGACGCCTTATAGAGAAGCCCGTTTCTGTAGCTCAGCTCTATAGCAAGTCCGTCGTATTTGGGCTCTACAGTATATTCCATCTCCCTGTCGCTATCGAGAAGCCTTTTTATCCTTTTATCAAATTCCCTGACCTCATCATATGAAAAGGCGTTGCCAAGCGACAACATAGGTTCTGCATGTTTTATTTTTTCGAATTTTTCAAGCGGGGGCGCGCCGACCCGGAGTGTAGGGGAATCCGGAAACACCCAGTCGTATTTTTCCTCCAGTTCCTTCAGATGACGGTATTTCTGGTCGTATTCTGCATCTGAAATCACAGGCGCATCAAGGACATAATAACGGTAGCAGTGATAGTTCAGATCTTTTACGAGCTGCTCCATCACATTCTTTATATGTTCAGGGACCTCTCCGGAATTGAGTCATTGTTTTTGTCCGGATAGTTCGTCTATCAGGAACCGCAATGCTGAAAAGTGCGGCCTCTTCCTTGTTTTGTGTTCTGTCTCCCGTTAATCTCAGCTCCTTTATAATCGTCTTCCCTTCTTTACTTATTCCAGTATAGATAAGGCCCCTCTCTTTGCCTTCAAGTACGTCAGGCCCGAGATTTCCTGTTGTGGATAAGGCGTAATCAGTCCCGGAGAGCAGTCGCATTTTTTCAGCCATCTCCTTTGCTGTCTCACCGCTTACAACGCCGTGGCATGCTATAGTCTCTGACGATACCCCCAGGATATTTTCCTTGGATGATACGGAATAGGTAACAACTCCTGACTCAAAGAATTTGCTTGAGCCGGAAAACCAGGTCAGGTAATGGCTTATAAGTCCGCCTGTGCATGACTCGGCAACAGAAAGCCTCAACCCCTTTTCCGTAAAGAGCTGATGCACATGCCTTATGATTTTCAATGTTTCCCCTGTCATTTTTTCACTATTATAGATCTATAACATGAATACCTGAAAACTGCATTGTCTGCTTTGGTTTCTATTTTGGTATCCAGACTTTGCCTTTGTCAATGATATGCTTCGACTAGACCATCCCCTGTGCTGGAGCTCCCTGGATATCCACTTTCTATGACACTTCCATGGCAGTTTTTCAGAACAGATAATAACAGAGACAGCTTCTTTTGCAACAGCCTCGATCATTCCAACTCCATTTGAAAATTCTTCGGTTGTGATATAAGCGGCATATCCGCCTTTTCTGAAGCCGCCGAGCTCTTTCCCGAAAAAATAGTAAGCGATACCGTTTGATATCAAAAGCTCAAAAAGGAGGGCCTTGCTGAAGTGGGACATCTTGCTCACAGGAAAGCTCCTGACATCAATGACAGCCCTGATCTCACAGGCAAGGAGGATTTCGATGAAATCCTCAGAGCTTCTAAGCCCTGTGCCCAGCGTATAGATAGATTTGTTTTGCATACAGGAGAAATTATAGACCGAAGAGACGGATATTTTACAATTTTTTACAGAAAGGCCTGGACACAGAAAGGTATTTAAGCTTGACAAAAATGGCATTTATAGGGGAAAATTGTTCTGCATGAAAAAGTATCAGGTTATTCTATTGTTATGTCTTTCCCTTGTTTTAAGTTTGCCGGTCGTGTCCACAGGTGAAACTCCAGGGCAGCCAAGGCCTTCCCGCAGCAGGTCTGCAAGGAGCAGGAGAAGTCCCAGGACGTCAGTCTGTCAGCTGCTGTTTCAACAGGTGAAAATTCTTCAGTTACTACCATGCCCGCAGTCGCTCAGCAGGAACAAAAAGATCCTGACTGATAATACTTCGGCTAATACAGGATATAATTTACAGGCCTATAACTCAAATGAAGTTGCATCAAAGGCAGTTGAAAGGAATATCGGTTTTTTCAGCAACACGTATCAAGGAAAGGTTTTCAATGTGGCTCAGCAGGTCAGGGAAATATCTCGAGATGATGAAGGATATTCTCAGGAAAAAAGATGTTCCGGAAAATATAGTCTTCCTGTCCCTTATTGAAAGCGGATTTAGTCCTTACGCATATTCTGTCGCCAATGCAGCAGGCCCGTGGCAGTTCATAGCCTCTACAGCCAAAAGATACGGGCTCGAGATAAACTGGTGGAAGGATGAAAGACGGGACCCTGTCAAATCCACATTTGCAGCAGCAGATTACCTGAAAGACCTCTATGGCATGTTCGGCTCCTGGAACCTGGCTATGGCTGCATATAATGCTGGCGAAGGAAGAATTCAAAAGGCGATGAAGAGGAGCAATGCCGATAATTACTGGGAGCTTCTGGGCACAACGCATATAAGGCCTGAGACAAAGGATTATGTGCCGAAGTTTATAGCTGCAAGCCTTATAGCCAATAATCCCCAGGACTTCGGCTTTGATGAGATCGAATATCACGAGCCATTGAGTTATGATGAAGTCACACTAAATTCGCCCATTGATCTCGCTGTAGCAGCTGAGTGTGCAGGGGTCAGTCTTGACGAGATGAAAAAGCTGAACCCTGAACTCAGGAGATGGTGTACACCTCCTGATGTTTCCGACTATACCTTGAGAATACCCATAGGCACAAAAGAGCAGTTTTTGACAGCGCTTGCTTCCATCCCGGAAACAGAACGTTTTACGTTTGAGAGATACACTGTCAGGAAGGGTGATACATTCCAGCGGATTGCTCACAGGACAGGAATCCCGGTGTCTGTTGTCCTTGCGCTGAATTCCATGGAAAAGATTATGCCTCTGAAGCCCGGCAGCGTGGTCTATATTCCGCCGAAGGCCCTCTTCAGCCTGGACCAGGAGGACAGGTCTCTGATAAGGAAGGTCTCTTACCGCAAGGCCTCAAGTAAAAGACAGAAGAATAAAAGAGTATCTTTCAAGAAGGTATCCGCCAAAAAAGTATCTGCAAAAAAGAGCAGCAGGACCAGAAAAAGTAAAAAAATCTAACCTGCATTATTCACTTACTGCAGACAGCAATCAACCGCAGATTTCAAAGAGGACACAAAGGAAAATGAAGCTTAGGGTTATATCATGGGCCACCGTTATGGTGGATTAAACTTACATTGCAGGTCTTTGTCTATCTTTTCCCGCCCAATTGCTGGACTTTACGCGCACAATCGTTATCTTTAGCCCATATTATTCATAAATTTCAGACAAATCAGACAGGAAGAAGGCGCGATGTAGTATTGGAGCGGATTTTTTTTGCCGATATTCCTACAACATGTAAATATGAATTAAGGAGGCAAAAACCCTCGGAGCGCAGCGAGAATGAGCGAGGATACTATATCCCGTCTTCTTCTCAACAAAGTTTATGAATTATGTGGGTTAGGACGAACGGTTACCTGTACGGATGCATTTGAAAGCAGTCAAATGCTTTTCAGGCCCACAAGTTTCAGATAAATCCGACTAAGGCCATCTAGCCCTCTTTTTTCTCTCCGAGTTTTGTTTTTGCTTCCTCGGCAAATGGCGAGTCTGGAAACTTAAGAATAAGTTCCCTGTACTTTGCAGCCGCCTCTTCTTTTTTGCCCTCTTTTTCCAGTATCCTGCCTGACTCGATCAGGGCATAGTCCTGATAAATCCCCCCTGATTTATAAATGGTGTCAAGTGTCTTCAGGGCTGCTTCGTTGTCCCCTTTTATGAACTGTATGGCCGCTATCTTCTGGTAGGCTATTGGCAGCAGGTCTTTTGCATTTGCATGCTTTTTTGTAAAGGTATTTAGAGTTTTCAGTGCGTCATCATATTTTCCTAGTTCAAAGTAGGAACTCGCTATATATAAAAGCACCCTGGGAGATTTTTGTTTGCTGTAGGCCTGCTGGAACAGATCAAGCGCCTGCTGGTACTGCTCCTGCTTTGTCATGACCTTATTCTGATAGAGATTATAGTAGACATTATAGGCCCTGTTTTCGAGCTCACGGGATTTCTGGTCAGCAGTATGCTGGTAAAAAATGATTACGGCAAGCACCACGGCAGCGCTGAGTGCAATGAGGCTGTATGTGAGGACCGTCTTTTGCTTTTTTTTCAGGGTGTCCCTCATATTTTCAAGGACACTTGTTATTTCGACCTCTGAACCAATATTTTTTTTGCTGGCTTTTTTCTTGATCGCCCGTGGCATTAATTCCTCCTTAAAACTTTATCTATCAGAATTTTTGAGTTTTCAAATATACTGTTGATCCTGTTTTCCTCAACGCCCGCGGCAAGAAGGACCTGTCGGGCTGTTTCTTTAGTGATCAGGTCTGTCGGGCTGTGGCTGTCTGTATTGATGCAGAGGGGCGCCCCAAAACGGACCGCCTCCTTGGCAACATAGCCGTTGGCCAGTGAATGCCCTTTTCTCGAGGTGATCTCCAGCAATACGTTTTTTTCCTTTGCCAGCAGCAGGTCCTCTATTGATATCAGCCCCGGATGCGAAAGGATGTCAGCGCCGGCCTCTATGGCTGCCCGGTTTGTACCCTTCAATACCGGCTCCACGATGGTCTCTCCATGCACGACCACTATCTTTGCGCCGAGATGCCTTGCCTCCTTTACCAGCTCGGAAATCAATTCAGGAGGGGCATGTGTTATCTCAGCACCAGGCAAGACCTCTAAAGAGACCAATGGCCTGATCTTATGTACGGCCTTTACTATGCGCGGGATGATCAGGTCCATATTTGAGGAGTCCATATGATCCGTAATGGCGATTGCACTATATCCGATCGCTTCAGCCCTTCTGATCAACTCAAAAGGTATAAGTTCACCGTCACTGAAAACAGTATGGGTATGCAAATCTATCATTATAAAAAGATACAAGAATGTACTATAAAATGTAAAGGAAATGAGAAAAGGGTGCTTAGCTTTGTCCTATCACTCAAACTCCTATCAACGAGGGACCACTTCAGGCTTTTTTCGCATTTTTGGGATGCCAGGGCGCGAATTTCAGAAGCAGCAGCATGCCGGGCATGGCGATAAAAACACAGAAGATAAAGAAGTTCTCCCAACCCATATACTTTGCCAGAAAGCCTGTAGGCGCGGAGGCCAGCACCCTGGGAACACCCATGAGACTGCTCAGAAGCGCGTACTGAGTGGCTGTAAATTTTTTATTTGTGATGCTCCCCATAAACGCTGCATAGGCTGCCGTACCCATGCCTCCTGTGAGGTTTTCAAAAGCGATGACCCCGGAAAGGGCAGGCAGGCTGTGGCCAATCCGTGCCAGGACAGCAAAGCCAGCAGTTGAAATCGCCTGCAGGAAACCGAATACCCAGAGCGACCTGTTTATCCCGATGCGCAACATCAGCAGACCGCCTACCAGGCTCCCTGCGATAGTTGCCCAGAACCCGAAGATCTTAACAATAGTGCCGATTTCAGTCATTGAAAATCCGAGATCCAGGTAAAACGGAGTTGTGATTGCACTGGCCATTGTATCGCCGATCTTATAGAAGAGTATAAACGCAAGGATCAAAATAGAACTCTCTCTGCTGAAATATTCTACCAGCGGCTCAACAATGGCCTCTCTCAGGGTCTTTGGGGTCCCTGCTGAAATTGCGGGTTCAGGTGTCAGAAGCGTGGTTATGATAGCAGGCAGCATGCAGGCTGCCATGATCAGGTAGACCATTTTGAAAGACAGGTAATCAGCAAGGATCAAACCGCCTCCTGAGGCCAGAAGCATCCCTACCCTGTACCCGTTAATATAAAAAGAAGAACCAAGCCCGAGTTCTTCATCTGCAAGGTCTTCCCTCCTGTAGGCATCAACCACTATATCCTGGGAAGCGCTGAAGAAAGTGACAAAGACTGCTGCAAAGACCATCATCACAGGATTTTGAGCAGGATTAGTAAAACCAAGCCCTGCTATTGAAAAAACAAGTGATACCTGCGCTATCAGCAGCCAGCCTCTTCTTCGCCCCAGAAAAGAAATAGTAAATCTGTCAAGGAAAGGCGCCCACATAAACTTCAGGGTATAGGGTAGTCCGACCAGTGCCATCAGGCCTATCATGGTAAGGTCTATGCCTGATTTTTTCATCCAGGCCTGCAGTACGGTAGAGGTCAGAAGCAACGGCAGACCGCAGGCAAAACCCATAAGAAAGGCTACAAACATCCGTCTGCTGAAAATCACCTTAAACATGGAACTTGCCCAGGCTGACTGCAAATAATTGAGTTGTTTTTTCTGAAATCATGATAACTGTACACTATAACATTTTGCCTTTGAACTTAGGCAGTTCTGGATTCAGAAAAGCGGCATGTGTTCAGAGTTCAAAAATAATCTGAAAAGATTTCTCTGAAATTGGGGTCCTGAGAACGAAAGTTTTCACCGATAATCTCTGGGCCTTAATATGATCAGACCCGGGGTCCCTGAGATATACGTCAGAAGTTCCTGATCAACAACCTTCCTCAATCTCTTGTCCGAAGAGGCATGTCTTATAGAAAATGTGTCGCGGTCTCTGATGATAATACCCACATGTGAAACATCGAGTCCCTGCATAGATGAATAAATGCCTGCATAGTCCCCGGTCTTCAGCTTTTGGAGGACTGAACTGTCTATATCTTCAGCTGGAATGTAGCTGATGGTACGCTGAAAAGACGCGGCCCCAGGCAGAAGAGGCGTCCCATTTTCTTTAAGATTCATCGTCTTTGCAATGTTCCTTACCTTTACGCCCCCTATCTGTTTTGTGAGGTCATCGACAGATGACGGGGCATATTCCGCCCAGTCTGTAAAAAAGTGTTTTCTGTTTTCGTAGCCCACTATGCCATTGAGGTACCTCACCTGTTTAAGGTTCTTCAGAAAACTTCTAAAGGAGTCTGAAAGCCTCATCGCCTCAATGTAGTCGATAAATGTAAAGCAATCAACCCCTGAGAAATTTATCACAAAGACCTCGGCAGTGTTGGTGTTACCAACCAGTGTTGATTCCATATACTCAAGACCGATAAAGAAGCCCGAAAGAAATTCTATGCGCGAAACAGCATCTTCCAGCAGGGAAGCTTCACGCATGATCTTCTCCAGTTCAGCCTCTGTCCATTTGCCTAAATCAATAAGCATGTCTTCATCAAAAAGTAAGCTCATACTGTATAGACGGTAACAAAAAAACAGTGAAATATCAAGAAGATTGCCTTATGGTCCCTGGCCTGATTTGTATGAATTTTATGGATAATGCGGGCCAAAGGATTATAAATGGGCGAGCATGCCATTTTTTGCTGGAATAACGATGGGATTTTATCCGTAAATCCCTTAAGCAATGGGGGATGCTGCCCGCATTTTTTGGAGGGGACTGCGGGCAGCATCGAGGGATAAAGTTAAGTATACCCATTACATGAAATTTTTTCAATGAAAGATCTAGAATTGTTAATTTTCTCTTCTCGTGCTATTCTTCCATTATGCCGAAAGAATAAAATTCTATCAGTGGCAGACCGGTAAAAATAGGGGCGCCTTTACGCCGAGGTGAAGAAATGGCAATTGAAACTAAAATCGAAGGGAACAAGCTTATTATCACATGCGACCTGGAGGAGCCTACACCAAGCGCCTCAGGGAAAACCCTTGTAGTGGCCAGCACAAGAGGCAATATGAAAACATCGTTGACAGTAAATGGGAAATCATTGACAATAGGGTTGAACGCCTATATACCCAAATAGCTTGATGTCAGATCTTCTCTATCAGGCAGACCGCGTAGGCTGCGATGCCTTCACCCCGGCCGATAAACCCCATGCCTTCATTGGTCTTTGCCTTGATGTTTATATTGCCGGGAGGTATGCCGGCCTCTGACAGAGAATTCCTGATCGCGTCGATAAAGGGCGACATCCTGGGCTGTTCAGCAATAATCGTGGTATCAATCCAGCTTACTGAATAGCCGTTCATACCGGCAATCCCTATGATATATTTGAGCAGCTCTGTACTGACAGCATCTTTCCACTGCGGATCGGTATCAGGGAAATATTTTCCTATATCACCGAGACCGAGCGCCCCTATGATCGCATCGATTATGGCATGGCAGAGCACATCCGCGTCAGAATGACCTGTAAGCCCTTTATCGAAAGGGATCTCTACTCCGCCGATGATCAGCTTCCTGCCTTCTACAAGTCTGTGAGAGTCGTAGCCAAAACCTGTCCTCATGGTCCACTCCTCCTCATTTTGATAAAGACCTCTGCGATAAGCAGGTCCTCAGGTGTTGTGACCTTTATGTTTGTGTAGGACCCCTGAATCACCTTTATCTTTCCGCCATTTCTTTCAACCAGGGCAGAATCGTCTGTGGCATAAAAAGAATCCGCAGAGGCTTTTTCATAAGCGGCATATAGTACCTGAAAATGAAAGGCCTGCGGAGTCTGGATTGCCCACAGAGTGTCTCTTTTCAGTGTACTCCTGACGATACCTTCTGTTACTTCCTTTACAGTGTCTTTCAACGGGACCCCCACAACCACACCGTCACAGCCGTTTAACTGCTGCAGGACTTTCCTTATTACCAAAGGTTCTATCAGAGGCCGCACTCCGTCATGCACAAGCACGATGGCTGTCTCGTCATGTATCAGACTCAAGCCATGAAAAACTGAATCCTGCCTCTCCCTTCCTCCAGGCGCTATGCGCCTGACCTTCGTGATTGCGTACTCTTCGAACAACCTGCCGCAGAGCTCTATATCACTCTCCTTGACCGCAGGGATTATCTCCGTAACTTCAGGGAGGCTTTGAAGGGCCTCGACAGCCCATATGATCAGGGGTTTATCGCCCAAACTCGCAAAGGGCTTGTTCGTGCCTTCTCCGAATCTTTTCCCTAAGCCTGCGGCAGGGACAATAGCGACAATGTTGTTTTTCATGGCTCAAAAATGACTGTGTCTGCTATCAGCGTAAGCATAAGGCCTCTGCTGAGACGTCCTTATTTGCCAGTCCTTGATTCCTCTCGTTCATATTCTTCCTTTGCCTTTGCAAATATCATCCTGCCGGCAGTTGTCTGCAGCACGCTGGTCACGACAACCTCGGCATTTTTACCTATAAGTCTGCGTCCGTTTTCAACAACCACCATTGTTCCGTCTTCAAGGTATGCCACTCCCTGGTTATATTCTTTTCCTTCCTTCAACACAAAAATCCTCATTGTCTCACCTGGCAGGACAACGGGTTTAAGGGAGTTTGCCAGTTCATTGATATTAAGCACGGATACCCCCTGAAGCTGGGCCACCTTGTTGAGATTAAAATCATTTGTTATTACCTTGGCATTGAGGAGCTGTCCCAGGGCAACAAGTTTTGAGTCAACCTCCTTGATCTTGGGGAAGTCCTCATCAACTATCTTTACGGTAATATTCGTCATCTTCTGGATTTTATGCAGGACATCCAGACCTCTCCTGCCCCGCGCCCTTTTTATGGAATCCTGTGAGTCGGCGATATACTGAAGTTCCTGCAGTATAAACTGAGGCACGATAAAGACACCTTCCAGAAAACCCGCTTCGCAGATATCTGCTATGCGGCCGTCGATAATAACGCTTGTATCGAGAATCTTGAGGTTCTCCTCAAACCCCTTGCCTCTGATCATACTTAAGACGTTCCGGAGGGTCAATCCCTTGCCCCTTCTAAGTCCGATAAGCAGGCCGCCGTAGCCGAAAATGCCTTTCAGGGCAAAAGATGCAGCGGCCATATCATCCCCGACAAGGGCCTTTATGGGAATAAAAACAAGTGTAGCAAATAAGAGGCCCGAGGCCAGGCCGACCAGGCCGCCGATAAGGGTGCCGAAATCAACCTTCCCCAAGATGAGATCAGAGTATACAGTTATAATACCCAGAAGCGCTCCGAGGGCAACGCCGTACTCCATATAGCCGTATCTGAGTCCGAGCAGATATCCCGAGATTGCAAATAGGGCAAGGACAGCAAGCTTAATAATTAAGAGCATGTCTATCATCTCCTCTGTAACAGACCGAAATCAGGCAGGCCAATAAGCTGTCTTTCGCTCAACCTGAAAAAAGCGTTAAAGAAAACCACAGAGTGTAAGGGAAAATAGTTATTGAGTCGTTACTATTCACTATTCACGGTTTTTTATTAATCCGCCCTGACGGTCGCATAAAACTTTTTCCCGCCCCTGTTTACAAACATGAGGACTGTATCTCCTGAGTGCACCCCTGCCACGGCCCGGGTATAATCATCAAGACCCGCGATTTTTTTCCTGTCTATCTCCTGTATGACGTCGCCCTTTCTCATCCCCGCGTCTTCTATCGAACTGCCGGGGTCCACCCTTACAACAACAACGCCTTTTTCATCCCTGGGAAGCCCCAGTTGTCTGGATATTTCTCTGGTCAGCTCGATTACATTGAGTCCCGCAAGTCCTTCAAAAGAAGAGTCCTCAGGGGTGTCCGGCGCAGCTTCAGTTGAATCTTTCGGCAGTTCGGTAGTTGTAACTTTTAACGAGAATTCCTTGCCTGAACGCATTATGACAAGCGGGATCTGCGCCCCGACCTTGCTCTGCGCCACCATATTCCTGAGGTTACCCACATCGTCGACCTTTTTGCCGTTAAATTCAAGGATGATGTCACCTCTCTTCAGGCCGGCCTTTTCAGCAGGACTTCCCTTTGCAACGTCTCCGATGAGAGCTCCCTTTGCTGTCTTGAGCCCGAACTTCTGGGAAAGCTCAGGCGTAATCTCCTGTATCGTCACCCCGAGCCAACCCCGAGTGACCTTCCCCTTCTGGATAAGCTGGTCCATAACAAGGCGTGCCATATTGCTGGGGACCGCAAAGCCTATGCCCTGGTATCCTCCTGACCTTGAAAAAATAGCGGTATTGATCCCGATCACTTCACCTTTTGTATTGACAAGCGGGCCTCCTGAATTGCCGGGATTTATGGCAGCGTCTGTCTGGATAAAGTCCTCATAGTCAGCGATGCCGACATTCGCCCTTCCTACGGCACTGATAATACCCATCGTAACTGTATGGCTCAGTCCATAAGGGTTGCCGATGGCAAGGACGAACTCGCCGACCTGCAGCTTGTCCGAGTCACCCCACTGCACAGCGAAGAGGTTCTCAGCATCAATCTTTACGATCGCTACATCAGTCTTGTTGTCAGCGCCTATGAGCCTTGCCTTGAAAGACCGCTTGTCAAAAAGTGTGACCCTGATCTCATCGGCCTGCTCAACAACATGGTTGTTGGTGATGATATATCCGTCTGTCGAGATTATTACACCGGAACCAAGACTCTGCTCCTTCCACTTTTTGGGCATCTTGAAATCGCGTAACGGCGAGAAAAATTCAGAGAAAGGGTCCTCCAGGAGTTGTGAGGTCTCCCTTTTGATGACCTTGGTCGTGGAAATATTCACTACTGAAGGAGAAATAGCACTTGCTATTTCGGAAAAAGCCTTGCTCGTCTCAGCGATCTGTCTGGGCACATTGGGAGTAAGTGTTACAAATCCTTTATGTTCCCCAGTGATTTTTCCCAAAAAATAGAACGAAATTCCGCCAAGAAGAAATCCTAAGAGTAAAACCGAAATTCCGAGAGCTATTTTATTTTTCATTGTATTTCATTATAATAGTCTGAGGGAATTGTTGTAAAGGCCCTTTCCTTGACAAAAAATTCGTTCTAGTGATAGATTTCAAGGCTTAAATGTAACTCCGGGATCCCGGGTTAGGCACAGGAGACTTGCCTTCCGGGCTTGACCAATCCCATAAATGGACAGCGAGCGATATTCTTCGTGGTCTTGCTACGGAGTCAGCGAGCGAATATAATTAAAAAATTTACCTTACATTGAGATTCCCTGCGGCTTTGCCGTAGGGGGTCTTCAATTCAATCCCTGCAGCATGAAGGAGGTTGCTTATGTTAAAACGTTATCTGTTGGCCCCTGGGCCTACGCCTGTTCCACCTGAGGCGCTGCTTGCTATGGCTATGCCTATAATACACCACAGGTCCCCGGATTTTCTCCCTGTGCTCGATGCAGCCAAAAAAGGCCTGCAATGGCTCTATCAGACAAAGAATGATGTTCTCATCATCTGTTCTACAGGCACGGGCGGCATGGTCGGCACTGTCAATAATTTCTTCAGCCCCGGCGACAAGGCCCTGGTGATCAATGCAGGAAATTTCGGTGAGCGCTGGACAAAGATCTGCAAGGCGTACAACTTATCTGTCGAGGAAATAAAGATTGACTGGGGATATACGGTCAAACCTGAAGACATTGAAAAGGCCCTTAAAAAAGACCCTTCCATAAAGGGTGTTTTTGTTCAGGCCTCAGAGACCTCGACAGGGGTATACCATGACATCAAGGCAATAGCCGCTATCGTAAAAAAATATGACAACACCATACTTGTGGTTGACGCCATATCAGCGCTGGTTGCCCATGACCTCAGGATGGATGAGTGGGGGATAGATGTGCTGATCGGCGGTTCACAAAAAGGGCTTATGCTCCCTCCTGGTCTGGCCTTTATCGGCGTAAGTGAAAAGGCATGGGCCTTTGCAGAGAAGTCCACATCCCCGAAATTTTATTTTAATTTCACGGCAGAGAGGAAAAAGCTCAAAGACAACCAGACGAATTTCACATCTCCTGTCACCCTTATCATAGGGTTGAACGAGAGCCTGAAAATCCTTCAGGCTGAGGGGCTTGAAAACGCCTTCAGTCGGCATGCGAGGCTTGCGCATGCAACAAGAGAGGCTGTCAGGGCGCTCGGGCTTGAAATGTTCACAAAGGAATCACCCAGCTGCTCTGTCACTGCGATAAGCTCCCCTGCTGGTATGGATGGCCAGGAAATATACAAGAACCTCAGGGTAAAATACGGCATTACAGCAGCCGGCGGTCAGGGACACGCAAAGGGCAAAATATTCAGGATAGCCCATCTCGGTTATGCAGATACCTTCGATGTCATCACAGCCATCGCAGGGGTCGAGATGGTATTAAAAGGCATGGGCCATCCACTCAAGCTCGGCACAGGCGTTGCTGTTGCGCAGGAATTATTAATGGTTTAGTATTTGGAAGATAAATTCCTTAAAAAATAGCCACAGAGATCACGGAGAGGCTGAAAAGGTTTGTAATAACTATTTCGCCTGTGTACTCTGTGGTGAAAAGTATTCCAGTTCCGGCTTGTCCGGGTTAGGAGGATAGAGATTTAATGAAAGTTCTAGTGAGTGACAATATATCTCAAAAAGGCGTCGATATTTTGAAAAAGGCCGGACTTGAAGTCGATGTAAAGACAGGGATGAAACCGGAAGAACTCAAGGCTTGCATCGGTCAGTACAGCGGCCTGGTGATCCGTTCTGCCACAAAGGTCACCTCCGAGATCATCGATGCGGCGGTGAATCTCAGGGTAATCGGGAGGGCCGGCTCGGGTCTTGATAATGTTGATAAGGCAGCTGCCTCCAAAAAAGGCATTGTTGTCATGAACACCCCTGGAGGCAACACGGTCACAACAGCCGAGCATTCCATCGCAATGCTCTTTGCATCAGCGCGCCTGATACCCCAGGCAACAGCCTCGATGAAGGCCGGCAAATGGGAAAAGAAGAAGTTCATGGGTGTCGAGCTCTACCACAAGACCTTGGGCGTCGTCGGCCTGGGCAATATTGGCGGTCAGGTAGCCAAGAAGGCCCAGGGACTCGAGATGAATGTTATAGCCTATGATCCTTTCCTGAGCGAAGAAAACGCCAAGGCAACGGGCATAAGTAAGGTCTCCCTCGAAGAACTCTTCAGGGAAGCCGATTTCATAACCATCCACACACCGCTGACACCTGAAACCAAGGGGATAATTAACACTAAAACAATCGCCACCATGAAAGACGGTGTGAGAATAATCAACTGTGCCCGCGGCGGCATCATCAATGAACAGGACCTGTACGAGGCGCTTAAGAGCGGGAAGGTAGCGGGGGCGGCCCTCGACGTATTGGAGAAAGAACCGCCTGTAGACAATCCGCTCCTTACGCTCGATAATGTTGTCTGCACGCCGCATCTGGGTGCATCTACTGAAGAGGCCCAGGAAAACGTTGCACTGGCAGTTGCAGAGCAGATCGCGGACTATCTGGTCAACGGAACGATTAGGAACGCGGTGAACTTTCCTTCTATTCCAAGCGATCAGGTCCCCAGGCTGCAGCCCTATATAAACCTGGCTGAAAAACTCGGAGGCTTCTGTTCGCAGATATTCACGGGCGGAGCAACAGAGATCACAGTGGAGTATCATGGAGACGCGTCGAATATAAATACCGCTCCTGTGACCATAGCTGCCATCAAGGGCTATCTGAGCCCGATCCTGCTTGAGACTGTCAATTTCGTCAACGCTCCCTTTATCGCCAAAGAGAGGGGCATAGAGGTTAAAGAAATGAAGAGCAGTGATGCCGGAGATTATCAGAGCATGATAGCCCTGAGGATCAAGGCAAAAGGCGCTGAAATCTTCGTTGCCGGAACGCTCTTTAGCAAAAAGGACCCGCGCATCATATTGATAGACAATTACAAGGTCGAAATAGTGCCCGAAGGGGTACTCCTGCTGATACACAACAACGACAGACCTGGCGTAATCGGCAATCTCGGCACACTCATGGGTAAAAACAATATCAATATTGCAAGGATGCATTTTGGCAGGGAGTCTGCCGGCGGAGTGGCCATTTCCGTGATCAGCGTTGACACAACCCCGTCGGATGAGATTATTGATGAAATCAGGAAACTGCCTAATATACTGTCTGTAAAGCAGATATGCCTGTAAGCCTGTTAGTCAAAATTAACTCTTAAGAGAGGTCATACAATGCCTATATTAGTTATAGTCGGTGCGCAGTGGGGTGATGAAGGCAAGGGAAAGATTGTGGATGTGCTTACTGAAAAGGCCGATATTGTTGCGCGATACCAGGGTGGTCATAATGCCGGACACACTGTTGTCATCAATAACAGCAAATTCGTTTTGCATCTCATCCCCTCCGGTATATTGCATAAAAAGACCGTCTGCATCATAGGCAACGGCGTTGTTGTAGAACCGAAGGCCCTGATAGATGAAATTACAGACCTGGAGAAAAGGGGGGTCAAGGTCTCAGGCAAGCTCCTTTTAAGCAGGAACGCTCACCTCATCATGCCCTACCACTTGGTTATCGACGCTGCAAGCGAAAAGACAAAAGGCAAAAAATGCATTGGCACTACCGGAAGGGGAATCGGCCCTACATATGTCGACAAGATGGCAAGGACCGGCATACGGGTAGGGGACCTTTTGTCGCCTGAGGTCTTCCGGGAAAAAATTAATACAAATCTCAGGCATGTAAATTTTCTGATGAAAAATCTCTATAATTTGCCTGTATTCAGTGCAAAGAAGATATTCGACGAATACATGGGATATGCCAAAATACTCCGTAAATATATCGCTGATGCGGACATCATAATCAATAAGGCGATAGCAGAAAAGAAAAACCTGCTGCTTGAAGGCGCGCAGGGCACGCTCCTTGACATTGACCATGGAACTTATCCGTTTGTCACCTCGTCCAATTCAATCGCGGGCGGGGCCTGCACTGGTCTTGGAATAGGCCCGACAAAGATAAACAGCGTAATCGGCATAGTAAAGGCCTATACCACAAGAGTGGGAAGCGGTCCTTTTCCTACGGAACTGCATGACGCAATCGGGGCAAGGATGCAGGAAAAGGGCGGTGAATTCGGGGCGACGACCGGAAGACCGAGAAGGTGCGGATGGCTCGACACGGTCATCCTTAAACATTCCGCGGCAGTCAACGGATTTTCCGGGATCGTTATAACAAAGCTTGACATTCTGGACGGTCTGGATACAATAAAAATATGCACCTCATACAGATACAAGGGCAAGACATACACTGACATGCCTAAGGACCTTGGGATACTCGAAAACTGCACTCCTGTGTACGAAGAAGTCAGGGGCTGGAAGGAAAACACACAGGGCATTACTGACTTCAGAAAATTGCCCCGACAGGCACAGTCGTATATGCGTAAAATCGAGGAACTCATCGGAGTAAAAATAGTCATAGTATCAACCGGACAGAAAAGAGATGAGCTCATAATGATTAAGGAGCAGTTCTGAAAGTCAGACGCGGACATGACCGTTTTATACGAAGGCTTGAAACAGAGTTTAGCGCGGAAGGCAAGAAATACAGAGGTATATCCAGTGACCTTTCAATCAGCGGTCTTTTTTTAAGGACACAGCATGCCTTTGCGCCGGATACCCTGATAGATATCGTGATATACCTGCCTGGCGCCTCAGAGGTAAAACTCAAGGGCAGGGTCAGGCGTTCGCTCAAGACCCCTGTTATATCCATAAAAAACGGCATGGGCATCGAAATCATAGAGAACGATCCCCAGTATATCAGTTTTATCAGGTCAGTTTACCCTGATGCCTATGAAGGACCAGACACCGTTGGCCCCGGGCCGGATATATCGTTTCAGGAAAATAGTCCCGGGCCTTCACCTGATGGGGCCCTTCAACCTGAATTCACTATTATCACCTGTCCAGGGTGCAGTGCCAAGAACAAGGTGAACAAGGAAAAGCTTTCCCTTGGGCCTAAATGCGGCAGATGCGGACATCCTCTTACATCCCAGGCCTGATCCCAAAGATCATCAACCTTCTCTATCCTTCGGAGTGTCCTTCGTGTAAAAGAGAACCTGATACTTTCAGGCTTGCTCCGTTTTGCTCTGAGTGCTGGGCAGGCATTGAGAAATATACCGGCCCGTCCTGTCGTATCTGCGCCACCCCTATAACGTCTGAAGATGCAACGATCTGCGCGGAATGCATAAAAAAACCTCCACTATTTTCAAAGGCCATGAGCTTCGGACTCTATGAGGACACGCTGTCATCAGCCATACATTTCTTCAAATTTCAGCGTATCAGGCGACTGCACAGGCCCCTCGGCGAGCTTCTGCTGGGGTTCGATATGTCCGGCATAGACGCTCTCATCCCTGTGCCGCTGAGCGTCAGGGGATTGCGGGAGCGTGGTTTTAATCAGTCACTGCTGCTGGCAAAGACCCTCTCAGAGAGAAACAGGGTCCCGCTCATCATGGATGGCCTATTTAAGAAGAAAGAGACGCCCGCCCAGATCGGGCTTTCGAAAAATGAACGCGGCCTGAACCTGAAAGGCTCCTTCAAAGCAGAAAGAAAATTCCCTGGAATGAGGTTGCTGCTGGTGGACGATGTGATGACTACCGGCTCAACAGCAAATGAATGCTCAAAAGTGCTTTTGCGGGCGGGCGCTAAGGAGGTAGTGGTCCTTACTTTAGCCAGGGCGAACTATCTTTAGGAGTTTGATCTCAAAGGAAAGCGCTTTGCCTGCAAGCTCGTGGTTAGTATCGCACTTTACAGTATAATCGTCCATATCAGTAACCTGGGCCTCGATTTCTTTTCCTTCTGATGTGTGCACCTTGAGAATCATCCCTACCTCAGGCTCGATATCAGGCGGCAGCAGGTGCTTTTCGATTACATAGACCAGATCGTCCCTGTAATGGCCATATGCCCTCTCAGGAGGGACTGTAAGCCTCTTTGTCTCGCCTTCTGCCATGCCGATAACCGAGCCCTCAAAGGCCGGTAACACATTCCCCCGCCCGACCATGAACTCAAATGGCAGCTCTCCGGCAGAGGAATCAAATTTAGTACCATCTTCCAGGCTCAGAGTATAATGTACCCTTACTATATCGCCATCCTCTGCTTTTAGAATTTTCATCTTTTGCATTTCATAATCTTAAAATTATACATTAACCCTAAAAATGCATTAAAGCAAACCACAGAGCACACAGAGGATAAGGGGAAATAAGTAGTTGAGTTCTTTAGTCGTTACTAATCACCATTCACTATTTGCCATTCACTGAATTTCGGTTAATTGCACGATACCGGTTAAATTATCCTGCCTGCCGGTCCTGTCTCTGCAGAAACTGCGTGACTTCATCCAGGCGCGGGATCCCTGTTCTGCCTCCCATAGTCCTGCATTTTATGGCAGCGACTGCTGAGGCGAACCTGACAATACGCCCGAGGTCCCACCCCTGCAGCAGTCCAAAGATATAGCCGCCGTGAAAGACATCGCCTGCCCCTGTTGTATCAACAGCCTCTATTTTAAAGGCAGGCATCCTGATAATCTGTCCGTCAGCTACAGTTATGCTTCCTTCTTTACCCAGCGTTACAGTAAGGGCCCTGGCCCCGAGCGCCTCGGACTCCCTCAGCAGTGCCTGTGGTGTCAGCTCCCATCCGAGGCCTTCTGCGAAAACTTCAGAGGCCACGACATAATCACAGCGCCTGGCAAGCTCATACATCCCATGTCTTGCGCTCCCTGCATCGAGGAGGACCGGTATATTCATCTCCCTTGCCCTCCTGACGGCAGCAAGCGAGATGTCCATCATAAGTCCGTCGATGAGAAGAAGGTCGCTGCCACAGAGAAAATCCTCAGTGAGTTCATCAGGCTGCAAGGCCTTGCCCGAAGGTCGTCTCCAAAAGATCGTTCTGCTGGCAGTGCTTTTTTCGACTGCTATAAAGGCCATTTGTGAGGAACTATCTTTCCGCTGTACAAGACCTTTTGCATCTATGCCCTCATCAGCAAGCGATTGTCTGATCTTCCTGCCTGTTTCGTCATCGCCCGTAATGCCGTGGAAACTGCAGGATACTCCAAGCCGCGCAAGCGCAACAAGAGCTGTTGCAACAGGCCCTCCTCCCTGCTCAAGCCACTGAAGCGCCTCCTGCTTTGTATTGACCTGCGGGTATACTTCCACAAGGCTGAGATAATCAAGCGAACACTGTCCAAGGCCTGTAACATGCATGGATAATTATACACAGGAGAAAATATTTTTTGCAGACAGCTGAGATAAATGCAAAAGCCTCAGCACATAGTCCACAGAGGCATTATTGAGAACACAGAGATTTTAAAAAGCATTTAAAATTAACAAGTTGTTCTGTGCTCTCATGATTTTTTATCTGTGTCTTCTGTGGTTAAATGGATAGCGAGCTATGTTCTCCGTGGTCTTGCCACGGTTAGCGAGCGAATATAATAAATAATCTATTCCTTGCATTGAGATTCCCTGCGGTCTTGCCGGAGGGAATCTTCAATTGTCGCTTTTAGGTTTATGCGGTTTTACAGGTAGTGTAAAGATGAATTTACTACCCTTTCCTAATTCACTTTCAGCCCAAATCCTGCCGCCTTGAAGCTCGACCAGCTTCTTTATCAGCGCAAGCCCCAGGCCCGCACCTCTATATTTTTTTGTCAGCGGCACCTCAAGCTGTGTGAATTCACTGAAGAGCCTGGAGATATTCTCCGGCTTTATGCCAATGCCTGTGTCTGTTACAGAGATTTCAATGAAATCTCTGTCAGGGGGTGGGGTCTGGGGTTCGGGGTTTAGGTTTTCCCCATCGGTCCCTAATCCCAAATCCCTAACTACTTTCCGTGCATGAACATGCACGGAGCCCCCCTCCGGCGTAAACTTTATCGCATTGTCCAGGAGATTAAACATTATCTGTTTGAGTTTCTTCTCATCAGCCTCGATCACAATGTCTGCCTCAGGGTCTATACCAATCTCCAAATCTATCCTGCTGCTCATGGCCTTGTCCGCAACCATGCCAGTGGCTGCATTGAGGACGTCCCTCAGAAGGAATTCGGCCCATTGAAGGCTGCTAAGGCCGGTTTCTGTCTCAGCAAAGTTCAGGACATTCAGAATAAGTTCTAACAGTCTCCTGCTGCTGTTGATAATATCGTTTAAGCATTCCTTCTGCTTTTCATTCAATTCACCGAACAGTCCATCCCGCAGGATTTCAGAAAATCCGATAATGGCGTTCATCGGCGTCCTTAGCTCATGGCTCATATTGGAGATGAATTCGGTCTTTGAGCGGTTGCCGGCCTCTGCCTGCAGTTTCGCACTCTCAAGTTCCCTTGTCCTTTCCCTGACAAGATCTTCGAGGTGCTCCTGATATTGCCTGATTTTTTCCTCTGCCTGTTGTTTTTCAATTGCCCGCCTGATGTGCAGCAACAACTGGTCTATGTCATACGGTTTTTGCAGAAAGGAAAAGGCGCCTTTGTTCGTGGCGTCAATGGCCGAATCAAGGGATGCGTTTCCGGTCAGTATAATGGCCTCTGTAAAAGGATAATCAGCCTTTATCCTTGCCAACACTTCCAGCCCCGAGATGTCCGGTAGTCGAAGGTCGACAAGGGCCAGATTAACCGGCTTCTGCCCAATCAGAGAAAGTCCCTCTGTCCCGTCTTTGGCCGCAAGCGTTTCATAGCCCTTTGCCCTGAGGATATCGGAAAGGGTCTTCCTCAGATTGGAATCATCGTCGATAATCAATATTCTGTACTTGTTATTTATCATGATACAATTTCTCCAATGCTATACTATTTCTCAGCCAGGACTGCCCGACGTTTCATTGTGCTTATTTTCTCTCATCAGCTCGCGTCGCGCCCCATGGGTTACCTGCTGCTTGTCTCGACCCTGTTCCTGCCGCTTTCCTTCGCCCGATACAGGGAGGCATCAGCCCTCTCTATCAGGCCGTCCTTGCTCTCCATCGGGCCCCCATACTCTGCAACGCCTACGCTCACGGTCACACCGGCCCGCTCCTCTACTGCCTGCCTTACCCTTTCCGCTGCCTCGACAGCCTGCGCGCTGCCGGTATCGGGAAGTATAATGAGAAATTCCTCTCCGCCGTACCGGAACACCCAGTCCGCGCATCTCACCTCGGCAATGAGGATATTAGAGAGCCTTACAAGGAGACTGTCCCCTTCCGAGTGACCGTAAGTGTCGTTATACTTTTTGAAGTGGTCGATATCGACCATGAGGACCGAAAATCGGTCACCGTATCGTTTCGCACACCCTATGCCCTTCTCCATATGGATCTGCAGGAGACGTCTGTTGCCTAGCCCCGTCAGCGGGTCGTGGAGCGAAAACGACTTCGTCTCTTCATAGAGCCTCGCATTTTCTATCGCGGTGCCGATCTGATTTCCGATAGTCGACAGCAGTTGAAGAAGTCTTGTGTCGACCTCCAGCTCGTGAGGGGCGATATAGAGGCACAATACCCCAGCGGTCTTGCCGCCGCTCTTCAGGGGGACTATAATGTGGCCGTGCAAAGTCATCTTTTCGTATCTTATGGTATGCCGGTCATCTATACAGGAATTCTTCGAGACAATAGTCTCGCCGGTGGCGGCAGCAAGCCCGCAAAGACACTCGCCGGGTTTGAGACGGGAGCATCGGATGATTGCATCCGGGGACATGCCGATATGCGCAGCAAGGCGAATCCCCTCACAGTTCTCCAGGAAGATGCAGCCCTTTCGCCTGACACTGAAGATGCCGATGTCCGTGATCTTCCGGAGCAGCTCAGGGAAAAGCGTTTCCATATCCAGGGTGCTGCCAAGAGACATTGACACCTCATAAAGGGCCTTTAATTCGGAGTTCACTCTCTGAAGCTCGGCGTTCTGTTCCACTTTCCTTTCGTCGGTCTGCTGCTTGTCTATCACCCGCGACATATGGAGCAGCAACTGGTCTATGTCATAGGGCTTCAGCAAATAGGAAAAGGCCCCCCGGTTGGTTGCCTCTATAGCGGAATCGAGCGTTGCGTTGCCGGTCAGAATTATCGCCTCGGTTGAGGGAGAGGAGGCCTTGATCTTTTCCAGGACATCGATCCCCCGCATGTCCGGGAGACCGAGGTCGATGACCACAACGTTTATGAACCCCGTCGTCAGGGCGGCAAGCCCCCCGGCCCCGTCCGCTGCCGTCATCGTTTCATAGCCCTTGCCTTTCAGGATGTCTGAAAGGGTCTTTCTCAATCCCGGATCATCATCTATTATTAACACCGTTTGTTTGGCCATAGCCTGTCTCCCTTTATCCCGCCGTCGGCAAGAATACAGTAAACGATGTCCCCTTGCCGGACCCGCTTTCAACTTTTATACTGCCGCCATTGGCCTCAACGAGATTCCGGCAAACTACAAGCCCCAGCCCAATCCCCTTTGCCTTTGTCGTAAACAAAGGCTGAAATAGTTTCTTCATGTTTTCGGGAGATATCCCTTGGCCGGTGTCTGATACGGAGATTTCGATGAAATCTCTGTCAGGGGGTGGTTGTTGGGGCTTGGGGATTGGTCCTTTTTCAATAACCCCTAATCCCAAACCTCTAACCCCTGCCTTTTCAATCCCTGGTCCCTGGTCCCTGCTCCCTGTCCTTGCGCTTATGCGCAGCTCCCCCCCCTCCGGCATCACCTGAACGGCATTGGTGATGAGGTTCTGAAACACCTGCCCCATCTGCAGAGGGTCTACCCTGACCGCAGGGAGTGTTTCCGGAACATCAACAGTAAGAATGATGTTTTCAGGAATGCTGCATTTGGCAAGGCCCTGGCTTACAAGTCCAAGCGCTGTGCTCTCTTTTGTCTGCGGCGTCTTTGTTCTGGCGAAGTCCAGAAGGTCGGATATGATGCGTTCCGAATTATTGACCTCGTTTTTGATGAGGTCAAGGTATTCCCTGACGTTCTCATCGGCCCCGGGCATAACGGTCTTTAGATAGTAAATCGCATTGCTGATGACCCCGAGGGGGTTACGCAGCTCATGTCCGACACTTCCTGAGAGCTGGCCAAGTATGGCCAGCTTCTCCTTGCGCACCAGCTCTTCCTGTGCATCGAGGAGCTGCGCTGTTCTCTCCCGAACCTTGAATTCAAGTTCATCGTTTAACTTCCTGATTTCCTCTTCCGCCCGTTTGCGCTCGGTGATGTCGATAAAGGTGGCTATTGCACCTATCACCTCACCAGTATCTACAATGGGCTGCGCCCGGTATTCAACCTGGACTGCGCCCCCATCCTTTCGCCAAAACACCTCATCGGAAACAGTGATCAGTTGCTTGCTCCGATAAGCGTTGTACATTTTACATTCACTTGCCAGACAGGGACTTCCATCGGGACGTGAATGGTGAATGAGCTCGTGTATGTGTTTGCCGAGCACTTCATTGTCATCTTGGTAGGCCAGAATTTGCAAGAAGGCCCGGTTGACGAAGGTACAGTCGCCATTGGTATCTACCCCATATGCGCCTTCAGCCATCGAATTGAGAAGGTGATTTAAGCTCTCGCGAGAATTATACAATAACTCCTCGGCCCTCTTACGTTCAGTAATGTCCCTTATAATTCCGGCCGCATGCCATTTCTCACCGATCTGTATTGCAGAAAGGGACAGCTCTATCGGAAATTCTTCGCCTCCCTTTCTGATCGCGTGGAGTTCGTGCATCTTTCCGACCGCCATCCCCTTCCCCGTTTCCCTGAAATTTGCGAAACCTTTTCTGTAGTTTTCGTAATATCTTTGCGGGGCGAGAAAGGTGTGCATCTCCTTGCCGAGGGCCTCGCTGCTGCTGTAACCAAATATTTTTTCAGCAGCCGGGTTCCAGAAAGATATCCTGCTTTCGTCGTCAATCATGACTATGGCGTCCTGGGTGGTATTGGTGATAGTGCGAAGTTTTTCTTCCTTTTCCTTTGCCATCTCCTTCTCTTCATACAGCGACTGGAGTGCTCTTGATAGGGCGCGAAGGGGAAACACCCTAAATATTATGTAGACTGACAGACCGAGCATTATGCTGAAAAAGCCTACGACAGCCGAACCTCTGATCAGCGGGTGCAGGGACTGTCTGATCTCTACCCTTCCAACAACCTTTCCAGCATCGTGGAGGTTGTGGGAGCGGGTAATCGCCAGGCCGTCTATCTTCTTGTCATTCTGCGCAATAACAGCCCCGGCAGTGTCGATAATACGGCATTCCTCGCCGCGCTCTAAAACATGATAGCCGGAAATAAATGCAGTGAATCTGAGCTGCTCATAACGCCAGAACTCGGGGTTTGAGTTGATGATCTGTGAAACTAGCAACGCACTTGACTCTGCTTCAGTCTGGATGACTGCAGCTTCGAATTGATAGCCGAGGAGAAAATAGCCGACCGGTAATATTACCGCTACTATCGCCGATAGGATGACGGCCAATAATTTTGACGTTTTTATTGCTTTTTTAATTCTTTCCATTCAATGCCCCGGCGCAAAAAAATGTCCTGTTTTAACCAATATTTCTCTTCCCTCATGAGACTTCACAAATTCTATAAAATTTTTTGCAACCGGAGCAGGCTTCCGGCTTGAAATCATGTAGAAAGTCTTGTAATAAGGATATCTGCCGGATGTCGCATTCTTGATATCCGGGGCAATGCCGTTTATGGGCACAGGGCTGAAGGACCTTTTTTCCGTAATCATCTGGCTGAGCGCTGAGGTCCCTATAGCTCCGGGGACCTTCTCCACAGCCTCTGCGCTATCCTGGTCCGTAAGAGCTAAATTCATCCCTTCTCTTGCGAGCGCTTTTCTGCTGGCCCTTTCCATTTCAGGAGATATCTTCCTAAGAAGCGTTGTGTCGGCATCAGTTTCCGGTCTGAGTATCAGCCGTATTACAGAACCATCAGGCCAGGTCCTTATTTCGCCTCCATATATTTTTGCTATGTATTGATTGGTAAAGTTTACCCCTTCGGTCCTTCGATGCGTTACAAGCATGAAGGGGGTACGTGCATACTCGAAATCTTCAAGTCCCTTCATATGTTCATCGGCCTTGAGAGGCCGTGTGCTCAGGCCGATATCAATGGCCCTGTCAGCGACCGCATTTATCCCTCCGGTTGTGCCAAGACGAGGAACAATAACTATATTTGCTCCGGGATTTTTTACGCGGAATGCCATAGCAAGTTCTTTCATCGCACCTATCGCGCTGCCGGTCCCGCCGATCTTAATCGTTCCCTCCAGAGCACCTCCCAGGCTTCGGACCGGCGCCGCTGACAAGGTAAGAGTGAATATGATGAGGATTATGGAGAGTTTCATTAAGCACTTTTTTTCTGACATCATATGCTCCTTTCTCTTTCCCTTTTCCATCCGTGACAGCATAATTACGGGCAGACCTCAACCCTGTTTCTGCCGCGCTCTTTGGCAAGGTACAAGCCTCTGTCAGCGCTGTCGACAAGGGCTTCCTTCCCGGCATCCTTATACGAAGATACGCCGAGGCTTACGGTGACCCCAGCCTCTGACTCCACCGCTTTCCTCAGCCGTTCGGCCGCGCTGCAGGCCATCAGTCAATATCTGTCTCAGGCAGCATGATCAGGAACTCCTCACCGCCGTATCTGAAAACATAGTCCGCCTTTCTCATTGTCTTTAAAAATATCTGCGCAATCTTCACAAGCAGTCTGTCTCCTTCAACGTGGCCGTGGGTGTCGTTATATTGTTTGAAATGGTCTATGTCCAGCATGATGATAGAGAGAGGCTGACCGTAGCGTTTTGCGGATTCATAACTTTTCTCCAGCTGGACTTCAAGAAATCGCCTGTTGGCGAGTCCCGTAAGAGGATCGTGGAGTGAAGAGACGTTTGCTTTTGTATAGAGGGCCCTTAACTCTGCGTTGATTTTTTTCAGTTCAGCGCTCTGCATGAAGATCTTCCTTCCTGCCTCCTTTTTTTCGATAGCACGTTTTATATGCAGCATGCAACTGGTCGATATCATACGGTTTTTGAAGATAGGAAAAGGCCCCTTTGTTGGTAGCCTCGATCGCTGAATCAAGGGTGGCATTCCCGGTAAGGATGATGGCCTCTGTGGAGGGGCAGGATGCCTTTACCGTATTCAGCACTTCGATTCCGGGAATATCGGGAAGCCCCAGGTCGATAAGTACGACATCGACGGAACACTGCTTCAGCATATCAAGCCCCTCTGTTCCGTCTTTGGCCGCAAGCGTTTCATAGCCCTTTGCCCTTAGAATGTCGGAAAGGGTTTTCCTCAGATTGGGGTCATCGTCTATGATCAATATTCCGGCTTTGTTTAACATGTTAATGTCCCCTGTCATGGAATGTCTCACCGAGCACGTTCCTGACGCTTTTTCCGGCTGATTTCCCTGATCGTATCCAGCAGCCCTTCCATCTCAAAAGGCTTATACAGGCATGTATAGGCCCCTATTTTAAGTCCTTTTTCGATCGAATCAGTCATCTCATCTCTGTAGCCTGTTACCAGCACTACCGGCTTTGAGGGATATTTGGCCCGCACGGCCTTCAGTACCTCCAGCCCGTCCGTATCTCCGAGTTTAAGGTCGAGCAGAATTGCCAGTTTGTAATCCTGCTCCATATGCCCGAGGACGTTTTCGGGGTCTGCCTCGGTCTCCACCCTGTAACCCCTTGACCGCAGGACATCGCCGACAGTCCTCGAAAAATTCAGGTCATCGTCCACAATCAGAATGCTCTCTTCCTTTCTGAGAAGCGCAAGGAAGGAAAAGACCATCTGAAGGTCAACCGGTTTTGTCAGTACAGTGTCCGCCCCAAGCTGTTTGGCCTCCTCCACCTGCTCCTCCGTGGTATAGGCGCTCATCAGCACAACCGGAAGATCAGGGGATATGCCCTTGATCAGTTGCAGGGCCTCAACCCCGTTGATCCCCGGCATCTTGATGTCCATCAGCACACAGTCCGGATGATCAGACTTCACCTTCTCAACCGCTTCTTCGCCTGTATATGCTTCTGAGGCCTCATAGCCCTTCACCTTCAGTATATCGCATATCGTCCTGACCATCCTCCTGTCGTCGTCCACTACAAGCACCTTTGTCTTTTCTCCCATTTTCTATCCCCTTTCCTCACTGTCGGCAGTATCACCGTAAATGTTGTCCCCTTGCCCAATTCGCTTTCCACCTCTATCCTTCCTCCGTTGGCCTCAATGAGATTCTTCGCAGACCATCAAGCCCCAGCCCTATCCCCCGTGCCTTGGTCGTAAACAGAGGCTGAAACAGTTTTTTCATATTCTCGGGAGATATCCCTTCTCCGGTATCGGTGACGGAGATTTCGATGAAATCTCTGTCAGGGGGTGGTTGTTGGGGGTTGGGGATTGGTCCTTTTTCAATAACCCCTAATCCCAAACCTCTAACCCCTGCCTTTTCAATCCCTGGTCCCTGATCCCTGATCCCTATCCTTGCGCTTATGCGCAGCTCGCCCCCCTCCGGCATCGCCTGAACGGCATTCGTGATCAGGTTCTGAAACACCTGCCCCATCTGCAGCGGATCGACCTTCACCGCCGGGAGTGTGTCCGGTATTTCGACCCGAAGAATGATATTTTCAGGGAACTGTGCATTTCCCAAGGCTCTGGCTTACAAGTTCAACCACTGTGATCATCTTTTGTCTGCGGCGTCTTTGTCCTGGTGAAATCAAGGAGGTCTGATAATTATCCGCTGTGAGTTGTCGATCTCGCTTTTGATTATGTCCAGATATTCTCTGACAGTCTCATCGGCATCCGGCATTACGGTCTTCAGAAAATATACAGCATTGCTTATTACGCCCAGGGGATTGCGCAGTTCATGCCCCACGCTGCCTGAGAGCTGTCCAAGAGTGGCCAGCTTCTCCTTGCGCACCAGTTCTTCCTGTGCGTCGATCAGTTCTTTGACCTCATAACCCAATATGGCCTTCATTTTGGGAAAATTCCAGATTACGGAACTTCTCTTCGCTCGCCCGCAGTTTTTCTTCTGACTTCTTGCGCTCGGTGATGTCTCTGAAGACTCCGATCTGATACATCTTACCCTTCAGTGTCAATGCCGGGACCGATATCAACATAATAGACGCTGCCATCTTTTCTTTTTACAGGAAGGTCATGCACGACCCCGATTTCCTGCCTCGCAAGTTTTTCGAACTGCGCCAGAACATGCGGCATGTCCTTTTCCGGATGGATGTCAGCAACACTCAGGTTCTTGATTTCTTCCTCGTCATAGCCAAGCATTCTGCATATTGCCCGGTTGCCCATAAGAAATTTCTTCGTTCCTCAAACTCCAACCCTCCCGCATCTTATACTCACCGCCGATCCTGACATCCCAACTGTTTCTCGAATTCAGTTCACATACAGAATCAGGCCATGTATCAGTCTTGACCGTCACCTGATCCATGTAGCTCCACTCGTACCAGTCTGCATCCAGGGAAATGGTAATATTGTCAGATGGGGCAAGCGCTATGCCCAATCCGAGCGAGGCTGGATAACGCACCTCCGACCTTGCAGTCGCTTTTTGTTTCCATGCTGCCTGCTGCTATGGTCCTCTGGCCATCGTGATCAACAGACATTCTGGTCCTGTACGTTACGCCTGCTTTAAGGAAGTCGTTGACTTTCCATAAAAGCCCTGTGATGCCCCCATAGCCAACGCCGTCCATTTTGTCTTTTATTCTTAAGGCAGGGCCTGCTGGTATGGATTGGTCTATCTGGCTGTAACCAATTATCGGCCCGCCTCCAATGGAAACAATTATCGCTGATTTTATAGGACAATGACCATGCTGAGGTCTGTTCTGACCATTTTTGACCTTTGAGAGAGGAACCCATGTGGCCAGGTCATCGCTGAATTCCGCATCTCTGGCATATGGCGTGTATATCCCAAGGCCGGCA
Source organism: uncultured Nitrospira sp. (assembly GCA_963801505.1). Lineage (GTDB taxonomy): Bacteria > Nitrospirota > Thermodesulfovibrionia > Thermodesulfovibrionales > UBA6898 > JAOUFP01. The sequence goes on from CAWDEY010000024.1 coordinate 67,591, forward strand.
GTGAAGCTCTCTGTAACGCGGTGTGTAATGAAAAGAGTTGGTCCGAAAGCGCTCTTTGTGCTTTTCTGTGTTGCGCCATCAGGCATTGTGTATCTTATCTCCGGGTATATTAAGGCCGCCCCGGCCTCAATCAGGGTCCCATCAATCTGGCCCATTCCTGCCGGATTGTAGTAGATAGCGGACCCATCATCTGCCACTGCAGTAAAAGCCCCTCCCATACCCAGGGCGCGTGAACCCTGGCCTGAAGTTGAAAGCCCCCCTGCATAAACAGGCCCTCCCCATAATAGCAAAGAGAGCATAAGAACAAACCCCTCTGCCAACAACTTGTTCATCTCTTATCTCCTCTGATCTTTCCCTTCATCTCATTAGAGGTCTTGATCATGTTTTGATTCTCCCTATATCTTCTCATATCTTTCCATTTATCTCGACCGGCAATATCACTGTAAATGTTGTCCCCTTGCCTAATTGGCTTTCCACCTCTATCCTTCCACCGTTTGCCTCCGCAAGGTTTTTCGCAGACGATCAGCCCCAATCCTATCCCCCGCGCCTTGGTCGTGAACAGCGGCTGGAACAGTCTTTTCATGTTCTCAGGAGATATCCCTTCACCGGTATCTGTGACGGAGATTTCGATGAAATCTCTGATCAGGTTCAACGTTCAATGTTCCAGGTTCAGACGTTTTTTTCTTCGGGACTCTGAACTTTGAACCTTGAACTTTGAACAAATCTTGCGCTTATGCGCAGCTCGCCCCCATCCGGCATCGCCTGAATTGCATTCGTGATAAGGTTCTGAAACACCTGCCCCATCTGGAGCGGATCGACCTTCAGCACAGGGAGTGTGTCCGGTATTTCAAGACCCGAAGCATAACATCTCCGGGGACTGCACATTTCCCAAGGCTCTGCCTTATAAGTTCATCCACAGTGTATCACGCTTTGTCTGAGGGCGTCTTTGTACTCTGGAAAAATCAAGGAGGTCTGAAATTATCCGCTGTGAGTTGTTGATCTCACTTTTGATTATGTTCAGATACTCGCTGACAGTCTCATCGGCATCCGGCATTACGGTCTTCAGATAATATACGGCATTACTCATTACCCCAAGGGGTTTCGCAGTTCATGCCCCACGCTGCCGGAGAGCTGGCCAAGGGTGGCCAGCTTCTCTTTGCGGACGAGCTCTTCCTGTGCGTCAAGGAGTTGTTTTGTTCTTTCTTTAACCTTCACTTCAAGTTCTTCGTTTAACTTCCGGATCTCCACCTCAGCCAGCTTGCGTTCAGTGATGTCTATAGCAATGCCCCTGATCCCTGTGATTTTGTCTTCATGGACAATCGGACAGGCAAAAATAATGAGCGGGAATTCAGTGTCGTTTTTCCTTCGCGCTGTGAATTCAATGCCGTCTAAAACTTCACCGCTCAATACCTTCTGAATGTTTTCCCTGACTCTGTCCAGATCTTCAGGTATGAACATCTGAAAGGCGTGCAACCCCTTATTGAAATCATCCTGCGTATATCCCAACCTCTCCAGCGCAAAGCGGTTGAAAAACAGTATATTGCCTTTATCGTCAGTCTCAAAGACAAACTGCGGTAATAATTCGGCCAGGTCCTTATACTTTTTTTCGCTCTCCCTCAGCGATTTTCCGAACTCCTGCTGGAGATTTGCGTCCTCCTGTAATTTGCTTATTCGAATGACGAAGATAATAATTATCGGGGCAACCACTGCCGGCACGAATAGGGCGTCGATAGCTCCAATAGCCAATAACTGATACGAAATAAAACCCCAACGGAGATAACTCTGGATTGCATTGATTACTGCGGTAAAGATTTCTGCTAAAATTACCGTGACCCAGATAAAGTGCCAGGGGTTTACAGATTCTAATTTCTTGAGCATGCGGCTCATAAATATGGACCCTTGGCAATGTTGAGAAAAAGCCAACTATTCACGTTCTTACCCCTGTCTTACCGGTATTACAAAAGTAAATCTGCTCCCCTTGCCGAATTCGCTCTCAACCCATATCATTCCCGCCGTGGAGTTCAACAAGCTTTTTTGTCAGTGCAAGCCCAAGCCCGGTGCCTGCATATTGTCTGGTATATACAGACTCAAGCTGCGAAAACTCTTTAAAGAGCTTCGGCATATCTTCAGTCTTTATGCCGATGCCGGTGTCTGTGACAGAGATTTCGATGAAATCTCTGTCAGCGGTTGGGTGTTGGGGTTCGGGGTCCAGATTTTCTCCACCAATCCCTAATCCCCAATCCCTAAGCTACTTGTCCGTGCAGCGACATGCACGCTCCCCCCGTCCGGCGTGAACTTCACCGCATTGGACAGAAGGTTAAACATTATCTGCTTTAATTTCCTCTCATCAGCCTCTATATCGATATCAGTCTCCGGCCCGATCTCAAGGCCCAGCTTAAGATTATGCTTCATCGCCTTTTCCCTGAACATGGACAAAGCTGCATTGAGGACATCCTTCAGAGGAAACGCTGACAATTCAAGCTCCATCTTCCCTGATTCTACTTTTGCAAGGTCGAGTATGTCATTTATAAGGTCCAGCAGGTGTTTGCCGCTGCTGCAGATGTCTTTTGCATATTCCTTCTGCTTGTCGTTGAGTGGGCCGAACAACTCGTCCTGGAGGACCTCTGAGAAACCGAGTATTGAATTAAGGGGCGTCCTCAGTTCATGGCTCATATTGGCAAGGAAATCCGATTTGGCCCTGTTGGCATTTGTTGCCGCTAACGTGGCTTGCTCCAGTGCCAGGTTCTTCTCTTCCAGCAGCTGCAGTAAACGCTTGAAATCTGTTATGTCGTGGACCGTGGCCAGAACGCCCTGGAGCCTCCTGTCCTGATTGTATAAGACGGTAGCGTTGCAGGACACTATAGTTTGCTTGCCGTCCCTGGCTTTAATGGTGAGCTCGTAGTCTGCGACTCTTTGTTCCCTCAACACCAGCTTGATGACTGCCTCCGCCCTTTCCTGATCAGCGAAATACTTCTTGAACGGCGCACCCATCAACTCGCCGCACGTGTACCCGGTCAGAGCCTCCATCCGTTTGTTTACGTCCTTGATGATGCCGAGCGGATCGGTGGTAATCAGCGCGTCAGCGTTGATATCAAACAAAGAGCGCGTATAGGACTCCTGCTCCCGCAGGCGCTGATCGAGCTTCTGCCGCGCTGCCTCTGCCTGCTTGCGAGCGCTATTGTCAGTGCTGATCAGCAGATAGCCGATAATCCTGCCTGGAGCGTCGCGCAGCGCCGTGACCGACACGACTGCCGGGAAACGGCTGCCATCCTTGCGGAGTTGGGTCAACTCGTAAATATCCTCGATGCCGTGCGAGGCCTTATACACCAATGATTCAAAACCCGGTTTAATCGGGGTTGAGAACTCGAGGCTCAACCCATTGGCGCGAGCGCTCAGTTCCTTTGGATCGGAGATGTCTGCAGGGGTAAGTTTGTCAAGCACCTCGGAAGCCGTGTAGCCCAGCATTCTCTCGGCGCCGATATTGAACAATTGGATGATGCCTTTTTCGTCGGTGGCGATACTTGAGAAATTTTCACTGTTTATAATAGCGTTCTGCAAAGCGCCTCTTTTAAACAGGACTTGTCTTATATGATTCTCTACGGAAGGCGATCTTTCCGGATGACGATTCATGGCGTTTCCCTTCATCTCTGACCTCCTGGCCATGTTCTTGCTGCATTTCTTCAATATCTGTTTCCCCTGAAGGAAATAGTCATACTTCACTCCCTGCATATTTTCTCACCAATTCAGGCAATTCTCTCGTGTTTATGGGCTTTGCCATGTAATCCACAAAGCCGGCCGCCATAAACCGCTCACGGTCGCCTTTCATGGCAAAAGAGGTGAGGGCGATGACCCTGATTCCCTTTGTCTTAGGGTCATTTTTGAGGATCCTGATTGCTGCAAGGCCGTCCATGACCGGCATCTGGATATCCATGAGTATCAGGTCAGGCGTATGTTCTACTGCTAAGCGTACTCCTTCTGCGCCGTCTCCTGCCTCCAGAGTTTTGTAGCCATGATATGTCAGGACAGCAACTATCAATTTCCGGTTCAATTCATTGTCTTCTACTACAAGTATTTTAGCGGACATATACTATCCCCCTTCCCCGCGCCTTTCAAAAAAGCAGGAATCCGGAAGTCAGAATCCGGAATAAAGACAATTGACCCCAAACAGCCTTTTTTTGTCTTCATCTTCCATTCTGAATTCTGTGTTATTGTCTTTATTCTGGCCCGGAATTCTGTATTCCGTTTCCATTATCCCTTCATCTTCTCATAAATCTCTTCAAATTGCGAAGCCGTTTCCATGAATGCCTTCAGCACCTGTGGGTCAAAGTGCTGCGGCAGGGTCCTTCCGTCGCCTTCGGTGATTATCCTGCAGGTTGTCTCATGGTCAAAGGCAGGTTTATAGGCCCTCTTGTTCCTGAGAGCGTCGTATTGGTCCGCGAGATTCAACATCCTTCCTGGCAGGGGTATCTGCTCGCCCTTTAATCCATTTGGATACCCGCCTCCGTCCCACCGTTCGTGGTGGTTGAGGCATATCTCTTTTGCCATAGTCAATCTTACATGCTTGCCGAGTATCTTTGAGCCGTACAGTGTATGTAGCCTCATGGATTCAAATTCCTCATCAGACAGTCTACCCGGCTTTTTCAGGATGTAAGAAGGCACATGAATCTTTCCCACATCATGCATCAGCGCCTGTATTCGAACAATATTAATAAAGTTCTCCGGCATACCGAGTTGCTTTGCGATCAGGCCGCAATACTCTCCGACTCTTATGATGTGATTGCCTGTGTCCTCATCATGTACCTCCGACGCCCGTGCAAGAGCATGGAGCATATAATCAAAGGCATTCTCTGTCTCTTTGATCTGGACGGAAATGGATTTTAAAAATAGGCTCTGCACAACAAGACTTTCCAGGACAGAAGCGTCATGCTCGGTAACGTTCCTGTCGTAGTTAAACGCGACAATGCAGAAATCATCGCTCAGAAAACCGACGGCATTTGTAACAGGCTTATCGATAGACCCGAATTTTTCAACAAGGTGCCGAAGGTCTGAGCTTCCAAGCTCAGCCTCATTACAAAAAACCATTATTGAGCTGGACTGTTCAGGAAGACATGCCCCGATGTCGAACTCAACCGCTTTTCTGTTTAAGCCTTCCTGTCCGGCCTCATAGAGGTACCATCTCCTCTTGCCTTCAGCAAAATAACCGACCATAACCATCTCAGGTCTTTCTGCTGTACCGGCAGTATGATTTACAAGACGGCTGATAATATGATCTATAGCGGACATAAAGTCGAAATTCAAGGGATCAAAGCGGTTTATAAGCTGTCTCCCGGATGACGTAAGAGTTGTTATCCTGCTATAGGCCTGATTTAAACTGTCATTGAGGTTTTTTATCTTAAGGAGCATCTTTATCCGCGCGAACACCTCTGCCTGGTCAAAGGGCTTTGATATAAAATCCTCTGCGCCTGCCTCAATCCCCTTGATCCTGTCTTCCTTTGAACTGAGGGAAGTGATCATAACAACAGGGACGTCCTTGGACCTTTCGTCGTCCTTGATTTTACTGCATATCTCAAAGCCATCTATCCCCGGCATCATAACGTCAAGAAGAACGAGGTCGATGCCTTGTTCATTTATCCTCTCCAGCGCCTCCTGTCCGCTTGCTGCCTTAATCACCTCATAACCTCTCGAGGCAAGTAACGCCTCAAGGAGCTTGAGATTTTGAGGCTCGTCGTCAACGCATAATATCCGCGGCTTTTGTGTGTTCATAAGTCTCCTTTATTCCTCAACAGCGGACCAAAAGCCTCTACCCGGTTCCGGCCGTTTTCCTTTGCGGCGTATAGCGCCTTGTCCGCCTGCTGCAACAATATCTCATCAGATACCGCTGCATCGCCACTCATCGTAGCCACCCCCAGGCTTATTGTGACAACCCCCCACGGCAATGATTTTTCATGCGGCTTCTTCATCTTCTCAACATTTGCCCTTATCTGTTCAGCAATCAGCATGGCGGATTCCTGCTTTGTATCGGACAACAATACTATAAATTCCTCTCCCCCATAACGTGCACAGAAATCGCCCGGTCGCTTTATCGTTTCCTGTATTCTCCCGGCTATAGCCTTAAGGCATTCATCACCGGCAATATGCCCGTAGGTATCGTTATATGCCTTGAAATGATCTATATCGACCATGATGACAGACAGGGGGTTGTGGCCTCTCAGGCTGCGTTTGAATTCCACCGGCATGCGCTCCATAAATGCCCGCCTGTTGGCAATGCCGGTCAGAGCGTCAATAACAGCCTGCCTCTGTATGATTCCATAGGCTTTGTCAAGCCTTGCCCCGAAAAGAATTATTCCAAGCACACCCATCAGCCCTATCACAACGTTACCCAATATGAGAGTGATCACATAGCTCCTATGAGGCAAGGGCATCACTATGCTTATGCCGCCTCTGATATCTCCCTCCTTATAGCCCTGTTTTGCATGACATTTGAGACATTCTTTTTCCACTTTGAGAGGCGCCATATAAAAAAACTTTGAATTCGGGCCGTCTTTAAAGGTTTCCCCGACTTCCTTCGCGCCTTTTTCAAAGGCTTCCAGGGCCTTTTGTTCGCGCGAAGTAGCCCGGTTTTCAGGACGCAAAAGCTTCAGGCTCGTTAAATGGATCTGGACTGTTCCGCTTTTGGCCGACAGTTCAGCCAACTGCCTGGTCATATAAGCAGGATTGATCTTCGTGAGCGTCAAATTGTCATTGACCTTAATGTCCCTCATAGGGTCCTCGAGATAAGGATTGGGCTGAGTGTCTTTTGTCACAGGGACATATACCCCGCCATGCATCGCATTCCACTGTCGGTCCACGACAGTTCTTTCAAACAATGCCCGTGCAGTGCTGAATATCAGCTCCTTATGTGTCTGCTCCGAGTTGTAATACTCCACCGTGAAGGAGCCGACTACAAACAGCAGCCATGAGAAAATTAAGACCAATGTCTTATTTTTCATGGTATTTTTATAATTCTTTGTTTTGTTCATTATTTTCAGTTATTAGTCTGTTGGCTGCCTTATCGGAGCCCGCCCGGCAAGCATTAAAGCAATCCCGCGGAGGTCCTTTGCGTATTCCAGGATTTCGTGGAATGTTTCATTTGGATGCCACAAGAGTGAATTTTCAGTAAAAGTCATTTTCCCCTCCAGAGAATTTGTTTCAATAGTGTATCGTCTTGGGTAATTATCTCACAATATGCCTGAATGTCAAACAGCAGCAACAGTCATGCAATAATTTTACGGACGGACACAGGCATGAGTGCAGGCTTGGGAGTGTGAAGGGAAGTTATATGATAAAGCAGCAACTGTTCACAGAAAGCCTCAAAGAACGCAGGGAAAACAGTAGTCTGGGACTGAAAGAGGAATTATCAATTTAGTTGTACACAGGTCCTGTCGGGAACCTCTTGTTTTTACTTTGAGATCTCCGTGGGCTATGTGGTCAACTGTCTTTTTCAGGAAGAAAGCTAAACCGTCAGCCCCTGGTTATCTCCTGCAATGCCATCAAAAACGCCGTATTTTCCTTTGGGGTCCCGACAGTCACGCGGAGGCAGCCTGATACAACATTATGCATGTTCCTGAGGAGGATGCCTTTTTTCAGTAAAGAGGCATACACATAATCAGGGTCTTCCACCCTAAAGAGTATGAAGTTTGCCTCCGAAGGAAAGGGGGTGACGCCTTCTGTCTTAATCATCTCCTCAAGCAGCCTCTCCCGTTCTGTAACGATTGCTTTTATGGATGTCCTGAATTCCTTTTTCATCTTTAACGCAGCTGCAGCTACAGCCTGTGAAAATGAATTGAGGTTAAAGGGGAGCCTCACCTTGTTGACTTCCCTGATGATCTCAGGGTCGGCCAGCATGAAACCAAGCCTCAGCGCCGCGAGGCCGACCTTGCTCAGGGTCCTCATGATGACAAGGTTCCTGTAATCCTTAAGCAAAGGCAGCATCCCTGTTTCGCTTGAGAAAGGCTGATACGCTTCATCTACAATAACTATGCCTCGCGAGGCCTCAATGATCTTCAATATCCTCTCTGTGGAAAAGCAGTTTCCAGTCGGGTTATTAGGGCTGCTGAGGAAGATGAGTTTAGGTTTTTCTTTTCTGACAGCCTTCAGAAATCCCTCCATATCAAGATCAAACTCTTTATCAAGTGGGACCTCTATTTTCTTTTCGCCGAGCGCCTGGCTGATGATCCCGTACATGGAAAACGTGGGGACAGGGTATGAGACCGGCCCGCCGAAGGTTGTGATCAGATAGTAGATCAGTTCATCAGAGCCGTTTCCAAAGAGTATGTTCTCAGTATTTACGCCGAGGTCTCTTGCGAGCAGACGTCTTATAGCCCCGGCTTCAGGGTCAGGGTAGCGGTTGGTCCTGACCCCCGTGATGCTCCCGGCAGCCGCTGCAAACCCATAAGGGCTTTCGTTTGCATCGAGCTTGATCCTGCAGGCTATCTCTTTTGCATCATACGCCTTGAGTGCGGAGACCTGTTTTTTAACGAGTTTTCTGATATCCATTGCAATGGATTATAGCACAAACAGGCCATTTATGGCCTGCCAGGTAAGCAGCAATTAATGGCGAAAGGTATTTGAAATATTGAAAGAACTTACCGCGGAGACGCAGAGGACGCAAAGAGTTTGATTATATATTTCCGCTGAGAGGGCGGAAATGTATAAACCTGCACTTCGAGATTGCAGGGGACGGCATCATCTGCTTCCCGGCCTCTCACCGGGAAACAGAATTATCTTAACCTCTGTGATCTCTGAGTCTCGCTTAGAAGCGCCTACTGTTGGCTGTGGTGAATATTTCTTCTACCGCGCCCGCCTGCGGTCCATTATGAAAATGCTTTTTGCAAAGGTCTTCGCGTACTGTTTGAGTTCCGAGACCCTCTGGGTCACTTCCCTGGGCTCGCTGATCAGAGTTCTGTCTGTGTTGACTACTGCTATTGAGACTGTCATGATGCCGAACATCGCCGGCTTATCACTCCTGTCAATAGAGAGGATATAACCCTTTTTAGCGTCTTCGGGGTCATAATGCTCTATAATACCCCTGTCGAACTCCTCTATGATCCTGCTGCAGATAGGCTGCACCCTGTCAGGAGAGCAGATCAGGATAAAATCATCACCGCCGATATGGCCCAGAAAATCGTCTTTTGTCCCGTATTCTTTCTTTATCCTGATAAGCAGTTCGGCCATCCATTTAATGAGGTCGCTGCCCCTTGAATAGCTGTAACGGTCATTAAAGGACTTGAAATTATCAAGGTCTATGAGGCAGAAGGAAAAGCTCTGCGTTTCGTTCAGCCGCGTAAAGAGCTCTTTTTCAATCGCCAGATTCCCAGGGAGCTTTGTCAGCGGATTGGCGTCAAGGTTCATCTCCTCAAGCTCCTTCAGACGCGCGGACATCTGCTTGAACGATAAGGCCAGGTCCGCAAGTTCATCAGCCCCTGTGATCTCAGGAAGATTGTCGAAGTCACCGCTTTTAATAGAATCTGCCGCCTCTTTTAAACTGACTATTGCTGTATTGATGTGGTTGGTAATCAGATAGGCAAACAATATGCCGAACACCAACGAAAATACACTCAGCACTGTTGTTATCATCAAGGCCTTCTCGCTCAGTACGTTCGTCTGGTTTATGTAATAATTCTGCTGTGCCTTGATCCTGAGGTCCATATCTTTCAGGGAAGCAAGGAGCGCGGCAAAAGCGGACTTTAGCTCTCTGAAAGATATTTGCTCAGCCTCTTTGCCCTTTCCCTCCCTGACCAGAGAGACCTCTTTCTTAAAAAGCATGTTGTATTTTTGGTGGTTTTCAGAGATATTTCCGGTCATACTGCTGTCATATATGCCTGTTTTTTCAAGTTCCGCAAGGTGCAAATTAAACTCTCTGCTTCTGTCCCAGAACATGTTCTCCGCGTCGTTCTGGCGAAGCATCAGGTACCGTTTCTCGTAGAGGTCCTGGGCCAGCGCGCTATCATTCATACTGGTCAGTTTTTCACTTACAGTGGCATAATCAAATAGTATGGTTGTTGTGATATTGTTGAGGTTCTTGAGTGTATAAATAGCGTAAATGCCGACGACCAGGGTGAATGCTATCATGACAATATAACTGAGGAATATCTTATGTCTGATGGAAAAGTTCATGTTTTGTTATATTACCTTTTTTGAGGCTAAAATGCATGTATTATATGTTCCCATTGTGTCCTGAACTCTTTGCCATGATAAATTGCAGGCATTTACTTTCTGTTTTCAGTAAAATGTAAAAAAGTATATAACTACTCAGGTTGTTTAGACTGTAGTCTGTTAGGTCTGCACACAGAACGAAGCAGGGCTTTTACCACTGGCCACCTAAACGCCTACAGACTATTAACCAGAATCCTGAATAGATACGAGTGAACAAGGGCACTATAATGACAAACAGCACAATACCTGAAAAATTTTTTAATGTTTCAGCGGTTTATCCGCAAAATACCCTTTTCCATTACCACAGGGATGGATGGAAAAATATCACGTATGAGGCCTTTGCAAAAGAAGTCTCCGCCATTGCTTCTTGCCTGGGGCGTGCAGGCCTGGGAAAAGGTGACCGCGCCGCTATCATAGCTGAAAACAGCCCCGGATGGTGTGCGGCCTATTTGTCGATACTGACAGCAGGCGGTATTGCAGTGCCTTTAGACCCCCAGTTAGGGCCTGCGGAGATACAGAACCTGCTGTATGACTCAGGGGCAAAGATCATCTTCCACAGCCGGATGACCGAAGCAGCAGTAAAGGCCACGTCAGAAAAGTTCTCCGGGCTTAATCATCATGTGACACTCATTGACCTTGATACTCCGGATATATGTTCCCTCTTAAAAACAAAAGAGGGTGTAAGATTTCCTGAGATCTCCCGGGAAGATATAGCATCGATAATCTATACCTCAGGGACAACAGGCAAGCCCAAGGGTGTCATGCTTACGCATAATAACTTCTGCTCAGACGCAGAGGCCCTTGCAGACCTCCGCATCGTCACCCATGAGGACAATGTCCTTGCCGTACTGCCCCTGCATCATACATACGCCTTCATGTGCACCTTCCTGGTCCCCCTCTTCCTTGGCGCCTCCATCACCTACCCCGAGAGCATGAAGGGACCTGAATTGCTCTTTGCTATCAGGGAAAAGGGGGCGAGTGTCCTCATAGGTGTGCCGCAGCTGCTTGGTCTGCTTCGAAACAGCATCATGAAAAAAATACGCGAACTTCCAGGCCTGTTATCCATTCTGCTTTTTAAACTCCATCGCTTTTCCGGATTTCTAAGAGAAAAGCTGGATATTAATATCGGACGCTTTATATTCAGCTCTGCGCACAAGGCCTTTGGCAGGCAGTTTCGGTTCTTCACAAGTGGAGGCGCAAAACTGGATCCCCGGATAATGAAAGACCTCGAGGGCCTTGGCTTTACGGTCCTTGAAGGCTATGGCCTTACAGAGACTTCACCTGTGCTGACGTTCAATCCAGCCTCCTGCAGAAAACCCGGCTCCGCAGGAAAACCACTTCCCTCTGTTGAGCTGCGCATATCGGCGCCCTCTAAGACTGGCGAGGGAGAGATCGAGGCAAGAGGCCCGATGGTGATGAAAGGCTATTACAAAAATATTTCTGCAACTAAAGAGGTGCTCAGGGACGGCTGGTTTAAGACCGGCGACATAGGTCATATTGACAGGGACGGGTATCTGTTCATCACAGGCCGTTCCAAAGAGGTTATCGTGCTTGGCTCAGGCAAAAATATATATCCTGAGGATGTTGAGAGGTTATACCTTGGGGCCCCTCTGATAAAAGAGATCTGTGTCCTTGAGGCCGGTCCGCAAGGAATGGAGTCCCTGCATGCGGTCATCGTGCCTGATTTCCAATACGCGAAGCAGGCAGGCATATCAAATATTCAGGAGGCTGTCAAATGGGCGATCAATGAAGTGTCCGGCAAAATCCCTTCCTACATGAGGGTGACCGGATATTCCATTACCAAGGGACCTTTCCCCCGGACGCCTCTTGGCAAGCTCAGACGGTTCATGATAAAGGCTGATATCAGCAGACCTTCTGAGTCAGTGGAAAAGGCGATAAAAAAAGAGGAACTCCTTGCGCAGGATGAAATCTCACGGGTGATAAACGAGGCCCTGAGTCAGTTTTTAAAGAACAGGCAACGGATCAGTCCAGAAGACAACCTTGAGCTGGATCTGGGCCTTGACTCGCTTTCCAAGATTGAGCTGATTGTCAGTTTGGAAAGGACCTTCTCAATAAAACTTCCTGATAATTTTCTCTCAGATATCCATACAGTCGGAGAACTGACAGAAAGGACAAGAGCACAGACCTCCCGGGTTTCTTCAACAGAGACTATCGGAAAAACGAGCTGGAAAAACATTCTTGCTCAAGAGCCCCGGGAAAAAATTCCACTGGAAGAATCAAAGGCACTGCTGGTCCCGGTCTTCCTGATGCATACGCTCCTGAGACTCCTTTTTAAGCTCTTCTTCAGGCTCGAGGCCAGCGGTGTTCAGAACATCCCTGCAAACAGGACTTATATTCTCACCCCAAACCATACCAGTTATCTGGATGGTTTTGTGCTGCTTCTTTCACTTCCCTTTTCCTATTTCAGAAATATCTATACCCTTGGACTGCGTGATTTCTTCACAGGCGCTATTAAGGGCTGGCTTGCGAAGCTAAGTCATGTGGTCCCTATAGATTCGACCTCTTATCTTAACAAGGCCTTGCAGACGTCGGCATATGTTTTAAAGAGCGGCCATTCCATGTCTGTCTTCCCGGAAGGAGGGCGTTCCCTTGACGGGGACCTCATGGAATTCAAAAAAGGAGTGGGCATACTGGCCGTTGAAACCAGTGCGGCTGTAGTCCCTGTATTCATAAAAGGGGCCATCAACGCGCTCCCCCGCACTGCAGTGTGGCCTCGTCCCGCGAAGATCACCGTTACCTTCGGCAGCCCTCTTTATGCCTCTGATATCGACTTTTCGAAAAAGCCGGCTGACATGGATGACTATCAGTATTTCGCGGACCTGCTCAGAGAAAGGGTAAAGGACCTGCAAAAAAAATCATGATCCCTACAGTTTCTCCAGCCCATATTATCCTAAACAAGGCAGTTAACCACAGAGAACGCAGAGGAAAAACAGGTAGTTCGGGTTAAAAGCAGACTCTCCCTAATGGTGAATTGCGCTTTTATTCCAGGTCTTTTTCCCTTTGCGAACTTTGCGTCTTTGCGCGATCAACTGCCGTTTTTAGGATTATATGAAAGTTTATGAATAAAGCAGGCCCGTAAAACACCCGCTTGAGTCCAGCAGGACCAGCCTATCGACCCTGACTGTTACGTGACGGCGTATTTTGTTTATCAGACACTGGCGATCTCCTGACCAGTTTTCCGTTCATATATTTTTCAATCCTTGTCGGCGTCTCATCCTGGTAGTAAATTACCACTCTGTTGAAACCTTTGTTCCCGGCGAAAATATTTGTATGGAAGATTTCTATCTTTGTAGTTTTGCCGTTGCTGTCATAATAATAAATTTCTCTGTTATATGCATTGGCATTTGTATTGTTCTCCAGATAGAAAACTTCTCTTTTTATCAATTTCCAGTTGCTGTCACTGGCGGAGCTGTCCGGGCCGAAATATTCTTTCTTTGTCCTTTTCCCGTTGTCGTCGTAGTATTCAATCGCTTTATCATATCCCTTTTCTCTTGCAAACTTATCCGGGAAGAACATTTCCCCTCTTATTTTGTTCTCATTGCCGTCAAAGTATACAACTGATCTGTCAAAGCCTTTTTCAGATGAAAATTCAGCCGTATAGAACAATTCCTCCTTGATCATTTTCCCACTGCTGTCATAGTGGTCAATTTGCCTGTAATATCCTTCTTCCTTTGCCAGCTTCTGAGGATAGAAGTATTCTATCTTTGTAGTTTTCCCTTTGCCGTCATAGTAGTCAATTTCTCTGTTATGCCCTTTTTCTTCCGCAAACTTATCCGTATAAAACACTTCTCTTTTTATCGGTAGCCCATTTATATCATTGAATTGAATTTCCTTCAGGATATCATCAAACCCAATATCTCCATTTTCCTTGGTGATCTCAATATTTTTGCCGCCATATTCATTTATATCTGAAATGCTATTTTGCGTTTCCGATGAAACTATCCCTGTGAATAAAAACAAAAAGCAAAATGATAGTAACATTGCAATATTTAGTGCTTTCAAGTCTTCTCCCTATTACAGATGCCGGAAAAAAATATTATTCAGCCCAAATAACCTCTATTTTGGGCCAAGATATTTAACTTATCAAAATGCTCCTTATCTGCTGATCCGAGCTTTTTAATAAGCTCTCCCACTTCAGGATTGGATTTCGTTATCAAAGTTCTGTAGTGGTACTCAAGTGCGTCGTTTTCCAATTCTATTCCAAATTTCAACGCATCCACAAGAGAAACTGGCGCTGTCGAAGATACTTGAGATTCAATTTTATTAAACAATTGATTTAATGGCTCTATGTCGAACTCAACATCAGTAAACATCGATCTGTTTTTCTTGATAGTGCGCAGTTGGTAGTCTATTAAGTCGGCATGGGATTTCTCCTCAAGCCCCAGTTCAAAGAACAAACCTGCGGCCTCCTTGTCCGTGTCAAAAAGTCTATTGTAATATGCGTACAAATCCTGGATTTTAAGTTCAAATTTTTTTAAAATTTCAAGCGCTCTAATTATGTCCATCATGCCCCTTTCCTGATATTAATTTGTACATCTACCGCTACAGGCTATCGAATAGCTATAATATCTGCAACGACAAACACCGAGATAAACTGCCTTTGCCCTTTCGTTTCTGCTGAGTTTTTTAGCGGTTTCCCTGAAGGTTAACTTGCTGATATTTAGAGATAATCCCAGGCATAAGCGCGTAGGAATCTAACGGCATCTCATAGATATTATATAACCCTCTGTGTACAAAAAAGAAAAAAGGGTTAATTACATACCCTTCCGGTTCTTATCTATTATTTACCTTTTGGCGGTGCCTGCAAAACGTCCCTATATTTCTTACGGCATGTTAGCAGGTCTGTCTGCATTCCCGCAGCTTGAACACATGCCCTCGCATTTGTCAAAAGTGTGATTCTGTCATCAAGTCTTTTCAGGGTATCTGCCCTGGTCTGCTCGAAATTCTGGGTTATAGGGTCGGCGGCGGGCGCGTTGTTACCGGCAATAGCAGGTACAACAGAAAATGCAAACAATACAGCCGGGACTACAACAACGGCAAAAAACTGTTTCTTCATAAATTCTCCTTTGTGTGGCGTTTATATGGCTTAGTCTACTACAGAAAACTTGAAAAATCTATGGAAGGCGTACGGATTGCGTACGGACTCAGGGGGAGTAAAACAGGGTTAACGACCTGATTTAAAAAGGATTTTTATGGCGGGAGCGTGTGGGA
Source organism: uncultured Nitrospira sp. (assembly GCA_963801505.1). GTDB lineage: Bacteria > Nitrospirota > Thermodesulfovibrionia > Thermodesulfovibrionales > UBA6898 > JAOUFP01. The sequence goes on from CAWDEY010000024.1 coordinate 83,017, forward strand.
ATCGAACCATACGACTGGCCTTGTAACTAGTTGATAATAAAGTATATTTTTGCCTCGAAAAGTGCCCTGTTCACGGTCTGTTCACGGTTTTTAAAAAAAGGGATTCTTTATTTGATGGTTTTTCTAATGTTTTTTACAGCGAGATTTTTCATCGAATGAACCCAAAAAAGAGGGCCGTTTTACGGAAGGTTGTGTGACAGAAACCTAAATTATGCAGCCTGACGATCAACCTCACGAACATGCAGTATTTCTTTATTGTTCATTAATCTGACATCGTTTAAGGCCAAAGTCAGGACTGCTATCGTTCTCCCTTCAGCTGTCACAAATTCAACTTCATAAGCATCCCCGTCAGTATAACAATGCACTACTACCCCTATATCTCCCTCTACCAATCCATACTTTGCAATATCATGTTTAAGCACAACGGTATCCAATTCTTTAATCATGTTAGACCTCCCTGTTTAAACCGGATAATATAATGCCTGCTTTTATTTCTGAATATACAGGAGATCAACCGAGCCATGCTCAGACAGCTACCTTCTCTTCCAAGGCCTTCTGAACAAGCTGATTCAGGGACACGCCCATCCTTGTTGCCCTCTCTACGGCCTTCCGGTGAAGGTCAGAGGGTATTCTTACGTTGAAGCTGCCCTTGAACGGTTTCTGCGGCTCCCTGCCCATCTCCTTACATGTTTCAAGGTAATCATCAACGGCTTCATGGAACGCCTTCTTGAGCTCTTTAACGCTCGCTCCTTCAAACATGATGAGGTCGTTTATTGCCTCTATTTTGCCGTGAAAAACTTCGTCTTCTTCACTGTAGTGGACAGTACCGATATAGCCCTTATAAGTCATTGAATCGCTCATTGTATAACCCCCTTGTCTCTCAACTGCTGTTTAATTTCTCTCAGATAGCATTGTTTCATGATCTGTGAAGGGTGAGGCTTGTGGAATTTGATCATGTCGTCCAGTTTCGCATTATAAAACGTAACCCTTGAGCCTGATGTCTTACCCGTTTTCACCTCTTCGTATCCGAAGCCCTTCAGAAGTCGGCGGAGGTCCTCAAATGTGAAATCCTTCGGCTTCGACAGAAACCGCTGCAACAGCTTTTCGGTTTTGCTCACATATTTATGATAGCACGGAAGAAAGGATGTTGCAACTACTTTATAGTTGCGTTATAAGCAAAGCCCTGGCGAGGTTTAAATGGCGGGAGCGTGTGGGAACCGAACCCATATAGAACCGCGTATTTATTAGCTTTCAGACGTACGCACGGAAGGTTTACGGAAGGTCTTGGCATTTTCCATCACCCTGAACGACCTACTTTGCTGACTTCCTCCTTACTCTCAGATATTGATTATTGAAACTGTTGCGACTTTCCAGAAGCAACATGTTTTATGAAGGAGGGCGAAGAGCACCTACAACACCACATCGGAACTGTTTTTATCGTGTGACCGTTTCCGGTCGAAACGTAAAGTCCAGCCGATGGCAGTTAACCCTATGACCACCAATTTTGGAAGCGGGCACTGTCCGACATTCACAGGCAGTCCTACTGTTTGTTATAGATCAGCTTTTGCTTTTTCTCCCCTCTGGGCATATGCATGGTTGTTTCAATGGTCATTACTTTGCCGTCTGCGCTTAGGGAGTAGACGAAAGTCGAAGGCTCCTTCTGGCCATCCATGAAGGATTTGATGACAAGTGTCGAGCCGACCCATGCAGATGTGCTCTTGATGTCTTTACCACTTGGAGTTTTGTTTATACTCTCTGTGCCATCCAGCTTGTGTACCGCGGTTCCGACCTGGTTGCCGGCCTTGCGGTCAATAGTAAGCTCTGTCCTCGTCTGTTTGATTACAAGTGTAACAGTTGCAGCTCCACGTGCTGTACCAATGCCACTCTTGGCAGTATCCATAACCCACTTACCAGAAAAATCCGGTGCTCCCAGGGCAAAAGTAGCTTGTCCGAAGAAAAGCGCCAGAAGTACTGCAATAAAACCAATGCGTCTCATAATTAATCTCCTTTTGTGAAAATAAGATAGTCCGGAGTCAGATACCCCGCGCAGTCGTAACTATATTTATACCCTGTCACTTTGATGAGAGTCAATATAAAACTGTTTATTTCTAGTAGCTCTTCAAACAATGAGAAGCACGGAGAAATATGCAGAGTCCAGGAAGAATCGAGAACTCTGTCATCTCCTATTTTTATCAAATGCTACTTTTGATCGCGAATAGCAGGCTGGGAAAATATATCTGTCAATCTCTTGAAAGATTGAAAGGAGAAATCACTATCGGCTCTTAAAGATATTAGTACTTGACAATCTCCATCATAAATTGCTCCAATGTTACTAATGACCTCATCTTTATAAGATATCTGATTCATCATCGTTTAAAACGCTCTTCAGCTTCGATATTTGCGGGAGCAATATGTTTCTTTTTGAAATCGCCTTCATAGTTCGGATAATAGATCTCAACTTTTGTGCCCTGATTTTATTACATGAATATTTTCCCCCTGAGCTGCAAAAACCTGTGATTGAGACAAAACATTTACATGAGAATATTTTTGAGTTGTTCTGATGTCAGTATGGCCCAAGACTTCCTTTATTATTGCTATTGATACCCCGCTGGATGCTGCCATAGACGCTACAGAATGCCTCGTAGCTTGATAAATCTCTATGGCCTTACATGCCCCTTTCCAGAGCCTCTGGAGCGTATCAGTCAGATACGGCTTGCTTGAATTCGGGTTTATGAAAAGGCACCCGTTTGGCAGGCCCCTTGGCATAGGCCCCAGTAAGTTGCTGCCAGGGTTCAGCCCTGGAATCGTGCAGTTGTTGTGCATTCTCATGCCCTTATATACTGAACGGATCAATAATGGTTAACTTCCCATCTACTAACTGTCCACCCTGCAGATCTTCCGTATACAGGATAGAGCAGTCGTTCTCCCTGGCTGATGCTACGATGAGGCTGTCCCAGAAGGAATAATGGGTCTTCTTTTTAATCTGGAGGGCTCTCTTTATCGTGGATTCTTCGACTGGCGCAAAGCTGAAGGCCTCAAGAAAATGTTCTGTCAGTGATGTTATCTCCTCTGCTTTGAGGAGCTTCTTTGAGAAGCAGACGCTTACAAACTCACTGATTACCTGCGAACTCACATAAACGTTGTTGTTTGAAAATAATACATCTCTCGCCTGCAGCTTTTTCTTTTTCTCATCACTGATAAAATATACAAGAAGGTTTGTATCAACAAATACCTTATCTGACATGTACCGCTTCTCTGTCAAAGGCATAGTTCTTGGGAAGTTTTACATTATATTTTTTAAAAATCGCTTCCAGAATTTTATTCTTTTCCTTCTGAACTCTGACTACAGTGATGGACTCCCCCTTAAACGCCTTCCTTAGCTTCTCTATCTCCTCTTCTTTTTCTATCTCTATAATCACCTTCATGCTGCACCCTCCCCATTGAATCTGCGTAGTTTGACTAAAGCCGCCACACTTCGACGAATAAGCATTGTCATCCTTGTAAAGGAAACTGGCGGGAGCGTGTGGGAATCGAACCCACCCTTCCAGCTTTTGGCCGGAAACACCGGCTTTGAAGGCCGGGCAGGACACCAGAACCCGATGCGCTCCCGATGGTGTTACATAATGATACTAACGTATTTTTCGGGTTACTTCAAGAAAACTTCCGGGATTGGGGCTCGGGGACTGGTATTTCATAACCCTCCGAAAATGCCAACTCATTGCTCATTACTTGCTTTTTACAACTCTTAATAAAAAGAGGGGGACCGGCGTCCCCCTCCTGAGTCGTCGCCTCAGCTTTACTTATTTATGAGTTGCTGCCTCAGCCCTTAGTTTGGCTGCCTCGTCTTTGATCTTCTGCAGGGTCTCTTTCATCGGGGCCCAGCCATACCAGTGCATATAGTCAGCGTTCATATGGAACGCGCCTTCAAAGGCCCTCATCCTGTATTCCATAAACATGACATAGAGGTCCTGTTCAACTGAACTCTTTGCCTCATAGAACTGGAGCAGGTCCGGGGCAAAGGTCCAGTCAGCAGGCTTTTTGAGTATGTTGTCTTTGTAGAGGCCCTGTACTTCACGGATCGCCTCTGCCATGACCTTGTCGACGTCCTTTACAACCCTGTCGCCTGCATCAAGCTGGGCAGTTGCATACGATTTCCCGTGGCACTGCGCGCAGATATTGATCATCTTGTCACGCTCTTTCTGGAATTCTTCTTTTGTAAGGCGTGCCACCCTCCCTGCCTTTACAAGTTCAAGCCGCGCAGTAGGGGCGCCTTTTTCATCGAGCACGCCAAGCGCCTGTAGTATAACCACTCTGTCGTTCATCCAGTCCTTGTCATCTTCAGGCAGCCGTACCGCAAGAAAGCCCCATGAAGTGATCACATTATGGTCTCCTCCGCTCATGTGGCAGGTCTGGCAGGTCGGGGCCCTTTTGCTGGCATTGCCTTCTATCTGCCAGATAGTCCCGTGTTTTGAGGTGGACCACATCTCCCACTGCGGATGGTCAAATCCCATATGGCAGGTCTGGCAGGCCCTCGGGTCCTGGGCCTCGGATTTCTTGAAGGAATGGCGCGTATGGCAGGAGTCGCACTGCGCATGTCCGTACCGGTACCCGGTCTTTTCAGCATCAGGCTGGACACCTATTCTGTGACAGCTTGTGCAGCCCTTGTAATCTCCTCCCGCAACAGCAGAGGGCTGATGGCCCATCATCGGCATTGAACTTGACGCTATCCATGCGAGGTTATGCTTGCCTGCCTTGAACTGGTCCGTCTGTTTTTTGTGGCAGCCTGCGCAGGTCTCAGGGGTAGGCATCTTGGCAAGCTTTGCGTCGTCCATTTTCATGTGCGCTGACCCATGGCAGGATGAGCAATCCACTCCATTTTTGGACATCTTCCCTTCAAAATACTGTTCGACAACACCTGGGGTCACCTTCTTATGGCAGTCTATGCAGGCGCTCTTTGTTGCAGCAAAAGATAGGCTGCTCATGGAAAAAACAAAAACTAACAGCATTAATGCTTTAAGGTACTTCATTAGATCTCCTCCTGATTAAAGTATTGTTTATAAAAAAAGTCCTTTCCTTAAAAAGTCTGTGTGTATCAGATACCTCCCTTCATCATAATGACCCCATTTCGCCTTCCATACTGATTATTGTCCCTGTTTCCGGTACTGTCGGGTTTATGACCTCTAGGATAAAGCATCCTTATCAGGACACGATATGATCCAGATCATGTCCAGATACAAATTTGTTTTTTCCGGGCAACGTTTCCGCCCTACATCTTTGCAATGATTTAATGATTATAAGCTTGCTTAATAATGTTGATTTGATATACTGGACTTAGGGGCGGGGCCATCCATATAAACTTTGCAGGATAAGCGAAGGGAAGACGATGAATCCCGGGTTATCCTCTGAAAAGGGGGCGAAGTTATGAGCACTGAAACATCAAAAAAGGTTATTAAGTATCTTGTTATTTTTATAGTGCTCGGGGCCGCGATATTTTTCTTCCTGCTGCTTGGGCCTCCAAAGCTTCTGGCGAAGTCAGAGGCCCCGATCTTCTGCGGGGGGTGTCACGTGATGGAATCGGAATTTGAGTCATGGGCGCACGCCGGAGCGCACAGGAGAAAGAAGTGCGTTGACTGCCATCTGCCCAACCATAATATGGTCATCCACTACATCTGGAAGTCGATCGACGGCATGAAGGACGTGGGTTTCTTCTTTTCCGGTCTGGCGCCCGAGCGGATCAAGATCACAGAGCACGGGAAAAAGGTCCTTCAGGCCAACTGCATCCGCTGTCACGAAACAACAGTGAGTATGATAAACCAGGAACGGCCGTGCTGGGATTGCCACAGGAGGATCGCACACACGCGCACGGGCATAATAGAAACCTTATGAAAGGGGGTTTTCGATGAGAAAGGGATTTGTTTTAACACTGCTTTTGCTCCTGACAATACTGACACCGCTGGTATTTCTTCCCGCATGTCAGAAGCCGAAACCACAGCCAGTCAAGACCGTCCAGATACCTGACGGAGAAGTCGACCCGGCGGTATGGGGCAAAGCCTATCCAGCGGAATACGAACTCTGGAAAAAGACCGAGGAACCGGCACCCGCTGGTAAAAGCAAATATAAAAGAGGGTTTACCACTGACAGGATCACTTACGACAAACTTTCTGAATTTCCCTATATGGCGCTCCTTTTCAATGGCTGGGGGTTCGGGGTTGAGTACAATGAGCCGCGCGGGCATGCCTTTATGCTCCGCGACCAGCTCGAGGTCGATCCTTCCAGGGTAAAGGCAGGAGGGGCATGCCTGACCTGTAAAACGCCCTATGCCCCGAGGTTTGTAAAGGAAAAAGGCATTGATTACTTTTCGAAGCCTTACCTGGAGGTGCTCGGCTGGATACCTGAAAAGTACAGGAAGCTGGGAGTCGCCTGTATTGACTGCCATGACAATAAAGATATGTCACTCAGGCTATCGAGAGACTTCACCCTTGTCAAGGCACTGCAGGTTATGGGCACGGACCCTGCAAAACTGAGCCGCCAGGAAATGCGGACAGCTGTCTGTGCCCAGTGCCATGTCACCTACATTGTCCAGAAAAACCCTGAGATGCATTCGATTAATGTCCTATTCCCCTGGGACGGAAGCAAGTGGGGCAATATCTCGGTCGAGAACATTATAAAAAAGTTGAGATCCGACGAATCCTACAAGGAATGGACACAGGGGGTGACCGGCTTCAAGATGGCCTTCATCCGGCACCCTGAGTTCGAGATGTTCTCAAATAACAGCGTCCACTGGAAGGCAGGCGCTGCATGCGCTGACTGTCATATGCCATACACCATAGTCGGTGCCAGCAAGGTCTCTGACCATCGTGTGATGAGCCCGCTTAAAAACGACCTGAAAGCCTGCCAGCAGTGCCATACAGAAACCCCTGATTGGCTGAGGGAGCAGGTAACTACCATCCAGGACAGGACCGTCTCGCTCATGCTGCGTTCCGGCTATGCGACAGCGACAGTTGCAAAGCTATTTGAAATGGCACACAAGGCCCAGGCAGAAGGGAAGCAGATAGACAAAGCGCTCTACGATAAGGCGAAAGACCTCTATGAGGAGGCGTTCTACCGCGTTGTCTATGTTGGCGCAGAAAACTCCATCGGCTTTCATAACCCCACAGAAGCAACGAGAATCCTCGGGGACGCAACTGCCTTTGCAGGCAAGGCTGAAGCGCTGCTCAGGCAGGCGCTCACCAAGGCCGGTGTCAACGTGCCGATGGTCGTTAATCTCGAACTGAACAAATACCTTGATGCTAGAGGTCAGAAGAAACTCAATTTCCAAAAAGGGGTCGAATTCAAGGACCCCTACGGCATTGAGGACAGACTTCTGATGGTAGAGCAGGCAAAATAACTTTTTAAAGAAGGCTGGGCTGAAAAGCCCAGCCTTTTTTTATGAGCAGAATAAGGCTGAATATGGTATTGGAGCGAATTTTTTCCCTGATATTACGACAACAGATATGCATGAAAGCAGGAGGCAAAAGACTCGGAGTCCCGGCCAGGTGCCGATACGAGAATAAGCGAGGATACTATATCCCACCTTATTCTTACCATTGTTGCAGTTTGTAGTTGCCGCATAATTGTTGCGCTCGGTGACCGTGGAATGAAACCATTTTCATACTCTTGACGTGAAGTATAGTAACCTGTGTAAAGCTTATAAATAACACATAAGAATCTAATAAAAGCAGCAGTCTATCCTGTAAGGATATATACAGAGAGGTGCGTTGGAATGAAAAAAAGTTGCTTATTGCAGGGGGATTGTCTTTATAGAGCTCTTTGAGATTAAGAAAAAGGATGTAATAATAATATTCAGAAAAAGTTTTACTGAAATCATAGATTATGGAAAGAGAGGTTGGGTATATGAAGGCGTTTTCCAATTCAGCTGCTTTAGTGGTTCTCCTGATTACAGTGTTATTCCCGGTTTATGGGCTCTGTTCTGTTGAGTACGCCCGGCAGACAGGCAAAAACTGCGGAGTCTGCCATCTTGAGCCAACAGGCGGAGGAAAACTCACCACAGAGGGAACGGCCTTTAAGGATGAGCTTCGGATCAAGGGCCAATACAGGACGCTTTCCCCTGTGCAGCACGTTATGCGGTTCATCATAGGCTATCTCCATATCATGACAGCGATAATATGGTTTGGCACTATTTTATATGTCCATATTGTCCTGAAGCCTGCCTATGCTGCAGCAGGATTGCCAAAGGGTGAACTTAGGCTTGGCTGGGCCTCCATTATCATCATGGCTGTTACCGGCACACTTCTTTCGATCGCCCGTGTGCCGAGCTGGCACATGCTTTTCCATACCCGTTTTGGTATTTTATTGACGATCAAGATCATCCTGTTTCTCATAATGGTTTCGACCGCTGTATTTGTCACCTTTGTTGTCGGGCCAAAACTCAGGAAGAAAAAAGAAAAGGTATTTGTCGGGCATAAGGGGGACATGGCGCATGAGGAACTGGCACAGTGTGATGGCAGGGAGGGCCGTCCCGCCTATATAGCGTATAAGGGCACGATATATGATTTCTCAGGGAGCAGACTATGGAAGGAAGGCAGCCATTTAAAGAAACATTCTGCAGGCGTTGATCTTACAGATGTCTTAAAGACAGCGCCTCACAACGAAGAAAATGTCCTCAAAATGCCCGTTGTCGGCAAACTTTTGACAGGAGAAAAGGTGAGGAAACCACCACACATAAAAATATTCTATTTTATGGCCTATATGAACCTTGTCCTTATTTTTTCGATTGTTTTTATCATCTCGCTCTGGCGCTGGTGGTAAGGAAGAGGTGAAGGTCCCCTACTGCAAGACCACGGCAACTTATCGCCCGTTATCCATATTATTGGTAGCTGACTGTCCTTAAAAGAGCTATAATTATTTTAAGGTGAAATAAAGGAGAAATCATGGATAAGTACAGATGTACAGTGTGCGGTTATATTTATGACCCTGAAGAAGGAGACCCTGATGGAGGAATAGAGCCCAATACCCCTTTTGATAAGCTCCCGGAGGGTTGGGTATGCCCTGTTTGCGGCGCTTCGAAAGATGACTTTGAAAAACTTTAGCATCAGGGCACTCATTTGTATGGAAGAGCATAGCCTTGCGGATGGCGGCACCCCTTGGGCACAGGCCGCGAAAATTCATATTTATTTGTAAGGAGAAATAGTCATGAAAAAGCCGGTTGTGGATTGGGACCTTTGCATAGGGTGCGGCTCATGTGCTGAGCTATGCCCTGAGGTATTTGAAGTGAAAGACGAAAAGGCTTATGTAAAAGCCCCTGATAAGTGTGATACCTGCAACTGCCAGGAGGCAGTGGAAATCTGTCCTGTGGAGGCGATAACCTGGGGAGAGTAAAGAAGGAAGGAGATCTGTGTCTGGCGCAAAAAAGTGATAAATCTCAAAAGGATCTATGATCCGTATGCAAAAACTGACGGGAGACGGGTGCTTGTAGACAGGCTCTGGCCGCGGGGTGTCAAGAAGGAAGATGCCGGGTTCGATCTTTGGCTCAAGGACATTGCGCCTAGCGATGGGCTCAGGAAATGGTTTTCTCATGACCCTTCCAAATGGCAGGAGTTTAAAAAGAGATACAGAGAGGAACTCAAAGACAAGCAAGACAAGATAGAAGACCTCAAAAAAATGGCGCGCCAGGGAACAGTCACCCTGCTATATGCGGCTAAAGATACTGACCGGAATAACGCTGTTATTCTGAAGGAAATGCTCGAAGAATAGGGCGGCCATATCTCTGCCGAAGGCAATTCATTCTACCTTCCTAGAAGGGAGGAGACTGAAGGGGAAGATGCCGACCTTCCTTAAAAGAGAAAACCGCTGTGCCGATTAGATCAGGAGTCATAGGGAAGAGGGGAGACGGGGAAAAATAATTTTCCCCGTCTCAGTTAACGCTACTGAATTACAAAACTGGTTACCCAAAGATAATAGGTTGACATATCACCGCCCGAAGGGGTTGCCATCAGTCCAAGAGAATAGGTCCCCGGAGGAAGCATAGAGGTTGGAATATCTGCTCTGAAAGGCATCTGGTCGATGCTCGTCAGACCGGTCATCCACGGCGTCATCATCGAGGCAGGTTGTAAAGCGCCCTGTTGATCCAGCAGGTAAACATTGAATGGGTCCAGCGAAGGCGCGTAAAGCTCAAAATACATATCCATAGGCATCTGGAATTGACCGACTTCAACGTGAATCGTCAGCATGTTACCGCCCGTTGCCACAGAACCTACTCCTATGGGCATTGTATCCTGAGGGCCGGAGCCTATGACAGGATCAGTCGTCGGAGCGGATGAAAACACCATCGGTGATGTCGGCATGGGCATCATCACGGGTGGCACGTAAGTGCATGCCTGCGTTAACATCGAAGCTGATGGACTCCCTGTGCATCCAGCCGGTGAACTCGACGTTACTGTCCTGGTCTGCGTATTATTGGGCTGACAGGATGACCACGCAGAATACGTATACGCCGTACATGCTACTGGCGCCGGTGTGCAGGACTGCGTCAAGACTGCCGCAGTCGAAGGCGTCCCGGTGCATCCTGAAGGGGTATTGCCTGTTACTGTCCTGGTCTGCTGACCATTAGCACTGCAGGCAGACCATGCTGAATATGTATACCCGGTGCAAGCTACAGGTGCCGGAGCCGGCGTGCTTCCAGGGTCGCCGGGGTTTGTGCCGGCGTTGATTTCAGCAATATTTGTCGCGCCGTCACCGTCGGAATCCTGTCCTTCAATTGCGCTGAAACTATGGCCTGCGCTGGCATAGGCTGCTCCGTATGGATTACGGTTAGGTGGGCCGGCAGGGACATGGCATATTTCACAGCTAAACGACGCAGTTGCCGAACTTGGGTAGGTGCTGGTGAAGCTGCTGTAATACGATGATAGTGCACTGGCACTGCCGACGGCCCCGATAATGAAGACCATTGCTAGCATTATTACGAAAAGTTTTCTGCTACTCATACTTCCTCCTTTTTAAGGTTACTAAGTAATTATTGTCTGCCTAAGCAGACCCCATTTACAAAGTAGTTTATATATTAATTATTAAATCAGGATTAAAATTTTATTAAGTTTATTTAATTTAAGGCGGAGACTATAAGGTCAGCGGCATGATGCCTTGAGTTCCTGAAATGACTTCTGCCATGACGCTGAAAGCGCAGGTACAGCAAGCATCTTTTCGATAGCTTCGCAGTTTTTTCTGTTGTGGTGGAAGGTATGATTTGCAAATGAGACTGATATTGCGCGAGGATCTTTTTCCATCAGTATAAGCCTTGCGCCCTTTTCGACAGTTCCCTCTTGGAGTACCCTGAAATAAAACCCTGTGCGGCCGGAATCCGCAACCAGCTTTACAAGGTCATCCCTGCCATAGCGCGCTGCAAGAGTTCTGCAGGGCTGACGGGGCTGGCTTACCTGCAGCAGCGCTGTCCCAAGCTGAAAGATATCCCCTATGCAGATATCCTCTTCTCTTAAATCCGAAACCGTGAGGTTCTCCCCAAAGGCTGCCGCAGGCAGCTTAATCTTAAGGACGTCTTCCCAGTAAGGATAATGCTCCAGGCTGTAGACGCATACTGCCTTGTCATCACCACCGTGATGCTTGAGGTCTCCGACACCATCTCCCTCAAAACCACACCTTTGAAGATGCAATCCGCCCGTTACAGGTTGCTTGCATATGCCGGTAATTATTTCCCTGCCATGGAAAATCTCTTTTTTGGGAAGGCCGGTATTCAGCGATTCAACAACCATGTTTTTCATTATCCTGGGCCTCTTGGCTTATAACCAGAACTCGGGATATCTCCGGCTCCTGGGTATATTATTTACAAGAAGGGCAACAATGAGCATTATTGAAGCCCCGACAGCTGTTGGGACAACGGCATATAAATAACCCAGCTTATGTACGCTCTCTCCGCCGATAACAGCAATCAGGGCGGTTGCCCCGCCCGGGGGATGCAGCGTCTTCGTTGCATGCATGAATGCTATCGCAGTGGCGACCGCTATTGCTGCAGCAAACCATATATGCGGCTGAAAAAACTGATAAGAGGTCACACCGATAACAGCTGAAAAAATATGCCCGCCCAAAAGGTTCCGAGGCTGTGCCAGAGGACTCTTGATTGCGCCGTAGATGAGCACCGCAGAAGCACCGAAGGAGCCTATGATCATTGTAAGCCCTTTGCCTTCAAGTACCTTGTAACTAATCAGGCCGACTGTGGCGATTCCGAGAAAGGCGCCGATCCAGGACCACATGATCTCTGAAAGATTTACAGCAGGAGGACTTTTTGTTACACCCTGCATCTTATTGAAATAACCCTTGAGCATTTTTGTGGGCCTCTCTTCCCTTACGGCAAAGGTTTGCCTGTAATCATTGAGGCGGTTACTATATCTGCCCTTGAGACAATCCCGAGCAGTTTCCCTTCCCTGTCAGTAACAGGTACCCTGTTGATATTTTTTTGAGTGAAAATATTAGAAATTTCAGAAACCGTGGCATCTTCCCTGACAATAATTGCAGGTGAGGTCATGATATCTTCGGCCTTCTGTGAACGGACCGGCAGGGCAACACAACTTTTCCCTTTCAAACATTCCGCAATAACTGCCATAAAATGCGTTTTGTCACCGGCGCCCATATGTATCAGAAAGTCTTTTTCAGAAATGATCCCCACTACTTTGCCATCATCTTCAAGGACAGGGATGCCTGAGATCTTTTCTTTTGCCATAAGCTCAGCAACTTCTTTGAGGAGAGTATCCTTTTTCACAGTGAAGACATGTCTGGTCATTATGTCATGGGCTTTTACACACTGAGTGATACGTTCCCATGCATGCCGATAGGCGAATTTGTATATTTCCTTAAGGTCAGCCGGAGTAATATCCAAATAGCCCGGTATACTTTTCATCGCCTCATAGATATCGTCATCGGATAGCTCTATGCTTAAAGGAAGGTCTTTTCCGCTGATATTCTCAACCATAATTAATATTTCCCCTGTCTCTGCCCTGGGACAATTTTCCCACGAAAAAGGTCCGCTGTCAAAAAATGTTCAGGCCTTCTTAAGTGTATTAGATAATTGCTCAAGGCAGTTATGATTTTAATCATAAATAATTTATTGAATAAATTTTATGTAAGTAGTATATTAGATATTATCCCTCGATGCTGCCCGTAGTCCCCTCCAATAATTGCGGGCAGCATCCCCCATTCTCTTGACGCATATAATGGCCCAATTGAGGTCACACTAGCTGCTTCTCTGTTAACCTCCAGGTTACAAATAATAAGCAGTAAGAGGTGAAAGCGTTGAAAAAAGCCCTGCCAGCCTACTTTAATATAGTTGGACACCAACCAACAGTCAACGAACACGAGTGGACTAATTATCCTAAAAACGGCAGTTCATTCACCACGGAGGCACAGAGACGCTGAGAAAACGAGGGTTTAAGGCAAAGAGGGGACTGACCAATTTGGTTGCCCCTATCCTGCCCGTAACTTCTTGATTTTACTCTGTGATCTCTGTGTCTCTGTGGTTAACTTCTTTTTTTAGGATTATGGGCCTTCCGGCAGGTCAATACGCCCTTTCAAAAGAAACGGCAATAGGCGAACTTAAAAGAAATACGGAGCATAGTTTGACCCCGAGATCGTGGATTTTTCGTCAAGTTATCTCAGGAAGAAAAAATATAGACCGGACCAAAAAAGGCATCCTGAAAACGCGAGCACTTTTTCAAAGACGTTCAGCCTGTTTGTTCTAATAACAGCAAACAGGCTTAGCGGCGAGGTCATAAAGCAGGCTGTAATAAAGATCCATTTTGGAAGCCCGGTTTTAAGTGGTTTCTCAGGGAACAGAGAGCAAAAAGGACACTCTATCCGGCCTTCCAGCCTGTGTCCGCAGCGTGCGCATGTCGTTATGCCAAGGGCTTCGTCAATGTCGTCCTGGTTCACAGGCATATCCACGGATAGATCCAAAAAATGCATTCAAACAAAACCACAGAGTTCACAGAGATATTTGTCATTTTAAAAAGACTCTTTATTTCGTGGGATTCTCTTTGTTCTCGTGTCATCTTTTGTAAATAATTGAGTTCAACAGTTCATGAAAAAGTGCACAGAGGAAATCGTAAGACCGATGGTTTTTCTTTTACTATCAATATGCTTCTCTGTGTACTCTGTGGTTAATTGTATTATTAGGGTAATCACAGTTTTAATCCAGTCATAGAAACAGGGTTTACATTGATGCCGGTTACCTTGACCCCGAAGTGAAGGTGAGGCCCGCTTGCCCTGCCGGTTGATCCGACAAAGCCTATGACGTCATTTTTAGATACGAGCTCGCCTGGACTGACATTAAACCTCGACATATGCATATAGACCGTAAATATGCCCTGCCCGTGGTCGAGGATGACCGTATTGCCGCCAAAAAAAAGCTCTTCTGTCAGGACAACCCTGCCGTTGTTCGCGGCCTTTATCCCTTCTCCTTCCTGCCCTTTCATATCCAGGCCTCTGTGGATGCTGACCGTTTCATTGTTGATAATCCTCTTTGTGCCGAAAGGGGTAGACAAGGGATTTTGAAGAGGAAGAAGGAAGCTTCCTTCCCAGAGTCTCTCTGAATCTATCTGCCAGATCGAACTTAGCAGTTCAGCCTCTTTTTTTATGCGCGCCATATCCTGTGGACTGGGAGATACTTTCTCCTCAGGCAAGGTCAGGTGTATTGTCTCAAACCTGCCTTTCAGTACACGCAACCTGAGCATGGTCTTATGTTTGCCGACCTTAAGATGCATACGGCAGAGACCTGGGCTGGCACTTATGTCAATTGCTCCAAGGCCGATAAAGCAGCCTTTTCCGCAGGTGCTGAAATGCAGCGGCTTATCATGGAAAAGTGCGGAAGGTTCTGCTGCTTGTCTCAGACCGCTGACCCTTATAATGAATGCATCTCCGGGATGTATCTTTGAAGGAAGGACCCTTGCCTGAAAGGCCTCAGCAGCAGCAGGTAAAGATAAAAAAAAGACCGACACGAGGACAATCAAAAATGAACAGGACAATACCTGATTAACGCGGCAATTAAATGGGTAGCGAGCGTATTTCCTGCAGCTTGCTGCTGGATCAAGTGAGCGAATATAAAAATAAAAGTTCATTGCATTGAGATTCCTTGTAGCTTGCTGCGGGGAGTCTTCAATATCGTCATGCCCGAGGTTCTTGGTCGGGCATCCAGGGTCCTTGTTTTTTCTGGATCCCCGCCCACAGATTGCGGGAATGACAAATTACGGAATTTTGTTGCCGGAGCAATAATAAGGCCGGTCATAATTTTACCGCTGTCTATTGTCTTCACCTGGCATGTTCAACGGCATCTTTTACTCGTCCTTGACTCTTTTGATATCCGCACCCAGTTTTATGAGTTTGTCCTCTATCTTTTCGTAGCCGCGATCGAGGTGGTAGATCCTCTTTATGGTCGTCTCCCCTTCGGCTGCGAGAGCTGCAACGATAAGGGACGCACTGGCCCTCAGGTCTGTAGCCATTAGCGGAGCGGCCTTAAGTCTTTCGACCCCTTTTACGGTTGCCGCAGTGCCTCCGTCGATAGAAATGTCCGCGCCCAGCCTGCGAAGCTCTGCAACATGCATGAACCGGTTTTCAAATATACTCTCGGAAATAACACTCGTCCCCTCAGCAATGCACATCATCGCCATGATCTGGGCCTGCATATCAGTCGGAAAACCCGGATAGGGCATTGTCTTGACGTTTACGGCATTGAGCCTTTCAGGGCCGGTCACCCTCACCCCTGATTTAAGAGTCCTGATTTTCATCCCAGTATCTTTAAGCTTGTTAATGACCGCATCTAGGTGCTGCAGATTGCATCTCCTGATTGTTATGTCTCCGCCGGTAATTCCGGCAACAGCCATGAATGTCCCGGTTTCAATACGGTCAGGGACGATCGAATACCTCAGTGGTTTAAGCCGTGTTACACCCTCAATCGTGATGACGCTTTCTCCCGCACCTGTTATCCGTGCTCCCATGGACTTCAGCGCGTCAGCCAGGTCTACGACTTCAGGTTCCTGCGCTGCGTTTTCGATGACCGTTTTTCCTTCCGCAAGTGTCGCTGCCATCATGATATTTTCTGTACCGGTGACTGTAGGGGTATCGAAATATACGGATGCGCCCTTAAGTCTTTTGGCCTTTGCCAGGACATATCCTGATTCAAGGGTTATAGTGGCCCCCAGTTTTTCAAGCCCCATCAAATGGAGATTTATGGGACGCGCGCCAATGGCACATCCGCCGGGCAAGGACACCTTTGCCTTTCCCAGGCGGGCCAGGAGCGGGCCAAGGACAAGGACTGAGGCCCTCATGGTGCTGACGAGATCATAAGGCGCCTCATAATTTGATATCTTGCTGCAGTTGAGGATCGCCTTATTATTTTCAAGATGGAAGCCTGCGCCCAGGTTGGCGATGAGTCTTCCCATGGTCATCACGTCCCTCAGGTGGGGGACGTTTTCTATATGATGTTCACCGCCTGTAAGGATGGTGGCGGCTATTATCGGCAAGGCAGCGTTTTTTGCGCCGCTGATCTCGACCGTGCCTTTCAGGCGTCTCCCGCCCCTGATAATGAGTTTGTCCAGATTCTCCCCCTTACAAATAGTTTATATATTCTAACGGTATTGAGAAACAAAAAGGAAGGTATTAGAGAGGGAATTAAAGAGAACCACAGAGTCCACGGAGATAACTTTAAAATTTAACAGACGTAAACTTTCAAAAAGTTCTTTGTGTCCTCTGTGGTTAATTGCACCTGACTATCTCATGGCACGGATCTTATGTTATATTTGCTGTATGAGAGAATTCACAATTTACCAGGACGATGACGGCAGCTGGGTTGCAGAATGTAAAGAACTGCCGGGCTACAGGGCATCCGGCAAGACAAAGGAAGAGGCCTTACAAAAGATACAGCATGCCCTTTTGCTCTATCACCCCTGCAGGTGCGAAGACTGAAAATAATTTTTTTATCCTGAGAACTCTGCCATTATGATATATACCCTTTCAGTTCTTCATTAACAACGCGGTCCAGGTTCTCATTCCCTTGACCTGACCTGTAAGATAATTTATCGTCGTGCATTGCCTTTTTTTTTATTTTGATGTTGGGGAGTTAGGGAATAGTTATACGTCATCAAGAAGCAAGGGCGCAGAGACCGTGACCAACTATTACGATTAGCCGCTGACCGCCTTTATTGCTTCTCCGCCTTCAGCACCCGATCAATTCCGGCAAAGTCTTTTGTTATCGAGATGCACTTAAAACCTGATCTCTCCGCAATCTCTTTAACCGCCTCTGACTGTCCAAACCCAAGTTCAAAGAGGATGCTGCCGTGCTCTTTCAGGTGGCCTGCTGCCTTTGAAAGAATTTTCCGGTAAAAAGCAAGCCCGTCCTCTCCCCCGTCCAATGCCCTGAGAGGCTCCCACTCCCTTACCTCTCTCTGAAGTCCTTTGATGTCAGATGTAGTGATATAGGGCGGGTTGGCGGTTATCAGATCAAAGGCCATATGGTCCTCTACCGGAGAAAATAAGCGGCCCTTGAGGAATGTGATATTCCGGATCTTGTTACAATCAGCGTTGCCCCTTGCGTACTTAATGGCCTTTGCAGAAATATCAGTTGCATATACCATCGCAGCAGGGAACTCTTTTGCCAGTGCCAGTGCTATGCATCCGCTGCCGGTGCAGAGATCGAGAATGGTTGAAGGCTGAAGGTTGAAGGCTGAAGGTTTTTCTTCTGAGCTTTTTACGTTTAACATTTTACTATTCACAATCCGTATCGCTTCCTCAACAAGCATTTCAGTCTCCGGCCTTGGTATCAGTACGCCTTTACCAACCCTTATCTCAAGACCTAGAAAGTCGACCTGTCCGATGATATACTGCAGAGGCTCTCCGGCTGCGCGTCTCTTTACAAGCCTGTTTATCCTGGAGACTAATCTCCGGTCTGCTTCAGGGTTGTCCATGTATGCCCTGAGTCTTTCAATGCCGGAAGCATGCAGCGCCAGAAGTTCAGCATCGACCAGTGGGTCGGTGACTCCGAATTTTTCAAGATAGTCGGACGAGGATTTTATGGTATCAAGCAATCTCATGGGTGATTAGAATTGTCCGAACAGTTATTAATGTCGCACAATTGAATAGACATTATTCAGAAAATCTCCCCACACCCCTCTTTGCCAAAGAGGGGCTTTATACCTCCCTTTGGAAAAGGGAGGTTAGGAGGGATTTTGCAAATCAAAGTCCACATTATTTTGAGACGGCAAAGGGTTTTCAGGCTCAGAGTTCCTGTAATCTTGCTGCATTAAAATCAGTTGTAAGGTTGTCAATGAGTTCATCAAGATTCCCTTCGAGGACCTGTTCAAGCTTGTGAAGAGTTAATCCTGTACGGTGGTCCGTCACCCTGTTTTGGGGATAGTTGTAAGTCCTGATCCTCTCGCTTCTGTCCCCTGAACCTACCTGGGATTTCCGGTCCTGCGCCCTCTCCTTGTCCTTTTCTTCCATCTGGACCTCGTAGAGCCTTGCACGAAGTACCTTCATCGCCTTCTCCCTGTTTTTGGTCTGAGAGCGCTCATCCTGACATTGCACAACAAGTCCTGTCGGCACATGCACTATGCGTACAGCGGAATATGTTGTGTTAACGCTCTGGCCGCCTGCGCCGGAGGAGCAGAAGGTATCTATCCTGAGGTCCTTTGCATCTATCTTCACATCAACCTCTTCTGCCTCGGGAAGCACCGCCACTGTTGCCGCTGAAGTGTGTATTCTGCCGGAGGCCTCTGTGGAGGGCACCCGCTGGACCCGGTGCACCCCGCTTTCATATTTCAACCTGCTGTAAGCACCCTTGCCCTGGATAGAGGCAACAACTTCCTTGATCCCTCCGAGGCCTGTGGCATTCATGCTGATCAGCTCAACCTTCCATTTTTTGGATTCCGCATATTTTGTATACATCCGAAGCAGGCTCGCCCCGAACAACGCAGCCTCTTCCCCGCCTGTCCCTGCCCTTATCTCCAGTATTACGTTTTTAGAGTCCCTGGGGTCTACCGGGAGCATCATCCTTTTCAGTTCACTTTCAAGCAGGGGTTTTCTTTTCTTGAGTTCATCGAGCTCTGCCAGGGCAAGTTCTTTCAATTCATTGTCCCCTGCTTTCAGAAGCTCTTCCGTGCTTTCGAGATCTGAAATGACCTTCTTGTATTCCCGTATTTTTTCAACCAATGGCTGCAACTCCGCGTGTTCCCTCGAATACTTCTGGAAATCAGACTGCGCTGAAAACACCTTCGGGTCCATCAAAAGCTCTGTCAGATTTTCATATTTAGCTTCTATCTGAAGGAGTTTATCAAGCATTTTCTTCCTCAAGCTTCAGGACTGCCTTGAGGGCGCTGAGGGCAACTTCGAGCTGCGCATCATCAGGTTCTCTTGTGGTCAGGCGCTGCAGCAGCAGGCCTGGGTAAATAAGCATATGCATAAGCGGGTTGTGGCTCCATTTCGATGAGAATTTCAGAAACTCAAAAGACAAACCGGCGATAAGAGGTATCAGCACGATCCTGGAAAGGAATTTATACAAAAAGGGCCAGTACTGGGGGATAAAGGAAAAAGCAAGGATGCTGAAGACCATTACTATCATCAGGAAGCTGGTGCCGCAGCGCGGGTGCAGCGGGCTGTTGTTCCTTACATTTTCGAGCGTCAATTCCTTCCCCGCCTCATAGGCATAGATAACCTTATGTTCTGCTCCATGATACATGAATATCCTTGCCATCTCCTTCCAAAGCCCTATCATTACCACGTAAACCAGAAAGACCAGGACCCTCAGGATCCCGTCCGTGAGGTTAAAAAGGAGCGATTTTTTCGCTATGCCCTCAAAAACAAGACCGGCGAGTTTGGTAACGTATAACGGCAAAAGTATAAAGAGCCCGATGCCCAGCAGTATTGATACGAAGATTGTCACTGCTATGGAAAACTTACTCAGGCTCTCTGTCTCTTCTTCTTCATAGGCCTTGCCTGCAGAAAATTCTATTGCCTGTATGCCGAGTATCAAGGCATGGAAAAGCGCGACAACACCTCTGAGTACCGGCAATTTCAGAAACCCCGGGATTTCAGCCAGCTTCTCCTCTTTAAGGTGTATGCTGCCTTTTTGGTCTCTCACTGCCACGGTCCAGTTTTTCGGGGACTTCATCATGACCCCTTCAATGACCGCCTGTCCGCCTATGCTCTTTGTTTTACCATGATTCATTATTTTCTCCACAGAAAAAAAGCAGGAAACCGGTAAGGCTTCCTGCTTTTGATAAATTTAAAATAAAGCTATTTCTTTGCGTATTTTTTCTTGAACTTTTCGACCCTTCCCTCGGCATCATGGATCTTCTGCTTGCCGGTAAAGAAAGGATGGCATTTTGAACATATATCAAGGCGTACATCGGCCCTTGTAGACCTGGTAGTGAATGTGTCACCGCAGGCACAAACAACCTTTACTTCCTTGTAGTCCGGATGAATTCCTTCTTTCACGTTTCTCCTCCTGGTTTGTAATAGTACATTTTAAAAGATTTCAACAGGTTTTCGCAACATTTCAAAAAACATGGCGCTTGATTTCCTCCAAATCATCTTGTATCCTTCCTGTATGCGTAAAGAGATGGTCGATTTTCTTATCATCGGAAGCGGGGTCGCAGGCCTGCGGGCAGCTATAGAGCTTGCACCGTACGGAAACGTGCTGGTAGTGACAAAAGATAAAACTTCGGAAAGCAGCACGGAATACGCTCAGGGCGGCATTGCGGTTGTTATGAGCGATGAAGACGAGGTGGGAATCCATCTGGACGATACCCTGAAGGCAGGTGACGGACTCTGCAAGGAAGTTGCTGTAAAGACACTGGTAGAAGAAGGGCCTGACCGAATAATGGAACTGATCGAGTGGGGCGCTGAATTTGACAAAGAGGGCACTAAGCTTGATCTTACTATTGAGGCTGCCCATTCCCGAAGAAGGATCCTCCATTCTCACGGAGATTCAACAGGGAAGGAACTTGAAAGAGTGCTTCTTCAGAAGGTCCGCTCCCTCCCCTCTGTACGGAAATACCCTTTTGCCTTTACCATAGACCTAATAGTTCATGATTCACAATGCCATGGCGCATATGTACTAAGAGATGGAGAGATTACCGCCCTTTTTGCAAAAGCCACCATTTTGACAACAGGCGGGGCAGGACAGCTTTTTTCACGCACAACCAATCCCGAGGTAGCAACCGGTGACGGCATGGCAATCGGCTTCAGGGCAGGCGCCACTCTTGAGGATATGGAATTTGTCCAGTTTCATCCGACAAGCCTTTTTTATCCTGCTGCCCCCCAATTTCTACTTAGCGAGTCAATGCGCGGTGAAGGCGCGGTGCTGCTTAATGTAAACAAGCAGAGATTTATGCAGGACTATCACCTCCTTGCTGAACTTGCGCCAAGGGACATCGTCTCACGGGCGATTATTTCAGAAATGGTAAAAACCAATACCGACCACGTGTATCTGGACCTCAGACATATGGGAAAAGCCTTTGTGAAGAAGCGGTTCCCGAGAATCCATTCAACCTGCCTTAAATACGACATCGACATAACTGAAGACCTTATCCCTGTATCTCCGGCAGCACATTATATCATGGGTGGCGTGCAAACCAACCTTGACGGAGAAACCGACATTAAAGGCCTTTATGCAGCGGGTGAAGTCTCCTGCACAGGAGTCCACGGGGCCAACAGACTGGCCTCTAACAGCCTGCTTGAGGGCCTTGTCTACGGCGCGAGGACCGGCAAGGCTGCTCTAAAGTCTCCCCTTGTCCCTTCAGACAATACAACACTCAACTTTAAAATCTCTTCCATGCCTGAATACGGAGAAATCAGAAGGGCCCTCAGAAAATTGATGTGGGAGAGGGTGGGTATCATTCGCTGCCAAGCTTCGCTCGGAGAAGCGCGGGAAAAGCTCCTGAAATGGGAAGAAAACCTGGAGAAAAATTACGCCACAAGGCTGGAGCTTGAGCTGAAAAACATGATCACTGTTGCCGGGATTATCGTCAAGTCCGCCCTGGCAAGAACAGGGAGCGTTGGTGCTCATTACCGGTCGGATTTCAGGGCAAGGGGAGAAGACTGGCAACAGCACATTTCCTGGAATAAAAGGGACTTCGCTCTCAAAGAAAACGCCCCTGAGAATATTCGAAAAACCAAAAAAGAGACCGGCAAATCATGATTCAGGGCAGGGCAAAAATTGTCTGCACAATCGGTCCTGCCTCCAGCAGCAGGGCTGTCCTTTTTCACCTGATAAAAAGCGGGATGGATGTTGCACGCCTGAATTTTTCACATGGCAGCCATTCATCACACAGAGAGGTCGTCAGGCTCATCAGGGAAGGCTCAAAAAAATTCAACACGCCCGTCTCCATACTCCAGGACCTTCAGGGCATAAAGATACGGGTCGGACTTTTTAGAAACGGAGAGGTTGAACTGAAAAAAAACAGTAAACTGCTCATTCATCCAGGTGAAGGTACCGGAGATAGCAGCAATATATTTGTCTCCTATCCCGCGCTCTTGAAGGACGCAAAAAAAGGCGACCGGATACTCCTTGACGACGGGCTCATGCAGCTCCGGGTCACTGGAAAATCAAGGCAAGCCCTGCTTGCCAGGGTCATTGAAGGCGGGCTGCTGAGAGACAGAAAAGGGGTGAATCTCCCGGGGATGAAGATTTCCCAGAGGTCCTTTACTGACAAGGACATGAGAGACCTTGAACTCGGACTGAAAATGGCTGTTGACTATATCGCAATATCATTCGTCAGGACCGCACGCGATATCACTGACATGAAAGACAGGGTCAGGGAAAGGGGCATGGACATCCCGGTCATAGCAAAGATTGAAAAACACGAGGCACTCCTGAATATCGACGATATACTCGAGACTGCCGACGGTATAATGATAGCGCGTGGGGACCTTGGCGTGGAAGTGGCACCTGAGGAAGTGCCCCTGATCCAGAAGGCGCTGATTCGAAAGGCCAACAACAAGGGGAAGATAGTTATTACTGCAACCCAGATGCTTGAATCCATGACGGAAAATCTGAGGCCGACTCGGGCTGAGGCCACCGATGTTGCCAATGCAGTACTCGACGGGACTGACGCCCTTATGCTGTCAGCAGAAACCGCCTCAGGAGAACATCCTATAGAGGCGTTTTTGATGATGGAGAGGATCATCAGACATACTGAACAGACAGAGAAAATAGCATCGGACTATATCCGGGGCAATTCATACGCGGAGGCGCTGGCAGACGCAGCCTGCAGGGCATCTGATGACATCGGGGCGAAGGTCCTGGTTGCATTTACCAGATCAGGCTTTACCGCGCTTCTTGTCTCAAAGTTCAGACCAAAGGTCCCTATCATAGCCTTTACTCCTGAGCATGCTGTCATGACCAGGCTGCCTTTATACTGGGGTGTAATCCCGAAATATATGAGGCCTCTGGCCAATACGGACCAGATGCTCAGAGAGGCAGAGAAGGCCCTTCTGAAAGAAAAAATAGTCAGAAAAGGCGACCGCATCGTCATTATTGCAAGCTCCCCCTTTTCCACAAAGGCCAAAACAAATTTCATAAAACTCCATCAGATCGGGGAATAACTTTTTCTGATCATAACTGACTATCTAAAACGTAAATGATCAGGTGTTTAGGCTGAAGACTGAAGGCTGAAGTATGTCAATCATCTAGTGCTACCTGCTCAGCCATCACCTAATAACCTTCCACCTTCAGTCTATCCGCCTGAGTTGTCAAGGCACCTTGATATCATATGCCTTGATCTTACGGTGCAGATTGCTTCTTTCCATATCTAGGACTTCAGCTGTTTTTGATATGTTCCAGACATTCTCATCAAGCTTTTTTATAATAAAATCTCTTTCAAAGGCGTCCCTGGCATCCCTGAGTGTGCTGAATGAAAAATAATCTGAACCAGGCGAATCAGGCATAAACATATCGCCGGCAGTGATTGTCCTGGAAGGCGTCATGATAACGAGTCTCTCCAGCACATTTTTGAGCTCCCGGATATTCCCTGGCCAGGCCTGCTTCTGCAGCATCTTTACAGCATCTTCAGTTATTTCTTTCTTCTGTTGCCCGTATTCAGTAGCAAACATATCAAGAAAATTGTCTACAAGAGCAGGGATGTCCTCAAGCCTCTCCCGCAGGGAAGGCACCTTTAGGGGGATGACATTCAACCTGAAATACAGGTCTTCCCTGAAATTCCCTTTTTTCACCTCTTCCGCAAGGTCTTTGTTCGTCGCGGAAATTATCCTCACGTCCACCTTTATGTTCTTGCTCCCCCCTACCCGCTGAAACTCCTGCGTCTCTAATACCCTCAGTACCTTTGCCTGGGTCTGCAGGGACATATCTCCTATTTCATCAAGAAACAGGGTCCCGTTATCAGCCAGCTCGAATTTTCCCTTCTTGCGTTCAAAAGCACCGGTAAAAGACCCTCTTTCATGCCCGAACAACTCGCTTTCGATCAACTCCTGGGGTATGGCAGCGCAGTTGACCTCTATAAAAGGCCCGCCTGACCTTGAACTGGTTTCATGGAGAAGTTGAGCAACCAGCTCTTTTCCAGCCCCGCTTTCTCCCAGGATCATCACCCTGCTGTTGCTCTGGGCCGCCATCTTTATCTGGTCCTTTAACTGTTTAATTTTGGCTGAATCTCCGATCATCCTGCATTTTTTGAGCAGGTTTTCACGGAGCATCTTGTTTTCGAGTTCAAGGCCCCTTTTTTCAAGGGCCCGGACGACTGCCAGCAGGACTTTTTCTATTGAGAGGGGCTTTTCCAAGAGATCATATGCGCCCATCTTGGTCGCCTTTACAGCAATCTCTATATTGGCATGGCCGGAAATAATAATTACAGGCATAGCAGGGTGGGCACTCTTCAGTTCCTGAAGTGTCTGAATGCCATCCATACCCGGGAGCCAGACATCCAGCAGTACAACGTCCGGAGCAATCTCTTTTACTTTTTTTATCGCTTCCTCACCCGAGGATGCGGTGATACTCTCATACCCTTCATCCTCGAGTATACCCGAGAGAGTTTCTCTTATGCCTTCCTCATCATCCACTATCATTACTAATGCTTTTGACATCTAACCTTCCTTTATGGGCAGTTCTATGCTGAAAATCGTGCCCCTGGGACTATTATCTCTTATTCTAATATATCCTCTATGGTCTTTTACAATCTTGCCGGCTATCGCAAGGCCAAGCCCGGTCCCGTCTTTTTTTGTCGAAAAGTAAGGGAGAAATAATTTTTCCTTGTCTTCATCCCGTATCCCCGGACCATCGTCAGCTATATCTATGGAGACCCTGTTGGAGCGTATATCATACTCAATCCTGATATCTACTTTCCCCCTGTTTTGCATGGCCTGTATGGCATTTCCCACGAGATTTATTATCACCCTTTTGAACTGTTCGGCATCTAATTCAACAGAGGCCTCTTCTCCCTGAGAAGACCTCGCAATCACGACATCCTTATAATCTTTATACAGATCGATGACCTCATCGATTATAGCAGAGATCCTGACAGGGGTTTTCTTTATCTCCGGCATTTTGCCGAACCTGGAAAAATCATTCACAAGGTTTTTCAGGCTCTCCACCTCCTTTATAATAGCCTTTGTAGAGCGGTTAAATACCTTGTCGAAGTCCTCATCTTTGCTTTGCCATTTCTTGATCATATGCTCAGTGGAAAGCTGTATAGGTGTCAGCGGATTTTTGATCTCGTGTGCCATTCGTCTGGCCACCTCCTGCCATGCAAGTGCTTTTTCAGCCCGTGCTATCTCTGTAAGATCATCGAAGACGACCAGTGTCCCGAGAAAATTCTCCCCGTCGCCAAGCGTAGTGATAAATATTCTTAAAAGCCTCCGCCTGTCTCCTATAAGCACCCTGAGCTCTCTTTCCAGTCCCTTGAAATCCCGCACCTTAATATTTCGTACAATGGCCGTCAACTCATCAGATTTCAATATCGACAGGAGAACTGAATAATTCATGTTGAGGATTTCTTCCTGCGCTATAGCCAGTATCTTGCAGGCAGCGCTGTTAATTGTAAGAATATTGCCATCTGTATCAAGATATATAACGCCGGAATTAATATTTTTGATTATGTTTTCTATGATAAGCCTGCTCCGTTCGGATTTAAGCCACGCGCTATGCAGGGACTCCTTGCCCTCTTTGAGTTCACTCACCATATTATTAAACGAACTCACCAAAAGACCTATTTCATCGTCCCTGTTGATCGATATCCTCATATCGAGGTTCCCTTTGGCGACCTGTTCGGTTGCCTGGGCCAATTCCTGGATCGGGCCCGTAATGCCTCTGGAGACCCGGAGCGCGACCCATAAAGCAGTAAATACAATCAGCAGTGTAAAAAAACCCAGTATCAGGAGATAGTTTGTTTTTATCGGCATTTTCCATGATTCGAGCATCAGATAGTTTTTATATGCATCCTGTATTGCTTCAGCATTTTTGCTGATCCTTGAATCTATGGTTGATTCAACAATAATAATGCCCTCGTGCGGCCGCTGCCTGTCTCTGGGAACAACAGCCCTGACTATGTCCCCCTTTTCTCCTGTAATCACCTCCGCATCAGCTTTTCCTTCAAAGCCCGCCCTTACGGTCTCCGATGCGTCCTCCGGTATTTTAGAGAGCGTGTAAACCTTATAATGCTCAGGGAGAGGATTCCCCGAACCTATTGTCTTGGCGTATTCAAGCGTCTGCTGTCTCTGCATATCATAGGCGGACTTTGCAAGCTCGATGGAAAGATTTAAAGGCTGCTTTATCAGCGGGTCAAACCATCTGTCAATATAGTTTGTAACAACACCGCTTGAAACAACGAAGAGAAAGGCTGAGGGGATAAGAGTCATGACAACAAGTATCACGACCAGCCTTGTCTTGAACTTGGAGCCAGCGACCTTTTCCCTTCTTTCGAGATAAATCTTGAAGAGGTTTTTGCCTACAAAAAAAACCAGCGTGAACAGGGCAACAAGATTAAGATTCAGCAGGACGAAAAGGAGCAGTTTAGTGGAAAAGGGTACATCTTCAAGCCCCATGTAATGCAGTTCGAAGCCGAATATAAAAATAATTAAAACAGCTGTTGCTGCTGTAAAGAATGTAAATTTAAATCTCTTCACCTGGCCCCTTCAATTACAAACACACTGGAATCTTTGACAATTTTGAACTCATTTTCCGACAGAAAAATTAAAAGGTAGCCGATAACAGGGGGAAGTTTCCTGATTTTGGACTCGATGGTGACCCGCACAAAATATTTCCCGGGATCTATTGCCCGGATATTTGTAAGTTTCATATCTTTGACCGACAATGCACCGCTGATCATGGATTCAAAAGATTTGAAGCGTTTTTCGATAAGCGTGTTGCCTTCTAATGAGGTTGAAACATATTCTTTCTTAACAGGTTCCACATTCATCGTTCTTATATTCATTTTCCCAAGCACAAATTCATCCGGCCATACCTTCCATATTCTAAACAGGTCGATATTGATTTTCAGCTCCTTGTCTATTCCCCTTTTTATCTCCTGCAGATTGTTGTCCTCAAGATTAAGAGAGAAAGACACATAGATATCATTATTAACAATTTTCACTTCCGGGCCCGTAATTGTCTGTGCTTCAGACAATACAGGAAAAATAAGCGTGATAAGCAAGAAAAATATGATGTATAATCTTGACATGTAAAGGTTGCCATCTCCAAAAAAATATTTTAATTATAACATAACAATATGTATAGTAATTGCAATAACATACGTTAAACAACGGAGGTGTACAGATGGAAATAAAAACCGCGAAATTAAATATACCGGAAGACTGTAATATCATACTCGGCCAGTCACATTTTATCAAAACAGCGGAAGACCTTTACGAAATCATCGCAACAACCGTTCCGAATGCGAAATTCGGCATCGCCTTCACAGAGGCCTCGGGCCCATGCCTTATCAGGACAGAAGGTAACGACAATGGCCTGACTGACCTTTGCGCTAAAAATCTCCAGAGGATCGGGGCTGGTCATATATTCTGCATAATCCTGAAGAACGCTTTTCCGATAAATGTCCTGACACAGATCAAGCTCTGCCCGGAAGTATGCTGCATTTACTGTGCAACCGCCAACCCTGTTGAGGTTATTATTGCTGAAACCCCGCAGGGCAGTGGCATTATGGGAGTTATTGACGGTTTTTCCCCCAGAGGTGTCGAGACCCCGGAGGACAAAGCGCACCGGAAGGAATTTTTAAGGAAGATAGGCTATAAACTATAGGAGCTAAATGATGAATGTACCACAACTAAAATATGACGCTAACGGACTGGTCCCCGCTATAATACAGGATGCTGAAAACAACGAGGTCCTGATGATGGCCTATATGAATGAGACTTCTCTTGAGAAAACCGTTGAGACGGGTTACACCTATTTTTGGTCGCGGTCAAGACAGAAATTCTGGAAAAAGGGCGAGACGTCAGGACATGTACAGGAAGTAAAAGCCATTCTCTATGACTGCGACAAAGATACTGTATTAATAAAAGTCATCCAGCACGGCCCCGGAGCATGCCACACAGGACACAGATCATGTTTCTTTACTGATATCACAGGAAAAGAAATCGCTCAAAAGGCCTTTTCTGAAGCGGAAGTTTACGGCAAGAAATGAAAGAGCTTTCAGCCATCGGCAGTCAGCCTTCAGCAGGAAGAAACCGGATGGGAGAATTATGATACTTGATGACCTTGAAAGCGTGATCATGTCAAGAAAAAACAACCCTGATGAGAATTCATACGTCTCTTCTCTGTTTACAAAAGGAAAAGATGAGATCCTCAAGAAAATCGGAGAGGAAGCTATCGAGGTCATAATCGCCTCAAAGGCGGCTGAGAGGCAGCAAATCGTAAATGAACTGGCGGACCTATGGTTCCACTGCATGGTCTTAATGGCGGAAGACGGCCTGTCCCATTCAGACGTACTGAAGGAACTGGAAAACAGATTCGGCAAAAAAAGAGTAACTACCAGGTAGATAGTCTGTAGGTGTTTAGGTGGACAGGTGGAAAAGCCTTGATTCGTTCTTTGCGCAGTCCTAACAGACTGCAGTCTAAATAACCTGATTGTACAAAAAGGAGGCAGGCCATGAACGTTTGCCTGTTTTGCAGGATCAGCGCAAAAGAAATCCCTGCAAAGATTATTTATGAAGATAGTGACGCTGTTGCCTTTAACGACATAAATCCCCAGGCCCCGGTTCATGTCCTCATAATACCCAAAAAACATATCTCCACCTCCCTGGATATAACTGATGAAGATAATGTTCTGATCGGTCGTTTGTTCCAGGTAGCAGCAAAGATCGCCTCAGAAAAAGGCATAGATAAACAGGGCTTCCGGCTGGTCATGAATACCAACGCAGATGCAGGTCAGTCAGTGTTTCATATCCACCTGCACCTCCTGGGAGGCAGGCAGATGCACTGGCCGCCGGGCTGATTGCAAGCGCCCAGCTATTTAAAAGCGCTGGCAACCTTGCTGCCTGATCCGCTTATCCCGGATTTAATCCCGGGAACCATGAAAATAAAGACAAGGACAATAGCGATAAATACCGCAACCATGGCATATTCAATCATCGTCTGTCCCTTTTCACTTCTCAGAAAAGATAATCCTCAAGGTCCGGGCAGGTAGCGGGAATTATGAAGGTTCCAAAAGTGATGTACATATGACATAATCTGGATAACAAACAATAGAGGTGACACCGATGAAGGTAATGGCATTTAACGGAAGTCCAAGAAAAAAATGGAACACAGCAATGTTGCTTGAGAAAGCCCTTAAAGGAGCCGCCTCCCAGGGGGCAGAAACAGAACTCTTTCATTTGTACGATCTTGACTTTAAGGGATGCATAAGCTGTTTTGCCTGTAAAACCAGGGGTGGCAAAAGCTATGGCAGGTGTGCCGTGAAGGATGACCTGAAGCCAGTCTTCAGGAAGATTGAAAAAGCCGATGCAATCATCCTGGGCTCCCCAATCTATTTTGGCAGCGTCTCCGGAGAGATGAAGTCATTTATGGAGCGCCTGCTGTTTCCATATCTGACATATACAGACCCTCCTCAATCGCTTTTTCCCAAAAGGATCATGACTGGGTTTATCTATACGATGAATGTAACGGAAAATCAAATGAAGGAATGGGGATACCTTCAACTTTTCAACCAGCATGAAAGGATTCTTAAAATGATATATGGGGCTTCTGAGTATATTTGCAGCTTTGACACGTATCAGTTTAAGGATTATTCAAAGGTGGTTTCAGACCGTTTTGATCCCGTGAAAAAAGCCAAGAGACGTGAGGAGATATTTCCTGTTGAATGCGACAAAGCCTTTGAAATGGGCGCAAGATTTGCCCTCAGCTGGAAGTAATATTTATTGTTTAACTTCTTCGGGTAGATTTTTGCTCTCACAGGAACGGGACATCCTTCACTTTATCTCGATTCCTGTATCTCCCTCCCCAATGAGCGGGAGTATTTTGTCCACCCGGAAGTGAATAAGGAATTTAGGTCCCTTGGCTTCATCTTCCTCCGCTGTAAGGTGTCGTCTCGTCATTTTATCAATCAACTCGCTATCATTGTCCTCTTTTATCTTTTTCAAAAATAGTCTTATTCCTTTATAACCATGACCTTCCTCAATAAACATATAGGAGGCGTAGGGATTGGTCTTTAAGTTCTCGTGGGTAAGTCTTTTCCTCATGACAAAAGCAATTGTGCCGTCAGCAAAGACGTGGGGTCTTGAATATATTGCTGATGTTACCATGCCGTCAGCATTGGCAGAGGAAAGTATGCTCTTTCCTTCCCTGCTCTCAAGGTACTGTTTCAATTTCATGATTGTCTCCTGTTTTTGCAAAGTACTTATTAAGTATAGGTTGCCATGCGTCCGACACAACCCTTCTGCTAACTCCTTTCCCTGAGCGGGTATTCTTTTTTCTGCAGATAATCGTAGCGCAGATTACGACCCGGCTGATAGCATAGGGCAAGAATAGAATCTTGTGATTCTTTTATTGTGCTATATTCAGCAAAATCCAGTGTCCTAATAATGGCTTCAAAAACTCTGATAGCTCCTGAATGGTTTGCAAGAAGAATCCTCTTTCCTGAATTACGGTTCAGCAAATCAACAAAACTATGAGCAATTCTCCAATCTGCTTCGATAAGGGTTTCTCCCTCGGGGTAATGGTAAAACCTGTTTTTAAACATTTTAGCTACTTTGGCCCTTGTTTCCGGGGTAGGTTCTTTTCCGCCACTATAAATTTTAACAGCCTCTTCAACTATTTCGTTCTTGTGTCTGAAGGTAAGTCCACCATACTTTTGTGAATTCAGTCCGAATAAAGCATTAAAAGCCATATTGGTGTATCCGGATGCCTTCAAAAAATAACGCGCTGTTTGTTCGGTATTCTCTGATTCGCTCCCATAAACCTGTATTGGAGCATCTTTAGACCACAACCAAAGAGGGTACCCGGCTTTATCAAGTACGTCAACAGCAACTTTGAAATCTTTACCTAATTCTTTTGCAGTATCAGTACCCTCTATCTTTAAAAAATTACTCCTTGCTCCTGATATTCTGCGGTTTTTATCCCAGGTATCCCAACAACCTGAACCTACAAATTCCGGGTTCTCACCACCTGATTCATGAATAGACTTGCCATGCCTTATCATAATAACATGAGTTTGATTCATTGGTACGTAAGCTTGTGGAAACATCGGCAGTGCCTTACCATTAGGCAACCATACCATCCCCTCATTCATACTCAGCCCGCTGCCGTCTTCCAATACTCTGCCGGACAACCGTCTCTCACCATTAACATCAACAGCCATATCATCTGCCAAAACTAATTTGGAACGATAGCGTGTCATTGTAGAACCAATAGAGGGGATATTCTGAGGACATAAAACATCACTGAATTTACTGATGCTGAAAGTCTGCAATAACAATCTTCTGAAGCTGTCATTTTTTATTAATCCATTCCATGCCAGGTAAAATAAATTAGGGGCATGGGGAATTCTGTAGCGGATAAATTCATATTTCTCTTTGATGTAGTTATAAGGTGATATTCCTTTTTCCAACGCATCAATAAAAAAATAAATATCCTTACTGATAACCTTCAGATTATTAATAAAATCTTTTGTGACATCTGTTTCACTAAGCTGCAACTTATCACCATATACCACCCTAAGAAAAGCAATGTCCTGCTTTACGCTCTCTTCGGTATGGCAATTATGAAATTCGGAATGTTCACGCTGTGAAAAATAATTGGGCCGATTCAAAGACAACCTCCATGCTTGGTCAAAACACTATTAAATATTTTCTCAAAATAGTCCATCTGTTTTCTTTATGGCTATTTTATACAGTTTCTTTCCCTTTGCAAAAAATACCATAGTCCTATTCTTATAGATTACCATATTACCGTTAATGTCTCGTTTATTCCCGGATTATTGTTTTTTCTATACCCTCATACCGATTTTTTGGTCAGGTCGCCATTACAATTTTATCGCCCCTGATATTTTTGTCACTTTCGTCAGTCCGATTCGATTTACTATCAAAAACCTGCCAGATAATTTTTACGGTATATTTTTCTGAACCAGATATATATCTTTGGCAGCCTCACGGAATATCTCCTTCCCTCCGGAAAGGGCAGGTTTTTATGTCTCGATATCAACCCATCCACACAGGTTGATAGAGGCTCATTTAGCTTTGTAGGCTGGATACAGGATGACAATAAGGAGAATATTGAAGTGCTGAAGGCTGTCATCAAAATACGTATCAAGGATGATATATCGATAGGAATTGACCCCGACTTTATCGTCAAGACCATAACGTCAGAAATGATGTCATTTTAGCCGCAGAAACAAAAGCTGAAGTTTTGTAGCTAATGCCTTTTAGTTTAGATGGTCAGGCTTTAGTAAAAGCTGTGATTTTAGTGATAATCGTGAGTGCCTAGTATCACCTTAATCCCCGTTTTTTCCGTAATCATCCTGGCGAGGTCTTCAGGACTGGTATAAGGACAACCCGGCTTCGACTTTGCCATACAGGAGCTCAGGTGAATCACATCAGGTTTTATCTCAGACAATTTCATGGACATACCAATATTGGGAATGACGGTACGACCAGGACACTCACAGGTAAAGAAAGCGACTACGTTAGATTTTTCTTCGTAGTTCCCATCCCCGAGGGCAGCAGCTTTAAGGCATCTCCATTCCCCAGGACAACCATACCCGCTGTCCATATATGCCCCGCATCCAATGACTGCAACATTCTTCACTATAGTTTCCTCCTAAACGATAAAATTACAAATCTATTGTCTGTTCCCTTTTTTTCTTCTTCTCTTCGTACATTAACCTGTCTGCTTCTTGTAATGCCTCTAATAAATGTCCATCTTCAGCTAAAGTTGAACAACCCATACTCACCACCAATTCATAGTCAGCAGTTGCGAACTCATTATTCCACTCCTCAACATATTGTTGAATTCTTGAGACGATTTCAGCACTACCATTATCTTCACTTGCCATAGAAGTAATTATTAGAAATTCATCACCGCCAAACCTGCACACAACATCCGATTTTCTCGTTGCTTTTGTTAATATTGCAGCACACTCTTTCAGGACTCCGTCACCGTGCAGATGACCATAAGTATCATTTATTTGTTTGAAGTTATCTATATCAACCATAATAATGTGAATATCCTGGTTGTTACGTTTTGCATATTCTATTTCTCTTGCCATTGTTTCATTGAAATAATTTCTGTTATACAACCCGGTCAAAAAATCCCTCATTGCCAAAGTCCTTAATTTATCCTGCGTTCCTTTCAGGCTATGCACAAGTGTTATCAAATGTTCATATATTTCTACTACTGGATTTGCATAAACTGCGGTTTGATAAACATCGCATTCCGTGCAGCTTTTATACTTCAGGGCAAATTCCCCCCTTGTTTTTCCTTCGCACATAGTACCAGCCGCCAACCAACAACGGACTTTTGTATTCTGAAATGCAGGACAGTCACTTTTGGAACACTTTTTTATTTCCCAGCACCTGATTGGTGAACCCTCTACTATTTCTGGTAGCCATTTTTCCCATGCAGAATAATCATCGTGCAATGATAATTCAATTAATAAACGAATATCATTTGCCAGATTTTTTAATGCCTTCTTAATCGGATGGTCATCAGGCAAATTTTCTATATCTTGTTTGTTTTGCATGAGGTTTCTTTTCTAAAGTTTTGATTAGCAGGGAATATTATAAGCAAAAGGAAAGATGTTTTGTCAAAAAAAACTGAACTAACTTCACTTACAAAGCCTACAGGAAGAATCAATTAGATTATTTCTTCTGGAAGGCAAGTCAGCTATATAACTGATAGTACTGCTTTCTCTTTGTCCATTAAAAGTCTCGCATAGGTCTTGATACCGACAGGTATACTCTATTGAAAGAAATCCTTGGGCTAAGTCCTCCCCCTGAAGGGTGGTCAATAGATTCTGATGCTGGAGCAAGAGAATGCCCTCAAAGTCAGTGAGAACAGCTTTACGATACTGTATGGTCGGTTCAGTCATGAGGTTACCGTTTCTTTCGTTCCTTCGGTTCAACACCAAATCGCTGGTCATTCATCCTTATAGCTTCAACAATATCAGATGCTACTGTTTCAAAGTCTTCTGATGCTTCAGGCAGGTAAAGCCATTTCTTCAGGACAGTATGCTGTTGTATGGTCTTAAAGTCTTCACGGATACTTGCATGGAACTCATGGTCCGTTGGAATCAATAAGCCATTCCAGGGCTCTGCCCCTGAAGTAAGCAATAGAATTAACCGCCCATGAAGATAACAGGCTTGGCACCCAAACATATGCTTTTGCAGATAGCTGGGTTCATCAATGAGCGGTTCTATTACCCATAAGAGGGGATGAAGTTTCTTAGTCTTCTTCTTCTTAGATGCCATATTGAGATTTTACATTAGAGCTGCAAATATGGTATTTTAAATACTCCCCGCAAGGCTTTTGGATCTGTCTTATATCTAGAAGGTCTTCTCCAAAAGGGACTCTATCACAATGATGTTAATAAATTATTTTATATTATATAACAAATAATGAAGGTTAAAGGCTTTTCTAAGGCATTTCTTTTTCATCTGCATTGGAAGGGAAAGCTCAAAAAATATATTGATGGAAATGGAGATTTTGATGTTGCGAAAATTTCTCCGGAAGCTTGTAGATTTGGAAAGTGGCTTTGCTCCGATGAAATAAAACAATATGCTTCTCCTGTTGAAATACAAAAACTTGTCTCATTGCATACGGACATCCATGACACAGCCAAACGAGCTTATGATTTAAAAATATTAGGTCAAGATAATGCAGCACGAAAAGAATTGAGCAAAATTGATAAATACAGCATGAAATTATCTTCTCTGTTAACTGCTCTGAGGGTAATCACCCCCAATTAGAGCTTTAGCTTGCTGTTTAAGTTTCACCACTGGCTCCTTAAGGGGACCGCTACACTGACAAGCCGGAAGTTTAAAACTTAATATTTCTGTAATACTCCTGTAACATCCATCC
This sequence comes from uncultured Nitrospira sp., assembly GCA_963801505.1. GTDB lineage: Bacteria > Nitrospirota > Thermodesulfovibrionia > Thermodesulfovibrionales > UBA6898 > JAOUFP01. Next base: position 118,544 of record CAWDEY010000024.1, read on the forward strand.
GATAAAATATTCTTGGATTTGAAACATAAAGAAAGGAGGTATACGACATGAATCAAATAGCAATGAACATTACTGAAGAAAAGGAAGTATGTCCGTACTGTGATGATAATGCTGACACATGTAACGCATCTGTGACTTCCCTGAAACTTGGGGCTTTGTTAAGGTTAAATCGTTGCAACAGCGAAAACTATGACAATTGTTCTCTGTTTTTGGCGAAATGTTTAAGAAGTGGTAGACAATACAGATACGCTTCTTAAATCCCCCCCTCCATGACCTCACAACACTTTCCCCGTTTCAATACTTTCTCTCCTCCTTTTGTCTGGACTATGAAGACTGAAGCTGATGAAGAAGCAGAAAGAGTAAATCTTGTTCACGGTCTGTTCACGGTGTTTTTGGGGATTCCAGAAAGATAACTATTTGATTTACAGGAAAGATAATGGTGCCGAAGGCGGGACTCGAACCCGCATGGTCGCCCACACGCCCCTCAAACGTGCGTGTCTACCAGTTCCACCACTTCGGCACAGCAATAATTTTAATATATTCGCACCATTGTTTGCAAGCAGCAATTGTTAATAAATTGCAATTTTATCCGGAATAGGTTTAAAATAGGTCATTAAATGTCAAGCCCTATTCGTGCAGTACTCCAGCCGCTTGGATCTGTCAGGCGCTTTTAAAATCATAAAAACATAAAAGAGGTCATTTTGAAACGCGAAAATTTAAGAAATATAGCTATTATCGCCCATGTTGATCATGGCAAGACAACATTGGTGGACGGGATGCTCAACCAGTCCGGCTTATTCCGCTCTAACGAAAAGGTACAGGAGAGGATGATGGACAACATCGACCTCGAAAGGGAGCGCGGGATCACCATAATGGCCAAAAACACTGCCGTGGAGTATCTTGGGACGAAGATAAACATCATCGATACCCCGGGACATGCTGATTTTGGCGGAGAGGTTGAAAGAACTCTCAAGATGGTCGACGGCGTGCTCCTGCTTGTCGATGCCTCCGAGGGCCCACTGCCCCAGACCAGGTTCGTGCTGAAAAAGGCCCTTGAATTGAGCCTTCCCCCAATCCTGGTCATCAACAAAATCGACAGGCCTGATGCGAGGATCCAGGAGGTCTTAAACGAGGTCTATGACCTCTTCATCGACCTTGATGCTACAGAAGATCAGCTCGATTTCCCGATCATATATACCAATGCAAAGCTCGGTACCGCAAAGCTCTCCATGGACCAGGAATCTACTGACTTCCGGGACCTCTTTGAGCAGATCCTCAAGACTATCCCGGCGCCTGAAGGTGATGAAAACGGTGTGCTTCAGATGCTTGTTACAAATATTGACTATAATGACTATGTCGGCAGGCTGGCCATCTGCAGGATATTTTCAGGCAAAACAAAGGTCGGCGACTGGGTTGCGATGGTAAACAGTGAAGGTCAGGCTATAAAGACCAAAGTCACATCACTATTTGGCTTCCAGGGCCTCGAGCGGGTGGATTTAAAAGAGGCCTCGGTCGGGGATATCGTTGCCCTTGCGGGCATAGAGGGGATAAATATCGGGGACACTATCACTGATGTCGAAAACCCAAAGCCGCTTCCCAGGATCACAGTGGATGAGCCGACTATATCAATGCTGTTTTCGATCAATACATCGCCCCTTGCAGGAAGGGAAGGGAAATATGTTACCTCAAGGAACCTCAGAGACCGCCTCGAAAAGGAACTCCTCTATAATGTATCCATAAAAGTGGATTTCACTACTTCTACCGAGTCCTTCAAGGTGATGGGCAGAGGAGAACTCCAGCTTGCCATTCTCATCGAAATGATGAGAAGAGAAGGCTACGAGCTGTCAGTCTCGATGCCCGAGACAATTACAAAGCAGGTCGACGGGAAACTGCATGAGCCGATGGAACATCTGGTAATAGACGTCCCGGAAGACTATGTCGGGGTTGTCACCCAGAAGGTCGGCATGCGCAGGGGAAAGATGCAGAAGATGATGAACAACGGTCACGGCAGGGTACGGCTTGAGTTCAGGATCCCTGCCCGGGGGCTTATAGGCTTCCGTTCCCAGTTCCTGACCGACACCAGAGGGACCGGCCTTCTCAACCATATCTTTGACGGCTTTGAGCCGTGGCAGGGACCGATATCGAAACGCTCAACCGGCGCTATAGTATCTGACAGGTCCGGCAAGAGCACGATCTATGCGCTATTTCATCTTCAGCCGAGGGGCACGCTGTTTATCAGGGAAAATACAGTTGTTTATGAAGGTATGATTATAGGGGAGAATTCGAGGGAGAGTGATATCGACGTTAACGTAACAAAGGAGAAAAAGCTGACTAATGTGCGTGCCTCAGGCACTGACGACGCTCTCCAGCTTATCCCTCAGCGGCCGATGAACCTTGAACAGGCGCTCGAGTTTATCAAGGAAGACGAACTGGTGGAGGTTACTCCCCAGTCAATACGCCTCAGAAAAAGGGTGCTCGAGGTCAACAAAAGGCCGAGAAACAGGGAGTCCAAAGAATAATTTCAGACCTTGCCTTTGAGGAACTTGCCGAGTTGCTTGTCCACCTTGGCGATATGGTCGAGTATCCAGTCTACTACGACCTGGTTCGTCTCGACTGAAAGGTCGTAGGAGCCGGGTTTTTTTCCGCCTTCGAGTTTCGGTAGTTCCTTCTTGAGTTCCTTGAAGTTCGCGATGAACTTCTCGTGCTGGGCCTTATGGGCCGGGTAACCGGGATAGTTAAACTGCCTCATGTAACTTTCTTCCTCGCTGAAATGAAATACCACATAATCTTCGAGAAATTTTATCACATCGCTGATTTTGTATTTGCATACACTCTGTCTTACAGCAGCTACAAGGTCGTTTATTTTTTCGAAGAGTTCCTTGTGCTGTTCGTCTATTTTTTCAATTCCTGTTGATAGGTCCTCTGTCCACTTCACTTTTCAGCCCTCTCTTTGCTTTTATAAAATACCACTTCTGTAAGGACTGCCTGACGCCTAACTCCTGACAATAAACCAGGGGTTCAGGAGGTTTTCCTTGTTGTAACTCAATGGTCCGCCTGTTCCATACTGAAGCACTGAGCCGCCTGCCTGCTCAACGATCGCCTGTCCTGCTGCAGTGTCCCACTCCATGGTAGGAGCAAAGCGCGGATATATGTCAGCTGTGCCTTCAGCAACGAGACAGAATTTAAGCGAACTGCCTGCTGAAACAATTTCTATCCCGCCGTGTTCTTTCTTCAGCCCCTCCAGAAACGAACTTGTCTCACTGGACATATGGGAACGGCTGGCGATTGCCGTAAAAGTCCCTGCTCTTGCCGCAGTTTTCAAAGGAAGCTTTACTGCAGGACCTTTCAGCTCCTCAAAGGAGAGACTGCTTTTTAATCCGGAGGTGCCTGAGAGCTTGAAGGCCCCCTTACCTTCCAAAGCGAAATAGAGGACGTCCTTTACAGGGACAAGGACCACCCCCATTATGGGTCTGTCCCTGTGCATCAGGGCTATGTTCACAGTAAACTCACCGTTTCTCTTGATGAATTCCTTTGTTCCATCAAGAGGATCAACGAGCCAGTAATACTCCCATTCCTTTCTCTCTCCATAGGGGATGTCCCTGCCTTCTTCGCTAAGAATGGGAAGCTTGCCGGCTTGCCGGCTATTGAGCTGAGCGACTATTATATCGTGAGACCGCATGTCTGCCAATGTCAGAGGTGAGCTGTCTTTTTTTTGCTCAAAGCTAAAGGCAGAGCCGTATACCTCAAGGACCGCGTCGCCGGCCTTTTTCGCCGCGATAACAGCATTGATTAGCAGACTGCTTTTGTTTTCCATTTTGCCTGAAGACATACGCCCCTTTATATAATCCTGTTTTCTGTGAGGTAAGTGATTATTTTATCGACACATTCCTCTATGCCCAGGCTGTCTGTATCGAGTATTATATCCGGGCTTGCAGGCGTCTCGTAGGGCTGTGATATCCCGGTAAAGTCCGGGATCTCGCCCCTGCGGGCCTTCTTATAGAGGCCCTTTGGGTCCCTTGATTCGCATACTGCAAGAGAGCATCTGAGGTAGACCTCTATGAACTCCTGGTTGTCACTGGTGAATAGTTCTTTGATCGCCTGGCGGTCTGAGGCATAGGGCGAGATAAAGGCCGCAATAGTTATAACGCCGGCCTCTACCAGGAGCTTCGAGACCTCTCCGACCCTCCTGAGGTTCTCTTTCCTGTGCTCAGGGCTAAAGCCGAGGTCTCTGTTCAGGCCATGCCTCACATTGTCACCGTCCAGGACAAAGGTCTTGATATTCCTCTTAAACAGTCTGCGCTCAAGTTCTACAGCTATAGAGGACTTGCCAGAGGCAGAAAGCCCAGTGATCCAGATGAGGGTTGATTTGTGTTTGTTGCTGCCCCACCGGTCTGCTTTCGTTATCCTTGGCTTATGCCACTTTATGTTTCTGTCACTGCTCATAAAAAAAGTGCCTCCCTGAATTCCTTAAAATTTTATTTTGACGGTCATGGCTTTGTGCTGTCAAGCCTGGCTGGTGACATCCTCTCTACTGCTATAGCAGCTGCAAAATAAAAGGCAGGCAGCATGATGATAGAGACGCAAGAGAAGGCCCGCTATGTTTGTCACTCAAAAGTGAAGGGCTGGAGATCAAGCTGTTTTTTCATCGTCAATGAGCGAGAGTATTTCGGCTGTTTTCTGCCTCATTAACTTATCGTCGTCTCTTGATTCAACGTTAAGCCTCACTACGGGTTCTGTGTTAGATGAGCGCAGGTTGAACCTCCATTTTTCAAATTCCATGCTCAGACCGTCGGTATGATCTATATTAACGACATTGCAGCTATACTTTTCCTCTATACGTTTGAGCGCAGCCACAGGGTCTTTTAGCCTGCGGTTTATCTCCCCGCTTGCAGGGAAGAGGCGGATCCTTTCGCCAACAAGTGAAGAAAGGGGCTTTCCGGCCCTGCAGATTATTTCAAGGACCAGCAGCCAGGGGACCATGCCGCTGTCACAGTAGGCAAAGTCCCTGAAATAGTGATGCGCGCTCATCTCGCCTCCGTAGACAGCGTCTTCTGCCCGCATCCGTTCCTTGATGAATGCATGTCCTGTCTTGCTCTGCACAGGTATGCCCCCTGCCTGTCTGACAAGATCGATGGTGTTCCAGGTAAGTCGCGGGTCATGGATGATCTTTGCCCCCGGATGGTTAAGCAGGATGGCTGATGCAAGCAGTCCCACAATATAGTAGCCTTCAATGAACTCTCCCCTTTCATCAAAGAGGAAACAGCGGTCAAAGTCTCCGTCCCAGGCAATACCTGCGTCTGCACCATGGTCGAGTACTGCCTTTATTGTAGCCGCCCTGTTTTCAGGAAGAAGCGGGTTGGGTATGCCGTTTGGAAATCTCCCGTCCGGCTTATGATTGATTTTTATGAACTCAAAAGGAAGATGCTTTTCAAGGATATCAATCACAGGTCCGGCGCAGCCGTTGCCTGCATTGACCACCACCTTAAGAGGTTTTAGAAAACGTTTGTCGATATACCCAAGCAGATGACTAATATATGCGTCCCTGCAATCCAGTGACGTTGTCTTCCCCTTTGCCGCTGCCTCGGGAAAACAATTATTCTCAGCCAGCCTTTTTATTTCAAACAGTCCTGTGTCACCGCTGATCGGTCTGGACCCTTCGCGAACGAGTTTCATGCCGTTATAGTCCATGGGGTTGTGGCTTGCTGTCACCATTATCCCACCGTCCATGCTGTTATTGAAGGTAGCAAAATAGACCTCTTCCGTACCGCAGAGCCCAATGTCAAAAACATCCACCCCCGCATCCGTGAGGCCCCTGGCAAGTGCCAGAACTGAAGGCTTCGCTGCTGAGGCGTATGTCCCGGCCTATGATCACCTTCGAAGGTTTCAGGAATTCCGCATAGGCCCGTCCGATGCGATAAACAATTTCTTCATTTATCTCATCCGGTATCCTGCCTCGGATGTCGTATGCCTTAAAACATTTCATGTTTAACAAAAAGTGAAATGTAATTAGTGAAAAGTAAGTAGCAAAGATATACAAGCTGTCATTCCCGCAAGCGAAGCGCGCCGGGAATCCTTCTTCAAAGCCATCAGAAAGATTCCGGACAAGCCGGAATGACAAACGGCAACAACTTATTCTTTATGGACAGACTCTGTTCACTAAATTACTGTTTACTTTTTACTTATTTGTGCCTTTTCTTCCGTATCTGTCGTCGAAGCGCTCGATATCATCTTCACCAAGATAGCTCCCTGACTGGACCTCTATCAGTTCCAGAGGTATCTTGCCGGGGTTTTCGAGGCAGTGCTTTGTGCCGAGGGGGATATATGTGGATTCGTTTTCAGTGATGGTCATCACCTCGCTGCCTTTGGTGATACGTGCCGTCCCCTTGACAACGATCCAGTGTTCTGCGCGGTGATGGTGTCTCTGCAGAGAGAGACACGCCCCTGGATTAACGGTGATGCGTTTGACCTGGAACCTCTCTGAGCAGTCTATGCTCTCGTAGGCGCCCCATGGCCTGTTCACCCTCCGGTGAAGGAGCGCCTCGCCCCTTTTTTGCGACTTGAGATGCGCAACAATATTCTTTACCTTCTGTGCCTCGTCTTTGTCAGCGACCAATACAGCGTCCGCTGTCTCGATGATTATATGGTCCTTAAGGCCGATTGCCGCTACCAGTCTGCTTCCGGCATAGATAAAGGAATTGCTGACATCCTCAGTTATGACATCCCCTGCAACAGCATTGCCATCGTTGTCCTTCTCCAAAACTTCCCAGAGGGCTGACCACGACCCTATATCGTTCCAGCCAGCATCAAGGGGTATAACAACCGCGGAATCAGTCTTTTCCATGACCGCGTAGTCTATGGAATCACTACGGCAGCCTGCAAAGGTTTCAGCATCAAGCCGGGTGAAATCAAGGTCCCTGACAGCCCCTTTGAGCGCCTTCCGGCAGGCTGAGAGTATGTCAGGCGCAAAACTCCTGAGTTCATCCAGGTACCCGGAGGCCCTGAACATGAACATTCCGCTGTTCCAGAGATACTCGCCTGAGGAGATAAATTTTTTCGCCTTTGCCAGATCAGGTTTTTCCTCAAAGCGGTCGACTTTAAAGGCAGTGATGAGCGATGAGCAATGAGCAATGAGTGAGGCTTCTCCTTCCGCCTTTTGTCCTTTTGCCTTTGCCTTAACCTCAGCCTTAACCTTTATTTGCTTGCCTTTCTTTATATATCCATATCCTGTTTCAGGCTTATCCGGAACAATCCCGAAGGTAATGAGACTGCCGCTAGCAGCCAGCCTGGCCCCTTCCTCCACTACGTTGTGAAACGCAGCAAAGTCTTTTATAACATGGTCTGCCGGCAGCACCAGCAAGACTGGGTCGGCCCCTCCCTTCATCGCCTGAAGCGCTGCGATTGCAACAGCAGGTGCAGTATTGCGGCCAGCCGGCTCAAGCACAACCGCAGAGGGCCTGATGTTTATCAGGCGCAGCTGCTCAGCAACCATGAAACGGTGGCTTTCGTTGCAGATAATAAGGGGTGCTGCCAGATCAGCTATGCCCTCCAGTCGCATGACAGTGTTCTGGAGCATGGTCTTTTCATCGACCAGGGGCAGAAGCTGCTTGGGATAGAGCTCCCGTGACAATGGCCAGAGCCTTGTCCCTGATCCTCCTGAGAGGATGACCGGAAGTATTTCATTATGGTTTTTTTTCATTTCAGTCAGGTTGCTATAATAACAAAAAATGTTTTGAAAAGCACACAAGTTGCTAGAACCGGAATCCACCACCTGAAAACGTTAACCACAGAGCGCACAGAGATGAGAAACTAATTTGATGTTTTATCTTTATAATCCATCACTTACTCTGTGTCCTCTGTGGTTTGATGGTGGCTCTGTTCTGACGGGCAGGGTGTTCTATCCCCTTCCAAAATTCTCTGCGACAAAACGGCCTATTTCCTCGGAAAGCGTGATAATCAGCTCTGAGGTACAGACAAGGTTGTCCTGATCCATCAACTTGGTCAACCGCAGTTATGCGATCCACGAGGACCATGCCCATTCGCAATTCGCCAATGACCTTTTGGTAAAAAATTTCCAACCGCTTGTTCTTATGAAACCGAATCAGGAGACTGTGAAACTGAAAATCAAAATCAACAGCGCGAATCCAATCTTTTGCCTCTACGCTCGATTCATAGTTTTCGACGGCAAGCCGCAACTGGTTGGTGATTTCCGCGTCCGGCTTACGCGCGGAGAGAACGGCTGGAATCTCGAGCATGCGACGGAGATGATATATCTCCTGCAGATCGCGCAAGGAAAGTTGAGAGACCACAACTCCGCGATGGAGGTTGCGGTGGAGCAAGCCCTCCAGGGCGAGAATGCGAAGGGCCTCCCGCATCGTATTGCGAGAGACCCCGAGGAAGCGGCTAGAGAAAGTTCCTGCAGTGGAGTGCCGGGCCGAAGCTCGCCATCGAGGATACGTTGGCGGAGGACAGAAGCGACCTGGTCCGCGATACTGACGCGGTGGATTTGGGAACGCTCCATGCGATTTTGCCGGGGAGGGCTAGTCGGGGCGGCATTGTGTGATGGAATGGTCACTTTGTCAAGTGGTGAAATGTTGAGCATTTGACCATTGGTCGCGTTCATGGGAACGCAACGCTAGAGCCGTCCACGCGGCGCGTCCGAACACACGCTGAAATCCTGTATCATTCGGCCATCGAGCGTCTGCAAAGACATTTCAACGCGCAATTCCATGAGTCCTCTATCGACAATGACGACCGGCACCACGCACACGGGCGCGTTGGGGCGTATCGAGCTTGATGTTGGCAATCGCCTGACAAAAGAGCGTGCGATACGCCTGATTACCTGCAATGACGATGAGCTGCCGCACCTGCGACAGGCAGCTCGCACTGCTCGCGAGCAATTTCACGGCCGCGTCGTTACCTATTCGCGCAAGGTTTTCATACCACTTACGAATCTCTGTCGTGATTATTGCGGGTATTGCACGTTTCGACGCGATCCTGGTCAGCCCGGCGCGCACGACTGGCGCCGCAGGAAGTGATGGCCGTCGTGCGCGAGGGTGAGAAGCTTGGATGCACGGAAGCGTTATTCAGCCTCGGGGATAAGCCGGAAGCGCAATTTCCGGAAATGCGCGAGTCGTTAAAAGCCCTCGGATACGACTCCACAATGCAGTATTTGGAAGCTATGTGTGCGTTGGTATTAAAGGAGTCGACTCTACTTCCTCATCCCAATCCGGGCTTGATGAGTTCAGAATGGCTACGAAGATTGGCACGGGTTTCGCCGAGCATGGGCTTGATGCTGGAGACCGTGAATAGCGACTTGTTGCGTCCTGGGGCGGCGCACGATAACGCTCCGGACAAAGAGCCCTCGAAAAGGTTACGCACGATCGAAGAAGCGGGAAAAACAAGGTATTCCCTTTACGACCGGATTATTGATTGGAATTGGCGAGATTGTTGAGGATCGGGTCGACACTCTGCTCGCGATCAGAGCGTTGCACGAGCGCTACGGACACATTCAAGAAGTGATCGTGCAGAACTTTCGGTCCAAACCGGATATTCCGATGCGAAACTGCCCTGAACCGGACCGAGGAACGATGTTGCGGACGATTGCCGTGACTCGACTCTTGATGCCGGATGTCAACGTGCAGGCACCGCCGAATCTCTCCGATGATACGTATGATGAATTGCTCGATGCCGGCATTAATGACTGGGGCGGAGTGTCGCCGCTGACGCCAGATTTCATCAATCCAGAGAAGCCATGGCCGCACCTCGAGCAGTTAAGGAAGAGAACGAAAGCGAAGGGTTATCAGTTGCGGAGGCGATTGCCGATTTATCCGGAATTTGTTGCGCCCCTAGTCGCGCAAGTAGACGGAGTGCTTGGGGACAGGGTCTTAGAGGCGGATTCGCGGTTAAAACGCGAGTTCATCGATGAGTAGCGCGAAGAATAGCTCGACGGGATGCGAGGCGATTAGCAGGTGGGCGCAGGCCGTGGAGGAAAAAATGATCACGGTGTTGACAGGTGGGACTGGTGGCGCAAAGTTCGTGGACGGGCTTCGGCAAGTTGTTCCTCCTGAAGAATTGACTCTGATCGTGAATACGGGCGACGACCTGATGTGGTGGGGTCTATACGTCTCTCCGGACATTGATTCGATCACATACGTGCTCTCGGGGTTGCTGAGTCGCGAACGCGGATGGGGTGTGAAAGGCGACACATTCTATTGTTTGAACGCAATGGGCCAAACTCGGGCAACCTATCTGGTTTCATGCGGGAGATCGCGACCTCGCGGTGCAGATTTCTGCGATCGAAGATGCTAGCAGAGGGAAAAACGCTGGGTGAAGTTACGGCCGAGATTTCCGACAAGCTGGGCGTAAGGGCGACGATTCTGCCGATGAGCAACTCTCGTGTTGAGACGCGAATCGGCACGCCGGTTGGCGAGCTCAGTTTCGAGGAATATTTTGTGCAGCGCTGGTATCAAGATCCTGTAGAGAAAGTTCGATTCGCCGGAGCGGCAGACGCGGAACCGGCGCCGGGCGTGATCGAGGCGATTCGATCGGCGGAAATGGTTCTGTTAGCGCCCAGTAATCCGGTTACAAGCATCGGCCCAATTCTTGCGGTTCCCGGCATACGCGATGCACTCCAGTCGACACGCGCTCGAGTGGCAGCGGTAAGTCCAATCGTTGCGGGGGAGGCGGTTGCTGGACCTGCTGGAATTTTGATGGCATCGCAGGGATGGCCGGTCTCCATCGCGGGAGTTGCGGAGGCATATCACGATTTTCTTGACCTGCTGGTCGTGGATATACGCGACACGCAAGCAGCCGCGAAGCTTGAACAAACTGGGTATGCGCGTCCACTGCGCAAAAACTGTGATGCGAACGTCGGAAGACAAGGCTGCTTTGGCTGAAAGCGTGCTTCAGGTCGTGCGTGGAGTCGCAGCGAAAACTCAGGCGGCGTCGGAACCATCATGATCCTTGTCCCGGTAAAAAATCTGAGTCACGCGAAGCAGCGACTGGCAGACGTGCTAGATGAATCTGCGCGAAGCGAATTGGCGCGAGCCATGTTGCGGGACGTGCTTGAGACATTGGAATCATGGCGACAAGGCGCTGATCAACAGATCGATTCCGAGATCGCCCTCGTCACTTCCGACCCGTTCGCGCTCCAGCTTGCACGCGAATTTCGCTTTGAGATCATCCGCGACGACACCAACCCTGGCGAGACGGGCGCCATCGAAATGGCGACAGGGGTTTGTGTCAGCCGAGGCGTCCAGAACACCTTGGTGATTCCGGCGGACATACCCTTGATTGCGGAGTGGGAACTGGCCGAGATTTTTGCGAAGGCGCCAGACAAGCGCTCCGGGCTAGTGCCGGCAGCAGATGGCCGAGGAACGAACGCAGCGTTTCGATGTCCTGCCGATCTTTTTGCCCTTCGCTTTGGCAATGACAGTTTCAAGCCACACCTGGCGGCTGCTCAATCCACCGGCAAGAACTGCATCGTATTGTCACTGCCGGGAATCGCGCTCGACGTTGATCGTCCGGATGATTTCGCAGCAACTGGTACTGGCGGACGGGGATGGGCATGCGCAGCGTTTGGCACGTCAGTGGGATTTGAGCGGATATCCAATGGCCGCCAATGAGTAAACCGCGCGTGGCGGGCGAACTTCGCATCATTCCTTTGCGAGTCAAGGGAGAAATTCGGGCAGGGGATTCACTGCTTCGAAAGATCATAGAGGCTTCTCGAAGAGTCCGAGTAAAAATCGAGGCTGGTGACATCCTTGTTGTGAAACACAAGGTGGTGTCAAAAGCTGAGGCCGCGGTTGTCGATCTGAACGAATGGCCAGCTCGCTCGTCGAAAATGTGGGCCAAGCGGCATAACCTCGATGCGCGAGTTACCGAACTGGCTTTGCGTGAGGCAAGGACTGTGGTTCGGCGGGAAAGGGAGTTTTGATCACGGAAACGCGGCACGGATTCGTCTGCGCGAACAGCGGGATCGATGTGTCCAATGTGGATGGCGGTAAGCATGCGCTCCTCCTTCCGAAGGATCCAGATCGGTCGGCGGCGAAGCTTCATCGTCAATTGAAAAAACAATTGAAGATTTCGGTGCCCGTAATCATCTGTGACAGTGGGGGACGCGCGTGGCGCGAGGGTTTAACCGAGTCCGCGATTGGCGTTGCAGGCATGAAGCCGCTGCAAGACCACCGGGGCCAACGCGACCCGCACGGGTATGAGTTGAAAGTCAGCGTGGATGCAGTGGCGGATGAATTGGCTTGCGCCGCAGGTTTGGTGTGCGGCAAGCTATCTGGTATTCCTGCCTGTATCGTTCGTGGGTTTGAATATCAGGCGGGTGCCGGAAGCGCGCGCGAGTTGCTGCGGCCCGCCGCAAGAGACTTGTTTCGATAGTCGTTTAAGGAGGAGCCGTGGCGAGAGCCTTATCTCTAGCGGAGTTGGAAGACTTCCCTTCCCTGGAATGGTCGCGGGTCGCCGCGCGAACTGACCCGTCAGTGCGCGTGTTGCTCGAGCGCGTTCTGGAATCGCAAGATGGTGGAGTACTTTCACGCGAGGAATGTCTGCGTTTGGGCGCCGTCGATGGCGATGACTTGCTCGGGTTGCTGGCTGCTGCGGACACACTGCGACGAGAAGTGTGGCAATCTCGTTACGTACGTTGTAAATCGCAATCTTAATTTCACAAATATCTGTTTCGTAGGATGCAAGTTTTGCGCTTTCAGCCGTGGACCGCGCGAGGCTGACACGTACTTCCTGACTCTTGAAGAGATTGGACGAAAGACGAAGGAAGCCCGGCAGTTGGGTGCGACGGAAGTGTGCATCCAGGGAGGACTGCCCCACGGGCTATCTCCGTTTTATTATCGCGACATATTGCGCTCAGTGAAGAACGCTGTGCCGGAAATGCATACACACGCGTTTTCTCCAATGGAGATTGTGTATGGCGTGGAACTGACGGGCATGCCTTTACGGGATTATCTGCTCATGCTTCGCGACAACGGGTTGGACACCTTACCCGGAACTGCTGCTGAAATTCTGGATGATGAAATCCGCGAGGTGTTGTCGCGGAACAAGCTGTCGTCGGCGCAGTGGGAAGAGGTTATCCGCACGGCCCACGAGAATGGAATTCGCAGCACGAGCACCATGATGTACGGACACATGGAGTCGACGGCGCACTGGGTGAATCAGATGCTGTTACTTCGCAACATTCAGAACGATACAGGTGGATTCACGGAATTTGTGCCGCTGGGATTTGTTCATCACAACACACTGCTGTTTCAACAGGGCCTAGCGCGCTCCGGTCCTACGCTGGCGGAACATTTGAAGGTCCATGCTTTAGCGCGAGTGTTGCTGGCGGGTCGATTTGAACATTCAGGTTTCATGGGTAAAGGTGAACCGTAAGTTATCGCAGTTGTGTTTGCACGCGGGTGCGAATGATTACGGCGGAACGCTAATGGAGGAGAACATCTCGCGCGAGGCGGGCGCGACGGCTGGGCAGTACACCAGTCCAGAAGACTTTCAGTCACTCGTCGTTGAAGCCGGAAGGATTCCCGCCGAGCGAAATACCTCGTACTCACGAATCTCGATCAAACTTCCATTAGACAGCTTCACGACAGAGGAGTCCTTCCTGACGGAGTTCGCGTGAGCCGAACGGTTGCTGTCATTGGCGGAACGGGTCCCGCGGGACGCGGTTTGGCGTTACGCTGGGCTAGGGCTGGTGAGACTGTAGTTATCGGGTCGCGTGATGCGGAGCGAGCGAATGCTACAGCCGCGGAGATTCAGGCGCGTGTGCCTGATGGAAAGGTATGGGGCGCCGAGAATGCTGCGGCATGCTTAGCAACAGATCTGGTCATGCTGACCGTTCCGAAGGCCAAGCAGCTCTGCTGAAACAATTGAAGCCGGCGTTGAAGACAGGCACCATCGTGATTGATGCACGAATCCTTGGCCGCCAGCGTAGGCGGCCGAGCCACGCGTACGTTGGGGGTCTGGCAAGGATCGGCCGCGCAACAGACGGCAGAACTGGTACCGGATGATGTGTCGGTATGTCTCGGCGTTTCAAACATCTCTGCAGAGTTGCTGAACGGCGACGATCCTGTCGAGTGCGACATTATTGTATGCAGCGACAATCCCGACGCGACGAAAGTCGCAATGGAACTCGCAAGCACTATCCCTGGGGTGCGCGCAATTGATGGCGGCAAACTCGAGAATTCGCATCGTCGAACAGATCACTGCCTTGTTGATCGGGATGAACATCCGGCACAAGGGGCATGCGGGCGTTCGCCTTACTGGTCTTCCGGATTCGGCCTTCCGTTCACAATAACGTTCCAGTTCGTCAATCTGGTCGAAGCGAGTGTGGTGATGCAGAATGGGCCTGCAATTGAGT
>CAWDEY010000025.1:0-40627 GCA_963801505.1 uncultured Nitrospira sp.
CTGCTGTTTCGTTGCCTTATTATTACTAATCATATTTATACGGCCCGTGTTCGATTACCGGGATAGTCTCAAAATTCTCCGCTGGCGGAGGAGAGGCTATCTGCCATTCAAGGGTCGTCGCCCAGGGGTTCATGGGGGCCTTCTCCCCCCTGAAGACCGCGCGTATGAGGTTCCAAAACATAAGTATAAGTCCCACAGCGAGTATCCATGAACCGACCGTCGAGATGATATGGTTCGTACGGAACTGGGGCAGATACTGGAAATATCTTCTGGGCATTCCCTGCAGGCCGGAGGATGAACATCGTAAAATAAAGCACATTAAAACCAACGAACATGATCGCCCACGCAGCCTTCGCGGTCTTTTCGTGAACATCTTCCCGGTCATTTTGGGGAACCAGTAGTGGATCCCGGCAAAAAAGCCGAAGGCCGCGCCGCCGAACATGGTGTAGTGAAAATGTCCGACAATAAAGTACGTGCCGTGGAGATAGAGATTCAAAGAAAGCGTGCCGATGGTCAGACCTGTCAGTCCGGCTATCGAAAATAAAAAAGATAAAACTGAGACTGAAAAGAAGCGGGGAGTCCAGCCGGATAGACCCCTTATACAGGGTCGACAGCCAGCTGAAGACCTTTACTCCTGTCGGCACCGCAACCATAAAAGTAATCAAAGAGAAGATTATCCTCGATATATCACTCATCCCGCTCGTAAACATGTGGTGGCCCCAGACGACATAGCCGAAGAAAGCTATCGCCAGGCTGGAAAAGGCGATCGCCTTGTAACCGAAGATCGTCCTTCTTGAAAAAACAGGGAAGATCTCGGTGACCACGCCCATAGAGGGAAGTATCATGATGTAGACCGCGGGGTGGGAATAAATCCAGAACATGTGCTCATACAGCAGGGGATCGCCTCCCAGCAAGGGTTCGAAGAAGCCTATGGCGAAGGCCCTCTCCAAAATTATAAGCATGAGTGTGAGCGCGAGCACCGGGGTCGCGATCACCTGTGTCCATGCGGTCGCGTAAAGGGCCCAGATAAAAAGGGGCATGCGGAAAAAAGTCATGCCAGGGGCCCTCAGCTGATGAATAGTGGTGATAAAGTTCAGACCGGTAAAGATTGATGAAAAACCGAGTATGATGACCCCAAAGAGGGCCAGGGAGATATTGGCGGTCGTCCTGATGCTGTAGGGCGGATAAAAGGTCCACCCTGTGTCCGGGGCACCTCCGCCGATGAAGACGGACATTACGACCAAAACCCCGCCGATCATGTAGAACCACCAGGACATAAGGTTTATCCTCGGGAATGCAACATCTTTGGCGCCTATGAGTATCGGGAGAAAGAAATTCCCCAGGGAAGCTGGTATGGCTGGGATGATAAAAAGAAAAATCTGTATCACTCCGTGGATGGTAAAGAGGGAATTGTAGGTCCGTTCGGAGATGAACTTTCCGGGGGCGATAAGATTGAGGCGCATCAGCAGGCCCAGGGCAACGCCGACGAGGAAAAACGAAAGGACTGCGACGAGGTACATGATGCCGATCCTCTTATGGTCGGTCGAGAGTATCCAGGAGAGGAGACCTCTGTATTTACCCGTCGTGTGATAGAAGCTCAGGGGTGCCGCAATCTGTTCTTCAGCAGTGTTCATGTTTTTCCCTTCTTTTTGCGGGCCATAAGAAAGATCGCGAAAGAGGAAATCACGACAAGGAAGAGCATGGCAGCCAAGGACCGTGCGAGATTAAAAATATACTTATTCTCTCCAGGGTCATAACTATAACAAAAAAGTGACAGTCTGTCCGCATTTAAAAAGCGCTGCCGGCAGAGGCCTCTTTTAATGCCATCGTGATATCAAAGGGGGTAAATAACATCCCGTAGAGATATCGTGAAACAGTACCGCCCGGAGAAAGAAAGATGAGCGCCCTCGGATGCGAAAATCCGTTTTTCTCTTGTTTGAATGTAAATCCTACGGCCCTGGTGAAATCAGCTATATTTTGTTTATCACCGGTCAGGAATCTCCACGTTGTCTCAGGGAAGGGCCTGCCTGTGGCCTTCAGGTAATTGCGTCTTTTTTCAGAGGCAAGGGCCGGCGTGTCCCTGTCGTCAAAGCTGATGGTGATAACACGGTAGTCATCAGGGTTTATATCCACTTTTCCAAGTGTCTCTGCCAGGTTCCCCAGCAGAAGCGGACATCTGCTGTTGCAGCTGAAATAGACCAGCGAGATAATTGCCGGTTTGTCCGTTAATTGCCGCAAAGACACCTTACCCCCTTTTTCGTCAAAGAGGATCAAATCCCGTGGGACCGTCTTTCCAATCATCTCGTCAATCCCGTTTTTTAGTGTCTGCTGTCCAGCAGCGGCACCAGACGAGGAGGACCGTATAGAAAAACACCGCTAGTATTATTTTTTTCGCGTAATACTGCACTAAAAATACGGGCGGACGCATGAGACCCAGGCGCAGGCATCAACGTTTAGTGAAGACATTATTTAAATGTCTTGATAATGTACTGGGCAATCTCTTTGGCGTCCTGGTCCGATATGGTCGCTTTGTCAAACTGCGTCATGCCAGGCCCGGGATTTCTCATCTTGTTTATGATGTCCTGAGACGTCTTGACGTTATTTGCCTCCCTGTCTTTTTTGTGCAGGGTCTTCATCGGGTTTATAATATTTCTCCCTTTAGGATGGCATGCAGCACAATGTGTCTCAAAAAGCTCTTCTCCTGATTTTGCCTTGGCTTCTTCTTTGGCAAGCCCTGCTGTTACGAAGGAAAACAGGGCAGTTGCTGTAAGTACTACCGTAAATATCTTTTTCATTGGTTCCTCCTTAAATAAGTTAAATAATATTACCGGCGCCTCTGCAGTCTTGTATATTTATAACACAGAAAGGAGAGACTTACAATAAGGCCGAGATTATTTATTGTCTGTTGTCTCCTTCAATTACTGATTACAATTAATGATTTAGCTTGACAACGATCAGTCAAACGATAAAATGAAGGTAGTAATCTTTAACCTTATCAGGGGGGCTATTATGAAAAAAGCAGTTGTCGCATTTTTTATTGTGCCGGTATTTTTATTCACTATGACAGTTGCACTGGGCTCCGAAGCTCTGGGCTCCGATACCCGGGACAAGTCTTATGGACCCAATCCACCTTTTAGTCTGAAGCTTCTGAAAACAACAACAGGTAAAGATTCTTCAGGGAATAAAGACCATTCTTTTTAATCCCCGTCACCCGTACAGCATTTTTATCAACTACGAACTCGGCATGCATTGCGTGGGATTTGATATTTCTTACTGTTGTGTCATACCTCCTTACAACAGTATCCAGGCACAGGCATTCAGGACCGGAGAAGGCGGTAAAATGCCTGCTCTTGTTGAACCGGGCAGCGGGCTCTCTCTTCATTATTCCGTAAGGGACAACAGCTATAGCGAGGGCAATAAAATGAAGTACTGGCAGGTGACAAAGGATGTCTACGGCAACGGGAAGATGGATGACCCGGGCGACAGTATGGCAAATTACGTCTGGACGCATCTCTTTATTTATAAAGACCTGGAAGGCACAATCCCTGATGATTGGACAGAGGCCAAGAGGCTCCATGTCGGCAAAGACATTCAGGTCAACATCGATTCCGGACCAACGGGCAAGAGCCTGGCAGGGGGCTATCTCGCATATTCCGGAAGCAAAGGCGGCAATAAGGTATTCACCGACTCGATGGTGCCTGAAGTAAAGAATGTGCCGCTTACGCTCACGGCGTCCTATCTCTGGGACGCGCTGGGACTTCCCCTTACGGCATTTAATGACAGCAGGAGAAAGGGGACGATCAGGTCGATCACTTCAAAGGATTTCCAGCCCTATCAGTATTCTGTGGTCCAGCTTCACGACAAAGACGGTAAAGCTATCACGGACAAGGGAAAGCCTATCGAGTTTTTCGGAACTAACCCTGTTGATATACCGAATTGTTACGTCTGCCACTCAGGGGAAGGCCTGGCAGCTAAACTTTCCCGTGGTGAGGGGCTGTCCCTTATGGACAAGGAGTTTTCCTACTGGAAAAAGAATTACCCGGACATGTCTGAATTTATGGCCAGACAGTCCCAGGCAACAATTAATATATTGGAACTGCATGATAAACACCACGGGACAGCCTTTATGAAAGAGTATGACCCGAACGCCCCGACAAACCGTCTCGGGTCAATGGGCCCGGTGTATTGCTCGGATTGTCATGGGGACAATATATCCGGAAACCTGCAGGAGCCAAGACCTGGGGCAACAGGGTATAAGACGGTCAAGGCAAGGCCTTTGACAGAGTCTATTCATATGGTCCACGCGGTTGTCATTCCCATGCCGGACAAGGCAGGCAGGACCCAAAGCTGTCAGGCCTGCCATCCAACGCACTGGTATGAGGAGAAAATGAACGAAGAAACAAACCCTTACCGTATAACCGATAGTGAGGGGACCCCGCGTTTCTCAAATGTTGATGTCAGGACTGCGGGGGGCGGATGTTACTTAAGAAGAGATGCGCATACCAATCCTGAGGTGAAACCGCCTTTTTTTCTCAACGAAATAGGAAAATGGTATTTTAAGGAAGTTAGCATGAAGGACGAAAACAGCAAGGCGGTCTCCGGATTGCGGGGACTATACTGTTCAAACTGTCACAATGAGCTGGCCCAAGAGCTATATAAACATGACGACTTAAAGGATGCTGCCCGGCAGGAAGGCTCGACTTTAAGAAACAAACAGATAGGGGAAGTTATAAAAACAGTTGCAAACGGCAATGAAAAGAAGTTTAAGGCCTACTTCGCAGATCCGGTTGTCGGTGCTGAAGGAGACCCCCTGAAAACGTTTTATGAAAAACATTCAGGCGCTACTATGGTGAAGGCCACAAAAGACAGCGCAGGAAAGCTCCGGCTTCTTCCCTGGAATGCAGGAGAGGGAGACGCAGTACCCTATGACGGGGCATCTGCAGGGAAAGACTGGTGGCTGGCAGCAGGTGAGCCGCATTGTGCGGATTGTCATATTGCTCCTCTTGTGGAAAGTGAAGGCGGGAATTACTTCCCTATTGACCAGCCGAATAAATATTCGCTTTACAGGTATTCCAAGGCGCACGGTGAGGTGGCGTGCCAGTCCTGTCACGAGTCGATCCACGGCTTGTATCCAGTAAGGTATGAAGGTAAGGACAAGACTGTAGATATTACGACCCGCGAGCAGGCCCTCCAGTTCAGCCCGGATGGAAAGTATGCCGGACCCGTCACCTGCAGCGCGTGCCACACTGTCAATAGAAAAGGCGTCCCAGTTCAGTTGAAGGGCACGGAATACTATGATGACTATTGGGCCTCTGTCGTGCTGCTTCATTTTATGCGGGACAATGACCAGAAACTGCCTGTGGCTGAGCTTGTCAGAAAATTCCCGTACAAAGAGAGCCGGAATATCGTGCGCAGCGGCTGGAAATAAGTTCCCCTGATATCAGCCTTCCGGGTGAAAGAAGGCTTATTGAGTTGCCGGATACAGGACAAGGCCGGGTGCGCAGATCAGGAGGTCTGAAAATAGGCAGGAATATCTGTCACAGGAACGGTCTGCGAAGGCCGGACAGCATAAAAGAGGACGATGACCTCGTCCTCTTTTTTTAGCTCTCCGAAACCGAGTTTCTTCCAGAAAGACAGGGCCATGAAATTGTCCTTCCGGACCCTCACAAGCAGCATCTTTATCAGAGAGCGTTTCTCAAGATTGCGCAAAAAAATATGAAATGACCTGCTGCCGTGTCCTTTTCTGCGCAGCTCTTCTTCAAAGATCGACAGGCTCAGTTCAGCAGATTCGCCGGGACGCAGAGAATGCATACCAAGAAAACCTGCGCGGTTTCCATCTACGACGATACAGTATGCAAAGACAAACGTCCTCCTTATCCACCACCAGGTTGTAAGCCAGGAGGAAGCGATAGGCCTGCTTAATCCGTTTGCTGACAGAAAATCCCTTGAGGCAAATCCGTAATGCAGGAAGGGGGCATCAAAAATCCTCGCAGGTCTCAGGATGATATTACCTTCTCTTAGAGGCCGGGTGATATGTATACGCAACATTGGCTCACCATGGCCAATTAGAGTCATATCTCTCTCCGGATGTTCCTGCTTCTGTACTCGAAAAAACGTGCTGACAATAAGCCAAACAGGAAGCCCCCGATATGAGCCATATAGGCCACACTTGGATGTTTTCTTTGAATTAGTGTTCCGAATTCACTGAATAGCTGGAGAAGAAACCAGAAGCCCACCAGGATGACTGAGGGTAGGAACGTAATGGTCACAAAAAAACCGAAGAAAACGAGGGTGCGGATTCTGTCACGGGGAAAGGTGATCAGGAAAGCCCCCATCACCGCTGCTATGGCGCCACTCGCCCCGAGGTTTGGTTCAGTAGAGGCCGGATCAATGAAAATTTGCGCCAGAAAGGCCATGACGCCGCCAGCCAGATAGAAGACGAGAAACCTGCCCCTTCCCATCGCGTCTTCGATGACAGGACCGAAGGCCCAGAGATATATCATGTTCCCGGCAATGTGCAGCACGCTGCCGTGCATGAACATTGCGGTGAGGATAGTCGGCCAGTCTTTGCCTGAAACAAAATCTGAAGGGACCAATGACCACCGGACAACGAAATCCTCTCCGCCTGACAATTCAAGGAGGAACGCAAACGCATTCAGACCAATGATAATTACTGTAATTAGGGGAAAACTGATTTGTTTTCTGTCAATGTCTTTCAGCGGAATCAAACGCTATCCTCCAGCCGCGATGCCGCAGTTCAGAGTGGACCAGAGGGAGAGGCGAACAACACGATATGACTGCATCACCTTTTTACCACAAGGACAGGGACTTTTGAATCTTCATGTATGACACCGAATGTAACGCTGCCTAGGACCGCAGCTTTGAGGGCGCTTTTGCCGTGAGACCCCATAACAATGAGGTCAATTTTTGATTTTTTTGCTTCTTTTATTATTTCCTCGACAGGATGTCCGGACCTGATGACCTTTTTTGACTGAATGCCCTGTTTCTCGCAGAATTTTTCAGCGTCTCCGAGGAAAGCGTCAGCCGCCTGCCTCAGATAATCTTCAATTGGCTCTATTAAGTGCGTTGGGGCGGAGGTAGCATGAATGGATTGGGCCGCATAAAAACCTTTTTCGATAACACTGATTAATATTAATGATGCGCCTGTCTGTTTTGCCAGGGCTACCGCATATTTGGCGGCCTTCTTTGCTGTTTCTGAACCATCTGTGGGTACAAGAATTTTTGCTATCATAAATCCTCCTTGATATTTACCGGGAAGTTTATATTTTCCCATATGTCTGGTCTCCGGCCTTTCTCTCCCTCCGGATTATTGATCAGGGAAACCGCTGGCAGAGCAAGAGACGCATCATGAAGGTCTTGAACGAGCCATACAGCAGTCTAAGATAGCCTATCAGTTGCTTTTCTGACATCGGAAGTCCCGGATCAGGTTTCTTTTGGACATACTTACTTTTAGCACACAAAAAACAGTATGACAACATCGGAATTTAATTCTTTTAGGGATTGTGTTGTCAACAAATAGAATTGTCCGGTTATAGAGCACATAAACTGTCTGGTATGTAGCAGTTCACTCTGTTTCATCAATAGCGCCTCCCTGCTATTCAATTCTGAGCGGACAGTTTATCCTAAAAACGGCAGTTCATTCACCACGGAGGCACAGAGACGCTGAGAAAACGCGGGTTTGAGGTAAATAGGGGACTGACCAATTTGGCTGCCCCCATCCTGCCCGCAACTCCTTGATTTTACTCTGTGATCTCTGCGTCTCTGTGGATTCTGCTTTTTTTAGACATAATGAATTAAACCTGTCCGACCTTAAGGCACGTGGGTTAAGCTTTAAGGTCAAAAAAACCAAAGGCTCAGAGCCACAATTAAGGAGGACAGGTTATGAAAAAGTTTAGCACATTTATCGGTATGGATGTACACAAGGAGACGATTGCGGTAGCCATAGTTGGGGAGGAAGGAGTTCCCCGTTACTATGGGGAGATTATGAATACCCCTGAGGCGATAGCAAAGCTGGTGAAGAAAGTGGCAGGGAAAAAAGATCGGACAGCCTTCTGTTATGAGGCAGGACCGTGCGGGTATGGGGTTTATAGGCAGTTAAAGGGTATGGGATATCGGTGTGATGTGGTAGCTCCTTCGCTGATCCCGAAGAAAGCAGGAGACCGGGTAAAGACGGACCGGAGGGATGCTGTAATGCTGACAAGGCTGTATAGGGCAGGAGAGCTGACGGCAGTGTGGGTGCCGGAACTGGAACAGGAGGCGATAAGGGACCTGACGCGGGCGCGTGAAGATATAAAGGGCATGGAGCGTCATGCACGGCAACGGCTAGGCGGATTTCTTTTGAGACACGACAAGAAATATTCCGGGAAATCGAAATGGACACCTGGGTATTTTCGATGGCTGGAAGCAGTACGCTTTGAAAGTCCCATCCA
This sequence comes from uncultured Nitrospira sp., assembly GCA_963801505.1. Lineage (GTDB taxonomy): Bacteria > Nitrospirota > Thermodesulfovibrionia > Thermodesulfovibrionales > UBA6898 > JAOUFP01. The sequence continues at coordinate 8,451 of CAWDEY010000025.1, forward strand.
GCAGATCGTCTTTCAGGAGTATGTGGATATGGTAAAACAACTGCAGGAGCGGGTGGCTTCGGTAGAAGAGGAGATGAGAAAAGCAGTTACTGGCTGGTCATTGGGGCGTGTGGTGGAAGCATTGATGGCGTTACGAGGGGTGAGCCTGATAACAGCAATGACGGTTGTGGCGGAAATAGGAGATATGAGCCGGTTTGAAAGCCCCCGTCAATTGATGGCGCATCTTGGATTGGTGCCGAGCGAGCATTCCAGCGGCAGCAGTCAAAAGCGAGGAGGTATTACCAAGACAGGTAATGGACATGCACGGCGGGTATTGACGGAATCCTCCTGGAGCTATCGGCTGCCGGCACGCAAGACAGCTCATCTGCAGCGGAAGGCTGAAAAGACGAGCGATCAGGTGCAGGCGATTGCATGGAAGGCACAAAAAAGACTCTGCAAAAGGTACTGGTATCTTATTCATAAGGGGAAACTACCCGTGCAGGCATGTACTGCGATAGCACGGGAACTGACCGGCTTTATCTGGGCAATCGCCCGCGAGGTTATGGGAAAGAACAATGTTTGCAGGGCAGAAGCGTAAAACAATGCATATGCGTATCGTCAATAAAATGCTGGTTTGCGGGGCTCCGAAAGAATGAGATCGTTTCTCCGCCCCTTCAGACAACCGCATAGAGATGAAATGTGCATTTTGGCCAGGACAACAGCCGGTGGGGAGAACCCTCGGGCCACCTATGAGGCTCCTGTATCAAGGATGACCCTCGACTGTTAGACAGAGGCAGCTCCACGACGAAGACAAGTCATGCGGTATCCAACCCGCGTATATCAGAGTGATCTACCGTCGTTTATCTGCTGCTGTCCTGACCCAAATGCATTATTCAAAAGGAGGTTATGAAAATAATCAGATATAAGAGCTATCAGATATTGACAGGTTTAATACATATCAGGTTTATGTGTTCGCTACTTTTCAGAATTCAATGCTTGATAATTAATTGCAATTTTAAGATAATATAAGCATCAAAGAAAAACTGTCCACGGAAAACAGGATCTTCCGGAGATGATGCTTTATGACAATGGCTGATTCATATCTGAAGAAAACAGCTTTGACAATACCCGTTAGAAAAGTGCCCCGCTTTTTTGGGGCGAGGGCGTATGTAAAATAATTTCGGCGGGCTTTTTCTGTAATTATGAAATTATGAGGGCGCATGGAGGCACTATGGAGATCAGGGCCAAGGATGACGAAGACAGCAGGATAATTCCCGGTATTTCTTTCAGGGTAATACTGTGAGTAAGGTAATTGTCGTCGATGACGAACCGTTTATCCTTATGATGATTGAAGACAAACTGAAAAAAGCGAAAATTGGGGTCATAACCCTGAGAGAGAGCAGAAATGCCTTCCAGGTGATAAAAAAGGAAAAACCAAATCTTGTAATACTCGACTGGATGATGCCCGAATTGAGCGGGATTGATCTTTGCAAAATGATAAAGGGTGATTCCGAACTTTCTGATATCCCCATCTTTATGCTTACGGCCAAAGGACAGGACTCTGACGAGCAGCTTGGCCTGCAGTGCGGTGTAACGAGATATATAACAAAGCCTTTCAGTCCAAAATCTCTTCTGGAGATGGTCCAGGAAACGATTGGAAACGAATAATATACAAAATGATCTCTCCCTGACTGTCCAGGAACTCTCAGGCGCATATGAAGAATTGTCGCTGCTTTACAGGATCTCCGAAATTTATTCAACCCTCAGCATTGATGAAATATGTTCGAGGATAGTGGATGAAGCCATTAGCACGATCGGGGTAAGAACAGCGGCTGTTCTTTTTCTTGATGAGCAGGCTGAGAACCTCTATACAATGGCCTATAAGGGGGAGTGGGACTGCAAGCGACAGTTTGCCAGGGACAACGGGGTCCTCTGGAACTCGATACAGGCAAGAAAGTCTTCTGCATTTTGCAGGATTAAAGAGACCGAATATCGTGATTATATCCCCGGCATCAGCTCGTTGATGGTATGCCCTATATTGGGGAAAAAGAAGGCTGTCGGGGCCATTGTTGTTGCTGACAAGGCGTTTGATGAAGAATTCTTTTCCAACGACTCCAAGTTGCTTATGGCGATATCAACGCAGGCCGGACTTGCGATAGAAAATGCCTCCCTCTATTCAGAACTGGAGGCCCTGCTTGTGGGCGCTATAAGATGTCTGGTCAAAGCCCTTGAGGCCACTTCGTACTGGACAGCCGGGCATACCGAACGCGTAACAAAGTATGCCATAGAAATCGGAAAGCTTATGGAACTTGAAACTGAAAAGCTGGATAAACTCAAAATATGTTCTCTGCTGCATGATATCGGAAAGATAGCTACTCCAAAGGAAATACTGAATAAGGGCACAATGCTCAATGAAAGTGAATGGGTGGAAATCAACAGACATGCAACAGTCGGCGCTGAAATACTTGAAGAACTTAAACAGTTCAAGGAGGTTATTCTCGGTATAAAGTACCACCATGAACACTGGGATGGCCGCGGCACCTTCGGTTTAATGAGGGAAGAGATCCCGCTTATGGCAAGGATCCTTTCTGTAGCAGATACATTTGATGCGCTTACTTCCGACAGACCATACAGGTTGAAAAACTCCAAAGAAGACGCTGTTAAAGAAATCATCAGATGCTCGGGTTCACAGTTTGATCCGGTTGTTGTTGAAGCCTTCCTCAAATGGGCCAATCCCTGACCCGAATCTTCTTCCCATGACACTTCAGAAGGGAACTTTATGGCAGAAGATTCTGGGTGTAACTGAAAATGCCCTCAGCACCGGCGCACTGCTTCCTATTCCAACCGAATATGAATTTATTGAAGATTGCGGCATGCGCTTTTTTGTCAGGATACTATCAGGTCTCAGGCTGAAAGACGAGGCGAAGCAGACAGCAGGAGAAGGAGTCGGCTGCAACAGGCGTTCAGGCAAACCCTTTCCTGCCATATGAGAATGACCTTTTCGTGGCAGATATATCGGACACCCATGTTGCGATCCTGAACAAGTTTAATGTTGTGGAGCATCACCTGCTAATCATCACCCGCAGATTTGAGGACCAGGAGGCCCTCCTTACTCCCGATGATTTCAAGGCGCTCCTGACCTGTATGGCAGAATACAGCTGCCTCGGATTTTATAACGGGGGGGCGGCTGCAGGCGCCAGCCAGAAACACAAGCACATCCAGATTGTTCCTCTTCCGCTTGCACCTGAAGGCCCGCAGGTCCCGATCGGGCCCCTGCTGGCAAAGGCGAGCTATAAAGACGGACTTGGAACTGTACCTGCATTTCCTTTTCTGCATGTGTTTGCGCGCATCGGACCTGAGACTGTGGAAGCACGGTCTGAAGCAGTGGAGAAGACCTTCGCGCTTTATTGCGCCATGCTTAACAGAGCTGGTATGGCTTCTCCTGACGAGGGAGGGATCAAGAGACAGTCAGGTCCATACTGTCTGCTTGTTGCACAGGACTGGATGCTGCTTGTTCCCAGGTCACATGAGTTTTTTGACTCGATTTCGGTCAACTCGCTCGGGTTTGCCGGAGCGCTGCTGGTGAGGGACAAAGAGCAGATGGAGAGGGTGAAGAGCTGCGGCCCGATGGCAGTCCTCAGGGAGGTTGGTCTGCCTGTTTCAGGAAAGAGGGAATAGGAACTAAATAGGAGAAGTCTTCCACTCTGCTTCTAAGGATTTTCATTCCTGCCTGTCTTCCCTGCAGTCGTATCTGCGGCATCTCAAGGGTCTGTCATTCCAGACTGTGCATTCCAGGGAGTTATGGTCCAGGTGTGTGCAGTATCCTTCCGTGTTCCTGGAGATAAAGAAAGGTTTCTCCGGGTCATGTTTGACAATCCCTTTTTGCACCTCATCTTTGGTCAGGGCAAAGGTGAGGGTGCAGCATGCGGCCCTGCACTCCTGTATCTTTGACCGGCAGTCAATGACAGCATCAGGCAGGCCCTCCTCCTCCTGTCCATATATTGAGCCGATCCCCATTTCGAGCATCTTGTTTAAGATCGAGACGATTCTCTGACGTTCCTCTTCAGAGATCTGAAGATTCTCCTGTCCGATCTCCGCATCGTTCAAATCATCACCCATAATTCCCCTCCCGCCTGATTAATTATAGTTTGTGTATAACCTCTTTTTCTCTCCGTCATTCCCGAAGTCCTTAATCGGGAATCCATTGTTTTCAAGATGTCCTGGATCCCCGGGGCAAGCCCGAGGATGACAACTTCTTGCTTTATATACACACACTAATTAAAGCAATTGACCCTGGACCAGCTCAGGATCATCCTGAAAATACCAGTGTTACCCATTTCCCGCTGACGACAGTTTCGATTAGTGTGAGTCCTGCTGCTTCCAATGCCTTTATTACAACACCTTCCTGGTCTGTAAGCATGCCTGAGAGGACGGCCTTTCCTCCGGGATTTAACCTCGATACGATCTCAGGGGCTATATCTACCAGTATGCCTGAAAGAAGATTTGCGACGATAAGATCAAAGGACCCCGCAACAGCTGTAATGTCCCCTTCCTTTATCAACACATTGAAAAGGCTGTTTTCTTCAACATTTCTCTTTGCAGCATCTATAGCCATGGGATCTATATCAACGGCCGTTACGTGTCTGAACCCGAGTTTTGCCGCGCCTATCGCCAAAATTCCGCTGCCTGTCCCGATGTCCAGACAACTCTCCTTTTGGTCCTCTTTGGATATTTTCTCCATGATGATAAGGCATGTCTGGGAAGTCTCATGGTATCCTGTGCCGAAGACCATGCCGGGATCAATGATCACAGGGATCCTGTCGGTGTCTTTTTTCAGCCAGGAAGGGATTATTGTGAGGTCCTCACCGATATCAATAGGCGAGAAGCTTTTCTTCCAGTTTTCATTCCAGTCTTTCTCAGGCAGAAGGGAATATTCAAAAGAGAAAACAGGGTCCAGCCCGGATGATCTGAGGACATCCCCGAACCCGGAGAGTTCGTCACAGACACCCGCGATATCAGCGTTCCCCTCGAAGTAGGCGAGGATTTTGCCGTCTTTTTCAAGAAAACCTGTTGATCCCATCTCTGTCATTTTATTGATGATCGCATCCCGCGATTCATCCGGGGCGGTAATAGCTAATTCATAATATGCCAATGTCTGCAGCTCCTTTGTTTTTGTGATTGAAGAAAACTGTTTGATGCAATAAAGAATACCAGATGCCTTTTGAATATGGCAAAAAACATGGATGATTTAGGTACAAGGCTGGCAGCTTTGGTGAAGCAGGCAATGAATATATTAACGGTCTCATAATGGACAGAAAATCTCCCCTAACCCCTCTTTTCCTAAGAGGGGCATAAATCCTCCCTTTGGCAAGGGGAGGTTAGGAGGGATTTTACAAATAAATGTTCGTATTATTATGAGACTGTTAATGAGTTCTTATGGGATAATGCAAGCAGTATGATTTGAATCATTCCCTGAAACAGCAAAATCATGTAAAATATTTATAGAAAAAAATTCGGCAGACAAGGAGGTTTCTTATGCTTGACAGAGCAGTAGTCCAGGGCGTGATCGACAGGGTAAGGCCTTTTCTTCAGAGGGACGGCGGAGATGTGCAGCTTGTGGATATAACAGAAGACAACACCGTAAAGGTGAAATTAGTAGGGGCTTGCGGGTCCTGCCCTATGTCAACGATGACTTTGAAAAATGGTATTGAGGCTGAACTGAAAAACAGTATACCTGAAATAAAGGCTGTAGTGGCTGTATAACCTGTGTTTTGACGTGATCCTTCAGTGAAGCTGAGAACATAACTCGCCCAGCCCCTTTGGAATCATAACTCCCCCTTCCCCCTCTTACCCTAAGAGGGGGTTTTTATTCCTCCCCTTAAGATAAGGAGGTGAGGAGGGGTTATAATTCTTTTCCGATCTGCTGAAAGGTTATGTTTTGACCAAAAAATTGATGGACAGAAGACGCATTTAGTGGTAAATATGTAAGTAGAGATACGATATAACAGAACCTCTTTTGAAAATTAGAGAAAAGGAGGATGCTGAGGGAATTGCAATGACCGAACTGTCAATTATGAAGATGTGATAGTTCGGTTTTCTTATTAAAAGAAACAATAGCTTTAATTGATCTTTTTGAAGGGAGGATATCATGTAAGCAGAAATGTCCTTTGTGCTTTAGTAGCAGGCAGTTTGTCTGAGGCATATGGAAAACAGGAACATTAATGGAGGTATTTATGGAAATCGGATTACAGATCACTGCGCGCGATATCGAGGTCACTGATGCGATAAGAACAGACATTGAAGAAAAAGCCGAAAAGCTGGATAAATATTATGACCGTATAATGAGATGCCGGGTTGTGCTTGAATCTCCCAAGAGGCACCAGCACGAGGGAAAACTCTATAATGTGAATATCTATATGACGGTCCCCGGCGGCGAGTTGATGGTGAAAAGGGAGTTGAACAAGGACCTTTATGTTGCGGTAAGAGATGCCTTTCAGGCGGCCCGCAGGAGACTGGAGGACTTTTCACGTCAGCAGAGGTTTGATGTGAAACACCATGAGGGGCTGCCCCAGGCCCAGATAATCTCCATCTTCCCTGAAAAAGGGTATGGCTTCCTGACGACACAGGAAGGCCTTGAGGTCTATTTTCATGAACACAGTGTGGTGAACAAGGAATTCAATAAGCTGAAGGTCGGCATGAAGGTGCGCTTTGCCGAGGAGATGGGCGTAAAGGGCCCACAGGCCAGCAGCGTGACTGTTATCTGATAGGGGATCTGAAACAGGTAAAGGGAAGCAGGGTGAATAGATCCTGCTTCCCTTTTTTCATACCCTGATCGTCTTTAACAGGTCATTCGGTATACTGCTTCCGTGCATCTTTCTGAATTCTGTCACGGTCATACATAATTTTTGGTAACCATTCAGTGAAGCTGTTTCATGAAAAAATCCCTCCTAACCTCCCTTTGCCAAAGGGAGGAACTACTCCCCTCTTTTGCAAAGAGGGGCGAGGGGAGATTTTATGGAAATTTCCAACCCATGACTTAAGTCTTACGATTTTTGAATAAGTAATTTTGACATTGCCGTTAGCTCTGAATATACTAATTTGTTACCAGGAGCATGGGACATTATTGCCGAGAAATGAGGATTAAGAATGTATTTATTTTTTGATACTGAGACAACAGGTCTGCCCAGGAGCTGGAAGGCGCCTGTCCACGATTTATCCAATTGGCCAAGACTCGTCCAGCTTGCGTATCTTCTTTACGACAATTCCGGCAACCTGGTTTTAAGCGCTGACCATATCATAAAGCCGGAGGGTTTCACTATTCCTGTAAGCGCCTCCGGCATTCACGGGATAACTCATGAGAGGGCCTGCAGGGAGGGCGCTCCTTTAGCTGAAGTATTGAGTGAATTCTACGGGCTTCTGGAGCAGTCGGAAATTCTCGTTGCACATAATATGAGCTTTGACGAAAATATTGTCGGTGCTGAATTCCTCAGGCATAAAATGCCTAATGTAATTACCAGCAAAAACAGGATCTGCACCATGCTTAAGACAACGCATTTTTGCAAGCTCGACGGGCCGTACGGATACAAATGGCCCAAGCTTTCAGAACTGCATTACATACTTTTCCAAAGCGGATTTGCAGAGGCGCACAATGCTTCTGTTGACATACAGGCAACAGCAAAGTGCTTCTGGGAGTTACGAAAAAGAGGGATCATCTAGCTCAAAAAACCGGACGCTCATACGTCTACAGCTCGTGCACTTCCGGTATTTATCTTATATGGAAATCCGTTTTAAGTGCCCCTGGAGCATCCATTGCACAAGATTTTTCCCGAGCAGCAGGTTGTCTTTTTTCAGAAATCTGTTTTGAAATATAGCGTCATCGCCGAAGACGGCAAATTCGCCCATGCCGAGGTTGCCTGCAACAATGACCCCGAATTCCTGCGCTGCGTCGCCTGAGCTGAATTTGCCGTCTCTGTTGAGGTCAACCCAGGACCTGGGACTGGTCTTTGCGATAATCTTTGCGCTGTCTGACTCAGGATTCAGTCCCCATACACCATAGGCTGAAAATCTTCTCAGTCCTTTTGTGAGAGGATGTGGGGCCAGGCGGCTGACGGTAAAGTCCTTTCCCTCGCCGCCAATAACATTCTTGACTTCATTGATAGGGCCATTTGTTGTAAATATGCCTAATTCCTTTAACAGTTCAAGCACAGGGGGAGTAATATGGATCATGACTGAGACATATCCGCCCTGCTTGATAAAATTTCTGATAGCCCCGGCCTCCTCAGTCGTGAAAGGCCTGAAAGGGCCTGATATTACAAGACAGTCAATCCCGGAGAGAAGCTCCGGGGTAATGGCCTGCGTGCCTGCCTTCACCTCAAAACCGGCTTTACTGAAGAGTTCTGCCAGGCCGGAGAGCTGCAAGTCTCCGCTTTTTTCTATGACAAACGCCTGACCATGGCCCTGGTCAAACAGCACAACAGGTTTTCTCTGAGCAGCATGGAGATCAGGGACAGAGAGTCCCAGCCCCAGCAGCAGGGTGATAAGCGCTATATAATATACGGATTTCATAATAATCCCTCCTCAACCTGAAGACCCGATAAGAGCCGGTAAATTTATTATGGCTGTAAATATCAGCAGTCTTTTCTATATTACAATAATAAAAATTCCTTTGTCTTCTATTCTTCGTTTTTGTTTACTATACATCCGGTTCAGAGTCCCAGTTTTTTTAGCAGACAAGCCCTTTTCTTCAGTTCTTACCGGCGGTAGTTATATTTTTTTAAAGTCTCATGCTCTTTAGGCAAAGGTTATGTATAATTGAGCATAAGAAATGACGCGCTCAGGGAAAGCGCTGTGCTGTGTGGATTTGTCTTATCTGAGTTTACTGCCTGAACGCTAATTATATAATGACATGGAGATAACATGGCTGAAAGAAGGATAAAGGGTAAAATAGTCTGCCATCGCAGGGACGAATACGGAGAGATAATAGTTGCGGACGAAGGGCCCAATAGGTCTCTTTATTTCGGCGAAGGCATTTTGCAAAGCAGCCTCCGGCTGGACAAGCCGGGCAGCCTGATCGAAGGCTACAACCAGGCAATGATATGCGGCCTGATATTTAAGCAGGATCCCGGTGCGGTCCTCCTGGTTGGACTCGGCGGTTGTTCATTGGTCCACTTTCTGCTGAGGGCCTTTCCTGATTGCGCTGTCGATGTTGTCGAGATAAGGCAGCAGGTCATTGAACTGGCGTATGATTTTTTTCTACTGCCGAAGAAGAACAAAAACCTGAGGGTATACCATGCAGCGGGCCAGGACTTCATAATGCGGCTGGATGAGGGCTTCAATAAATATGACCTGATCATTGTTGACGCCTTTGACAATGATGGCCCTGCTGCCGAGCTGTCTGAGAGGGCCTTTCTTGCTGCGTGCAGGCAGAGGCTTAAGGAGGACGGCGTATGCTCTTTTAATCTCTGGAGCAGGCCTAAGGACAATTTCCCTGCCTTATATTCAGCTATTGAGGAGACCTTTGAGGGCAGCACCCTGAAGCTCCTGCCTGATGAGGCATCCTGGAACGCTGTTGTCTTTGGTTTTACAGGGCCGCTGCTTTCTCAGGACATGGCCGGATACCGCCAGATGGCCAGGACTTTGCAACAGGCCTATGACGTCAACTTTACAAAATATCTGAGTAATTTATGCTGGCAGAATTTCAGCTGAGTAAGCTCAAACAGTGAACAGTTACTGCCTCTTCTTCCTCACTTCCGCGCTATTGAACTTCTGACTTCCTTCATGATTTGACAGTCACTTGGTAATGTGATAGAAAGATAATATAAATCACATTATGAGAGGAGGGAAGAAGATGAAACCGGTCAAGATTTTGCTGTTCATGATGCTGGCGGGTGTTATGCTCTGCGCATTCATGGGATCTGCAAAGGCAGATGAACAAAGACAGGATGTCCTTTATTACTGTGACTGCGGGCCTGATTGTCACTGCAACTCGGTGAGCACAAAACCCGGCAATTGCAAATGCGGAAAGCCCATGAAATGGGGGCATGTTCTCAAGATTGAGGGGGATGAGGCTTTGCTCTGCACCTGCGCAGAGGGCTGTAAATGCAGCCTTGATCCAAAAGACCCGACAAAATGCGGATGCGGCAATCCTGTGAAGAGAGTCAGCCTGAAAGGAACAGGGATATATTTCTGCAATTGCGGAGGCTCCTGCATGTGTAATACTGTTTCAGACAAACCCGGCAAATGCAAATGTGGTATGGACCTTAAGAAATCTGATTGACTGATGGGTTGCCGGATGGATTGTAACCGGAAAGGCAGGGCTGTTTGAGTCCTGCCTTTCTTTTGTTACGAATCAGCAGCAAGGGTGGTTATGACATTGGAATTATTAAGGGCCTCATAATTGAATCAGAAAATCTCCCCTCGCCCCTCTTTGCCAAAGAGGGGAATTGTTCCTCCCTTTGGCAAAGGGAGGTCAGGAGGGATTTTATAAATAAATGTTGATATTATTTTGAGACTGTTTGTATCTAAGGCTGGTAGGCTGATTTGTCGCCGATGTCATAGTGCATAGGCATGAAGATCTTCCTGAACATGAAGATGACCAGCAGGGCGGCGATAAAGATGAAGATGTATGCGGCGCTTTTCCCTGCCAGTGCCCCCAATGAATAAAAGAAGACATATGCGGGCATCATTATCGCGAGGATATAGCCTTCCATAAGCCTGAAGCAAAACGCTTCTTTTGCCGTGACAAAGCCGAGACACAGGGTAACAGGGAGCAGCAGCAGAGCGCCGTACGGCGGCACCCTGAAAAGCGGCATCACAGGGTTTCCGTGTCCGATAAAGAACAGGACAGCCAGACATACGACTGCCAGGTAATAAACCTTTTTAAGCGTCCTGTAAAACTGCCCGATATAAAGATGGATGAAGAAAACGCTGAGGCCGACGCTGAAATAAAGGACAAGAAGCATTATATTCATACTAAGGCCTGAAATTATAAACGGAAAAAACTGTGTCTCCTCCGACTGAAGGCTTCTGAAAATGATGAATGCGGATATGCTGATTATCAGGGTAGAGAGGAATATTCCTGTCCTGTAAAGAAATACGGTAATCTTGTCTTCTTTTGTCAGAGGCTGGAAAAGGTTTGTATCGCCCATGGGAAAGTATACCACAGGCATAAGCCGGAAAGCTTGCCGCTCCGGGGACAACCCTGCCACCCATGCGGCACATTTGAAAGCACGAACTTTGGGTTGGCAACAACATTAGGGCCGCCCGAGGTGCAGAGGGGAATATTCCCCCATTCAAACTGAAGGGTGAATTCCTAAGCCAACGCAGGTGCTGCCAAAGCCAATGCGAACAAAAAAAGGAAGCCTGACCCCGCCATTTCTTGCAGTCCTCCCCTGTGAGTCATAGTAGCGAATGCTTTTGACGATCCCATACGTATCTGTGTATTTGCCCGTATGGGAGTATTCGGCCTTAGTCTTCTTACCATTACTATCAAAGTATACGACTCCTTGACTGACGCCACTTTCATCGGCATATTTGTCAGTATAGAAGTTTTCTTCCTTTGTCATCTTCTTCAAATTATTGTCAAGGAAATAAATGGTTCTCTTAATCTTGGATTCATCGGCAAACTTATCAGCAAAGAACACTTCCGATTTAACAACTTCATCGCTGCTGTCGTAATAATCTATAAATTTTGTAACATCAGATTCAGCATCTTTGATCGGATGCCCCTGAATGTCGGTGATGTCTTTAGCATCTTCGGGAGTGACGACCTTCTCAACTGTCCTACCTCCAAACTCGTTTTTTGGAGATATGACCTTTGTTTTGAAAGCCTCAACGTCTCCACAAAACAGTATTATAATGCTTACGAGCGATAACAAGAATCGTCTTGTTCTCATTGTTTCCCCCTCACCCGATATACATTCATGAGATAGTATATGCTGTTGTTGTGATTTGCCTCCAGTTATGCATTTTTTGCATATCCTTGTTGATTCTAATTTCCACCAGCTTCCGATTCGTTTGAGATGTTTTCGGCATGTTGCCTTATTGCAGACTGAGCATAGGCCACCTCTGCCGGTCTCAAACTTCTTGCTGCAGATGTGGCAAGTCCACGGAATAATCTGTGTTGCTTTTATATTTTTCATTTTATATTTGTGCAGAACGAGGAGGCTCACTTGCCGGGGCAATAGCTGAATGCAAAATCGAAAAGCGGTTAATCCCGGTCAAGTGGAGCCTGGTGTTATACGTTTTCTTCTTCATGCATTTATTAATAATTTGTATGCGATTGCAACTGCTCCTATCCAAAATGCAATGCCGATCCACAGGCTGATTTCGGAAAAGATTACGAACCGGCCGGGCGATTCTTTTGTGTAGAGGTCCCACCGTGGTTTGTGTTTTCCTAAAGTCAAGACGAAGAGCACGATTTCACCCGACCACGTGAATAGGAATCCAAAAATAATCTGTAATAAGAATTTGGCAGCTTCTTCAATCATTTTTGTCTTATAATCGCCTCGCCGTAAATGTTCTTTTGCTGCACACAGGGTGCAGACTTATTCATGCCTTTATTCATTTGTACGTATAACGTTGAGGCTGACGCGCCGGGGCAACCAGCTTTTGACAAAACCTCAGCGCTAATCCCGGTCGCCGTCGAGCCTGTTGTTAGCATCAATTATTTTCGTTAATAAGATCAAAAAGGTCCTTTATGGAAAGCGGCTTATCAGAATCAGGGCTTTCCCTTTCGAGTTCTTCGTTTGCTTTTTCCATAGCTTTATATAGCTCTCTTCTTACCTGGCTCGTTGCCTTGTTCATCTTAAAGGTCGATCTTTGTAATAGAACGCCGTCATGAGTTTCTATTAGGGGCATTCCTGCTTTAAGATCAAAGTCATGATGTGTGACTTCATTACGATCAAAGTATTCGTGGCTAATTGGATGAGTAGCAAATGGGTTATAGAAAATATGCAAGCCATCAAGAAGGTTTTCCGCATATTTTTCTTTTGGCAGGATTCTGTGCTTTGGTTTTAAGCCTTTATCATTATATCTAATAGATTCAAAAAAATGGCACCCGGATCATTGCTTAATGCGCGGACCTTACCAAATGTTGCGGTATTACTAAAAGCGACTGCGCTTACCTCCTTCATATCTGGGTTACTAAAATAACCTAAAGGAATTTGTGAACCGTTGGGTTTTGTGATGTATTCCATATATTCACAACCCAAAAGAACACGCTCGTTTCTATCGGGGAAGTCTTGGTATATGAATTTATCGAAAGAATAAAGGACGCGACTCATTGCCTGTTCATTTTGGAGATAAGAGAATGGCTGTTCGAATGGGGCTATAGCTATGATGAATGGTTTCCCCCGAACATGTGCGAGAGACGAATAGTCTCTTGTGTATTTGTTATACTTTGTTGTTAGCGTATTTGCGAGTCTTACGGTTGCTATATCGACAATCTATTCCTTATCTATGTTTTTTATTTTGTCATAATGATAGTCTGCGTCCCATTCATTTGGGACATCAACTGCGCTACTCGCAATAGATGCTTCAATACAAAAAATAATGTCACTGTTTCGTACCACAAAATCCGGGCGATCAAAGGAAAAATCTACATGAAAGCTCAATTCCTTAAGGCATGCAAACAGATACAGCTCCCAAAAAGAAGAATTGAAGGAAGTCTGAAACTCCTTAACGAATTTACCGTCTCGATCAATAAACCCATTAGCCCATTCCGATAGTACGTCTCGCGTGTAATCATCGGTTTCGGCAATTACATTTCTGAAATGCGGATGGAATTTTAATTCCTCTACTATTGGCTTGAATAGGTTCATTTTCTTATGATGCTAACGCAGAACATAAGCGGCAGGGGATTTTAATATGAAAAAAATCCGAAGCTTATCCCCTGTCAGCTTGATGTGTTTGTTCTGTGGCCGTTTATTTTCGCTTTGTAAATTTCAGAAGAGATTTAATGCTGCGAATTATTTTTTCAGTATCTATGAAATAAACTGTTCCAAGTTCATTCTTCTGATTTTTACTGTCTTTGCTTTCTTGATAGTTTCGAACAGCAACGTCAAATCTGAATCTCTTCCAGAATGGCAAAACATCCCTCAATCGGAGAATATCAAGATCATTGATTCCCTTAGTGTAAGGAGATGGCTTTTTACTTTCAAAAAGCAAAGTATGCCTAATCGGATCAGCAATAGCGTTAAATTCTTTCCTTTTTTCTCTCCACAGTGTCCAATAATGACCAGCGATAAACCCAAGGAGAGCAGTGAAGGCAGGATGTATGAAAAGTGTTTCCAGTGTATTAATAATGCTTTGGAAAACCGTCATAGCACCCGCGAAGGATGGGAAGTCATTATTACTTTAACCTTATGCATAATTATCAGGGAGATATATTATCGATGATTATATTGTCAAGCTGTGGGTTTGAATTCTATCGGAACATTCTTAGCAAGAGTCCCGCACTTGGGACATTTATATTTTTTCCATCCCCATCCGATAAAGATAAGACCTGGTATAACGTATGCGAACAATAAAACAATGGCTACAAATTGAGGCAATGAATAATTTGCCAACCATGTTTTCATCTCACCTTCGTAGTTGCACAACAAACAACGTCTATCAGCTTTTCCGAAAGACATATATTATCTTTATATTATCTCCTTTTATTATTTATATTCACAGAACATGTAATAGACCGGAACTATGATATTGTAATATTATGGGAACTGTGATATTAATATCACAGTTATGGAGGGCGGGTCAATGAATAAATCTTTTCAGTTCAATGACTTCTGTAAGAAGTCCCTTGGCTTAGCTCTGAAACGTTCCGTCCTTAATTCCAAGGCCAAACCCACATTCTTAACAGACCCGGCATTGCTGTAATAAGGCATGCGGACAAATAGCATTAATGTTTAAACTGATTTTTCACAGGCTACCGCCGTTTGCTGTCAAGGCCGCCCTCCAACAGCACCGATAAATAAGATGAGTTTTTCGATGAGCATTTGTTGCTTATGGAGGAAGTCCCTGATATTTGTCCCCTGGGGATAAATTATATGAAAAAGCAGGACAAAGTCAATCACGCTCCCAGGGACTGGCATGAGAGCCTGCCATCCTGATAGCTTGTCAGCCTGCTGGCAGGCCAGCTATAATTAGCAGTAGAATTTGATGCAAAGGAGAAGACCATGGCCAGGACAACGATTCAGGACTTTTTGAAGAAAAAAACAGAGGGGAAAAAGATCACCATGCTCACTGCCTATGACTATCCCTTTGCGCAGATTGTCGATGAAGCCGGAATTGACGCTATCCTTGTGGGTGATTCACTCGGCATGGTGGTGCAGGGCCTTGACAATACCCTGCCTGTGACCATGGATGAGATGATCTATCATACAAAGCTTGTGTCCCGGGCAGTCAAAAACGCCCTCGTTATCGGCGATATGCCTTTTATGTCCTACCAGACCGGGATTGAAGAGGCTGTCAGAAATTCCGGAAGGTTCCTGAAGGAGGCGGGAGCATCAGCTGTCAAGCTTGAAGGAGGCTCTGAAGTTGCCGGCCAGATCAGGGCCATGACAAGGGCTGAAATTCCTGTAATGGCGCATATAGGGCTGACACCGCAGGCCATACATAGAATGGGCGGCTATAAGGTTCAGGGCAAGACAGAGGAGGCTGCCAGCAGGCTGATTGAAGAAGCGCATATTGTTGAGGACGCAGGCGCCTTCAGCCTGTTGATTGAGGCCATACCAATGGGGCTTGCCGAGAGGATCACCAAAGAACTCTCCATACCGACCATAGGTATAGGGGCCGGTCCGCATTGCGATGGCCAGGTCCTTGTGCTCCACGATGTAATCGGGATGTTCGATCGGTTTGTACCGAAATTCGTTAAACGCTACGCGAGCCTCAAGGACGAGGCGCTCAAGGCGATTATGACATACCGTGAAGAGGTTGAAAAAGGGGAGTTCCCTTCAAAAGAGCAGAGCTTTAAATAAACAAATAATTTATTGTGATCTATCCAAAAGTCTCTGCCAGTGAGATTGCCACGTCGCTTCACTCCTCGCAATGACAGCAAATACGCCATTTGTCATTGCGAGCGGAGCGCGGCAATCTTTTTTTGGTTTTTGCAAGAGCCTTTTTATTGTGTTTGATCTTTTTCCTGCGGGACTGTAAGCTGTTCTGCCTTGAGCTTCAGGATGCGGCGGCCCTTCATCGATACGATAGTGAATTTCCTCGTTTCTGTATTGTAACTGTCGCCGACAGCAGGCAGTCTCTGGAGGTTTGAAATAATAAAGCCTCCTATCGTATCGTATTCGTTTGATTCCTGTATGTCGAAGCCGTAATCCTCGTTGAGATCTCTGATAGCTAAAGAGGCGTCTATCAGCATCGTCCCATTCGGAAGGACTTGCACCGGGCTTTCCGTATCATATTCATCACGTATCTCACCCACAATCTCTTCAATGAGGTCTTCAATTGTAACAAGACCTGTAACAGCCCCGTATTCATCAATAACAATGGCCATGTGCTGTCTTTTCTTCTGCATCTCGCGCATGAGCGAACTTATCTTCATGGTTTCCGGCACGAAGAGTGCGTTATGCAGGATCTTCGGGAGTGATATCTCCCGCTTGTATGCCATTTCATTGAAAACATCCTTGTTATAAAGGATGCCCCTGATATCGGATTTGTCCTTGCCATATACAGGGTAGCGTGAAAAATTCTCTGAGGAGATCGTCTTGACTATGACCTCCGGAGTTGTGTCTATACTGAAGCCGACCATGGCCGTGACCGGTACCATAACGCCTTTTACAGAGATGTCGGTAAAACGGAAAACACTGTGTATGAGTTCATGCTCCGTTGGCTCGAATATCCCCCTGTCCGTCCCTTCCTCTATAAGGAGTTTGATCTCTTCCTCGCTGATAAACGAGCGTTCGGAAAAGGCCTTTGTTCCAAAGGGCTTTAGAACGAGGTTTGTGCTGGCGGTCAATACAGTGACGAAAAGCGACGAGACTTTGGATACGAATGTGATAGGGCCTGCCACAAAAAGCCCGACCCTTTCCGGATTTCTTAATGCGATGGATTTGGGCACGAGTTCGCCAATGATGAGAGTGAGATATGAAATTACGATGACTACAATGCCTATTGAAATGGCCCCTGCCCCTTTTGCGATAAAAGGTATAGGGACGCTCGCAAGTATAGGTTCCAAAGTAGTAACAGATGCCGCGCCACCGATAGCGGATGAGAGCGCCCCCATAACGGTCACGCCGATCTGTACAGTGGCGAGAAGTCTGTCAGGCTCAGACTGGAGCTTTAATAATTTGTGAGCGCGGTAGCTGCCTTTTTCCGCGAGGTTCTTGACGAATGATTTTCGTGAAGTGACGATAGAGATTTCTGAAGCAGAAAAAAAACCGGTCAGAACCATAAAAATCAGGATAAATAATATTTCGAGTATCATTAGTTAACTTTTATTATTATACACGAATAGCCGGTATAACAATACAAATTTTGTCTCCGGAAACACATCCGCCTCCTCTATCCATATTGTTTCATACATTATATCCCATAACAGCCAAAAGTGAAATTGACTAAATTCCACAAAGATACATATTATATTCTGAGGATTCAAAGGAAAGTCGTAAAGAGTCTTCATATCAATGATACAGGAAGGAGTTTCACATGTCTGAGGCCAGACTTAAGGTGATCTTATTGCGCCATACGCCGCAACCTGAGGAGACCGTAGCAATGGCTGCAAAACTCTGCTACAGCCCCTCTGACATCACCTCGCTGAAGAAAAAGATAGAGGGAAAGGACCAGAAGGTTTTTGTCGAAAGACTAATGAAGATGGGGCATATGAGCCCTATCGAGCACGCGTCTTTTTCCTTTGCGATAGAGGGGATTTCCAGGGCGTGTTCCCATCAGCTGGTCAGGCACAGGCTTGCGTCATATTCCCAGCAATCGCAGCGGTATGTGAGTGAGGAGTCTGGTTTTGATTATGTGATACCTGAGACAATAAAAAAAGACAGGGAGCTGAAGAAATATTTCGAAAGTTTTATGGCAGAGGCGCAGCAGGCATATAACCATATTGCCCAGAAGCTCAATGCCAAGGGCGCAAAGGGTGAGGCCGCCAACCAGGACGCGAGGTTTGTGCTGCCTAACGCCGCGGAGACCAAGATAATCGTTACAATGAACGCGCGGGAGCTCCTGCACTTTTTCAGCCAGAGGTGCTGCAACAGGGCACAGTGGGAGATCCGGGCCATGGCAGAAGAGATGTTCAAACTTGTAAAAAAAGTTTCCCCGGTCATTTTTGCGAAGGCCGGGCCGCGCTGTCTGTACGCGCCGTGTCCGGAGGGTGAGTATACCTGCGGAAAGATCAGGGACGTAAGAAAAAAATACAAAGTCAAAACCACCTGAAAGCAGGAAAGGCATGCCTGCATCGGAAGAAGAAATAACCTTAACGTAACATAATTGTCGAGGCAGAAGCGCTGAAAAAACCTTACATGACGACATTATTTTTAATCTGTATTCACCTGACGGAAAGCTCGCAATAAGTTCACTCCTGTTTGTTGCCTGATGGTCTGGGTAACGTGTTATAAGGAGTCGCAGGGTAAGGCTTTTTTCATCGCTTCAGCCTCTTCTTGCTAATATTTTTTTGCAACTGTAATGACAACAAGGGAGGATATGATATGGCATTTGTTATAGCATTGGCAGGGAAGGGCGGCACAGGTAAGACCAGTATCGCAGGTCTTACAGTAAGGTACCTTATGGAAAAGAAGAAAAAACCCGTGCTTGCTGTTGACGCGGACAGCAATGCCTGCCTGCATGAGGCCCTGGGGGTAGAGGTGCATGCTACAATCGGGCATCTGAGGGAAGAGTCCCTCCAGACAATACGGAGCGGCGCTGAAAGGCCCGGCGGAATGTCCATGGAGCAGCTCTTTGATTATCAGGTCCAGCAGTCGGTCATAGAGGCGAAGGGGTTTGACCTGATGGTCATGGGAAGGCCTGAGGGGCCTGGATGTTATTGCGCGGCCAACAACATCATAAGAAAGTATACGGACAAGCTCTCAGAGACCTATTCCTATGTTGTGATAGACAATGAGGCGGGCATGGAACACTTAAGCAGAAGGACCACTCACAAGGTTGACCTTCTCATAATCGTGAGTGACCCTACGATAAGGGGCATAAAAACGGCCCACAGGATAGCCGGGCTGGTAAAGGAGTTGAATCTCGACATTGAAAGATATACTCTGGTGATCAATCGGGTTGCAGGCGGGGAAGGCCCGGAACTCAAAAAATATGCCGAAGGACTCGGGCTTGAGGTCGGCGGGCTGGTGCCGCAGGACGCAATGGTTTTCGAAAACGACCTCCAGGGGAAGGCCATTGTCGGGTTGCCCGAGGATTCACCTGCTGTAAGCGCCGTATACGCTGTTTTGGACAAGTTCGAAATAAGCTGAAAAAAGATTGATGGACCTGCAAAAAAATGTCATTCCCGCGAAGGCGGGAATCCAGAGGCCCACAACTTCTTAAAAAGAATGGATTCCCGCCTAAGGACTTCGGGAATGACAGTCTTGAAAAGGACTATTTGCGATGTTGTCAAGCTTCATGTCTTTGTCTTTCTTAAGAATTCCGCGCTTTCTTCCGGAATTGAGGTGTTAATGTACATGCCTGAGCCGAGTTCAAACCCTGCTGTCTGGGTAAGACGGGGGAAGATGCTGATATACCAGTGGAAATACTCTGATCTGCATTCCTTCGGGTTTTCAGAACGAATGACGTAATTATAGTCAGGGTCTTCGAGTCCTGTGTAAAACTTCCGGAGTATGGTCTTCAGGTGATATGCGAGATCATCGACTTCCTCTTCGGTTATGCTGCTGAAGGTAGCGCAATGGCGTTTCGGGAATATCCACGTGTGGAAGGGCGAAAGGGCCGCAAAGGGCACGAACGTTATAAAGTGCTCGGAGTTCAGGACAATCCTCCTTCCATCAGATATTTCATCATTGAGACAGGCGCACATGAGACATCCTCCTGTATTGTCGAAGTACCGCATGCCTTCCTCTATCCTGTGCCTTACCTGAAGAGGGGTCAACGGAGTTCCGATGATCTGCGAATGGGGATGTTGAAGAGATGTGCCAGCCCCTTCGCCATAGTTTTTGAAGATGATGACGTGCGCAATGTCCGGATCATTATAGATCTCGTCGAACCTTTCACGGTATGTCCTGATAAGGGCCGCAATATCTTCAGCCGGCATGGCAGCGAGAGACATATTATGTACAGGTGACTCTATAATGACTTCATGTTTTCCAAAACCGGTGATAATATGTCGCCGGCCCTCATTCTTTCTCTCTCTCTTGATCTCAGGGGACAACGCGGAAAATTTGTTCGGAGTAACGCGTATCTTCCAGCTGTCACCGTAGGGAATGCGCATGATTTCAGTAGGCGTCCTTTGCTCATTTCCCGGACAGAAAGGGCATGTATCGACATATTCGGGAAGGTTCTTCTTGTTTTTAAGCTTTCTGAATTCTTCGGGTCTTTTGGCCCGTTCCGTCGCAATTATGACCCATTCCCTTGTTATCAGATTTAGTCTCAGTTCAGACATTCTGCTATCAGGATATCATAAAAAACAGAGGTAATCATAGTCCTATGGTATGTATTCGGCGTTTATGCCGGAATCAAATGCCTTCTGCTTCCTGAATTCATGGAATTCTTAAGTGAGCATGACCACTGGCAGATGCCTGCCGGCAGGCTTAGAGCCTCACCAGTTCGGTCCCCAGGTTATACAGAGTGCAGAAAGACCGGATCAGTCAACCAGTTGATTTCGTATCGCGTAGTTGATTAGTTCCATGGTGTTTTTGAGATGTAATTTATCAAGAATACGGGCACTGTAAGTGCTGATGGTCTTGACGCGTATGAACAACTCCCCGGCTATCTCACTGGAGGTACTGCCTGCGGCCATGCGGCAGAGCACCTGGAACTCCCTGTCAGAGAGAGAGCTGTGGAGCGGTTTTTCAGTTGTTATTTCAAGTTAGATGACGAGTTTTTCTGCCAGAGAAGGGTTGACATATTTTCTACCTTTTGAGACAGTCCTGATGGCGTTAATCAGCTCTTCGGGAGCGCTTTTTTTGGTCAGGTAACCTGCGGCCCCTGCACGGAAGAACCTCAAGGCATATTGTTCTTCGGGATACATGCTCAATATCAAAACAGGCAGGTCCGGGTGTTCGAGCTTTATATCTTTCATTGTATCGAGGCCGTTTTTACCGGGCATTGCGATATCCAGTATTACCACGGAGACAGCATTTTCCCTGAGCTTCTCGATTGCCTCGCTGCCGCTGCCTGCCTCGGCAAGGACATTCATGTCAGCATTACCGGATATGATCTGCTTCAGTCCTTCGCGTACAACAGTGTGGTCATCTGCAATAAGTATATCTATCATAATCTCAGGCTTATCTTAACAAATACCTGGAAGACTTACTATCAGGCAATTACCTACAGACATATCAGGAATTTCCTACAAAATCATTCCGGTGGGACGTCCTGTTTTGCATGGATAGGGACTGTTATCATAACTGAGGTCCCCATGCCGGGTGTTCCTTTGATATGTATATCTCCCTTCATCGCATATACCCTCTCCCTGATGCCGATAATGCCGAAGGAGGCAGGGCTGGAAATATCCAGAGGGCTTATCCCTATGCCGTTGTCAATGACTTTCAGTAGCAGCCGGTCTCCTGTTATTTCTATCTGCGCTGAAACACTTGTTGCCTTTGAGTACCTGACAATATTGGTGAACAGTTCCTGAATGATGCGGAATATGTTTGTTGAAATATCGGCACTTAGCTGCACGTCTTCAGGGGGCAATATAAGGTCGCAGGTGATTCCGCTCATTTTTGTCAGCTCTGCTGCCTGCCACTCTATGGCGGCAAACAGGCCCAGGATATCGAGTATGCTGGGTCTCAGCTCGGAGATGATATTATTTATTGTCTGGATAGTCGCATCTACCAGCGCCAGCATGGACTTTGATTTGTTAAAAAGGACAGAATTGTCCTTATAGTTGTTCCTTATCCAGGCCAGATCGAGTCTGAGCGCAGTGATGATCTGTCCGAGTTCGTCGTGTATCTCGCGGGCGATACTCGTCCTTTCATTTTCTATTACCTCCCGCAGATGTTTGCCCCAGTTGCGCAGTTCCTCCTGGGACTTTCTTAATTGCTCTTCTGCTGAAAAACGGTAGATGGCCTCGCCTGCTATCACCGCCAGTTGTTCAATAAATTCCAGGTTCTTCAGCGTTATTATCCCTTCCCTCTCATCGGCCATATGGATGACGCCGAGGCCCTGGTCCTGATACTTTATCGGCACCACAGCCAGAGACCTGAAGCCGGCCTGCATGCAGACATCGCAATACCTGGACATCTGCTGCTCTGAAAGGGATCCGATAAAGGATGGTGCGCTGCATGCGATGAACGATCCGCCCGGGGTCATGCAGGCAAGGTCCGTGGGTTCAGGCTTGCCTGATATTAAACGGGTACAGATGCACTGATCATCCACCAGCGACAGGGTGCCTTCTTTTTTGAGGAAATCAGGGTCATAGCCAATGGAGGCCAGGAAGGGGACCATCCTGTGTTCGTCCACGATCCTGAGCCCTACCTGTCTGCATCCGCACCATTTGAGAATCAGCTCACAGACCGCATCGAGGTATTCGCCAAGAGTATATTTCTGGGCGAAGAGTTCGAGTAGTTCGTTGTTGATCATGAGCTGGTCCTCGGCCCGCTTCCGTTCAGTGACATCTATCAGGGACAGAAACAGGAAGTCAACCTCGCCTTCAGGATCCAGCACCGGGGCCACCGACAGGTCCCAATAGCTCGTCCCCCATTCAGGATGCTCAGGGAAGGTGAGAGGCCTTTTAGAGACGGTGTAAGGCTGTTTCGTATCCACTACCTGCCGGAATTTAGCCTTGAGCTCCTCTGCAGGATAGTCTGTAAAGTGATTGCGCCCTTCAAAATCCTCCACCTGACGTGAACAGGCCTTTGCATAGGCCTCGTTGACCCTGATAAAGTTAAAATCCCTGTCCAGAAAGACCAGGCAGGTTTGGGTATGTTTGAAAAACGATTCCAGTATCCTGGACTTTTCAAAGAGCTCCCTGGTGCGCTCCTTGACCCGCAGCTCAAGTTCGTCCTTTGCCCTGACGAGGGCCTCTTCAGCCTTTTTTTGGTCGGTGATGTCGCTTGCGATTGCCATGATCGACTGGTCTGTGCCGTCGACGCCTTTAATAGGGACCATGCGCCAACTATAGAATCGTGGTCCGTCGTTTGAGGGAAACGTGAAATTGCCGCTTTGTGTACAACCGGTCTCAAGCACCGAATGCAGCATGGCGTTAATTGCGGATGCGGCTTCAGCGGGCATGCCCATTTCACTTACTGTTTTGCCGACGAACGCGTCTTGCGGCTTCCCGATGATACGGGCGACGGTGGGGTTCACGTAGACATGGCGTAAACTGCCGTCGTGCAGCGCGATTGAATCAGGGCTGTTTTCTGTCAGCGTCCGAAACAGTTCCTCGCTCCTCAATAGTGCTTTCTCAGCGCGTTTTCGTTCACTGATATCACGGGCAATGCCCTGAATGCCGACAACATGTCCATTTTCTCTAACAGGTGTTGCGTTGATTTCGCAGCTGACAGGGGACATGTCCGCCCTTAACAAACTGATTTCAAAAAGATTTACTCTCTCCCCTGAATTCAGCCTCTGAAGCGCGTCCTCAGCTTTGGGCAGGTCGTCCTGATGAATGAACCTCGAGAAGGATTTTCCGACCACCTGCCCTGGGTCATAGCCAAAGGACCGGACTGCCTGCGAACAGTAAGTCATCCTGCCTTCGATAGTCATCTGGAAGATGATGTCAGCGCTGGTTTCTGCCATGAGTCTGAAGCTGGTCTCGCTTTGTCTCAGGGCCTCTTCAGCCTTCTTGCGTTCAGTAATGTCTCTTACATACAGGCGCACTGCATCAAACTGGGGCACTATATGGATAGTCTCCAGAAAGACCCTGTCTTTTATCGTTAATTCGAGGTTTAATGAAGACTCTGATTTTTCTTTAAGACGGCCTATGATATCGTTGATATCAGCCGGCAGAAAAGGCCGAAGGTCTTCCCTGTCCAGTCCGAGTTGTTCAAGAAAATTTTCGGAAGCCTTATTTGCGTATAAGACCTTACCTGCGGAATCCACTTCGATTACCGGGTTTGGGTTCAGTTCCGGAAAAGAGGCGAGACGACTAATGAGTTCTTCCGCATGTCTTTTGTCCTTCAACAAGTTTTCCTGGTCAACACCCGCCAGTAGTGCAGAGACATTAGTATTGCCTTCCTTTTTTTTTCGCAAGACCTGATGCCCCGGTCTTTTTCACTTTTTCCCTTGCCATATAGCTCCCTTTCATCCTGGATCCATGACTTACCTAAAGCAGATAATTATTTTGACGGGCAGACGTTAACAACCAGTACTGTATTTCAGGGGTTGTTGTCTTAAAATTATATCAAATATTCAATAATACCGCGAGTTACTGCTGACCGCAGTCAGTCTATGTTCTGTATTCGGCGTTTATGCGGATATACTCTTCAGTCAGGTCGCAGGTGAGCACTTTTGACGAGGCACTGCCGGAGTGGAGGTCTACTGTTATCTTTATGGTTTTGGACTTTAAAGTCTCTGTCGCTTCCTTGTCTTTATTGTTTGCGAGGCCGCCTTTTACCACCTTGATATTATTGAAGAAAATATCGGTCTTTTCTTCCCTGAAGGCTATTCCGGAATATCCGAGCGCGCACATTATCCTTCCCCAGTTGGCGTCGTTTCCGTATATGGCTGTCTTGACAAGGTTAGAGTTGGCGATCGCAAGGGCCGCCTTTGCTGCATCCGGTTCATTCCGTGTTCCCTTTACATGTATCTCAATGAGTTTTGTTGCGCCTTCTCCGTCTTTTACCACAAGCAGTGCAAGTTCATAGGCAAGGTCGTTGAGGGCCTTTTGAAATGTTTGAAAGGGTCCTGATTTTTCTGACAAAGGTTTATTTCCGAGCATCCCGTTTGCCATCATCAGGACCGTGTCATTAGTAGACATATCGCCGTCTATGGTTATGCGGTTAAAGGACCTGTTGACAGAACTTTTCAGTGTCTTATTTAATGTTTTTTGTTCAACAGCGATATCAGTGAGAATAAAACATAGCATTGTCGCCATGTTCGGCGCTATCATGCCCGCGCCTTTGCATATGCCCGAAAGGGTCCCCATATTATTGCCGATCTTTATCTTTTTTGTGATCATTTTTGGAAATGTATCGGTCGTCATTATCGCCCTTGCAACGTCCTCAAAGGAAGCTCCGCCGACATTATGTGTCAGAGCCGGGATAGCAGGGATGATTCTGTCCATCGGCATCCGCGTCCCTATAACGCCTGTAGAGCAGGGATAGATCAGGGAGGGTTTTATCCGAAGCTGGGTCGAGATATGTGAAATGATATCACCAGCGTCTTTTGTGCCCTGTGTTCCGGTGCAGGCGTTGGCATTTCCGCTGTTGACAACGATCACGCGGCCCTTGCCGGACCTTATCTTCTTCAGGCATAGCCTCACAGGCGCGGCCTTTACGGTATTTGTAGTGAAGGCCCCGGAGATTTCAGCCTCGACCTCAGAAATTATCAGGGCGACGTCTTTTCTGCCTGGTTTTTTGATCGCTGCCTCAGCAGTCGAAAAAAGAAAGCCCTTCGGAGCTTTACCGGTTGTTATTTTTGACATGTTATAAGATAATGCTATCAGAGAAAATTTGCAATTATATTTCGTATTTGTCAAAGTAGTTTTACGGTGAATGCTGAATCAACCTAACCCGGCAAACCGGGAACTAAAATGCATTTTACCGCAGAGATCAGAGTTCGCAGTGATTTAATGAATATTTTTTCCGGTGAGAGGCCGGAAAACAAAAAAGCTTCCTCATGGCAGTTTATATATTTCTGCCATCTCAGCAGAAATATATAATTACAACTCTTTGCGCCCTCTGCGTCTCTGCGGTGAGCTATTACAATTTTTCATTTTATTTTGTACAAAAATTATAGGCTAAGGGAAAAATATCATGAAAGGTGAGATTAATAATATGAGGCGATTTACTGAGCGATACAGGATATTTTGGTCTGTCTGTGTTTTTTGTTTCGTACTGACTGCTTTTTTTGCTCTATCGGGATGCAGTCAATATAAGCCGCCTGCTGTAGGCGAAGTGCCGCCGAAATTTACCCTTTCTGATTTGAAAGGCAATAAAATTACAGTGCCCGATGATTTTACAGGCAAGGTGATCTTGGTCCGTTTCTGGGTAGACTGGTGCAAGTCCTGCGCGATTGAGATGCCGGTTTTGGATGAAATATATAATAAATACAAAGACAGGGGGTTTGTTGTTATTGGGGTGAATGTGGGCCAAACAAAGGATGTTGCGGAGGCCTTTGTAACAAAACTTAAGCTCTCCTATCCTGTTGTTCTCGATACTAACTCCGCAATCACCAAAATGTACGGGGTAAAGGCAGTGCCTTTTACATTAATAATTGACAGGAAAGGCGTTGTCAGAAAAAGGGTCCTTGGTGAAGCGGGGAGTGAAACAATAGGAAAAATTATACAGGACCTTTTATGATAAACAATTGCTTCCAAAGCAGAGACTTTTTACCGGAGATTATTTATTCCCTGTCAGATTATTTTCATCATGGGCGTCAGATTCTGATTCCGGTGGTGAGGTCCTGGCAAAAAAGAAAAACCCGAGGGATATAAATATTGTAAGGCAGGCTACTGTCAAGGCGAGTGATTTTCCATGCCATAAGCTTACAAACCAGCGGCTGAATTCATCCGCAAGCACAACTGAATTTCCACCCATGAGTTTTAAATCGTGTATATATGCCTTGGAATTTTCAGGCGTAACCAGATAAGCCTTTCCACCCACTATTTCATAACCCAGAATGTTTGCAGGAGCGTCCTCGTTCGTGAGATAAATCCAGGTAGAGCTGCTTAACCCAAGCAACAGGACAATAGCTCCGATAAGGTAAAGGCGTGTTTGCAGATTCATTGCTTTCAACTTCATGTTGCAAGCTCCAGGTTACTCAGACAATTTAACTTAGTGTTTTCATGCACTCCTGTTAGCGATCTATTATAACATGCACCGACAGTCAGTTTCCTCTATTGCTTAAATGGATAGCGAGCGATATTCCCCGTGGTCTGGCCTAAGGCCCCTACTTTTGGTGCCACGGGGTTAGCGAGCGAATATAATGAAAAAACATTCCTTGCATTGAGATTCCCTGCGGTCTTGCCGGAGGGAGTCTTCAATAAGCGAGAAAGCTATACCGCTAAAGTGAGCAGTTCAGCCTTCAGTGAATTGTTCTTTACCCGGAGCAGGGCGACTGATACCGGCAGGTAAGGGCGCTTTGGTCCGGCGCTTCCTGGATTGAGGAACAGTATTTTGCCGCTTTTTTCTATGGCAGGCTGGTGAGTATGTCCGTAAATTACAGCGCTGAAACCTGAGGCAGCAGTGGCAAGATCAAGCTTGTCGAGGTCGTGAATTACGTAAAGTGAGGCCCCTCCAATTTCTACTGCTTCAGTGAAAGGCAGTCCATAGGCCCATCCGTCTCTGTCAGTGTTGCCGCGTACAGCAACAACGGGGGCGATGTTTTCAAGTCTGTGAAGTACGGCCGGAGTGCCGACATCGCCAGCGTGAATAATCAATGACACCCCCTCCAGGGCACTGAGGGCCTCAGGACGAATAAGACCGTGGGTGTCTGAGATAACACCTACCAAAGCCGGACTAGGATACATTTCACCACAGAGACCACAGAGAATTAAGAGAAAAATAACAAATAATCTCAAAAGACTTTTGCCTCTCTCTGTGACCTCTGTGGTTAATTTTTCTTTCCATTTTGTAAAGCATCTATCTTCTATGGGACTACGCGCTTAGGGGAAGAGTGCGAGGGATCCAAGCCCTGCTGTCTCCTCAAAACCCATCATGATATTCATGTTATGCACAGCCTGCCCTGAGGCGCCCTTGACAAGGTTGTCGATTGCAGAGACAAGGACCAGGGTATTGGTACGGGGTATGACCTTTAACCCTATATGGCAAAAATTTGTCCCTCTTACGTTCTTTATGTTAGGGAATATGCCTTCATCGAGGACGCATACAAAAGGTTCATCCCTATATGTCTTCCTGTAGATATTCAGGACCGTTGCTGTGTCTGTTTCTTTGGACAGCCTCGCATAGATAGTCGTGAGTATGCCCCTGTCGACAGGCAGCAGATGAGGGGTGAAATTTACCCTGATCTTTTTGCCTGAAGCAAAAGAGAGTTCCTGTTCTATCTCAGGGGTATGTCTGTGCGTACCAATACCATAGGCCTTAAATCCTTCATTGACCTCGCAAAATGAAACTGTCAGATCTGCCTTTCTGCCTGCGCCTGTAGTCCCTGACTTGGAATCAATTATCAAATATGAGGGGTCGATGAGCTTGCCTTTTATTGCAGGCAGAAGCCCGAGTATCGCGCTGGTCGGATAACAACCAGGATTTGCGATCAGCTTCGCCTTTTTGATCCTGGACCTGTATATTTCCGGAAGTCCGAAAACCGCTTTTTTCAGGGTCGTAAGGTACTTGTGGGGCAGGCCGTACCACTCCTGATACACCTCGGGATCAGAAAGGCGATAATCCGCCGACAGATCGATTACCCGCTTTTTATTTTTAAAGAAGAAGTCGACCGCTTCCTGAGAGGCCCCGTGCGGAAGCTGCCGGTGGCGCTGGTCATGGGATTGATGTTGGCGATCATGATGCCGGCGCTGGGCAAGGCGCAGAACCAGGCGCGGGAAACCATCGTGGCGACGAACCTGCGGGCGTTGGCCCAGATGACCCAGATGTACGCGGCCGAAAACCGGGGCATGTATCCGCCCCACCCGGCGTATGTGACGACGATCACTGGGGAGCCGAAGTACCTGAAGGATCCGCGTCTGAAGACCGCGCCGGCGATATTACCAGCGGGAGCGGACTTGAAGACGCGTGAGGCGGAGCTGGATGCCCATTGCGATTTCTATTACGCGGGCGGGGGTATGCCATCGCACTTGTTGCGCCGACCATTCGAGATTGTGGTGTTCTACGATAAACCCGGGGCGGGACGGATGCGGGTGCTGGCGTTTGCGGATGGACATGTGGCACGCGTGGCCGCCGGCTCAGGGGAATTGCACCGCATGTGGGAGGCGACGAACGCGGAACGGCAGGCGCGGAATTTGCCCGAGGTGCCGGTGGATTTTTCAGGCCCGACTCCGCGGGTGCCTTGATCTGCCCATAGGTGTGCAAAAATAGTAAGGGCGAGAGGCCCTGGGAGGGAACTCTCGCCCTATGGGGGGGGGGAATCGTGACCGGCACGCCATAACGCGTAACCGGCTTTTGATTCATCGTGGCACTGACGTTCCGTCAGTGTTAATGGGCGCAAGCCCAAGCCACGTATATTTCACTCGGCACTGAGCCGAGGTTTTGGAGGCGGAGGGAGTTGAACCCTCGTCCCGAGGCAGGTTGACGGCTGGCCTCTACGTGCGTAGGTCGAATTTTATCTCATGCGTTCCCGGCGTCTAAGACCTGACTCCGAAAAACACCAGCTCCTCCTGAGTCTTAGCGCGTCTCCAAGGAACCCTGAGCCGCGAGCAGTCTGCTAAAATGACAACTCATCCCAAAACACAGACGATTTCAGGCGAATCGTGCAGCCTAGTTTATTAGGCGGCAAGACGGAGGCTTGCGCCCCCGACTGGGAACTTGTAGTTCTCAGTAGCATTTAAGTTTTGCCACACAGTTTTACGACTTGCATGACAGGTCGGCACGCCACCGGCATCACTACTGTCCGGTCGATACCTGGCGCCCCCAAATTTTCAAAGAGCAAGCGTTACACGCTATTCCGTCGCGTTGAGCTACCGATGTACTTATCGGCTTAACAGGCTTCGAGGATTTCACTTCTTTTCGGGAGTAATGACCCAGACCCCGCCTCAACTGCGATTGTTAAGGACATAATACTCTTTGGTTGCCGAATGTCAAGCGATGAGATGGAAATTTGCTGATTTTTTTGTTTTTGGGGCGTGGATCGCCAATCGCATTCATCGGTTTATGTGAAACCTTGAAAATCGAAGGGCGTGCTATCCTTCGATGACACCCAGGATGACACCCAACCGGCAAATTTGGCCCTTTTCGCGAGGAACGTCATGAAACGGCTGACGCATATTCTGATGGTGGCGGTTCTGGCAGGTTGTGCGACCGTGGCGTTCGCCGGCGGTGGCGGCGGAGGAGGAGGGGGAGGCCGGGGCGGACGCGGCGGCGGCATGGGAGGTGGGATGGGAGGCATGGGCGGCGGGATGGGCGGCATGGGAGGTGGGATGGGAGGCATGGGCGGTGGCATGGGGGGGGGCATGGGCGGTATGGGTGGAATGGGCGGTGGCGGACAGATGGGCGGTGCCATGGGCGGTGGGTTCAATAACGGAAACATTACCGGCAATGCGATCGGAGGCGTGCCCAATGCGGGTGCCGGAGGCGCGGCGCGCGGCGGTGCGACGGCAGCCGCGAGCAACCTGTTCTTCGGAATCGATGTGACGTTTATACGAATGAATACACGACGTTGCAGGCGCAGCTCACGCTCTCCGCCGAACAGAAGCCCACTATCCAGACCAAAGTGATTACGATGAACAGCGAGCTGCAGTCATTCATCCAGAATGCACAGCGCACGACAGGGGTTGCCGGCGGTGCGGGTGCCGCACGCGGCGGGCGCGGCGCGGCTCCGGTGGCACCCTGGCGGCGGCGGTGGCGCGCGCCGGGCACGTTGGGAACCACTCTCACGACGCAGCAACTCAAGCTGCGCGACGATTTCCTGACGCTGGCGAACGGTCATCAGGTGAAGATCAATGCCGAGCTGACGGACGATCAGAAGTTGCAATGGGAGACGTACAAGATCAACTATTGGCTGGCTCCGCATCTGTCCGGGATTTCCCTGTCGGAAGACCAGAAGGACAAGATCAAGACGCTCGTTGAGGACACCGCCAAGGCGACGGGCAAAGCGGCGGATGCCGCCGAAATTGAAACGCAGCTTGGGCGGCTGTATCGCAAGATCATGGGCAACGTGCTCACGGAGCCCCAGGCGATGCTCGCGATGATTCTGCAAACCGGAGGTCGCGGCGCCACAACCGGAGCGGGTGCGGGCGGCCGGTGGCAACATCGCGGGCGGGGCAGGACAAGGCGGAGTCGCCGCGGGCGGAATGGGCGGGATGGGTGGTGGGAGGCATGGGAGGCATGGGTGGCGGCGGTGCCGGTGGAGGTGGCCGAGGAGGACGGGGCGGTGGTGGAGGCATGGGTGGAGGCGGAGGCATGGGTGGCGGCGGGATGGGCGGTGGTGGCATGGGTGGTGGTGGCCGAGGGGGACGGGGTGGCGGGGGTATGGGTGGAGGCGGAATGGGTGGTGGCATGGGTGGCGGCAGGTGGGAGGGAACGGTTTGCCGTGATAGCTCCAGAAACTCTGAAAAACGCAAGGCCGGGCGATGGTCGTCCGGCCTTGTTTCATTTTGATATGAAACTTGCGCCGAATAAATGGCGGCGCGGGCGCTGCCCTTCTTGCGTGCGCCTTCGGAGAGCCTCTATGATGCACGCATGTCTAACGCCGTTGAGGTTGCCAACCTCCATAAGAGCTATCGTCAAGGGGAGCGCGCGGTGGTGGCGCTGCGCGGCGTTGATCTGAAGGTCGAGACCGGGGAATTCGTGGCCATCATGGGGGCCTCAGGGTCGGGGAAATCCACGCTACTGCATTTGTGCGCGGTGCTGGACCGGTTTGACAAGGGATCCATCGAAGTGGCGGGTGAGAAACTCGAAACCTTGAGCGAATCGCAGCTTACCCTGTTTCGGCGGCGCCGGATCGGAATCGTGTTTCAGGGGTTCAATCTGATTCCGACTCTCTCGGCATTCGAGAATATCGCGCTGCCGCTGCAACTTGACGGCCAGGACAGCCGGGCGCACGCGCGACGCATCGAGAACCTGCTGAAAATGTTGCGCATCGATCACCGGGCGGATCACCGGCCCGATGCGCTGTCCGGGGGCGAGCAACAGCGGGTGGCCATCGCCCGGGCGCTGGTCATGGAGCCGCCGGTGCTGTTCGCCGATGAGCCGACGGGCAATCTCGATTCCGGATTCGGCCGAGCAGTTCTGGTTGGAGCAAGACCCGAACTGAAACCAAGTACACGAACATAA
>CAWDEY010000026.1:0-193445 GCA_963801505.1 uncultured Nitrospira sp.
GACGAACGCGCTCAAGCTCCCCCGAGCTGGAACGCCCAGACGTCCGCGTCAGCCCGATCGGAGCGGACGATGCGTTGTCCGACCCGGTCGCCGTCGTGTGGTCGAGCGTGAAGCTGTCCGCGGTGGCCGCGACACCCGCCGAGTTCGAGCACGACGGCGCCGGAGAGGTGGAGCGTCACGCCGCTCGTCAGCGCGCTCGAGAAGGCGAACGGCAGCACGCCGAACTGGCGTCATCGCCCAGGAGACTTTCGTCCCTGCCGGGTGGACGGAGCGCAGTGACGCCCCGGCGACGTGCACGGTCGCACCGCGATCGTCGCCGTGGAGGCCGGAGATCTCGACCCGAACGTAGCTCGTCGTGCCGCCCTCCGTGATCCGCGCGAGCTTGAAGTCGCTCGCGCCGGCGAGGATCCCGACCGCGTCGGAGGCGTGGTCGACGTGAAGCCCAGGTGCTCGTGTGGCCGCTCGCGAAGGCTGCCGCCGGTCGGCGGCGCCGGTGAGCCGGAACGCCCGGGGAGTCCGTTGCCGTCGTCGGCCCGACGCGGTCGCGTGGTCGCAGGAGATCGAGGTCGCGGTCGCGACGGCAACACCGGCGAGGTTCACCGCCGCGGCGCTGGTCGACGTCGCGGGTGATCCGCGCCGAACGCGAAGGGCAGGATCATCTGAGAGCGTGGCCAAGCCAACTTCGTCCGGTCGGCGTGACGCCGTCGGCGAGATGCAGCGTCAGCGCGGAGCCGCCGCCGATGACCGGCGAGCCCGTCGACCTCGAGGCCGAGGTACGTGCGTCGCGCCGTCGAGGATCCGCGCGAGCTTCACCTCCTCGACCGACGCCAGGACGCCGAGCTTCCTTGCTGGACGTGGATCCTCAGCGGGCTGAGGGTCCAGGAATTGACGAGCGAGCCGCCGGTGCCGACGAAGACGGTCGCACCGTGAGCGTGATCGCACGGTCAACGTGATCGCCGAGCCGACGTTGTCCGAGCCGCTCGCGGTGCTCTCGTCGACGCCGACGGTGCCGGTCGCCTCGAGCACGTTCGCGAAGTTCGACCGCCGCGCTGAAGCGGAAGCTGAGGCCGGCGGTGAGCGCCTGGTCGAACGAGAACGGCAGGAGCGCGCCGTCGAGCGTTCCCCACGAGACTTCGTCGTGCCCGTGCTGACCTCGTTCGCGAGGGCGCTGGCGCCGGCCAGCCGGACGGTGACGCCCGGGATGCCGATGAGGAGGCCGTGCTGAGCCCCGTCGACCTCGATGGCGTACGTCGCCGAGCGCGATCTGCGCGAGCTTGCAGCCGAGCGCGGTCGCGCCGAGGCCGAACGACCCCGTTTCGACGT
Organism: uncultured Nitrospira sp.; assembly: GCA_963801505.1. GTDB lineage: Bacteria > Nitrospirota > Thermodesulfovibrionia > Thermodesulfovibrionales > UBA6898 > JAOUFP01. The sequence continues at coordinate 1,324 of CAWDEY010000026.1, forward strand.
GGTAGCCCGAGTTCGTCCCGGAGTCCGACGGTGAGGCCGCCGGCCGCTTCCGCGAACACCGACGGAGTCGGTGAGGCTGAACGACCACGCGCACCGGCGAGGTCGACGCCGTTGCATCGTCCCGCAGGACGCGACGGTGGTGTGGTCGAGCGTGAAGCCGTCGGCGGTCGCGGCGACGACGTCCAGGAGCTGGACGCGGACCGCACCGGACTCACCGTCAGGCCGGGGAACGGCGCCGGATCGCCGAGCCGAGGCCGTCCTGGAGAGCTTCGTCGCGGTGCCGGTCTTTGCGGGTAAGTTCCACATGGATGTCCGTCACCCCTGTGATGCCGACGAGGTCGCCGTCGAGACCGGTGACCTCGAGCGCCTCGTACTGGGTCGACCCTGCGTCGCCTGCGCGAACGCGAAGGTCGTCGCCGAGGCGGAGATCCCGATCGCGTCCGACGCGTGGTCGACGTGGTAGCCGACGAGGTGCCGTCCGCGACGAGCGCCCGCTCCCGACGAACACCGACGCGCCGCCGAGTCAGCATCCGAGAGTAGCCGGGTAGATCGACGCGCCGTCGGAGGCGGAGACGTAGCGTGGTCGAGGGAGAAGCTCGACGTCGTCGCCGCCACGACGCCCGCCAGCGAGAGCGCGAGCGCGGAGCAGCAGATGCAGGCTCACGCTGCTCGTCGACCCAGTGCGAAGGGCAGCACGCTGCCGACGCCGGTAGGTCGAGACCGGCGGGCCGGACAGCGACCGTGTTCGCAAGCGCGTCGACGCCCTTGGCGTGAACGTCAGCACCTCAACCCCGACGATGTCGCCGTTCAGCCCGTACGCCTGGCCGAAGTACTTCGCCGAGGCGGTGACGATCTCCGCGAGCCGGAAGACGTTCGCCGATGCCGACGCGTCGATCGCGTCGGCGGCGCAACGTGATAGCCGACGTCGTCCCATCCATCGCGAGCGCCAGCTCCGGTGCCGAGCGGAACAGCCGGAGCCGTCAGGCCGAGCGCCCACACGTCCGCGTGGGTGAACGAGATGCGTCCGTCGGAGCCGGTTGCGACCGTGTGGTCGAACGTGAAGCTCGTGGTGTGGCGGGGCTCGCCGGCGACGGAGAGCGCGGCGGCGCCGGAGGTGGTCGATGTCGCTGCACGCCATCGTGAAGGTGGGCAGCGTCACGGAGCGATCGTCGCCGTCAGCGCGTTCGCCGTGGAGCGCGCCGTGCCGCTCGTCCGGCTGACCTCGACCGACGCGCTGCGGATGTGCAGCTCGAAGCCGGGGATCCCCTGGAGGTCGGCGGCGCCGATCGACGCCTGGAGGCCGACGAACGACTCGCCGGTCGTCGCGTCGAGGATCGCGAGGTCGATCGACGCGGTGCCGAGATAGAAGCCGACGGCGCTGGACCGGATGGACGATCGTCGCGCCGGAGAAGAACGCGCCGGTGCCGATGAACGCGTCGCCGCCGTTGATGGTGAGCGGCGTACCGCGGTCCCGCCGTTCACGGCCGGGTCGGTGACGCTCACGTCCGCGCGCGACATGTGGAGCTGGCCCTGCGCGAGGACGAAGCCGAGGATGTCGAAGCCGAGCGAGCCCTGGACGTCGAAGAGGTCGGAGGTGAACGCGATCGTCCGGCGCCGGTGTCGACGGTCATCGGCGTGTCGCCCGACGGATTCAGGATCGCCTTCGTCCAGTCGAGCGCGAGCGGCAACCTGCCGCTCGGTCGTGAGACCGGATTCGCTGATCGAGATGCTGCGAGCCGAAGACGTCGAGGCCCGAGAAGCCCGTGGGACGCTGGGATGTCGGACGTGAGGGCGAGCCAGCTGCGCGACCTCACCGTGCTGGACAGCCGCGTCACTGGCCGCTGGCGATCCCGATCGAGATGCCGAGCCCGGTGATGGTCAGGCCGAGCGTGGTGAGACTTGCGCCGGCGAGATCCGGCGGGCCGCCGGATCGGCATCGAGCCGGAGACGACTCCGGCCGCGAAGGTGCGGTCAGGTCGATGGTCTGCCGGAAGGTGAAGTCGACGGAGCCGGTAATGAAGGAGAGCGCCTGCACGGTCGGCGGACCCGGAGGCCTCGAGCAGCGCGCCGGTGAGGTCGATCGGCGTCGTGCCAACAACGAGCTGGTCGACGCCCGTTTCCGCGGTACGGTCGTTAGGGTGTCTCAGGTCAAGCGCCGTCGTCCAGTTCAGCGCGCCTGCGCATCCGCCGCGGCGCGTCCGTCGCGCGGTCGCTCGCGGTGTTCAGCTTGCACGATCAGGCTCGAAGAGACGGTGAGCCCGACGCCGGAATGCGGTGAAGGTGATGAATTCCGCCGAGCCCTCGACCGCGGTCCACGACCGCGTGTCCGTCCCCGTCGCCGGCGTCGGAACAATGGTGCTTTTGTCCTGTACTTGGTTCGTTGGTGCCTTGCTGGAGCGCGCCTGGAATGGAAAGTTGTTTGGGCTGTGTCTGTTATTTCCTGAAGGAATTACGGAACTATCTAATGCGAATAACCATATCTTGAAGAAACGGTATGTAAAGGGAGAGGTTTCCAGGGATGACTATAAAAGATCGGTTTTTTTGTGGGATGCTGAAAAACAACTGACTGATATTAAAGTAAAGATTTGGTGCCGAAGAGGGGACTCGAACCCCTACAGCGTTTCCACCACTAGAACCTGAATCTGGCGCGTCTGCCAATTCCGCCACTTCGGCAATCCTGAATATGATAACTTCAATAAAAAAATCCTGTCAACAAACAGGATTTTTTTATTGAATCTGACTCTGCTGAAACTTATTTCTTGTCAACAGTTTCTATGATTTTATCTGCACCTATAGCTCCCGGAATCTGCGTGCCATCAGGGAAAATCAGGTTCGGAGTTCCTTTAATTCCGAGTTTTTCACCGAGCTTTATGTTGTCATCAATGATTTTAGTATCGCATTTCGGATCAGGTATCGGCTTCCCGGCAAACGCATCATCAAGCATAGCCAGAGAGTTCTCGCACATAATCGCCTTTGATTTTCTGGCTGAATCCTTATGCATCGGCAGAGGGAAAAGCTTCAAATAAAAAGCTATGTCTTTTCTTTTTTCAATGACCTTCTTCATCTCCTGATGAAGTCTTCCGCAGTATGGTCAATCAGGGTCGTCAAATACAATAATTTTGTATTTGGCGTTTTTGTCTCCCATGACCAATGAATTTTCAAGAGGGATAGCAGAATAGTCGATCTTTACAGGCGGATTGATCTTCTCAAAGGCTATCTGGGTATAGTTAGTCTTTGTCTTGATTCCGAATATGTTGCCGGCTATAATGTTCTTTTTTGAGTAATCGATATACAGAATGCTCTTTTTCCCGGCAGATTCCATACCCACTTCCCAGAGACCGTTAATCGGACCATTCTGGACGCCCAGTATCGTGACATCAGGGATGAGCTCCTTCAGCACCTCTTTTGCCTGTTCAGCATTCAGGGTATGACACTTTGTGCAATCCTTGCCCCCCTCAGGAAATGCATTTGCAGTCCCATTTACTGACAGGACCAGGAAGACACCAAGTATAAACAGCAAGGTAATTTTGCGCATGAAAAAATTATAACACAATCCCTTTTCAAAAATATACTAAAAATAATTTCATTCGTTCAAAAGACAAACAGGAGGCCGTCGGTTCTGTTTACTAGCCATTTGGTCCTTTCCTTCTCAAGGGAAAATTTCATGTGTGCAGGTTTTGCAGCATCTCCCACAACATACCCGGTATCCTGCCCGTAACTGGCTATGACCCGTATATCCAGATCAGCAGAAGCAGTTCTGTCTTTAATAGTTATGTTTTTTATCTCATAGTCGATTTTTATGCCGGACATCTGCTGGAAGACCCGTCCCATCCCTTCTTTTAAAGTAATATAAGCAAGCCCCCGGTCGTCAGAATAATTGAAAGAGACCTTCGACATCACGTCGTCTATCTTTTCCTGCTCGATCGCCTTTGCGCCTTCTCTAAAGAGGTTCTTTATCCTGTTTTCATCAGACGGCCAGAGGAAATAGATTATAAGGGGGGAGAGGATCAGGACAGCAAGGGATATGACAGTTTTCCTGCTCATGGCGTTGCTGAAATTATAGCATCTTTCACCACAACAAGCATCCGCTCCAGATTTTCATTGCTGATGCTCAAAGGTGGCATGAGGACAATAACATTGCCCAGGGGCCGGATAAATACCCCATTGTTTCGGGCATGATAGGCGACCTTCCATCCCATTTTGTCTTCCCATGCATAAGGCTCCCTGGTCTCCTTATTTTTGACCATCTCTATGCCTGCCATAAACCCCTTGTTCCTGACATCTCCAACATGGGCCAGGCCGCTAATGGCTTTTAGCCGCCTTTCAAGAATAACTGTCTTGGGCAGCAGGTTTTTCAGGGTCTCTTCTTTTGCAAATATGTCCAGGCACGCAAGGGCTGCAGCACAGGCCAGTGGGTTGCCGGTATAGGAGTGGCCATGAAAAAATGTCTTGAACTCTCTGAACTCCCCGAGAAAGGCCGAATAAATTTCTTCTGTGGCCAGGGTAACGGCAAGAGGCATATATCCGCCTGTTATTCCCTTTGAAAGACACATTATATCAGGCGTAACATCTTCATGTTCGCACGCGAACATTTTGCCTGTACGCCCGAACCCGGTAGCAACTTCGTCGGCGATCAGCAGGATATGGTATTTGCTGCAGAGGCTGCGGACTTCTCTGAGATAGCCCGAAGGTGCTATTATCATCCCCCCTGCAGCCTGCACAAGGGGTTCTATGATTACCGCCGCAATTTCCTCATGATGATGTTTAAGAGTATCTTCCATGTTTTTGATGCAGGCAAGGCCGCATGTTGAGTATTCTTCCGCAAGTTCGCATCTATAGCAGTAGGGCGAAGGCGACCTGAAGGTCTTAAACAGGAGAGGGCCAAAGGTATTGTGGAACATATCGACCCCTCCAACGCTTACGGCACCGAGAGTATCCCCGTGATATGCGTTATTAAGGGAAAGGAAACTATTTTTCCCGGTAAATCCCCTGTGCTTCCAGTACTGGAAGGCCATTTTAAGTGCAACCTCAACAGCAGTAGAGCCGTTATCTGAATAAAAAACTTTGGTCAGTGCTGAGTGCTGTACGCACCTTGATGAGTCATCCTCCGGCCCGGCCTTACCGCTGGCGACATGGCTGGATAAAGCTGTGTCCTGCTTCTGAACTATCCTGATCAGTTTCTCTGCCAGTTCTATTGCCGGCGCATTGCTCAATCCCAGCATAGTGCTGTGGGCTATTTTCCCGAGCTGGTCTCTGATTGCATCATCTATCTCCTTTTTTCTGTGGCCGAAGATATTCACCCATAAAGATGATACGCCATCCAGATACCACCTTCCGTATATGTCTTTGATGAAACAGTCCTGTCCTTCTGTGATAATTATCGGGGTCTCTGATCTCCATTCCTGCATCTGGGTGAAGGGGTGCCAGACATATTTTTTGTCCGCCTCTTCCAAGTGTCTGTTTTTATCAAGAATTCCCATGGCGATCAAATTTGTATTTTTTTCTGTTCTTTTGGAAGTGCTAAATATATGGCAAGCCCGGGGAGACTTCCGGCAAATACCGAGAAGAACCATGCGAGGGACAGGGATGTTGCAATTTCAGACTTGACTCCGATGAGTCCAAGGAGAATAACGAAAGCCCCTTCCCTTACTCCGAGGCCTGATATCGAGACCGGTATCATGGTGATCGTTATAATAATAGGCAGAAAAACAAAGAGCACGAGGAGTGGTATTTTTTCTCCCATCCCAGCAGCAAGGGTGACGACAATGAAAAAATTCAGGAACTGGACGAGTAATGATATAAGCACAGCGTTAATTATCGTGCCCTTCCGTGTTTTCAGGGTGGTGAAGTATTCATAGAACTCTGACATGCCCCTGAATCTCTTGCCGAGCTGGAGTATGAAAAAAAGAAGGCTGCCGACAACAAAGGCCATAAAGATAACGGGCATGATCCATTTGTACGGTGAATCCCCAAAATAGCCGAAGGCAAAGGGGGCCGCCGAGATACCGATTAGCATCAGGCTGGCATAACCGAGATACCTGTCCATGAAGATAGATGCAAGGGTCAGGCTCATCTTCTTTGCCTTTTTGTTCAGGTAGTAAGCCCGCACAGCATCGCCGCCGACGATCCCGGGCATGAAACTCCCGAAAAAGGCGCCAATCATATATATCGAAAACAATTTTTTAATTGTGAAATTTTCAGGCAGAAGGAGTTTCCACCTGAAGGAAGATATCAGTTGGGAAAAAATATAGAGAAAAACTGCTGAGAAAAAATAAAGGGGGCCGATACTTTTAATTATAGAGAAGGTATGTCCTGAGTCAGCTTTGGAAAAGACGATGTAGAGGGCCAAAGAACTTACCGCTAATTTCAGCAATATTAAAGATACTTTATTTGTTGACAGGGCCAATGACTTTCTTTATAACGTAAATAGGTTTTTTCTGCGTTTCGTGGTACACGCGTACCATCATCTCTCCAAGGAGCCCCATGCCGATAAACTGGATGCCTACTATGATCAGCAGCGCGCCCAAAAGCAGCAATGGCCGTCCTCCGATATCTTTGCCGGAAAATATTTTGTCAATACTCAGATAAAGGGAGATAAGAAATCCCAGGGCACCGCTTAATAGTCCTATCGGTCCGAAAAACTGGAGAGGTTTGGTAGAGAAGCTCTGCAGGAACTTCACTGTAATCAGATCAAGCACGACCTTCATGGTCCTTGAGATCCCGTATTTTGATTTTCCCCTGAGTCTCGGGTGGTGTGTTGTCTCAACCTCTGCTATTCTGACGCCGTACCAACTCGCCACAGCAGGTATAAACCTATGCATTTCTCCGTAAAGCTTCAGGTTTTTGATAACGTCTCTCCTGTATGCCTTAAGGGAACAGCCATAATCGTGGAGGTTTACTCCGGTAACTTTACTGATCAGGGAATTGGCGATGATCGAAGGGAGCCTCCTTGAAAGGAAGGGGTCTTTCCTTTTTTTCCTCCAACCGCTCACAAGATCATTGTCTTTCATCAGCTCAAGCAGTTTCGGAATATCCTGGGGGTCATTTTGCAGGTCTCCGTCCATGGTCACGATAATGTCGCCTCGCGAGTAATCAAAGCCGGCTGCAAACGCTGCTGTCTGTCCGAAGTTTCTCCTGAGGCTTAATATTATCACAGTGTCGTCGGCAGCCTGGATTTCCTGCAGCAAAGAGAGAGTATTGTCAGTGCTGCCGTCGTCGATGAAGATAATTTCGTAATGATCCCCGATTGATTCCATTACAGGCTTCAGCCTGCCGTGAAGTTCCCGGACATTTTCTTCTTCATTATAAAGTGGTATTACAATGGAAATTGTCATCAAAAGCTCTCTGTCTGCCTTATTTTCATACCTTTGAAATCATAACACTTAAATATCGTAAATTTCATTATTTTATTATGTTTTGTCTTTATTGTCACAGGTTGTTTTTCACAACTATCAAAGGCCTCTCCCACTTCTTCCGGCAGTCCATTGTCGTCTTTTCTGACAAAAACAGCATTATAGCCGGCAAGGTCTTCGAATCCCGGCCAGAGATCGTACTGGTTCATTCTCCGTCCCAGATTAATACAGTAGGTTGCCGGATGTCCGGCCATATAAAAGGCGAGTTCGCTCGATATCTGATATTTGTCTGAAAATATAAAGACAGGCACTGACTGCGACATTTCCCTGGAGATGCTTGACACCTCTTCCCCCAGCTCTCTCCATCCAACAAGTCTTGCTGTAGGGTCCATTTTCTGCGGGAGATGCAGCATTGAAGGGAAGTGCGCAAAAAATGTGACGAGCAGGGACAACAACATGCCCGAGATCAACAATGTCTTTCTGCTTCTTCTTGAGGTCAGAAGGTCTCTCGCATAGTACGCCGCAAAGGCTATGAAGCCTGTTGCATACCCAGGCAGCGCCCAGTTTGCCTGGACCTTGCCCTGCAGGCTTTTCAGGATGAAAAATGCAATTGTCGGCATCGAGAACCAAAAGAGGAATGCGCCTTTTTGGGTCTTTCTCATTTTCCACAGTGACGTGAAGATCAGAATAAAGAGAACAGGCGTAATAACACCGAGCTGAGAACCTGTGAACTCAAAGAAACTCTTTGCGGATATTTTAAGGCCTTCAGCAATGTGTGCCTGTCCGGCAGTATGCTTCAGGGTGACCCATCCGTTTGCAGCGTTCCAGAGTATAACCGGACTGAAAACAGCCAGGCTGACAATAACGGCAATGTAAGGGCCAGAGGCAGTTAAAAGCTTCCGGGTGTCTCTTGTGGAGAGAAGGAAGAGGAATCCTGAGATATAGAAAAACGCCATGGTATATTTCGTCAGCAAGCCCAAACCGACTGAGACGCCCAGGAGCAGCCAGTAATAATCAAACTGTATTTTACGGTCTTCATACAACTGGCGTTGTATCAGTCTGTGGAAGAGGTAAAGCGAAAGGACCCAGAAAAATATGAATGGAGAATCTATGGTAAACAGTATCCCAAATACAGAATAAAGGGGGACTATCTGTACCAGCAGTGCTGACACAAGTCCTGTCTTTTCGTCATAGAGCTCTTTTCCCATCAGATATAGCAAAACGCTGCTTGCTGCAGAGAGGATGACCGCAAATGCCCTCACCCCAAATACAGTATCGCCAAAGACAGATGTCCCAAGATAAATAAGATATGCTATCATAGGGCCCTTTGAGTAATAGCTCCAGTCGAGATGTCTCGACCATTCCCAGTAATGCGCCTCATCAGCACTCAGGTCAAATGGACATGTCAGGATAAAGTAGACCCTGAAAAGGCTTATGAGGAGCAGGAACAAGCCCAGCGCCTCTCCATAGGCCCTTTTTTCGTATATCCTGCTACCCCATCTGTATATCAAGATAGCTGCGTAAGCCGCACCTGTTCCAAGCAGCATGCCCGCAAGGACATCAAAGGGATAGTGTACGCCAACGTATATCCTTGAAAACCCTATAAGCGCTGCTAATGTCACTGCAAAATAGCTTATGATGTTTCTGCGGAGAAAAAAGAAGGTCATCGCAAAGGCAAAGGCATTGGATGCATGGTTGGAGGGCATGGAGTAGGAATGTCCGCAGCCGACCAGAAGGTTTATGTCTGTCAGGGCGCTGCAGGGCCTCTGTCTGGCGACAATATCCTTTAGCACATGGCCGGAGCCGTCTGCCAGTGCAACAGCAAAGAGAGAAATACACAGGAACGACCATATCGCCTTTTTCTCTCTTACTGCGGACCAGAATACCAGACAAAGGAAAATCAGTCCACCGTACTTTGTGACAAAGGGCATTGCCGCATCGAAAAAACTGTTTTGCAGGGTTTTATTGCCAAGAAAAAATAATGCTTTATCTATCTCAGGAAGGCCCACTAATCACTCCTCCAGCAACTGCCAGTCAGCATAACCATCTTTTTTATCTGTTAAGTGTCTGCCCTTTAATTTTATAGCTTCTTTTTGCGGATGGGTCTTAACAGTTATATATGCCCTGGTAATATTAGCGATAGCTGCCTCCTGAAGCACCAACTCAGTATCATCCTGCAGGGTTATTTTAGTCCTTATATGCTTATGACCGGCCGGGATCTCTACCAGAATCTCTTTTATATCTTCATTTCTTATGTTCATCTTCTTTCACCCACCTGGAAAGTTTGTCCTGTATAAAGGCAATAATTTCGCGGTGCTCGTCAGCGCCCCTGTCTTTGATCTCCATCGGCCCGCCGAAGGCAAAATGGACTTTCTTGTTTTTGTCCAAAGGGCCGAAGTCTTTCATGATTTTCCCGACACCCCATGCGTCAGTCTTCAGTGCTATGGGGACAACAGGGACTCCTGCCTTTAACGCGAGCTTTATCCCGAGAGTATTAAATTCGGCAGGATCAAAATCCAAAGAACGTGTGCTCTGAGGAAAAACTACTATGGACCTGCCTGCGGCAAGTTTTCTTGAGCCTTCCTCCAAAACAGTCCTGAGGTCTTCCCTTGGATTCACCCTGCCTACAACAACAGGATCTCTTGAACGCATAACAGGGCCGAAAACAGGCATAGTCACCAGGCTGTCTTTCACTATAAAGGTGGTTTCCTTTACGGGCTGTAAAATACCGGGCAGGATAAAGGTCTCAAGCGTGCTCATATGATTGGCAATAAAAACAACAGGCCCTTCGTATCTTCTGAGATTGTCCATCCCTGTTATCTCTATCCTGACACCAACATTTTCCAGTGCCTGCAATATGTCAAGACTGCTCCCGGCCCATTCAGCCCCCCCATAGAAACCCTTCAGTGCCTTTCTGCTGTTTTTCCAGACTATACGGAAGGCCTGCATATAAAAGGTCAGACTGGGGAAAATCCTTGAAAACAGGGAACGCGGCATCTTTGGATCGGTCATGTAAGTGTCAGCAGCAGTAATTGTCAAAAAAATACCCCTGAGGCAAAAGGCCGGTTAACGCTCTTTTGCCGCCCATTTTATTATCTCATCAGTCAGGGCCTCGACAGTAGATTCCTTAGGCATGATCTGCACCTTGAGGCCTGCCTTTTCTATGGCCCTCGCAGTAACAGGTCCGATTACAGCAATCGCAACACCTTTGAGGAGTTCGTCAGCTTCTTCCCTGAGTATTTCCCTGAAGTTATTGAATGTGGCCGCGCTGGTGAAGGTTGCAATGGTGATCCGGCCTTCCTTTAAAAAACGCCTGAGCCTCTTGCCGTGCATGTCAGGCTTTACAGCCCTGTATGCAACAGGCACATCGATTGAACCTCCAAGTTCCCTGACCTTATCAGGGAATACCTCCCTTGCAACCTCTGCGCGGGGCAGAAGAAATTTCAGGCCTTTTAACAAGGTTGATGGTTGATGGTTGATGGTTGAGTTTATATCGTTTTCTTTACTGCTAACTGCTGACTGCTGACTGCTGACTGCTTTCACAAACGCCTCGATCAGGCCCTCTGCATTAAAGCTTTCAGGTACCATGTCCACCCTAATTCCGAATTTATTTATTGAAGCAGCGGTCTTTTGACCTATGGCACAAATCTTTAGGCCTTTTAGTTCGCGGATGTCCCTGCCTTTTTCAAAAAGCCTGCTGAAGAAATACTTGACGCCATTGGAACTGGTAAAAATAAGCCAGTCATAGCCTTCTATCTTATCTATGGCCCTGTCGAGATCATCCCAGGTCTCAGGCGGCACTATCTCAATGGTCGAAAACTGGATAACTTCCGCCCCGAGTTCCTCAAGAGACTCAAAACCTCCCGAGTGTTCCCTTGTTACCAAAACCCGGTGCCCAAACATCGGTTTTTTTTCGTACCAGTTGAGTTCCTTGCGGAGATTTACGACATCACCGACAATTGTTACAGCAGGGGGCCGGATATCTTTCTCCCTGACAAGCTTTGCAATGTCCTTCAAAGTACTGACAAGCGTTTTTTGGTCAGGCCTTGTGCCCCAGCGTACCACCGCAACAGGAGTTTCAGGGCTCCTGCCGTTTTCAATGAGTTTTGCTGTAAGCAGTTCTATGTTTTTGACAGCCATGAGAAACACCAGCGTGCCAACGCCTGTGGAAAGTTTTGCCCAGTCAATGGACGATTCTTCCTTGGTAGTGTCTTCGTATCCTGGAATAACGGCGAATGATGAAGAATACAGCCTGTGAGTAAGCGGGATGCCTGCATACGCAGGCGCGGCAACAGAAGAGCTTACGCCTGGGACGACCTCGAAGGCTATCCCTTCGTGGGCGAGTATCTGGGCCTCTTCGCCTCCCCTGCCAAAAACAAAAGGGTCTCCTCCTTTGAGGCGGCATACGATCTTGCCTTCCTTTGCTTTCTCCAGGATAGCTGCATTTATCTCATCCTGAGTCATGGTATGATGTCCGCCCCGCTTGCCTGCATAGATAAATTCCGCGTTATGGTCGATATAGTTGAGTATCTGGGCGTTTAAGTGGAAATCATAGATAACAACCTCAGCCTTTTGAAGGCAGCGCATGCCCTTTACTGTAAGCAGCCCGATGTCTCCGGGACCTGCACCAACAAGATATACAATGCCTTTTTTCTCTTTCATAGACAGGTATATTAGCATAAAAGCCCGGTAATGGAGTAAGGAACTGGAAAGTGCTCTGTATTATTTGGCTATGCAAAGATGTGGCAGCCCGGTATTTATTAGAATGGTGGGCCCTCAGAGGGGCGACATCATTTATTACAGCAACGTGGTGAGGCGTTATTCGGCAAGCTTAAGAGGCCAACCTTCTCCAAGGGTTGGTCTCTTAAACAGCCTTGTTTTTATTTAGCATCTTATCCTCCGAAATCGCTTTCAGAGACCCTGGCATAGCTTGTCTCGGACTGCTCAGGCCATGTCACGTCGTGATCTTCCGTCGGAGGCATCCAGTTCGTATCACATGAACTGCAAAGTCTCGTCATCCTCTCAGAGAGTTCATCCGAGATTATATGCAGACCGTTGACTTCGCCTACAAACCTCTCCTTTTCACCTGTTGACATATGATCGAACCTCTCTACAATATGGTCTATCTTGTCTTTCCAACCTGCCAATTCATAGGTAAGGTTGTCACAATAGTCTTTATATTCAGTGGTTTTCATCTTAGTTCTCCTTTCTACGCATGTACCTAAATACAGATATATGCGATTGTCTTTCTTGATTACAGTTTATTCTCCTCATGAGGTGATTGCAACGCCGCGATTTGGCGGTTTTCAGGCTGCTTTGAGCATGATTTTACTAATCAGGACTATTGGAGTCCTCTTTTTAATGAATTGGCAGTCCGTTCTTCCGCAGGCATTCCCGCAGATACACAGCCAGTTTAGAAACCGTGCAACCATCTGAAATAAAAGAAAAATTATAGCTGCCACATTTATTGAAGACACCCTGCAGCAAGCTACATGGAATACGCACGCTATCCATTTAACCCGAGAAATGCAATGAATACTTATTTTGCTACTATGACAACCCCGGAATCTGTGACTATACATCCTCTCAACCTGTCCTCTTCGTGGTCATACCCAATTTTCATCCCTTCGGGAATTACTATATTTGCATCAATGATAGCTTTCCTGATTTTTGCATTTCTTCCGACCTGAACATTATCAAATAAAATTGAATCCTCTATACTTGCGTAACTGTTAATTTTGCTGCACGGTCCGATTATTGACCTGTGTACTGTCCCCCCGCTGGTGATACAACCTCCACACACTAGACTGTCAATGTTCATCCCACGGCGGCCGTCGTCATCGAAAATGGTTTTTGCAGGTGGAAGGTTGCCCTGGTTCGTTAGAATAGGCCAGCTTAAATTATAAAGATTTAATTGAGGGCTTGCTTTGATAAGATCCATATTTGACTCGTAATACGAATCAATGGTCCCGACATCTTTCCAGTACCCCCTCTCATTAGGTTCCATCTCTGGAATATAATTATCAAAAAAACTGTATGCAAAAACCCTGTCTCCACCTTCAAGCATCATGGGAATTATATGCTTTCCAAAGTCAAGATCTTTATAATGCTTTTTACCCTTTTTTAAGACTTCAACCAGTCTTTTTGCAGAGAAGATATAATTCCCCATTGACGCAAAACAGGTATTTCTCCCCGGAACAAGAGGTGGGCTTTGGGGTTTCTCAATAAATGAAGTGACCCGCAAATCCTCATTAACAGAAAGCACACCGAATCTTGTGGCCTCCTCGTGAGAGACTTCCAAAGAGGCAACGGTAAGATCCGCTTTATTCCTTTGGTGATATTCCATCATCTGGGATATGTCCATTTTGTAGATATGATCTCCGCCAAATATAACCACAAAGTCAGACCCGGAGTAATTGATAAATCTCAGGTTTTGATATATAGCATCAGCAGTACCCTCGAACCATTGCTGACTCATACTGTCTGTCTCAGGAGATATCGTATCGTAAAATTCTCCTAGTCCGGTCCATTTTGCCCACGATTCCTTGATATGTTTATTTAAAGAATATGCATGATACTGGGTAAGGATATATACTTTCTTGATCCCGGAATTAAACATATTGCTTAAGACGAAATCTATGATTTTATATTTGCCGCCAAAAGGGACTGCGGGCTTTGACCTGTGTAAAGTAATAGGGCCCAGCCTTTCACCCTTACCACCGGCTAGAACCATTGCGATTGTGTTTCTTGTTATATTTCCAGTTGTATACATTTTCTTCCCTCGCTCTATTGTTTGTCTCTATGATTGCAGTCTATCAAACATCAATTTTCATGAAAAGCTATATATTTTTAAGAGCCTATCCTTCCCAGAGAGACAATAGGCAAAATGTTCAAAAAAAAGCCCTTGCAAATCACAAAGGCTTAAGGGAGGTAATATTTTAAGTTAAGTTTTAATTATGGGCCTTTACCTCAGCTGTCTCTTTTGCCCTGCCGAGGCTTCCAATTACGTCAACAACATACCCCATGGCTGTCCCGAATACTGCTCCAAGCACTATGCTCACTGCACCTACACAGAAGATGCCCAGCATTATTCCAACTACCGTCAGCATCCTTACTATCGTTGTTGGCCCCACAGGCCCTCCTGCCAGATGGCTAAGCAGTATCAATGTCCCGTAACTGCCAAAATAAAACCCGGGCACTATTCCAAATACTAGAAATGCTAACACTCCGATTGCTGCTCCGATCTTCGTCCCTACCTTCATTGTGTTTGTTCTTCCTGATGTCATGATAATTTCTCCTTTAAAATATTTTATTTTAGTTTTATTTTTTAAGCTTGCTGCCTGCTACTGATTTTCGTATGTCAGTTCTTTTTTCTCCACTTTTATAGCATCTGCGGCACTTCCCGCCAGCCAACCAAGTGTTGTAAAGGCCATGATGAACATTGACCCTGAAACCATAACGCCGATCACCATAGAGGCTGCAGTGATAATCCGGGGGAGCAATCCTGCACCTACTGGTGTTCCAAACATCACTCCTGCTATATTTAACCCCATGACTCCTCCAAGGAATGACCCTGGAAGCAGCCCAAATACTGCAAAAAGAACCACTCCGCATCCTGCTCCCATGTATGCCAGTTTCTTTGTATAGGTTGTGTTTTTCATCTTCTTGTCCTCCTTCTTATTCATTTACTTTCTGCCATATACAATGCACTTGCCATGCCAACTAAAACTCCTTGTTTTTATTGGTTTTTCATTTTGCATTGCCGTGCATTTGAGCGAATTGCTTTGCAGGTTTGCGAAAAAAAGAGTATTCCTGAAAAGTAGCTCCCTACCTCCAGGCGGATACCTGAATTGATATCTGTGTCAATCCCCTTGAAAGCCTCACTTTTCAAAAAATAGCGGCCGGGGTCGGACCAAGCTAACTGATTGAAGTCATTGATGAAAAATCAAAAACAGGGCTGTTTTTAAGGCTTAGAAGGGATTTTCGGTGTCACAATAGGCTACCTAAGAACGTCTTCTCCTCTTCTGTTCGTACTTCTGGCTGGCCTTGGTTTGTGGTATTTGACTAAGCATCCTACTTGAACTTTTCAGTCTTACCGCGCTGATCGAAAATGTTGGTTTTCTGTGAGGACTCTTTATTTTGCGACTCTCTCCAGGCACCGAAACCCCTCCAGTTAGTCATCATATGAAAAAATGAGGCAATACCACCTTAGGCAATATCACCTTAGCGATTGACAAATTCCATTATTTTGATAAACTTTAACATTATAGCCCATAAGGAAAGGAGGTGGACATATGAAAGCTGCAATGTCGTTTCTTGTGATTGCTTGTGTGCTGTTGACCTTTATCGGGACTGCGGTCGCGAAGGAAATGTCTGGAGAAGTTATCGCAGTAGATGCCGCAAAAGGCGTACTCACACTAAAGAGCGGAAAAGTCGATGCCGGCTTCGATTGTGAAACAGGTTCGTTGATTAAAGATGTGAAAGTAGGAGATCAGTTGATTGTAGAATACAAGGAAGTTGGCGGCAAAAAAATAGCGACAAAAGTCACCCCAAAGAAAAAGAAGGCTGCTGCCGGATATTGATAGCCCGGGCAGGTAAGGCAGGTAATTGCCTGCCTTTTCCTGTCCCCCCAACTTCTCCCAAGCTCTGAACTCAGTATTTGGCCCCTTCCACCTCACCTGCATCCAGATGGGGGCCGAGCCGCTCCGCAAGGCTGACGATCTTCTCCCTTTTATCGAAGATGATCCACTTGCCGCCATGTCTGGTCCAGCCGCCGCTGCGCTGTGAACTTATCGCACGCTCCGCAATCAGCCAGGTCCAGAGGAGATCTCGTTCCTTGCGCATGGGAATCACTCCCTCCTGAGCTAACGCTTAGGTCTTCGAGTAGGTCTTCCGGCAGGCCTTCCAGTAGGTCGTTGGGCGGATTTTTCCGTGGATCTGCCAGTACGCCTCTCAGCAGGTTTACCAGTAGATCTTCCAGCCGGTTTTTCGGTGAATCTTCTGGTGGGTCGACCAGTGGGTCTTTCGGTCGGTCGTTCATTGCGTCTACCAGCAGGTCTTTCATATGATCTTTCAGCGGGTCTACCAGTAGATCTTCCAGCCGGTTTTTCAGTGAATCTTCTGGTGGGTCGACCAGTGGGTCTTTCGGCCGGTCTTTCATTGCGTCTACCAGCAGGTCTTTCATAGGATCTTTCAGTGGGTCTGTCAGTAGATCTTCCAGCCGGTTTTTCAGTGAATCTTCTGGTGGGTCGACCAGTGGATCTTTCGGTCGGTCGTTCAGTAGTTCTACCAGCAGGTCTTTCATAGGATCTTCCAGTCGGTCGAGCAATGGATCTTCCATCCGGTTTTTCAGCGAACCTTCTGGTGGGTCGACCAGTGGATCTTTCGGTCGGTCTTTCTGTAAATCTTCCGGTGGGTCTACTGGTGCTGCTGCGCTCTTTGTGTACACCCTTTATTTCCCTGGGTTGGGAGTGTTCCTCCCAGGCTCCTTCCGGCTTGGACTCCTTAAGAGTCTGACTGGATTTTGTACCATTTTTTACCCTTATTCTCTGGCCCCGGATAAGTTTGCCATCAAGGGCCTTGATTGCTGCTTCGGCTTCGGATTTCTCCGGCATATCAACAAACCCAAACCCCTTTGATGCGCCTGATTGTTGGTCGGTGACTATGTTGAATGAGTTTACCTTCCCAAATTTCAGGAACATCTGCGCCAGGTCTCTTTCAGTTACAGCCTTGGGTAAATTGCGAACAAGTATATTCAATGATAACTCCTTATTATTTTCTTCCTGATTATGTATATATGATTATACACCTTAACCGTTGCATAAAAATTGACTCATGGGCGAGCAAGACCGATAACAAAAGCATTTTGCAGTGAGGGTGCATTCAAAGGTGGGCCATAAGACCCGCCCCTGAATAATGCTAAATAATGCTGAATGTCGATTGGTTTAGAGCTGTTTTTGTGCGGCCGGGGTCGGCAAGCTAACTGATTGAAGTCATTGATGAAAACTCAAAAATAGGGCTGTTTTTAATGCTTGGAAGGGTATTTTCGCTGGCAAAATAGGCTACCTAAGAAAGTCTTCTAATCCAGGCGGGATTGCTGCCAGACGTCCAACGTGCTACCATGGGGTAAAGGCCTTTTGTCGAACAATTATAATTACCATGCACCACAAACATAAAGAAGTCCACCATTCGGAGAAGTCACTGACAAAGGCGCCGATACCGGCTGGTGACGGCGAAAAGCCGAAGCTTGAACTTGTCCTCAAATCCGACTCTGACGGGAGTATGGAAGCTCTCGAAAAAAGCATATCCGGTCTGTCCCTCGCTTCAGTCGATCTCGACATCATTCATCGCGGCATAGGTAACATCAATAAGTCAGACGTCCTGATGGCAGAGACCGGCAGCAGACTCATTATCGGCTTTCAGGTCGATCTGCTGCCTGGCATAGACAGCCTTCTCAGAACCCACCGCGTCGAGGTCCGACTGTATAACGTGATATATAATGTGACCGTTGATGTCGAAACAATCGCAGAAGCAATCGGGTCGCGGGGTCCAGGGGAACAGACAGTCGGCTCTGCAAGGATCATAGCCATTTTCAGGAGTACCCGGAAGGGGATCATCATCGGGTGCAAAGTCCAGGAAGGTCATCTGGCTGTAGGACAGCACTTTCGTATCATCTCTGCAATGGGTCTTGTGTACTCCGGAAGGATTGAGTCTATGCATACCGGGGAAACGGCCATACAAAAAGCCGATCAGGGACAGCAGGTCGGCATTAAGATCAGGGATTTCAAAGGGGCAAGGATTGGGGACCTCGTTGAAAGTTACCGTTTATTAAAGAGTCCTCCTGCCTGGAACCCGACCGGCAAGGTCTTCAGAAATTACTAAGCGAAATAGCGGTCATGCTTTCCCGAGAGGTCTGCCTGCGCTTTTTTGACCTTCAGAGCAAACGCCATACAGGTCGGCAGGCCGCACTTGCCGCAGTTTGTCTTCGGCAGCTGTTTGTAGATCGTCATCATCCTGATCTGATTTTTCAGGAAGTCAGCTTTCAGACCATGAGCAGGATCAGGATTATTCCATTGCATTTTTCAAATAGGGCATAAATTCAAGGGTGAGGCAGCAACCTTTCCAGGGTTACTCACACAGTCCGGGGCAACTTTTTATTTTTTTGAAGTATAATTTATATATTCTTTATAAAGAAGCAATAAAAGGTGCCCCATGAATTCAATTTTAGTGGTTGAAGACGACAGGAAGATCGCCAGGGTCGTAAAAGTTTATCTCGAAGACGCAGGCTATAAGGTGGTCCATGTGGAAAAGGGGAAGGACGCGATAGCCTTTGCCATGAAAGAGCTGCCGCTTGCAGTGATACTCGACCTGGGGCTGCCTGATACAAGCGGAGAAGAGGTCTGTCAGGAGTTAAAGGAGATGGGCGATTTCCCTATTATAATGCTGACAGCAAAATATTCCGAAGAAGAGAGGGTCGCGGGCTTTGCACTTGGCGCTGATGACTATGTGGTAAAGCCCTTCAGCCCAAAAGAGCTTGTATACAGGGTCAAGGCTGTTCTTAGAAGGTCAATGAAAGGCGACAGGGAAGTTTTGGAGCCCATGAGCTTCAACAACGCCGGCCTTGTGATAGACGGCCAGGGTTATGAAGTGAAAAAAAAGGGGGAACTGCTGAAGATCACTCCGACTGAATTCAAGGTCCTCTACAGTCTTGCCTCTGCGCCCGGCAAGGTTTTTACGCGTGAGGACCTTGTTGAAAAGGCGCTGGGCTACCAGTTTGAAGGCTATGAACGGAGCATAGATGCTCACATAAAGAACATAAGGCATAAGATCGAGGATGATCCCAGAAATCCGGCATTCATATTAACAATATACGGCGTTGGCTACAGGTTTTCAGGAAAAAGAGATGCTTAAGAGCCTATGGTCCAAGTTTCTCCTGCTGCTGATCTCTGTTGTTGCGATCGGTCTTTCTGCAACCCTCCTGCTTAGGGAGCTGATGGTAAAGGATTTCAGGGAATATCTGGAAGGCGAGAGGGAAGACAGGGCCTACTGGGTAACAGCTTCACTGGAAAGTTCATATGATAAATATAATGGCTGGCGTCAGGAGAGCATCATAGAAAATACAGTATGGGCGATGATGCTGGGCATCGAGATGAAGCTCTTTGATACAGACGGGGACCTTATTATGGATACGGACAAGGCCATTGATACTCTTTCGCCTTTTGTGAAAAAAAGGCTCAATGCCATCTCTGCGCACAGGGTAAAGGAAGGCAACAGCCACTTTACTCCTTATACGCTATTTCTGGGCGGCAGGCAGATAGGACGCCTTGATGTGAAGTTCCTCTCCCCACAAAAAGAGAGGGTCTTTATCAGGAGGTCCAACCGATTTCTCCTTATATCGCTGCTGGCCCTCGGAGGTATAGCTGTGCTCCTGAGCATTGTTTTTTCCAGGAAGATGACGAGACCCATCAAGGCGCTCACCTCAGCTACAGCTGCCATAGAAGAAGGTGATTTTAAAAGCAGGGTGGGGACCTCAGGCGATGATGAGATAGGAAACCTCTCTGACGCCTTCAACAGGATGGCCCAGAAACTCGAGGTCCAGGAGGCGCTCAGAAAAAAGCTGACTTCAAATATTGCCCATGAACTCAGAACGCCCATCAGCGCTGTAAGGGGTGAGCTTGAGGGGATGATGGACGGCCTGATATCTGTAGATAAAGAGGCCCTGCAATCCTTGTACTCGGAGATCGGCAGGCTGAAAACCATTCTTGAGGGCATAGAGGACCTTTCTCAGGCAGAGGCGAGCAGTCTTATGGTCAGGAAAAAGCACCTGCAGTTGCGGCCTTTTTTGAGAAACATAACAGACAGGTTCGGAAAGACCTTTATGGATAAAGGCATTACGCTTGAACTCCTTTGCGATGAAGATGCTGCTGTCAGCGCTGATCCTGATAAACTCAGCCAGATCATCATTAACCTCCTAAGCAATGCCATGAAGGCCACTGAAAAGGGGAGCGTGAGCATCGTAGTGCGGAAGCGCGAAAGATCGGAAGATCGGAAGGAAAAAACCTTAGAAACTTCCGCGCCTCCGCGGCTCCGCCCTGACACTGATTTCATCGAAATCAGCGTATCCGACACAGGCTGCGGCATCAGGGACTCTGATCTCCCCTTTATATTCGAACGCTTCTACAGGATATCAAAGGGCGGACTCGGTATCGGCCTCACCATTGTGAAAGAACTGGCGGAGGCGCACGGGGGGAAGATCAATGTGCAGAGCAGCTACGGCAAAGGCTCTGTCTTTACCCTGATACTCCCGGCCTGAGATCTTCACAATTCTTCATAATCTTTTCGCCATCCATTCATAATTATTTGCTAAGCTGTCTGTGAACAGAATAATACTGTTGAAATATTATTGAAAAGGAGGTGAAGATTATGAAGATTATGATTTCAGTATTAACAATCATGCTTGCTGTCATGTTCGCTGGCAGCGCGATGGCTGTCCCATCCGGCAAGACCCTCGTATTTGACAGCCCTATGGGCAAGGTCACATTTGACGGAAAGATCCATGCTGACAAAGGCCTCAAATGCGGCGATTGTCACACAAAGATTTTCAAGATGAAGAAAGGCGCTGATAAAATTACCATGGCTGACATGAACGCAGGCAAAAACTGCGGTACATGCCATAATGGCGAAAAAGCCTTTAAGTCCAGCGATGCCGCAAACTGCGCCAAGTGTCATAAGAAGTAAGAAAAAAGACACATACTGAGTTGGAAGGCGACCGCGAGGTCGCCTTCTTTTTGTGCAGGGCAGAAAGGGGTATGCGTGCTGATTTGCAGTATGCAATTAGCTAAAGGACAGCTGTCTTCTGCCAAATCAGATGCAGTAGAGGCACAAGACTTCAGAAAAAACGTTATTGACCTGAGGGGAGATAATCACTATAATTTTGAGAGAACAAAACGGGGGTATCAAAAGTCTATGAGAAAAGCAATCCTCTTGGGTCTTTTCGTGACGATGTTGTATTTTTGTTCTTTGACTTTTGTAGGCGCTGAAGATGCGTCTCCGTATGGAGGCTACAAAAAAGGACCTGCGGATGCCGGATATGGGGAAAAGAGACCTGTAACGACTGTTGAAGAGGCCAGAAAGGCCCTGACAGAATATTATGCTAAAAAGGACGTGAAGATAGGCGAAATCAGAGAGCAGGAATTGTTCTTTGAGGCAGAGATCAGAGACAAGAATAATAACCTGGTCGACAAGGTGATAGTTGACAAGAGGACAGGCAGGATCAGGTCGACCTACTAACAAAAAGCCTCATAGGAATTCGAATGTCACATACTTTTACTGTACAACTCAACGATGACATACCTTCGGTCCTGAAAAAGGTTGAATCAGAGATAACAGGCAGCGGAGGCAATTTTAAAGGCAACCCGGAAAAAGGCTCTTTTGATGGAAAGTCTTTGTTAGGGCTTATCAGGGGAGAATATTGCTGTCTCCCCGGCAACGAAATGAGAATTACCATTACGCACAAGCCATTTCTTGTGCCTTATCATGTGATTGAAGCCGAGATAAGGAAGTATTTCCTTTAGGTAAAAAGCCTGTATTGCCTGTTTTCCCTTTCCATGCTGCACCCCTGACTCTCAGCAGTTATTTAGTGTCTATGTATAAACCTAAAAACGGCAGTTCATTCACCACGGAGGCACAGAGACGCTGAGAAAACGTGGGTTTGAGGCAAATAGGGGACTGACCAATTTGGTTGCCCCTATCCTGCCCGTAACTCCTTGATTTTACTCTGTGATCTCTGCGTTCTGTGGACTCTTTTTTTTGGATAAAATAAATATTTGTCATCCTCCGGCTTGACCGGGGGATCCAGAAAATATTGAAAACACTGGATTCCCGCTTACTGAACGCGGGAATGACAGACAAAAAAAGCACTTTGCACACAGACACTATTTAGCAGAAGGCGTCGGCACAGCCGGGTAGCGCTTTTCCACTTCCTGCAGGATATCTTCCCTTAGTTTTAAGATCTCTTTCCGAAATGCCTTATCAGCCAATATTCCCTCTGGGATGGCATCAAACCTGTGATTGATCGTCTCACGCAGAAATTCACTGACCTGCTTTACCTGCTGGTTGATCGAGGCCTGGGTATCGTAAGTGGCATCGATAAGCGTGCTGATCTGTTGGTTGTTGATGTCCAGTTTTTCATCGATCGAGGCAAAAGCAGTAAGTAATTGATCGAGCCTCTCGACAGTCTGTTTAGCTGAGATGGCGGTAAGTTGAGGGAGACCCATTATCTGGCCGTCGCATACACCAAAGGGGTTGCTATCACTCGGCTGTGTCCATTTGCCCAGGCAGATCTGCGGTCCCCAGGCATTCGCAAAAAAGCTGTAATCGTCCTCGGCCTGGGCCGGCGTCACACTTGCAATGAACAATGCCAACCCGATAGCAGTTACATAATATAATGTTTTCATGGTTCCTCCTGTCTAATTTTTCAATTTGAAAACCCCGGGGTCCTCCCGGAGGTTTTGGATTTGTCGGGACTCTAAACTATAAATTAAGACATGGTCAATATGCTGATTGTAGCACGAGCAGGTCCCTTTCCAGCGTCCCTTTGAGGTTATTGAACCACAATGGCATCAACAATTAGTGTTCCCCCTCTGATTGTAAGAGACCCCTGGATCGTCGAAAAACCTGTCCTCGACGCAAACTCAGAGTTATAGCCGCCCTTGAGTGTAACAGAAGCACTGTTAAAGTTAAAATCCCCGTCAAACGTTATGTTCTGGAGCTGAATTACATCACCTGCCAGCCCTTCATCAAAGGCATCCTGGAGATACATGTAATAGACTCCGGTTGAACCAGTGATTCTCTTCACTAAATGTAACTCGAAAATGGCAGCAATTGTCATGTCAGCGACCACTGGGGAAATGATGTATTCGGTCACCGTTCCCACTGAGATAAAGGTCCCGCCAGTCGGCCCTACCTGCACATCCGCGACATAATATCCCTGGTCAGGAGCCATTGTACAGTCCGTGCTCCCGTTATAGTATACGGTTGTCTGTGTGCACGAGATGGTGCCAGGCCCGCCGAGGGTGATTGTTGAGATCGCAAGCTGTTGTTGCGAACAACCCGAAGGCGAGCCGGAGCACGTCCAGCCGCTCTCTATAGTGCAAGTCGCACTGCAGCCGTCTCCGTCAGCTGTATTGTGATCATCACACTGCTCAGGCAGCTCGACAATGCCGTTTCCGCAGACCGGAGACTGTCCTCCTGCTATCTTTGCGACAAAGACATCATAATAACCTTCATACTTCCCCTGAATCGGGTTCTTGGTGGGAAAGTTGGTTGAGCTTGTAGCTCCTGTCACATAGGCATTGCCTGAGCCATCCACTGCTATGCCATTGCCATAATCATCACCACTACCACCAAGGTATGTGGAGTAGACAAGGGCAGTTGCCTGCTGAGTTTATCTTTGTGACAAAGGCATCACCATAGAAATCGCCTCCTGCATTTGCCCCCTGAATCGGGTTCTGGGTGGGAAAGTTGGTTGAGCCTGTATATCCTGTCACATAGGCATTGCCTGAGCCATCCACTGCTATGCCATTGCCACAATCAGGACCACTACCACCAAGGTATGTGGAGTAGACAAGGGCAGTGCCTGCTGAGTTTATCTTTGTGACAAAGGCATCACCGTAAAGGTCGCCTCCTGTAATATGTCCCCTGAATCGGGTTCTTGGTGGGAAAGTCGGTTGAGAATGTATATCCTGTCACATAGGCATTGCCTGAGCCATCCACTGCTATGCCCCGGCCGCTATCCTCTATCACTACCACCAAGGTATGTGGAGTAGACAAGGGCAGTTGCCTGCTGAGTTTATCTTTGTGACAAAGGCATCACCACCGCCTCCACATGCCCCTGAATCGGGTTATTGGTGGGAAAGTCGGTTGATCCTGTATATCCTGTCACATAGGCATTGCCTGAGCCATCCACTGCTATGCCATTGCCAAAATCATCACTACTACCACCAAGGTATGTGGAGTAGACAAGGGCAGTTGCCTGCTGCAGTTTATCTTTGTGACAAAGGCATCACATCGCCGCCTCCATATGTCCCCTGAATCGGGTTCTGGGTGGGAAAGTTGGTTGACTCTGTATATCCTGTCACATAGGCATTGCCTGAGCCATCCACTGCTATGCCATTGCCATAATCATCACCACTACCACCAAGGTATGTGGAGTAGACAAGGGCATTGCCTGCTGCGTTTATCTTTGTGACAAAGGCATCAGCAGACCGCCTGCCATTTGCCCCCTGAATCGGGTTTTGGGTGGGAAAGTTGGTTGATGACTTTGTCAATCCTGTCACATAGGCATTGCCTGAGCCATCCACTGCTATGCCATTGCCATCATCATCACCACTACCACCAAGGTATGTGGAGTAGACAAGGGCAGTTGCCTGCTGCATTTATCTTTGTGACAAAGACATCATAACCGCCTGCATTTGCCCCCTGAATCGGGTTTTGGGTGGGAAAGTTGGTTGAGGACTGTATATCCTGTCACATAGGCATTGCCTGAGCCATCCACTGCTATGCCATTGCCACAATCACCACCACTCCACCAAGGTATGTGGAGTAGACAAGCACAGGGTCTATGATGAGGGGGTAGTCTTTGTTATAAGAGGCGATTTCAAAACCATAGGAAAAGGTTGTTGAGTTGTTGAGTTCAGTTTTGTCACTTTCTACTTTGAACCTGCCGGCCACCTCTACCTTCCTGCCGGCTATCTCCTGATAAATATGCGGCCTTTTCTGGATGATACTGCCTTCTTTAAGGCTTATCTCAAGGTCTCCTGCCTCTGTTACTTTTAACCCCTGTATGCCCTCATAGGAAAGCTTCACCTGTGACGGGTCTGCCCCAGGCCTCACGATTATGTCATATTCAAGCTGCCGGTTGTTTCCATAAAACTTCAGGTCTATTCCCTTATAGAGGTCTTTATAAACCACTGCCCCATAAGTGGGAATATTGGTCTTCCACTTCTCAGGGTCATTCCCTGTAAAGTAGTTGACCTTGCCTTCCTGAGGCGCCTCTGCAATTATCTGAGGGTTTGGGTTTGCATGAAGGGGGATTAGTCTTACACTACACTGGGATTCTGCTGTTTGAAGATCTGTGATTTTTCAAGGGAAGGTATTCCCTGCTTACCCTTTATACTTTTGACCCCCGTCCTTTTTTTCAGCTAGCTTGCCCAGGCTTATGCATACACCTTCCTCTGTAAAGAAGGTTGCATGCCCGGCGCCTCTTTCATAGAACTTGACACTCTTGTCTGTCTGGCCGTTATTTTGAATGAATGAAAGCGGCAGTTTTCCATAGGTCTCTGCTGCCTTTGTCTTTGCTCTGTCGCCGGCCGCTCCCCCGGTCTTTGCGATGGCCCCCTTTGCCATAAAAAGAAGAACAAAGAGCATCGCCACGACAAACGATACCTGTTATGAAAAACCTTCCCTTATCCTTAATCATAGACACCCCCTGACATATCCATACTGTTGAGCACCTCACAAAGCCTTGAAATCAAGGCATCTCAACAGTTTGCAAGGAACAGCTTATTACCGTTTATATGTCAACCCGGAAAAAAATCGGGCCTATGCAAGACATTTCCAGGATTGTTGCTTCCAAAGTCAATATATATGTAATATTTTAGCACACACCCCTGAATTTTACTTTCCCCTCACCCCCTGAGTATTTTCACCTTCCGCGTACTACTTGCCTGAGAGAAGGTCCACTTGCTGACCATTATTTAAAAGTAATTCTGCCTTTGTCATATGCCAGGTCCTCATCTCTCTTTTTAATTCTAAAAAGGCTTTGCCATCACCATTCGGTCCGTAAACAACCAAAGTAAACTTCGCTGTCCCATCTGTTTTGGGATTATTATGCACGTCATAACTATCCAGTGCGGCTAAAGCTACTTTCTGAGGCTTGCCCACATTATCTGTTACCTTGCTGTTATTCATTAAATATTGTATTGAAAATATGTATGGTTCTGATCGTAAGACCATGTAGCGGCCATAAACCTGGATCACTATAAACGTAGCAAGGACTATGAGAAGAACAATGCTGCCTTTGCGAGATAATATTTTCATGCGTTTCTCCCGATTATTTTTATCGACCGCTAAATGCCGCTAAATCATCTTCCTGGTCCTTGCCTGTGATAAAGAAAATAGATGTCGCGCCGCACTTTGCACATTTTACATCCTCCCTGAGATTGCCCGATACATCTTCAGTAATATCCACTGTTTCCATCTCTCCCGAACATTTGCCGCAATATACTTTCTGATCTGCTATTACTTTGCGGAAAATATCCATGACCATCTCGGCCCACACCTCTTTACCTTCTGATTCATGGTCGGGAGATGTACATGCACGATAAATGATGTCAGTTATTTCTTGCTTAATATCCATTTAGTTCTCCTTATGCCAAAGCGTAATGTTCCTTCTCTGCATATACAGGCCTATCCTATTTCGTCAGGGCATCAGCCAGCCGCGCAAACTCCTCAAGACTCAAGGTCTCAGGTCTCCTCTGAGGGTCGATCCCGGCAGAAATCATCACTTCCCTTATGTCTTCCCCGAGGCCCTTCAGTGAATTGGAGAGGGTCTTTCTACGGTGGGAAAAGGCCGTCTTGACCAGGTTAAAAAATATCTTCTCATCCTTTACGTCAACTGATGGGTTTCCAAGGACCTCTATATGTATTACAGCGGAGTCCACCTTTGGCATTGGATGGAACGCCTCTTTGGGGATAATGAGCTTCAGCTCCGTCCGGGCAAGATACCGGATCATTATTGTAAGCACGCCGTAGGCCTTGCCTCCGGGCTGTGCGACGATCCTTTCTGCCACTTCTTTCTGGATCGTAAGGGTCATGCTCTTTAGATGCTTCTTTGCCTCAAGGAGTCTGAATATGATCGGAGTTGTTATATAGTAGGGGATATTGGCAACGACCTTGAATTCTCCGATGGTCTCAAATGGGAACTTCAGCGCGTCTCCATGGATGATCTCGACATTGCTGTAGGCGATAAAATCACCCTTGAGCCTCTCATATAATTCAGGATCAAGCTCAATGGCGACCAGCCTATCCACTTTTTCCGCAAGCATGCGGGTGAGTCTGCCGGGGCCGGGCCCTATCTCTACAACCGTGTCTTCTTTTGAAAGTCCGGCTGACTGGATTATATTTTTTAGTATGGAAGAATCATAGAGAAAATTCTGACCCAGATGTTTTTTGGTCATGCAGGTTCCATGTGTAAGGCAAGTTTCAGGGCCTCTATCAGGCTTGAAGGGTCGGCCTGCCCACTCCAGGCTATATCATATGCTGTCCCGTGGTCAGGGGATGTCCTTATAATAGGCAGTCCTATGGTCACATTCACCCCTTTATCAAAGGCTATCATCTTTAAAGGTATCAGGCCCTGGTCATGGTACATGCAGACAACCATATCGACTTCTCTCTTGTATGCCTTAACAAATACAGTGTCAGGCGGGAAGGGTCCAGAGGCTTCAATGCCTTCCCTCGCGGCTGCTTCAATGGCCGGGACAATCTCATTTGTCTCCTCATCTCCGAATAGACCTGCCTCACCTGCGTGAGGGTTGAGCCCGGCCACAGCGATTCTGGGGTGTCGTATTCCCAGCATACTGCAGGCCTTTTTGGCAAGGCGTATTGTCTTGAGCACTTTGTCCTTTGTGACCAGGTCCGGCACATTCCTAAGAGCAGTATGAATAGTTACAAGGATGACCCTTAAAGGGCCTCCTGCGAGCATCATCGCATAATCCTTTGTATTGGTGAGTTCAGCGATCATCTCAGTATGACCGGGCCAATGCAGGCCAGCCATCTTTAAGGCCTCTTTGGAAATAGGGGCCGTCACCATGGCAGCCACCTGTTTGTTGACAGCCAGCTCAACAGCCTTGCGGATATAAGCAGCAGCCGCCCTGCCGCCTTCGGCAGTGGCGATTTTCTTTTCAAACGAATTGAGCAGGGCCAGATCAATCATGTCAATGGACCCGGGAGTGTGTTTTGCCTCTTCAGGTGTTCTGATAATATTGAGCTTTGCTGCGAGGCCAGGAAGAAGCACCGCCTCTTCCATAACAACTCTGTCGCCGATGACTACAGGTATGAAGAAATCCCTTATCTCTGAGGACTGAGACAAAGCCTTTAAAATCACTTCAGGCCCTATGCCTCCGGGGTCTCCCATTGTTATGGCAATTCTTTTCAATTTGTCTTCTCCACTGGATAATATTCTCCGTGTCCCGGCAGGATGAGCGCTGACCTGCCATGCTTTTTTTGGATCTTTGCATTTATCCCCTCCATAAGGTCCCGGAGTGCCGCCATCTCCTTTTTAAAGACCGGTCCATTGCTGTTGGGGCTGATCAGTAGATATTTATAGACATTGAGCGTATCTTTGTTCCTGGATGTAAGACTGTTGATGTTGAGCATATAATCAGCGGTAAATAAAAGACCATAGTCCCTGTTTAGGAAAAAAACATTGCCGGGGATATGGCCCCCGTGGCTTTCAAGGACTTCAAACTTCAGGTCTCCGACCTGAAACTTGTCGATAACATTAAAGGCCCCTGTCTTGCCAACAGGCCGAGAGGAGAAATATTTTGGTTTAAGGGGGAAACTGCAATCCGTGAACCTGTTTGCCAGCCTGGTGTAAAACCTGTTGAGATTCGAAAGCTTCCCTGAAACTCCATAGGCCCTGTTGTCCCCTGCAATAACACCTTTGCACTTGGGATGCATGTATACCTTTGTGCCAAATTCAGCTGCAAAATAGCCTGTTGTGCCCGCATGATCAGCGTCTGCGTGGGTAATGAATATCCTCCTGAGGTCAGCAGGGTCCCAGCACATCTTTTTAAACAACCTTCTGATGTCATCATAATAAATGCCATACCCCCCGTCTATCATCGTAAGTTCATTGTCGTGCTCGAAGACATAGATATTCTCACTCGTAGGAAGACGGAAACCAAAGAGCCGGACCCCGTCACCCAATTGCAGAGGAGACATTTCAACGGCTTTAAAGCGCTTTCCCACATGGCTTCTCGAAAGAGACGCCAGCGTCAGCACCTTCTCAAAGACATCCGCTGATTCGAGGTTGTTGCCGGCCTCTGCATAGAACTGTATGAGGTCATCGGAGAGTTCCTTTGAGGACTCAACAAGGGCCTTGACCTCTTTTGTATCGCTTCCTGAAAGAAGCTTGCGCAAACGTATGAAGAATTTTTCGACCAGTTTCAGGCCGATGATATGTTCGATCTCCTCCCTGTCAGAGCCCCGATATATGACACGGTAATAATAGCCCTCATTGTTGAGGGCCTTCAGAAGCTTGTCGATCTCTCCGGGGTTTTTTGAGGCCATGGCGATATCCGCAGATTCGGAGTCTATGTCCCCGTCGTAAAACATGTAGATGACATTGGCGTTATGTCTCCGAAGCATCCGGGCAAAAGCAGCCAGCGTGCCGGGCCTGTTGACCAGTCTCACCTTTATCTCAAGGATGTTCTCAAGTGCTGTTATCTGGATATCATCCCGTCTGCCGGAGGAAATGCCTGAAAGACCGTCGTATGCGGGGCCTTCAAAGGTGTATTTTTTTGTCTTCAGCGCCCTCAAAAGTGCGTCGAGGTCATCCTGTCCGCTCAGCCTGACCTCAACGACAACACGACTGCTGTCAACAGAGCGGTCGTAATGAAAAAAGCTGATATTCCCGCCGCAGTCAGCTATCACTGATGAGAATGCCGCGAGAGAGCCCGGCTTGTCTTTGAGGAAGACCCTGAACTTCAGCAGCAGGTCTGTATCATCGGCCCGGCGCAGGTGTTCTCCTGTTAATGAAACCTGTTTATAGACCCTGAGCGGCAGTTCTGAAGTGTTACGGACATCCTCATTCATGATGAATACATAATAGCAAGTCCATGTCTGCACTTACAAGAAATGGGTCTGATAAAGCAACGGGGCTCACATCCTTGAGAAAGTTTTCCTTTGCGAACTTTGCGGCTTTGCGCGAACAATGGTTTTTTTAGCTTTTTTTGTTTTCGTCCCGGATCGATCAATCAAAGTCATGGTATAACAAACATTATTGTTTTAAAGCTTACAAAAATGACTTTAACTTAAATTGTGCTTTTTCCGGAAACCGCATAAACACTGGATTTCCCAAGCTGGCATGAGTATTGCTCAATAGTATCGAAAGTATCTGAAGACAAAAAAACATCAGGAGGAACCAAACATGAGACAGATAGCAATTTACGGTAAAGGCGGAATCGGCAAATCAACAACAACCCAGAACCTTGTGGCGGCGCTCGCCGAGGCGGGTCGCAAGTGTATGATCATCGGTTGCGACCCCAAGGCAGACTCAACCCGGCTTATCCTTAACCGCAAGGCCCAAAACACGGTCATGGACATGGCGCGTGAAAGGGGCACGGTAGAGGACCTGGAACTCAGCGATGTGCTGCTGGAAGGTTTCAAAGGCATCAAGTGCGCTGAGTCCGGCGGACCGGAGCCTGGCGTAGGCTGTGCAGGCCGGGGCGTGATTACTGCCATCAATTTCCTCGAGGAAAACGGTGCTTACGGCGAGGACACTGAATTCGTTTTCTACGATGTGCTCGGCGACGTGGTCTGCGGCGGATTCGCCATGCCGATCCGGGAAGGCAAGGCCAAGGAGATCTACATTGTGACCTCCGGCGAGATGATGGCGATGTATGCTGCGAACAATATCTCCCGCGGCGTGCTTAAGTATGCGCAGAGCGGAGGCGTGAGATTGGGCGGCTTGATTTGCAATAGTAGAAAAACGGATATGGAGTTTGAGCTCATCTCAGAGTTGGCCAGTAAGCTCGGCACCCAGATGATACACTTTGTGCCGAGAGATAATGAAGTACAGAGAGCGGAGCTTCGGCGGAAGACCGTAATCGATTATGCTCCTGATCACCCTCAGGCGGATGAGTACCGTGAGCTTGCAAGGAAGATCGCGGACAATAAAAACTTCGTGATCCCTACGCCGATTACCATGGACGAACTGGAAAGGCTGCTGATGGATTACGGCATTATGGAGAGCGAAGAGACGGCAGCGTAACAGCGGGGTTTAGTGACTAGGGCATTAGGGATTGTTTTATTGTCAACCCCCGACCCCTGGTCCCCAACCCCCAATAAAAAGGAGGAAAGAATGAGCACAACCATTAAAGATACGCAAAAAATGATAGAGGAAGTACTGGACGCATATCCGGAAAAATCCAGGAAGGAGCGGGCAAAGCATCTTGCTGCGAACGACCCGTCGGGCCAGTGCAGCACCTGTCAGGTGAAGTCCAATGTTAAATCGCGCCCCGGTGTGATGACTGTCCGCGGTTGTGCCTATGCCGGCGCCAAGGGGGTTGTCTGGGGCCCGGTAAAGGACCAGATCACGGTCAGCCATGGCCCCATAGGCTGCGGCCAGTACAGCTGGTGGTCTCGCCGTAACTATTATAACGGTCAGACAGGAATCGACACCTTCGGCACCATGCATATAACGACGGACTTTCAGGAAAAAAATATTGTCTATGGCGGAGACAAGGGCCTGGACCTGGCCCTGCACGAACTCAAGGGGCTATTCCCTTTGGCAAACGGTATCGGCATTCTTTCTGAATGTCCGGTAGGTCTCATTGGAGACGATATAGAGGCGGTGTCAAAACGTGTAGAAAAGGAATTTAAATTCCCGATAGTCCCGGTGCGGTGCGAGGGTTTCAGAGGGGTAAGCCAGTCCCTCGGCCACCATATCGCAAACGATACTATCAAGGATTATGTGCTTGGCAAGGGGAAGCTTGAAACCACGACCCCCTATGATGTCGCCCTCATCGGTGACTATAACATCGGAGGCGATGCCTGGGCCTCAAGAAAGATCCTTGAAGAGATGGGGCTTCGTGTAATCTCCCAGTATACCGGAGATGCAACGATCAACGAAATTGGCATTGCGACCAAGGCAAAGCTTAACCTGATCCATTGCTACCGGTCGATGAACTACATCTGCCGCCATATGGAAGAGGAATACGGCATTCCCTGGATGGAGTTCAATTTCTTCGGGCCTACGAAGACCTATGACAGCATCAGGAAGATCGCGGCCAGGTTTGACGAAAAGATCCAGCAGAAGGCCGAAGCAGTAATCGCGAAGTATAAGCCGGTCATGGACGAGATCGTGGAACAGTACCGGCCGAGGCTTGAAGGCAAAAAGGTGATGCTCTATGTCGGAGGACTGCGTCCGCGCCACACTATCGGAGCTTACGAGGACCTGGGCATGGAAGTGGTGGCCTCAGGATACGAGTTCGGCCACAGCGACGACTACAAGCGGACTTACCCTGAGATGAAGGAAGGGGCTGTAATTATGGACGACGCTACTTTATATGAGCTGGAAGAGTTTACCCGCAGGCTGAAGCCTGACATGGTCGGCTCGGGCATCAAGGAGAAGTATTCGTACCATAAACTCGGCACTCCATTCAGGCAGATGCATTCATGGGACTACTCGGGCCCGTACCACGGCTTTGACGGCTTCCCGGTCTTTGCCCGGGACATGGACATGACGGTAAACAGTCCGACCTGGAGTCTTATAAGGAGGAAGAAATGAGCACAATAAAAATAAAAGACCACTGCGACCTGTTTCTTGAACCGGAGTATCAGGCCCAGTTTGAGCGCAAGAAAGAATTCGAAAACCCATGGCCGGCAGAGAAGGTCAAAGAGGTCTCGGAGTGGACCAAGACAAAGGAATACAGGGAACTGAATTTTGCCAGGCAGAACATCAAGATCAACCCTGCAAAGGCCTGTCAGCCTCTCGGCGCTGTTTTTTGTGCCTCCGGCTTTGAAGGCTCGATGCCCTTTGTGCAGGGTGCGCAGGGCTGCGTCGCTTACTTCAGGAGCCATCTGAGCCGGCACTTCAAGGAACCTTTTGCAGCGATCTCGACTTCCATGACAGAGGATGCGGCGGTATTTGGCGGGCTTAACAACATGCTCGAAGGCCTGGAGAACACCTATGCGCTTTACAAGCCGAAGATGATCGCGGTTTCGACGACCTGCATGGCAGAGGTTATCGGGGATGATCTCAATGCATACATCAAAACGGCAAAGGAGAAAGGCGCAATACCTCAAGACCTGCCTGTGCCTTTTGCGCATACACCGAGTTTTGTGGGATCGCACATCGTTGGCTATGACAATATGCTTAAAGGCATACTGAAGGCGCTTTCGGAAGGACGGAAGGGCGAGTCAAACGGCAAGGTCAACATTATTATGGGCTTTGACACCTATACCGGCAATTACCATGAGATCAAACGCCTGATGCTGATGATGGGAATCGACTTTACGCTGCTTGCGGATGTAAGCGAGACGTTTGATTCCCCCAATACCGGGGAATACAAACTTTATCCTGGAGGCACCCCGCTCCCTGAGGCCATGGACGCGGTGAACGCGGTAGGGACAATCGCGTTGCAGAAATATTCGACGGTAAAGAGCATGGATTACATACAGAAGGAATGGGGCCAGAAGGCGCTTACGCTTTCGCCGATTGGGATTAAGGAACACGGACAAATTCTTTGAGGAACTGAGCAGACTTACGGGCAAAGCAATACCCGCCGGGATCGAAGCGGAACGCGGACGTGTGGTAGATGCGATGGTCGATTCTCATCCCTATGTTCACGGAAAGCGGTTTGCACTGGTAGGTGATCCGGACATCCTGCTTGGGATGATGGGCCTTATTATGGAGATGGGAGGCGAGCCTGTGCATATCGTCTGTACCAACGGCGACAAGCACTTTGAATCAGAGGCCAACGAACTGCTCGCCTCCAGCCCCTTTGGGGCCAATGGCAAGGTATACATAGGCAAAGACATGTGGCATATGCGTTCGCTCCTGTTTACCGAGCCGGTCGATATCCTTATAGGGAATTCCTACGCGAAGTTTCTGACGCGCGACACCGGGACCCCGCTTATCAGGATCGGGTTTCCGCTCTTTGACAGGCACCATCTTCACCGGTATCCGATCATCGGCTATCAGGGGGCGCTGAACCTTGTGACAATGATAGTCAATACTGTGCTGGATGAGATGGACAGAAAGACGATCGATACAACGAGTTTTGATGTAATACGGTGATTATTACCAATCTAAAATAGTATGAACATTGGCTTATAAAATCCCTCCCGGCCTCCCTTTACCAAAGGGAGGAGAAAAGTGCCCCTCTTTGGAAAAGAAGGGTAAGAGGAGATTTTCTGAGCCATACATTACAACCGAATGAATATTCGAGAGGTATCTTTATGATAACCAACATAGACAAACTAACAGAGCACGGATGCAGCCCGGAGAAGTCTGACAAGGTCTGCCGCTCGCGGGGCGGGGAGTCCTGCGCCTTTGACGGCGCGATGATTGTGCTTCAGCCTATTGCGGACACTGCGCATATTGTCCATGGGCCGATCTCCTGCTGCGGCAACTCATGGGAAGGAAGGGGAAGCCTTTCCAAAAAAGGGACTCTCGACAGAATGGGTTTTACGACAGACATGTCAGAGCTGGATATCGTTTATGGCGCTGAAGAAAAGCTGTCCCGTGCCATCAAAAAGACATTTGATGCAGTGAGTCCAAAGGCGATATTCGTCCATGCGACCTGTGTGAGCGGGCTGATAGGCGAGGACATAGAAGCTGTTTGCAGAAAGGCCGAAACCACTTTGGGGACCAGGGTCATTCCGGTTAACGCTCCGGGATTCGTCGGCCCCAAGAACCTCGGCAATCGCATAGCAGGCGAGGTTCTGCTGGATTACGTTATAGGGACAGGAGAACCGCCGGCAGAAATAATGATTCCACCCTCCCCCTCTTGCGTTAAGAGGAGAAACAGGATGGGCAAAAGCCAAAACTGCCTTGAGGGGAAATGGCCAACCATAAACCTCATAGGCGAATACAACATTGCAGGAGATCTCTGGCTGGTCGAACCAACGCTCAGGAAGGCCGGCATAAGGGTCTTGTCGCGTATTACCGGCGATTCAAGCTTTGATGAGATCACACGCGCCCACCAAGCCGGCCTCAATGTGGTCGTATGCAGCCGCGCGCTTATCAATGTTGCCCACGGGATGGAACGCCGCTACGGCATCCCTTACGTTGAGGTCTCTTTTTTCGGAAAAACAGAGATGGCAAAGGCCCTCAGGAAAATAGCAGCAAAGGGTATAGAGCATGGGGCCTGGGGCAGAGAAATCGCCAAAAAAGTCGAGGAAGTAATCACTGCTGAAGAGCAAAAGCTCAGCGCCGGACTCAAACCTTACGAAGATCTCAAAGGCAAAAAGGCGGTGCTTTATACAGGCGGTGTCAAGAGCTGGTCATTTATATCAGCCCTGCAGGACCTGGGCATAAATATCGCTGCAGTCGGGACAAAAAAGAGCACGTTTGAGGACGAGGAAAAGATGAAAATGATACTCGGGGAGAATGCGCCGCTCATAGAAGATACGGCCCCCGGCAATCTTCTGAGGCTTCTCAGAGAAAACAGTGCGGACATGCTAATAGCAGGCGGCAGGAACCTTTATCTGGCGGTAAAGGAAGGGTATCCCTTTGTCGATGTCAACCAGGAGAGGCATATTGCCTACGCGGGGTATGAAGGTCTTGTGAACCTGGCTGAACAGATCAGCAACAGCATAAAGTTTTATGCGGGGCCTAAGGACAGGGGCTTAGGGAGCATCAAAAAAACAAACCCCCAAACCCTGAGCCCTAAGCCCGCTCTTATTAATCCGCTGAAACACTCAGCGGCGATAGGAGCTGCCATGGCGCTGCAGGGGATCGACAGGGCACTTCCTGTAATACATGGGGCGCAGGGATGCACATTTCTCGGCAAGGTGCTTCTGACAAAGCATTTCAGGGAACCAATCGCCCTTGCAGGCACAAAACTCTTTGCCGAGGATGTGGTCATGGGGAGTGATGAAAAACTGGTAAAGTGCGTGGCTGGATTCATAGAGAAAAATGCTCCGGACCTTATCGGTGTACTGACCTCCGGGCTTGTCGAAGTGAAGGGCGATGACATTTCCGCTGTTGTCAGCGGACTCAACAGAGGGGCCGCCGGTACCACGGTGCTCTACATTCCGACCCCGGATTACGAGGGAGGGCTTGAGGCAGGCTATGGAAAGGCTGTCGAAGCGCTGCTTGCTCTGACGGATGTTCCGGAGGCAGAGGTGCAGACGGAAGATCATCCCCGGACAGTTGACCGTGCTTGCGGGCCCGCATCTTTCACCTGCTGATTTCAATGAGCTGAAGGAAATTTTAGCGGCCTTTGAACTCAAGGCCAATACTGCTGCCGGACATGTCAGCTCTTGATGGGAGCCGGCAGGGGGTTTCTCCGCTTGCACTGGGAGGGACGACCCTTAAAGAGATCAGGGAAGTGGGCAGATCTGAATTTACTATAACCATAGGGATGTGCATGGAAGCCCCGGCACAGGCCCTCTATAAAAAATACGGGACAGAGTACAGGACGTTTAATGGCCTTTCAGACCTTGCGGAAATAGACACATTTTTCGAGCTGCTCTCTGCGCTAAGCGGAAGACCGGTCCCGGAAAAATATGAACGGCAGAGAAGGGCTTTCATTGACGGGGTGAGAGACGCCCATTTCTTCACTGCCGGGAAAAAGGTATGTATCGCACTTGAGCCTGACCATGCTGCTCAGCAGTCACGGCTGCTCTCAGGTGCAGGCATGGAGACAGCCCTGGCTGTAATCCCGACAGACGGGCCCGGGGCCGGGGGGATAAGGGCCGCCAGGACCATGGTCTCGGATTTGTTTTCGATAGAGGGCAAGTTTGATCTGCTCGTCTCTAACTCACATGCAGAGGAGACGGCAAAGAGGCTCGGAGTGCCCCTGTTTCAGACAGGTTTTCCTGTATATAAGCTTTTTGGAAATACCGCGCGGACCGCAATAGGATACAGGGGTGGGCTGGGAATTATTAATGAAGTCGCCAATATTTTTCTAAAGGAGGAACATTCATGAAGATAGCTTTCGCAACTACAGACGGCACAAATGTGGACGAGCATTTCGGCAGGGCCGGAAAATTCGCCATCTATGACCTGACCAGGCAGGGCTATGATTTTGTGGAGATAAGAAGGTTCAGCGATGGCGTGGATTCGTCGATTGTGGAGACAAAGGGGCTCGGACAGGTCCACGATGACAGGGTGGCCGATAAAGTCGACAGGCTTTCAGACTGCAGGATCGTATATCTGACAGAGATAGGAGGGCCGTCGGCAGCACGGCTCATTAAGAAGGGCATGATGCCGATAAAGGTGAAGGAAGTTGTTTCAATAGAGGAGTCGGTCAAAAGGCTTCTGGAGACGGTAAAAGGCTCACCCCCGCCATGGCTGGCAAAAATTTTAAACAATGAGACGCAAAAATAGCGCTGTCAGAC
This sequence comes from uncultured Nitrospira sp., assembly GCA_963801505.1. Classification (GTDB taxonomy): domain Bacteria; phylum Nitrospirota; class Thermodesulfovibrionia; order Thermodesulfovibrionales; family UBA6898; genus JAOUFP01. Next base: position 39,027 of record CAWDEY010000026.1, read on the forward strand.
AGCTGCTTATAAAAAAGGAGGAAATAAAGATGAAGATGATCAGGGCTTTTATAAGACCGGAGAAAGAACAGGAAGTGGTGCTGGCGCTTGAGGGCGCGGGCTTTCCGTCACTGACAAAGATGCCGGTATTCGGACGCGGGAAACAGAAGGGGTTGCAGGTCGGCCCTATCCATTATGACGAACTGCCGAAGATGCTGATCATGATGGTGGTCAACGACGGGGATGTCACAAAGGTGATCAATCTCATGATGGATAAAGCAAAGACAGGGTTCGTCGGGGACGGCAAGATATTCATCAGTCCGGTTGAGGCCACATATACTGTCAGAACAGGCGAGGCAGTACTCTGATTAAGGAATACAAACTAAGGAGAATAAGGTATGAAAGAAATAACCGCCATCATCAGAAGAGATAGACTTCAGGAAACCAAGAAGGTCCTGGAAGACCTCGGATTTCCGTCAGTGTCCATTCAGAGCGTTGACGGACGGGGAAAACAGAGGGGCATGGTATGTGACAATGACCTTGATCCGGACCTGCCGGATAAATTCTGTACATCGGTCAAACTGACTCCTACACCGTCAACCTATGCCCTTGAGCATTCGTTGCCGAAGGTGGCGCTTTTTGTACCGAAACGGATGCTGACCATGGTTGTTCCCGACGACCTTGTGACCAAGATAGTCAAGTCGATCATCAGCGTCAACAAGACCGGAAAGACCGGGGACGGCAAAATATTTGTCTCGCCGGTTGAAAGCGCAATAAGGGTCAGGACAGCGGAGACAGGCGGAGAGGCAATAGCGTAAATAATGCGCTCAGCGATCGGCTGTCAGCAATCGGCGGGAGAAGGGGACAAGCTGTTTAAGATGTTTTTGTCTCTGCTGAAAGCTGATAGCTGACAGCGTCTTTAAGAAAGGAGGTATTATGCCGATGACAGGTTATACAAGAGGCGGCCAGACATGGGTCCCGAAGTTTATTGAGGCGATAGATGTCGAAAAATGCATCGGCTGCGGAAGGTGCTTCAAGGTCTGCAGCCGGGACGTGCTTGAGCTGATCGAAAAGCCTTTTGAAGGCGAGGACGAATACGGAGACGATATGGGCAACAAGGTTATGTCTGTCGCAAATCCTGAAAATTGTATCGGTTGCGAGGCCTGCTCACGTACGTGCACCAAGAAATGCCATGTACATGTTGAGATATAGAATAAAGGGCGGACACAAATATTGCCGGACACAAGACATCAACTACGAAAGGGGACTTCTGTATCAATTCCCCCTTAGGAAAGGGGGATAAAGGGGGTTATGAACCAGAAGTAGGTGCTTTAAACAGCAGAAATGGAAGAAGAAACCAAGAAACAACCCCCCAGGCCCCCTTTATTAAGGGGGAATATTTCGGAACTTTTCAGCTGTCGCAGGCGTCCCGCGTTACTTATGATTTAGGATCAGTTTACAGGAGGCGCGTAGACTATGGATGTTTTAATCAGACCCGCAAACTCAGCCGATATCCCGCAAATGTGCGGTCTCCTGTCAGAACTCTTCTCTATAGAATCTGATTTCAGCCCCGACAGCCGAAAGCAGGCGTCGGGGCTAAGGCTTTTACTGGCCGACAGATCCGGCTTATCAGCAGTGATGGTTGCAGAGCATAGCAATGAGATTATTGGCATGTGTTCTGTCCAGACACTGATTTCTACCGCACAGGGCGGGCCTGTCGGATTGCTGGAGGACCTTATTGTGAGAAAGGAACACCGGGGAAACGGAATAGGAACAAGACTTCTTTCTGAAGTCTTCAGGTGGTGTGATACGAAGGGCATTTCCAGGCTTCAGCTGCTCAGAGATATGGACAATGAGCACGCGCTGAAGTTTTACACCCTCAACGGCTGGAGCTACACCAATCTCGTGTGTATGAGAAAGATGTTCTGAAGCGCTAACATCATTCACCATTTCGTAGAGCCGGTTTTTGCCTGATTACCTCAACGCCTTATTCTGTTTTCGATTTCAGAAATAATATCATCAGTAACTACACGCAAAATTGCCTGATCAGGGCCCACTCCCGTTGATGCCAATCCTCCGACATGCAATGTCCTGGTGGTAACTATTTCACCCAGCACCGTCTGTGCTTGTTTGTCAATTAATTTACTCTTGACTGAGCAACGGGGTCTACTACTGTCTATCTTATATGAGAGTATGCTGCTCTTTATAATAATCGCATTTTTTGATTTGTCTGTCACAGTGAATCCTTTTTCCGTCAATGCTGATTTAATATGCCGAGTAAGCTCAGCGGCTATATCGTAATCAAATGTCTTTCCCGTCTCGTTTAAGACAGGCGGAACTTCAAATGTTTTATGTCCGGGCAGTGCGAAGTCCTTGTCAATCGCAGGGGCAGCACATCCTGTTATAAGAGCAAACAGCGAAAAAAAAACGATAATTTTTTTTTTCATAAAATTACATTCTTAGTACTATAAATCCAACGGCACTCCTGGAGGATTGACAAGCCGGGAGTGCCCGCTATTAAGTCTCTTTTACCGCATAATGGTACTAATGTCAAGTTTGCGGTTTAGGTTGAGATGGTCTCAGGATTCGATTGGGCAAAGGACAAATAGCAGTTTGATTTCCATTTAAAAGCTTCAGTTATGCGAAAGTATCAGAGTGTTTAGTCCAGGAAGTTATCAGACCTGTTCATCTGACAGGTCTGCTTGAGATACATTGTCCGGGCCTGCCATATATGGCCGAATACCGCAGATGGCAGGCCCGAAGGGATTAATTGAATGTCTGTAATATGTAGTTTGCGATCTTCAGCGCGTCTTCGTCGGAAATCTTGTCTTTGTCGAACATCTTCATGCCGGCCCACTCCTGAGGATGAGTAGGTGCGGGGCCGGGGTTTCTCATCTTCTTTACGATGTCTTCTGCTGTAAAGATGTTATTGGCTTCACGGTCTGTCTTATGAAGGGTCTTCTTGCGGTTAAGGATATTATCTCCGTCTGGATGGCAAGCAGAGCAATTGGTCTTGAATAAAGCCTCACCAGTGGCCCCAGCCGCCAGGGCCCCCTTTACTGAAATAGCAACAAGGAACAAAGGCAGGGAAACTGCCAGTAAAAAAAATGTAAGTCTTTTAAAAATTTTCATGGTCTGTCCTTTCGATAAAAGTGCTGTCTAATCAAACGTTGTATTTCTGCAGAGTCGCTTCCGGTTTCCGGTCCTCAGCCGCGTTGATATTCTTCAATCTTTATATGCACCTCCTCTTTTTAATAACTTACACTATTTTAAAGCATTTGAGAAGCGCGGCTGGTGTATGACAAATTGAAGACTCCCTCCGGCGAGACCGCAATACAACCTCGATGCATGGTATATTTTTTATTATATGCGGCTGCGGAGCAAAACCAGACAAAATTGTAGGATATCGCACTGAAATGTAGTTACTCAAATTCAAGGCCCTGCCTATATTCCCTTTAAATCCGGCAGGTAAGCTCTGGCATCGCTTTTGCAAATAATTAAGATAAATAATGAGGCGAGAGGTGAATTATGAAACTGCTTAATACAACTCCTATCAGGCCAATGAGAGGCTCCGACATCCTGAGTACACATCCCTGTTTTTCGAAGGAGGCACATCATAAGTTCGGGAGGATCCACCTCCCGGTTGCCCCTGCCTGTAATATTCAGTGCAGATACTGCATAAGGAAATATGACTGCGCCAACGAATCGCGGCCGGGGATTACCAGCAGGGTTATGGCCCCTTATGAGGCCATGGAGAGGGTCAGGGCAGTTGTTGAGAGAAATGAAAATATCAGTGTTATAGGCATTGCCGGACCGGGCGACCCCCTAGCAAACGATGCAACTTTTGAAACACTGCATGCGATCCACAGGGAATTTCCGGAGCTTATACTCTGCGTCTCGACAAACGGGCTTTATCTGCCTGAAAGGCTTGAAGAGCTCATGAAGGCCGGAGTGAGGAGCCTTACCGTGACCATAAATGCGGTCACACCTGATATGGCAGAGAAGGTGTATTCATGGGCTTCCTTCAAAGGGAAGCGATATAGCGGAAGGGACGCTGCAGCTTTAATTGTAAGCAATCAGTGGCGGGGCCTGACCAATGCCATTGATGCCGGGCTGATTGTAAAGGTCAATACCGTCTTTATCCCGGGCGTCAATGATGTCGAAATTCCTTTAATCGCCTGGCACGCCGGAGAAAGAGGGGCTGACATCATGAACATAATGCCCCTGATCCCACAGGCTGAATTTGAAGGAAGAAAACGGCCTTCACCTGAGATGATAGCCAAAAAGCGGGCTGAATGCGAAAAGCATATACCCCAGATGACCCACTGCAGGCAATGCAGGGCTGATGCCTGCGGCATCCTTGGTGAGGACAAGGACATGGAGCTTGAGGTCTTGCATTCGAGAATAGGGGAGGAATACTGCGATGCCGTCTACTAAGATGCAAACCGGTCTTTCGGAAAGAGAAATCGAGCGGTACCGGAGGCAGATGATGCTCAAGGGTTTTACCGTCAGACACCAGAAGCGGTTGAAGGACTCCACCGCGCTCATAGCCGGGGTCGGCGGGCTCGGCGGGACCGCGGCGCTCTATCTTGCTGTTGCAGGAATCGGGAAGCTGGTGCTTGCCCATTACGGCAGGCTTACTCAATCAAACATGAACAGGCAGGTCCTTATGCGGCATGACTCCATAGGCAAGGGCCGGGTGGAGCAGGCGATGAAGACCATTAAGGACATAAATCCCGATGTCGAAGTCGTGATATACGACGAAAGAACGGAGGAAGGCAATATCGGCAAACTCCTGGGAGGAGTCAATATCGCGATCTCTGCGCGGCCGAATTTTCAGGAGCGCAGGGTCCTAAACGCAGGCTGTGTGGAGAGGGGTATTATAATGGTCGAGGCTGCTATGAACGGTATGGAAGGCTATCTCTTTAATGTTATACCAAATGTGACCCCTTGCCTTCATTGTCTGTATCCGGAGGACGACCCTCAATGGGAAGAACTCGGCTTCCCGGTCCTCGGGGCTGTCTCCGGCGCACTCGGATGTCTTATGGCAATAGAGGCGATAAAGCTATTGACAGGCTACGGAAAGCCGATGATCTCGCAGATGCTGCTATTTAGCACGCTGGATATGGACTTCAGGAAGGTGAAAATCCACAGGGACGGCGACTGCCCGATCTGCGGCGAAAAAAGCGACATGGACACAGACATTAGCTGCGCTGCGGGCGAACTGAAAAGATCAGAGACCTCACTTTATTCAGGGGCTGGAAGATGAAAAAGACACTCGGCATATTTCTAATCCTCTGTCTTTTTATTTCGTTATCACGGCATGAGGTTTACGCGGAGCAAGGAGAGATAACCGTCTCTGCTGCGATGAGTCTTAAGAACGCCTTTGAGGAAATCGGCAGGTTATACGAGCGGAAAAACAGGAATGCAAAGGTGGTCTTTAATTTCGGTCCATCAGGCGGACTTATCAGCCAGATCGAAGCCGGCGCGCCGGTGGATGTGTTTGCCTCGGCCTCGCCCAAGGAGATGGATGAACTTCAAAAGAAAGGACTGATAGTATCGGGGTCCAGACTGAATTTCGCTGCCAACACTCTGGTGCTTGTTGTTCCCCGTGGTCAGCAGAAAAAGACCGGATCTTTTTCAGATTTGAAGGCGGCAACGGTAAAAAAAATAGCAATCGGAAATCCCAGGACTGTACCGGCGGGAAGATACGCTGAGGAGATATTCAGGTATTTCGGTCTCTCTGACCAAATAAAGGACAAACTTATCTTTGCCGTCAATGTAAGACAGGTTCTCGATTATATTGTCAGGGACGAGGTCGACGCAGGGGTCGTTTACAAGACCGATGCTCTTTCGCAGCCAGCGGAAGTTGAAGTTGTCGCAGATGCGCCTGATGCGGCCCACGAGCCGACGTTCTATCCGATTGCGACTGTCAAGGGCACAAAAAACGAGGTGGCCGCAACGGCGTTCACCTCCCTGGTTGCTTCAGCAGAAGGTAAGAGGATTTTGGGGAAATATGGGTTTAAGGCGGCCAGGTGACCGATAAGCGACTCCTTGCTCCTCCTGATTTAAGTGGAGGACAGGAGGGGTAAGGACCCCTTAAGTTTATAACAGCAGCACAAACAGTGACAGACTGCGCTAAAGGAATAAATTATGGATAACCCGGCGTTTTTTTCGATGAGACTTTCTCTCCAGGTCGCGGCTGTCGCTACTGTGATGGTGTTTTTATTCGGCCTGCCTGTTGCGTATCTTCTTGCGTCCAGGAAATTCAGGGGCACGGAAATGCTGGATATGCTCCTGACCCTCCCGCTTGTTCTGCCGCCGACTGTGACCGGCTATTATCTTGTCATGCTTTTTGGAAGAAGCGGCGTAATCGGGAAGTATATCTATGAATGGACTGGCTGGAACATCATGTTTACCTGGTATGCGGCAGTGCTTGCGTCATTTGTGGTTTCCCTGCCGCTGATGATAAAGACAGCACGTGCAGCGATAGAATCAGTCGACAGGAACCTCATAAATGCATCCTATACCCTGGGCCATTCAAAACTTGCTACTGCTTTGAAGGTGATTTTCCCTCTGGCAAAAAAGGGGATCATAGCAGGTGCGGTCCTTGCCTTTGCACGGGCCATGGGAGAGTTCGGGGCAACGATCATGCTCGCCGGGAATATCCCAGGGAAGACAGACACCATGCCGATGGCGATCTATTCCCTGGCAGGCAGCGGAGAATGGTCAAAGGCGCACGCGATGGTCGCTGTATTTACAATCATCTCAGGCGTGTTCCTCTATATCGCAAACAGGTTTGGAAAAAGGGTGCTGTGATGGGACTTTCAGTCAGACTTAAAAAAAAGGTAGAGGGTTTTTCTTTGGACGTAGCATGGGAGACCGGCAATGAACTGACAGTACTATTTGGGTACTCAGGGGCAGGGAAGTCCATGACCTTCCAGATGATAGCGGGCCTGATGGAGCCCGAGGAAGGCCTTATCCGTCTCGATGAAAAGGTGTTTTTTGACAGAAGCACAGGGACCAATCTTACTCCGCAGAAACGCTCGCTAGGTTACGTCTTCCAGGACCTTGCCCTTTTCCCCCACATGACTGTGAGGGAGAACATCCTCTATGGCGCGCTTAAGAGAGAGAAAAATGAACGGGATGAGGAAATCAGGGAGATGCTTTTTGCCTTTCATATCTCTGGGATTGCCGAGAAATATCCCGGGGAGATATCAGGAGGCCAGAAACAGAGGGTCGCCCTTGCCCGGGCGCTTGTGCGAAGACCTGACGCCCTGCTGCTTGACGAGCCCTTTTCCGCCCTTGATCAACCGGTAAGGACAGAAATGAGAAAGCTGCTCAGGGCGGTCCGACATGAGTTCAACATACCTATTGTCCTTATAACTCATGATGTCTCCGAAGCCTACGCTGTTGCCGACAAAATCATTGTTTACGCTGACGGCGGGGTAGCCCAGTCAGGACGGCCCTTTGAGGTGTTCCCCAATCCAGGGTCTTCTGATGTCGAGGCGCTCCTTTATCCAAATGATTTTTCAGTCTTGACGCGATAGTTTAAAACGTCTATTTTGACGGCTTCGCAAAAAAGTCCTTTTCAAGGTCGTCATTCCCGAAGTCCTTAATCGGGAATCCATTCTTTTCGATAAATTGCGTCCCCATGGATTCCCGCCTTCGCGGGAATGACGGCTTATTAAGAGATTGTCTATCTTGAAAGAGCGCGGAACTGAACAGACAAAATTGTAGCAACAATACAAAAATGTAGCCGGCAAAGCCTGTAAATTCCTGATAAATCAAATAGTTATCACCTGGCATGGTTCGTGATATATATAAGGCATGGGAAACTCTATGTATACTCTCAAAAACAGGATAAAAGACATGGAGAGGGAAGAGATAATCAACGCCCTGAGGGAGTGTGATTGGGTCATGGCAAGGGCGGCCAGAAAGCTCGGCATAACCGAAAGGATGATCGGATACAAGATCAAAAAATATGGTCTAAGGATAAAGGAGGTCCGATGGATAGAAGAAAGTCACAATATGAGGGATAGTGCCGCTATTGTATTTTTTATCAATTAATTAATCTAAGGGAGAAAAAGATGAAAAAATATTTTTTAACACTGAGTATGTTGTTTTTGATGCTGATGGCATTGGTTGCGGGAGCAGACGCTGATGAAACAAAGCCGGCTGGTACAAGCACTGGACGATATCAAAAAAATGCTTGGTCTGAGCATATATTTCCAGGGCGGCTATACTTACAATTTCGATAATCCGGACTCACAGGAAAATGATCTCAGGGTATTTGATCACAAGGCGAACAGTTTTACCCTGGACCTTGCACAGATCGTATTTAATAAAGATGCTCAGCTGGGCGGCGTTGGCTACAGGCTGAAGCTGTCGGCAGGTGAGACAGCGAAATTTATCCATTCACGCGGACTTGGCATCAGAGACGGTCAGGACCCCAGAGATGCTCTTTGACCTGACTGAGGCTTACATCGATTATCTGGCGCCTGTGGGCAAAGGTCTTAAGTTCCGTTTCGGCAAGTTCGTTACATACAACGGCGCTGAGGTGATAGAGGCAAGGGACAATCCCAATTATTCACGGTCATTGCTGTTTAACTATGCTATCCCTTTCACACATACAGGACTGATGGCGGGGTATACCTTCTCAGGTGCCTTAACTGCTAACTTTTATCTGGTCAATGGCTGGGACAATACTGATGACAACAACAAAGGCAAAACAGTCGGGGCGAGCATAGCGTACAGACCCATGGAACAGCTTGCCATGACATTTAATTTTACATACGGCCCTGAACAGTACACGACAGCTCAAACAACAGGTTTCTCTTTGACTGGATAGGCACTATAAAGCCGGTGAAGAACCTCTCCTTGATACTGAATACGGATTATGCTACAGAGGAACATGCAGCATCTGACGGTGGAAACGCCAAGTGGTACGGCATTGCAGGAATATGCAAAATATGACTTCAGCGATCTCTTCAGCGCCTCAGCAAGGGCCGAATACTTTAATGACAAAGACGGAGTCAGGACCGGGACTGCACAGAAGCTAAAGGAAATCACGCTCACGCCTGAGTTCAGGGTGGCGAAAAACCTTATCATCAGACCTGAATACAGGCATGACTGGTCGGACAAGGAGTCGTTTGATTCAGGCAACAAGAAAGAGCCAGGACACTCTTGCGTAGGTGTTATGTATACCTGGTAAATGACTGAAAACTATAAGGAGATAACGAGATGAAACGATTATTAGGCATAGGATTTTTGATAGTATTTATGCTTTCGGCCGGTCTTTTGTTTGCCGAAGACCAGGCCGCGCCCAAGACCTGCTTCTCCAGCGGCAAATGAACAGGCTGCTCCTGCCCCGACGGCAGTGACGCCTGGCTGCGCCAGCGGCTCCGACAGCACCTGCACCGGCTCCGGAACTCAAACCGGATCCATCTGGTGCGAATAGCGGCGGTGCCGCAGATGTAGTGGGCGCAAGCCCCGGTGCTCCGACAGCGGATGATCTGAAAAAACCTCGGGCCGAAAGAGCCGCTCGCTGCGAAACTGGCCGATACAATCGGCCATAACAGAATCGCAATAAATATTGTCTGGACACTCGTCTGCGGCTTCCTCGTCATGTTCATGCAAGCCGGGTTTGCCATGGCAGAGACCGGCTTTACACAGGCCAAAAACGCCGGTCATACCATGGCGATGAATTTTATGGTCTATGGCCTGGGCTTGCTTGGTTACTGGGCCTGCGGCTTTGCGTTACAGATGGGAGGCGTAGGCAATGTTGCAAGCCTGAGCGGTGGAACAGGCCTTCTCGACGGAGAATTCGTCGTCCATCTCTTTGGTAAGGATTTCGGGCTTTTCGGGACAAAAGGGTTTTTCCTTTCAGGGGTGACCTATGATGCCGTCATATTTACTCTGTTTCTGTTCCAGATGGTCTTTATGGACACAACAGCAACCATCCCGACAGGCTCTATGGCTGAGCGGTGGACTTTCAAATCCTTTGTGTTTTACGCGTTTTTTCATATCAGCGCTTGTCTATCCCCTGTACGCAAACTGGGTCTGGGGCGGCGGCTGGCTGTCTCAGTTGGGTAAGAATTTCGGGTTCGGACATGGACATGTGGATTTCGCGGGCTCCTCGGTCGTCCATCTCACGGGCGGTGTTGCGGCCTATGTGGGTGCGATGGTGCTGGGGCCGAGACTCGGGAAGTATAAAGCCGATGGGACACCGAATGCTATACCGGGCCATCATATCCCCATGGCGATCGTGGGCTGTTTCATCCTTGCCTTCGGATGGTTCGGTTTCAATGCCGGGTCACTCTTTGGCAGGCGGTGATTTGAGGATCGGCGTTGTCGCAGCAAACACAATGCTGGCAGGCGCAGCAGCCTCGTTTTCAGCGATGATGTATATGTGGCTGAGGTACGGGAAGCCTGATGTCTCGATGATGGCAAACGGCTTGCTTGCAGGACTTGTTGCCATCACTGCGCCCTGTGCTTTTGTGACCTCGGTCTCTGCGGTCATTATCGGTGCGATTGCCGGGGTCCTTGTCTGCGTGAGCATTTTCTTTATAGAGCGCGTTATGAAGATTGACGATCCGGTCGGCGCTATATCTGTCCATGGCGTAAACGGCGCCTGGGGTGTTCTTTCCTTGGGACTCTTTGCGGACGGCACATACGGTGACGGCCTGAACGGTGTGGCAGGCACGGTGAAGGGGCTCTTCTACGGAGATGCTTCACAGTTCTTTGCTCAGATCATCGGCACAGTGACGAACATAATCTTTGTCTTTGTGATAATGTACGTGTTTTTCAAAGTCCTGGACATGATAGTCCCGCTCAGGGTTGACCCTGAGATCGAAATGGAAGGGCTTGATCAGGCAGAGGTTGCGGCCTCGGCGTATCCTGACTTTAATATACGCAGAAGTCATCGCTAAAAACAGGAGGACATATGAAAAAGATAGAAGCGATAATAAAGCCGTTCAAACTTGACGAAGTAAAGGACGCCCTCAATGAAATCGGTATCCAGGGCATGACGGTCACCGAAGTGAAGGGCTTCGGCAGGCAGAAAGGCCATGTCGAACTTTACCGCGGAGCTGAATATGACATCTCCTTTATCCCCAAGGTGAAGATCGAGGTCGTAGTGGCTGATGCTATGGTCGAAAAGGTCGTTAAGACGATTGAGGAAAAGGCAAAGACCGGCAAGATCGGCGACGGCAAGATATTTGTCTCCGCCCTTGAACAGGTGGTAAGGATAAGGACCGGAGAGACTGGCGAAGACGCGATCTGAAATGACACGTATTTTGAGGTGTGCTTCGTGTTAACATACTGGTGGGGCAGGCAGGGCCTGTCCCACCTTTTTATTCCATGCTTACAATAACACTCGGACTTATATTCAGCTGCATACTGATACTGCCCCTCGCAGTCCATAAGGTGGAGGAAAACCTTGAGGTCTTTCTTTTCTCCATGGCTGTAGCAGCAGTGACGGCATCCCATTTGCTGGGTCCGGAGGCGGTCTGGACGTCCGGACTGATCGAATCGTGCCTTGTTGAGCCGCTCAAGCTGACTGTTGCTACGCTTGTCTTTGGCATTCTCTTCAGAGTGTTCAGGCAGCCGCTGAAAAGGAAGATCGTTATATGGGAGGCGGCCCTCGGCCCTCGCCTGTTTGCTTCTGTGGTCATCTTTTCACTCGGTCTTCTTTCGAGCGTCATCACGGCGATCATAGCCGCACTGATACTCTGCGAGATAATGACCGCCCTCAATCTCGACAAAAAATACGAGACGGTCCTTACGGTCCTCGCCTGCTTTTCGATAGGCATGGGGGCCGCTCTGACGCCCGTAGGAGAACCTCTTTCAACAATAGCGATAGCTAAATTAAGGGGCGGCGCCTATTCCGTGGACTTCCTGTTTCTGTTGAAAATGGTAGGTATTTACATAATTCCCGGAGTGCTTTTTGTCGCTGTCGTCGGCGCTTTTCTCAGGGGTGTCGAGGTGTCTCCCCGCGAGAGTCTCAAAGAGGACTTCCCCGAGTCTCTCGGGACCATTGTTTTCAGGACAGGAAAGGTATATGTCTTTGTGATGGCGCTCATCCTCCTCGGAAGGGGGTTCAAGCCGGTCATAGATGCCTATATCGCCCCGAGACCGGCAGGGTTTCTTTACTGGATCAATATGTCGTCGGCGATACTCGACAATGCAACTCTTGCTGCTGCAGAGCTTGGCCCACAAATGAGCGCGGCCCAGATAAAGGGGATCCTCATGGGTGTGGTCATTGCGGGCGGCATGCTTATTCCCGGCAACATACCCAATATCATAGCAGCGTCCAAACTCAGGATTTCGAGCAGGTCCTGGGCGGTCATCGGTCTGCCGTTGGGTCTGCTGATGATGGGGGTTTATTATTTCATCCTCTTTGTAATTTAAGCAGGGAGGCGCGCGTCAGTCTGTTGTTTGGAAGTCCCCGCTTCGAAGTGCCACTATGTCGTATAATATGAGCAAGACGGCCGGCTTTACTGCAGTACAGTACTGTTTAAAGGCTGCGCCTGGTCATGAAAGAAAATTGTCTGATCAAAACCAGAGCTGAGGAGGACGACTGACAGATGGCTGAAATCAGGGACAGGATCAATCTCATGCGGGAGTTTTCAATCCCCCTCATCACCGGGGTGATTATTGCGCTGTTCTGGGCAAACCTCGCTCCGCAGAGCTACCGGGATTTTCTCCACAACCACTTTCTCGGAAATATGAACTTTCACTTCGTCACGAACGACATCTTCATGGTCTTTTTCTTCGGGATAGCAGCAGTGGAGATCACGCAGAGCTGTCTGCCCGGCGGTGACCTCAACCCCCTCAAAAAGGCCGTTAACCCGCTTATGGCGACCCTGGGTGGTGTTGTCGGCCCTGTAGTGATATACCTTGTTTTAAATCACTTCATGGGCTCTGAGCAGTTTTTACGGGGCTGGGGCATTCCAACAGCGACTGATATTGCCTTTGCCTGGCTCGTGGCGCGCATGGTCTTTGGCAGCAGCCATCCGGCGGTCTCTTTTCTGCTCCTCCTGGCTGTTGCAGATGACGCTGTCGGGCTCGCCATTATCGCTGTCTTCTATCCTGATCCGAATTTGCCGGTTGAGCCAATATGGCTTTCCCTGACTGCTCTGGGCATGCTTCTGGCGCTTGCTCTTCGTCTCGGACGCGTCCGCACATACTGGCCGTTTGTGCTTTTGGGCGGCGGGCTGAGCTGGGCAGGTCTGTTCATGGCGCATCTCCACCCTGCGCTGGCCCTGATCTTTATCATCCCCTTCCTTCCCCACGCGGCCCGGGAGAAAAAGCACTTCTTCGAGGAGGACCCCGGAGACCGGACGCCCCTTTCACAGTACGAGCATGACTGGAAGGTAATCGTTGATTTCGGGCTCTTTATGTTCGGCCTTGCCAATGCAGGCGTGGCGTTCTCGGCTTTCGGCACTGCCACCTGGCTCGTGCTTGTGTCGCTCCTTGCAGGCAAGAGCATCGGTGTCTTTACCCTCGGCTCCATCGCGGAAAGACTGGGGTTTCCGCTGCCTGACGGCATGCGGAAAAAAGACCTCCTTATGGCCGGGGTGATCGCTGGGTTCGGTTTTACCGTCGCCCTCTTTGTTGCAGGCGAGGCCTTTACTGACCCTGTAATCCAGGGTGCTGCAAAGATGGGTGCGATGCTGAGCTTCGGCGCGGCCATTATCGCCGTGCCGCTTGGGAAGATCCTGGGAATCCGGAAAGTGCAACTTAACGGTGAAGTAGTAACTAGTGAATCTGTGACGATGATGTGAATTACGTGCTAAAATAAGATAGAAAACCCTGCTGCAAGCAATGCAGGGAACTTCGGATGTAACCGTGAATTACTAGCCGACTTTATCAAGAGGCAGAACAATGCTGAGATTATATAATACCTTCGGCAGAAAACTTATGCCGTTTCGCCCTGTCAGAAAGGACCTTGTGACGATCTTTACCTGCGGGCCTTCGGTATATCAGCGGGCCCATATCGGGAATTTCAGGACCTTCCTGTTCGAGGACATCCTTGTGCGTTATCTCGAATATTCAGGGTATAAGGTCAGGAGGGGCCTGATCTTTACTGATATCGAGGACAAGGCGCTCCTTGAGGCAAAAAAGAAGCATACCAGCGTTCAACAGCTTACCGACAAAAATATCAGGGAGTTTATGGAAGAGATGGAGCTTTTGAGGATGAAGACCCCTGACTATCTGCCGAAGGCATCAGAGAGCGTTAATGCAGGCGGTGGAGATCATAGAACATCTCCTTGAGCGCAAGATAGCTTACTGGCACAAAGGCAATGTATATTTTGATCCCCTGAAGTTTAAAGGCTTTGGAAAACTCTATGGTCTTGATATGTCAAAATGGCCGAAGAAGAAAATCCGTTTCCACAAAGACACCTATCCGGGGATACAGTGGAACCTCGGCGACTTCATCCTCTGGCACGGTCATAAAAAAGGCGATAAGGCCTACTGGGATACCAGCATAGGCAAGGGGCGGCCTTCATGGAACATACAGGACCCGGCCATGATCAGCAGGTATTTCAATGAGACGCTTTCGGTCTACTGCGGCGGGATCGACAACCTCTACCGCCATCACGACTATACCCTTGCGATACTGGAATCGATAAGGCCTTATCCGATGGCCAGGTTCTGGCTGCACTGCCATCACCTGTATGTCAACGGCCGGAAGATGTCCAAAAGCAAGGGGAATATCTACTATACGGACATGCTGTCAAGAGAAGGCTATAGTATGCAGGAGATACGGTTTTTCCTGATTTATGAGCACTACCGCAAGGACCTGAATTTTTCTGAGAAGAATATAAGGCCGCAGTCAATATCCTTAAGACGTTTAAAGCAATTGTCCGCGCAATCAAAAGAAAGGCCTTCTCTGCTCCGGCCCGGAACAGCGCTATTTCGGAGAAGATATTAAAAGTATTTTCAGACCATATGGATAATGACCTCACTGTCAGAGAAGCCTTTGACAAGGTACATGCAATACTGGCAGGCCTTGACATCATTCCTTAAGACCCTCTGAAGCCGCAGGAATAATCAGGGCGCTTAAGAAGATCGATGAAGTCCTGCAGGTGATATTTTAGGCCTTTTCTTAGGTGCAGTTTAATTGGCAGTCTTTTCCTTTGGTTTATCGTGTAAATTTATTTCTTTTTCTGCCGGGGGGCAACCGGGACCATGATGTGGGCATAAGGAGTGTTTTTCCACATCACATAAGGTCCTCCGTTGTTTGGATCAGACTACGATCAAAAATTTCACTTTTCTACCCATTTGCATACCCTCCTTCATGTTGTTTTCTTCATTGCCTGAAAAGGCAAATCATTTTTCACTGGAAAATACATTACCGTATATCACATCCTATCATTTGTTATCCCGACCCGCAAGGACCAAAGCACAACAAACATCTATCAGCAGGAGGGTTCGGATCAGGAATAATTTTGATTTCCAAGGCGAGACAGTCAATCTTCAGATTCCCGGACCAGCCTTCTGCTGTATTCGGAATTCTTGCAAGTTTATTGCCTTCGGGTTTGCGTAGATGCCGTGGATGCCCTGCAGCTTATGCTGCACCTTACCCCGTGGCAAGACCACGGGGAATATCGCTCGCTATCCATTTATGCAACGATAGGGTTAGACTAAATGGAGATATGACAAAGGCAGAAGAGAGAGAAGGACAGGGGCTGGATCCTGTAATGACGATGAAAGCTGAAACTAACGCGCAAATACAGCCGCAGGCGATAAAGTTCCGCAATCTGCTGATCGATCCGCCGCTTCTTCTTGCGCCGATGGCGGGCCTTACCCACAGTGCCCTGCGGCGGATTATGATCGGCTTTGGCGGGGTCGGCCTGTTGTCTACTGAAATGCTTTCGGCAAAAATACTGCCCACTGAAAGTCCCCGGGTCTCCCCGTATCTCATCCGGACGGAAAAAGAAAAACCACTTTCCTGTCAGCTCCTGACTTCCACTGACAAAGAGATAGGCCGGGCAATGGATGCTCTGCACGCACTTAAGGCTGACGCTGTTGATTTGAACATGGGCTGCCCGTCGACGGCAGTCAGCAAGTTCGGCGCGGGCGTCATCCTGATGGAAAAACCGGATGAGGCCCGTAGTATCGTGGCTGAGGCCAGAAGGCGCACTGTATTGCCACTGAGTGTGAAAATCCGCCTCGGCAGCGACGCCGACAGCAGGACATTAAAGGCGTTCTGCTCCATGCTTGAAGGTGAAGGCATTGATATGCTTACAGTGCACGCCAGGTTTAAACATGAGCCCTTTGCAAGAAATCCGCGATGGGAATATATAGCTGAAATAAAGGAACGCGTTAAAATACCGGTTATCGCCAATGGAGGAATTTTCTCGATAGAGGACGCAAAAAGATGCCTGAGGGTATCCGGCGCCGACGGCCTGATGCTTGGCCGGGGGGCGGTGATAAGACCCTGGCTTTTCGCTGAAATTGCCGCAAGCATATTTGGCAGAGATATCAAGGAACGCGCAGTGTCGCTGCCGGATATTTACGCGGCCTTTGTCGAAGCCTTGAACGCGGATTATCGCCCCATATACCGTCTGGGCAGGCTGAAGGAATTTACCCACTACTTCGCCCGGAACTATAAATTCGGTCACTCATTGGCGTGCAAGGTCCAGTCCAGTAGCAGTATGGATGAAGCAAGGGAAAGGGCCTGGACGTTCTTTGCCGGCAATAGTGAAGAGAGCGTGGTCATGCATGGAAATAATGAACTGAAGAGTAAATGACGCCGACTCACGTAAAAGCGCGCTTGACAGATAACTAAAACCAAAATACTGACGCTTTAGACCTGGTCCTATTTCCCCGGAGTTTCAAGGTCCCATCAATGCCCCCGAAAACCCCGGTCAAACCAGCAGGTGAAGAGCATGACAACGGCCGGGTTATCAGGTTATAATAAAAAACTTGGGAAAAACAGCTTAAACATGGATTTTAAAGAAACAATAATATCTTCTTTTTTCTTTCATCTGCTTCTTTTTTTGCTCATGATCGCCGTATCGAGCTATACGACCGGCTCCTCAGGAATGATCCGGAACATTGTCTCGGTTGACCTTACTGAAGAAAAAGATCTGCCCGATAACGCCACCGGCCCTGCGGAAAAACCGGCGACGGCTCCCGGCACGCCGTCTATAGAGGAGGCAAGCCTTCCGGATGAATCAGTAAAGACTCCGTCTGAAGAGTCAATGCCTGAGCCTGAAAAGGAATTAAAAACTGCCGCTGAACCTGTAAAAATTGAAAAGGTCGAAAAGCCCCCCGCTGATACAGAGGGCCCTCCCAGCATGGAAGCCTATTACCGGTTTATCATGCTCCATAAAAAAATCTTCGGGCAGCAGGCCGGGGCCAGAGTAAATGAACTCTTAGGCGAGGCCTTCAAAGTCAATACACGAGAGTTTTTTGGAGGCAAGGCCATAGTCAGCCTGAAATTCGGACCGGACCGTAAATTAAGCGGGGTCATTGTCGATTCCGATTCCCCTGAATTAAAGGCCTTCCTTGAAGAGATCGTATGGGACTCTGTACCGGACCCGGCTGCATTTTCGCTTGGATTTACCGGAGTGCAAATAGAATTCACCGTGCTTGAGGGTTCTATGAGTTTCAAGATAGACGCATTATAAAGTACCAATGGAAGGCAGCAGCCATCTGAAATGCTTTACGCCGTATTCTTGCTTATATTGAATCAGTGATATGATGAGGAAGAAAACCGCGGCGTAGAACGACCGGTAAAAAGCGCTTACTGTGGTGCTGAAGCTTACGAGCTTTACAGCAAGAGGCGAGAAGCTTATTGCCGCAACTCCGAAGAGGAGTTTACCGTAGTTCCATTTGGTCGATGTAATTTTCATTTGAATATCAGTAATAAAAGCCTGATAATACCATAGTTGATTGCCAATAATAAGTTACATTATTTTCAATTCAATAAAAAGAACGGATTTCAGGAAGTTACCGGCCCTGCCCTGCGAAGGCTTGCCATGTCAGGTTCATCATATAAACAGCTAATTCGCCCTGGAATGCCCGGATACTGACAGGCTTTGTTCTATTGTCTCCGCAATCCTCTCCCCAAGTGCGGGTAAATATCCTGGATATATCTGTTTGATGATCTGATCTCTATCAAGAATATACGTGGCTGGAATTTTATTGACTCCATAGGCCTTGCTCGAGCTGCCGTCGTCAATAAGCATCAGGTAGGTAAGATCATGTTTTTGGGCAAAGTCCCTGACCTTCTTTTGGGCATTGCTTCCTGAATCCATGCTGATGCCCAGGAAAACAACATCCCTGTCCTTATAACCATTGTGAAGTTTCTCCAGTTCCTGAGTAGTCTCCTTGCACCAGGGGCACCAGGTGGCCCAAAAGTCTATGACAACTACCTTGCCTTTAAAATCCGACAGACTCACATTATTCCCTCTAACGTCCTTCAGCATAAACGACGGGGCCCTGTTTCCTGGTGCCGGAAGCGCGGCTTCCTTATTAACAGACGTTTCTTTTTTCTTACATGAGGGGACAAAGACAAGAATCAAAGAAACTGCAATCGCAATAAAGGAGTCCCTCGCAATCGTCCCACAAGATAAACCCGCTGGTCGTTTCATCAATCTTAGATCAGAAAAATAGAGTCTTTTCAATTTAAGGATTCTAAGAAGAAAGATCCTGAAAGTCAACATATTATTGGAATCGTATTTATACTCTCTCCGGTCTTAAGACGGCTCCGGGGAAGGCAGGAAAACCCTTCCCCGGAATGCTGCAGTCTTCAAGACACATAATCTATTGCCGATTGAAAGATTTTAAATATCAACTTTCTTTTTTATGATCATATAGGTTTTGTCATTTTTCCCGTCAGCTGGTATCTCCATCATTTTCATGGCTGGCGGCGCAAAGAGGCGATATATGAGGGACGCTGATATCGTCCTGACATTCTCAGCAGGGACAGTATAAACCAGTTTCCGCTCTTCCCCCTTTTTCAATCTCGTATCCATTGCAACTGCTTCAGCCTTCCAGGGCGGCACACCCTTTTCGTCTCCTGACTTGAACATCTTGACGAGGAGAGACTGCATATCTTCCATCGGACTTTCCTTGATATTCGTCCAAAGGACCTTTCCGCTTGCGTCTTCCGCAGTAAGTTTCAGAAATGCGATCCGCATCGGCATCGTGGAGGGGAAGGTATGTCCTGATATATTTTTAAGCGTTATGGTCACCTTCTCCGATCCTGCCACAGCCTCAGCCTTTATATCAAGACTGACTGCCTTGCGCAGCATATCGGGGTCATGCCCGCCGGGAAGTGAATGGGAAAAATGGGTCTTCCTGCTTGAGCCCTGGGCCGGGGCACCCTCGGTTTCTGTCATATGACATGTTAAGCAGTTGGATGCCCCTTCGTCATTCATAACGCAGATAGGAGCCCCCTTGGAATTAAGCATATGGCTATGACAACCCATACATACCTCGCCGCTGGCAAAAAGTGCTGATTTAGCTGTTTTATGCGGGGCCTTGCCCGAAGGATTTGGCGAGTTGAAACTCCCATCCTTGTTTAATAAATACTGGTTGAATTCTTTACCCTGTATGACTGATTCTATACGGTGGCAGAAGGAGCATCCAGTCCCCTCGTTATGTGTCCAATTGTCTTTGTCAGGCAGGGCCTTGCCTGACATTAAATCAGCCAGATTGTCAGCCATAGGGGTATGGCAATTACCGCAATGGTATGAAGGGGCCTTTCCCATCTGCGCCATGGAAGCTGAAAATTTAGCCAGGACAGCACCATGAGCGTTGTCCTTAAACGGAGAGGAATTGGCATGCATGGAAGCCTTCCACTCAGAATATATTGCGGAGTGGCATCCGGAACAGGCTTCGGATTTAGCAAGTTTTTCAGCACCGTCAGGGAGCTGATGTGCGAAGACGGACGACGATGAAGCTGCCAGAATCAGCAGGATTAAATATAATTTTGTTATCACGCTTTTATTTGTCATATATATCTCCAATTTGAAGACTCCCCGCAGCAGGCTACTGGGAATCTCAATGCAATGAACTTTTATTTTTTATATTCGCTCGCTCCACCCTGCAGCAAGCTGCCGGGAATACGCTCGCTATCCATTTAAAGCACCTTTTGATAAAGTATTAATCTCTTACTCGTATCACCCTAATTCTTCTTCGAGTGGTCCCTGTATCCGGTTGTCGACTTAACAAACTCCTTTAAAACGTCAATCCTTCCCTTTCAAGAAGCATTTCAGCAAGGAATGTCCCTGGTTTTGCCTCGGCATCAGGGATCAACTCGGCCTTGTCAAGTCCGTAATGTTTTACGCAGGACGCGCATATGTAGAACTTGACTCCGAAATCATCAATGAGGGTCTTGATAAGGTCGGCAATGGGTGAAAACTCGTCTTTTTTCTGCCATATCAGCGTTTCGGCATAGCCTTTTTTTGCAAGCAGCGCCCCTTTGTCCATTAGGAAAAAATCAAGGGTTGCATCCAGAGCCTTCATGTTGGTCGCAAGCTGTAATGCCCCTGCCACCTTGTCCGGATTGTCATAGGACCCAGTGATAATAAAAACGAATTTCTTTTCTGCCATAGTGTTCTCCTTTTAAATATCTTGTTTTTTAAATTCATTTTGTGGAATGGTTCAGTGGGCGCATCCTCCGCCTTTGCCGTGGCCGCCACATGTCTGCTGCAGCGTATATTCAGACAACTGTTGTGACTGTAACATGGCGATATTATCTCTTATGTTCCCTGCCTCTGAACGGTATACCCTTATTCCCAGCTGATTGAGCCTGCTCAAGGCCCCTCCTCCTATTCCGCCTACAACTATCGCATCAACCTTCTGGTCCCCAAGCGCTTTAATGGGATTACATGCGCCATGCGCATGGTGTTGGTCATTGTTGCTTATTGCAGAGAGGTTGTTCGTCTCTGTGTCAAAAACTACGAACAACGGAGCTGAACCGAAATGATTATACACACTGCTTTCAACGCCCTGATCGTTTTGTACCGGAAAACATATTTTCATCCTGTTACTCCTTTGCAGATTGTTTTTCAAAAACAATGGCCTTACATCCGGAAAGGGCCATTGCCGTCTTTTTCCTTGCACTGGAGAGCAACCTTTGTATTGTCCCTCTGGATACGCCCATTTTGTTGCCTGCCTCTTCCTGTGTAAGACCATCAAGGTCGCAGAGCTTCAGCGTTTCAAGTTCATCATCATAGAGCGGGACCTTTTCAATATCTGTCAAGGGAACACCCGTTGGCTTGAATGCCATGCCTTTAAACCGGCACTCACAATATCGTGGTTTCTTACATCGCGGGGACAAATCTTTGGCTCCTTATTTCGTGCATATACACATAATAAACTTTTCCAGGATACATGTCAATCTACAATTCTAGGTTTACTTAATAAGTATAACATTATGACAAGCTCGGCAATTCACCTCTGACATTTTTTTGACTAACTTATTCAGAAAGGGGCATGTAGCATTTGTGTGGAACTTATACAGTGTCTTGAAAGGACATCTGTCATGTGGCGGGGTTAATCTTTTGTAATTTGGAATTGACCCACATAGCAAAATATACAAGCCTAACCCCGGCACAGGGTGACCCAACAAAGGGCAGTTACCCACGTTGAATCTGCGCAGCGATTTTTTCCATGTAGTAGGTCACTCTTTTTAGGACTCGCGTGTGCGACGGGCGAAAGGTCGGTATCTGTTTCTCCCGATAATAAAGTCGCAATATTCGGCGAAAAGCTCAGGACAGGATACCCATGGCGAGTTTGTCCTCACAGGCATAAGACTGCATGGAGGATAATTTACACAATTATCCTTTATTGACTTGCTATTTCCATTCTGCTAAGGTATTTCTAAGATTTGAAAATGGCGATGGAGTTCGCCTTAAACCGCTTTGCCTGCCGAAGCTGATGACTCCTACTCTTTGAACAAGGGTAGGAGTTTTTTAATACCCGGAAAGGAGACAGCGAATGCATGAAGTATGGGGAATAGCAGCGCTCTGGTTAGGTCTCGCGCTAATTGCAACGCTGCTTTCCAGCTGGTTCCGTATTGCAACCGCCCTTTCCGAGATAGTCGTAGGAACTCAGTCTCAAAGAGGGTTGCAACTTATGCGCCCTGCACTGTTACGATTGTAAAATAGCTGCAAAAGGATGCTTTTAAAATGATGAACTATCTTATTGTTTTCGCAGGCGGCGGTATCGGCTCCGTTGCACGCTTCGCGGTTGCGTCGTGGATCGGCCAGCGCTGGGGAAGAAGCTTTCCCCTTGGCACCTTTACGGTTAACGTCTTTGGAAGCTTTCTTATCGGATTGCTTATGACCCTGATGGCTGAGCGCTTCATGGAAAACCCGGAGTGGCGACTTCTCCTTGTTGTCGGAGGTCTGGGAGGGTTCACCACCTTTTCGACGTTCCAGTATGAAACCGGCAAACTTGCTGCCGATGGTGAACTGATCTACGCAGCATTGAATATTATTTTAAGCGTAATCGCTGGTTTTACAGCGTTGAAACTTGGAGAAGTGATTGCCAAGAACATATAGGAGACAAACATATGGTGACTAAAGGACCCGCAAAAAAGCTGACTATTTACGTTGACGAGGTGGATAAATTCCACGGCAAGCCCGTCTATGAAGTGCTGCTTGATCTCTTCTTTAAGAAAAAGATCATGGGCGTGAGCGTATTCCGGGGCATTGCAGGCTATGGAAGCGACGGAGTGTTTCATACCTCAAAGATGCTGGAGCTATCCACGAGTATGCCGGTAAAGATCGAGGTAGTCGAGTCAGAAGAGATGATAAACAGGGTGCTTCCCGATGTCTACCATGTGGTGGAGAAGGGCATGGTCGAGGTCACGGACACGAACGTCGTCAAGTGCTGCCCCGTGGCTGAGGAGAAACAGAGAGAAAAAGGAGAACATATGAAGCTCGAAGGCAAGGCAAAGATGCTTCGCATCATAATAAGCGAAGATGACGAGTGGGAAGGTGAGCCTCTGTATGAGGCGATCATTAAAAGGCTCATAATGACAGATATCGCAGGAGCGACAGTATACAAGGCCATCGCTGGATACGGCCCTCACAGACGGTATCACAAGAAGAAAACGCTTACAGCGCATGGCGAATTGCCCATACTTATAACAGTCATGGATACTGAAGAAAAGATCAGCAAGGTGATACCGATCCTCGACGAACTGGTCGGCGAAGGTATTGTTGTGCTTTCGGACGTAAATGTGATCAAGTACACACATAGGGATGTCGGCGCAGAGATCGTATAGTTGTTGCGTGGAGAATTAGAGGAAGAATGAAATGCGCAAGGAACCAGCTTGTGTCTTTTGTGAAATAATAGAAGGCAAAGTGCCTGCAAAAAAGGTATACGAAGATGATGTGTTAATTGCTATCGAAGATATCAGCCCGCAGGCCCCAGTTCACTTCCTAGTTATACCGAAAAAGCACATTTCTGAAGTCAAATATGTCACTGAGAATGACAAGGAACTCTTGGAACACTGGTTTTGGACAGCGATAAAGATTGCACGCGACAAAGGACTTGATAAGGAGGGTTATCGGACAGTGATAAATAACGGCATGGGCGGAGGCCAGACTGTGTCCCATATTCATATCCACCTTCTATCCGGGCGCAGATTTTAGTGGCCTCCCGGCTAAGTTCAATCATCAACCTTTTGAGAGAAGGAGGAAAAAGATGAATTTACATGGTGAGATTGCGGCGGTTGCATACGAGCTATTTGAGTCAAAAGGCTGTATCCACGGGTGCGACCTTGATGATTGGCTCGATGCAGAGAGGATTGTCTTAGGCAGACATTCCGGGCAGGAGATGGAGGAACCCGAAGAGGAAGATATTTCAGAGCAAGCAGCCACAGTAAAAGTGCCTGTAGAAAGGACTGATGAGGAGCCTTATAACGAAGAAATGTCGTGATTCACATTGACTGCCATGTCTTAGTATGGTATTTTCAAATAACGGCGATGGAGTTCGCCATTAATCTCGTCAGAGATTTAACCTCTGAGAGAATAAACCGTCCGAACCGGACTGATGACTCCTACTCTCAAAGAAAGAGGGTAGGAGTTTTTTTATTATCTGAATGAGGAGGTGAAAAAA
The DNA here is from genome assembly GCA_963801505.1 of uncultured Nitrospira sp. Taxonomy (GTDB): domain Bacteria; phylum Nitrospirota; class Thermodesulfovibrionia; order Thermodesulfovibrionales; family UBA6898; genus JAOUFP01. The sequence continues at coordinate 63,099 of CAWDEY010000026.1, forward strand.
TGCCGGAAACGTCTTCCGTAATGTCTTCATACTCACATTTGAAGGGAGAGCTTTTAAGAATTCTTGATGAAATGCTCACAATGGAGAGCATCAGAGGGTGCACCGTGCGAGGAATTGAGGGAGAAAATTGAAACTAACGCTTTCAATCTTGTGGTCGTAGGCCAGTTCAAAAGAGGAAAAACAAGCCTCATAAATGCTTTTTAGGCGCAGACATTCTACCTGTTGCGGTTGTCCCTCTCACCTCTATCGTAACTATCATGACCTATGGAGAAGCCCTGCGAATCAAGGTCTTCTTCAACGATGGCAGGGTGACGGAGATTAAGCCCGAAAGTCTTTCTGGATATGTCACCGAAAAAGGGAACCCCAAAAACGTCAGGGATGTCAGCGAGGTCGTGATCACCTACCCCTCTCCTTATCTGAAAGACGGCGTCCGGCTTATTGATACCCCTGGTGTCGGGTCGATATACCAGCATAATACGGACGTGGCTTATCAATATCTGCCGAAATCCGACGCAGCCTTATTTCTGCTTTCTGTGGACCAGCCGATGAGCAAAGCGGAACTTGATTTTCTGAAGGACGTGAAGGAGTATTCCAATAAAATATTCTTTCTGCTTAACAAGGCGGATTATCTCAACGAGTCCGACCTCAAGGAATCAATCGACTTTTCGAAAGGGGTGCTGGAGGAGGTAATGGGCGCAGAAGTGAGAATATTTTCTGTTTCCGCAAGGCTCGCCCTTGAAGGAAAGGTCAACAACTCAGAAGACATGATACAAAAGAGCCAGCTTCCCCAGTTCTCACAAGTGCTGAACTTTTTTCTTATTGAAGAAAAGGGGAAAGTCCTTATCATATCAGCGGCGAACAACCTGCTCAGGCTGATCTCGCAGTCAAAGCTCGAAATGGAGCTTGAGAGGAAGTCCCTTACAACGCCACTTGACGAACTGCAACAGAAGATCAAGGCCTTCGAGGCAAAGAGACAGGAAGTGCTCATGGAGAAACAGGACTTTGATATTCTCCTGGATGGCGAAACAAAGAGGTTGGCCAAGGACATTCTGGATGAGGATATTACGCGGTTCAGGAAAGAGCTGCTCGCCCATGAACAACCCTATCTCGAAGAGCAATTTATGCAAATGAAAGCTCTTCCGTCCAGAGAGCTAAGGAACACCCTTGAAGAGACTGTAGTTTACCATGTAAGGCAGGCTTTCAACACGTGGCGGGCTATGGAAGACGAGCCGCATCGCAAAGGCATTTGAAGCGATTTGCAGGAGATTTGTGATAAAGATTAATGACGCCGTTGATACGCTCCTGAAATTCTCGTCCGACCTTTTCGAAATCCCCTTTGAGGCTGTCAAGACCGAGGCCCTCTGGTCGGCCCAATCACGGTTTTACTATAAATTCAAAGAACAACCCGTGGGGATCGAGATAGTCGCTTCTTCTATGACGCTGGCGTTGCCGAAATTCATCGGAGACAAGATCATCCTGAAAAAGATGCAGGACTATCTTGTTCGGGTTGTAGATCTTCAATTGGGAAGGTCGGGGAATGATTTCGAGGCAAGGATACAGAAAAGCAAGCTGGACTTCAGATGGGAGATGCGCCAGAGGATCGAGGCCACGATTGAAGGGATAGGCACTGCTGTGGAAAAGGGCATGACACAGAGAAGCAGGAGCGAAGAGGAGATCGGGAAAAGGAACGGGAACTCGCAGAGACCCTGCAAAACGCTTGATAAAATGAAAGACAGGCTGACAAACATCAAAAATTATGCTCAAGCGACAAAAGAGAAATAGGCAAGCTGCTGCCGACGGTGTCAAGGCAAGACATGTCGGCACACTCGTGGGCAGACAGAAGGAGATTGAGACCCTGATCCGGCATATTGCGAACAGAGAGAGCCTGCACATTTATGGAAATGAGGGAACCGGAAAAAGCGCCTTACTGAAATGGATATATGACAACTGGCAAGGGATAGACAATACCATTATCCCAATCTACTGTAGGAGTTCCACGGCATTGAGGCAGATTCTTCTCTACATTGCGTCCTTCCTGCTGGAGCATTTCAAACACCTCGAAAGCATCGACAAGTTTAAAAGGGTCAAAGAGATTGAGTATCCCTCCGATATCAAAAAGCTCAGGATCAGGCAGCTTAGAAATCTCATATTCTCCTATATACCTCAGGACAATTTCTGCGTGCTCCTTGATCACCTTGAATATGTGACTCCGAAGATCAACGGTTTTCTGACCACACTTTACGAAAAGGCATTAGTCCTTAGCGCAAGCAGGCAAAGCTGGGAACTGACTGATTATGGTTTCATGGGCAGGCTCGATTATTGCCTTTATCTCATTCCGAACTGTCTGCGCGACGTATGAAAGTAGGTAGGTAAACCCTTCATCGCCTCTTCCCTGAAAAGCGCTTTTGCTGTCTGTACTCAGCGGCGGTTATGGCAATTGTGAAGGTTATCAGAATGCTTCGAGTACCCAGGGGTCCTAGCTGCAGGGCTTTTGTCCGGACCGGAAATAGCGTACCAGCATGGGCACGACGATCATCGCGCCAAGAACGACCAGCATCGTCGTGTTTGGGTCCCGAAAGTACGAGTTCAGGCGCAAGGTCGTGAGCGCGATGACGGCGTAATAAAGCATGTCGCCTGCGATTGCAAAGGCCCAGCCCGTCAGGAATCCGTGGCCCGCAGCGAGCGCCGTGGCGCGCCCTGTCATCGGATCCACGCCGAAGGCGATCATAACGAGCGCAAAGGGGCCCGCGCCGGTGCCGCTGAAATGGGCCACGCTACGGGCCATTGCAGCCTTCATCGCCGCGCTGAGACGGGCCAGAAATGGGACTTTCCCCCCCAACGCTACGAGAAGCCGAAGGATCGGTTCAAAGGCGAGGGCCAGGATCACATCCGAAACAAAGTAGAGCCCTGCGGTCATGGGCCAGGCCAGGCCTTTGGCACGGGCGAGCAATACGCCGGCGGGGATTCCGCCCCCGACAGGAAGAAGGAAGAGCATCAGCACGGGAAGCATTTTAACCTATAGGAAAACCAAAAGATGTTCATGATTATGGATATTAACAAAAGTGCCAGCCGAAGGCAAGTGGCGGGGTCAGGCCTGGATTGTGGCATTTGGCTGAGCTATCCGACTTGTACTCCTCAGTTTAATCGGGATGCTGAAAAACCGCTTTTTGACTGTCGTCCCGGAGACAGGTTCTCGCTTGTTATTCGACTATTGCATTCACCCCTGGAAGCATGGCCACGTTACTCCATTAAGAGCATGGAAGAAGCCCGGCAGTACCTGAGTCATCCTGTCTTGGGGAAAAGTTAACTTGTTTCCCATGGAATTAACCTGTAGACCGTTTCTGATCCCAAGAATAAGCTTTTTCAGGATGTTGCAATATCCTCAGGATATGAATTTCTTTATTTTTCCATAGTAAACAGGATAGTTCTTTGAGATAATGTAAATATCGGGCAGTGCGATTCCCAATAACAGGCCGGGAAAGGAGTTCCCATGACAATTCCCACTGAGCACCCAGGGAGAAACTCCACTTCACAAGAGCATCCGCAGCTCTATGCGGAGCAGGTCAGGCTTCTATACAGCAACGCATTGATTGGGCTCATTGCGACGTTGATTAATTCAGGAGTCTTAGTCTTCATCCTGCGCAACGTAGTGCAGCATCGGGTACTGAGTACCTGGCTTCTCTGCATTCTGTTGGTTTCGATGGCGCGCTTCGTGCAGTTTATGAGGTTCCGGCGTGTCCCACAGGATTCATCAGATGTCGGCCGCTGGGGAACATGGTTCATAGCCGGACTGGCTCTTCCCGGTATCTTATGGGGTTCCACAGGCGTCTTCCTCTTCCCGGCAGAGTCGATTATTCATCAGGCGTTTCTTGCCTTTGTGGTGGGCGGCATGGCGATCGGGGCGGCAGGGGCTTACTCGGTCTCTATGCCTGCATTCATGACGTATGCCCTGCCTTCTCTCGCTCCTCTCATCGTGCGATTTTTCGCCTTGGGAGACGAAATGCATCTGGCCATGGGGGGAATGTCCCTGCTCTTTGCCGTCCTTATTACATTCATTGCCTTGCGCATCAACAAAGTGACTGTTGCGTCTTTGCGCCTCCGTTTTGAAAACAGCAGTCTCATTTCATATCTGTCTTCGGCCAAGGATGATCTGGAAACGCTCAATCAAGAACTCTCCTCGGAGAATCTGGAGCGCGGAAAGGCTGAAGAGGAACTGAAGCAACACAGGGAGCACCTTGAGGAACTGGTAGAGAATCGGACCGCGGAACTGAAAGAGGCCAATACCAAACTCCAGCAGGAAATCTCTGAGCGCAGGAAGCTGCAGGATTTGCTTTCCTTGGACAAGAAGGAATGGGAAGAAACTTTTGACATAATCAGCGATGCCATAATGATTATCGACAAGGATTTTACTGTCATCCGAGTAAACAAGGCCGCAAAACAGATGCTTGGGCTGTCATTCAGAGAGATTATAGGGCAGAAGTGTCATCAATTGTATCACGGGGCCGGCGTCTCTCCTGAAGGCTGTGCAAGTTGCCTTGCCTTGAAGACAGGCAAGTCCTCCACGGTAGAGACGTTTGAACCGCACCTGGAGAAATATCTTGAGATAAAGGCAATTCCGCAGGTCGATGAAAATAATGAGGTCATCAAGTTAGTGCATGTCATAAGGGACATCACAGTGCGCAAAAAGATGGAGGCAGAAGTATTGAAAACCCAAAAACTCGAATCGATTGGCATCCTTGCAGGAGGAATAGCCCATGATTTCAATAATCTCCTTCAGGCAATATTGGGGAATATTTCGCTGGCCAGGATGTTAACGAATCCGAAAGAAAAGACATTCCAACTGCTGGAGGAAGCAGAGAGGGCGTCTGAGCAGGCAAAGGAATTAAATTACAGGCTTCTCACTTTCAGCAAGGGAGGAGACCCTGTCAGGCGCAGAGCTTCCGTAAAAAACGTACTCAAAGAATCCATCAGCCTCAGCCTGAGTGGATCGAATGTTTCTTGTGAAGTGAGTCTCCCGGAAGACCTTGATCTTGTTGAGGTGGACAAGGGGCAGATGAACCAGGTCTTCAACAATCTGCTATTCAATGCGAAAGAAGCGATGCCCGACGGAGGGAAAGTCGAAATCAGCGCATCCAGTGTCAGGATAACCGGAAACGATAATCTCCCCCTTAAAGAAGGGCAGTACGTGAAGATATCGGTGACTGATCACGGCGCCGGCATTTCTCAAGAGCATCTTCCGCGGATCTTTGATCCCTATTTCTCAACAAAGGAAAGGGGAAGCGACAAGGGCATGGGACTCGGGCTAGCGATCTGTCACTCGATAATTGCGAAGCACGGGGGACATATGGGAGTTGAATCCGAGGTGGGGGTCGGTACGAGCTTTTACGTCTATCTACCTGCTTCTCCGAAGAGCATCGTAGAGGAGAAAACAGAAAAAGATGTGGGTCTCCTGGCAGGCAGGAGACGAGTCTTGTTCATGGATGACGACGAAAGGATAAGAAAAATTACCGGTGCGATGTTACAACAACTGGGATATGACGTTGAGTTTGCGAGGAACGGGGAAGAGGCGATTGAGCGGTATCGGGGAGAGAAAGGACCAGGGAAAGGATTTGATGCTGTCATTCTCGATCTGACCGTCCAGGTCGGCATAGGAGGAGAGGAGGCGCTCAGGAAACTGCGTGAGATAGACCCGGAGGTAAAAGCGGTCATATCGAGTGGCTATGCTGATGACCCTATAATAAAGAATTTCAGGGCATTCGGATTTCTGGGCGCCATAGCAAAACCCTATACCATAGAGAAATTAATGGCGCTACTCGAAAAACTCTAACAAAAAATCAGGCCCTGCGGAGGCACCTGCTGTCGGCGCGATCAATTGTTGTCTTTAGAATGATATCTGTGTTTATGCTTGATATTAAGTCTGATATACTGTAAAAAATATAACAGTTACCAATAAGTGACCAGGGACGCAATTATGAAGAAAACCGTAAGTCTCATGAAACAACTTACATGAATTCCGACGATCCATATGATCTGAAGCGGTTCCTGAGCGCTCAGGAAGGCGTATATGAAAGAGCGCTGGCAGAGCTTAAGAGTGGTGAGAAGCGGACCCACTGGATGTGGTATATATTTCCACAGATCGATGGGCTGGGATACAGCCCAACTGCCAGGCGTTACTCCATCAGGAGCATGGAAGAAGCCCGGCAGTACCTGGTCCATCCTGTCCTGGGGAAAAGGCTGCTGGAATGTACGGAAACGGTAATCGCTCTCAGGGGCGGATCAGTTTCAGAAATCTTTGGCTATCCCGATGATCTGAAGTTTAAGTCAGCGATGACGCTGTTTGAAAAGATTGCAGGCCCCGGCTCTGTGTTCTCCTCAGCGCTGGAAAAGTACTGCCGCGGAGAGCGAGATGCCGCGACGCTCAAACTGTTAGAGAAGCTCGACAGAGGTGCGTAGAATTCAAACTTACGGGAATATCGCTGCCTGCCAGCCTCCACACATTGTCTTATAGACGTTCATCGACAGATTACGCAAGCCTTTGAAAGGATGTGTCTTCTTTGTCCAACAGGACAAAAGGTTGTCTTGACGTCTTCGAGAAAGAATTCCCTAACCTGCCTCCCCTCAAACTGTCGTTGTGGCTTTTACCTCCTGCACAAAGTCTGTCCGACACTGCTGATTCATAATTTCTTCACGGTTTTTTCATATGCTAGTAAGCAGTGAGCATATTATCAGGCAATAACAAAAAAAGAGTTTTAAGGAGAATGAATTATGCTGGAACAGGACATATTTGAAGAGTTGATAGATCTTGGAAAGAATAAGGGGATGCTTACCGTTGATGAAATAAACGATATTTTGTCGGCTGATTTTTTCTCTCCTGAAGAGATTGAAGAGCGTATAACCCTTCTTAAAGAAATGGGGATCAAGATTCTGGACACTGATGATAGTGACGTCACGGGGGAAGAAATTTCCGAGGAAGAGGAAACCGAATATGAAAAGACAGGAGACCTTGTTCAATCTTATTTCCAATCAATGGGAAATATCACAGTACTGACGAGGGCCGAGGAGGTCGATTTAGCTAAAAATCTCGAAGAAGGGAGGAAGATAATCAGGGAAATAGTCACGGCATTGCCTATCTATCTGAAACTTGAGGCTGAATCAGAAATTCGGGAAGATGAACATGAGGACGATGCTGGAGAAAAACCTGATAAAACCCTGTCAGCCACCTTAAAAGCGCTTGAGGCGCTTATGAATAAAGTCGAGACAGCAGATAACAAACTGAAACAGTATGGGTCATTAAAAAATCTGAAAGAAGCGATTCGGGTGAAAAATAAAAAGGGGACCAATACAGCAAAACTTCAGGCACTCGCCAAAGAGGTAGAGGACGTTCATAAATCAGTAGAATCAAAAGTCGGCATAAAAACAGATGACCTCATGTACAAATGGGACAGGATCACCAGGGCACAGACGCTTTATGACGAGGCCAAAGATGAATTGACAAGCCGCAATCTGAGATTAGTAGTCAATATAGCGAAGAATTATGTAGGCCGCGGACTTTCCCTGCTCGATCTTATCCAGGAAGGGAATATAGGACTTATGAGGGCTGTTGATAAGTTTAAATATGAGAAGGGGTTTAAGTTCAGCACTTATGCGACATGGTGGATAAGACAGGCGATAACGCGGGCGTTAATTGACCAGACAAAAACAATCAGGGTGCCTGTTCACATGGTCGAATTCTACAACAAAGTCAGCAAGGCATCACGGGAACTTACTCAGGAACTGGGCAGAGAACCAGGCAGCGAAGAGATCGGGAAAAAGGTCGGGGCCTCTGGAAAAAAAGTGGAAGAGGTTTTCAGGGCGATACAGGACCCGATAGGTCTCCAGACGCCGGTGGGGGATGAAGAGACCCTGCTTGAGGATTTTATAAAGGACGAAAACAGTCCTTCACCATATGAGGATGCTGAAAAAAGCGAGATGACCAGTCAGATAATCCTTCTTCTGAAGACGTTGAACCCTCATGAGGAAAAGGTGATTCGGATGAGGTTTGGCATAGGCATTGACAGGGACCACACACTGGAAGAAGTGGGAAGGCATCTTTCCCTGACCCGTGAAAGGGTAAGACAAATAGAAGCTCAAGCCTTAAGAAAACTCAAACACCCAAGCAGAATCAAGGCACTTAAGGTGCTTACAGCCGCCTAAGCAAAGCAGAGATGCCGCGACGCTCAGACTCTTAGAGAAGTCCGCTTTTTAGATTGAGAAAAGTAGAACTTAGAGGCTCTGCACCGGTATTCCCCAAAAAAATTCCACCTTGAGGGGAGGTAGGTGGGGGTGATTGGTTGAAGTTTTCACCCTACCCTTTATCCCCTCCCCTCAAGGGCGGGGGAATATATAGATGCCTCGCATTTTTTAGGTTGACGAATTCTTTAAAGGCATGCTATTTTTGCTGCAAGTCCTCATGGACCAAAAGTCAATACTGTTATTGACCATGGAAGGCTCTCTTCCTGGCAGATTGGAGGCAAAATGTCTCGACAAGCGAAGATAATAGCGGCAAAGGCGAAAGAAAAGCAGTGGAGAACTGAGGCAGGCCTTGTATCTGAACTTTTTCCAAAGGTCACAGAAATTGCTATCAGCATGCTGTACAGTCAGGCAGGGGAAGAAAAGCCGTTGTCGCGGACAGTTAATTTCTCCCCCGCGAGTTCTGCTGTATTCAGGTTAAGCTGTTTATGCGCGGATTGTCTTGAAGGCAGGTTTGATTTCACTGAAATAATAAGCGCGATGGTCAGGGCCCGGAAAACAATATCAAAGGGCAGAAATAAGTTGTGAGCATTGTTCGGCTCCTGAATGCTCGGATGTTGCATATTCAGTAACGATAAAATATGCACAGTTGAAATGATTGTGTCTCTGTGCGTGTCATCGGCGTTTCCCGGTTAAATGGATAGCGAGCGATATTCCCCGTGGTCTGGCCTAAGGCCCCGACTGTTGGTGCCACGGGGTTAGCGAGCGAATATAATGAAAAAACATTCCTTGCATTGAGATTCCCTGCGGTCTTGCCGGAGAGAGTCTTCAATTTTAATATCTCCGCGTACTTTCTCAGGCCCACTCTCTTTATTGATACGGTACGTTCCTCATTGGATTCCGCCTGTGAATTTGCTAGACTCTTAGTGTAAAGAGAATGACGAGGGAGGAAATCTTTCGTGGATTTTGTGCCGGCTTTTTTACCTGTGCTAAAGCAGCCTGAAGACGGCTGGTGGTTTATCTTTTGCGGAGATAAAATGCTGGTCAAAGATGCAGGAGCAGGCAGTCGCATACCGTTCTTCACTGACGTCAACGGGCTGATGAAAAATCTTGCAAGGACTGCACGGGATCGGAAGGCTCGATGGGACACCCTGTTATGCCTCCGAAGTCCCGGCAGAGGTCGAGCGCTCCTCCGGGCATGACTTTTCAGGGGTTGCGCCCTCTTTTGGGGAACTTGAAGAAGGGATCTTTGCAGTTGCCGGACGGGCCTTTCAGATCATGGATTGGGACCGGACCCACCAGTATTGCGGCAGATGCGGAGGTCATACCGAGACCGAGTCTGGAGGAGCGGGCAAGGTCATGCCCTGCCTGCGGTCTCATCAGCTATCCGGAGGTGACTCCGGCAGTCATTGTGGCTGTGACACGGGGGGAAGAGATACTGCTTGCGCCGTTCACGCCGTTTTCAGGGGAGTTTTTTCAGTGTTCTGGCAGGCTTTGTGGAGGCAGGTGAGACCTTCGAGGAGTGCGTAAAAAGAGAGGTCATGGAAGAAGTTGCAATCGAAGTCGATAATATACGTTATTTCGGAAGCCAGCCCTGGCCCTTTCCCCATTCGTTGATGGTCGGTTTCACCGCAGAGTATGCAGGCGGTGAAATCTCGATCGATGACAAAGAGATTTCCGAGGCCGGGTGGTTTACTGCAGAGGCGCTTCCTGAGGTCCCCCGCACCGGGACAATCGCCAGAAGGCTGATAGACTGGTTTTGCCATAATCATAAGCAGAGGCAGAGCGGCCCTCTGAGCCGGAGCTGCTGCCGGAAAGGACATTATTGTCATGAGCAGACTTTTTTCACCCCTTAATCTGGGGAAGGTGGAATTATCAAACCGCGTGGTCGTCTCACCCATGTGCCAGTATAGCGCTGATGACGGGGTGGCAGGCGATTGGCATATGCAGCATCTTCTGCAGTACGGTTATTCAGGCGCAGGACTCATTACGCTTGAGGCAACAGCCGTAGAAAGACGCGGAAGGATCACACACGGGTGCCTCGGGACTTTATTCCGACTCGTGCGAGGCAGCGCTCTCCCGGGTAATAAGTGCAGCGCGGCGTTTTGCAGGGCCTGCCCGGTTCGGCATTCAGCTGGCCCATGCAGGGAGAAAGGCATCGTCACATCTTCCGTGGGAAGGGGGGAGACCTCTTAGGCCTGAGGAGGATCCATGGCCTTTGTTGCGCCCTCAGCGATACCCTTTGCTGAGGGCTGCCCGATTCCGGAGGTCCTGAATGAAGAGGCAATGGAGCGGGTCCTGAATGCCTTTGTCGATGCAGCGCGCAGGGCAGCCAGGATCGGCTTTGATGTGGTGGAGATTCATGCAGCCCACGGCTACCTTCTGCATGAGTTTCTCTCCCCTCATTTCAAACAGGCGCACTGATGCGTGGGGTGGAAGCCTGGAAAACAGGATGCGCTTTCCACTTGCAGTCGCCTCGGCAGTCCGGGCAGCGTTGCCGGAGGATATTGTCCTTGGGGCGCGTATTACAGGGACTGACTGGACAGCTGAGGGATGGGCTCCCTGATGATGCGGTCGTGTTTTCGCGCAGGCTGCAGGACCTCGGGCTTGGATATGTCTGTGTCTCCTCAGGCGGCATAATCCCGAAGATCCATGTGCCTGTTGCACCGGGGTATAATGCCCCGTTTGCAGCCAGGGTAAGAGGGGAAACCGGGCTTGCAACGCAGGTTGTGGGTATGATCATACGACCTCAGCAGGCCGAAGAAATCATTGCCTCAGGCCAGGCTGACATGGTCTGTCTTGCCACGGGCCTTTCTTGATAATCCGCGCTGGGTCTGGCATGCGGCAGAAGAACTCAACGCGACTGTCCACTATCCTCCCCAGTACGAAAGGGCCCGAAGGTCTGCATGGCCGGGCGCTGCCATACTCCGGCCTCTGAAGGAGGGAAGGGATTAATCCGGAATTCCTGTGCAACAAACTTCAGACAAGCCGCGATTTCTGAAGTATAATCTCAGGTATGCATAACATACTCCTGTCCTTTGGCTTTATTATTCTTATAGGTGTCGCTTTCAGACGGTTCAGTCCAGGGGGGCTGGATGCCGGCCAGCTCAGGGAGGCTATCAATGTGACTGTGCTCAACATCTTCCTTCCTGCCTTATGCATCAAGACGTTGTACACCTCCAGGATAGACATCGAAACATTCCTTGTCCCGGCAACCGCATGGATCACCACAATCGCGACAATGCTCCTGTCTCTGGGAGTATACAGCCTCCTTGAAAAAAGGACGCACCTGCAGCCCTCAGAAAAAGGTGTGCTTGTGCTGGCGGCCACCTTCGGCAACGTTACCTATCTTGGCCTCCCGGTCCTTACCAGCCTCTATGGTAATGAGGCAGCGAAGTATGCCTTGTTCTATGATCTCCTGGCCACTACTCCCATACTCTGGCTGTTCGGTGCATCTCTGGCTTCGCAATACGGAGAAGGACGGAAGCTCAATATCAGGGAATCTCTCAGCGCGATTGTTTCGCTCCCCCCTGTCTGGGGTATATTCGCGGGCATGGCGCTGAACCTGTTTGCGGTCCCTCTGCCGGCTTTTTTCATTAAAGCGCTTGAGATGCTCGGCAGTCTTGTTGTTCCCTTAATGATCTTCAGTATCGGGCTTGCGCTTTCTTTGCCCGAGGTCAGACACGCCTTTGCTATTGTCCCGGCGGTAATCATCAAGCTGGCAGTGGTCCCTTTTATCTCATTTGTGACAGCAAGCCTGCTCGGGCTTTCCGGCGACGCGCTGGCATCCTGTTTAATTGAAGGGGCGATGCCGACGATGGTCCTTTCGCTCCTGATCGCGGCACGGTTCAAACTCGATGTTTCCCTTTCCGCCTTTGTGATTGTCATTACGACGGTCCTGTCTTTCTTCAGTCTGCCGGTTGCTGTGTATCTCACCGGATATCTGGTCCATTAACCTAAAAACTGCAGTTCATTCACCACGGAGGCACAGAGACGCTGAGAAACCGAGGGTTTGAGGCAAATAGGTGACTGAGCAATTTAGTTGCCCCTATCCTGCCCGTAACTCCCTGATTTTCCTCTGTGATCTCTGCGTCTCTGTGGATTCTGCTTTTTTTAGGATTAACCCCTCTGCTTCAGAACAGCCGTGAAATCAGGGCAGGCACGGCTGCCTCGATATTGAGGATGCGCTCGCCAAGGTGGACTGCCTGAAAACCGCATGATATCAGCCTTTCAACTTCATAAGGGATAAACCCTCCTTCAGGGCCGATGGCCAGGGTCACAGGCTGTCGGACATCGCGGGGGCATGGTCCTTCTGCAACCGGGTGCGCAATGAGTGAAAGGGTATTTTTTATAAGCTCAGGGGCCTCGTCTTCTGCAAAAGGTTTAAAAAAAGGCTTCAATAAAACCTCGGGCAAAACAGTGTCGCGGGCCTGCTCAAGCCCCAACACCAACTGGCTTTGAATGCTCTCAGGCTTCAAAACAGGACTCTGCCAGAAACTCTTCTCTACGCGGTATGAGTTCAGAAGAAAAATCCGTTTGACGCCCATGGCAGTCACTGACAGTAGTATCCTCCGCAAGACCTTGGGTCTTGGCAATGCAAGGATGATAGTGAGTGGCAGCGGGGAGGGAGGAGGATGGACAAGACTGACCTCCATTTCCAAAGAGGTGGCTTTCAGTGATGTAATACATCCGGTGCCGATCAGCCCATCTGCCAGTCCCACACGAAGTTCGTCCCTGACTGCCGGACGGTGGACCTCCAGGACATGCCTGAGACGACGGCCTTCAAGCCTCACTTTATTTTCAGCTATGAAATCGTCTTTGAATAACAGGATGAGGTTCATGGATTATTGTATAGAATGGGAGAGCTAAAGACAATGAGACAAAAGGCGGCATTTCCGCACTATTACACTTTTGCTCTCAAAACAGCGGCATTGAAATTGACATCCCGGAGAATACCTGATAGCATTTTTCAAGGTGCATAGGCATCGCGGAAAAATCAGATCATTTGAGGAGGCGACATGCTCGGTAAGAAGACAGTGAAAAAGACAGTGCAAAAAGCAGTGAAGAAGGCTGTAAAAAAGGCCACGAAGATAGAGAAAAAAGTGGCGAAGAAGGCGGTCAAGAAGGTCGCGGCCGTCAAGAAGACTGTTGAGAAAAAGACTTCGTCGGCAGCAAAGGCCGTCAAGAAGACCGTTGCGAAAAAGACCTCTGCTGCGGTAAAGGCTGTCAAGAAGAAGCTCACCAGGTAGTCTGCATTAGACGTTCAGGACCGTCCTTTTCCGGCACCCAGGCGGGTTCGCTTGCCCCGGCGGGTCGGCGGGGAGACAGGACCGCCTGTCCCTTGCGGTCGCGATCCACGGGCCATGCTTAAAGCTGACCCCTGTTAACCCTGTCGTTGCATAATCGCAAGTAGAAAGCCCAGAAAAAGGCCTTGTAATGACGACAGGATGAAATATATGATGCAGCCATATGCACATCTCACTATCAGTGAATTCCTCTACGCGCTTGGCTGACCAGGGCAGAGTGCCTGAAGGTGTCGCAGACAAGCCCTTTTTCTTCACTTCCTCCTCGCGGCTTTTATATTTTTTTGCAACTGTAAGGTTAAATGGATAGCCAAAGTATACCCCGCAGCTTACCGCGGGATGTCTTCAATCATTTCTTGCCGCAGGGCGGCTTCAATCCACAAATATAGGTTGCCTGCTGGCAAAAACTTCAAGTTGACGCCCCGACTCCCTGGTGTTAGCATAAATTATAGAAGCAACAGGACCAAACCCTCTATGAGGGAGGGATGAAATGCAATGGATCGTCTTAAAGAAGATGGCCGGGCTACCGGCAGAAGCAATAACGGTAGCTCGGCTTTTTTCCCCTGGACGAGACAGTTAAATCTTAAGAGAAGGGAGGTGAACATTTATGAATACTGTAAGAAGGGTCTTGCAGGCAAAGGCCGGAGCTGTCTGGACAATCAGACCTGATGCCACGGCATATGACGCGCTACGGGTCATGGCCGACAAAGACATCGGGGCGCTGCTCGTTCGAAGCAGTGAAGGCAAGCTTGTAGGTGTCTTTTCCGAGCGGGATTATGCGAGGAAAGTGATACTGAAAGGCAGGTCGTCAAAAGATACCCTGGTCAGTGAGTTGATGACTGATCTTGTGTATTATGTGAGTCCGGAGCACACCATCAATGATTGCATGTCCATCATGACAGCCAAGCGCATCCGTCATCTACCTGTTATTGATGATGGGAAGCTGGTGGGCATTATTACAATCGGAGATGTAGTAAACTCGATGATCTCCGAACAAAATACCACCATCAGAGATCTTGAAAACTACATCACCGGGGGCGCCCATGAGTTTGATGTTGCGCAGGCCTTACAGTCCTGAAAGTAGTGCAACAGAGTGATTCTTCAGGTCACAGGACCTTAAGAATCGCTCCATCTTTTTCCCCAACCTGTTCTTAAATAGAATTTTACGTCTCCTCTCTGTCATCGCGCTTAAACTCCATCCGTTGAAAAAATTGCAACAACTGTTGAATATGCTACAAAATACATTCGTATCTGGCACTCCTTTGGCTACTTGTTCTTTACAGGACTGTTATGCCGAATCAGCGCTCAGCCGATGAATCGATTTCGGACAAGAGAGATGGACTACCCAAAAATTACCAGTGTTTCAAATCACGAAGATAAAGGAACTGCTGGATCTCAAGAGAAGGAAAGACAGGGACAAAACCACGCTTTTTTCTTATTGAAGGCCCTCATCTGATCGAGATGGCCCTCAACTCCGGCACTCAGGTCAATGACGTACTCTTCAGCGCTTCATTTTCATCAAAAGAGAATGGGCAACAGTTTCTGAGAAAGACTTTCAAAACACACAAAAAATATCTTTGAAGTATCAGAGCATGTCATCGCCAGGATTGCGGATACTGAAACACCCCAGGGTATTATTGCTGTATCTGCCTGCAGAGTCATTATCATTGGAGGACCTGAGGCCTGTGGCCCCGGCCCTTATAGTTGTTATCGATGGGGTGCAGGACCCGGGCAACCTGGGCGCGATAATCAGGACATCGGATGCTGCCGCTGCTGACGCAGTCATCCTCCTGCCAGGGACATGCGACGCCTTTATGCAAAAGACTATACGCTCTACTGCAGGGAGTATATTCAACATACCTGTTATTCATGCAGACCTGCAGGCCCTTCTTCAGTGGCTGCGCCTCAATGAAATAAAACTGGCTGTGACCTCGCTGGATTCAGCCAGGACAGTATTTGAAGAGCGGCTGGAGGGCCCTTTAGCTCTCGTCTTTGGCAACGAGGCCCATGGGGTCAGCAAGGAGATAAGAAGTGCAGCAGACTTGCTTTTGAAGATCCCGATCTACGGACATGCAGAGAGTTTAAATGTCGCCTCCGCTGCAGCGGTTTGTCTCTATGAAGCTGTAAGGCAGAGGATGAAGTAGCAAGGGAACTGATCAGGTGGATAGACTGAAGGTACTTAGGCTAAAGGGGAAACGTCAAAAGTTTTTGATACTTCAGTGCTTCAGACGTAAACACCTTGATTGTTTGGAGGTGAACCAGGAGACTCAGAATTCCTTAAATACCTTTGCCAGAGAATCTCCTGCAACGTGCATCTTAAATTCGTTGAAATACCCAAAAGGCGTCACCATGACAATGAATCCTGTATTTTCAAGTCGTTGGCGCACTTCACCCAGAAGCGTCCGCGCAAATTCAGGTGATGACTTGCTTGAGGAGAGATGATTAAAGGAATGAAGCACAATATTTTTTGTGCTGAACTTCCCTGCAAGCCATTTTGTGTTTTTAACGAACTTCTGGAGCACACCGCTATGGTTGGCCTCGTCTTCTGCTTCGCAGTGGAAAAAAGACCACAATCGCTGCCGTCATTGCTTCTTCCCTGTCCTCAGCAGGCACGTCTTCAAGTGTCCTTGAGACAGTCTTATACCACCATTCATTTGTATAGAACATGAGCAGTTTCATGACTGATTTTCGAATAAATACTCGACGATCTGTCAATTATAAAAACCAAATGACCGTACCCCTTCAGTGGATAGGCGTAATTACCAGAAAATCTCCCCTCACCCCTCTTTGCCAAAGAGGGGAATATTGTTCCTCCCTTTGGCAAAGGGAGGTTACGGAGGGATTTTTTCAATAATAACTCTCTCCCCCTGTCACTGAAGGGTTACAAATGGCCGGATAAAAGAACGGAAATGTTATATCATGTATTCCATGAACGCGTATTTTTTGAATGAGTTTCTCAAAACAGCCGTAACAGCCGCCAGGCTTTCAGGGGACATTATCCTCAGGAACCTTGGACAACTCTCAACAGCAGACATACAGACCAAGCAGGCATTTGATTTTGTGACAAAGGTGGACAGATGGTCTGAGTCTGTTATCATGCAAATAATACGGGAGAAATTCCCGCACCATCTCTTTCTGTCAGAGGAGACCCTCAAGCAGGAAGCTGACGGCGATTTCAGGTGGATAATCGACCCCCTTGACGGCACAACAAATTATATCCACAGCTATCCGATGTTTTCAGTCTCAATAGCACTTGAATATCAAAACGAGATCATCCTGGGAGTTGTGTTCGATCCTCTAAGGGACGAGCTTTTTCATGCTGTAAAAGGCGAGGGGAGTTTTCTGAACAACAAAAGGATATTTGTCTCCGATATTACGCTTTCAGAAAAGAGCCTTATAGCAACAGGGTTCCCTTTTAAAATAAAGGAGATGATTGATCTTTATCTTGAGGCCTTCAGAAAAATATTCGAACTTGTCAGCGATATCAGACGTGCGGGGTCAGCAGCTCTGGATTTTTCATATATAGCAGCAGGACGCTTCGAGGGCTTTTTTGAACTGAACTTAAGCCCATGGGACATTGCAGCAGGCAGCCTGTTGATCAAAGAGGCAGGAGGAATTATTACTGATTTCGGTGGTGGGAGTGAATATCTTTCAACGGGTAATGTGGTTGCGGGAAATAATAAAATGCACGCCGAAATTCTGATGACAATAAGAGAGGTTTTCCAGGGATACGTTGAACGGTAAAATTAAGGTTCATTCTAAATAAGTTGAAAAAGGTGTAAGACCTGCTAGTGTAGTGTCTCTCAAATGACTGGTTTTATAAAATCTCCCCTTGCCCCTCTTTTTCAAAGAGGGGGAAATGCCTCCCTTTGGAAAAGGGAGGTTAGGAGGGATTTTCTGATGCTCGAAATAACACCATCTGTTTAAGAGACACTGCACTAGATTCCCGCTTAAGATCTGCGGGAATGACAAGCAAGGACATCCGCTTAGCCCACATTATTCATAAATTTCAGACAACTCTACCTGGAAGAAGGCGGGATGTAGTATTTGAGCGGATTTTTTTGCCGATATTCCTACAGTATGTATAGAATTCAAGAGGCAAAAACCCTCGGAACGTAGTGAGAATGAGCGAAAATGCTATATTCCGACTTCCTCTGAACAGAGTCTATGAATTATGTGGGTTAATTCCGTCGTCATTGCAACACCTTTTTCTTTGCTTCTTTCTTGAAATTTATGCAACGTTAGGGTTAAAGCCCTGTGGGATGGTCGATAAACTCCACTGGAATGCCGAACCTCTTTTGCAGCATATGCCCAACCGCCTTAACTCCAAGGGTTTCAGTAGCATAATGCCCTGCAAAGACCAGGTTGACCTTCATCTCTTCAGCAAGGGTATACGCGCTGTGGGATGGTTCCCCTGTGAGGAAGGTATCTATATTGTATTTTTCAGCTTCATTGATGGCAAACCATCCGCCTCCGGAGACAACTCCGATGTTGCGGACTTTTTTGTTGAAACTGACAGCTGTTGATCTTGTCCCCAGCACTTTATCTGTTCTGGCTGTAAATTCCTCGAGGGAAAGTTCTTTTGCAGTCCTGCCCCAGTAGCTGATATTTTTCCCGTGGTATCTGCCGAATTCTCCCATTTTTTTGATTGACAGGAGTCTCAGCAGCTCTGCATTGTTGCCGTATTTGGGATGCCAGTCGAGCGGCAGGTGGCAGGCGTAAAGGGAAATCTCTGAATCAAGGAGTGACTTTATCCTGTTTCTCACAACTCCTTTGACAGATTTTAATCCGCCCCAGATAAGGCCGTGGTGCACCAGCAGAAAATCTATCTTCATTTGAGCTGCCTCTTTGAAGACATATTCACAGGCATCCACAGCAAGCCCTATTTTTTGTACTGTCGTACTGCCTTCTACCTGCAGGCCGTTTGCGCTTTCGTCTTCGCTGAATTCCGACAGGCAGAGCCCGCTATCCAAAAAAGAGACAAGTTTATCACGCTGCAGACTTTTCATCTGTCTGGTTATGCCTTGCAGGCGCCTTCGAGGTTAAGCTGAAACGTACTCCAGAGCTTGCAGTCAGGGCATCTCCCTGACCATTCATCAGCAGTATGGCCGCATTGTTGGCAGCAGTAAGGCAGCTTTAGTGAAAACTTGATATCAACTGCTTTTTTGAATTCCTGCACAGCCTTCTCAGGCTGGTTTTTCCGCATATAGAGATTGCCGAGGACCTGGTGCAGGTCAGGGTAGGATAATCCTGCTGTGTCGATTCCAGTAAGGATTTCAAAGGCATCGTCGACCATCTCCAGCCTGTAGAAGAGCTTGCCGAGGAAGAACTTTATCACAGGGTCGTTCGGTTTTTTCGAGATGCTGTTTTTATAGATACTGATCAGCCTTGAGGGCTCTCCCAGGCTTATGAGCAGGTCTTCCAGTCTGGCCAGGATTATTGTTGAATGGGTGTCTGAAAAGGCCTTTTCAAGGATATTGACCGCCTCTTCGCTGTCGCCTTCTATGACCATGACCTCTGCAAGCCCCAGTATCGCGGGCAGGAAGTCTTTATCCAGGCGCAAAACTGTCTTGAAGGCCTTCTTGGCCTTTTCAAGCTGGTTGCTCTCTATGCTGTATCTGCCGTATTCGTATTTGTAACCTATCAGGTTCTGACTTTCGCGCTTTTTGTCTTTTTCGCTATGTTCATGCTTGAGGATGGACTTTTGAAGATAGACGAGGTCGTCCCACTGCCCCTGTCTTTCCAGTATGCCGCGTTTTTTGTACATGGCTGTCAGGTTGTTGTCATCAATATCCAGAATATCTTCAAGGTATTTCATGGCCTCTGCCCAACGGCCTGTCTTTTCCATGAGGCCTTCAAGGGCAAAAAGGGTCTCGAGCTTTTTGGGTCTGATATTCCTGGCCTTCTGGTAATAGGTATTTGCCTTCTGGTACTCATCTTCAGCTGCAGCTATATCTCCGAGTCTCAGCAAGGCGTCAATATGATCAGGCTTTTCTTTGAGTATGTCCTCAAGCGCGTCTCTTGCAGCCTCTTCATTATGCGCAAGCAGGGCATTTAGGGCCTTGGAGTAAAGCTCCTGCACCTTTACGGCCTGTTTTTGTTCTTTCTGGTACTGCCACTTCTCAATAAATTTTCTTGTGTCGCGGATGGCGAATACAAAGAGCGTTACCAGAAAGCCTATTGCGCTGGAAAGCAGTATAAGGGCTATTTTGGGAAGCTCGTAGACAGCGCCAAAAGGGACTTTTATAGTAGTGACCTCATGATTGTGAATGGCAAAGAGGGAGACTACTCCAAAAAATATAACAATAATAAAAATCGATAGCTTGTCCATCAGTGGTGATAACCCCTTTTATGCATTATTGTAAAAGACCGGAAAAGCTGTTCAAGGAAAACCAGGCGTGACATCTCGTGTGTAAAGGTCATCTTCGACAGAGAGAGGGTCTTTTGCGCCTTTTTCTTTACTTCCTCCGACACCCCGTAGGCCCCGCCCAGGACAAAATTGACCGAAGGTTTATTCCCTATATATTCCGCAAATTCAACAGAGGTCAGGGTCTCCCCTTTTTCGTCAAGAAGTGTGTAAGGCTCCTGGAGTTTCAATATCCTCTCTCCTTCTTTTTCGACCGTCTTCATAACGTCCCTGCCTTTTTCTTCCTTTATCTCGAGTATGCTGATATCAGCATAGGGCCTCGAAAGCTTAAGATACTTATTAATGCCTTCAAGGATGAATTGCTCTTTTGTCTTTCCCGGCCATATCAATCTTATCTTCATCGATTTCTATTGTCTTTGCATCCATCCAGAGTTTCTCAAGATTGTAATATGCCCGTGTCTCTTTTTCAAAGACATGGATTATGACATCTACGTAATCAAGCAGTATCCAGTGGCTGTAGGCAGCTCCCTCTACCCCGAGGGGCTTGACGCGTTTATGGGCAAACTCCTGTTCTATAAATTCTGCAATGGCTTTTACCTGGGTTGTACTTTCTCCGGAACAGATCACGAAATAGTCAGCAATAACTGTCAGGCCGGACAAATCAAGGATTGTAACATCAAGGGCCTTTTTATTGAGCGCTGCTTCTGCTGCCTGGATGGCTAAATCTCTACTTTTTAAAGGCATTCCCTCCTACCGGATATCTTCTTCATTCAATTCCCTTACAAATAAAGTTTATTTAGAAATTATATAAGATTCAACGTTCTCTGGCAACAGGTATTTTATGCAGGAGCCTTTTTTGACTGACTTCCTGATGTCTGTTGAAGAAATATCCATGGGCGTTACCTTAGCGAGGAACACTTTTTTGCTGTTTTGCAGGGGAGTCCCGCATGGTTCCCCGCGACCCTTCTGTCCAGAGCGGCCAAACCGGGCCCTTTGATGTCCAGATAGGGTGAACCAAGCAGATCCTCAAAGTTATTGCCGGGCCTTGAAAGCACGATAAAGTTTGTCAGCGACATGAGCCTTTCCGGTTCCCGCCAGTTGGGGATATCAAGAAATGCGTCTATGCCGAGTAAGAAGTAGAAATCGACGTCAGCATATTTTTTCAGCAGCAGCTCCAGGGTATTGACTGTATAGGACTTGCCGGGCCTGACACATTCGATATCAAGGACCTCGAAATATGGATTGTCTCTGACAGCCATCCTGACCATTTTATAGCCTGTGTTTTGCCTCTGCCAGATCTTTGCTTTTAAGCGGAGGGTTGCCTGAAGGTATAAAAAATATCCTCTCCAGACCGAACATTGTCCTGATCTCCTCAGCAGACCTGAGATGCCCGTAATGTATCGGATTGAATGTGCCGCCGAAGATGCCTATCTTCATCTGAGAGCTCTTGCCATAAGTTAAGGCTTATGGACCTTCAGGCCTTCGATTTTCCTGAAGTCTTTCTCGTCGTAGGTGAAGACCGCGCTGATGCCCTTCTCTAATCCCCAGTAGCCCATAACAGCATCGGCAAATTTTATGTTCTTTTCTTCATAAACTGCTATCGCCCGCTTAAAAACATTTTCCATATCACAGATAATCTCAGGAGTGTTTAATAGAGCTTCTACAAAATCCCGTACTGTCCTTTTTAGGAAGTTTGTAATATTTTTCCAAAATCCAGACGGTTTCAAGGACAGCGACAGGGAGAATATAAAGCATCAGTTCCTTGTTTTTGGCCCTATCAAGGAGCCTTATACAGGCCTCTCTCTGCTTGTCGTCGTCTTTTACTGCAAGTCTGATGATTATGTTTGTATCAACTAACTGCTTTTTGCACGTTCTTTCATCGCCTCTTCAGTGGCTTTTTCTATCATTTCTTCAATAGTAATATCAAGAGGAGGCAATGTCCCGATAAAGTCATAAATCGTCTTGCCTTTTTTTATGACTATCCTGCCTTTTTCTTCTTCAATCACCAGGGCATCGCCGACATTTATGCCCAGATGCTGCCTGATATTTTTTGGCAGAGTAATTTGACCTTTGGGTAAGACTTTGACTGCCTGCATAACTTCCTCCTGCAATACACTTTATTCCTACTTCTTATGTTAGTAGGAAAAGGGCCTGATGTCAACCTAAGTGGATCACATAAGAAAGATTGGGCGGCTGCCTGTTTGAAGGGCTTTAGCGGCCATTTTGAATGCATGGCCTGCCTTGCCGGCAGGCCATGCTAATATCTAATCTCCAGAGCCGAAATTGCCTGTATCGACCCATTCGTTTTTAATCAGGGACCACCAGTCATCCGCAAGGCCTTTAAGGACATAGTCATACGGCAGCCAGCCGTAGCCCTGATCTCCCCAGTCAGTGCCCCACGAATTCCTGATCAAAAGCGCTCCGATAGTCTCCTTTGAGCCCGAAGCCGTGTTCTTTATCTTCATCTTGTCGTCATAGCCTGCGGCCACAATCGCATGGCCCCCCTCAATCGTTTCGCCTTTTGTGGGATAAGGGATTTTGCCGGTGTTGTCAGCCTGACTTATTGAGCTGTATACTGTAAAGCCGAACATTGAGGGCAGATCCGGCCGCAAGGTTTGTCCTGATCTGGGTCAGCAGGGCCTTTGCGTCAGTGCCGGGCGGGTCCAGCCTGTAATAACTCATCGCCTGATAATTCTGTCCAAAGGCGTAGCAGAAGCTCGAAGGCTCCTTGTCGAAGTCCGCGACCTTGTACGGCCAGTATTCTTCAGGCGGGACCCCAAAGAGGACAAGCGCCCCCATGGTCGACCTCAGAAACGCGCCGGTGTCACCCTTTGAGTGGATAAGGCTTCTTGTTACCTTATAGAGAAAAAGCCGCGAGGCGTCTATGTGCTTTCCAAAGGCCCTTTTTTCAAAGTATTCGACAATCCCTACCCCGGCGTGCGCTGTGCAGGAACCTAAGTTGCCCTGGTCTTCTACAGGAGAAAACCAGGGCCTTAGGTCAACCAAGGCCGGCATCGCCTTGCCCCTCCTTGCAATGCCGACCTTGGAAAGCATGGCCTTTACCGAATCCTTCTGCCCCAGGTTCTGCAGACTTTTAGAGAGTTTGTCATATTCTATTGTCTGGTCCCTGAAGTCCGGATAGTCCGGCAGCCATCCCATCCCCCGATGCTCAATAACTTCACTCACTGATTTCCCCTCCCTTTGACTCGCCCCAATAGAAAATTCGCGCTTCTAATGGGGGTTAAAGTTCCCATTTCAAGACGCGGATTTATTCCCGCCTGTCATATCCCCTTCTGCGTTAAAATCAGGACTGACCTTCACCTCCTTTCAGGCATGAACCATAAAAAGCGCTAACTATTCTTAATACAACATGAAAAACTTGACCCTTTTGCTGCGTCTTATATTGCAAATTTTAGACTTTTAATCCCGCCACTCACCGCTGTGTCTAAAGCTTTATTTAGCACGTCAATAGCAGCGTTAATGGCCTGCTGAACTGCAACTGCACCTAAACCCTCAACTGCAAGCAAGACGGCTTTCATACTCAGCTTATATTGCTCAACAAGGAACTGGGCTTCTTCAGGTGTGATTTTATTGTCTTCAGTCATCTCCTGGATATGCTGAAGATTGATAATATACTGCTGAAACTCATGGGTCGCATATAAAGAGGCTTTTTGACCGCCCTTTGAAAGAAATGGCAATGCGGCTTGAAGCATGTCGGTGACAACTTTTGATATATTGAAGTCAAAGGCCATGTCACGCTCCTTTCTTTTATTTTAGAGCTTTCTTTGCAACTTCCAGCGTGAGAATTGCGCGGAATATTACATCGAATGAAGTCTCGGTTATTGGAATTGTGTATGCCGTCAGCCCAACTGTCCTGTGCTGGTCTTCCAGACTGTCGTATTTTTCCATCAGAGCCTTGATTTGGCCTTCAGTTTTCTCATTTTGGGCTGTTGCACCGGCACGGATTAAAAGGCTTTTCACCGCCACTTTTGAATCATCGTAGAATTGTATGTAATGCTTGTAGTCCTCTTTGTCGCTCCCTCCCTGCCTTTCTATTTTTACAAAAAAGGCCGTAGTGTTCTTTTGTAATTCTGTGATACCTTTGTCAATGCGTTCGTCATATGGCGCTATAAGTGTAACGTGAGCACATGAAGCAAGGACCATACACAAAATCGTCAAAGAAACGACAACACGCAGGTTTACTTTTTTCACTCTTCCCCCTCCTTACAGCGAGATTGCTTAAATGAGCAAGATTGTTTTTTTATAACACAGTTATCAAGAAATGTAAGCTACTCAAACGAGTAGTAAGACAATTAAGGCAGTTGTTTAGACTGCATTGCTGAGATTACCCTCCTCAATAGCCTCAGCAAATACCAATATGCAAAACCTGACCCATCCAGATTCTTAAATGGATAGCGTGCGTATTCCTCGTGGTCTTGCCACGGGGTTCGCGAGCGAATAAAAATAAAAGAATTTCCTTGCATTAGATTCCCTGCGGTCTCTGCCGCAGGGTAGATCAATGGATAGCTCATTATTACCTCCTCTCTTTCTTCCCCCGCTCCCGATAAACTCTTGTTTGTTCGATGCCCTGCCTGTTGGTCTTGCAGGTGACAGAGAAACTTGCCAAATGCAAAACTTTGCCGGGCTTATTTTTATAGCATACTAAGGGAGAAAAAGAGAGCTACTCAAACGAGTGGGTAGGTAATTTTCGGGGACAGGGTCGCATTTCTGACCTTTCTCTCGAATCTTGGGACATGCCACGGCTGAGAGCAATGGAGAGAGCACCTCTCACTGCTAAAATTAAATTTTGTGCTCCGCTCTCATGTGCTCATAGTACACCGCACGGGTTTCCACTTTTCACAACTGTTCAGTACGTCCCGTAACTTTACGAATCTGCCATGTCCCGGGATGAGCTCTTGCATTGGATGAGGATCGATATCATATTTTTACTCGTGTGAAATCCCAGTAGAACCTTCATCGATATCGACCTCAGAAAAAGTGCGCCGGAATTCTCAGCGTGCGATGAAATTTTTACCGACGAGGTCGCAGGTATTTATAAATGAAATTATTGAGGATTACCGAGACAAATGAGTATAACTACTAAAGGCGCGAAGGTTATCTCCTACCTCTGGTTGTACGACAGGCTATGCAATAAGCACTTTAAGCTTCTGAAGGTTGAAGGAGTAACCGACGCGGTATGCACCAACCGTATGGGACCTCGCTGTGGGGATCTCGCTCCAAGCCTTTACATCCATCCAGCTTCCATGAGGTCCGAGGCGGCGAACACAAACTCTAGTGTGTCAGTGAAGAAAGAGACCATGGGAAATTCCTTGCTATAGTCAAATCTGGATTGGATGAAAAATCGATAAGATGGAAAATATTTGCTTAAATTCGTATACTCTGTGATCACGTTTTTATCGTAACAACAGCGCATCAGTAATTTGTGCAAATAGCTCTATGCGAAATGAGAATAAACCCGGAGGACTGCTTATTATGGATACAATGAATGCACAATTCTTCAAAAACCGGCTAGCAAACCCGTCTGTTGCCAAAAGGCCGGGCTGCACGTCCCGTCTGCTGTGGCACGTCAAGATTTTCGCAGTGCTGTTTGCGCTCCTTTTCCTGAGTCTTCCTCTGTTGGCACAGGCGACCACCACCATAAACGAACAGTTTAGTCCGGCGGTAATCAATCAGGGTGATACCTCTCTTTACACCATCACCATCTCGAACGATTCACTGGTCCCGCTCACCAGCGCTATGGCAACGGTTTTCCTCGACAACACCAGCGGAGCCCCCGACACCTCGGGCGGTCACATCACTATATCCAGCGGAGTGGTGCTCAGCAACACGTGTAACTTCAGCGGTATTACTGCCGTTGCCGGCACAAGCAAGCTCGTCCTTATCGGTGGCACGGTTCCAGCCGGCACCTTCGGCAATCCTTCAACCTGCACCTTCTCCCTCAACGTCACCTCCATCACTGTCGGAACGTACCATGCGTATATTCCTGCTAATACGACTCCCGGCGTCAACACCTCCGGTTACGAGGCGACGGAAAGCTCTACCCAGGTGCATAACACCACTTCCGCTGACATCACCCTGCAGGTAAATGGCCTTTCGGCGCCTACCGGAAGTAAAATTTTCGCACCGTCTCCGGCTATTGTTGGAGACCCGATTACGCTTACAATAACCCTTAATAACCCAAACGCTACCGCTACCATTCCTCTGACTACCTTCACCGATACCCTGCCTGCGGGCATGGTGGTGGCCAATCCGGCAAGCGCCAGCACCAGCCTGTAACGGCACCGGGGCT
Source organism: uncultured Nitrospira sp. (assembly GCA_963801505.1). GTDB lineage: Bacteria > Nitrospirota > Thermodesulfovibrionia > Thermodesulfovibrionales > UBA6898 > JAOUFP01. The sequence continues at coordinate 89,308 of CAWDEY010000026.1, forward strand.
GTCAACGGTTCGGTAACGGCCACAAGCGGGACCGATACAGTCACCCTCAGCGGCGGTACCATCGGGCAGGGCGGCACTTGCACCATAAGCGCAAAAGTGATCGTCTCGATCGTCACTGGCACCTCACATGTTTTCCCTAACTCTCTTGGCGGGGGGGCCATCGGCAATACGCGCGGACTGACAAGTCCGGCCTTCAACAGAAACCTGACCGTCAATACTCCCATTGGCGTTGCCAAGATTTTAGGTACGCCAAATATTGCTGCCGGCCAGCCGTCCTTGATGACCATTACCATCACTAATAATAGTACGGCCAATGCGCTGGATATCACCAGCTTCAGCGATAACCTGAACCTCACGACTCTGAAAATTCTCAACACGGCCAGTGCACCGGTAGTGGCTCTGGCTAATCCAGCTGTGGCCTGTACCGGGACCGGAGCTGTCAACGGCACTTTAACGGCACCGCCTGACCTGATCAACCAAACGATCACATTAACGGGAGCCAAGGCTGGTCCAGGCGGACATGCACGATAACCGCCTATTTGACTTCCAATGTAGATGGCGGCCACACCAACAACATCGCCGACGACGCCGTAGTCAACCCCAACAACTACGCCAGCCCCACAGCAGCCGCTACCCTCACTGCGAATGCCCAATTGACGGTAGCCAAGTCCGTTTCAGTGAGCAATGTCGCGCCCGGGCAATGGACCAAATTCACTGTTGCCATCAGCAACTGGTCGGCAGGCTCGGTTACCGGTGTGACCTTTAAGGACGTTCTGCCGTCAGCCAGCGGGAACCAGATGACCCTGTTTGATGCGACCCCGTATGGCGGAAGCGCTTTTTATGCTACTGACGCCGGATGTTCCGGCGGCACCTGGACCGGCACTAATGCCGCCGGTGTTGACACAACATTGGCCCCGACAGCGGCGGACGCCGGCATTTTGTGGACGGGCGGGACAATTGCTTACGGCAACGGCGTTGCCGGTGTCTGCACCATTTCCATCTGGGCCCAAGTGCCCGCCTCTGCTGCTACCGGGCTGACCTTCACCAACACCATCGCCACTGGCAGCATCACCGGAACCGGGGTAGATGGTGGAATAAGCAACACCAATACCGCCTCCAGAAACGTCGTCACCATCGCCTCCGGAGCTGTCACGAAGGCTTTCGGGCCAGGCTCTATTGCCCAGGGGGGGCAGTCGACTCTGACCATCACCATCTACAACCGTACGGTCAGTGCGTTAACGGGTGTCAATCTAACGGATACCCTTCCGGCGGGTCTAACCCTCTACTCCAATCCGGCGGCCACCAACACATGCGGCGGTTCCCTGCAAGCATTTCCTAACGACCAACAAGATTGTGCTGACCGGCGGCACTGTGGCGGCGCGGCCGGTCGCGAGCCAGGAATCGAGTTGCGTTATCACCGCCAGGGTCACAGGAACAGTGGTCGGGTCCTACACCAATACGATCCATCCCTCAGATTTTTCAAATAACGAGTTGGTGGCCATTCCGGCGAACGTGACGGCTCCTCTTAACATCACCACCGGGCTGACGGGCGCCAAGACATTCACTCCGACAAGCGTCACGTCAGGCGGTACTTCACGTGTGAAGATCACTGTGACGAACAGCTCTAACGGAGACCTTACTAATGTATCGGTGGATGATAGCGATTTTGTCACCGGCACTACCGGCACTTTACAGGTCGCCAATCCGGCCAACGCGGCCACGAGTTGTGCCGGCTCGCCAACGATGGTGGTCAATCCCGGAACGACCCTGGCACAGTTGCTGGGGGCTACGCTGAACGCCGGGAGCAGTTGCGATTTTTCCTTTGATGTCGTGACCGGTGGCGCCGGCCCGTGGAGAAACACCGTCGGCGTTGGCAAGATCACCAGCGCCGAAGGCCCTGCCAACACGGCATCCTTCTCTGCGCAACTCACCGCAATAGCGGCCCAGATAAATATCAACAAATCCTTTAATCCGGTCATCGTCACAGGCGGCGTTCCCTCTACGCTGACGCTTACCTTGACCAACCCTTCTGTTGCTGTTTTGCACGGCATTGGCTTTACCGATGTCTTTCCGATCGGCATCGAGGTCTATTCAGTGCCCGCCGTCACATCCACCTGCACAGGTGGAACGGTGACCGCGATCCCCGGCGACGGCAAGGTCAGCCTGTCCGGCGCTACAATGGCAGCCAATAGCAGCTGCACTATTACCTTACAGACCACCTCGGTCAAATTCCTCAACCTTACCAACAGTATTCCCGCAGGTGCGGTTGTGAGCAGCGAGGGGTACACAAACCCTTTGCTGGTGTCTGCAACCCTGTCCACTCTGCAAGGCTTGGGCGTGATGAAGGCCTTTTCTCCAGCATACGTTGCAGTCAATCAGGTCACGAGCCTTAAGATGAGGCTGGTCAGTACATTTGACCCGAATGCACCGAGTCCGATGACCCTCACGGGCGTAAGTTATACCGATACTCTTCCCAATGGCGTTCTCATCGCCGGCACCCCCAACGTCAGCACTGACTGTGCAGGTACCGGGCCAGGTGGCCAGGCGCTGATTACAACTTCCAACAATGGCACTACCAACGGTCTCGTCACTGTGTCCCTGGCTACCATCCCTCCTGATACCAATTGCTCAATTTCGGTGGACGTGGTGGCAAACACTCTGGGCGCCTACAACAATATAATACCGGCCGACTCGGTAACCACCGACCAAGGGATTCTCAACTCATCAGCGGCCAGCGCGACCCTGTTTGTGGTCAACAAACCCACGGTGAGCAAATCTTTTGCGAATAGCACCCGCAATCCCGGACAGGCCAACAGGCTGACAGTGACGATCACCAACGGTTCTTCCGTGACCCTTTCCGGCGTAGCGCTGACCGATACGCTGCCGGCTGGTGTGGAAATTGCCTCAACCCCTAATACAGGTGGCACATGCGTCACTACAGGAAATGGCACTATCAACGCTAACGCCGGCGGCGGCACATTATCCATCAGCGGCGCCACCATCGCTCCCGGGGCGAGTTGCACCTTTTATGTCGATGTGGTCAGTAACAGCCCCGGCACCTATATTAATTATATCCCCATCAACAGCATTGTCACCAACGAGGGCCTTTCGAATAATCCCGGCGATGCCCAAGCCCAGTTCACAGTGAATAATCCTCCGACAGTGAGTAAGGCTTTCAACCCGGTTTCCATCGACGGCAGCGGAGTAGGCGTCGGAGTCGGAATCTCGACGCTGCAAATCAATCTGGGCAACCCCAATGCGGGCGCTATCACGCTCAGTTCCGCGCTGGTAGATGCGTTTCCCGCCACCGTGCTGGCTGCATTAACGCCCAATGTGGGAGGTACCTGCCCCGGAGCAAAGACTGTCGCAGCTAACCGCGCCAGCATCAGCTATGCTAGTGGAGCGAGCATTCCGTCTGGTGGCTGCACGATTCTGGTTGATGTCGTCTCAACCACACCGGGTACCTATACCAACACCATTGCGGCCGGTCAATTAAGCACGACTGCGGGAGTCAACCAGGACCCGGCTATCGCCGACCTGTCCGTTGGGCCTGGCTCACTGGTCCCCCCGACCATGGCCAAGAGCTTCAGTCCGGCCACCATTCCCAGAGGTGGCACATCGGCGCTGACCATTATCTTGGGCAACCCTAACTCCTCGGTACTGGTCCTTCTTGATCTGTTTACAGATACCCTGCCGGCCAATGTCGTTGTTGCCGCAGCTCCCAACATTAGGGGGACTTGCACAACCGGCAGCATCGCTGCTGCTGCCGGCACGGGAACCATCACATACGCCAGCGGCGCCACCATTCCCAGCGGTGGCTGTACCATAATTGTCGACGTCACCTCAAGCTTTGCAGGCAGTTATACCAACACCTTGTCCATTGGCACACTGATTACGGATGGCAGCAACCCGGTGCTGCCCGCTACGGCAGGTCTCGTGGTGAATGCCCCTATTCCTCCGACGGTAGTCAAGTCTTTCAGCCCCAACACCATCAACCCGGGAGGCATTTCGAGACTGACCATCTCCCTGGGTAACAGCAATGGGGGGACCATAAGTTTGAGCAGCGATTTCACGGACACTTTGCCTGCGGGAGTTCTGATAGCGCCGACACCTAACAAGGGAGGCACGTGTACTAATGGCAGCATCACTGCTGCTGCCGGCGCGGGGACCATTACATACGCCAGCGGAGCTGCTATCCCCTCTGGCGGCTGTACAATCATGGTTGATGTGACTGCTGCAAGCAACTCCGGGTCGCCTTACGCCAACACCATCAACGCGGCCGGCCTGAATACAAGCGCCGGAAACAACGGCGCTCCGGCGACAGCAAAACTTTTCGTCAACCCGCCCCAGCCGCCGAGTATCAGCAAATCCTTTTCGCCGACATCAATTCTGGCCGGAGCAACCTCGACCTTGACTATCTCTTTGGGCAACGGCAACGCGACGGGAACAACGCTCACCGCTGATCTTGTGGATACCCTTCCCGCAAATGTCGTGATTGCCGCTACTCCCGCTATCCACGTCATAGGCGTCTGCACGATTGGCAAGGTGGTTGCCGCTGCCGGAGGCGGCACGGTTACCTATCAAAGCGGAGGCGCACTCCCTGCCGGCGGTTGTTCGATCTCGGTTGCGGTGACCTCAAACACAAAGAATGCCGGGTATGTCAACAACATCGCCATCGGCGCCCTTCAAACTGGTATCGGAAACAACTCGGCCGGAACATCAGCGACCCTGACTGTGGTCGCGCCTGACCTGACGATCAGTAAGATGCACAGTGGAAGTTTTACACAGGGCGAAACCGGTGCGACCTATACCGTAACCGTAACGAACAGCGGCAATGGCGACAAGACTGCCGGCAATACGGTAACGGTAACAGAGAGCGCCCCGAGCGGATTGACCGTCACGGCAATGAGCGGTACCGGCTGGACATGCACGGTTCTACCGACCTGCACACGCACGGACGCGCTTGCGACCGGCAGCAGTTATCCCCCTATTACGGTTACGGCAGACGTAGCAACAAATGCGGCGGCCAACCTGACCAATTCGGCAAGCGTTGCGCTTACCGGTCAGCCAGAATCTGCCACGAATAACAATACTGCGACTGATCCGACGGCGATCACTCAGTTGCCTGACCTTACGATCACGAAGACCCACAGCGGCAGTTTCACGCAGGGGCAGACTGGTGCGCAGTATACGGTTACGGTGACAAACAGCGGAAGCGCTGCGGTGAGTGGAACGGTAACGGTGACGGAGAGCGCCCCGAGCGGATTGACTGTCACGGCAATGAGCGGTGACGGCTGGACATGCACGGTTCTACCGACCTGCACGCGCACGGACGCGCTTGCGACCGGCAACAGTTATCCCCCTATTACGGTTACGGCAGACGTAGCAACAAATGCGGCGGCCAACCTGACCAATTCGGCAAGCGTTGCGCTTACCGGTCAGCCAGAATCTGCCACGAATAACAATACTGCGACTGATCCGACGGCGATCACTCAGTTGCCTGACCTTACGATCACGAAGACCCACAGCGGCAGTTTCACGCAGGGGCAGACTGGTGCGCAGTATACGGTTACGGTGACAAACAGCGGAAGCGCTGCGGTGAGTGGAACAGTAACGGTGACGGAGAGCGCCCCGAGCGGATTGACCGTCACGGCAATGAGCGGTGACGGCTGGACATGCACGGTTCTACCGACCTGCACGCGCACGGACGCGCTTGCGGCCGGCAACAGTTATCCCCCTATTACGGTTACGGTGAATATTGCGGACAATGCTGCTATGCCTTTAACCAACACGGCAAGCGTCAGCCTCTCAGCTCAGTCTGAGTCTAACACAAACAACAATACTTCAAGCGATCCGACAACGGTCACCATGTTGCCCGACCTTACGATCACGAAGACCCACAGCGGCAGTTTCACACAGGCTCAAATCGGCGCGACCTACACCATTGCAGTGATAAATAGCAGCGGCAGCGGCGATAAGACGGCCGGCAATATGGTAACAGTAACAGAGAGCGCCCCTGTTGGGCTGACCGTCACAGGGATGAGTGGGCCAGGATGGAACTGCGCTGTTCTCCCGATCTGCACACGCACAGACGTGCTTGTGGCCGGCGGCAGCTATCCCCCTATTACGGTTGCGGTGAACGTTGCAGCAAATGCGGCGGCCAATCTGACCAATTCGGCAAGCGTTTCACTCACCGGGGAGCCGGAATCCATCACAAGCAACAACACAGTAACGGATCCGACGGCGATCGACCTTTTGCCTGACCTTACAATGGCGAAGACACACACGGGCAACTTCTGGCAGGGACAAACAGGTGTGCAGTATACGGTAACCGTGACAAACAGCGGGAGCGCCGCGGTGAGTGGAACGGTAACGGTAACAGAAAGCGCTCCGAGCGGGTTGACCGTCACGGCCATGAGTGGGACAGGATGGAATTGCACTGTTCTTCCGACCTGTACACGCACAAGTGCACTTGGGGTAGGCAGCAACTATCCCCCTATTACGGTTACAGCGAATGTTGCGGGTAATGCTGCTACGCCGTTGATCAACAGTGTGAGCGTCAGCCTTACCGGGCAATCGGAATCCGTCACTAATAACAATACGGCAACGGACCTTACAACGATTGCCTCGCCTAATCTCTATGATCCGCCGAATGTAATAAAGAGGGTGGACGGTTCGAATCTCCCGATCCTTCGCTACACTGCGATCATCATAAACGGGGGAGATGGCCCTGCTTTAGAAGCCGTCTTTGCAGACAACATACCTTCGCATACCACGTATGTTCCAGGGACGATTACGATCAACGGCAGTCAGGTCTCTGATGCATATCCTGACGCGGACGGGGGGTATGATGCTGCCGATAAGCGGATCGTGATCAACATGGGAACGGTCATGCCGGGCGCGTCAGTCACCATGACGTTTGACGTCAGGGTGGAAATTGGATTCGCCGGCAGCATATCGAATCAGGCATCGGTTAGTGGGAGTAATTTCCCTACGGAGCTTACGGACGATCCCTCAACTGCAGCGGCAAAAGACCCCACTGTCCTGCAGGTCAATGCGGTCGTATCAATTCCTGCGATGAGTGAGTGGGGCATGTTGATATTCCTGGTAATCGCGGGACTCGGATCGTTTTATTATCTGAGGGGACGGCGGTGCGTACAGGGCAGTAAATAACCTTTTCTGCGAATATCATTCGGGCGAGGCATACCACCTCGCCTTTTTTTTAGCCCATTTTAGGTAGTTTGAGAATTAAAAGTCCGTCATATCAATAAGTTACAATCACAAACAGACTATTTCCTGCACTGCATTTTCTGTATTTTCGATAATCTCGGGTCTGTTGGGCAGCTAACCCATCTTCCGCAGTTCAAAATTTGAAAGCCAATTATATCAGGAAGTTACGTTTCAAATCAGACGATTTTCTTCACTACATTTTCGTAAGCGTTCAATAAACCCTCAGCTGTTCAATGCCCTGCTTGCCGGTCTTGCAGGTGACTATGCAACAGGCCAAATGCAAAACTTTAGCAGGCGTATTTTTATAGCATACTAAGGGAGGAAAAGAGAGCTACTCAAACGAGTGAGTAGGTAATTCATCAGGGACGGGGTCGCATTTCTCAACTTTCTATCAAATACTTAAGTATTTCCAAACAATTCTTTTTCATTTTCCTCCTCTGTCCACGGACTAGGATTCTATTTCAAACTTTCTCATATATCCAGTGCCCGGTCGTTTGCGGAATTTATCGGCAATGCCTTCTAGCTTGATCGACAAATAGCTGATTCGTACGATCCCTCCACCCGTTCCTATACAAACTTGCTACCCATGCAGGGGACGCTTCGCTCCGAAACATGCTATCGCGAACTACGTTGAGTCATGAAGATAATCGTTTCTTCAGAGATTATCCGGAACATCCTGCAACAAAAGGTTTTCGATAAAATTTTTTAGAGTATCGTAATGGTTAGTTGAAATTCCCCTGAATTCAATCACCATGACAGGCATAAGACCCCACAGCCCGCCCAAGACATCCTTTGTGTGTGTGAATAACAACACCTTTCAACGAAATCTGAAAGGCTTCTTTCAACGGCAGTGTCACTTCGACCGCTGCGCCTAACGGAAAGGAGACTGCTTTCCGCAAACAAATCCCCCCCCGCGGAGAGGTTTTCTGAATAAAGCTCATGCTTTATTCCATCAAATGTTACTGTTACCCTGTTACCTTCTTGTCAAAGGAACTTCTCAAGTGCCGTCTTGCAGTACCTTTATGAGAGTATAAACAGTTTTGAATCGCGTCATGAAGTTCGTGTATTTTTAGAGGCTTGAAAAGCTAGGCGAAACATCCCAGGCTCTCACATTTCGCCATGGGCTCGCTGCTTGAATCACTTGACAGCCAAAGATAGGTTTCATGACGCAGGAAATGATTGAAGACATGCATCCGAAAATGTGAGAGTCTCGGCCACTATGGCGTTTTAGGTGTCAAGGACCATGCCCCTGTTTCCGAAATTAAGGCCGCCTACTATAAGGCCGCCAAAAAGTATCATCCCGACATGCACTTCTACCTTGCAAACGATTCTCTTAAGGACAAATTGAGCGATATATTTTCATGTGTTTATGAGGCGTACTCGACCTTGTCAAATCCTCAAAAGCGAAGTGAATACGACAAAATTAAAACCGGCAAAGGTGCAAGACTAACAGCAGTCCAGGATAGAGCAAGGGCCGCCTTTGAAGAAGGGAAAAATCACCTAAAAAAACAAAATTATCGAGGATGCGGAACGTCTTTTTGGGCAGGCGGCATATTTTGACGCTGCAATAGCGGAATATCACTATTATTATGGCCTGACGCTGACCCGCCTGAACAGCTCAAGGAGGCGGAAAGAAGCCTTTGAAAGTGCCCGAAGACTTGAGCCTCAGAATGCCGATTATCTTTCTGAGCTCGGTTTTGTTTATCTGACGTTGGGCTTTCCAGAAAGGGCAAAAGGGTTGTTTGATAGGGCCTTGAGCATTTCACCTGATAATGTCCAGGGCGGTGGAAGGATTGAAAAAAATCAAAGGGTTCTACTCGCAATAGCGGACTCTTCTCCTCTTCACAATTCCTTCATGTTATTTATATAACATACTATATAAACTTCATATAGCATGATGGAGGAAACATTGGAACCCATCAAAGTTGTTGCAAGATATAGTGACGGGAGGATTTTAAAAGGTCATACTCACAATTTTTCACCAAACAGGCCCGGATTTCATATTTATCCGGTTGGAGGAGACACTACAAGCGAAGGGGTTAAAGTCCCGGTAAAAGAACTCAAGGCCCTTTTTTTTGTGAGGGATTTCGCGGGGAACCCAAGATACCAGGAACCCTTTGAGATCCACGAAATTAAGCCATCGCACGGACGCATTGTGGAAGTGGAATTCAAGGATGATGAAGTTCTGCTTGGGACGACAACAGAGTCCGACCTTAAGCGTACCGGCTTTTTTCTCTTCCCTATCGACCCTAAGAGCAATAATATGAAGGTGTTTGTCGTATCAGCAGCGGTGAGGACAGTGTTAACTGCAACCAAACCTTTTTCTCACTTTAAGAAATAGCCGCCTGGCATTATCGCTACGTGGCTTCCATACCCCTCATGTTAAGGGTATGATAAAAGCAGCCCCTGTTGTAGGAGAGATAGCAATTGGCAAATAAAACGGACGGACGAAGGGCAGGCAAAGAAGGATGGGCATCTAAAATATGAATAGCTTTGTTGATTGGCTTTCAGCATCCTCTCGCTGTAAAGCTGTTCCCTAAGACCTTCACAGGCATGTCTGAAAATCTGCATAACATAACCGCTACCCGGGATCTGCTCATCAAAAAGACAGAGGCGGACAAGGAAGTAGAACACCTCCTACGCAGGTCTGAGAAATTTCTCAATAAGGTTTTCGACAGCATTCACGATCCGTTCATTATTCTTGACCGTGACTACAGGATTGTAAGAGTCAATGAGGCTTATGCGAAGTTAAGAAACTTCCGGTTTCTGGACCTCCTGGATGAAAAATGTCATAAAGTCCTCTATGAGAAGGACGGCGTATGCGAAAATTGTATTGTCGAAAAAACATTCCGTTCGTCGGACCCCTGTGCAAAGAATAAATTGATCCAATTAAAGGACGGGACAGAAGCGTGGTTTGACATATACACGTATCCCATTTCCGGTGAGGATGGTAAGGTATCCCATGTCATCGAGTATTTTCGGGACATAACCGAGTGGAAGCGGGCCGAAAAAGCCACAAGACGCGCTCATATAGAACTGGAGCAGATCTTCAATACAGCGGCAGATGGCATGTGCGTCATCGATAAAAGCTTCAGAATTCTGAGGGTCAACAAGACGTTCCTGACATTGTTCGGCAGAAGCGGGGAGAATCTCTCCGGAAGGCTTTGTTATGAAATATTTCCTTCTACCCACTGTGGGACCCCGGACTGCCCCTTGACCAAAATTATAAGCGGCGTGGAAACCATGGTCCAATTTGAGACGGAAAAAAAGCATAGTGATGGCACAACCCTCCATTTCATTCTGACGGCCACCGCTTACCGTGGACCTGAGGGCGAATTACTGGGAATTGTTGAAGATTTCAAGGACATCAGTGAGAGGAAAAGAATGGAAGAAGAGCTGCGTTCCCTCTCCCTGAGAGATGAACTCACCGGCCTGTACAACCGGCGTGGATTTATGACTCTGGCAGAACGGGAGTTGAAAATGGCTGATCGGATGAAGAGAGGAATATTGGATAGAACCATTCCCCACAAAAATTGATCAAAAGTGATCTTCCCCCGATTTCTCACAATTATATCATTTCAAAAGATGGAGGAGAAAAAAACTTCTCAGGAAGAAACAGTTATCAGATCATGAACCCGCTGCATTGCGCAGGAAGAAGCTGACGAGTTTGTCGAACTCTTCAAATGGAAGAACTATCCGAGTTACATCCCGATCAGGTTCTTTTGAAGTGCAATTGCAACGGCGTGGTATCTGCTGGAGACGTCGAGTTTATAGAGGATGTTCTTTACATGGAATTTCACGGTGTGGTCGGTGATCTTGAGATGGGCTGCTGTTGCAATGTCTGTCTTGCCGTCCCGGATGCAGCCCAGGATCTCCTTTTCCCTCAGCGTCAGGATGTCTCCCGAGGATCCGGCAAGAGGCTCTAAGTACCCTCTTAAGAGCCTCATGAAGAAAGGGGACCGAATATCTCAAAATAAGCTCTGTGCGGGGCCGCTCCTCAAGGGAGTCTCCGGAAAAGTAAAAGAGACTTGCGGGCCTGTTTACGTTGCTGTCCCTGGTCCCGCAGGAGTATCCCTTTCTCAGGCCGAACCTGTGCGCATGGCGCAAAAGTCTCCATGGGAGGTCTATGTTTTGTGTATGTTTTGTTCCAGTATTGCACCTCGTAATTTCTGAAATGCTCAATAGCAACAGGGTCGATCCGGTAGTAACCTTTAGACATATACTGCTCAAGCCAGTCCAAAGGAAAGTTTGCGTTGAGGACCTCGACAGAAGCAGTCAGGCCTTCTTCAGTAAGAGTCGCGAGGAAACAGAGAGAGAACTCGGCGCCAAAGAGACTGCCGAAATATTTGAGGAGTTCTCTGAAATCCTCTTCCTCCTTGCATGAACTGCTTGCGTCCAGGATTCCAAGGAGCGAAAGGGCGTCGTTTTTTGAGAGATACTTTTTCGACTCCTTGATGCCCTGAGTAAGCCCTGCGGCTTTATAATCCATGGTTTCCACTGTCATAGGGGCAACGCCAGTCTCCTCATTTTTTCCATGCAATTTTTACCATCTGAATTAGCAACAGTCGTGCCAGCGAATAATATATTGATTTTTAAAGGATTTTTTATAGCATCAGGAAGGCGATTAGGTAAACTTTACCTAGTGACAGGCAAAGTTTACCTAATAAATGGATAGCGAACGATATTCCTGTGGTCTTGCCGTAGGGGCGAATCTTGTATTCGCCCTGTCGGAGGCACCGGCATGATTAAAAACAGGGCGATCACAAGGATACGCCCCTACGACTGAATGTCAGATCGCAAACCTTCAACCTTCAGCCTGATCTACCTGAGTTTCTTACTCCCTCAGCTGCCCATTGCCAAGCACTATGAACTTGGTGCAGGTGAGCTCTTCAAGGCCCATGGGGCCCCTTGCGTGTATCTTGTCGGTGGAGATGCCGATCTCAGCGCCGAGTCCGAACTGGAAGCCGTCATTGAGGCGGGTCGAGGCGTTTATCAGGACTGCTGAGGAATCAACCTCTCTGATAAACCGCATTCCCTTTAGAATAGTCTTTTGTGACGATCGCGTCTGAATGGGCGGAGCTGTATTTTGCGATATGCTCCATGGCCTCATCAATGTCTTTTACAACCCTTACATTCATGATCAGCTCAAGATATTCACTGTAGTAGTCTTCGTCGGTTGCGCATCTGATGCGCGGAAACGATTTTCCTGGTCTCAGGGCAGCCTTTTATAGTCACCCCTGCGCTTTGGAACCTCTTGATCATCTCAGGCAGAAAACTCTTTGCTATTTTCCTGTCGACAAGCATGGTTTCCATCGCATTGCAGGTGCCGGGCCTCTGGACCTTTGCGTTAAAGCATATGTCTTCGGCCATCTTCAGGTCAGCGTCCCTGTCGACAAATACATGGCATACGCCTTTATAGTGCTTGAGCACAGGTATCCTGGAGTTCTCTGTAACAGCCCTGATGAGTCCCTCTCCGCCTCTGGGTATGATGAGGTCAACGATGCCTTCGAGCTTCAGCAGCTCCATTACAGCCTCCCTGTCAGGGATATCAATAAACGTTATCGCACCTTCATGTATGCCCTCTGTCTTTGCAACGTCCCTCAATATCTTCACTATCGCCCTGTTGGAATGAATGGCTTCAGAGCCGCCCCGCAGGATCACCGCATTGCCTGCCTTAAGGCAGAGGCTTGTCGCGTCTGCTGTGACATTCGGCCGCGATTCATAAATAATGCCTATTGAGCCTATCGGCACGCGCATCTTCCCTACAGTCATGCCGTTTGGCCTCTGCCACATCTTCAGGACCTCTCCTACAGGGTCAGGAAGCGCAGCAACCTCAATAAGACCCTGGGCCATTTCATTGACCCGCTTTTCATTTAGCGTCAGCCTGTCAAGCATGGCCTTTGAAAGCCCTTTCTTTTTCGCAAAGACAATATCCTTGGCATTTTCCCTTATGAGTTCCTTTGAACGTTTTTTAAGCGCCCCGGCCATCTTCACCAGCGCAGCGTTCTTTTGCAGTGAAGATGCCTTTGCGATTGAGCGAGCGCCTTCTTTGGCCTCTTTTGCCTTTGCTAAAACAAATGCCTTTATGTCCATATATGCCTCCTGTAATAATTACTGAGCAGTTTTGTCTTTGAATTATAGCATAATCCGGATGGCTGCATATGCCACTGTTATCCGGAGTCCGGGGGCTGCATATAGAATGTTATCGACCCATAATCAATGAGGTTGCAGCCTTATACTTTGGGAGACACTTTATTAGCGCTTTGTTTCATCCTTCAGGCCCGATACAGCTATCCCTTATCAGCTCCGGAATATCGCTTTGTTGATCGTATATGCCGTCTTACTTCTTCACAGGCACTGTGAAGTCAAATCCCTCAGGCATTTATATGTTAGTGTTTAATGATTTTTTTGAATATAATACAAATTGTGATATGCCCTCAATGTAAAGCAAGTCTTAAAGTAAATAAAACAATACTTTCATCTCAGGGTTCAAGGTTCAAATGCCCGAAATGCAGTGCGATTTTTGTCGCCAATGAACCATTTGCAGTGTCCTCTTCACGTGATTTGGTATTACAAGTCAATAAAAATGGTACTTTACTGGATATCAGGGGACAATTAGAAAATAATATATTTACTACTGCTCATAATATTTTAGGTAAAAATATATATGACGTCTTAACATTGGATGTTGCTCAACCAATCATGCATTGCATAGATAAAGCCTTGCAAAGCGGGGACTTGCAATGTTTTGATTGCCAGTCTTTGTTAAGTGATCAGTATTACGAATTTAAATTCATTGCTCATGGAGAGGACAAAGTACTGGTGATTATCACAAATATCTCTGACTACAAGAACGCAGAAAAAAAGGCCAATTATCTTGCGTATCATGATTCTTTGACTAATTTGCCGAATCGCTACCTTTTTAATGACAGGCTGCAGCAGGCAATAACGTATGTCGAACGCGAAAAAAAATTGCTGGCCATATTGTTTCTTGATCTGGATAATTTCAAACAAATTAACGACACAATCGGACATAAGGCTGGCGATCAGTTATTGCGAAGCGTTGCTGACCGGTTAATGAAATCTGTGCGTGCAACGGATAGTATCACGCATTTATCAAAAGTTGAATCAGAATCTATGGTGGCACGGCTTGGTGGTGATGAATTTACTATTATGCTTGGCAAAATCGGAAATATTGAAGAGCCGGCAATTGTGGCTGCGCGTATTCTTGAAATGCTGACAGAGCCTTTTATCATTGGCGTACACGAACTGTATATAACTGCGAGCGTGGGTATCGCAATATATCCCTTTGATGGTAAAGATCTGGAGGCGTTGCTTATCAATGCTGATGTGGCAATGTATCAGGCTAAAAAAATGGGTAAAAACAGCTATCAGTATTATTCAGAATCCATGAATAAATTTGCGTTTGAGAGGTTCACTGTTGAGAACAAATTACGGAAGGCACTGGACCACAATGAGTTTATGTTGTTCTATCAGCCACAAATTAACATACAAACCGGGAAAATTATCGGGGTGGAGGCGCTGATACGTTGGTTGCAGCCCGACCTGGTTTTGACCAGACCAGGTGAATTTATCCCCCTTGCTGAGCAAACCGGACTGATAATTCCAATGGGTGAATGGGTACTGCGTGTTGCCTGTGAACAAAACAGGGCCTGGCAGAAAGCCGGCCTTACCCCGATGCTTATGACGGCAAATGTATCAAGCATACAGTTTAGTCAAAACAACTTTGTAGAGACTGTATCGCAGATATTAAACGATACTGGATTAGACCCTCAATACCTTCAACTGGAGCTCACCGAAAGTACAATCATGCAAAATTCTGAAAATACTATTAATAAATTGCAAGCACTGCAAACTATGGGAGTGCAAACCTCCATCGATGATTTCGGTACGGGTTATTCCTCGCTCAAATATTTAAAACACTTTCCCCTGGACACATTAAAAATCGACACCTCCTTTATAAAGGACCTGATTGCAAACACTTCCGATCAATCTATTGTCAAAGCAATCATCACCCTGGCGCATAATTTCAATCTAAAGGTTGTTGCTGAAGGTGTGGAATCAAGGGAACAGCTGTATTATCTGCGCGATTGCGGATGCGAAGCTGTGCAGGGTTACTTTATTTGCCCCCCTCTAAACTCAATTGCTCTGACACAGTTTGCGAAGAAAAAGAAGTTTTTTTAGTGGTGATAATTTGCTGAGTGGGAACCCTGGAATTTGTATCTATCCCGACTAATTTCCGCCATTTGATATGGCAAAGACTTTGTAACGGCAGTATAAAACTATCGGGGATTATCCCCGGTCTTTATATGTTCCCTGGTTTGCGTGCCCTAAAGAGGGCCCCGATTGTGTAGGAAGACGTGCGGAAAGCAGTAGTACCTGCGAAAGCGACCTCTATAAAGCCGGCCTCTTCCATCAGCCTGATTTGGTCCCGGACCGGGACCGTACCGCCTATTCACTGGGACCAGGCTTCCGGACTTCCTGCCAGATGAGCAGGCAACTCATTTTCAACTACCACATCGGCGAATTGAATTTTTCCGCCTGGCCTGAGAACGCGGAAAAGCTCTCTGAAACAGGCTGGTTTGTCGGGAGACAGGTTTATTACACCGTTTGATATCACAACATCAAAGGAGTTGTCCCTGTAAGGTATTGTCTCAGAATCGATTTTTTTTATCTCGAAGTTATTGACCCCGCCGGACGCCAGATTCTCCCTTGCGCGTTCTGCCATATGCTCTGTCAAATCAACTCCGCATATTCTAACGGTCTCGCCGGCCAATCTGCTTGCGACGAACATATCAAATCCTGCCCCGCAGCCAAAATCCAAAACAGCGTCACCCTGAGAAATTTTACCCAGAGAAAACGGATTGCCGACCCCGCAAAAGGACTCAAGCATTTCTTTGGGAGCGGAGCTGATTATATCAGGACCATATCCAAGGACCTCAGCGCCCTCCTGGCCGGTAGGATAGGAAAACTTTCCTTTAGCTGAAACAGCTACTTCAGTATACTTTCTCTGTATTGCGGCTCTGATAGACTCAATATTACCCTGAGGGGATTCTCCTGCAGCTTCCTCATGCCCGGATACACCGGCATTGCCTGCCGGAGGTCAAAAAGAGGAAGAGCAGCCGGCACTTTTGTCTTCAATCATGGCAGGCCTCCTCAGAAGAATTTCTTTATACTACCCAAATCGCATTCCAGGAAGCAACCCAGCGTCTCTTGCGTAATCGACCTGCTTATCTTTAAAATGTCATATGCCTCAGATAAAAATCCTTCCAACAGATTTGCGCAACAAGATCGCAGCAGGAGAGGTAATTGAAAGGCCTGCCTCTGTGTTAAAGGAGCTCGTTGAAAACGCAATAGACGCAGAAAGCAGCGAGATAACGGTAGAGATTCTCAATGGCGGCAAGAGGATGATAAAGGTCTCTGACAATGGCACAGGCATGGACAAAGAGGACGCCCTGCTCTCCTTTGAGCCGCACGCGACAAGCAAAATAAGCATTTTCGACGACCTCTTTGATATCAGGTCCCTTGGGTTCCGCGGAGAGGCCCTTGCCTCCATAGCCTCAGTATCAAAGGTGAAGCTTGTGACCGGGCTGAAAGGCTCTCTGGCAGGCATATCCATAGAGATAGCGGGCGGCAAAGTAAAGGAAGTGCGGGATTCTCCTCTTGCCGGTACCAGCTTTGAAGTGCGGGACCTGTTTTATAATACTCCCGCAAGAAAAAAATTCTTAAAGACAACCAGTACGGAACTTTTCCATATAATTGACACCCTCACCAAAGAGACCCTGTCGCATCATCAAATAGGGTTCAGCCTGCTTACTGATAATAAGGAAACAATGCTCCTTCCAAAGGCCTCAGTGCCCAGGGAGAGGCTGATGCAGGTCTTTGGCAATGAATTCGTAACAGGGCTCATAGAGGTCAATTCCGCAGGCGAGGGCATGGAGTTGTCCGCCTTTGTCTCAAACAGCAGCAATTTCAGAAACAGCAAGTCGCATCAATACATTTTTATAAACAGGCGGCCTGTAAAAGATGCGTCTGTTTCCCATGCCGTGTACAAGGCATATGAAGGGATACTTCCGCCTGAGAAGCATCCTATATTCTTTATCTTCCTGACCATAGACCCTTCAAAGGTTGATTTTAATGTCCACCCGACAAAACGCGAAGTGCGGTTTGAAGACAAGGAGACGATTTACAGGTTCATCATCAGCCACCTGCGTGAGAGGATAAAAAGTGACAGAACAGAATATGCAAAACAGTTTGCGGAAGCCCCCAAAGAGGAAGTTCTCGGGAGCCGGTCTTTTCAGAGATACCTGGCCCCCGGGGCATCTTCCTTTGCGCAGGGCGGCCCCCCCGTATCCGGTGTCTCTGAGGACCTGCAACTTACCTACAGGCCTTCCCTTCCGTTTATTTATCTGGGAGACACCTTTATCGCTGTTGCAGGTAAAGGCGGCCTGAGCATAATTGACCACCATGCGGCACACGAGAGGGTCCTTTATGAAAAACTGCTCAGCGGTGCGCATTCAATGACGCGGCAGCTCCTCTTCCCCAAACAGGTCAGGCTTTCAGGAAAAGAGTACAGGGTGCTGCTTGAAAACAGGGAAATGCTCAATACCTTCGGATTTGAGGTTGAGGATTTTGGAAATTCAACAGTGATTGTCAGGACTGTCCCTGAGGGACTTGATGATGCAGACCTGCAAGGCATGCTCTCTGATATAGCTGCAGGCTTCATAGACCCCAATACCTCATTTCAATCCCTCAAAGACAATATCGCCGCACGCATAGCATGCCACGGCTCGATCAGGGGCAAGAGGATACTTTCACAGGAAGAGCTCTCAGGTCTGCTTGAGGACCTTGAAAAAACAGAGCATCCCGACCAGTGTCCTCACGGCAGGCCTACGAGGATATTCTATTCTCTCTCTGACCTGAGCAAGCTTTTCAAACGAAAATGAATAAGGTGCTTGTCCTGCTTGGGCCTACGGGTGTCGGCAAGACCGGCGCAGCTATCCTGCTGGCGCATGCGCTGGGCACGGAAATCATCAGCGCCGATTCAATGCAGCTCTACCGTGGCATGGACATAGGCACTGCAAAACCCTCAAAAAAAGAGCTGGCTGAAGTCAGGCACCATATGATAGATATAATCGGGCCTGATGAAGCATACAGCGCGGGTCAATATATCGAAGAAGTAACAAAGATCATTGAAGGCCTTCATAAGAAAAACAGGGTACCTCTTGTTGTCGGCGGCACCGGACTTTATATAAAGGCCATGACAAGGGGCCTATTCAGTGGCCCGTCGGCTGATCCGGACCTGAGGGACGGACTGCTTTTAATGGAACAGCATACTCCGGGGTACCTTTACGCATATCTTGTCAGTATGGACAGCGAGGCAGCAGGAAAGATCCAGCAAAATGATATCCGCAGGATAGTAAGGGCGCTTGAGGTCTGCCTCAAAAGCAGAGAAAAAATCTCCCTGCTCCAGAAAAATTTTACCACTCCGCTGCCTTATGAATTCATCAGGATCGGGTTGACCAGGGACAGAAAAGAGCTTTACCGGATAATAGATGAGCGTGTCGATAATATGTTTGCTGCAGGACTTCTGGAAGAGGCTGAAAGGGTGCTCAGACAGTGCCCTGACAGGACTGCTATGCAGGCGATCGGGTATAAAGAGCTTAATATGTATCTGGACCATGAGATAGGCAGGGATGAAGCGGTCAGTCTCATCAAGCGCAATAGCAGGAGATACGCGAAAAGACAGTTTACGTGGTTTAAAAAGGAGGAGGACATTATCTGGATCGATGTGACGGGCATTTTCGACAGCACAAAGGTGTTTAATTCAATAAAAGATACTCTTATGCGGGCCCATCCTGAGGTTTTCCCCTGCAATATGGCCGGGATATAGGACTGCTTTGTTTGTTTTGATCAAAGCCCTTGAATAATTAGGGGAAATCATTTAAGGTAAATAAAAATATAATCACATTGCTATCTACTAAAGGAAACAGGGGGGTACAAATGTCCAACAGCAAGAGCCAGAGTTTTCAGGATAGTTTTCTTAACCAGCTCAGGAAAGACAAGATACCGGTGATCATCTTTCTGACAAACGGAGTGCGTCTGAAGGGGTTCGTCAAGGCCTTTGACAATTTTGTAATTCTTGTAAAAGACGTTAGCCAGCAGCTTATTTACAAGCATGCTGTTTCAACCATTGTCCCGGAAAAAGACATTGACATCAGATTTGAAAGCGAGTAATAAGTACAAAAACCCTGCTCCTACAGTAGATATTATCATCAAGCACAAGGAAGGAATTATTTTAATAAAAAGGAAAAACCCACCTGAAGGATGGGCCCTGCCCGGGGGTTTTGTTGATTACGGAGAGACCCTTGAGGCAGCAGCAGTCCGCGAGGCAAAAGAAGAGACTGGACTCGCAATAAAGCTCGTCAGACAATTTCATACTTACTCTGACCCGGAAAGGGACCCCAGAGGGCATACCATTTCGACAGTATTTATCGCGGAGGCCTCAGGAGAAGCAATAGCCGGGGATGATGCAGCTGAATCAGGGACTTTCCATAAAGACCGTCTACCTGTTAAAATTGTGTTTGACCATAAACAAATTCTTGAAGATTATTTCAACCGGAGGTATTGATTAAATGTTAAAGATGATGCGTCACCATGCCAAATACTTTTATGTGCTTTTTTTTATCGTAATACTCTCGTTCATTTTCTGGGGGGTCGGCACTGTTGATAAGACCAGCAGCGGAGGTATTGTAGCGGAAGTCGGCAAACAAAAAATCACCATGCAAGAATACTACGGGGCCTATGACAACGCCTTTAAGTTTTACAAAAACCTCTACAAAGATAAATTCGATGAGGAGATGCAAAAAAAGCTGAAACTAAAAGATACGGTCCTCGACTCTTTGATAGGCGACAGGGTACTGCTGGCTGCTGCTGCTGAAAACGGGATCAGGGTAAGCGATGAGGAGCTCAACGAGGCCATCACCAGCGAACCCGCGTTTAAGAAAAATGGTGTTTTTGACAGCGAGCTCTATCAAAACATCCTGCGGCAGTCGCGACTTTCACCCGAAGCATATGAAGCAATGAAAAGGCAGGAACTTATTGTCACAAGGATGAGCCGGCTTATTGAACTGGCAGCCGCTCCGCCGGTCGTGGACCTCAGCGGGGTATCCGCGGATGAGCAGACCTTAAAGACAATGAAAGACGCCCTGATCAACGATGCAAGGGAAAGGGCTGTAAAATCCTATATAGATACATACAAGAAGTCGTTAAACATAAAGGAATACAGGCAGCTCATCTCATGACAGAAGCAGCAGGGAAAAGGGACCTGGCATGGCTAAGGCAAATCTCATCCTTTGCTGTCTCAAGGATCATTCTTACAGCAAATAACTACCGGGTGTTTGATCAGCTTGAAGGCAGAGGAAAGACTGCTGGCAGCCTTGCAAAAGCGGTTTCTGTTGACGTCAGGGCCGCTGAATTACTGTTCAACAGTCTTGTTGCGGCGGGGCTTCTGGTAAAGAAAGGCGATTTCTACAGAAACGCTCCGGTTGCCTCAAAGTATCTGGTCAGCGGCAAGCCTTTTTACCAGGGTGATATCCTGAAACACTACAGCACCCTCTGGGACAACTGGTCAGGACTTGATACTGTGCTGAAAACCGGTAAGCCATGCAGGAAAGCTCAAGATCATGAATCCTTCATACTCGGTATGCATAACCTTGCGCTGCAAAAAGTGAGGGAGGTCACAAAAAACATCAGGCTCTCAGGAGTTAAAAGGCTGCTGGATCTGGGAGGAGGCCCTGGGACATATTCCATGGCCTTTGCGAGAAAAAAGATAGAGGTCACACTCCTTGATTTTCCCGAAACATTAAAGATAGCAAAAAGACTTATAACCGCCTCGGGGCTGGAAAACAAAATAAAACTCATGCCGGGTGATTTTGCAAAAACCGGCCTTGGGACCAACTATGACATGGTCTTCATTTCCCAGATACTTCATGCCTACAATGACAGGGACTGCATGTCCCTTCTGAAAAAGAGCTCCGCATCACTCAGGCCTGGAGGCAGGGTCGTTGTTCATGAGTTTTATCTGGATGAGACAAAAACCAATCCTCCCCAGGGGGCATTGTTTGCTATAAACATGCTTGTCAATACTCCGGGAGGAAGAACTTACACCCCGGCGGAAATCTCTTCCTTGATGAAAAAAGCCGGATTGACTGACATTACAGAAAAGATTATCGGAGAAACGGTCCTGATTTCCGGCACAACTAAAAAGGGCTGACCCCTCAACCCTATATATTTGTTGGACCAAGGAATTTTTTAAAAAATCTCCCCCTTGCCCCTCTTTGCCAACGAGGGGGAGGTAGTCCCTTCCTTTGGAAAAGGGAGGTTAGGAGGGATTTCCCAAAGAAGCATGCCACCCTTCACTTTAGCCTTATGCTTAAAGCACCCTTATACTGGAATTCAGAAGAATTGGCGTGCTACAATAGCGAATCTTTTTTTTCATGAGGTATTGACGACATGGCGGAAGTAGTCCCTTTTAAAGGTGTCCTTTTCAATGTACCACAAATCTCAAAAGTCTCAGGGGAAGATTTGCTTGCCCCTCCCTATGATATTATTACTCCTCAGTACAAGGAAGAACTGTACGAAAAAAGCCCTTACAATATTGTAAGGATAGATTTCGGGAAAGAACTCCCCGGAGACAACAGCAATGAAAACAAATATGTAAGGGCCAGGAAATTGCTTGACACCTGGCTGAATGACCGGGTCCTTATAAAAAGCCAGACCCCTGGTTTTTACTCCTATGAGATATCGTACAAAATGCATGGCAAGGAGCAGAAACTGAGAGGCTTTCTCGGCCTCGTCCGGCTTGAGGAACTCGGAAAGGGCTGTATTCACCCACATGAATGCACACATTCCAGCCCCAAGAAGGACCGCCTGGATCTTATGCGTATATGCAGGGCAAACATCAGTCCGATCTTCTCCCTTTACAACAGCCCGGAGCGGAAAACCTCTGCGATGCTCTCGGACTTAAACAAAACCAGCCCCTATATTGAAGCAAAAGACACTGACGGCTCAGTCCACAGGCTATGGCCGATAGAAAACGAGGTTGCGGTCGATATTATTAAAAATGAACTTCACAACAAGCACATATTCATTGCCGACGGTCATCATCGCTATGAGACCTCACTTGAATACCAAAAGGAGATGCGGGAAAAGGAACCCCCTGCTGACTCCGTAAAACCTTATGATTACGTGTTGATGTTTCTTGCAAACATGTCTGACGAAGGTCTGACAATACTTCCGACGCACAGACTCGTGAAACATCTCCCTGCTAACTCGTTAGAGAGACTTTCTGCTGATTTTGAGATACAGAAGATAAGCGGAAATTTCGATATAACTGCTTCCATCGCAGGAAAAAGAGATGTTTTTGGTTTGTATAAAGGCGGCGATTCATGGTATAAACTTAGTTATAAAGGAGCAGGCATTCCAGAGGCGGCCCCTGCCCTGAAAGACCTTGACGTAACGATACTTCACGAACTTGTTTTCAAAAAACTGGACATTAAAGGTGATATTTCCTACGAAATGGATGTCAACAGGTGCATAAACCTCGTAAAAGAGAATAATTTTAATGCTGCCTTTTTCCTCAATCCAACACAGGTAGGAGATGTTGAAAGGGTCGCGCTGGCGTCATTAAGAATGCCGCCCAAGTCCACGTATTTTTACCCGAAGCTATTAACAGGGTTGGTCCTGAATATTTTTTAAAACACATTTTAAAAGGGGGCATCAATGTCAGTACGTATAGCAATCAACGGTTTCGGCAGAATAGGCAGGAATTTTTTCAGGGCGAGTAAAGGATACAAGGAGTTTGAGATTGTGGCGATCAATGATCTCACAAACTCAAAGACACTCGCTCATCTTCTTAAGTATGATTCAGTCCACGGGATATTTAATGCTGATGTAAAGGCAACTGATTCCGGCATTTCAGTAGACGGAAGAGAGATTGCAATATCTGCTTTTACTGATCCTGCAAAACTCCCATGGAAAGACCTGAAGGTGGATATTGTCATTGAGTCAACCGGCTTTTTCACGGACAGGGCAGGCGCCCAGAAGCATCTCGATGCCGGGGCAAAGTGGGTCCTGATATCGGCCCCCGCAAAGGAGCCTGATGCCACTGTATGTATGGGTGTCAACGAGGAGACCCTTGATGTAACAAAACACAGAATCATATCAAACGCCTCATGTACAACAAACTGTCTGGCCCCGGTGGCAAAAGTGCTGCTTAATGAGTTCGGCATTGTCAGGGGATTGATGACAACCGTGCATTCCTATACAAATGACCAGAGGATACTGGATCTGCCTCACTCAGACCTCAGAAGGTCCCGTGCAGCGGCCCTTTCGATGATACCGACTACCACCGGAGCAGCCAAAGCAGTCGGCCTTGTGCTGCCTGAATTAGTAGGCAAACTCGACGGAATGGCCATCAGGGTGCCGACCCCTAATGTCTCTGTAGTCGACCTTGTGGCAGAACTCGGGAAAGACACAACAGCGGAAGAGGTCAAGGCCGCGCTGAAAAAAGCGGCAGAGGGCCCGATGAAAGGCATACTGCAGTACACTGAGGACCCGATTGTCTCCATAGACTGCAACGGCAACAGCCATTCCTCTATTGTTGATGCCACTGTTACAAAGGTCCTTCAAAACAGGATGGTGAAAGTCCTTTCATGGTATGACAACGAATGGGGATACAGTTCCCGCCTGAGGGACCTTGCGCTTTATATTATCAATAAACAAGGCTGATATAAAGGAGTTAATTCCCGATGATAAGAAAGAACAATTCAGATACTTTGGCGATAAAGGACGTGCTGAACAAGCTTTCGATAGATGAACTTAATATTAAGGGGAAAAAGGTCTTTATCAGGGTTGACTTCAACGTGCCCTTTGACGACAATCTGAGAATCACTGACGACAGCAGGATCCGTTCAACTGTGCCTACGATCAATTATGCTATAGATGAGGGGGCCAAGGTCATTCTGGCCTCGCATCTGGGCAGGCCGAAAGGGAAACCCGACCCCCGCTATAGCCTGGCGCCTGTCGCAAAAAGGCTGCAGCGGCTGCTCGACAAGGAAGTAACATTTGCTCCCGATTGCATAGGCCCCCAGGTTGAAAGTCTTGTCTCTAAAATGAAGGACGGGGATGTACTTCTTCTTGAGAACCTGAGATATCACGCTGAAGAAGAAAAAAACGATGAGGATTTTGCGAGAAACCTCGCCGGGACCGCTGATTTTTTTGTTAACGATGCCTTCGGAACTGCACATAGGGCACATGCCTCTACTGTGGGAATTGCAAAGTTCCTGCCTTCAGCCGCGGGGTTCCTGATGAAAAAGGAAATAGAATATCTCAAGGGAGTTGTGGAAAATCCCATAAGGCCTTTTGTGGCGGTCCTGGGGGGTGCGAAGGTATCGGGAAAGATAGGGGTCCTCGAGCATCTTGAAGACAAGGTCGACAAAGTGCTAGTAGGCGGCGGTATGGCATTCACATTCATCAAGGCCATGGGCTATGAAGTCGGAGACTCGCTTGTCGAGACCGACATGATGGAGACAGCACAAAGGATCCGGAAAAAACTGAAAAACGCAGGCATAAAATTTTATCTCCCAGTGGACTGCGTGATCTCCCAGACTCTCGAACCCGGGGCTGAAACAAAAATAGTCCCTACTATGGAAATCCCGAAAGGATGGAAGGCGCTTGATATCGGGCCCGCTACAGTAAAACTCTTTTCAGAGGCCCTGGAAAATGCCAAAACCATTCTCTGGAACGGTCCCATGGGAGTGTTTGAAATTGACGCCTTCTCCAGAGGTACTTTCTCTATTGCCCATGCAGTCGCTGATGCTTATGCCCTGACCATAGTCGGAGGAGGCGATACAGACCTTGCGGTGCACAGGGCCGGTGTTACAAATGCCCTCTCCTTTATTTCAACCGGCGGAGGCGCATCTCTCCAGCTGCTTGAGGGCAAGGAATTGCCGGGGATTGCGGCCCTGACTGACAAGACCCAGTAGAGGCTATGAAAGGGCGACGGCGGTAAACCCCTGTAACCTCTCTTTTATTTACGGGAGTATGAAATCTTTTTTATGCCGCCGTCGCATGAGCCGATGATCTTTTGATCTTTGACCTGGTCCGCCGGTATGATCTCAAGCGTATAGTCCTTCACCCCTTTTTCCTTTAACTTTGCGTCGATCTCCGCCTTTAACTCCTCACATGGTTTGATTTCAGCAAAGGCAACTGAACCCGCTAATACAATAACTGCCGTAAGGGAAATAATAACACGCTTCATAATCCATCTCCTTTCAGAAGGCCAAAATGTCTATTCATCTCCTGATGCCCTGGTATTTCAATAAACTCAATGAGTGTGTCGGGTTTATATGCCATATTGACAAAAGTTTACCATCATACTATTTCAATATCAAGACAGCGCGTACCCCGCCGGATATTTTTCGTCAGACTGCCTGCAAAATAAGATGACTTTTTATAATATTTCCCCACTGTTCCACTTTGCGTGTTATTTCTGTGTTTATTCAGGCAGCTGTTTTGAGCAGTATTTTGGATAAAATTAAATGAAGCAGAAGTGAAATGTAAAGAATAAAGTCAAGAACAATGTACCGGTTCAGTTACTGGTGCACGGGAGAAAGATTCCGGGCAAGCCGGAATGACAGAAATTTGGAACTACGGCAAATACCACTCATATAAAAAGCGGAGGGGTGCTTGAGTAGCGGTCTGCTACGTGGAGGGCCAGGTCCTGCTGCAAAATATCTCTATGCGTCTTCAATGCCAGGGTCGCGTTGTTGTTCTGTTCGGACAGGTGTGAAAGACAGGCCCACTTCAGACGTTTGCCTGAGAGTGCCCTAAGCAGCTCAGCAGACTCGATATTTGAGAGGTGTCCCTGAGGACCTTTGATGCGCTTTTTAAGAAAGGCAGGATAGAGGCCTGTTTCAAGCATCTCCGGATCGTAATTGCTCTCCAGAAAAACAGCATCCAGTGAATCAAGGGTCTCCGGAAGACCGTCAAATATATGGCCTAGGTCTGTCATTATTCCCAGCCTTTTGCAACCACAGGAAATTACAAAGGCCGCGCCGTCAGAGGCATCGTGGGGAGTGGAGATGGCCTCAACAGTGACGCCGCCAAATTGAAGTCTTCCGTCGGAACAAAAAAACCTGACATCGCTGAACTTACCAAGAGGGTGTCTTCTGACGGCAGTGTCATAGGTCTTCTGCGTAAAATACATGGGCATGCCGAATTTTCTCTGAAAAACGCCTGCATGCCTGACATGGTCGCCGTGGTCATGGGATATAATCACTGCATCGACCCCTCTGATATCACGGCCATGAGCAGCAAGCCTTTCTTTGGCCTGTTTGCCGTTTATACCTGCATCGAAAAGCAGTTTGACGCCGTCAGCCTCAACATAAATGCAGTTGCCGTTGCTGCCTGATTGAAGCGCAATCGCCATAATGTCCATAGCAGATATTTTATGGGCACAGGGGAGATAATAGCAATGGATAAAAGGCTATTTTATTTACGGGAAACAAAAAAGGTAACAGTTCACCGCAGAGAGCGCAGAGGTTGAGCTGAACACTGGCAGTCTTTATGCATTTCTGCCCTCTCAGCAGAAATGTATAATTATCTTCTCTGCGTCCTCTGCGCCTCTGTGGTAAATTGCCTGTAATGCTCCTCCGCCTTAAAGCGTGTAGCCGCTTTCCTCATGCTGACTGAGATCCAGCCCCATCCTCTCCTCTTCCTCAGTTACCCTGAGTCCGATGGTCCAGTCGATCAGCTTCAAAAGCACAATGCTTGCGATAAACGAATACACAGCAACAACAGCTATCGACATTATCTGCACCACCAGCTGATGGGGATTGCCGAAAAACAGTCCGTCAGCGCCTGCAGGATTGATCAGCTTTGATGCAAATAGTCCGGCCCCAAGGGTGCCTAATATCCCGCCTACACCATGGACGCCAAAGGCATCAAGGGAATCGTCATAACCCAGCTTTCCCTTCATATTCAAAGAGACATAACAGACAGCGCCTGCCAGCAGACCGATGACAAGCGCGGGCATCGGGCCTACAAAGCCTGAGGCAGGGGTGATCGTTGCAAGCCCTGCGATCGAGCCTGTAGCAGCCCCGAACATGGTGGGCTTGCCCCTGTGGAGCCACTCTATGATGACCCAGATCAGGGTCGCAGAGACTGCCGCAATATGCGTTACCACAAAGGCCATCGCACTGAGGCCCCCTGAGGAAAGGGCGCTGCCTGCGTTAAACCCGAACCAGCCAAACCAGAGAAGCCCTGCGCCAAGCACGGTCATCGGCAGGTTATGCGGAGGCATGGGTTCACGGAGATAGCCTTTTCTCTTGCCTATGATCAGCGCTGCTGCAAGGGCTGATATACCTGAGGTAATATGGACAACAATGCCCCCTGCAAAATCCAGTGTCCCGATGTTTTTCAGCCACCCTCCTGTTCCCCATACCCAATGGGCAACCGGGTCATAGACGATTGTTGTCCAAAGTAGGGTAAAGACAAGAAACGCGGAGAATTTCATCCTCTCTGCAAAGGCGCCTGCAATCAGCGCAGGAGTGATCACCGCAAACATCGCCTGATATATCATAAACGCGATATGGGGGATGGTGGCCGCATAATCAGGATTGGGGTCTATTCCCACCCCGTTTAGCCCGATCCATGCCAGACTGCCGATTAATGCCGTTTATATCAGGGCCAAAGGAAAGGCTGTAGCCGATAAGCACCCACTGGACACTCACCAGGGCTATCGCAACAAAACTGTGCATGATAGTGCCAAGGACGTTCTTCCTCCTCACCATGCCGCCGTAAAACATCGCCAGGCCCGGCGTCATCAGCATGACAAGCGCAGCGGACAAAAGGACAAATGCTGTGTCGCCGGTATCAATCCTTCCCCGGCGTCTCAGCATATGCACGAAACGGAATCAAGCAGTGCTGCAAGCAGACTGCTAAAAAATAGTGTCTTGTTTTTCATTATGTTACCTCCCTGTTCAGGGCAATCTTGCCCGCAGGAAGGTAAGCCAAAAGCATGCCAGAGAGGATATCGTTGATTTTCAAAGAAAAATATGGGAAATGGGCGCAAAAATCCTACAATTTTGTAGGGTATTTTTAGAAATAAAGCAGTATTACCCTTCAGAATCAAAAGGTTAACATAAAGCTACAATATTGTAGTTCATACAATTTTGTATGCTAAATATCACTCCGGTTGCAAAAGATAAACAATGAGAGGCGGAAGCGATGAAAAAAGCCTTGCCCTGCGACACCTTACAGCACATTGCCCCGACCACCAGCAAGAAACAGGAAAGCACTGATTGTGAGCTTTCCTGTCAGGTGAATACAGATCAAAACAACGTCGTCATGTAAGGTTTTTTTCCAGCTGCTTTTGCCTCGACTATTATGGTTAAGGTTATCTTATATCGCTGCCTCCCCGGTTTCACCTGTTCTTATCCTGATGATCTGCTCAATAGATGTAACGAATATCTTGCCGTCTCCGATCTTTCCGGTCTTTGCCTTTTCCTGTATCATGGCCACCGCCTTCTCTACCATGCCCTCTCCCACAACAACCTCTATTTTTATTTTCGGAATAAAGGCCACGTCATACTCTGCGCCACGGTAAAGTTCAACATGCCCTTTTTGCCTGCCGAAGCCTTTCACTTCAGTGACCGTCATCCCCTGCACCCCTATTTCATTGAGGGCGTCTTTCACCTCATCGAGCTTAAAAGGCTTTATGATCGCTTCTATCTTTTTCATTGTTTCTCCTTTTTCGGAGTTAGGGGTTAGGGGTTAGTAGTAAGTACAACATGACCAACACCTAATCCCACTGACATCCCTATCCTACTTCTTTATAAGTTGTACGCCTCTTCACCATGCTGGCTTTCGTCAAGCCCGACGAACTCATCCTCTTGCTCAACACGCAGACCAACCGTGAACTTGATGATCATAAAAATGACAGCTGTAGCAACAGCGCTGTAGACAAAGGTTATTAAAGAAGCAAGGATCTGCGTCCAGAGCTGACCTGCATTGCCAAACAGAAGGCCCTTGCCCGCCTCGTTGATCGCAGGGTCTGCAAAGACACCGGTCAGTATTGCACCGATGGTACCGCCTATGCCATGGATGCCGAAGGCGTCAAGCGTATCGTCATAACCCAGTTTCGGCTTGAGAAAGGCAACTGCAAAGAAAGGGATAACACCTGCCGCAATGCCGATAATGATTGCGCCGCTAATGTTCACAAAACCGGCTGCAGGAGTTATCGCAACCAGTCCTCCCACTGCGCCTGAGGCCAGGCCCAGGACTGTCGGCTTTTTGGAATGGAGCCATTCCACAACCATCCAGGACAGGGCTGCTGCGGCCGCGGCTGTGTTGGTATTGATAAAAGCCGCGCCGGCCAGACCCGTTTGCGGCAAGTGCTGAACCTGCATTGAACCCAAACCACCCGAACCACAGGAGGCCCGCGCCTGTAACCACCAGGGTCAGGTTGCCGGGTTTGAGGGCCTTCTCCCTCCTCTTGCCCAGGATCAGGGCACCCACAAGGGCTGCGGCACCTGCATTGATATGTACAACCGTACCGCCTGCAAAGTCAAGCGCGCCCATCTTGCTCAGGAAACCGCCGCCCCATACCCAGTGTGCAACCGGGAGATATACGAGGGTCATCCAGAGTATCGAAAACATTATCCACGCAGAGAACTTCATCCGTTCGATATACGCGCCGCTTGCAAGGGCAACGGTGATGGCCGCAAAGGTCAGCTGGTAGACGATGAAGATATACTCAGGTATTGTCTTGGCCAGATCATTGATGCTTCCCGGGCCAACGCCTTTAAGCAGACACCTTGGCGCCATTGCCGATAAACCCGCCGATATCTCCATTAAAGGAGAAACTGAAGCCGTAGAGCACCCAGAGCAGGCTTACTATGCAAAACGCAATAAAAGTCATGGCCATAGTGTTGAGTGAGTCCTTCCGTTTTGAAAGGCCTCCGTAAAAAAGCGCCAGGCCGGGTATGCTCATAAGCATGACCAGCGCCGTAGCAACAATCATCCATGCAGTGTCGCCTGTGTCGATCTTCGGGGCAGCCGGGGTTTCAGCAACAGCTGCGGTCACTGCTGTTGTCGAGGGCGCCTCTGCGCGGTGCTTGACTTCTTCGGCAAAGGCCATGCCTGCGAAAATCAGAAAACTCAGAAGAACTGCGAAACTTACAAATCTTTTCATGATAATCCTCCTTTTTTATACTACCTATGTCAGTAAATTAACCCAGAAACACAAGTGCCAGTTAACTAGCTAACTGCTTGATCTTTCATTATGTGACTCTGCTTTATCCTCATGCAATTTCCTGCTATTGCCACAATTATGTCAGACATTTGATAATCTAGCCTAGAGATCATGCCTTGCCTATCAAGTCGCTTATTCTGTGTGCTAGGTTTATTATATACGGCAAATCAGGAAGCTTTGACAATATATGTGTATCTTTTATCTGCAATAGCTTCTGTCAAGTGCATACAACTGAAGTCAGAATCATGCCAGCACGAACTGCTTGTTTAAATTCAGGCTATTATACATTGAATCAACAATTTCGTAGGCATACAAATCCTGACACAGGCAGCATTATAGAGCAAAGGGCCATGACAAACAGACTTGGAGCCTAAATATGGTGTATTCTTAATCTGCGGAGGAAAATAAGTAAACGGAGGTTTTTTTATGTATGCTGAGAGAATAAGCGGGCTGAAGAGTTCCGCCATTCGTGAAATCTTAAAGATTACGTCCAGACCAGGCATAATCTCCTTTGCCGGAGGCCTGCCTGCCCCTGAACTCTTTCCGGAAAAAGAGATAGCTGATGCGGCCCAGGACATCTTCGCAAAATACGGGACATCAGTACTTCAGTACTCTGTGACAGAGGGACTGCTCACTTTGCGCCAAAAGATCTCCGCAATGCTGGACCCTGATGCTTCACATGACAGGACCGCAAAATATCATAATCACCCATGGCTCTCAGCAGGGCCTTGACCTCATATCAAAACTCTATCTGGAAAAGGGCAGGGTTGTGTTTACGGAAACCCCAAGCTATCTCGGGGCCATCCAGGCCTTCCGGCTTTTCCAGGTTGATATACTGCCGATAGCCTCTGACGAAGACGGGATCCAGCCTGAAAGCCTGCTGAAGGCTGTAAAAAACAGAGACCCAGCCTGATTTATCTGATGCCGAATTTCCAGAACCCCACAGGGGTCTCCCTTTCTCTGGAGCGCAGGAAGCAGATAGTGGACATCGTAAAGGAGCATGACCTGCTCCTGCTTGAAGACGATCCCTATGGAGACCTTTATTTCTCAGGTGAGAAGATGCCTTCGCTGTTTACACTGGGCAGGTCCCATAATTTTATATATATGAGCTCCTTTTCCAAGACAATCGCCCCTGGCCTGCGCATCGCGTATCTCGCCGGCGATGAGAAAATGATCAGCAAGCTTGCTGTTGTCAAACAGGGCACAGACCTGCAGACCAATACCTTCGGACAATACCTCGTCAATGAATATCTTGAGAGCAACAGGTTTAACAGCCACAAAGACCTCCTCAGGCAGACATACAGGCAAAGGAGGGACTGCATGCTCGCAGCAATGGACAAATATTTCCCGGCTTCAGTGTCACGGAATTGTCCTAATGGAGGCATGTTTCTGTGGGTCAGGCTTCCAGGAACAATATATGGCAGGAGCATATACTGCTGAAATGCCTTGAAAAGAAGGTTGCCTTTGTCCCAGGACAGGAGTTTTATTCTGACGGCTCAGGGGAGAACACTATCAGGCTTAATTTCTCCAATGCCACGCCTGAGAACATCGAAGAGGGCATAAAAAGAATCGGGGAAGTCCTGAAGGAAGCCGGATTATAAGTCAGTTTGTAACTTCTCGGTAGATAGCCTGAAGGTGGAAGGCTTTTAGGTTATCATACAAATATTTCGACCATTTGAGATGGCCAGGGAGCCCGCGCAACTTATTGGGATACATCAGCCTTCAGCCTAAACACCTGAGCAGTTACCCAAGTTTCTCCTTGTTTCCTGAGCTCCCTGTGCCAGTTTACACAACCGTCAGGGTCTTGGCAAGACTCAGCATCTTTGCCTGGTCAACATCCTTACCATTTTTTTCTGTCAGCTATTGCCAACATTAGCAAGGATTTGATATAAAAGACAGTAGGCAATACATCATGGAAGAAGAAAAAGAGAAACTGAAAAAGACCTCCATATATCTTGAAGAGGAAGTGCTTGAGGCGCTTGAAGAAGCTGCCTCTGAGCTCGAAAAAGAGACGGGTATGAAATGGTCAAAGGGCGCTGTAATAAGGCTGGCCCTGAGTGATTTTTTTACAAGAAGGGGAAAAATACTTTAATGACAATCTTCAGGGACTTTATAGACATCCATACCCATGGCATCGGCAAATATGATACCAGGACAGGAAGTCCTGAAGATATTCTGCAGCTGGCCGCACTCCACTTCAGCCAGGGCACAGGCGCTATCCTGCCTGCTATCTATCCTGATTCAATCTATGAGATGAGGAAGAACATGGAGGCTGTCAGAAGGGCGATGGAGATACAAAAGCAGTCAGCAGTCAGCTGTCAGCTGTCAGCAAAAAACTCCGTAATACTTGGCTTGAATTTGGAAGGGCCTTTTCTTAATCCCGCAAGATGCGGGGCCATGGATAAGGATGTATTTTTAAAACCCTCATTGGCTTCCCTTAAAAGGCTGATTGAAGGCTATGAAGACATCATAAAGGTCATCACTGTCGCGCCTGAGATGCCGGGATGCCTTAAGGTAATTGAAAAGTGCTCTGAGCTTAAGATAAAGGTAAATATGGGCCATTCAGATGCAACCTACAAGCAGGCCGTGGAAGGCAAAAAAGCAGGAGCAACAGGCATAACCCATTTATTCAATGCAATGAGGCCCTTTCATCACAGGGAACCCGGCCTTGCGGGGCTCGGACTTATTGATGAAGATCTCTATACTGAAGTTATCGCTGATGGCATACATCTTCATCCCAAAACCATTGAGCTTATATTCAGCAGAAAAAGGCTCGACAGGATAATACTTGTCTCTGATTCAGTCAAAGGTGGAAAGACAGGCAAAGGCGCTGTTTACACCAAAGACGGCGTCCTTGCGGGCAGCGCCATGACCATAGACAGTGTTGTCAGGAGATTGAGAGCTGTAGGCGTCCCGGATGCCGAGATCATCGAGGCCTCGAAAGATAATCCTGCTCGGTATATTGGGCTGCGTTAAACGCTACCCCGCTATCTCCTATTTTCCCTCACACCATTGCCTGGCATTTTGGAACATCTTAAGCCAGGGAGAGGCCTTGAGGTCTTTTTTCAAGTCTTCAGGCATCCATCCCCACTGCCATTTCAGGAAGGCCCGCTCAGGATGAGGCATCATCGCCAGATGTCTCCCATCAGGAGAGCAAAGGGCCGCGATCCCATCGGGTGAACCATTGGGGTTAAAGGGGTATCGCTCAGTAGGTCTGCCTTCATCATCCGCATATCGTGCAGGCGCGAGGCCCCCAGCAAGTACCTTCTCCCTTATCTTATCATCAGGGAAATACGCAAGGCCTTCGCCATGGGCCACCCAGACACCCAGCACTGATTCTTGCATACCTTTGAGCATGATTGAAGGGCTTTCGAGGACTTTAAGTGAAACAAAACGGGACTCGAACCTGCCTGATTTGTTGTGGATGAATCTGGGCTGGCTGGTATCAGCTATGCCCTGCCATGGCACCCAGCCCAGAAGCGCTGCGAGCTGACAACCGTTACAGACTGCCGAGACTGAAGGTGTCAGGACGGTCATAAAAAGTCTGGAACTGCTGCCATATATGTTTGTTGTATTTTATTACCCCTGCCCAGCCCTTTGCAGAGTCGAGCACATCGGCGTAACTGAAGCCTCCGACAAATACAATTCCCCTGAAGTCTTCCAGTGTAATCCTGGCCTCAAGCAGATCAGTCATTGTAACATCCCATGGCTCAAACCCTGCCTCAAAAAAGGCGGACGTCATCTCCCTGTCTCCGTTGCTGCCCTCTTCGCGTATGATAGCGACCTTCGGCTTATCATGGCGGTCAATCAACTCTAAAGGGGTTGGTTTCGGCTCAAAGGAAAGACTGAAGGACTGTCCTTTTCTGTCATGGATATTCTTCTTCTCTTCTTCAATACAGAAATGGTCCCTCTGAAGCCTGTCAAGCTGATGGCTTGTCTCTTCCCATATTGCCCTGAGGACTCTCATGTCTTCGTCCAGGACAGTGAATGGTGAATGGTGAATGGTTAATAGTGAGATCCTGATCCTCTTTTCTATCGTAGTCTTGCCGATAACCTGGAATGGTATTTCTTTATCTTTCAAGGATGCAATGATTTTTTCTTCATTTTCAGGAAGATATTCAATAGCCATACCAAGTTCTTCGGAAAATAAAAGTTGAATTGCATCCAGGTTTGAATCTCTAACCCCTGACCCCTGACCCCTAACCCCGACTTCGATTCCGCAATTCCCTGCAAAGGCCATCTCAAGAAGGGTTGTTATCAGCCCTCCGTCGCTTCTGTCATGGCCTGAGAGTATCAGGTCCTCTGAAATCAGGTCCTGTACGGCTTTGAAACTGTACTTTAATAATCCCGGATCATCCACATCAGGAGATTCATCTCCGACCTGGCTATAGCATTGTGCCAGGGCAGAGCCGCCCATCCGGTTCTTGCCCATCCCCAGATCAATAAACAGGAGTCTGCTTTCTCCGGGTCTCTTGATATCAGGGGTGATTACCTTCGTAATATCAGGGCAGGTCACATAGGCCGAGATAACGAGTGTGCCCGGTGATTTTACAGTTTCTGTGCTGCCGGATTTATCTGTCACCCTTGCTGCCATAGAGAGGCTGTCTTTGCCTCCGTCAACTGCTATGCCGAGTGCAATCATGATGTCCCGCATGGCAATAGCCGCGTCATAGAGTTCAGCACCTTCACCCGGAAGCTTCGGGGCCCACATCCAGTTGCCTGAGCATTTGATGTCTTCAATGCCGCTTACCTTTGCCCATACAATATTCGTGACCGCCTCTGCGACGCTCATCCTTGCCATTGCAGCCGGGCTTATGAGTCCTTTGACCGGCTGCTCGCCTATTGAGATCGCAGCGCCTGTTAGGCCAAAATGGCTTTGAGCAATTACAGCAACATCGGCTACTGTAAGCTGGAGAGGGCCGGCGCACTGTTGCCTTGCAATAAGTCCTGTAACAGACCTGTCAACCTTGTTTACGAGAAACCTTTTTGACCCTACTGAAACCAGCCTGAGCACACGGTCAAGAGCGTCCCTGACTGTCAGGTTCTGCGGGAGTTCCAGAGGTGTCCTTCTGCGCTTTACCCTGTCAAGTCTGAAGGTCTTTTGAGGCATATGTCCAAGGACTTTTTCGAGATCGAGATTTACAGGAGTGCTGCCATCAGTTTCATCGTGGAGAACTATATAGCCATCTCCTGTGATCTCTCCTATAAAAGCGCAGGGCACTTTTTCCCTCCTGCAAAGGCCGAGGAATTCGCCGGCGCTTTCAGCCCTTATAAGGAGAGCGTTTTGTTCCTGGTATTCAGCTCCCCATATTTCCAGCACGGAAAGTGTATTGTCGCCCAGCAGAATATTTCTTATCTCTATTTTGGCGCCAGCGGGATATATTATCTCCTTGACAACATTGCAGTTGCCGCCTGCGCCCTGGTCATGGATGCTTACTATAGGGTTACTCTTACCCATCTCAACACAGGCCCTGATGACCCTGTTCATCTTCTGCTCCATCTCAGCATCACCGCGTTGCACAGCGTTAAAATCAAGCTCTGCGATGTTCTGGCCCTGGATCATGCTGGAGGCTGCCCCGCCTCCCATGCCTATGCGATATGCAGGCCCGCCGATCTTGGTTACCAGCATCCCTTTTGCAGGTCCCTGCTTCTCAACATGGCGGGAGTCGAGCTGGCCTACGCCTGCTGTGAACATTATAGGCTTAAGCCACTCCCTACGTTCTCCGTCAGGCAACCTCAGGCCAAAAGACCTTGTAAAGCCCTGTATCACCGGCTCACCGAACTTATTGCCGTAATCAGAGGCGCCGTTGCTCGCCTCGATCTCTATGGTAAGGGGGCTTGCGAGATTGGATGGATAGGAGAATGTTGTGTCCTCCCACGGCAGGTCATAGCCCGGGATCCGCAGGTTGCCGACACAGTAGGCTGCTGTGCCTGCGACAAACAGCGCGCCCCTACCTGTTGCCTGGACATCCCTCAGTCTTCCCCCTGTGCCGGTCTCAGCGCCTGGAAATGGCGCTACGCCACTTGGGAAATTGTGGGTCTCAGCCGTGAATATGATGTGATACGTAAGTCTTGTTTTTCTGAATCCGGAGACAGTGCCAGGGTTTTCAGGCACTATAGTCTCTATGTCATAACCCATGATAGCGCTTGAGTTGTCCTTGAATGCTATAACACTGTTATTGGGATTACGGTCCAGGGTCTGCTGTATGATCTCCATGAGATTTTCAGATACCTCCCGGCCGTCAATGATCAGTCTTCCTTTAAAAAACCAGTGGCGCGAGTGTTCGCTGTTTGACTGGCTCAGGTCAAAGCACTCAACATTTGTAGGGTTTCTGCCTATATCATTTACAAAAAGGTTGTGGTAATAATCGATGTCCCATTCATCCAGTCCAAGCCCCATCTCCGCATTGATATTTTGAAGTGCTGACCTGCCTTTTTCAATCATGGGGACACGATAGACAGGTTCGGGCCTGGTCCCTGTTTCAAAGGTCGTAAGCTGCTCAGGATAGATACATTCGGTCATCCGGTCATGCAGTTCTGATGCAAATTTATCAACCTGATCCTTCGGCATAACAGAGGTTGTCTCAAGTACAAAGCGTCTTGACCGCTCTATACGGGTTATCTTTGCAAGGCCGCACGCCTGGCATACAGATACAGCGTTGGATGACCATGCTGTTGTAAAGTTCATACGGGGGCCGACTTCTATAATACCGTGGTCCGTGACCCGTGACCCGTGATCTGTCAAAAAACTTCTTAAAGAAAAAGTCGCTGGCTCAAAGGTCTCGCTGAGAAGCCAGCAAAGCAGTCCCTCCTCTGTGGTAGAAAGATCTTCCTTCGCCTCTACATAAAAACAGTATTCTGTCTTTATGTCCTTTATCTCAGGAGAGATATTCTGCCTTGCAAAGGTCATGAGTTCATCTTTCTTGGCACTTGTAACAGCCGGTTTCTTATATCTGTAGATTAATGACAAGTTCTTCCCCTTATTGATAATCTTCCAAGTAATAGAAAGTTTTTTTAAAATCCCTCCTAACCTCCCTTTGCCAAAGGGAGGGATAATTCCCCTCTTTGGCAAAGAGGGGCGAGGGGAGATTTTCTAAATGAGTCACCATTAGTTATGCTCTCCTTAATATCCTGCTTTTCCAAATACCCTTTTAAATATATAATCGATATTCCTGAAGTAGTGCTTCAGATCAAATATATCATTGATTTCTTTTTGAGAAAGATATTTCTTGACGTCCCTGTCCTTTATGAGCAGGGACTTGAACTCTTTTCTTGTCTTCCAGCTGAGCATGGCGTTTTTCTGGACCAGGGCATAAGCATCCTCTCTTGTCATCCCCTTTTCAGTGAGATTAATAAGGACATTCTGAGAATTATACAGACCATAGCTCCTGGCCATATTCTCTTTCATGCGCTCAGGATAGACCTGCAAGCCCGAGAGTATCCCGGTCAGGCGGTGCAGCATATAATCCACAAGTATGGTGCTGTCAGGAATAATGACCCGCTCGACTGAGGAGTGGGAAATGTCCCTTTCATGCCATAAGGCTACATTTTCGAATGCTGCAAGAGCGTTTGCCCTGACAATCCTCGCAAGGCCTGAGAGGTTCTCGCAGCCAACAGGATTGCGCTTATGCGGCATTGCGGATGAGCCCTTCTGTCCCTTTGCAAAAGGCTCCTCAGCCTCAAGCACTTCTGTCCTCTGCAGGTGTCTTATCTCGACCGCTATTTTTTCAATAGAAGCTGCTATGATCGCGAGTGTCGAGAGATATTCAGCGTGTCTGTCTCTTTGCACAACCTGTGTTGCGATGGGTTCAGGCTTTAAACCGAGCTTTTTACAGACCTTCTCTTCTATGTCGACCGGTATATTTGAAAACGTCCCTACAGCGCCTGAAAACTTACCTATGCTTACGGTCTTTCTCGCCCTTTCCATTCGCTCAAGGTTTCTCTTTGCCTCTTCATACCAGAGGGCAAATTTCAAACCAAAGGTCATAGGCTCAGCATGAACGCCATGACTCCTGCCTATGCATACAGTTTCCTTGTAGAGAAAGGCCTTTTCCTTGAGCACGGCGATAAGGCCCTTTATGTCTTTTATGATTATCCCTGCAGCCTCTTTCATAAGCAGTGATTGTGCAGTATCGACAATATCGGATGAGGTAAGCCCCTTATGCACATACCTCGAATCAGGCCCCACATGCTCGGCAACAGAGGTGAGAAAGGCTATCACATCATGCTTTACAACAACCTCGATCTCATCGATCCTCGCAACCTCGAAGCCCGCCTTTTGCTTGATGACTTCGAGCGATTTTTTAGGTATCCTGCCAAGATCAGCCCATGCCTCACAGGCAGCGATTTCGACATCAAGCCATTTCTGGAACCTGTTTTGAGGCTCCCAGAGTCTGCCCATCTCTTTGCGCGTGTAGCGTTCTATCATAATTTACCCCTTTTTTATTTTATTTTTATGTTGCTACTGCCTCTGAGCCGGGTCAGTATTCTTTATTAATAACAGCATCTATTTTAAACAATATCGGGAACAAATGAAAACTTCTGTCTGACTTTTTTTCGGAGGCTTCAATCAACGGCAAGGGATATTGCTACTTCTTTTCAGTCCCTATTATTTTTTTGATTTGCTTCAGAACTGGAGGAAGCTCATTTGCCGCTATATCCCATACAACGTCATAATTGACACCGTGATAAAAATGAATAAGTTTGTCCCGCACACGCGCAAAGTTCTTCCACGGTATTTCGGGATATTTTTGCTTCGATTCTTGAGATATGTTCTTTACTGCCTCTCCGATGATCTCAAGATTTCTGACAACCGCATCCTGTGTCTTTTTGTCCTTAAAAAATTCTTTGTAGTCCATGCCGCTGATGTAGGTATTGATTCTCTTTATAGCTTCTTTAATGTCCTCTATAAATGCAATATCCCCTCTCTTAGACATACACGATACTCCGCCTTATTTCGCTTTCAACGCTTTTAATCCTGATGCCTTTAATGCCGTCTGGAGTCAAAAGATCTACTTTTCTGCATAATAATCCTTCAAGATAATCCGCAAGTTCCACAAACTTCAGCCCGATAGGCCTTCCGAATTCCACGACAATATCAACATCGCTTTTTCTGTTTTGCTCTTCCCTTGCAAATGATCCGAAGAGACCGATTCTCTTGACTCCATACTTTTCCACCAGAAAAGGCGTCTCCTTTTTCAGGATTGCCACCACATCGTCACGAGAAAGCGCTGGAGTTTTTCTTGACTGTTTTTTCATTTTTCTGCCCTCATGTGCTCATGTTCCCATTTCTATTATATATCGTTTTCTTTTTTGTAGTCAGCCATTCAGGAAATCGCCTCTTTTGTCTGCTCTTTCAGCCATCTGATAGCCGCGTCTTCATTTTGCTATAT
This sequence comes from uncultured Nitrospira sp., assembly GCA_963801505.1. Lineage (GTDB taxonomy): Bacteria > Nitrospirota > Thermodesulfovibrionia > Thermodesulfovibrionales > UBA6898 > JAOUFP01. The sequence continues at coordinate 129,268 of CAWDEY010000026.1, forward strand.
GGCATTACAATAAGCTTACCAAACGAGTTATGGGCAGAACGCCCCTCTCGACCAGCAGGTTGGGTGCTCATTTCTTGTATTCCTCGAAAAATTTCTCATCAACATCGAAATCCCTCTTAGGGATAAGCCCCAATTCGAGCCGTTCAAACATGTCAACGAGAATGTCACCATCTACAAGTTCAATGGGTGGAACACCATCCCGCCTTGCTTCCTTTTTGGCTTCTAGTGTGAATGTGCCCGTAGTAATAATAAGGCCCTTATCAGCGCGCCCCATCATCGCGCCGCGAAAATCCCGCACTTGGGATTCCAAACACCTCTTCTTGACGAGTCTAAATAACCTGCCCATACAAGATACTGACGCGCCCAATGAACTTGGTTCTTCACCCTCGAAAGACCGTTCTTGTTGACCGCTTCCTGTTCAGCCTCCGAAATCTTCGCGAGTTCCAAAGAACGATCAACTATTTCAGAAGCTGTCCCGGAACCACCAGACTCCTGGAGAACCTCCAGAATCGGTCGAAAGAACCGTATGAATTCAGGACCCTTTGTTTGTCTCATTTCATCCCCTTTCTTCCAACCTAATATCAGCGCTTTTCTTCTCCCTCCCAAAATTGACCTGATATTCAAAAGCAAGCCGTTTTTTGGGATATCCGTATTGCTCGATAAGTCTTGCTGCATAAAGCTGACGAACAACTTCTTCGGGCTTCAACTGGATATCTTTACTGCGAATAATGCAGGCGACAAAGGGCGTTATCTTGTTCTTCGATTCCTTGATATTAATTCTATTGCTCAGGGCAACAATCTCATCCTCGGGAAAAAGAGATAGATGATAATTACTGTCTTTGAGTATCGTTTGGATGATATCTTCTTGCGTCATTCGTTTTCCTTTTCCGGAATCTTATCATAATTGGTGGGTTAGACGGAACTATTTTCCCCTCATCTCAGCACCCGAGGGCACCCGCAAGGGATGCCCCTATGTAGGGGCTGGGCTTGCCTCTGCCCTGGTTTGTATACCTGCCCTGTTTTCGTTCCTGTCATCAACGTCCCCCCCCCATGTTTTTCGTCTTTGCCCACAACCGTTGCCCCTGCCCTAAACATTGCACCTGACTCAGTTATCGTCCATTCCTTTTATGACCGACATAATTTACTTAATTATGCTGCTTCGCATTCTCAGGGTTGTTTTCATCCTCTGCCCACTGTGCGGGGTTGTTCATGATATATTCCCGTATGCGGTTCAATTCATCCTCGTCGCGGATGATATGTTCGTAATAATTTCGCTGCCATAAGGGGATACCCTGACGATTTGTTAGACGATTAACGACAATGGCCGATGTCGATTTGAATGCGCGGATAGCATTACCCAATGTAGGGGCGCTGCTTGCCGCGCCCTTCTGTTTTGCCGTGTTAGATTCGTCCTTGTCTTTTGTAACGCATGCAATGGAATCGGCCACGACCTCAATACCGGGCGCAGCAAGCGGCGCCCCTACGATACCGGACATGAAAACGGTCCCTGTAAAAACCACAATGCCGTGTATATGATTCGGCATTATCACTGCTTCATCCAATTCAACTGATGGAAATCTTTGCGGTAATGCCTTCCACAAACCTTGAATCATAGACCCTGCAGGATTCAACCGCATTTCACCGCCAACTACATCCCCGAACACGTATTCCCTGTCCTCTGTACATATCGTTACAAAATATGCGCCCTCTTGACTGTAATCATAATTTTTCAGACGAATAGAACGACGATGGTGTGTGTCGGGATTATATTTCAATTATAAACACTCCTCATCCCGCCCCCTCATACCCTGGCATCGTACCCTCCCTTGTAAAACTGTAATACTGATCGCCGGCAACGATGACATGGTCCACCACTTTGATATCAAGGCCCCCGAGGGCCTGGACGAGCCGCTTTGTGATAGTATGATCGTGATTCGAAGGCCGCACAGTTCCGGCTGGATGGTTGTGGGCAAGTATGACTGAGGCTGCTTTATGTCTGACTGCAGCCTCGACAACATGCCGGGGATGGACTAAGGCGTCCTTCACAGTGCCCTCACTTATGAGCTACCGGATAGAGAACTTTGAGCTGGGAATCAAGGCAGATCACGTAGAATACTTCTTCAGAACGTCCGGACATAAGAGGGACGAGATATTCAGCCGCAGCTTCAGAGGTATTCAGAGGTTTGCGCGTATGCCTTATCCTATCCAGAAAATAACGACGGGTCACCTGAGGAATCAGGGAAAGAAAGGCAGCAGCCTTTGCTCCGACGCCCTCAACTGCGGCCAAGTCCTTCGGGTCCGCTTCGAGCACGGCCGAAAGACTGCCGAATCTCTGTATCAGACTGTGAGCGACAGGGTTTGTATCGTGCTGTGGAATTGCCTGAAACAAAAGCAGCTCAAGCACCTGGTGATCTTCAAAATTGTCCAGCCCCTCCCTGCGAAAACGTTCCCTCAAACGTTCCCGGTGGCCTTTGTGGAGTTGTTGCTTCTTTGAGGGCTTACCCAAATCCTGTTTCTCCAGGTCATCCCCTGACATGTGTTCCCCCCTTTTTAGAAAGCTACTAATGTTGATGGCTTCGTAAAAAGTCCTTTTTGAGGCCGCCATTCCCGAAGTCCGTAATCGGGAATCCAATCTTTTCAAGCAGTTGTCACGACTCTGGATACCCGCCTTCGCGGGTATGACAACTTTTTACTTGTTCGTCAATGTTATTTTATTTTCAGGGCAAAATGCAACAGCAGGCACAACTTACTCTATAATCTTATCGTCCATAGGAAAGTCTCTCTATTAACACGAGCGGCAAACCGGCCTCAGACATCTTTTTCTGTGTGGCTTTAATATCATAAACCACCCGCACAAGCTCTATCCTGTCTTTATCCACCAGCGCATAGCATGCCCTCGGGTCTCCGTCCCTTGGCTGTCCAATGCTCCCTGCATTTACGATATATCTTGAGCCTTCCTTTATATGCATCCCCTGCTTATTTGTCTTAAGCTCGCCTGAAGAAGACATCTCAATGATAAAGGGCCGGTGACTGTGTCCGATAAAACAGATATCGGTATGCATATATTTGAAGTTTATTTCCGCATCCGACAGAGTCAGGAGATAATGCCACTTCTCAGGCTCACAGGGAGTGGCATGTACCAGCGTTATATCTATCCCGTTTATTTCAGATTTCAGCGGGGCTGTCCTGAGGACCTCCTTGTTGTCACCTGTTAGGGTCCCTCGTGTCCAGGCAAGGGCCACCCTTGCGTATTCATTGAATGATCCGGTCTCGGTAAGGCCGAGCACGCCCCAGTCATGATTGCCGGCGATGATTGTTTTACATTCAGATTTAAGGAGTCCTACAGATTCATTTGGTTCAGGTCCGTATCCAACAGCGTCCCCGAGAAAGAATATGTCATGTACCTGTCTTTTTTTAATGTGCCCCAGTACAGACCTTAGCGCCTCCGCGTTTGAATGCACATCCGAGATGACCGCATACTTACTTGGCTTTCCCATGAATATGCGCAATCTTGTCAAGGAGGCCGTTGATGAAGGAGGCGGATTCAACTGAGGAATATTTTTTTGCTATCTCCAGGGCCTCGTTTATCGTAACTGCGGTAGGGATATCGGTCCTGTATATAATTTCGTAAACAGCAAATCTCAGGATATTCCTGTCAACAGCAGCCATCCTGTCCATCTTCCAGTTTTCAGCCGCCTCCTGGACCATCCCGTCAATTTCCTCAAGATGTCCCAAGGTGCCTGTGGCAAGTTCCCTGGCGAATTTTTGCAGTTCACTGTTGGTTTTTTTACCGGGCTTGTGGTCTTCCGTAAATTCCATGCCTGCCTGCTCCCCGGCAAATTCATGCTGAAACAACATCTGAAGCGCATATTCCCGTGCTTTGCGGCGGTTCATAAAACAGTGAATAGTGAATAGTGAATAGTGAATAGTAAAAAGCCCGCTTCTCTGCTGACAGCTGACGGCTGATGGCTGAAAGCTGCATTCACAGCTTTTTAAACACCTGTGCCATTTCAATGGCGGTCATTGCAGCATCAAAGCCCTTGTTGCCGCTCTTTGTCCCGGCCCTCTCAACAGCCTGCTCAATAGTGTCTGTTGTCAATACGCCAAAGGCCATGGGCACACCTGTTTCCATCGAAGCTGCTGCAACCCCCTTGGAGACTTCAGCTGCAACATAATCGAAATGAGGTGTTGCGCCTCTTATTACAGTGCCAAGGCATATGAGCGCGTTATAAGGACCCTTTGATGCGACCTTTTTGGCTGTCAGAGGTATTTCAAAGGCACCCGGGACCTTGATGACTTCAATATCCTCTTCTTTTGCCCCATGCCGCAACAGGCCGTCAACTGCGCCTTCAAGCAGTTTGCCTGTTATAAAATCATTGAACCTGCTGACGATAATCGCAAATTTCAGTCCCTTTGCCTGAAGTTCTCCCTGAATAACTTTCATGTTCACCCCCTGGTTATTGCTTTAGTATTGTAAAAAATTAACCACAGAGGGCACTGAGATATGATTGCTTCTTAATAAACACTTAACTCAAGCAATCCTCTGTGTCCTCATCTTGTTGAATTCTGCGTGTGTTACTTTACTATCTTCACACAACGAGCGCACGGAGAAAATTATTTTACTACTGTTTTCAAGGTCTTTCTCTGTGTCCTCTGTGGTGAATTGCCTCTCTTAGATTATACTTTATTTAGAATATGGCCGAGCTTCTTCTTCTTTGTCTTAAGATATACCAGATTTTTCTCATTCGGATTTGTCTCCATCGAGACCCTTTCAACGACCTTCAGCCCATATCCCTCAAGCCCGACTATCTTCTTTGGGTTATTGGTCATCAGTCGCATGTTGCGTATTCCGAGGTCTACCAGTATCTGTGCCCCGATGCCGTAGTCTCTCAGGTCAGCCTTAAAGCCCAGTTTGAGATTGGCTTCAACAGTATCAAACCCCTTGTCCTGCAGCTCATAGGCCTTCAATTTATTGACCAGCCCAATGCCGCGGCCTTCCTGTCGCATATATAATACGACTCCCTGCCCGTTTTCTTCTATCATCTTCATGGCCTTGTGCAGCTGTTCACCGCAATCGCACCGCCTGGAGCCAAAAACATCCCCGGTGAGACACTCGGAGTGGACCCTCACAAGGACCTCATCTCCAGGCTGTATTTCACCTTTTACCAGCGCTATATGGATATTTTTGTCTGCGTCGTTTGAATAAGCAATGGCAGTAAACTCTCCACCGTATTCTGTAGGTAATTTTGTTGTGGAGACCCGGTGCACAAAACGCTCCATCCTTATCCTGTATTGAATAAGGTCTTTTATAGTAACAATTTTAATGTGATGCGTCCTGGAAAACTCCAGAAGCTCGGGCACCCTGGCCATTGTACCGTCATCGTTCATGATTTCGCATATAACGCCTGATTGGTTGAGCCCGGCCAGCCTGGCAAGATCAACAGACCCCTCTGTCTGTCCTGCCCTTTGCAAGACACCTCCCGGCTTGGCCCTGAGAGGAAATATATGGCCTGGCCTCGCGATATCCTCTGCAATTGTTGAAGGATTGATGGCGGTAAGTATTGTAGTGGCCCTGTCGGCAGCTGAAATACCTGTTGTCACGCCCTTTTTCGCCTCGATCGAGACAGTAAAAGCAGTGCCGAAGGACGAGGTATTGTCCTCAGTCATCATCGGCAGTCTGAGTTCCTCTGTCCTTTCAGGAGTCAGGGAAAGGCATATAAGTCCTCTGCCGTATTTTGCCATGAAGTTGATCGCCTCGGGGGTGACCTTCTCGGCAGCCATACAGAGATCGCCCTCGTTTTCGCGGTCCTCATCATCAACAAGGATCACCATCTTGCCTTTGGCGATGTCCTCAATAGCCTCATCTATTGTATGAAATTTGTTTTTCTGCATCTTCATCAACTCCTTGGTAAAAACTGAATTTATATATAATTACAAAGTCACTTTGCAAACAATACATCTACTATCTAAAATTCCCCATTAGAAAAGGGGGACAAAGAGGGTTGTGCTTTTTCCCAGTTCCTTACAACCCCCTAACCCCCTTTGTTAAGGGGGAATCGGACCCAAAAGAGTCACTGTAGCCAACACCCTTCATTAGGCAAACCCTTCCCTCAGGAGGGTCTCCATAAAGCCATTGTCTTTGCCTTTGCTTAAAAATTTTGAAACATATTTGCCCAAAATATCAACTTCAATATTTACCATGTCCCCGGGGGTTTTAAAGCCAATGGTCGTCAGATGCGCGGTATGAGGGATAATAACGATCGAGAACCCGTTTTTGAATACCTCCACTACAGTAAGGCTTATGCCGTCAACAGCAACAGACCCCTTTTCCACAAGAAAATCGGCGATGCGGTCTTCGGTAGTTACAATGATCTTGTAAACTTCTCCTGTCAGGGTCTTTGATTTTATCTTCCCGACACCGTCTATATGGCCAGTGACAAAATGACCTCCAAGCTTCGCATCCAGCCTCAAGGCAGGTTCCAGGTTCACCCTGTCCTTTATCTTCAACCGGCCGATATCTGTTGAAAGAAGCGTCTCGCCGGAAAGATCAAATGAGAGCGTATTACCCTTTATCTCTACAACCGTCAGGCAGGTGCCGTTGACCGAGATACTGTCTCCCAAGGCTGCGTCATCAGCAAGGGTCTCTGTCTTCAGTGCAAGCCGGGCGCCATTCTCTTTTTTTACCAGGGAGACCACCTCTCCCATTTCCAGGATAAGGCCTGTAAACAATCAATACTCCTCTTCCATGACAAAATCAAGTTTCTTCTGATAATATCCCCAGAAGTCTACGGTCTCTGACCAGGTTGCCTTGACCTTGATTATTTTATTTGTACCAACAGTAACCTCAGTAACCTCCAGATCTTTTCCATCCAGAGGCACTTTCAAATCCGCTGCGTTATCCATAATATCTTTTCTGATATTATTTACATCTCCAAGTTCTGATTTCAGAAAATCCCTTGTAAATGAACCAAGCGTATAATAACGGTAGTAGGGCTTTGCAAAGGATATCCCGACAAATACAACGGCAACAAGAATCAATAACAGGAAAATACCCTTAAAAGAACCTCGGTTCCCGATCTTTTTCATCATCGTATAAGCCTCCCTATGCGGTTAAAACGGACCCAAGTATTATCATTGTCCCACGACCAGTAGATAATGATCGCCTTGCCCTTTATCAGGGAGAGATCTACAAACCTCCAGAACCTGCTGTCATAGCTCTCGTCCCTGTTGTCTCCCATAACAAACACCGATCCCTTCGGGACTTTTAAAGGCCCGAAGTTGTCCCTGCAATTAGTGCTATTAGGAGGAAAGCCGACACCCTCGTCATAAATGCATTCCCTTCCGGCGGGTATCATATTATTATCAACGTGCTGCACGTATGTTTCTATAAGCTTACGTCCGTTTACATATAAAATCTTATCTTTTGACTCTATTACATCTCCCTCTATGCCAATGACCCTTTTTATAAAATCCCTCGTAGGGTCTTCGGGGTATTTAAAAACTATGACATCTCCTCTTTGGGGTTTTCTCAGTCCAGGCATTCTGAAAAGATGTATATTGGAGAAAGGCACGTCAACGGGGTTCCCCAGCAGAAACTTATTAACCAGGATATGGTCTCCTATCAGAAGCGTTGGGATCATCGAGCCTGAAGGGATCTTAAAGGCCTGTATTACAAATGTTCGTATGACAATCGCTATAACAAAGGCAACAACAATGGCCTCAACAGTCTCTCTTAATTGTGATTTTTCCTTTTTTTTCATTTTAATTTCAGAACCGCCAGAAAGGCTTCCTGCGGAATTTCGACCCTTCCGACCTGCTTCATTCTTTTCTTGCCCTCCTTCTGTTTTTCAAGCAGTTTGCGCTTGCGCGTAATATCACCGCCATAACACTTGGCCAGAACATCCTTACGGATGGCCGTTACTGTCTCCCGGGCAATGATCTTGCTTCCTATCGCTGCCTGGATCGCGACCTCGTACATCTGCCTGGGGATGATCTTTCTTAATTCTTCGGTCAACTGCCGTCCCTTATAATACGCCTTGTCTTTATGAACTATCAAGGACAAGGCGTCCACCACCTCTCCGTTTAGGAGAATATTTAACTTCTCAAGGTTGGATTTCCGATAGCCGAGGAATTCGTAATCCATGGAAGCATACCCTTTTGAAAAAGACTTAAGCTTATCGTAGAAATCCCAGAGTATCTCGTTTAGGGGCAGTTCATATTCGACCTTTATCCTGTCCTTCCCAATATAATTAAAGCTCTTCTGCGTGCCTCTCTTTTCCTGGCAGAGGTCCAGGATAGGGCCGATGAAATCCTTTGGGACAAAGATGGTCGTAAGGACAAAAGGCTCTTCCACCATTTCATATTTTTCAGGAAGCAAGGCAGGATTTTCTATGTATATGACCTCGCCATCGGTCTTTGTCACCTTGTAGACAACAGTGGGAGCCGTGCTTAAAAGTGACAGATCAAACTCGCGCTCAAGCCTTTCCTGTATGATCTCCATATGCAGAAGCCCCAGAAATCCGCACCGGAAACCAAACCCAAGTGCAAGTGAGGTCTCAGGCTCATAGTTAAAAGAGGAGTCATTTAGCTTCAGTTTATTGAGCGCGTCCCTGAGGTTTTCATACTGATGCGAGGCCGTAGGATAAAACCCGCAAAAGACCATGGGCTTAATGTCCTTGTAACCATGACAGGGCTCGGTAACGGGGTTTGCAGGATCAATAATAGTATCGCCGATCTTGGTGTCAGTAACGCTTTTTATGCCTGCGATGACATAGCCTACTTCTCCTGCAGAGAGTTCGTCAACAGGCCCCATCTTCGGAGAAAATACCCCCACCTGGGAGACATCAAATACAAACTCAGTCGCAAGGAGCTTGATCTTCTGTCCGGCCTTTATCCTCCCGTCAAAGACCCTGACCAGTATGATGACCCCCTGATAGTTGTCAAACCATGAATCAAAGAGCAGGGCCTTCAGCGGTTTGGTCTCATCACCGGAAGGCGGCGGCACCTTCTTTACAATGGTCTCAAGGATCTCTTTTGTGCCTATGCCTTCCTTTGCGCTTGCAAGTATGGCCTCGGAACAGTCGATGCCTATAGCGTCCTCTATCTGTTCCTTTACCTTCTCAGGGTCAGCACTGGGAAGGTCTATCTTGTTTATAACAGGTATGATCTCAAGGTCATGTTCTACAGCAAGATAGGCATTTGCCAGTGTCTGCGCCTCAACGCCCTGTGTCGCGTCCACAACAAGAAGCGCCCCTTCGCAGGAGGCAAGACTCCTTGAGACTTCGTATGAAAAATCAACATGCCCCGGAGTATCTATCAGATTTAAAATATACTCATTACCGTCATCGGCCTTATAAAGAAGTCTTACAGCATGGGCCTTTATGGTAATGCCTCGTTCCTTTTCAAGATCCATGGAATCCAGTACCTGCGCAGTCATCTCCCTGGAGCTCAAGGCCCCTGTATACTCCAGGAGTCTGTCGGCGAGCGTGGATTTTCCATGGTCTATATGCGCTATTATCGAAAAATTGCGGATCTTCTTTGACATTTATAATCTGGAGGTGGTTTTTTTCGCTGTTTTCATAAATACAAGGCTTGCGGCGCCGACTATCCCCGCGTCATCTCCCAGGGAAGAAGGGATTATCTGCACGGCCTCAAAAACATCCTTAAAGGCCCGCCTTGAGGCCTCTTTGATGGCCTCCTGAACATATATGTTCCAGGCGCCGATAAGGCCCCCGGCAAGTATTATCGCTTCGGGGCTTAAAATATTAATCAGATTCGCAAGGCCGACACCAAGCGCCCGACCGCTGTCTCTGAGTATCTCCCTTGAAAGCGTGTCTCCCTCTAAAGCTGAATTGTAGATATTCTCCGGGGTAATTTTATAGATACTGCCATTGCAGCAATTCTTCAGCATGCTCTCAGTCCCTTTTTCAAGCATCGCTACAGCCTTGGCGATCATCGCCCTTGCAGAGGCATAATTTTCAAGACAGCCTATATTTCCGCAGGGACATTTTTCAGCCTCGGAATTTATGCTCATATGCCCTATCTCCGCAGCAACATCAAGTAACTCTCCTTTGTAGATAATACCGCCGCCAATGCCTGTCCCCAGGGTCAGCAAAACAAAGTTATCGAAGTTTTTCCCTGCTCCGCTGATCTTTTCACCGAGCGCCGCGCAATTGGCATCGTTTTCCAGGTAGACGGGGAGATTGAATTTCCTCTGCAGGCCTTCAATAAGGTCGAGCCCTTCGACAGCGCGATAATTGGGCGAGCTGAAGACCCTGCCGTTTTTCCTGTCTATAAGGCCGGCAACACCCAGCCCTATGCCCGCAATATCGCCGTGCATTACCTCTTCTATGGTTTCTAAAAGAGAGTTGAAAACCTCCTCTGAAGACGCTTTCTTTAGCTTTCCTGCGATCTCGCCCTCGTCAGAAACAAGAGCAACCCGGAGATTGGTCCCGCCAAGATCAACACCTATTGCATATTTTTTTGACATCATCTTTGATATATCATATGTGGGTTATATTGAAGCTTTAAATGTTATCACAAATCATTATAAGTAGTAAAGAATACATCAGGCTTAAAACTTTTACTTGACGTTTGTCCATATGAATTAATAGAATAATGCCGATGGGATCTAATAAAACATTATTTGAGCTTCAGGCAGAAGTCTGCAAGACACTATCAAGTCCCAAAAGGCTTGAAATACTCAACGCCCTCAAGGAAGGTGAAAAAACCGTAAGCGAACTGGTTGAAATCCTCGGCGTACCAAAGGCCAATGTGTCCCAGCACCTTGCTGTAATGAGACACAGAGGGATACTGGATTCACGCAGAGACGGCGTAAACATATACTACAGAGTTGCAAACTCTAAAGTCATAAAAGCCTGTCTGTTGATGCGTGAGGTCCTTACAGAGCAGATGCAGGAAAAGTCCAGATTGATTGATATCGTCACCAGGACCTGACGTATTCCCTTCACTTTTTTGCCTTCCAGTTCTTATAATAGTAAAGATGTTCTATAACTGCGGGGAACTGCTATGCTCATAGGTTATAACACCAATGTGCCGTATAAAGGCATCATTTACCATGTCCAGACAGAGGACAGCGGTCTCAAATCCCATCTTATCATTACCCTTCTTTACCTGAAGGGTACGATACTGGCCTCAAAAAAAACCAATTACTCACACCTTGCCGCCAGCCCTGACTATAAAGAAAAAGTCAGAGAACTTATGAAGGAACAGCACAAAGCTATGTTAAGAGAACTCATTGCAGGCAGGCATACCCCAACAGATGAGCCCCCGGGACCAAAAGATGAAGATATAGCCCCTGAGCAGACTGAGTTCAATGCCGGCCAGCAGGCCGGACCCAAAAGCCAGATCGCAAAAAGCCTTGATGATATACTCCTGGACTATATCATCAAGAAGAATAAATAAGAGGATTATTTTCCCATGATAGATTTTCAGAATGTTACAAAAGATTTTGAAAACCAGACTGCTATAAAGGATATAAGTTTTTCAGCCGGCAAAGGTGAAATGAGTTTTTTGACCGGGCCAAGCGGCGCTGGCAAAAGCACCCTGCTGAAGCTGATTTACCTTGCTGAGAGGCCTGACACCGGCGAAATCATCATCGATGGGTTCGACACTGCCAATATAAAAGAATCCAGCATACCCCTCGTCAGACGCAAAATCGGGATTGTGTTTCAGGATTTCAGACTTCTTGAAAACAGGACTATATTTGAAAATATTGCGCTGGCCCTGCGAATCAGGGGTATAAGCGAAAAGGAGACAAAGGTCAGGACAAATGATGCACTCAAGACAGTAAACCTCAGACATAAATCAGACAGTTATCCAAAGACACTTTCAGGTGGGGAGCAGCAAAGAGTCGTTATCGCGAGGGCGATAGTCACAGAGCCTGCCATTTTGCTTGCAGATGAGCCGACCGGCAATCTCGACCCGGATACAGCAGAAGGTGTTTCACGGATATTTAAAGACATCCATGCCAAAGGCACAACAATTCTTATTGCCACGCATAACAGGGAGCTCTACAAAAACACAGGCAAGAGAGTCTTGAGGCTGGACGCAGGCGTTCTGACAGGGGAGGTACTTGGCTGATGATCGCACGCCTCTGCACTGAAGCTCGCGATTCGGAGCCTGCTAAAAGAAAAGTGGATAAACCTCCTTTCTGTCCTGACCATCGCAGCCGGCCTTTTCATTATCAGTATAGGCTTTTTGGTACTCTACAATATCGATATAGCAACAAAGAAACTGCCGGAAAAATTCTCAATGACAGTATATCTCGACAACAGTCTTCAAAAAGACAGGCTCGACTCTCTCATGGATTCATTCAGGAAGAGAAAGGCCGTCCTTTCTGTCAGATACATATCCAAAGACGAGGCAATAAAGGAGCTGAAATCCTCTCTTAAAAATTCGGATTATATCCTGGAGGGGCTTGAGGAAAATCCCCTGCCTGCCTCCCTCGAAATAAAGCTCAGGGAGGATGATGTCAAGGCAGAGACAGCACAGCAACTCGCAGCTGAAGCCCTTAAAATAAAAGGCGTAACAGAGGTGGACTATGGAGATAAGTTCCTTTCCACTCTTAATACAGTTAAAAAAGGCGTCAAGGCTGTGGGTCTGGTCTTCGCGGCCATACTTTCCACAGGCATTATTTTCGTCTGCTACAGCACGGTAAAAATACTCTTTTACAGAAGGACCGAGGAGATCGAAACATTCAAACTGCTCGGCGCTACAAAGGGTTTTATCAGAACGCCTTTTCTCCTTGAGGGTGCAGTCATCGGGACCTGTGGTGGTTTGCTCAGTCTTGCCGGCTGTCTTTTCTTTTACTATGTGCTTCTGATGCGCCTCAGCATTAATATCCCTGTTTTCAAGGCAGTACTTTTTCCTGCAAACCTTTTTCTGCCTTTACCGGGCATCGGAATGCTGCTTGGGATAACAGGCGCGGCAATAGCTCTCGGCAGGTTAAAGTACTGATGTTCCTTGTTCTGGCACTTGCCTTTGTTCTGCTTTTCCCGTCGGTTTCCCACACAACAGGCCCTAAAGAAGAACTCAGTAAAATCCAGAAACAGATCCAGGAACAGAAGAAAAAGCTGACAGAGGCCCTTGAGCATGAGTCGTCGATTTTAAATGAACTCGACAGCGTCAACATAAAACTGAGCAAGACAGAAGGGGAGCTCAGAAAATTCCGCAAAGCCCTGAGACAGACCGAATCAGAGATAGAGGCTGTCAACAGCGAAATCGCGAAGACCAGGGAAAGCATTGGAAAACAGAAAGATTGGCTCGCGAGGAAGCTCATAATAATGCAAAGGTACGGATACGCCGGAGATATGGTTATGCTTCTGATGAGCGCCGGGGACATTTCCCAGATGATGAGGGTCTGGAAATATCTCGAGCATCTGACGCTGTATGAGCATAATGTCCTGGCCAGTTACCGCGCCAACCTTATAACACTTGATGAAAAATCAGAGAAACTCCGTATTCTCAGGGCAGAGCTTGAAAAAAACACCCAAAAAATAAGGACGAAAGAAATGGAGATGGGTGAGAAAAAAAGAGAGAAGGAACTCATCCTCTCTTCAGTGCGGAATGAAAAAAAATCGCGTCAGACAATGCTCTCTGAACTGAAGGAAGCCTCCAAAAGGCTCCTCGATATTATCCGTGAATCATCAAAAACAGACGATTATTCAGCAAAAGGTTTTGGCCGTCTCAAAGGTAAGCTGCCCTGGCCTTCTGAAGGCAGGCTTGCCATACCTTACGGCCCGCAGAAAGATCCGCAGTTCGATACCCCGGTATTTAGAAACGGGATCCATATCCAGACAGATCCTTCCTCGGATGCCAGGTCTGTCTACGCCGGGAAAGTCATCTTCGCTGAATGGTTCAAAGGGTTCGGCCAGCTGGTAATCATAAACCACGGAAGCGGATACCATACACTCTATGGCAATCTTTCAGAGATTTTTTCACATGTTGGGGATATAATAAAAGAAAACCAGATTATCGGCAAGGTTGGGACATCAGGCATCTTGAACGCGCCTGGTCTTTATTTTGAGGTCAGATACAAAGGCAAGCCTCTGGATCCTGTCCAATGGCTAAAAAGAAAAAAGCGGTAATACAGGAGGCCGTTCGCTAATGGTGAAGAAAAAGTTGGAGCTTATCGGGCTTTTCATATTCATCTTCACGTCTGTGGGTATCTTTATCGGATTTTTCTTCAGATGCCTGCTGAAAGATCTGGGCTCCACATTCTCAAGGCAGAGCCCGGGGAAAATACCCAAGGAGTAAAGACAAGAAAAAGTAAGAGTTGGAGATATAATAAAAGAAAACCAGATTATCGGCAAGGTTGGGACATCAGGCATCTTAAACGCGCCTCGTCTTTATTTTGAGGCCGGATACAAGGGTAAGCCTCTGGACCCTGTTCAATGGTTAAAAAGAAAAAAGCGGTAATACAGGAGGTCGTACAATAATGTTAAAGAAAAGGGTATTGTTTGTTTGGTTTTTTATATTCATAATCGCCTCTACGGGTATCTTTATCGGAAGATGGTCTGTTACCAGCGTAAGCGCTGAAGGAGAAGGGTATGAAGAACTCAAGACCTTTACCGAAGTCATGTCTATGATAAAGAAGTACTATGTCGAAGATGTAAAGACAAAAGACCTTGTCAGCGCGGCGATAAAAGGCATGGTCAGTTCCCTGGACCCTCATTCAAGCTATATGAATCCCGAGGCCTACAAGGAAATGCAGGTGGATACAAAAGGCGAGTTCGGAGGTCTTGGCATACAGATTGGGATGAAAGATAACCTGCTCACTGTCATAGCGCCTATTGAAGACACCCCTGCCTACAAGGCCGGCATAAAGGCCGGAGACAAAATAGTGAAGATCAACAACGAATCCACCAAGGATATGAGCTTGCAGGATGCGGTCACCAAGATGAGGGGCGCCCCGAAGACCTCGATCACCCTGGGTATATTCAGGGAAGGCTGGAAAGACACAAAGGATTTCACAATAGTCAGGGACATCATTAAGATTAAAAGCATTAAATCAAAGGTGCTCGAAGATAATATAGGCTACATAAAGCTGAGCCAGTTTCAGGAACAGACCTCAGACGACCTGGCCGATGCCATCAAGCAGCTCACTGCCGCCAAGGTAAACTCCCTCATCCTTGATCTTCGGAATGATCCGGGCGGCCTGTTAAACAGCGCTATAGATGTCACCAGCCAGTTCCTGCCAAAGGGCAAGCTCGTTGTTTACACCAAGGCAAGGTCAGGAGAAAAGACCGAGTTTCTTACCAGCGGAGACAATGTCTTTTCAAAGCAGATGATCGTGCTCGTAAACCAGGGGAGCGCCAGCGCATCCGAGATCGTGGCAGGGGCACTCAAAGACTGGAACAGGGCCGTCATCCTGGGTACCCAGACCTTCGGGAAAGGGTCCGTGCAGACCGTGATCCCGCTTAGCGGCGGCGCAGGGCTCAGGTTGACCACTGCAAAGTACTACACCCCTAAAGGCACCTCAATACAAAATACCGGGATAACACCTGATATTATTGTGAAACTAGAAGCTAAAAATGGTATTAAGGAACATCGCGTTCTCAGGGAAAAAGACCTGGAGGGCCATCTGAAAAATGAACAGAAGAGGTTCTGTGCCTGATGATGGGGAGGAGACAGCCCCGTTAGAAGTCGATGATAAAGACGATGTACAGCTCCAGAGGGCAATTGATATCCTTAAGACATGGGATATCTTTAAGTCATTGCCAAAGGCATCTTAGAGACAGTAATGAGTAATGAGTGGAATGCAAAAAATACAACTGATTTTTTTAATTCGTTACTAACTGCTCATTGCTCGTTGCTGAAAAAATGCTTATTGCTGAATAAATGTCACGCGTAATATTTGATATAGAGACCGCCGGGTTTGACTTCGAATCATTCGAAGGGCCTGTTCAGGAATATTTATTGAAATGGGCTGAGACCGAGGATGAAAAAAACGAGGTCAAAGAAAGCCTCTCGTTTTATCCCCTTACAGGTGAGATAGTCTCTATAGGCATGCTCAACCCTGATACAGGCAAAGGCGCAGTATTTTTCCAAAATAATAGCGGTCCTCTGCCTGTCTTTGAAGAGGAAGGGATCAGGTACGAAGCAGGGAATGAGCAGGAAGTCCTCCTCAAGTTCTGGCACGCAGTAAAAAATTACAGCCAGTTCATCACGTTCAACGGAAGGGGCTTTGACTGTCCCTTCCTCATGGTCCGTTCCGCAGTACATAAGATAAAGCCCTTAAGAGACCTCCTGCCAAACAGATACGGAGACACCCATATCGATCTTCTGGACCAGCTTACTTTTTATGGAGCAAGCCGCCGGAAATTCAGTCTCGACATGTGGTGCAGGACCTTCGGCATCAAGAGCCCAAAGGAAAGCGGTATTACCGGGTATGACGTCAAAGACCTCTACAGAAGTGGCCGGGGTCTGGATATAGCAAAATATTGTGCGGGTGATCTCAGGGCTACGGCTGAACTTTTTTCAGTCTGGGAAAACTATATTAAATTCTCGAACCACAAACCCTGAACTGGTATAATAGACTGGCGTGACCTCCTTCGGCTACTCGCGCTGCGAAGTTTGGCTCCCGGCAGAGAAAGGAAAATCCCTGATGAAGAGCTTCAGCAGGCATAAATTATTGATCTTTTCAGTGGTGCTTTCATTGACGGTCCATCTCGCCACCCTCGCCGTCCATATCCCGGCGTTTCCGTTTCCAGTTTCTGATCAGGTATTTACGGCGAGACTCTACAGCGCCCGGGCCACCCAGGTCACTAAACCGGGCCTTCCCGGGCCGGCAGCACCTTCAGTTCGGGAAAGAATCGAACAAAGGAGAGCGAGCGTGGCCTCACCCTCGACAGAAACCCCGGTGCCAACAGAAAACGAAACCTTCGCAGAGACAAATTCTCAGCAGGACAAGACAAAAAAAACTGACACCGGCAAAGACAATGCAGCCTCAGAAGATACGGGAATCGCCTCAGTGCATGAAACTACTGTCGATCAACAACCTGTCGCGTCCTCCGGGGTCCGCAGTAACATCAGTGAGAGGTTGAACTTCGACATCTACTGGATGGGGGTTTTTGTGGGGAGGGCTCAGCTTGAAGCAGTCCCTGACGGCAAGACATTGACGATACGGTCGGAGACCCATTCAGCTGCGCTCATCTCGGCGTTCTACAAGGTCGAAGATTACGTTGAAAGCCGGATCGTTGACGGCAGGGCCTCGACCTTCAAGATCAAGCAAAGAGAGGGGAAATATAAGAGCAATAAAGAAGTGGTCTTTGACTCAGATAACAAAACGGTCACCTATTTCGACCATTTGAAGGATGTAAAAAAACAACATACTATGACTGCGCCTCTGTTGTGGGATGTAATCTCGGCTTTTTACTATGTGAGGACCCAGCCCCTTATAGTAGGACAGACGGTCTATCTCAATGTCTTTGACAGCAACAAATTTCTCACTGTCGAGGTCAATGTCCTCGATAAAGAGAAGGTCACCCTTTCCGACGGACGGGAAGTGGACACCGTAAAGATCAGGCCGGTGCTGAAATCAGACGGTATATTCCAGAAGAAGGGGGATGTCCTGATATGGCTCACAGACGATGCAAAAAGGACCCCTGTCATGATGGAGACTGAAGTGCCGGTGGGCAAAGTCGTCGCGAAGTTAAAGGCCTTTGATCAGTCGGATCGCAAAGCGACTGACTGAGGGGCATGGCCGCCCGAGTCTTATTACACTGGGGACCCTGATGATTTTTCTGGTGGCGCTCGTTGCACTGATGCGCCTGCGCATTGATGTAGTCTGGATAATTGCCGCAGCAGGGGTTGTCGGGATGTTAATATACTGACAGCGGGACATGACAGGTTGGACAGGGAATGCTGACTCATTTGGAAAATCTCCCCCCCGCCTCTCTTTGGCAAAGATCTAGAATGAAAGATCGCATAAAACGTCACGCATAAAACGTCGCCTTGAAAATAGGTATTTCTTGTGCTATGCTTTAATGTGCTAAAAAGCTAACCCCTGCCTCTAAGGAGAAAAACGTGAAAAGAATTGCCTTGTTGCTGCCTGTATTCATAATATTACTGATGAACGTATCATGCACAAAACCGGATTACAAGAAGATTACTGATGACTTCATAAAAGCCTCAACCCCTCTTAAGGACTATGCGATCAGGGAGGTTGCAGATACGAGTTCTTCCAAATGGAAGGCCGTCATTGTCTACGTAAAGCGGGACAGGGCAAATATGCCGGTCTTATTCTTTGTATCAAGCGATGGCAAATCTATTGTGCCAAATTCAATGGTCTTCGTCGACAACAAGCCGATTTTCACAAAAAAACTTGAGCCTGAACTCGGCAAAATAGATTTTAAACTCACGGAAAAAGACAGGATCGTTTACAATCCATCTGGCAAGAAAACAGTCATCATGTTTACTGATCCTGATTGCCCTTTTTGTTTAAAGGCCAAGGAGAAACTCCAGACCTACAATGGAGAATACAGAGTGGTCGTGAAGTATTTCCCTCTGGAACAGATTCATCCCGGAGCAACCAAGAAAGCCATTGCCGAACAGGCAGAGTGGCTGAAAAAAACCAGAAAGGATATGACAAATGCCGCAGATATCCTCAAGGAAGCCAAAAGAATGGTCGAAGAAGACATAATGGAAGCCCAAAAAGCCCAGATAGCCGGAGTTCCAACCTATGTAATGGATGACGGCACCTTGAAGCAGGGGCTGTTTTAGTCGCCTGCTCAAGACTGCTTTGTAAATAATATTCTCTTCGCGACAGTCAATACACTATTCCCCTTGAAGAGAGGATGCCATGAATCTGCACTTTACCAGAACAAACGGACCTGCTGATGAGGCAATCGACAGCCTGATTGAGCTGGCAGGTAACGTCCACCACCCCGACCTTGTCCGTGAGATGGTCCTTGCTGCGCTTAAGGCAGGCCAGGAAGATGAACTGCGGGGAGACCTAAAGTTCATGAACATCACCATGAAAGAGATGCGCTTTACCTCAAAGATATTCAGCCCATACAGGCACAAGCGGAAGGTCACAGTCTTCGGGTCCGCAAGGACAGCCCCTGATGAGCCTGTATACCTGATGGCAAAGCTCTTTGGCAAAAAACTCGCTGAGGCAGGATTCATGGTCATCACCGGTGGAGGAGGCGGCATCATGCAGGCTGTCAATGAAGGCTCCGGCACAGAAAATTCCTTTGGCGTAAATATCAGGCTTCCTTTTGAACAACATCCCAATTCAACACTTGAGGGCTCGCCGCGGCTCATCACCTATAAATATTTCTTTAACCGCAAGGTTGCGTTCCTCAAGGAGGCAAGCGCAATAGCTCTTTTCCCCGGAGGGTTCGGCACGCTCGATGAGGCGATGGAGACACTCACCCTTATCCAGACCGGCAAGCATGATCTCATACCACTTGTACTCATAGACGAGCCAGAGGGCACCTATTGGGCAAGCTGGATGCAATTGCTGCGAGACACCCTTCTGGCGCAGGGTTATATCTCAGCCTCTGATTTCAATTTCATAGAATATGTTCGTTCAGCAGATGCCGCAGTTGAGTGCATCAGCCATTTTTATCGTCGTTTCCACAGCCAAAGGTACGTTGACAGGCAACTGGTTTTCAGACTCACATCATCCATAAGCCAGCGGGCTGTTGAGCAATGCAATGAGCTTTTCCATGAAATACTTGCGCCAGAGGGCAGTATTTACCTCTCCGGACCTCTGCCTTCAGAAGAGGACGAGCCGGAGTTAGCAGACCTTCCCCGGCTTATCATCGATTTCAACCGCAAGGACTTCGGGAAACTCAGGGCGCTCATAGACTTCATAAACAATTACTGACCCCTGTCCTGACCAACACTCTGGCATTTATGCATTAACCGTGGACGCTTCCACTCTTTACTTTTGAATATGCAACCGCTTTTCCCATTGCCATGCAGTCCTGATAATATACTCAAGATCATCGCAGGCAGGTCTCCAGCCTAGTTCGCTTCTTATCCGCGACGAATCAGCGATCAGCGAAGGGGGGTCTCCTGCCCTCCTGGCCGTCTCATTGACCTTGAAATCAACACCGGTCACCTGCCTGACCTTTTCCACAACTTCCCGCACAGAATAGCCGTGTCCATAGCCGCAATTAAAGACCCTGCTTTTGTTTCCTTTCAATAGATAATCAAGTGCCAGCATATGTGCGTCAACGAGATCATCCACATGTATATAGTCACGTATACATGTGCCGTCAGGGGTGTCATAGTCCGTACCGAATATATTCAGTTCTTCTCTCAAGCCAAGAGCTGTTCTGAGGGACAAGGTAATCAGATGCGTCGCCTCTTTGTATCTCTGCCCTATCCTGGAAAGAGGGTCGGCTCCTGCGACATTAAAATACCTCAAGGCGACATACCGCAGGTTTGACGAAAGACTTACGTCCCTGAGCGCCTGCTCAACCATTAGTTTGGAGGCCCCATAGGGGTTTATAGGAAGCAATAATGTATCCTCTGAGGCAGGTACTTTCTCAGGTATTCCATACACCGCAGCAGTAGAGGAAAAGATGAATTTATTGACATTGTATCTGGTACACGTTTCTATAAGGTTCAGAGCGTTCGCAAAATTGTTCCGATAATACTTGATAGGATTTCTCACTGATTCGTCCACGACAATATGGGCCGCGAAATGCATCACAGCGTCGAACCTCTCTGTGCTGAATAGTGCATCAAGCGCCTGCGCATCCGCAAGTTCGCCGACAACGAGTCTGCCGTAGAGGAGGGAATCTTTATTCCCTGTTGAGAGGTTGTCATACACAACGATATCGTAATCCCCCTTTTCACCGAGTGTCCTGACCATATGGCTTCCTATATAACCTGCGCCGCCTGTGACAAGTATCTTCATCTGTTGCTTCTCCCAAAGATTATTTTATTCATATCAGACATAAAATCGGCCCATTACTGTAAGGCTGAACATGTCAAAATACTTTACCATGATTTCTCAGCCTTTGCCATAGGGCCGGCACTTTTTAAACAGAACTCATTTCCCATCACCTCATAACATGTGGTTGAGGCAAAATTTTGCAACAACTTTTTGCACTGAATTGATTGCAAAAAGTATTTTAACATTTTCAGCCTGGCCCAAAAATTTGATTTTTAGGTGAGTTTTTTCTTATTCTAAAAGTAAGTAAATTTTTTGGAGGTTTAACATGTTGAAAATATCTGATATCGCCGCGGAAAAGGCGAAAGAGATACTCAAGGCAGAAGGAAAGGAAGGCTGGGGCCTGAGAGTATTCATTCACGGATCAGGCTGTTGCGGCCCAAGCTATGGCATGGACCTGGATGAGAACGCGTCCGAAGGTGACGAGATAATTGAGAAAAACGGACTTAAAGTCTTCGTGGACAAAGATGCTTCTTCAAGTCTGAGCAGCAAGGAAATTGATTTTATCAAGAACGAACAGGGCGAAGGCTTTGTTATTAACGGCGGTGAGCAGCCTTCAGGTTCATCATGCGGTTCAGGCTGCAGTTCCTGCGGATAATAACAATCTGATCATGTTTCCTTATCAAAGACCAAGGCGACTGAGAAATGGCGAAACTATCAGGAGGATGGTGAGGGAAACCTCACTTTCCCCTGATAATTTTATTTACCCCCTGTTTGTGACCTTTGGGAAAAACATCCGCAACGAGATAAAATCAATGCCCGGATGTTTTCAGGAATCAGTCGACATGATAGTCAGGCATGCAAAAGAGGTCTGGGCACTCGGCATTCCAGCAGTAATACTCTTTGGCATCCCGGAGCACAAAGACGAGATCGGCTCGGGGGCCTATGATCCCCATGGCGTTGTACAAAAGGCGATCAGTGCCATCAAAAACAAGATACCTCAGCTTTATGTGATCACTGATGTATGCATGTGCGAATACACAAGCCACGGTCACTGCGGGATAATCGAAAACGGGGACGTCAAGAATGATCCCACCCTCGACCTGCTCGCGAAAGAGGCAGTCTCCCACGCCAGGGCAGGCGCTGATATGGTTGCACCTTCTGATATGATGGACGGCAGGGTCGAGTCTATCAGGATCGCCCTTGATGAAGAAGGATATTCTGAAATACCCATCATGAGTTATGCGGCAAAATACGCGTCGGCGTTTTACGGCCCTTTCAGGGACGCTGCAGAATCAGTACCCCAGTTTGGCGACAGGCGCTCTTATCAGATGGACCCGGCAAACAGAAGAGAGGCCCTTAAAGAGGTCGCCCTGGACATCGAAGAAGGTGCGGACATTGTTATGGTAAAGCCTGCTATGACCTATCTCGACATCATTTCCGATATCAAAGAAAACTTTGACCTACCTGTTGCTGCTTATAATGTAAGCGGCGAGTATTCTGCTATTAAGGCTGCTGGAAAACTCGGCTGGATAGACGAAGAACGTGCGATGATGGAAGTGTTGACTTCAATAAAGCGCGCAGGGGCCGATATCATCCTCACTTATTTTGCCAAAGAAGCCGCCAAAGTCCTTAACAGATAAACTGTCGTCCCTGATCGTCACCTTTAACTTTCCTGTATGAATTTTGTGAACAGCTTCATTTGCTCTTATCAAGAAATACTATTTTGTTGAAAAGCTCCCTGTGGTGGCCCGGATGCATGAGCAGAGTGCCCCTGCACTGCCTGATGCGCCGGGTATCGGCAGATTCTTTTTTTTCCGACTAATACAAATTATAGTATCCCCCCAATAAATAGTGTATTTTATAAGAAAGCATCGAGATAACCAAATGCAGGGGGAATGTTTTATGAACGAAAAAAAAAGCAGCGGCAGAATAATGATAATCGGGGCTGGAGGCGTTGCAACTGTTGCAGCGCACAAATGCGCCCAGGTCCCTGAAGTCTTTAAAGAGATAATGGTAGCAAGCAGGACGCTTTCTAAATGCGAGACTATCAGCGCTGATATCAAAAAGAGATACGGCAGGGACATTCAAATAGCACGGGTGGATGCCGATAATGTTCCGGAACTTGCCGGGCTGATAAGGAAATTTCAGCCGGATGTCCTCCTTAACCTTGCCCTTCCTTATCAGGACCTGCATATTATGGACGCCTGCCTTGAAACAGGAGTGCATTACATAGACACTGCCAACTATGAACCACTGGATGTAGCTCACTTTGAATACAGCTGGCAGTGGAAATATCAGGAGAGGTTCCGGCAGAAGGGAATAATGGCAGTGCTTGGTTCAGGGTTCGATCCAGGGGTAACGAATGTATTTGCGGCCTATGCGCAGAAACATCTCTTTGATGAGATCAGTTACCTGGACATACTGGACTGCAATGCAGGAAGCCACGGTCATGCTTTTGCTACGAATTTCAATCCCGAGATAAACATCCGGGAATTGACTCAGGTCGTTCGGCACTGGCAAGATGGGAAATGGGTCGAAACGCCAGCGATAATCGAAAATGGCAGCGTGCATTTCAGTTTTGATTATCCGGTGGCTGGCGCAAAGGAAAGCTACCTGCTCTATCACGAAGAGCTTGAATCATTAACGCTGAACATAAAAGGGCTCAAGAGGGCCAGATTCTGGATGACCTTCTCTGAGAACTATCTGAACCACCTCAGAGTGCTCATGAATGTTGGAATGACGAGGATAGATGAGGTCGAGTACGAGGGACAGAAGATCGTGCCAATAAAGTTTTTAAAGGCCCTGCTTCCTGAACCCGCATCCCTCGGCGCGAACTACTCAGGGAAAACCGTTATCGGCAACATCATGACCGGGAAAAAGGATGGAAAGACGATAACCAGATATATCTACAATGTCTGCGACCATGAAGAGGCGTTTAAGGAAACAGGTACTCAGGCGATTGCCTACACTACAGGAGTACCTGCAATGATCGGCGCGATGATGGTTCTTACCGGTGTCTGGCAAGGCTCCGGAGTCTATAACATGGAACAGTTAGACCCGGACAGGTTCATGGAGGCGCTCAATAATTACGGCCTTCCATGGCAGATAGTCGAACACCCGGCGCTTTCTGATAAGGTTTAATGTCTGCTAATGGACCCTGACAAACTTAACAGATTCCTCAAGATTGCCAAAGGCTCAATAGAGACGCCGGTTTATCTCCTCGACGAAAGCCTTATCGAAGAAAACATGAAGGTCCTGAGATATGTGAAAGACCGGACAGGCTGCAAGATATTCCATGCCCTGAAGGCTTACGCTTCCTTTGCAACATTCCCGACAATGAGGAGGTATCTCGACGGAGTTTGTGCCAGCGGCCTCAATGAAGCCAGACTTGGCCGCGAGGAATTCGGGAAGGAAGTGCATACGTTCAGCGCGGCCTACAAAGAAGAAGAAATAAATGCCATCTTAAAATATTCGGACTCAATTATATTCAATTCGTTTTATCAATTTCAGAAGTATTCGCAGCCAGCCAAGAAAGCCGGCGTTGAGATAGGACTGAGGGTCAATCCGGGTCACTGTGAAGTTCAGACGGACATATATAATCCCTGCGCGCCGTATTCAAGGTTGGGGATAGTGCACGTTATATTCAGCAGGGAATTCCCAAAATACAGGGGCTTGGTGGATGGTCTGCACTTTCATGCGCTGTGCCAGCAGGATTCAGATGTGCTCGAAAGGACGCTCAGGTCATTTGAGAGGCTTTATGGTAAATATATCAAAGGTCTGAAATGGGTAAATTTCGGAGGCGGGCACCATATTACGCGAGATGATTACGACCTTGAACTTCTCATCAGACTTATCAATGTATTCAAAGAGAAATATGGTGTCCAGATATATTTGGAGCCGGGTGAGGCAAGCGTTTACAATGCCGGTGTATTGATATCTTCTGTCCTGGATATTGTGGAAAACAAGGCTGAGATAGCTATCATGGATACTTCTGCAGAGACCCATATGCCGGATGTGTTGCTTATGCCTTACAGGCCGCACATACTTGGGTCAGGGAAAAGGAATGAAAAGAAATATAGATATCGGCTTGCCGGCCCTAGTTGTCTTGCAGGGGATGTGATAGGAGATTATTCTTTTGACAGACCTCTCAAAAGAGGGGACAAGCTGATTTTTACGGACATGGCGCTATACAGCATTGTCAAGAACACCACCTTCAACGGAATCAATCCGCCGGACATCGCGGTAAGGAGAAATAGAGGAAAGATAGAGGTGGTAAGAAGGTTCGGGTACAAGGATTACAGGGACAGACAGTCGTGATAAGACTATCTAGTGGACCTTATCGTTGCATAAACCGCCCGCAGGAAGCCGAGAAAAAGGTCTTGCAAGGGCGACAGGAGCCAATATGTTGCAGCTATATGTAAATCTCACGAACAGTGAATTCCTCCCTCCGCTTGGCTGGCCACGGCAGGGTTTTCTAAGTTGTCGCAGGCAAGCCCTTTTTCTCCACTCCCTACATGCTGTCCTTATTTTTTTGCAACTGTAAGGTGAATATAGCTTAAAAGTGTATATATAAGTTTTGCAGCAAGAAAGTCAGGGGCTTTATTATTGCTTGGACAAAGTTCGACAACATCAAAGCCGACGATCCGTTTTGACTCTGCTACAGAAGAGAGAAGCTTCAGGACTTGATACCAGCCAAGACCGCCCGGCTCAGGTGTCCCTGTTGAGGGCATGATGCCAGGATCAAAGACATCGAGATCAATGGTTATATAGACGCTGCCGGTCAACTGGCGGACAGCATCCTTTATCCATCTTTGCGAATCATGTATATCATGCGCAAAAAACATCTTTTTTTTATCAAGGTTGGGCCGCTCCGAAGAATCCATGCTGCGGATTCCGACAGAGACTATGTTCTTTGTGTATTCACGAGCTCGCGCCATGACGCAGGCGTGATTGTAAGGGCTGCCCTCATATGATTCGCGCGAGTCAGCATGGGCATCAAGGTGCAGTATGCTTAAGTTCTTATAGTGCTCCGCATATGCCTTGATGGCCCCAATGGAAACCGAGTGCTCGCCGCCAAGGGTTACGACAAATTTATTGTCTTTGAGATAACGGGAAACTTCCAAATCTGTTTTCTTAATTAAGATGGCGGAGGTGGAAGCGCGAAGCTCGGGAGCTGTGAATATCCCGGCCTTAAAGACCTCGGTGCCGGTTTCTATATCGTAGAGTTCAAGATACTTTGATGCCTCGATTATTGCCGCAGGGCCTTTGTCCGCTCCTTTCATCCATGTGCTGGTTTTGTCGAAGGGAAGCGGCAGGACAACTACGTTTGCCTGAGAGTAGTCGGTGAGTTCCCCTGTCAATCCGCAGAAATTGGCAGGTGCTTTTGACATCTCAGTCCATAATGAAAACTGCTGCGGATAATACTGTGGTCCAGAGACCGTCTTTATTTCCCTCGGCAGACTGGCAGATATGCTTTGTCTTAAAGATATGGTCGCTTGCAATATAAAGTTGCTTTCTTTCATCCCACGCCTGGTTTGGGTCAAAGGGAATCCCAAGAGTCGTTGCAAGCATAGTTGCAGCAAGGTCCTCTGCATACTCTCCTGAGATTATGGCCTTTTCGCCAAAGGCATGATGCTCGGAGAGATATCCATAATTAGAACAATCTGTCGGCACCGCAACGCCGACGGCTGCTGAAATAAGACGGTTCGGTTCATTTGTGTCATTACGTGACATTACGCAAAAGGTGATCTCTCCGGGAGATAATCGTTTTAGCCCGGCAAACCGTGAAATGAATTGGCAATTAGGGGGCAATATGCTTGACACATAGACAAGGTTACACTTTTCGATGCCCGCGCTCCTCAACGCGACCTCGAATGATGAGAGCCTGTCTTTGTGAACTCCTACGCCCTTGGTAAGAAAGGTTTTTTTGGGAGTCATTCAAAACGCTCCATATAAAAATATTTTTTTAAAGACAAATCGTTCATCTAGATAGAATGATAAGATGTCCGTTAACAAATGTCAATAAAGGGTGATTGATTAGCAGGACAATCACCACGCTAAAAAGAGCTTCTTTATATTCCCTGTCTCTGCACTAAAGTCATCCGCTTTGTGAAACATAAATCCGCGGCAGGTCTCCACCAGAAGATCTTCTCCCTTTTCAGTTATCTTCACCGCGCCGTCCTGGTCTGTTCTGAATATTCTTTTGCCCTCCAGCTTCTCTATGACCTCATGGCTGGGATGTCCGAAGGAGTTATCTCTTCCCACTGATATCACTGCGACCGCTGGAGAGACCTCTGCGAGAAACTCATCTGCCGCCGAGGTCTTGCTCCCATGATGTGGAATTTTTATGACATCACTTGCAAGCCATTTATTCAGATGAGCAAGGTCTTCTTCAGCCTCTTCCTCTATGTCTCCGGCAAGGAGAAAGGACTTTTTCTTTCCGGTAATCTTCAGGACAAGAGACGAGCTGTTCTCTGCTGAGTAACTGTCCTCCGCCATGGTATAGAATTCTTTATAGGGATGAAGTACTGTTACCTCATAACCGGCTGCTTCAATAATATCGCCCCTTGACAGTATCCGGTGGACTGTATTGACAGGCAGCTCCATGGGATAGATAATTCTGCCACTGTCCCATAGCTCATGCACCCTGAATTTTTTCATAATATTATCCACGCCGCCGGTGTGGTCGGGGTGACTATGGGTCAGTACCAGCGCATCGATATCTCTTTTCCCCAGATACCTCAGATATGCCGCTACTTCCCTGCCTGTCCTTCCTGTATCTATAACAATAGTCTTTTTGTCAGGCAATTCCACGACCGCTGAATCACCCTGCCCAACATCAACAAAGGTGACACTGAGGTCCTTTTTCTCTGACATGACCAAAACGGCATAGACACAGAAAGGGGCAAGAGGCAGCGCGAGCATTTTTTTATTCCTGTTCGAAACAAGGTACAGGATAAATCCTGCATAAAACAAAATACATAAAACCAGCGGAAACGCCGGCACTCTCAAATCTGCAAAAGGTATGCCGGCAAAAAATTTAACAAGGACGATTGTCAGCTCTGATACAGCGGAAACAAGCGGCGCAAAGATATAATGACCTGAAAAAATGTATGCAAAAGACGATATTAAAGACAAAGGGACCAGCACAAACCCGACAAGAGGCACAACTAGCAGATTAGACAGTGGAGAAACAAGAGAAACATAATGGAAATAATAGGCCGCAAGGGGAGATGTTCCCAGGGTTGCGGCAGCTGAAAGTACAACTGCCTCTTTGATGTAGCGGTCAATCCACCCTTTTTTTTCTTTTTGCCCAGGGACCTCATCGACCACGTCCTTTTTTTCAAGGGAAAACCCCAGGAAAAGCACGGCTATAAAAGAAAGCTGAAAAGACAGGTTTTCTATCACCTCAGGGGCCCATACCACAAGTATAACAGCCGCAAAAAGCAGTGAATTCAGCCAGAACCCCTTCCTGGCAATCAAAAGCCCAAAGAGAAAAAGGCTGATCATGATAAAGGATCTGACAGCGGGGATACTGCTGCCTGAAATACCCAGATACATGATCATAAACGGAAGGCTGAGGAGTGCTGCGGCCTGTGATGGGGAAATGTATATTGTCAGCCTCCGCAGATATTTGTATGGGAGCCTTTTAATTACAAACCCGAACAGAGCAAAGAGCATAACTGAAAACATGCCGAAATGTGACCCGGAAATACTGAGTATATGGACTAACCCTGTAGAGTTAAACGCATCTCTTAATTCATCATTGAAAGACGAGGTGTCTCCGGTTGTAATGGCCGCAATAAAGGCCCCTGAATCCTCGCTAAATCTCCCTGAGATGTATCTGTTGAGGGAATTTCTCTGTCTTTCAAAAACAGTAATTAAAGAGGCTGCAGATTCTCCTTTGTCCTCAGCAGACAAGATATTACCATACAAACGGCCTTGCCCCAGCTGCCCTGGGTTGAGGCGTGTCCTGTCTTTACCGGTTTCCAGAAGCAGTGCATAACCATCATCATAGTCAACATCAAAATCAGCAGGCATCCGGATTTCCTTGTCATGCAGCCAATCCAGGTCTTCCCCTGATTCTTCATCCTCTGCAGTATTGACCAAAAAGGTCTGAATATTGCCCTCAGGGGTTTTTGCATTGCCTCCCTGGGTAAATCTCCCTGTTACTTTCAGTTCCCTGTTCCAGATATAGGACATGTCTGGCGCAGGAGAGTATCTAAAGAACGCATAAAAAACACCTATAGCAATCAACAGAATATGCAGAAATTTTCTTTTTGATATAAGAAAGACCGCAACCAAAATAAAAAGGCCGAAACTGCAAAACGGAAAGTAATGAAAAAGAGAAGAAAACACCACTCCTGTCAGAAAGGAAAGTGGAAGCTGCATCAGATCACACAAAGTTCGTAACTGCTTGGGTGTTTAGGCTGTAGTCTGTTAGGACTGCGCAAAGAACGAAGCAAGGCTTTCCCCCCCCTAAATACCTACAGTCTATAGACCTGAGTAGTTTACTGCATGGATTCCCGTATGGCTTTGGAGACTTCTCTGCCAATCCTGTTTATCAGTCTGATATCATCACCTTCGAGCATGACCCGAATTTTAGGTTCAGTCCCTGATGGTCTGACCAGTATCCTTCCCCTGCCCTCCAGTTTTTTTTCCGCGGCCCGTATCGCATCCATAATCGCAGGGACTGATCTTATATCCTGGATCTTGCCAACCTCAACATTTATAAGCACCTGGGGGAAAAGTTTTACAGGTGAGGCGAGCTTTGAGAGATAAACGTTTTTGTTCTTCATGAGGTTAAGCACCTGTACAGCTGTGATCTGGCCATCGCCTGTAGTATTGTAATCGAGGAATACTAAATGGCCTGATTGCTCCCCTCCGAAATTATAATCATCTGAGAGCATCTTTTCAACAACATAACGGTCCCCTACTTTTGTCCTTATGAGTTTTATATTGTTTTTTTCAAGGTACTTTTGAAGGCCAAGGTTGCTCATGACAGTAGCTACAACCGTGCTTTTCTTTAGTTCACCCCTTGCATCCATATCAACAGCGCACATCCCCATAATCTGGTCGCCGTCTATAATACCCCCCTTTTCATCGCAGAAGAGGGTCCTGTCGGCATCTCCGTCATGGGCAATGCCTATATCCGCCTTATGCTGCATCACCGCCTTTCTGAGGCCCTCCATATGCAATGCGCCGCACCTGTTGTTTATGTTTATGCCGTCCGGCCTGTCGTTTATAGAAACAATATCTGCTCCAAGTTCTCTCAGAAGCCATGGGGTGGTCTTATATGCAGCTCCGTTGGCACTGTCCACCACAATCTTCATGCCCTCAAAGGTAACACCCTTTTTCAGTGTTGATTTTATATATTCTATGTAACGGCCTGTTGCGTCATCAAGTCGGAAAGCCTTTCCCACTTCTTCACCTTTGGCCCTGTATCGTCCGATGGAATCGTCCTTTACGAGTTCCTCTATCCTCTTTTCAATGTCATCAGGAAGTTTAAACCCGTTATAGGAAAAAAACTTTATCCCGTTATCATAAAAAGGGTTATGCGATGCGGATATTACAACTCCCGCATCGATCCTGAGGGTCCTGGTCAGAAAGGCGATTCCAGGAGTAGGCAGTGGCCCGACAAGAGTAACGTTCATGCCCATTGAGCAGATGCCTGAGGTCAAGGCGCTTTCTATCATATACCCTGAGAGACGGGTGTCCTTTCCGATAAGGACCATATTCCTGCCATGCTGCTCTTTTCTTAGCACTATCGCAGCCGCCATCCCAACCCTGAGGGCGTTTTCAGGCGTCATCGGGTATGTATTGACCCTTCCTCGGATACCATCCGTACCAAATAGGCTCATTCTCATCTCCTCGATATATTTATCGTAACTTTCACAGTCTCAACATCTGGCGTTACATTCAGACCGCCGGTATCAATATCAACTTCCTGGCTCATGGGTCTTATGGAATCCGCGATATATATAGGCTCTGTTTTAAGTATATGCAGCCTTAGCACATCAGACTTCAACCCTTTTATAACAACACTCTTAGGTTCAACTTTGACCGAACTCACAATATATCCATCTCCGGGCTCACCGGTCAATACCGGATTGACCAGAAAAGTCCTTGAAATTGTCTCATCCAGCTTTATCTTGACGGCTGAGGGGCTAATATTCACCACTGACAATGCATAGGGAAGTTTTACATCATCCTTGTTTATATAAAAAATTTCCGTGCCTTTCTTGGCTTTGTCAAGATCAACATATACCCTTACATCAGAGGCCTTCAGATTTTTCATCGGCCGCTCATGTCCCCTGATAGTAACGCCGATTGTTTTAACGCTGGAACTTACTATTCCTACATTAGCTGGTATATTCTTAAACTCAAGCGGAATATCAAAGGCAATCTCCGACTGTCCCCTGGAGGTCACATAAAACCACAGGAATACGGAGATCAGCACAGCAGATATCTTCAGACCAATATTTTCAGTCAGCAGTTTCTTCATTTTTTGCTCTTTTTAACAGTAAAGATATCTGTCAGCATATCTCTCAGCGTACCCATATCCATCTTTTCTTCAATCTTGCCGCCAAGCCCGACTGATATGAAACCAGTCTCTTCTGAAACAATAATGGCAAGGGCATCGGTCTCCTCCGTAAGTCCTATTCCGGCCCTGTGTCTTGTGCCTAACGACTTGCTCAACTCAGAACTAAGCGTTATCGGTAGAAAACATCCTGCTGCAGCAACCCTGTTTCCTTTAATTATCACTGCCCCGTCATGGATCGGGGATGAGGGATGAAAAATGCTCAGCAACAGCTCCTTCGACACCCGCGCGTCAAGGCTTGTCCCGATCTCAACAAAATCCTTAAGGCTTGTGTCCCTTTCAATCACGATGAGAGCGCCTATTTTTCTGTTGGCCAGGGATACAGCAGCCCTGACAATCTCCTCCAGCGACTTCAGTTCCTCTGCTGAAGCGAAATTCAGAAACTGGGCCTCTCCTATATGGGCGAGTGCCCTTCGTATCTCGGGCTGGAACAGTACGATCATTGCTATGACGATCTGGGCCCAGAAACTCTGCAAAAGCCAGTCTATCGTGAAAAGCTCAAGATACCTGGATGCCAGTGAGGCAAGGAGCAGGATTGTGAGCCCTATCATCATCTGTGCTGCTTTTGTTCCCTTGACAATCAGAAGAAGGCGATACAGTATAATCGACATCAGGGTGATGTCGAGGATATCAAGGACCCATCTGTGCTCTTTTAATATTTCTAACATTTTAAACAGACCTGCAATATCGGATTTTGTTTATTATATATCAAGCCCTTCTAAATTTCATAAGTTCTTTCATCCGCCGTAATTTTAATCGTAGCGGATTCCCCGGGACAAGAGGGAGGGATTATTTGTGGAACCCCGAAGCAGAGCTTCGAGGGATTCTTTTGATTAAATCCGGTTTTTACAGGTCGATCAAATTTGACAACAGAATACATAATAGCTTATTATATTACTTCTGACGCGGGGTGGAGCAGTCTGGTAGCTCGTCGGGCTCATAACCCGAAGGTCAGAGGTTCAAATCCTCTCCCCGCCACCAAATAAAATCAACGGTCTGCAAGAATGCAGGCCTTTTTTATTATATTTTTAGCCGTTCTACAGGGGGTATGGCTTTAAAAGCCTCTCCCGTCAAGGCTTTACAGATGATGCAACTTGGCAAAATACGGCATTCCCCTGTCGATTTTCTAACCATTTTTTACCCAAAGTCCATTACCTGATTTATTAACCCCACTGATATATCTGTCTCTTGGATTTCTTAAGTTGCTGAGCAACTTCTTCAATGGTAAGCGTTATTTCATCTAAGGGTTATCGCTCCAACTCTCACGGATAACCATCCATTCGCCTTCCTTCTTCGCCATCTCTATTGTGCCATACTGTTTCTGTTTTTCCAAAAAACCGGTTACATAGAGTATTCCCTGGTCACCGTTTTCGTAGCCTTCGGTTATTTCAGGATCTTTGGGTGTCATCGCGACAGCGAGCTGCAACAGCGCCTTTAGCTCATCGCCTGAAGTGTTCTCCAGTGCTCCCGGAGGTGCTGATTTTTTGATCTCAGCGATGTCCATATTCAGGACCTTTCTGTTATGCGCAAGATAAGCCTTGCCCAATGCTCCGCCGCCGGAGGGAAGCTTCGTGCCGGCTTTTTTGTTCGGAACAGGCTCGATCGATGCTGCCAGGGTGATATCATAACTGTACGGAATGTCTCTGAAAGACTTCTGGGGAGAAGTCGTGCGGGAGCGGCCCTCGATCTTACCGGAGTCAAGGGTTTTGGCCTCGAAGACATGATAGCTCGATCCACCGGATTCCCGCATGCCGAAGCTCTTATACATCACTTCGTAGTTTATGACCTGTTTCTCGGAGTTGATTATCTGGCGCACGCAGTGAAGCTTGCCGGTTTCGATCAGTTTTAAGATCTCAAACTCATCGCGGACCGTTTTAGCCGGCACCGGGACATCACACATAAGCACTACCACATCCTGTTTATTCTTATCGAAAAAGCCCGGCTGTGCATATGCGTACACCTGGGTCATCTCGATTGCCTTCCCATCCACCATCAGCCTTCCCCTGGCGAGGTTTTCTGCATCTGCTGCCGGCAACCCGGATATGGCAAGACTAAGACATACTGCAATAAATGCTGCAAAACTTTTTTCCATGCTTTCATTCCTCCTCATTCAGATCTCCTCGGTAATGGCGCTTCCAATAATTATATCCTCTTATAAACTTCCCCCATGGATAATAAATAGTCCTCGCGTTCATCAACAATAATATTTGTACCAGGGGAATTATATCAACTATATCCAGACATCAAGAGAAGAACGCGTACCCCGGGAAGGGGTTGAGGATTTTCCCCCGGAATGTATAATAGAAGTAAGCCTGAAGAAGGGCTGTTGAGACAGGGGCTGACTTACAGCAATGAAAGGTAAGGTCCGACAATAAGCGTGAATACCCTTAGACTTAAAGAACTGCTATATGACCTGCAGGACTTCTATCTGCTGTCAGTCAGAGGGCTGCTCGGCATTGTCACAAAACCTTTTTACTTCAACGACACCATAGAGCAGATGGATTACGCCGGCGCCGGGTCGTTTTTCATAATTGTTCTGGTATCTCTGTTCGTAGGCATGGCCCTGTCATTGCAACTCTCCGCCGAGCTTTCGGTTATGGGACTTAAGACCTATACAGGCAAGATAGTCGGCATAGCGATAATAAGGGAACTGGGGCCGATGGTTGTCGCGCTGGTCTACACAGGACGGGTGGGAGCAGGTATGGCCTCTGAACTGAGCTCGATGGTACTGGGGCACCAGGTCGACACGCTCCGCGTTTTTGGCGTTGATCCCATCAGAAAGCTGGTCACACCCAGGATTATCAGCGCGCTGGTTATGCTTCCCGTGCTGACGATTATCGGTGATCTGGTGGCGCTCCTGGGGAGCTATTACATAGCTGTCTTCATCAGCCATCAAAGCGGCACGTTCTTCTGGAGCTCTATCCGGCAGGTACTTACCTTTCAAAATGTCTTCTCCGGCAGCTTCAAGCCGTTTATCTTCGGTTTTCTGATCGCCTCCATCTGCTGTTTTATGGGGCTCACAGCAAAAGGAGGCTCACAGGGCCTGCGGCGCGCGACAACACAGGCTGTTGTACTTTCTATCGTCACGATCATTATCTTTGATTTTGTCCTGACAAGGGTCCTGCTTTTTGTCCTGGGGTTTTCCGTATGATCGTCTTTGATAAGGTATCGTTTGCGTATAACAAGAAAAACGTCCTCAGTGACGTGAGCTTCTCAGTTGAGTTCAATGAACGTGTCGCCATCCTCGGCGGAAGCGGCTATGGCAAGACAACGATCCTGAAGCTTATTTTGGGACTGATCAGGCCTGACTCAGGAAGGATTCTCATAGACGGAGACGATATAACTGAAAAAACAGAGGAAGAACTTAGAGAGCCAAGGAGAAAATTCAGTATTGTTTTTCAGGAAGGGGCGCTCTTTGATTCATTGAACGTGAAGGAGAATGTGGCCTTCTGCCTGCGGGAGTATAAACGCCTCTCCGAGGAGGAGATTGACCGGAAAGTCCGGGAGATCCTGAGGGTCGTAGACGTTGAGTCTGCCATTTATCTGACGCCGGAGGAACTCAGCGGGGGCATGCACCGCAGGGTCGCTATCGCACGCTCGCTTGCAGGGTGCGACGCGAAGATGATTCTCTACGATGAACCGACGTCCGGCCTGGACCCGGTCAATGCCGAGAATATCTGCAGGCTTATAGTGAGTCTTGCTGAAAGAGGGGAAGGTTTCATGATCGTGACGCACAAGATTACGGATGCGTTGAAAGTCGCTCAACGGTTCATGTTCCTCAAAGACGGCAAAATTCTGCTTGATGGGAATAGTGAGGAACTAGTGGCCACTGCCAACCCCGACATAACGCAATTTCTCAGCGAACTGAGGTCCTGAGCAAACTGCAGAGATTATAGACTTATCAGGAGGAGGAAGAGATGTATGTATGAGATAAAAAAACAGCTTGCCTGGTCAAAGCTTAAAGTCGGGATAGTCATAAGCATTGCGCTTGCAGCGCTCCTGCTGACAGTTCTTTTTACCGGAGATATCACCAATTTAATTTCCCCGAAGGAGTTGATCAAAGCCGATTTCACGGACGTCGGAGGACTGCGTAGCGGCTCCCCTGTCTGGTTTGCCGGCATCGAGGTCGGGGCAGTGAAAAATATCGGCCTCAGTCATCAATATGGCACTGTTGTTACTATTGCGGTAAATCGCGATGTCCTGGGTTATCTGAAAAAAGACTCCCAAGCTACCGTGCGGACGATGGGGCTTCTCGGCGATAAATACGTAGAGCTCAGTTCCGGCTCTGCTGCTGCTCCGGCTCTCCGGCCCGGGGAAATGCTTCAGGGCGCGACTGAAACCGGCCCACAGGATATGGTCGCCACCGGGGCGGTACTGCTTAAGAAGATGGACGATGTTGTCGGACAACTGGGATCACTGCTTGCAACGATCGGGGAGGGCAAGGGGACCGTTTCTCAGCTGCTCAAAGATCCCACTCTCTACAATAATCTAAAAGACGCCTCAAAACATATTTCAGAGATTACCGCTACAATGCAAAGCGGCAAAGGCTCAATGGGGAAGCTTATCAGTGATGATCTGCTTTACAACAGGCTGCTGGCAGCCTCAGAATCCATGGAAAGTTTCAGCAGTAAATTAAACAAAGGCCAGGGGACCCTTAACCGGCTTGTTGAAGACCCTGCGCTCTATGACCGGCTGCTTGGCACAACCTCCAATTTCGAAGAATTCAGCTCGAAACTCAGCAAAGGCCGGGGGACCCTGGATCGGCTTGTCGAAGACCCACAACTGTATGAAAATCTCACTCAGGCCTCCGGCCGTCTCTCTGCGATACTGCAGAGGGTCGAAAAAGGTGAAGGGGCCGCGGGCGCTCTGGTGCGTGACGAGGAACTGGCGCAAGAGCTCAAAGATGCAATAAAAGAATTGAAGGGATTAACGGCTGACATAAGGAAGAACCCGAAGAAGTTTTTCAAGTTCAGCATCTTCTGACAGGCACGACCTTTTTCATCTGTGATTTTCCTGGCCTGTGATAATATTGAATCATTGATATGTTATAAGAGGGAACGATGCATATTGACGGATATGTCTTTGGCAGGATAATCATTGACAGCAGGACCTACACAACTGATTTAATCCTCTATCCTGACAGGGTTGATTCTTCCTGGTTGAGAAAGGAAGGCCATTATCTCCAAAAGGAGGACCTTCCCGGTATTGTAAAAGCAAAACCTGATGTCCTGGTCATAGGCACAGGCAATATGGGCGTGATGAAGGTGCCTGAGAGTACGATAAAATATTTTGAAGAACATGGTATTGAGGTCCATGTCGCAAAGACCGGGAAGGCGGTTGAGATCTTCAATGAGTTGTCTGAAAACAAAAAAGTAATAGCCGCCTTCCACCTCACCTGCTGAGTTGCAGACGCCTGAAAAATGATAGTAGACACAACAAAAAAATCCAGCGCATGAGAAATCCGTTCCGCTGACTTTATCTTTGGGCACTCATTGCTACAACCATAAGAGTCAGACGAAGATATGAATAAAGAATCGAGACCCCAGAGGCGTGATATAAAGGCGACTATCTATCTGTTATGCGTGCTCGCCTTAACTCACTTCAATTTACTTTTGCCTTCACAAGTCCCAACTGACATGCTGATATTCCGCTCATAGTTCAGAAAATGCCCGGATGGTATAATATATCACTGGATATATCAATGAAAAATATAGTCCGTCA
Organism: uncultured Nitrospira sp.; assembly: GCA_963801505.1. Classification (GTDB taxonomy): domain Bacteria; phylum Nitrospirota; class Thermodesulfovibrionia; order Thermodesulfovibrionales; family UBA6898; genus JAOUFP01. The sequence goes on from CAWDEY010000026.1 coordinate 166,464, forward strand.
CATCCTCTATCCATTGATCGCACCAGCGTTATTGGTGGAATTATACTTCACCCCAAAGAACGTGTTTGGTTGCGCTACCCGAGGCTATATGGCCATAGCTCTGGTTTTTATTTCCCTCGGGCTCGCGTTTTGGAGCACGTATAAAGCAAGGGAGACGCTGAAAACAGGAAAGAGGAACCTTTGGTGGGTGATTACCACTCTCATTCTTATGTCACCAGCCCTTCTTCTCATAGGACCATTGAGGTAGAGTTAATGTTATGTTTGAAATCGTTGACAGTCTGTCTTTTCCGGGAATATAATGCCTCGCAATACAAAAGAGAATATTGTACGTAAATAAATGGCGGGTGGGCGAATATAATAAAACAATTTACCTCACAATGAGATTCCCTTCGGTCTTGCCGGAGGAAGTCTTAAATCAAATGACAATGGGAGAAACTCTATGAGACGAATATTAATGCTGACAATTACACTTCTGATGTTAGGAATAGTTATGTCCTGTGGCGGCAGTGACGGCTCTGACGGAGCGCAATCAAAGGTTGTACTGATAAATCGTTCCGGGTCTGTGTCACCCGCCTATATGTCTGAAGAAACCATAACAGTCGAAAATGAATCCATGCATATTAAACGCACAGGCGGAGAAAAGATAATCAGCGGAGATTGGACCATAACTGTTACGCAGGATGAAGCTGCTGCTATCAAAAACTTATGCAATATGGTCAACCCATTGACCGACAAGGACACTGTTTCTGATACAGGGCCAATAGGCGGCGGACTCTCGGAGGTCCATTTATCTGACACCGTATATTATAATGGCTGGGTAAATGACCCTGCCGGTTCGCAACCCAAATATCATGCGTTTTCCCCTGATGTAAGGAATTTGGCAGATTATATTAACAGCCTTGTAGCCAAATACGGGGTTTTAACTTAAGGGTCCGCCTGACCTGCCAAAACGCTCAAGAGGGAGGCGGGATTAGCCGCTTTTCTTTTTCATTACTACATTGCGTCCCTCGCCCCTCAAGCGTAGTGTTAAATGTAATAAATGTTTGGATCAGTCCCCACGCTTCCATTATCATTACCACCAATGATCCCGGTGAGAACAAACCTCCGGCGCAATAAACGTTGGTCATATTTCATTTTAAGGAATATTAGGCTATAGTAAAATACTATATCTGAAAGGGAGTTTTAAGATGCTTGATGCCAGGTTTGTAAGAGAGAATATCGATGCAGTAAAAGAGGCGCTCAATAAAAGAGGATACGAATTCCCTTTGTCGCATTTTCTCGCGATAGACGAAAAAAGAATGGCCCTGCTCAGGGACGCCGAGGAGCTGCGAAACAGACGCAATGTTGTCTCTGAAGAGATAGGCAGGCTCAAAAGAGAAAAGGCTGACGCCTCAGCGCTGCTTGAGGAGATGAAGGGAGTATCCGACAGGATAAAGGCCCTTGATGAAAAACTCAAGGAGGTCGAAGACGAGACAAGGAACCTGCTTCTTACTATCCCGAACATCCCTGACGAATCAGTCCCTGTAGGCAGGGACGAAACAGAGAATGTCGAGATAAGGAAATGGGGCACTCCAGGGGAATTTGCCTTTGGGCCACTGAACCATTGGGATATTGCTGCAACACTCGATATTATAGATTTTGACCGTGCCTCAAAGATCGCAGGCGCCAGATTCGCGCTTATGAAAGGCCAGGGCGCCAGGCTGGAGAGGTCTCTGATGAACTTCATGCTGGACCTCAATACCTCAAAGGGCTATACAGAGGTTTTTCCGCCTGTGCTGGTCAACAGGGAGAGCATGACCGGGACAGGACAGCTCCCGAAATTCGAGGCCGAACTCTTCAAAATTGCTGATCCTGAGCTTTACCTCATCCCCACTGCCGAGGTCCCTGTGACAAACATACACAGAGGCGAGATCCTGAAGGAGGAAGACCTCCCGCTTTATTACACAGCCTATACACCTTGCTTCAGAAGAGAGGCAGGTTCCTACGGCAAGGACACAAGGGGCCTGATCAGACAGCACCAGTTCAACAAGGTCGAACTGGTAAAGTTCGTGAAACCCGAAGATTCCTGCTCAGAGCATGAGAAACTGACCAATGACGCTGAGGACATACTGCAGAGGCTTGGCCTGCCTTACCGGGTGATAACCTTATGCACAGGGGACATGGGTTTTTCCTCTGCCAGGACATATGATATCGAGGTATGGCTCCCAGGCCAAAACAAGTACCGCGAGATATCATCCTGTTCGAACTTCGGGGACTTCCAGGCGCGGCGGGCTGACATACGTTTCAAGCGTACCGGCAAAAAAGGGACTGAGTTTGTCCATACGCTCAACGGCTCAGGCCTTGCTATCGGCAGGACCCTTGTGGCTGTTTTGGAAAACTATCAGCAGAAAGATGGTTCCGTCATAGTGCCTGAGGCCTTAAGGCAATATATGGGGGCTGACAGGATAAAGTAACAAAAGCAGGCGGGCTGATCAGTTCTGACCAGCCCTGCCTGCTTCCAGATTATTCACAGACTCTACTTAACTGATATCAATTCAACCTCAAAGATCAAAGTTGCATCCGGCCCTATCAAGTTCCCTGCACCTCTCTCTCCGTAAGCAAGATTTGCAGGGATGAACAGCTCCCACTTTGAACCCTCTTTCATCAACTGCAGCGCCTCTGTCCAGCCATGAATAACAGCATTGACCTTGAAGGTTGCAGGTTGCCCGCGCTTGTAGGAACTGTCGAATTCAGTGCCGTCTATCAAAGTGCCACGGTAATTGGTGACCACTGTATCATCAGCCTTGGGCGTCTTGCCGGTGCCTGCTTTTATGACCTTGTACTGGAGACCGCTGGGAAGGGTCTTTACGCCCTCCTTTGTCTTGTTTGCAGCAAGAAACGCTTCTCCTTCTTTTTTGTTTTTCTCCGCAAGCTCTTTGATGAGCACTGCTTGTTTTTCCCTTAGCTCCTTTTGAAGTCCTGAGAGGCTCTCTTTGATCTCCTGCTCAGTCATCAACATCTTTCCTTTAGTGAAAGCATCTTTCAGGCCCTGAACAAACACATCAGGATCTATTTCGATCGGCTGGGCCTTTAATTTGCTCCCGATATCAGCACCTAAACTATAACTCTGTTTTTCCTTGGTGGTTTGAAGCGCCTTTTTTTCTTCTGCATTGGCCTGGCCCACCAAAAGAACAACACCTAAAACCAGCGACAATAATAATCTCATCTCTTCTCCTTTGCATATTTTCTAATTTGTAGTGCCGCTCAACAGCTTATTTATTTTATTCCGTCCGTAGATTTTATGCAATCGAATCGCGGAGGGAGGCAGCGTTACAGTGTACAAGGGCAGATTTTGTCGGCCTCCCTTTTTATCGCACGGGCTGTAACGTTATCAATGCCGCTTTTTTCCACGAAAGAATCTTCATCAATATCAGCGATATCCTGGGCAAGGATATAATTGTTTGCAAACAGTGTTTCAAGAAATTTTTTCCGGGCAGACGGCAATACGGTTATGGGATAGAGCCTTTTCTCCTCGATCATTTTTTCGAGGCTGCCTGTTTCAGGATAGCGCCAGCTTATGATCCGCAATCCGACGCATTCAGCGTATTTTATCGCATCAGTCGTACAGCGTGTATTTGTCACGAGCCATCCCTGGTGCACCTCAAGGCCGTGTTCAGGAGCAAGGTCAAAAGCCTTCCTGATATCATTGAATCGCGAATGGACATACAGCGCGACCTTAACATCCGTTGGCTTGCCGCCGTTACTGTGATATTTGCACTCTATCAGGAAATGTCCGTTGCCGCTCTTTGCAAATATATCCACTTCATGCTGGACGCAGTAGCCATTGATTATGAGGTTTACCTCTGCGGAATATCCATGGCCCTTGAGCACCCTGGCAAAGTATTTTTCAAAGGGATACCCGGTAGGCCCGAGAGCTGATATTGCTTTTTTGAGAGAATAACGCATGCCCGCGGTAACGTTATATTGTCTCAGCAGCTTCTTCGCCAGCCTGTAGATTTCCCTGGTCTTTGTAGAGGGGACTATCTTCTTTGCGACTTCTTCTGCTATGTCCTGTGCGACATCAGCAGGTGTTCCCGAGCGGATGAGGGAGTTTGCAAGCTTCCGGGTATCAAAATCCTCGGACAGTCCCGAGGCTTTGAGAATCTTAATGGCCATAATTAAGAATATAACACTATTATGCTTATTCTGAAAATAGTTCGGTGTTGCCTGTGGTATAATTTTTTATAACACCTGGGAGGCTGCCATGAAATTAAACAAAAATGTTTTAGAGTTGATCGGCAACACGCCATTGGTAAAAATCAACAATCTTACTGCCCCTGAAGATGCCGCGATATGGGCAAAACTTGAAGGATATAATCCCGGCGGCTCCGTCAAAGACAGGATAGGACTTTCAATGATCGAGGCAGCTGAGCGCGAAGGAAAGCTGAAAGCCGGCGGCATCATTATCGAGCCAACTAGCGGAAACACAGGGATCGGACTCGCGATGGTTGCCGCAGTCAAGGGCTACGGGCTTGTCCTGACAATGCCTGATACCATGTCTCTGGAGCGCAGGCAGCTGCTTCAGGCATATGGGGCAGAGCTTGTTCTGACAGAAGGGAAAAAAGGCATGAAAGGAGCTGTTGAAAAGGCGGAAGAGCTATGCCGGAGTAATCCGGATTATTTTCTGCCGCAGCAGTTTGAAAACAGCGCAAATCCGGAGATACACAGAAAAACAACAGCAATGGAGATAATTGAAGACCTGGGTGCTGTCCCCGACGGCTTTGTAGCAGGGGTAGGCACAGGCGGGACAATAACAGGTGTCGGCGAAGTGCTGAGAGCGCGGAAGCCTGATGTATGGATTGCGGCTGTAGAACCTGCAACTTCGCCGGTCCTCTCAGGCGGAAATCCCGGGCCTCATAAAATAGCCGGGATTGGAGCAGGTTTTGTACCGGGTGTTCTCAACATAAAGATCTACAACGAAGTTATTAAGGTGGCAGACAGCGATGCTGCTGAAACAGCAAGAGCAATGGCCAAAAAAGAAGGTATCCTGGCTGGCATATCCTCAGGAGCAGCTCTCTGGGCAGCACTACAGGTTGCTAAAAAACTGGGGAAAGACAGGCAGGTAGTTGTCATATTCCCTGACAGGGGAGACCGTTACCTCAGCACAGGTCTGTTTTTATCGGAAACTCAGAGATAGGCCTGCCAAACTTCTGTTTGTACGGTTGTCCTAAAAAAGACAGTTGATCGCGCAAGGCCGCAAAGCTCGCACATTGTTAAATGGGGTCTTAATGCCGCGCCAGGCCGGTTTTCCTTGCAGCTTCTGACACTGCATGTGCCACGGATGAGGCGACCTTCCGATCAAAGATACTCGGGATGATATAGTCCTCCTGAAGTTCGTCATCCTTAATGATATTGGCTATGGCCTCTGCTGCCGCGAACTTTATCTCTTCGTTGACCCCTTTTGCCTGTACATCCAGAAGTCCTCTGAATATCCCAGGGAAACCCAGCACGTTGTTGATCTGGTTGGGATAATCCGATCTGCCGGTTGCCAGTATCCGGACAAGGGGAAGGGCCTCTTCAGGTGAGACCTCGGGTTCGGGATTGGCAAGGGCAAAGACAATCGGGGCTTTGGCCATTTTCCTGATATCATCTGGGGTGATTATATTCGGCCCGGAAAGGCCGATAAAGACATTCGCGCCTGCAAGGCTATCTGAAATACTCCCCTTTATTTTTCTCGGGTTGGTTTTCCTTGAGAGGGCCTTTTTATAAGGGTTCATGTCATCTTTTCTGCCTGAGTAAATGGTCCCCTGCCGGTCGCATACAATGATGTCTTTGATGCCGTAGGAAGAGAGCATCAGGGCATTGGCAATGCCTGCCGCGCCTGCGCCTGCGATGACAACGCGGAGCTTTCTGATATCTTTGCGAAGAAGTCTGCCCGCATTTATTATACCGGATAGAACAACAACAGCGGTGCCGTGCTGGTCATCATGAAACACCGGGATGTCCAGGAGCTTTCTGAGCCTTGTTTCAATTGCAAAGCATCTAGGGGCTGAAATGTCTTCGAGGTTAATGCCGCCAAAGGCAGTGGAGATATTGGCTACCGTAGATATTATCTCTTCAGGATCTTTTGTGCTGAGGGCTATCGGGAAGGCGTCAATTCCCGCGAACTCCTTAAATAGCATTGACTTGCCTTCCATAACAGGCATGGAGGCCTCAGGTCCAATGTCACCCAGGCCTAGCACTGCTGTGCCGTCTGTTATGATAGCAACAGAGTTTCCCTTGATGGTATAGCGGTATGCGTGCTCCCTATGTTTGAAAATATCCATGCAGATACGGGCAACACCCGGGGTGTAGACCTTCGATAGGTCGTTGCTGTCCCTGACCGGGATCTTGTTATGTATCTCGATCTTGCCCCCCTGGTGTGCTGAAAAAGTCATATCCATGACCCTGAGGATTTTTATTCCTTCAATATTTTTTATCGCTTGGACAATGTTCTTTTCATGCTCTGAATTGCTGGCATTGACAGTAACATCCCTGACGACTTTACCCTTTTCAACGCGTACAATATCAACGGAGCCCAGGTCTCCGCCTGCCTGGCTTAAGACTGTTGCGATCTGCGCGAACATGCCGATCCTGTTTTCAATCTCAAGCCGCAATGTAATGCCGTAACTAGGACTTGGCTTATGGTCCATTTTCACTCCCTGCGGATATTCTTTTTGTAATTATCTCACAGAAAGCAGTCAAACTAAACATTTGTTTCAGGAAAATGGATTTTGGATGTGCAGAACCCTGCGGTAGGGGAGGATAGTATTTAAATGTTTATTCTTTGGCGTCATTCCCGTAAGCAAAGCGCGTCGGGAATCCTTTTGGAAAAGATTCCGGACAAGTTTACCTGCCTCCGGCAGCGCCAAAGGCGCCCAGGGCCGGAATGACAAAGATTTGGAACTGTGCCAAGGTTTTGCTTTATAAAACCTCGTGAAATCATTATAATTATCAGACAATTTCCAGTTGCTAAATTACACTCGGGAGGAACAGATGAGAAAGGCGAAGATCGAGAGAAAGACAAGGGAAACAGATATTAAAATAGAGTTGGAACTCGACGGCAAAGGCGAGTATTCAGTAGATACTTCGATCCCCTTTCTTGACCATATGCTCTCCCTGATGTGCAAGCACGGACTCTTTGATGTGAAGATAAAGGCCAGAGGTGATGTCGAAATAGACGACCACCATACAGTAGAGGACACAGGGATAGTCCTTGGCAAGGCCCTTAAGCAGGCGCTTGGGGACATGAAGGGAATCAACCGTTACGGACAGGCCTCTGTGCCCATGGATGAGGCACTGGCCACTGTCTGCCTTGATATCAGCGGAAGGGCCTATCTGGTATATAAAGTGGAGTTTCAAAAGAAGAGCAAACTGAAGGACTTTGACCCCGACTTAATTGAAGATTTTCTCCAGGCCTTTGTGGCAAATGCAGGCATAACATTGCATACCGGTGTGCCCTACGGCAGGAATACGCACCATATAATCGAGGGGATATTCAAGGCCCTCGGCAGGGCGCTGAGGCAGGCCGTGACAATAGACCCGAGAGTCAAGGGTGTGCCTTCGACAAAGGGGAAGATTTGAAGGTCTTTAATTTTTGAACATAAGACCTAAATCACTGCAGTCTATAATACCTCTTAAGGATATCCGCTATGTGCTGCTGGACATGGATGGGACCCTGCTTGACAAGTATTTTGATGATTACTTCTGGGAGCATCTGGTCCCTGAAAAATATGCTGAGAAGAAGCATATCACCTTCGGCAGGGCAAAGGAAGAGCTGATGGCAAAGTATAAGTCCCATGAAGGCACCCTCAACTGGACAGACATAGATTTCTGGTCAAAAGAGGTGGATATTGATATACCTGCATTGAAGGAGCAGATACGCCACATCATCGAGGTCCATCCCCATGTTGAGGATTTCCTCAAAATGCTCAGACGCCACAGGAAGAAAGTCTATCTTGTTACAAATGCTCACTATAAAGTCCTTGATCTGAAGCTTAAGAAGACTGAACTGGGCGGATATTTCCACGCAGCAATTACGTCCTGCGGGATCGGCTATCCAAAAGAGATGCCCGAGTTCTGGGAAAAGGCCGAAAAACAGCTCGGCTTTGAAAAAGAAAAGACTCTTTTCATAGACGATACAGTCGAAGTGCTCAGAACAGCTGCTCAATACGGCATCAAATACATACTCCACAAGACTTACGCAAGTTCAAAAGGTAAAAAGGGGGTCCCTGAGGATTTTCCTGCTATCGAGGATTTCAGGGAGCTCATGTTCCTGGATGAACAGGGATAGTTGCTTTTGCGCTTACTACTAATTACCCGTTACACATTACTGTCTTAAAAAGTTGTTTCTCTTTAGTAAGATAGCTTAAAATAAAAATATGGATAGTCTAATTGAGCTGCTGCTGGAACTGACAAAAGAACCCAAAATCGCCTATTTTTCGATGGAGATAGGCGTCCATAATGATATCCCTACCTATAGCGGCGGCCTCGGCGTGCTTGCCGGCGATACCATACGGTCAGGGGCTGACCTGAAACTTCCGATGATTGCTGTCACACTCCTTTGCAGAAAAGGGTATTTCAGACAGGAGATCGATGAAAGCGGCAGACAGACCGAGCAGCCATATGAATGGGAGCCCTCCAAATACATGCAGCTTCTTCCATATAAGGCGACAGTACAGATAGAGGGCAGGGAAGTGTATGTCCAGGCATGGCAGTATAATGTCAAAAGTCTGACAAGCGGGAGCATCCCCGTATTTTTTCTTGACACAGACGTGGTGGGTAATGCGCCGCAGGACCGTGATATTACCGCGCAACTCTATGGCGGAGACCTTACCTACAGGCTTAAGCAGGAGATCGTACTGGGCCTCGGCGGTGTAAGGATACTCCACGAGATCGGATTTGATATTAAGAAGTTTCATATGAACGAAGGCCATGCGAGTTTCCTGACCCTTGAACTGCTGAACCGTTTTAAAAGACCGATTGAGGATGTATGGGATGAAAAACTTGTCTGGGACAAAAAGAGGGTGAAGGACCTCTGTGTTTTCACGACCCATACGCCTGTGGAGGCCGGACATGACAAGTTCCCTTATGATCTTGTCTCAGGAGTCATGGGCGAAATCATTCCGCTACACGTGCTGAAGGAACTGGCTGGCTGGGAATATCTGAACATGACAATGCTTGCGCTGAACCTCAGCCGCTATATAAACGGTGTGGCCAAGAAGCATGGCGAGGTGTCAAAAAACATGTTCCCGGGATATGAGATCTCTGCGATAACTAACGGCGTACACTCCTATACATGGACTTGCAGCAGCTTCAAGAAGATCTATGACGAATATTTGCCTGGCTGGGCCAACGAGCCTGAGCTCTTTGTGCGGGTAGGCCGCATCCCTGATGAGAAACTCTGGAAGGCCCATATGGAGGCAAAACAGCTTCTCTTTGCTTACATCCAGGAGCAGACCGGCGTTGTGTTTTCGCAGGATGTCCTGACAATAGGCTTTGCCAGAAGGGCGACAGCCTATAAAAGGGCTGACCTGCTTTTCAGGGACATAGAACGTTTCAGGAGGATAGGCGCGGGCAAGATACAGTTGGTGTATGCTGGAAAGGCCCATCCCAAGGACGAACCTGGAAAGCAGCTGATAAAGAACATCTTCAGATTCAGGGAAGAGTTCAAAGACAGCATAAAGATCGTTTATCTGAAAAACTATAACATGGATACCGCGCTTAAGCTTATCTCAGGCGTTGATGTATGGCTGAACACGCCTTTGAGGCCCCTTGAGGCCTCCGGAACGAGCGGCATGAAGGCAGCGCATAACGGCGTTGTGAATTTCAGCGTGCTCGACGGCTGGTGGATAGAGGGGCATATAGAGGGCTATACGGGCTGGGCCATAGGTCCTGCGCCAACAGAGAAGGGCCAGACATCGGACCTTACCGACATAAAGAGCGCCGATAGCCGTGACGCTGAAGACCTCTATAACAAACTCGAAAACATTATTATTCCTCTGTATTATGACGACAGGCATATGTGGATCAGGATGATGCAAAATACGATAGGAAAAAATGCATATTACTTCAACTGTCACCGCATGATGCGGCGTTACGTTACAGAGGCCTACATCCGTTAGCCCAATTATTAAAAATAAGAAGTCAGCAGGACATTCTCAGTCCTCCGTACTATCTCGCAATAGTAAGGGCTTAAACCTTCAGTTTCCGGTTGCAGTTCATGCAGTATTCCTTCTCGGGCACGAAGCTGCCACATTCCTTACACTCTATTAGATTGATCGGCATTTCCTTTCCGCAGTACCTGCACTCTGTGTCTGATTCCTGAAGAACTTTATTGCAGTAGGGACATTGTTTTGTCTTTCCTGGTTTCACAATAGGAGTTAACATGCCGACTACCAGTATCATTGGCGGAAAGATAAAGCAGACCAACCCCCAAAAAAGTGGATTACGGCCTTTTTTGGAGGCAATGATGCTGCCAAGGATACCGACCAGTGCCTGGAATACGGCAAACCTATACATATACTTTTCCGCCTGAGAGCAGTTCCAGCGCCTTTCTGTGCAGTTGAAGGTTGCCTGCTGCCAGCAAGCTGGTGCTTTTCCCCAGACCCAGAATTGTGTTTTCTATCTGCACTCCGGAGATATCGGTAATTACGCCCCCTGCTTCTTTTACCAGCAGCCACCCCCCGGCAAAGTCAAAGCTTCTGGAGAGCGAGGGTGTCACGAAGACGCTTGCTGCGCCCCTTGCCAGACAGGCAAGATCCAGGGCTGTTGCGCCCAGACACCTTGCTTTTCTTGAATGAGACAGAAGAGGGATTAGGACCGGAATGTCTTTGGCGGGCACAGGCGCCTCGTAAGAGACGAGGTAAAAGATATCGTCTTCCTGCACATGTATCTGTCTTCCGTTGAGCCAAGCTCCTGAACCTTTTTCAGCCCAAAACTCGTCGCCGTTTACGAGGTTGATAACGTAGGCGAGACTGACGTCCCCGAGGGTCTCGCCAATTGAATAAGCAATGGAGGTACAGTAAAAGGGGATCCCTGCTACTGCGTTCCTACTGCCGTCTATAGGATCTATAAGGACCTTTGGACCGCCATTGTTGAACTCTATGACACCCGTCTCTTCCGAGATAATTGTCAGAGGCTCCTTCAGCGCCTTCAGCCCGGCCAAAATGATCTCTTCAGCCAGAATGTCCACAGGGAATGTCTTGTCGCCTGCAGCGCCTACACCTACCGCGATTTTTCTGTCTGGAGCATATCTTTCAGCCTGGATCTCTTTGAAGAGGCTTTTGCCTATGGACCGCAGGTCATTGATATTCATCACAGCTTATTGTACGCATTGGGAGCCTGTTGGGCAACAGGGCCTTGTCCTAATTAATTACACTATGGTGTCTCCTAAGCATAAAATCCGGTGTTTAGAGTAAGATATTCTTGCTTTATTGTATCTAGAACCTTACTATGGCTTACTCCTCCAGTGATATGGAGCAAATAATAAATCCCCATTTCAAACTAACCCATTAACCCTACTTGGGTAGGATGTTCTTTCTTGAAGAAAATACAGTAATATTAATCTTATCCCTCGCTCCCGCCCGTAGTCCCCTCCAATAATTGCGGGCGGGAGCCCCTGATTTCAAACTGACCCACTACCCTGGATTGTAATCGCTTGACAATATTTTACAGGTTGGACTATAGTAAATAGTTTCAGTGATTTTCTTCGGTCGTATCATCCGTGCCTGCACGAGATTTACCATCCAGAAGAATACCGTTAAGGATAGTTATGCGACTGGCAAACAGGGGCAGGGAACATCCAATGATTGATCAGAGTTTTAAATATGGAAAGGAGGAAATAAAATGGCAGAAAAGGGAAAGTCCAAGACCGACGTTTCAGCAAGGGCTGGCAACAAGAGCAAGGTACAGTGTTGCAGCAATTGCGGAAACAAGGTAGAAGTTGTCCTGTCCGTTACACCGGACGGCAAGAAAAAAATGAGACGCATCTGTTGCGTGAGTTAATATCGTTGATTCTCGATCCTGAGAAAAAAGAGCAGACTGAAAAAACAGTCTGCTCTTTTTTGTATTTTCGAGTAGCCCAAGGTCAAGGTTTATTGCAACAACGGCAATGGGCCTGGCAACGAAAATCCGCCATTGTTCTATGAATGACTACGCCGCGTTTTTCTCTTCCTGCCTTCCTCTGAATCAATAACCTTGACTCCCAAACCTTCCAGCAGACAGAGGAACCGCTCCAACTCCTCAAGCGGCAAGAACTCTGCGGGAAAAGCGTCGTTCAACTCCTGGCAGGTGAGCTTTCCACGTTGCACCCCCAGGGACAGCAGTGAATCCATCATATCCTGTTGTTTCATTCAGACACCTCCCATGTGCCTTTTGTGTTGTTTGCGTACATACTTGCTTTTTTGTACTTTAGCTGCTTTCATTATTATTGACCTCAGAAAAGCTTCGCCATGAGATAAATCATACAGCTGATTTATGGAGAAATTATGAAGACAATCCGGGTCGCCCTGAAGCAGGCCAACATTGACAATATAAGCAATAAATAATAGTATAATCACTTGCTGGTCATAAATGGATAGCGAGCGAATAGCACGGGTGGTCTGGAATGCATGAATAAATTGCTGGAAATCGACCCTAAAGTAAAGGCTATTGTATCAGGCGGGTTTGCTGATAATCCTATAATCTCAAAATACCGGGAATCCGCTTTTAAAGGCATTATTATCAAGCCTTATGAAATAGAAGATCTCAGCGAGATTCTCTGCAAAATAATAAACGATAGCACTCACGTCGTCAGGTCTGAAGAAAGGACTTTATGAAGACCCTCTTTTTTTCTTTACTCATCGCAGTTGTCCTGGCCTCCTGCAGTAGCCAAAGGAGCATAAAGGCTGACTTCGATAATAATATCAGGAACTATAACGAGATGCTGCGCTGGCACCAGCTGGAAGAAGCCAGTCTCTTCCCTGCCGACTCGATCTACGCTGGATACAGGGAGCGAATGAAGTCCGCGAAGAATGTTGCAGTAGTAGACTACCGGGTCATGGACATAAAATACGACGAGAAGAAAAAAGAGGCTGAAGTAAAGGTCGAGATCGATTATTACAGACAAAGCACTTTAAGCTTGAAAACTATCATTGACGACCAAAAGTGGACATATCAGGAAAAAGAAGGCAAAGGACTCTGGAGGCTGATGAGCCTCCTGCCAGATTTTCCCTAAAGGCTTTTAACCTGCAAACGGCATTTAAACCAAAGAGGGCACAGAGAACTTAAGTTAAAACAAGACGACACAGAGGCCCCTGGTCGCCTTTTAGGTGATCACTCTGTGATTTTTATTTTGCTTGAATATCAAAATGTTTTCACTGTGGCCTCTGGTATTAATGTTTTATAGGTTTAAAGAACCCTTCTGTAATTAAAATGTCCCAATTCCAGCTGGTCTTACCAAAAACTATTTCGGGTGGTACAATGAAGGCAAAGGGGAAGCCTATATGAAAAAGAATATGGGAACAATCGATCGCTTGATAAGGATTGTCCTTGCAGTCATCATCTTGATACTCTTATTGAATGGTAATGTGGCAGGCACATTGGCCCTGATTCTCGGCGTCTTTGCTGTCGCCTTTATTGGTACGAGCGCGATCGGCTGGTGTCCGCTCTATAACCCACTGAACATAAACACTAAAAAGACTGAGCAGAAGCAAGACAGCTAATGCATATAGTAGCGATCCATCACCTGCCTGATAATAAGGAGACGCTCGCAGCAGCGCTTGCAGCAGCCTTGGGGGCAACGGTTTACGAGGCACTTTCGCGGCTGAGGTCCCCGGGCAAAGGGCCCTTAGTGGTCGGTGTCTTTGCTGCTATAAGACCAGCAGAAGAATTAGTGAAGAAGCTCCGGGCGGGCGGCTTTGAAGCCGCACTGCTTAAAGAAGATGAGATGGAGACCGAGGCTGTGGGGTTTGTTGTGCGGAAGTTCAGATTCAGCGGTGATGCCCTGCTCGTAGAATCAAGGAAGGGAGAAATTCTTTCGATCGATTACAGCAGCATAGATCTGATCATCCGCGGGACCTCGATCGCGCAGTCCACTGTGACAGAGACCGTAAAAGAAAAAAAGTTTGACCCTGGGATGGCCCTTCTTACCAGCGGACTGAAGATGACCAAAACAACAGAGAAAACCCTGGAGAGTACGGTACAAACAAGGGAAGGTTTTTTTTACCTTTATGCAGGAGATCAGAAGACGCTAATCTTCAGGGAAGGCGGACTGACTTATGATTCTCTCGGTGTAGCTCTGCAGCCGACAAGGCAGGCGAATTTTACCCATCTCCTGGAGGAACTGCGAAGGCGCAGCCCGGAAGCAATTTATGACGATCGTTTGCTGAACCGTGCAGGCCAGGTCCAGCTGCTCGGGCCATCGCTCCGGCCAGAGAACCATATGAGTGTTGCGACCTCTCTTCTTGCAAAAGTCCTGAGATAATCATATGTAAGCCAGGCAAAGCCTGTTCATGAATGACCAGTCAAGGGTCTATTCAGTAATAAGAGGCCCTCGATAACATATACCTATCTTGCCATGGTTGAAAAAAACAACGAATAGTCGGAGTCTGTTGACGAGACGTTATAAATCAAAACATAGTAGCATCCTGCAGGTGCTGCCGGCTTGTTAAGCCTTCCTAACAGCACACCCTGGTTCATAACATCCTGGAAGTTATAATAGAATGTCCTGTTATTGACCATTACTCCTGTCTCTGAGCTAACAGGAAAAGTCCCATTGCTGATTCCAGCCATGATTGTATTGTAATCATTGAGATCCGGGACTAGTTGATCGCAAGCCGCCCCACCGTACATCACCAGCATGTCCCTGCGCGTCAACCAATCCCTCGTAGCATTCTGAAATGAAGCGCTACCTGCAACAGGGACAACTGTCAAGTAAAGATCAGTAGCGCCAGGGGGAAGGGCATTTCTCAGGATTTCCTGAAAGGAATTTATAGTCGTAACATCATAGGGCAGGGGCGTGGCAGTGAAGTTTTTTGTGATATCAGAGGACAAAGAGAAACTGCTGCTTGTCGGAGTAAACATATAGCCAGATAGCGACGGCATTACCGTATAATTGCCTGCCAAAAGGCCGGTGAACGAATATGCTCCACCCACTGTTATTGTTGACTTTGTTGCTGTGCCCGAGAGCCCGATCGTAGCACTGGCGCCTTCGGGCAGGCCTGTAACTGTACCGCTTATCGTATAGGTTGCTGCGGCAGCAGTAAAGTCCTGAGCTTTATCTGTATTGCTTAAATTCACGATTGCTGGTAACGGGGTAATCGAATATCCGGATTTTGAGGCAAGTACCGTATAAACACCGTTTGACAGGTTATTGCAGCTATAGTACCCGGTTTGGTCTGTGTTTGAGCACGTGCCTCTATTTATACTGATTTCTGCCCCTGTGAGGGCTGCGCCGCCAGTGGTTTTTACGTACCCGGAAATTTTATAAAGCATTTCAGTCCCCACATTAACCGGCACGAATACAAGATTTACAGGGTCCCATTTAAAATCAACCCAGTATACGCCAGGGTACTCCGGAGAGGTGACGTTAAGCATTCTAAAAGTATCGCTGTTTTGCATCTCAACCTGAGAGCCTGAGATATTCAGGTTAACCTCTGCCTGTGCAACTGATATTAGCAAAAGATTCACTACCATGATGAAACAAATCTTCTTTAACATGCTCCCACCTTTTGCCGTCAGTAAAGTTATGTTGTCTATCCCTTCTTAAATTGTCCATAATTTGGAAATGACTGTCAATGCCGACTACAGCGTCCCAAAGTTGCCCTGCCAGATCAACTCCCTTACATATTGCGTAATGGATGGGGTAGCACTTCCAACAGTTCAGGCATGGATGGGTCATTCATCAATAGAGACAACCATAAAGCATTATGGTCATTTAGCACAATCTTATAGAAAGGAGGAAATCGGAAGATTGAAGGAAGGATGGACACCTACATGGACACCAAAGAAAAAAAGGACTTCCGAAGAAGCCCGTATTTCCTTGAAAAATATGGTGCCCCCTGCAAGAATCGAACTTGCGACACCAGGTTTAGGAAGCAGTTCAGATAGCGATTCATCAAAACCTTCAGAATCTTCTGAGTAATTAACCAGTTGTAATTAAAAGACAATCCAAACAGGTGTTGTTTATCTCTGTTGATGCTCGTATATGCAAATCAATGGAAATTTACCTTCGATGGACACCTGAGCGCATGCCCCTCTTAAAAAGAAAAATTGGACCACTCACTTAGGAGTATAGATAATACTATACTCTCGGTCAAGGGCAAAGCCGCGGCGGCTGCGTCTGCCCCTGCAAGGGTAGATGTAGCTGTCACGGCTTTCAATTCGTTTATACCGTTTAAAAATCACCCTGCAGAACATATTTCTGATGATATCAATACGTCTTTTGTCCCCCTTGGTAAAGATACTGAGATTACTCAACCCCCCTCTTCGCTTTCCTGTGAAAACAAGGACTTATCTAAATGGCAATTGTTACGTTCTGCGGGGATCGCTTTGCCGTCTAACAAGTGGAAGCGTTTACATTCTTGTCATCGGGTGCCTATTACTTCGCAGGGCATTTTTATCTTCCGTCATAATGAATCTGGAAATCATCATTATGCTGGACTTCAAACTTGCGGATCAATTTGGTCTTGTCCTGTCTGCTCTCCGAAGATCACAGAAAGAAGGCGTAATGAACTTTCCGAGGGTCTAGAAAAAGCAAAAGTTTACGGTTGGACTCCTTACATGCTCACTTTAACTGCTCCGCATAGCACCTTCCTATTTATTTGAGTCCACGTTAAATGGTGTAGCGCAAAAATGTGATAGCAAAGGGGGGGGATGGTGATACTGGCTTTCTCTGAGATCGTCCAAAATATCGCAAATGTCGAACCCGAGAAGTTGTCAAAGCTCGAAAATGTGGAGGCTGTCCAGATAAATAAGTTCTTTTCATGGGGGAGGTAATGAGGAAAGCTGCCCTTGTGGAACAAACTGCTCCTGTTGTGCGCCGATTCCCCTTTAGGGGAGAGGTGTGCTGAAGGTCTTAGAGAGATTAGGAACAACATGCTTTAATTATATCTGCGGGGAAAGAAGAAAAAGCCCCTCATCTTCAAGCATTGATAATTTTTGATCTGAATACCGGCTTACGAAAAGAAGAGCTTCTTTCAATCGAATGGTCAGACGTTGATTTTGAAAATAGAGAATTACTTAGTCAGGGCAGAGATCGCCAAGCATAGTAAATCACGTTATGTTGATCTTAACAAACATGCACTGGATGTTCTTAATTCATTACCAAGGAAAAGTGAATATGTCTTCTGTGATCTGCAGGGGAAAAGATTTAAGAATTTCAGACGATCATTTCAATCTGCAGCAACAAGAGCGGGAATTAAAAGATATTGTAATCCATGATCTGAGAAGAACATTTGGCTCTAATTGTGTTATGGCTGGAATCTCTCTTCCAGCAGTTCAGGCATGGATGGGGCATTCATCAATAGAGACAACCATAAAGCATTATGGTCATTTAACACAATCTTATAGAAAGGAGGAAATCAAGAAGATTGAAGGAAGGATGGACACCTGTATGGACACTGAGAAAAATAAAAGGGGTCATGAATCTCATAACCCCTTGATTTTTATGGTGCCCCCTGCAAGAATCGAACTTGCGACACCAGGTTTAGGAAACCTGTGCTCTATCCTACTGAGCTAAGGGGGCTCTCAGGACAGGAAGTATTATACAACAAATCATCAGAAAAAATGAAAACGTGCAATGCATTGCAGCTATCACAAAAAGACTGCAGGAAACTTTACGAAAACACAGGAAGACCTGAGAGCTCTGCCATAGCACTTAAGCAGCATCAAGCCTGTTTTATTTAAGGGCCTCGAACGCCTTGGCCACAGCATCCTCTGCGTCATGCGCCGGTATTACACCTTTGATGTCCCAGCTTCTGATGCCTATTACAGGCTTGCCCAGCTGTAGCCCGTACGCTATCTCTGATAGAGTGCCGTATCCGCCGCCGATGGCTATAAGCGCATCAGCGGTACGAGCTATGATGACGTTTCTGCCGATGCCAAGCCCTGTTGCTATAGGTACATCGATATACTTGTTTGCCTTCTGTTTATGGTCCTGCGGCAGTATGCCTACCGTAAGACCGCCTGCAACATGGGCACCTTTGGAAGCGGCCTCCATTACTCCGCTTAAGCCGCCACAGACAAGGGTAGCGCCGCCTTCGGCAATAAGCCTGCCTGCTTCTTCAGCTTCTTTCAGAACTGTCCTCGCTTCCCTTTTTCCTCCGATGACAGCTATCACAGGCCGTTTCTTCATAACAGATACCCCGTTTTTTGCATTTATATTGCTTTCCTGTCTATATTTTACTACATCACAATAATCTACACACAGGGCATCTTTTCCCCTGGATGCTGATGAACTTTTCGCTGAAGCCTCTGCGATTAGGTTGCATACCCTTGCTAATTTGCTTGATTTTACAGCTGTTGTTGTCTATATTTTCTATAGCAGCCCATTAAGAAAAATATTGCAGCAGGAGTCTGATTTGGACATTATAGATATCATAAAAAGCAGAAGGAGTGTGAGAAAGTTCACCTCAGAGCCTGTTTCAGATGAGCTCACAGAAAGGATCCTGGAGGCAGGCAGGTGGGCCCCCTCCGGCCTGAATAATCAGCCCTGGAGGTTTGCGGTAATAACAGACTCGGAACTCAGACAGGCGATCTCGGAATTGACGCATTACTCAAAAGTCGTGCTTGCCGCACAGGTGCTGATAGCAGTCTTTCTCGATACAGAGAAAAGCTACCACCGTGAAAAGGACATACAGGCAATAGGGGCCTGTCTTCAGAATATGCTGCTTGAGGCCCACTCACTCGGTCTCGGGGCTGTATGGCTTGGCGAGATCATCAGGAGCAATGAGCAGCTCAGGGACATCCTCGGCCTTGGCCATGAGCTCGATCTCATGGCGGTCGTTGCCCTGGGACATCCTGATGAAAAACCAAAGAGCGTAAAAAGAAAGGCACTGGCGGATCTGTTAGTCTTTAGGAAATAGATTCTTCCAAGTTTGATGTTAGAGAAAATCTCTCACATCAAAGAAGGCATATTTCACCGCGGAGACGCAGAGATCGCAGAGGTTAAGATAATTCTGCTTTCCGGTGAGAGGCCGGAAAAACAGAACAACCCAGTTTCTACAATCTCGAAGCGTCGGTTTATATATTTCCGCCCTCTCTGCGGAAATATATAATCAAACTCTCTGCGTCCTCTGCGTCTCTGAGGTGAGGTCTTTCAAATTTCAAATATCTTTGGCTAGACTTAAGAGGATTAAGAGAGGTCAGCCCTCTGTATGCAGAACCGGTTGTAGCAGGTATTTACTGCCCTGATAAGTATCTCTCGCTTCAAGTCTTTTTTCAATGTCGCTGAGCATACGGTGTCTGCTTTTGCCCCAGTCAGGGGCAATAAGGATGTTCTCAGGTGCTGTTGCAAAGAGCCGCTGGAAAACAATGTCAGGGGATGTCCTCTCGATGAAATCCACGATAAAGTCAACGTATTCCCCGTAACAGAAGGTATAAAAGGGATTTTCTTTGTACATGTCGGCAAGTGGTGTCTCCTTAATGACCTGCAGTTGATGTACTTTTAAAAACCCTATCCCCAGCGAGGATATCTCCTCTGCCATGGCGAGCATATCCTCCCGTGTTTCAGTCGGAAAGCCGGCAATGAGATGGGCGCCTATGTGTATACCCCTGTTCCTGGTCATATTTACAGCCTTCAGGAAGGCAGCGTAGTCGTGTCCCCGGTTTATGAAAGTGAGGCTCTTGTTGTAAATTGACTGAAGACCATATTCAATCAGGATAAAGTGCTTTTGAGCAAGCTCCTCGATCATGCTGATCTTTTGTTCATCGACTGCGTCAGGCCTTGTTCCGATCGCAAGGCCGATTATATCAGGCTGCTTCAGTGCCTCTGTATAAAGTTCCCTTAGGGTTTCGAGCGGTGCATAGGTGTTTGTGTAGGGTTGGAAGTAGACGATGAACTTGCTTGCCTTGTACCTTTTCCTAATATGGTGTAGGCCGTTGCCGATCTGCTCTGCCAGCGAAAGAGTCGGTTTGCAGGAGTTCGGGCGGAAGCTGTCGTTGTTGCAGTAGATGCAGCCGGAAAGCCCGAGGGTGCCATCTCTGTTAGGGCAGGTGAAACCGGCATCGACATTCACCTTGTAGACTGTGAAGCCGAAATTTGTCCTCATAAATGCGCCGAATGATCTGTATCTCTGCATATTTTATTATCAGATTTTGAGGATTGCTATGTCAAATATGCTGTACTCATGAAACCAGACACCTCTGTAAATGGTGACTAGCCATAAGCTATTTTTATCTGTGCTATAATATGAAATCTGCAATTTTTGATTCTATGATGTAAAGGAGAAAGAAATGAGCAAAGCTGAAGATAAAGACATAGAGCAGCTCGATGAATCCTTGGGGGGATACAAGGAAAAGATTATTCCGGTGAATAAAGGCTCGGTCACCTGGGACAAGGAACTCATATTCAAAGGCAGGACGCAGCGCGGGGAGGAAATAGACTTCGATGCTCACGTCCAGTGGGGCTGTACCCCTACAGAAAGCCTTCTCCTTAGCGTGGCCGGCTGCATGGCGATTGACTGCGTATCCTTCCTCCAGAAGATGAAGGCTGTCATATCAAAATTCAAAGTTGACATTGTTGGAGAGAGAAACCCTACCCCTCCGCAGTACTACACGAAGATAGAGATGGTCATCCATATCTCGGGTGAAAACATAACGCCGAAGAAAATGGACAGGGTAATCTCTCTTTCACAGGAGAAGTACTGCTCTGTGTACCATTCACTCAGAAAGGACCTGGAGGTGAAGGTCAGCTACGTTATAGAATAAGAGAGTTTTTTAGCTTGCCGGCTTGATAGCTTCCAAATACGTTTAGTAGACAAATGTTGCAGGATCTTTCAACTTGTGGCACCTGCTGCAAAGGTGCTGGGCCTCTTTCTTGCCTATGGACCAGACATGTGCCTTGTGGCAGTCCTGACAGTTCAGCCCTGCCTTGGTCATATGAAGGTTGTGCTGCCCCACCCTGGCTTCATTACCGTGACAGTTCTTCAGGCAGTCCTGGTTCGAAGGCTTTATCTTGCCGTGCGGATGGTGACAGTCAAAGCAGTTCAATGACGACATTATGCCCGTTGTCGGCAGGTCCTTATGGCAATGTATACATCTGTTCTTGTTCACCATCTTCGGGGCCTTTTCACTGTAGCTGTGGCACTTTAGGCAGGAAAGACCTTCCATCCCCATGCCGTGGATCAGTTTGTCCGCATGACATTCAGAGCATGCCTGCTCGTCCGGGAGAAAATTGTGAAGGCTTCCGGTGTGGCATTTACTGCAACTGATTTTCTGCATGAAGACGTGCTTGGCATGGCCGTAGGAGTTGCTGAGGGTGACAGAGCCCTGCTCTACGTCGGCAAGGTGACATCCCTTGCAGGCGTTCCAGGGAGAGACACGCCCATGTTTCTGTCTGACCGAATTGGCCCCCTTGACTACATAGGCCAGCAGCATCCTGTTTTGCTCCAATATGCTCATGGTATGGCATGTCTGGCAGGTATAGTCCCTGTGTTTGCTCATCTGCCACGATCTGAACGCCTCCTTCATCATATGACAGGATATGCAGAACTCGGGATCTTCCCGGGTATGCTTGTAATAGCGAAAGCCTACAATTGCTCCGATTATTGATACAAGGAGTAAAAGGATTACTATCGCCTTCTGGTTCTCTTCAATAAACCTTATGAAAAATGGTGTTTTGGATGATTTATCGGCCATCTTTTATTCCCATCATTTGTTTGACAGAAAACTAAAAAATTTATAGAGAAAAAAAGAGAAAATAAAACCAAGGAGAGCACCGAAAGCAGACAATATGCCGAGGACAAAAACAAACATAATATTTACAAGGATGCTATTTTTTGAAACTCCCGGAGAAAAGAATGTGTTGAGGTCTGCTGCAATCGCATCACGCCATGTCCCCTGAAAGGAATCGCCATACATAGTATCCATAAGCAAGGATATTGAGAGGCTGATAATCCCGCCAATGATTGCGCCGCTGAGGAGAATTTTTTTGGCCTTTCCGGGATTGTTCATACAATTTTTATTTGTTCATCATATCCAGAAAATCTTTATTGGTTTTCGTGCCTGAAAGCTTTCCAAGAAGGAACTCCATGCTCTCCACTGTACTGAGAGGGTTGAGCACCTTCCTGAGGATCCACATCCTGGCAAGCACATCCTTTTCTACCAGCAGTTCTTCTTTTCTGGTGCCAGAGGCATTGATATCGATTGTAGGGAATATCCTCTTTTCTACAAGCTTCCTGTCGAGGTGCAGCTCCATATTGCCGGTCCCCTTGAACTCTTCGAAAATGACATCATCCATCCTGCTGCCTGTGTCAACCAGGGCAGTGGCAAGGATTGACAGACTTCCGCCGGTTTCAATATTACGTGCTGCGCCAAAGAACCTTTTGGGTTTCTGCAGAGCATTTGAATCCAGACCGCCTGAGAGGACCTTTCCGCTTGATGGCATGATTGCGTTATATGCCCTGGCAAGCCTCGTTATGCTGTCGAGAAGTATGACCACATTTTTTTTGGACTCAACAAGGCGCTTAGCCCTGTCGATGACCATCTCTGATACCTGGCAGTGCCTCTGGGGAGGCTCATCGAAGGTCGAGGCGATGATCTCTGCCTGAGATACCTGGCGCTTCCAGTCAGTAACTTCCTCGGGCCGTTCGTCTATCAGCAATATTATAAGATGAATGTCTTTGTGGTTCTTTTTGATGGCCTTTGCAATAGACTGAAGCAGCATGGTTTTGCCGGTCCTCGGAGCAGCAACGATCATGCCTCTTTGGCCCATACCGATAGGAGTGATGAACTCCATGACCCTGGTTGAATAGTCCGTAGGGTCGTGTTCGAGCTTTATTCTTTCGGTCGGGTAATAGGGGATGAGGTTATCGAAGAGCGGTCTCTTGACGTTTTCTTCAGGTGATTCGTGGTTTATAGCCTCAACCTTCAACAGGGCAAAATATCTCTCAGATTCCTTTGGCGGCCTTATCTGGCCTGATACAAGGTCGCCTGTCCTGAGGTTGAACCTCCGTATCTGCGAAGGCGAAACATATATATCATCAGGACCGGGAAGATAACTGTAATCAGGCGACCGCAGGAAACCAAAGCCGTCAGGAAGGATTTCCAGGACTCCGGCTGAAAAAGCGTTCCCGGTCTTTTCTGTCTGTGCCTGGAGGATCGCGAAGATCAGGTCCTGCTTTCTCAGTCCTGAGGCGCCTTCGACCTTAAGTTCCTTGGCAACAGTGGTAAGTTCTTCGATAGTTTTTTCTTTTAATTCGGATATTGAGATATTTCCCATTATTTTGCTCCTCATTTGGGTGATTATACTTTAGGGCATTTGATTCCCGGGAGGTTATAGTCCTGTCCATGCGGGATTTTTATTTATTAAAAAGAAGAATTGAACTAATTCTAAAATACTAGAAGAAAAACATTTTGTCAAGAATGGCTTTACAAAAATTCAGTTCAAATGGTAGATTTTCAAAATGAAGTATGGTGAGAAAGCGATAAAAAGTGTGCGCCTTGAGATATGGGAGAATCCGCATCCGGAGAGGGATTATGAGATAAATATCAGTTTCCCTGAATTCACTTGCCTCTGTCCGAGGTCAGGCTACCCTGACTATGCGAACATTATAATAAAATACGTTCCCAATGAAAAAATCGTGGAATTGAAGTCGTTGAAGCTCTATCTGAACTCTTTCAGGAATCTGTACATTTCCCATGAGGAAAGCGCGAATAAAATCTTTGACGAGTTGAAGAAGAAGCTGAAGCCGAGGTTCCTTGAAGTGGTGGGCGATTTTAACCCGAGGGGCAATGTAAAGACAGTCATCAGGGTTGCGACCAATGCAAAACCCGCCGAAAAAGTATCCTAAGGCTTGCTTGCTGATCTCGCCCTTTCAATAAATAATTTCATTTTATGATGGTCTTTCTTACCTTTTTCAAGTTCAACCCCGCTGCTGACATCAACTGCATAGGGCCTTACCCGTCTGATCGCCTCTGAGATATTCTCAGGTGTGAGTCCTCCAGCGAGTATGATTCTGCCAAAGGCTTTTGCTTCGACAGCAATGTCCCAGTTGAAGACCTGCCCGGTCCCGCCAGGCATATGCGGAGCAAATGTGTCCAGCAGGAAAGCTGATACGAGGCCCTGGTATCTTCTGAGCGGCTCAAGACTTTCCAGTGCTTTTACCCGCACGCCCTTTATTATTTTTCTTGGCAGTAGGCAAGCTTCCGGGGATTCCTCGCCGTGCAACTGTATAACAGAGACGCCGGTCTGGTCGACTATCTTCAGGATTTCTTCTCTGGGTTTATCGACAAATACACCAACGGTTGTAATAAAGGCAGGCAGTTTGGCTATGATCGCTGCTGCTCCTTGCGGTGAGATCTCGCGCGGACTTTCTTGAAAAAATATGAACCCGAGGGCGTCCGCACCGAAGGCTATCGCAGCCTCCGCATCTTCAATGTTTGTTATGCCGCATATCTTAATTTTTGTCATGAGGTCAGGCCCGGCAGGAGGAATACACTGCCGGGCATATGTCCACTATATTACGGGAAGTTTTTTCAGGGCTTCCTTAATCATCTCTTCGGGATATTCATAGTCCTGGAGTTTGCCATCGTGATAATCTGCATAGGCCTGAAGATCCAGGTACCCGTGGCCGCTCAGGTTGAAAAGGATCGTCCTTTGTTTGCCTTCCTGCTTGGCCTGAAGCGCTTCATCGATGGCCCCGCGGATCGCATGCGCACTCTCAGGGGCCGGGATAATCCCCTCGGTGTTGGCGAACTGCAATGCGGCCTCGAATACCGGTATCTGGTTGTATGCTTTGGCTTCGATAAGCTTGTCGTGATAGAGCTGTGAGATAAGCGGCGAGTCGCCGTGGTAACGCAACCCTCCTGCATGGATGCCGGGTGGCATGAAGTCATGACCGAGGGTATACATCGTCATCAGGGGAGTCAGTCCGGCAACATCGCCGAAATCGTAACGGAAGTCGCCCTTGGTGAGTGTGGGGCAGGACGCGGGTTCTATTGCCACGATGCGCACCTTCTTGCCCCCGATCTTGTCATGCACGTACGGAAAGCCTATGCCGGACAGGTTGCTTCCGCCGCCGCAGCAGCCGATCACGACGTCAGGATAGTCGCCCGCGATCTCCATTTGTTTCTTGGCCTCAAGCCCGATCACGGTCTGATGCAGGCACACATGGTTCAGCACTGAGCCGAGGGCATAGTTCGTATCATCGTGAGTGGCTGCGTCTTCAACAGCCTCGGAAATGGCAAGGCCGAGGCTGCCCTGGTTGTTCGGGTCAATTTCGAGGGCCTTTCTTCCCGAGTTCGTCACTGTCGAAGGACTTGCGTGACAAGTGGCTCCCCATGTTTCCATCATCATCCTGCGGTAGGGTTTCTGGCCATAGCTCACCTTCACCATGTAGACTGTGACATCTAGCCCAAAAAGTTTGCCAGCCAGTGCCATGGACGAACCCCACTGGCCTGCGCCGGTCTCTGTGGCGATACGTTTGATACCAGCCTTTTTATTATAGTAAGCCTGGGGGATGGCGGTGTTCGGCTTGTGACTGCCCGCAGGGCTCACGCCCTCGTATTTATAATAAATTTTTGCCGGAGTGCCAAGGGCCTTCTCAAGCCGGTGCGCGCGGAACAACGGCGAGGGTCTCCAGAGGGCGTATATATTGAGGACCTCCTCTGGAATATCGATCCACCGTTCTGTAGTCATTTCCTGTTCAATGAGGGCCATAGGAAAGATAGCGCTGAGGTCGTCCGGGCCTACAGGCTGTCTTGTGCCTGGATGAAGGGGAGGCTTGGGAAGGGTTGGCATGTCTGCCATGATGTTGTACCACTGTTTGGGTATTTCCCTGTCAGGCAGCACTATTTTTGTTTCTTGCATCTTTGTCCTCCTAGAGTCTTTAATTTTATTAAAAAATCTTTCTCAGAGAGGCTTATTTTAGCACACTCCGGAGCTCCTGTGAAACGCTTAAACATTCTTCTCTTAGAGCATCAATTTTCTCCCCGATTTCCCTGGATTCCATCAGGGACGTTCCGATGAGCATCGCATCGATCGCCGGCCTCCTTCAAGTCTTAGACGTCGTCGTGAGTTTTTATGCCGCTTTCGCTCACAACGGTCCTGTCTTCAGGAATTTCTTTTTTCAACTCGAAAGTTGTGTTGAGATCGATTGCGAGTGTTTTTAGATTCCTGTTGTTGATGCCGATGACAGATGCCTGAATCCTGAGAGCTGTTTCAAGTTCAGCAAAGTCATGGACCTCAAATAAGACAGATAGACCCAGTTCCTGTGCGAGGTGGAGATACTCTTCTGCCTGTTTTAGTTCAAGTATTGCTGCTATCAGCAGGATTGCGTCGGCATTTCTTGCCCGCGCTTCGAATATCTGATATTCGTCGAAGATAAAATCCTTTCTTAATACAGGACAGGAAACGATTTTTTTTACATCTTCCAGAAACTCCAGTTTGCCCTGGAAAAAATCTTCCTCAGTCAGTACGGATATCGCATCGACCTTCTTCACCTCATAGGCTGAAGCTATTGCAGTATGACTGAAGTCGACCCTGATCAGCCCTTTGGAGGGGGATGCCTTCTTGATCTCGGCTATGAGACGTATAGGCGAGTTGTCTCTTCTTACAGCCTTTGCAAAGTTTAACGGCCCGGGGATGTTTTTGATGGCGCTTTTCAGCTCCGCAAGTGGAGTTACGGATTTTGCATATGAAACCCGCTTTTTTTTCTGTTCAACTATTTTTCTTAAAATGGACATACCGAATTTTAAAGTTAATCTGAAAGTTTTTCAATATAAATAAACTGAAAAATCGTCGCATTTGATATAATCAACGCTTAT